>NZ_JBFOHP010000002.1:6430000-7630000 GCF_040907265.1 Streptomyces sclerotialus | reverse complement strand
TACCGCCCTCCAGAGCCGTGTCGTCATCGAACAGGCCAAGGGGTTCCTCGCCCATCGCATGGGGGTGAGCGTGGAGGAGGCCTTCGAGGCGATGCGCGGTCACGCCCGCCGCCACAGCCGGCGCCTCCGGGAGGTGGCCCGGGACGTCCTCGAGCAGGCGCTCGTCCCCGACACTTGACCGGTCGCGGGGCCTCCCCCTCCCACGGACGGCGCAATGCCCCGGCCGCTTCCGCACGGTGCCGTATACCGGCTGTACCGAACGGGAAGCGGAAAGGGAGTGGCGTCGTGGGGACGCAGACCGAACGTCCGGACCAGGTGATGGTCCGGGAGCACCCCCGCCGGACAAGAGGCGCGGTGGTGGTGACGTGGCTGACGACCACGGACCACAAGAAAATCGGTTCCCTCTATATGGTGACGGCCTTCGTCTTCTTCATGATCGGCGGGCTGCTGGCGCTGTCCATGCGGGCCGAGCTGGCCCGCCCGGGGTTGCAGATCCTCTCCAACGAGCAGTTCAACCAGGCGTTCACCATGCACGGCACCATCATGATGCTGATGTTCGCCACGCCGCTGTTCTCCGGCTTCGCCAATGCCATCATGCCGTTGCAGATCGGCTCGCCGGACGTCGCCTTCCCGCGGCTGAACATGCTGTCCTACTGGCTCTTCCTCTTCGGTTCCCTGATCGCGGTGGGCTCGTTCCTGACGCCGAACGGCGCGGCCGACTTCGGCTGGTTCGCCTACACGCCGCTGTCCGACGCCACCCGTACTCCCGGCGTCGGCGGGGACATGTGGGTGATGGGTCTGGCGCTCTCCGGGTTCGGCACCATCCTGGGGGCCGTCAACTTCATCACCACCATCATCTGCATGCGCATGCCCGGCATGACGATGTTCCGGATGCCGATCTTCACCTGGAACGTGCTGCTCACCAGCGTCCTGGTGCTGCTGGCCTTCCCCGTGCTCGCCGCCACCCTGCTGGCCCTGGCCGCCGACCGGAAGTTCGGAGCCCACATCTACGACCCGGCCAACGGCGGCGCCCTGCTCTACCAGCATCTTTTCTGGTTCTTCGGACACCCCGAGGTCTACATCATCGCGCTGCCGTTCTTCGGCGTGATCAGCGAGATCATCCCGGTGTTCGCCCGCAAGCCCATCTTCGGGTACGTCGGCCTGGTCGCTGCCACCATCTCGATCACCGGCCTGTCGATCACCGTCTGGGCGCACCACATGTTCGTCACCGGCGCCGTCCTGCTGCCGTTCTTCTCGTTCATGTCGTTCCTGATCGCGGTGCCGACCGGGGTGAAGTTCTTCAACTGGATCGGCACGATGTGGCGCGGCTCCCTGTCGATCGAGACCCCCATGCTCTGGTCGCTGGGCTTCCTCGTCACCTTCCTGTTCGGCGGGCTGACCGGCGTCATCCTCGCCTCGCCACCGATGGACTTCCACGTGAGTGACAGCTACTTCGTCGTCGCGCACTTCCACTACGTGGTGTTCGGCACGGTCGTCTTCGCGATGTTCGGCGGGTTCCACTACTGGTGGCCCAAGTTCACCGGCACGATGCTGGACGAGCGGCTGGGGAAGATCCACTTCTGGACGCTCTTCGTGGGCTTCCACACCACCTTCCTCGTCCAGCACTGGCTGGGCGCCGAAGGCATGCCCCGCCGCTACGCCGACTACCTCTCGGCCGACGGCTTCACCGTGCTCAACACGGTCTCCTCCATCGGCGCGCTGCTGCTCGGCATCTCCACGCTGCCGTTCCTCTACAACGTCTGGAAGACCGCCAAGTACGCGCCGAGAATCACCGTCGACGACCCCTGGGGCTTCGGCCGCTCCCTGGAGTGGGCGACGTCCTGCCCGCCGCCCCGGCACAACTTCTGCACGCTGCCCCGGGTCCGCTCCGAATCCCCCGCCTTCGACCTGCACCACCCCGATGTCGCCATGCTGGACGAGGCGGAGGCCACCGGGCGCCGGGACATGATCGACGAGGACCCGGACACCTCGCTGCGCGGCGGGAAGAAGAAGTGACGCCGAAGCACGGCCCGGACGAGCGCGCGGCCGAGGCGGGCCTCGACCGGCTGGAGGGCTACCTGCTGTGCTGGACGGAGGCCGAGCGGGCCAGGAGCGAGGCAGCGGTGTTCGCCGACGGGATGCCCTGGCTGACCACCGCCCAGCGCGAGGAGGTGATCACCCGGTACACCGACGACCGCGTCGTCCTGACCCGCCGCTACCTCGAACGGGTCCGCGACCGGAGCGGGGAGCTGCGGGAGGAGTACGAGATGCGGTACCGGCAGCTGCGTCACCGGCTGGTGTGCGTATCGGTGGCGGTCACGCTGTCCGCCTGCGTGCTGTTCGGCTGCGTGGCGGCCGGTCTGCCGGCCACCGGCCGGTGAGAGGCGCTCAGGAGTCCGGCGCTGCCGGGCGCAGCTTCCGCTCGATCCACGCGACGCCGAACTCGACGACGTCCCCGGCCTCGAAGAGATGGCTCTCGGCCGCGCCGACCAGCCCGTGGCTGCCGAGCCCCGCGGCGATCATGTCCCGGGCGATGACCTCGAACGGCCACTGCCCCTCGGGGACGACCGCGGAGTAGTCGAAGGCCCCGTCCTCCGAGTCGATGTCGTGGAAGCGCCGCCAGACCCGCTCGCCGTCCACCATGACCGGCTGTTCGTAGTCCACGAACCGCTTGCCCGGCGCGTCGGCGAGCGCCTCGGCGTGGTGCAGCAGCGTGAGGGAGTCCAGCGGCGCGCCCAGGAGCAGGACCCGGCCGCCCATGGCGACCAGCCGGGCCAGCGGACTGCCGGGGCCGTGCGGGTCGTCCCACGGGTGGTCGGCCATCAGTTCCGTCGCCGCCGCGCCGAGTGCGGCGAAGCTCGCGTCGGGGTGCCGGCTGCGGACGGCTCCCGGCCGGCGGCGCAGGGCCTCCGGCAGCCGTCCGAAGGAGTGGTCCGCCTCGCTGAGGTCGGGGTCGTACGCGGGGTGTTCGGCACGCAGCGCGTCCTGCCAGGCCTGCGGCCAGTCGGTGAAGTCGTAGGGCGGGGCGTCGTTCCAGCCGCAGGTGACCATCAAGGTGCCGCGCTCCCCCACGACATCGGCGAGGGCGCCGATGACCGTCCCGGGTCCGCCCGCGACGTAACCGAGTGCGGACAGCCGGGTGTGGAACATGACGAGATCGCCGTCGGTGAGGCCGAGGGCGGTCAGGTCACGGCGGAGACGGCCACGCGTCACGGGGCCGTCGGAGCGTGCGAGCAGGGCCAGTTCGTCCATGGCGGTGAATATATCCGCCCGGGAGACTCCGGTCATACGATCGCCTCATGTCACCGGATCTGCATATTGTCGCTGAATCGGGTGCACCTTGACGGGTGAATATTACGCCGGACGGCGCAGGGGCAGGATTCCGACGGTGATTGTTCTCCGTGAAAGGAAAGGCATATGCGCCGAGCCGGTTCCGTTCTCACCCTCCTCGCCGCTGCACTTCTCACGACGGCGGTGACAGCAGCTCCGGCGGCCGCGGCCCAGGGCGAGGTCATCGTTTTCCAGACCGAAGTCAGTCCGACGACCACCTACGAAAATCCGGCCGGCTGCATCAAATTGCCGCTCGACTCCCACGTACTGGTCAATCGCACCGACGCACCCGTCCAGGTGTACGCGGACCCCTTCTGCATGACACCGAGTTTCACCGTACAGCCGGGATTCGGCTCGCATCTCGCGGCGGGCACCGGGAGTTTCTCCGTCTGACCCGCCGAACAGCCGTCGCGAACAGGGGGAAGACTGATGACTGCCGATCTCGCCGTGATCGGACTGGGGCACGTCGGGCTGCCGCTCGCGCGTGCCGCGTGCGCCGCGGGGCTGACCACCCTCGGGTACGACGTCTCCGACGCCGTGGTCACCGGCCTCAACGGAGGGCGTTCGCACGTCGGCGGGGTGCGGGACGGGGACGTCGCCGCCATGCGCGCGGCGGGCTTCAGCGCCACGTCCGACGCCGCGGCGCTCCGCCGGGCCGACACGGTCGTGATCTGCGTGCCCACGGGCCTCGGCGCGGACGGCACCCCGGATCTCTCCGCGGTGCGCGCCGCGTCGCGGGCCGTGGCCCGCTGCCTGCGGCCGGGCATGCTCGTCGTCCTGGAGTCCACGAGCTACCCGGGCACCACGGAGGAGGTCGTCCGGCCGGTCCTGGAAGGCAGCAGCGGCCTGCGGGCCGGTGCCGACTTCCACCTCGCGTACTCACCCCAGCGCATCGACCCGGGCAACCGCAGGTTCGGGGTGCGCAACACCCCGAAGGTGGTGAGCGGCTGCACTCCGCTGTGCGCCAAACACGCGGTCGCCTTCTACGGCCGGTTCGTGGAGACGCTGGTGGTCTCGCGCGGCACGCGCGAGGCCGAGATGGCCAAGCTGCTGGAGAACACCTACCGGTACGTCAACATCGCCCTCGTCGACGAAGTCGCGCTGTACTGCGACCGGACGGGCATCGACGTGTGGGACGTGCTGTACTGCGCCGGTACCAAGCCCTTCGGGTTCGCGCCGTTCCGGCCCGGGGCCGGCGTGGGCGGCCACTGCATACCGGTCGATCCCCGCTACCTCGCGGCGAAGGCCGGTGCCGAGGGCTTCTCCTTCCGCATGCTGGCCGCGGCCCACGAGGTGCTGTCGCGGATGCCGGCGCACGTCGTCGGCCGGGCCGCCGGGCTCCTCGACGAGCTGGGGACGCCGCCGGACCGGGCGTCGGTGGTCCTGCTCGGCGTGGCGTACAAGCCCGACGTGGCCGATGCCAGGGAATCCCCGGCGGGACCGGTGGCGAGCGGACTCCGGGCCCGCGGCGTATCGGTTCGCTACCACGATCCGCATGTCCCGGAATTCACCGTGGACGGCGTTCCGCTGGCCCGCGTGGAGTCTTTGCCGGAGGCTCTGGAAGGCGCGGATCTGGCAATTCTCCTGCAGGACCACAGCTGTTACGACATGACGACACTGACCCGCGCGGAATGTGCCTTGCTGGACACCCGCGGAAAGGCCGCCGGGCCCCGGGTCACGCTGCTCTGACGGAATTCCGCCGGAGCTCCTCGACTTGCCGGCCTTCGGGGAAGGAAGGCCGCGCGAGGCGGCACCGGCCACCCGGTACGGCGCCGCTGAGAAACGGCACGACTGAGGAAAGGACACCGCACATGGCTACTCCCGTCGCGAACGAGCGGCTGCAGAAGCGCTTCGAGAAGTGGGACTCGGACGGCAACGGAATCCTGGAATGGCGGGACTTCGAGCAGGAGGCCGCGAAGATCACGCAGAACTTCGGGTCCGAAGCCGACTCCGCGGAGGGCAGGACGCTGAAGGAGGCCTTCCGCAGCCTCTTCGACCACCTCACGCAGGCGGCCGGGGCGCCCTCGAACGGCCCGCTCACCAAGGACCAGTTCCTGAGCGTCACGCAGAACCTGATCTTCGAGGGCGGCGAGGCCGACTTCAACCGCGCGCTCGGCCCGGTCGTCAAGGGCATCATCGGCCTCTGCGACAAGAACGCCGACGGGCAGATCAACGCCGGTGAGTTCGAGGCCTGGCTGGCCGGGATCGGCGTGGACCGCTCGGCCGCCCAGGAGGCGTTCCGCAAGGTCGACACCGACAACAACGGTGAGCTGTCGCTCGACGAGCTGCTCGCCGCGGTGCGCAAGTACCACTTCGGTCAGCTGGACGTCGAGCTGCTGGGCTGACGCCGGGCACCGACCCGTAAGGGCGCGGCCGGTGGCCCCGGGAGGGGCCGCCGGCCGCGCCGTGTCGTGTCCGGCACCGGTGACGGCCGGTCAGGGTGCCGCGGCGCTCGCCTGGGTGAAGGCGACCGGGAGCTCGGGGCACAGCTCCAGGTCGCCCCCGGTGAGGAGCCGGCCGGTACCGATCAGGATGTTGTAGTGGTTCGGGAAGTGGCAGGCGTCGAAGCCGAGGACGGTGCCGATGCACAGGCCGTCGAGCCAGACGTCGTCCCCGCGGTCGATCACTCCGGCGCACGTCAGCTCCACGAAGCCGAGGAAGCCGACCCGGTCGACGCGCGCCCCGGGACCGAGGTCCCGCTGGTCGGTGGTGACCAGTTCGTGCACCTCACCGCGGCGCATGCAGCGGCTCGCGTGCGGTTCGAGCGTCATGCCGCGGTCCGTGCGGCGGTGCAGCAGGACCTTGACCAGGTCGCCCCGCACGGAGCGCTTGACGCCGTTCTCGTCGGACATCCGGCCGCTCACCGTCGTCCCCTCTCCGCCGTCGTGGCCCGTTCCGTACGGTAGCTCGCCGCCACCAGTTCCAGCGCGGCGAGACCGTCGTCGGTCCCGGTGTCCCCCGGCGCACGTGCCGTGGCGAAGTCCGCCAGGATGCCGGCGTACTCGTGCCACAGCGACGCCTTGAAGCCCGGGTGCCGGGCCAGCATGTCCGTGCCGCGTACGGTCCCGTCCGTCAGCCGTACCTCGATGTCCTTGACCTCACCGGGGTACGACCAGTCCAGTTCGACCGTGGCGGTGGCCCCGCCCGCCGCCCGCAGCGCGACGACCGCCTGCCGGTCGGTGCCGTGGCCGTCCCGGGTGATCTCCGCGCCGCTGACCTCCACGTCGCCGAGGAGGAGCCGTACGAGGTCGAAGGCGTTGGGCCCGTTGTCGGCCACGCAGCCACCGCCGCAGCGCCGGGGGTCGAGGTACCAGGTGTCGCCCGCGATGTGGTCCTCGATGCGTTCGAGGTAGCGGACCCGGACCGAGGCGACGGGGGCCCGGGCGGCGGCCAGGTCGCGCCGGAGCCGCCGTACGCCGTCGTTGTAGCGGCGGTGGAACGCGGTGAAGAGCGGGGTCCCCCGCTCGCGGGCCAGTGCGGTCAGCTCGCGTCCCTCCGCCGCGTGCAGCGCGAGCGGCTTCTCGACGCAGACCGGGACGCCGGCACGCAGCGCGTCCCGGCAGATCCCGGCGTGCGCGTGGTTCGGCACGGCGACGACGACGGCGTCCAGTGCGGGGTCCGCCAGGAGCGCGCGGTGCCCCGTGTGGCAGGGGACATGGCCGCGGTACGGACGCAGCGCGTCCTCCCGCGCGTCGCACACGGCCGCCAGGGTCCAGCCGGGCAGCCGGCCGATCGCGGCGAGGTAGTACCGGGAGACGGCGCCGAGTCCGATCACGCCGATGCGGCGGGCCGTCATCGGGCACCTCCATCCGCCGGGGCGAGGACACCGAGGGCGGTGAGCTCTTCGTGGAGGTGTGCCGGGAGAGGGATGCCCTCACGGCGGCGCGTGCGCGCGCGTTCCGCCTCCCACCAGCCCGGGTACCGTACGGGCCGGTCCTCCTGCACGGGCGGGCAGGCCAGCAGCGTGCCGAAGAGCCCACGGGCCGCGCCGGCGAAGTCCCCGTCCGGGCGTAGCTTCTCCGGCGCGACGGCGAGGGCGAAGAAGCCGATGTCGTCGTCGCTGCCGTGCGGCCGGCCGTTCCCCTGGAGCGCCTCCGGTGCCGGCCCGACCGCGGCGCCCGGCAGCAGCGCGGCCAGCAGCTCGACGGCGAGGCCGAGTCCGTAGCCCTTGTAGGCGCCGGTCTCCGGAGCACCGCCGAGCCAGCGCAGGTGGGCCTCGCCGCGGTCGAAGGCGCCGGGGTCGGTGCGCGGCCTGCCCGCCGCGTCCGCCAGCCAGCCTTCGGGGACCGGCTCGCCGCGGCGGGCCGCGGTGCGGATCCGGCCCGTGGGCACGACCGTGGTGCTCATGTCGAGGACGAAGGGGTGGTCGCCGAGGGCGGGCGCCGCGACGCTGAGCGGGTTGGTGCCGAGCATGGCGAGGGTGCCGTCCGGCGGGCGGGCGATGCGCTGTCCGCCGCAGTTGCCCGCGAGCACGCCGATCATGCCGCGTTCCGCCGCGCGGGTGGTGTGGAAGCCGGCGCAGCCGAAGTGGGTGGCGTTGCGTACCGCGACCATGCCGATGCCGTACAGGCCGGCCCGTTCGACGGCGAGGTCCATCGCCTCGGCCGCCGCCCAAAGGCCCAGGGCGCGGCGGGAGTCGAGGACGACGCAGGCGCCGAGGTCGGTGAGTGGCGCGGGCTCGGCGGCGGGATCGGCCCGTCCGCTCTCCAGGAGCGGGAGGTAGAGGCGGCCGAGGTTGAAGACGCCGTGGGAGTCGAGCCCGGTGAGGTCCCCGTAGCAGAGGGCGGTGGCGGCCGTACGGGCACGCCGGTGCGGAATTCCGTAGGAGGCGAAGAGGGTGGTGACGGCGGAGCGCAGTACGTCGTGGTCGACGGGGGCCGGCGGCGGTGCCTGGTGCTGTCGTGGCAGGGTCATACGGGACTCCCTTGCTGGGCCGCGGGGCGGTCCCCGCGCCGGGCGGTGTGCCGGGCGAAGGTGGTGAGCACCGCGGACACCGTGGCGGCGAATGCTTCGAGGTCGGCGAGGTCGGCGAACTCTCCTTGCGCGTGTGCGTGGTTGGCGTCGAGGGAGCCGGGGCCGAGGACGGCGGTGAAGGTGCCGGGCAGTTCCGCCGCCCAGAGGGCGTCGCAGGTGAACGCCGGCTCGTCCGCGGGCCATCGGTCCACGCCCGCCTCCGCGAGCAGCGCCTCGGCCCACGGGTCGGCGCCGTCCAGGCAGGGCAGGCCGCGCTTGTCCCACTCCAGCCGGGTGATCCGGGCCGCTTCGGCGGCCGTGCGGCCGAACTCGCGGGTGCCGGCGAAGCGTGCCGTGAAGGCGCGCAGGCCCCGGTCGACGGCCTCGGCCACCGCGCGCTCCAGGAACGCGCCGTCGGCGGTGCGGGCGTACGAGAGGTTGAGGAGCAGGTGTCCGCTGCCGTGGACGCGGTTGTGGTGGTGCCCGGTGTGCAGCCCGGCGACGCAGACCCGGCCGTCCGGCAGCACGTCGTCCAGGACGGTGGCCAGGTGCTGGGCGAGGAAGCCGAGGAGGACGGTGGCGTTGTGCCCGGCGTCGGGGCGGTCGTCGATCGCGTCCCGGCCGCCGACGGTGATCCGTGCCGTCATCGAGGCCGTGGCCCTCGGGAGGTACCGCAGCCCGGTCGGTTCGCAGAAGAGGTTGAGGCGTCCGTAGTACCCGGCTTCGAGCAGCGGCCGCGTCCCGTACGTGCCCATCGCGCCGCCCTCCTCCCCGGCGACGGCCTGCACGAGGACGGCGGTGTCGCGGCCGAGCGAGGGCTCTGCCGCCGCCGCGGCACGTACCCCTGCCAGCAGGGCCACCGCCGGGCCCTTGGCGTCCGCGGCGCCGCGCCCGGTGAAGCGGCGCCCGTCGAACGTCACCGGTTCCTGTCCGGCGACCGTGTCGAGGTGCACGTTGCACATGACGGTCGACGCGGTCGGCAGGGCGGGCCCCAGGCGCAGCACGAGGCTGGGCTGTGCGGCGAGGAAGCCCGCGTCGTCCGCGGCGCGGCGGACGGCGGCGGGCACGTCGGCGCGGGCGACGCAGGCGGCGGGCGGCACGGCGTGGTGGACGACCCGCATGCCGGACTCCTCGGCCGCGCGCGCGTACTCGTGCTGGGCCTCCCACAGCCGGGCGGGGCCGTCCTCGGGCCCGGCCTCCAGCGGCCCGGCGGTCGGGGTCCGCAGCAGCCGCCGGAGCAGCTCGTGGTCGGCGGGTCCGAGCAGGGTGCGGCCGGTCATTCGCGGGCTCCTTCCGGGACGGCGGCCGGCCTCGCGTACGGGGCCAGGCGGGCCAGTACGCGTTCGAGGCGCCGCCCGGCGCCGACGAAGAGGGCCATCGCGTCGTCCCGTGTGCGCAGCCCTTCGTGGGGCCGGACCGCGAGGTGCGGTTCGAGGGAGAGGGAGCCGCCGTAGCCGGTCTCCAGGAGCAGCCGCAGGCAGTCGGCGACGCGGGCCCGGCCGTCACCGGGCAGGGTGTACGCCACCGTGCCGTCCGGCGTCCGTACGGCGTCCTTGACGTGTACGTGGGCGACGTGCGGCAGCACCTTCTCCAGGGTGCCGAAGGCGTCGTAGCCGTGCGCGACGCCGTTCCCGGTGTCGAAGAGGAGTCGCAGCGCGGGGCTGCCGACCTCCCGTACCAGGCGCAGCATGCGGTCGGCGCGGTCGCCGGCCCAGCCCGCGCAGTTCTCGTGCAGCAGGGTCAGGCCGTGCTGCTCGGCCCGGTCGGCGAGGCGGCCGACGCGGTCGATGGCCCGCGCGGCCCATTCGGACTCGGTGAGCCCGGCGTTCGGGTAGGACATGATCCGGACGTACCGGCAGTCCAGGGCGGCGCACTGCTCGGCCAGCGCTTCCAGTTCGGCGAGGTCGTCGTCGAAGGGGCCGGTGACCGGGCGGGCCCAGTTGCCGATCCGGGAGGCCAGGCAGACCACGTCGAGCCCGGCGTCCCGGACCCGGCCGGTGAGGGTGCGGAACGTCCGGGCGTCGAGGTCGGCCACGGCCACGCCGTCGACGGTACGCAGCTCCAGCGCGCCCCAATCGAGCCGGCCGAGCGCGGCGAGCTGTCCGTCGAGGCCGCGGGCCGCCTCGTCGCCGAGGCCGGCCAGCCGGTGCCGGGGGAAGGCGGGTTCACCGCACATGGGGTTCCTCCGTGGTCGGGGCGTCCGGGGTCTCCCCCGCGGTCGTGCGGTGCGCGGCACGGCAGTGGTCCTTCGCCGCGCACAGCAGGCGGACCACGTCGTACGGAACCGTGGAGTGGTTCCGCCGGCCCGCGGCGAAGTCCTGGTAGGTGCGCAGCATGAAGGCCGTGAGCGCGTCGTCGCGGAAGATGCGGGGGCCGTACGGGTCGTCCGGGATGAGGAGGTGGGCATGGTCGTCGTGCTCGCTGAGCGGGTAGTGGCCGGTGACCGTGCCGTGCTCGAACCGCAGGGTGACGCTGCGCTCCTGGACGGGCGAGGCGAGGTCGGAGACGATCTCCGTCCGCACGTGGGAGTGGTGCTGGAGGGTGAGCCGGGCGCCGCCCATGAAGTGGCGTACGCCGGTCTGGCAGCGCAGGTCGCTCCAGTCCGCGTCCACGAGGTCGGCGGGCCCGGCCAGGTCGAGGGCGACGCCGAGGGAGTGCGGGATCTCGACGTCGAAGGCGGTCGGATGGCCTTCCAGGGTGAGCGTGCGCAGGAAGCGCGGTTTGTGCTGGGCGAAGGACATGTGGCGCAGGGCGCCGAGCGGGCGGTCCCGTACCAGCCGGCGCAGCCGGCGGGTGAGCCCGGCGGCCAGCCAGTGGCTCATCACGACCAGGTCGAGGTCGTGGTGGCGGCACAGCCGGACGATGCCGTCGAGCTCCGTGCGGTCGGCCGCGAGCGGTTTCTCGACCAGGAACCGGCGGAAGCCGAGTGCGGACAGTTCGGTGAGGACGGGCATCCGTGACCGCGGTGACGTGCAGACGTGGACGACCGTGTGCGACGGGGTGACGAGCCGGGCCGCCCCGGCGAGGGAGCGGGTCACCGTCACTCCGGTCAGGCCGCTGCCGGCCTCCGGCCGGGGATCGCAGGCGACCAACGGGCCGTCGGCCAGCGGGGTTTCGGGTAAGGAGGCCAGGCGCGACAGAGCCTTCACGTGGAGTCCGGCTCCGGAACGGCCCAGCCCGATCACGAGGGGCTGCAGCATCTTCCTCCCAATGCGGTGCGCGGCGTGCGCGCCGTTCATCGGACAAGCGAATGCTGCGTGCCCCCATAAGACGAGTCAAGAAATATGAAGAGGACTTACCGCAAAGTGTGAATATGACAAGGGAAGGGTGTCGATTGCGGCGAACGGGGGATCCTCACCCTTGCGGAAAACCGCCGAATGCGTCCCAGGGGGTGGTCGAGGTATCTCTCGGCATGGATCGCCGCGGTACGACCGACGACAGCGCGGCATCCTCTCAAGTGCATTGTCATACAGTCCCATTCTTCTCACAGGCGGCGACATTCGCCCGGCTGTGGCCATTGGTCGAGCGCCGGGTGAACGAGGTCTTCGACAACGGGAAATTCTCGCACGGCCGTCAGGTGGCGGAACTGGAAAAGGCGCTGGCGCAGTTCACGGGGGCCCGTCATGTGATCGGAGTGAACAGCGGGACGGACGCGCTGGTACTGCTGCTGCGGGCCTGCGGAATCCGCCCCGGCGACGGCGTCCTGGTACCGGCGTACTCCTTCGCGGCCACCGCCACCTCCGTGGTACTGGCGGGCGGCCGGCCGCAGTTCGTCGACATCGACCCCGTCAGCTACGCCATGGACCCCGCGGCGCTGGCCGCCGCCGTCTCCCCCGCCAGCCGCTTCGTGTTGCCCGCTCATCTCTTCCATCAGATGGCGGACATGGCGGCACTGACCACCGTCGCCGCACGTCACGGGCTGGTGCTGGTGGAGGACAGCGCCGAGGCGATCGGCATGCGGCAGCGCGGGGTCCACGCGGGGCTGCACGGCGCGGGCGGGGTGCTGTCGTTCTTCCCGAGCAAGACGCTCGGCGCCCTCGGCGACGCCGGAGCCGTGCTCACCGACGACCCGGGGACGGCGGAGCTGGTCTCCGGCCTGCGCCACCACGGCCGGCTGGGCCGCACCCTCGACGACTTCCCCGCGATCTCCACCCGGAGCGCGCTGCCCGGGGTGAACAGCAAGATGGACGACATCCAGGCAGCCGTGCTGCTGGCCAAGCTGACCCGGCTGGAAGCAGACATCCGGCGCCGCGGCGAACTGGCCGCGGCCTACCGGGAACGGCTCCAGGAAATTCCCGGCATCCGGCGGCTGCCCGAGGTGATCGACCGCGGACCGGGTTCCTCCGCTGTCTTCTACGTCTACCTGATCGAGGCCGAGCGCCGGGACGAACTGGTCCGGCATCTCACCCGGCACGGCATCGGTACCGAGGTGTATTACCCGATCCCCTTGCATCTCCAGCCCTGCTTCGCGGAAATGGGCCATTCCCGGGGGGACTTCCCGAATGCGGAGGCGGCGAGCGAGCACGCCGTGGCGCTGCCTTTCCACCCGGACCTTTCCGAGCGGCAGCTCGACCGCGTCTGCGGGACGATCCGCGCCTTCTACCGCGGGCGGCCGGAATGACCCCCCGGTCGCATATTCCGTTCTTCCCGCCGGACCTGTTCGAGGCCGACCGTACGGTGCTGCTCGACCTCCTCCTGGAGCTCGGCCTGGCACCGGAGCAGCGTTTCGTCCTCGGCGAGCACACCCGGAGGTTCGAGCGGCTGCTCCAGGAGTCCCTCGGCGCGGCGGACGTGGTCGCGTGCGGCAGCGGAACCTCGGCGCTGGACCTGGCGCTCAGCGCGGTGGACGTGGGCCCGGGTGACGAGGTGGTGGTACCGGCCTTCGGCTGCGCCCCGCTCGCCGCCTCCGTCGTCCACCTGGGCGCCACACCGGTCTTCGCCGACGTCGATCCGTACACGATGGTCGCCGACCCGGCGGAAGTCGAGCGGCGGATCACCGGGCGCACCAAGGCGGTCATGCCGGCCCATGTCTTCTCCGTCATGGCCGACATGCCGCGCTTCACCGACCTGGCGCGCAGGCACGGGGTCCGGCTGATCGAGGACTCGGCGGTCGCGCAGGGGGCGGTGCTCGACGGCACGCCCGCCGGTCTGTGGGGCGAGGCCGGGGTGTTCTCGTTCGTGCAGGTGAAGTCCTTCGGGATGCCCGGCGAGGGCGGCGTGGTGGTGACCCGGGACGCGGGCATCGGGCAGCGCGTCCGGATGCTGCGCAACCACGGCCAGGACGGCAGTCGCCGCTTCCTGCACCACGTCATCGGGCGGAACAGCAGGTTCGACGAGATCCAGGCGGCCTTCCAGACCCACCGGTTCAGCGGGCTGCCGCGGCGGCTGGCGCGGCGCGCCGCCGTCGCGGAGTACTACACCGAGCGGTTCGCGCCGCTGGCCGAGCGGGGCGTCCGCCCGCCGCCCGCCGGCAAGGACGGCCGCTGCTACTACGTCTACACGGTGCTGGCGGACCGGCGGCAGGCGCTGGAGCGGCACCTCCGGGAGCGCGGGATCGACTGCCACGCGTACTACCCCCTGCCGCTGCCACTGCAGCCGGCGTTCGCGGCGTTCGCCGCGCCCGGGGACCGCTGGCCACACGCCGAGAGCGCGGGCCGGCGTGCGCTGTCACTGCCCGTGCACCCCCAACTGACCGATGCGGACGTCGAGTACATCGCCGACGCCGTGTGCGCGTTCGCGGGCGACTGAGCAGAAGGAGCTTCCAGCAGATGGCCCACCACGACTTCCAGGCCGGGCTGCGGACGGCCGCCGCCGGCGGCGCCGGGCACCGGCTCCGCAGCTACGCCCGGCTGGGCAAACTCGACGTCTTCGACTACTACCTCAGCATCCTGGTGGTACTGGCCGCCGTGCTGCTGCCCGTCGCGCGGTTCACTCCGGCCACGGCCACGATGCTCGTGCTGTTCCTGCTCGGCCAGGTGTGCGTGATCATGGCGATGGTCGCCCTGGACGACGTGACCGGCTTCCGGGACGGCAGCGACACCGCCAACTACGGCCCGGACGACCCGCTCCGCAACAAGCTGCGCAAGCCCCTGGTGGCGGGCACCCTGACAGAGCGTCAGGCGCTGAACTTCGCCTGGGCCACGGCGGTGGCCGGCGCGGCCCTGTGGGCGGGCGCCGTGGCCGTCGCACCGCACCGGCCGCTGTGGGCGCTGGTGCTGACGGCTGCCCTGTTCGTGGTGTCCCTCCAGTACTCCTACGGCCTGAAGATCAGCTACTGCGGTTTCCAGGAGGCGTTCCTCGTCGCGCTGGGCGTGGTGCTGGTGGTGGCGCCGTACGGCCTCGCCGCGGGCCACTTCTCGGGGTTCCTCCTCGTCCAGGGCGTGCTCTTCGGCTTCGGGCCGCTGATGTTCGGGGTGTACTCCAACACCAACGACGTCGAGGGCGACCGCGCCGTCGGCCGGCCGACCGTGGCGGCCCTGGTGTCGGAGCGCGGCAACGCGGTGTTCATCGGCTGCCTGTCGGCGGCGGAGTTCCTGCTCGGCGCGGCCGCCTCGGCCACCGGCATCGCACCGTGGTGGTTCGTGCTCCTGATGCTCCCGGCGTCGGCGCTGCGGGCGAAGCAGTTCGTCACCGGCTTCGTCCGCGGCGACATCATGCGGGCCCGGAGGACGGGGTTCGCGGTGCACCGCCTCGGCGTGGCACTCCTGGTGCTCGCGAACGTCCTCGTGGGCACGGGGGCCGCCGCATGACTCCGGACCTGGACGTGGCCGTGATCGGGGCCGGCATCGCCGGCCTGACCACCGCGCACGAGTTACGACGGGCCGGGCTGACGGTCCGTGTGTACGAGAAGCAGCGGTACGTCGGCGGCCGGATGCACTGCTTCCGGCACGACGGCTGGACCGTGGACGAGGGCGCCGAACAACTCCCCCGGCACGGCTACCGCGCGACCTGGGAGCTGATCGACCGCCTGGGAGTACCGCACGGTGACGTACCGCGGATCGGCGGCCGGCCGGCGGTGTGGCGCGCAGGGAAGGCACGGACGGGCCTGGCGGAGCCGTCGGCCCTCCTCACCGGCGCCGGGCTCGGCCCGCGCGGCCGGCTGGACCTGGCCCGCCTGCTGGCCTGGCTCGCGCGCCACCGCGAGGAGTTCGACGCCGACCACCCGGAGCGCACCCCGCTGGGCACGGCCACCCTCCGGGAGCTGGCCGGGCGCTACCACCCCGATCTCCACGACTACCTCCTCCAGCCGGTCGCCGGCTGCTTCTTCGGCTGGGACACCGCGCGCTCCGCGGCGGCCCCGCTGCTGAGCCTGCTGCGGGACGTGGGCCCGCCCACGAGCTGGCGCACGTACGCGGACGGGATGGACCTGCTCGCCCGGAAGCTCGCCGAAGGGCTGGACGTCGTCACCGGGAGCGAGGTGCACGAGGTCGTCGCCGACAAGGACTCGGCGGGCCTGCGGACCGACGGCGGGATCGTCACGGCACGCGCCGCCGTGCTGTGCGTACCGGCGCCGGTCGCCGCCCGGCTGCACGCCAACCCCGCACCGGACGAGGCCGCCTTCCTCTCGGCGTGCACGTTCACGCCGACGCTGAAGGTCAGCTGTCTGCTGGACCGGCCGCTCAGGCCCGCGGCCCGCGAGCCGCTGTACCTCCTCCTCACGCCGGACGCGGAGGACAGCACCCTCTCCGGCATCCTCGCGGACCACGTCAAGCACCCGGCGCGGGCCCCCGCAGGCAAGGGGCTGCTGACCCTCATGGCGGACGCCCGCACCGTCCCCGAGCTGCTCACCGCGCCGGACCGGGAGGTCGTCGAACGCCTCACCGGAGCGGCCCGGCGCTACGTACCGGGCCTGGAGCGGGCCGGCATGCGCAACTTCGTGCACGCCTTCCGGCACGGCCTGCCGGAGGCCACCCCCGCGGCGCTGCGGTGCCGCCCGCGCTTCATGGCCCGTGTCACCGGGCCCGTGGAGTACGCCGGCGACTGGGTGATGCTGCGGCCGTCCTCCGAGGGGGCCGTGCGCGCGGGGGCGCTCGCCGCGTCCCGGGTCCTCAGCCGGCTGCGCGGCCCCCGCCCGGACATCCCGACCGACCGGAAGGGGACTCGTGAAACCGCATGACATGGGGGTTCTGTTCGACGAGTGCGCCGAGCGGGGCCACGACACGGTGGTCGGGCTGGACCGGCCGTTCGACATCGCGCCGGAGGCCGGTACGGCCCACTCCGTCGCCGGACTGGCGGCACTGGTCCAGGACATGGCGGGCCGGCTGGCCGCCGCCGGGGCCCGTCCCGGGGACCGGATCGCGATCGTCAAGGACAACCACTGGGACTACGACCTGCTGGCCTGCGCCGCCGTACGCATCGGGGCCCTGCCCGCGCAGCTCTCCGGGCAGCTCCCCGCCTTGTCCCTGAGGCTGCTCCTCGAACGCCTCGCCCCGGCCCTGCTCGTGACCTCTTCGGGCCTGCTGGAACGCTGCCGTGCCGAAGGCGCCGACCTGCTGCCGGCCGCGGGCGCCTGCGTCGTGCTGGACGGCGAGTCACCCGGCGCCCTCGCCCTCGAATCCCTCCAGGGGCACCCCGCGCCCGGCCCCCGCCGCAGGCACGACGACGAGCCCCTGGTCATCAACCACACCTCGGGCACCACGGGCGTACCCAAGCTGGTGGTGCACTCGACCCGCACGATCATCGGGAAGCTGGCCCGGTTCGAGACCGTGCGCTATCCGAGGATCGGCGTACGGCGCGGCGACACGCTCCTCAACGCGAGCGCGTTCGCGCACGGCAGGACGTTCTGCTGGACCGCGAGTGTGCTGTGCCTGGCCCCGCGGCGGATCACCATCGTCACGGGCCAGGACCCGGACGCCGCCGACCCGCTGCTGCGGGCGCATCCGCCGACGGTCGTCGAGGCGCTCCCCGCGTCGTTCGTACGCTTCCGGCCGCTGACCGCGCGCCTGGACAACCCCTTCCGTCAGGTCCGGCTCTTCATCAGCACGTACGACGCCGTGCATCCGCCCACCCTCCGTGCCTATCTGCGGGCGAGCGGCCACCGCGGCCCGCTGTGGATGCAGGGCTGGGGCCAGACCGAGACCGGCCCGCTGACGTTCCGCTTCCACACCCGCCGCTCCGTGTCGGACGGCGCGGACCGCGGTGCGGCGCGCAACCTCGGCCGCCCCGTCCCGTTCAAGACCCGGCTGCGCGTGGTCGACGCCGAGACGCTCGCCCCCCTGCCGCGCGGCCGGGAGGGTCTGGTGCTGGCGAGGACCGCCGCGCGCGGACTCACGTACGTCGGCGAGGACGGCCGCTGGGCGGCGAAACAGCACGGCAGGTGGTGGAACACCGGTGACGTCGGCATCCGTCACCGCGGCGGCAGCGTCCGGCTGCTCGACCGCGAGGTCGACCGCACTCCGCTGCTGAGCTGCCTGGAGACGGAAGACGTCCTGGAGGACCGGCTGCCGCAGGTCCTGGAGTGCGTACTGCTCGCCACTCCCGGCGAGGCTCCGCTGCCCGTCGTGGTCACCGAGGACGGCACGCTGGACCCGAAGCGCTGGCAGGAGGCGGTGGCCGGCCTCCCGGCGCTGCGCCCGCCGACCGTCCTCACCTGGGACGAGGTCCCCCGTACGGGCACGGGCAAGGTGCGCCGCGGCGCACTGCGGCGCCGGCTCACCGGCCGTACCGACACCTGCGGCTCCGGCAGATGGACCTGAACTTCCGCGCTGCACTGCCGAGTTGACTGCGAGGAGGAACGAGCCGATGCACCGCAGAGAGGCGGGGAGCGCACTGCGCCAGCCCCCGGACACCGTCCCTGGTTACGTCTTCGACAACGACAGCACGCACAGTCAGGAGCAGCACCGCTGCCTGGCCGCCGCGTACGACCCGGTGACCCTCCCGCGGCTGGCCGCGACGGGCGTCGGCGACGGCTGGCGGTGCCTGGAAATCGGTTCGGGCGGCGGCAGTGTGGCGCGCTGGCTCGCCGCCCGCGTCGCCCCGTCCGGCGAGGTCACGGCCACCGACGTCAAGCCGCACCACATCCCGGAGACGCCCCGCCTGACCGTACTGCGGCACGACGTGGTCACCGACCCGCTGCCCGAAGCGGCCTACGACCTCGTCGTGGCCCGCCTCGTCCTGCAGCACCTCCCGGAGCGGCGCGCCGTGCTCGACAAACTGGTACGCGCCCTCAAACCGGGCGGCGTGCTGCAGATCGACGAGTTCGACACCTCCTACGAACCGCCCCTGCTCACCCCGGACGCCCGCGCCGCCGAGCTGTACGCCCACTTCCTGCGGGCCAAGGCCGCCGCGATGCGGGCCGGCGGCGGCGACCCGCACTGGGGGCGGGAGGTGCCCGCGGCCATGCGGGCCGCCGGACTCGTCGGCATCGACCCGCGGCCCCACATCGAGGTCCGGCACGCCCGGTCAGCGGGCCTCCGGCTCCAGCTGCACCACACCTACCACCTGCGCGACAAGCTGCTCGCCGCGGGCCTGACCAAGCGTCAGCTGGAAGAGGTCAGGGCCCTCATGCGCGACCCGTCCTTCCGCGCCGCTTCCAGCATCCTGTACTCGACGCAGGGCCGCCGTCCGCGGCCGGAGGCCGGTTCATGACCGGGTCGGCGCCGCTCGGCGAGGCCGCGGTCGCGGAACGTGTCGCGGCGCGCGCCCTGGACCTCACGGACGCACCCCGGGCCGACCAGGCCACGTACGACATCGACTGGGCGGGCCCGGTCGCCCTGCCGCTGTCCGACGAACGGTCCGTCCAGGCGGCCTGCGGCATCATGCACGTGCACGGCCGCGCGGCCGGCCGGCCGGCGCCGCTCGCCGTGGACTACGCGTCGGCGGTGGCCGGCGTGCTGGCCGCGCAGGGCGCCCTCGCCGTCCTGATCGCACGGTCCCGGGGGCTCACGCTGCGGTGCGCCCGCACCTCGGTCGCCCAGGCCGCGCTGCTCGCCGTGACCCAGTACCTCGCCGCCGCGACCGCCGGCGACGGCCCGCCCGAGCCCCTCGAACCGGGTGACGGCGCCTGGACCACGTCGGACGGGGTGCTCTTCGAGTTCGAGACCCTGGACCCGCACCGCTGGCTGGACTTCTGGCAGCTGCTCGGCGCGCCCTCCGCCGACATCAGCCGCGGCTGGCTCCCCTTCCAGCAGCGCTTCGGCACGGCCACGTGCCCGTTGCCCGTCTCCTTGCACGAGGCGGTGGCGCGGGTGCCGTACCAGGCCGTACGGCACGCGGCCGGCCGGGCGGGCGTCAGCGTGCTGCCCGTCCGCGAGGAGCCGTTCCCGCCGATGGGCGTCCGGCCGTGGACCCGGTCACCGTTCCCGGAACGGGCGGCCACCCGGCCACGCCCCGCCGCCGGACAGCCGCTCGACGGCCTGCGGGTCGTGGAGTCGACGCGGCGGGTGCAGGGCCCGCTCGCCGGGCACGTCCTCCGCATGCTGGGCGCACAGGTCATGCGCGTCGAGCCGCCGGGCGGCGACCCCATGCGCGGCATCCCGCCGATCGCGGGCACCTGCTCGGCCCGGTTCAGCGCGCTCAACGCGGAGAAGACCGTGGCGGAGATCGACATCACGACCGACGCCGGCCGGCGCGAGGTCCACGACCTGGTCGCCCGCGCCGATGTGTTCCTGCACAACTGGGCACCGGGCAAGGCGGCGCAGCTGCGCCTGGACTCCGACGACCTGCGCCGCACCCGCCCCGGCCTGGTGTACGCCTGGGCGTCCGGCTGGGGCGACGCGCTCGGGCCCGCGCCGCCGGTCGGCACCGACTATCTGGTGCAGGCCCGCAGCGGCCTGGCCGCCGCGCTCCGCCCCGCCGACGAGGCGCCGGTGCCCTCCCTGATGACGCTCACCGACATCCTCGGCGGACTGGTCTGTGCGCAGGGCGTACTGGCGGCGCTGCTCACCCGTATCCGTACGGGCCACGGCGGACGCGTCGACTCCTCGCTGCTCTCCGCCGCCGCGGTGATCCCCCGCCGCCGGCGACGGGTCGAATGGACCCCGCTGGACCGTCCCCTGCGGACCGCTGACGGCTATCTCGCGCTGGGGCCCGAAGCCCGTGCCCGGCCCGAGCGGGTCGCACGGGTCACCGGCCCCGGCCCCTCGGCGGACCTCACCGCGACGCTCCTCCGCTTCCGGCTGCATCCGTCGGGCTACTGGTCGCCGCGGCTCCGGGAGGCGGGCCTGACCGCGACGCCGGTCTGCACCGACCTGCGGGACCTGGTACGCACCCGGGCCTTCCGCCGGGCCCTCGCGACCGCCGAGCACGCGTTCCCGCGCGCACCATGGGAGTTCACATGACGACCACGGAGTCCCCGACGGCCGTATGGACATCGCGGGACGGGATCACCATCCGCGACCTGGTACCGGCGCGCGACCGCCGCGCCTGGGCCGCCCGGGGCCTCTGCCCGGACCGCGACCTGTACTCCCTCTTCACCGAGCACGTCCGCCGGCATCCCGCCCGGGAAGCCGTCGTCGACTCGGCGGGCGTGCTGGACTACGCGGCGCTCGCCGCCCGGGTGCGGCTCGTCGCGGCCGCGTTCGCCGCTGCCGGGCTGGGCGAACGGGACATCGTCGCGCTGCGTCTGCCCAACGGGCGGGACGCGGTGGCGGCCGAGCTGGCGGTGGCCGCGATCGGCGCGGTGTCCCTGCCGTACCCGCCCGGCCGCGGCACCCGGGACACGCTCAGCCTGCTGCACCGCTCCCGCGCCCGCGGCGCCGTCCTCGCCTCTCCGGCGGACATCGCACTGCGCGGTCAACTCCCGTACCTACGGGCAGTGTTCAGTACCCGTGCCGCCATCCCAGGAGCCATCCCGCTCCCCTCCCCCGCCGACGACGATCGCGGGAACGCGTCTCCCGAGGCGTGGAGTTCGCCCTCCCCCCACCCCGAATCACCCGCCCGCATCCTGGTCTCCTCGGGGTCCGAGACCGAGCCGAAGATGGTTGCCTACTCGCACAACGCGCTGGCCGGCGGCCGGGCCACGTACGTCAGGGCCCTGCACACGGACGGCACCCCGCCCCGCCACCTGGTACTCGTCCCGCTCGCCTCGTCCTTCGGCTCCTGCGGTACGCCGGTCACGGTCGCCGCGCTCGGCGGCACCCTCCTCGTCCAGGAGTCCTTCGACCCGGCCGAAGCGCTTCGCATGATCACCGAGCATCGCCCGACACACGTCCTCGGCGTACCGACCATGCTCCGCCGCCTCGCCGACCACCCGCCACTCCCGGGAGAGGACCTCACCGGCCTGCGGGCGGTCGTCTCCAGCGGCGCCGCCCTTCCGCCGGCCACCGCCGAGGCCTGCCGCCGGCGGTTCGCCCGCCCGGTCATCGCCGTGTACGGCTCCTCCGACGGCGTCAACTGCCACACCGCGGCGACCGGCCTCGCCCCCGGAACCGGCACCGGCCGCCCCGACCCCGCGGTGGCGGCCATCCGCGTCACCGACGCGCACGGCGACACCCTCCCGCCGGGACAGCCGGGCGAGATCTGCGCCCGGGGCCCGATGACCCCGCTGTCCTACGTCGCGAGCCCGGACCTCGACGCCCGCTACCGCACCGCCACCGGCTGGGTCCGCACCGGCGACCGCGGACTGCTGGACGCCGAGGGCCGGCTGCACGTACTCGGCCGCCTCCGTCAGCTCGTCGTGCGCGGCGGCTACAACATCAGCCCCGCCGAGGTGGAGCGGGAGGTGGCCGCCCACCCCGCCGTCGCCGAGGTCGCCTGCGTCCCCGTACCGGACCCCGACCTGGGCGAGCGGCTGTGCGCCTGCGTCCGCCGGATCCCCGGAGCGCCCCCGCTGACGCTGCGGGAGCTCACCGCCTTCCTGGAGGAGGACCGCGGCCTGGAACGCCGCAAGCTCCCCGAACTCCTCCTGACCGTCGGCGAGATGCCCCTCGGCCCGACCGGCAAGATCTGCCGCCGCACGCTGACGGCCCGCGCGGCGCGGCTGCCGGCCCCGGCGCGGGCCCGCTGAGGCCGGGCCGTCACTCCCACACGACGACGTTGCGGCGTACCGGGACGGAGCCGGTGTCCTTGGCGAAGAGCTCGGGAGACCGGGCCCGGACGCGCTCGACGTCGTCGAAGACGGCCCGGAGGTGGGTGCGCATGGCCGAGCGGACCAGTGCGGCGTCGCCCGCGAGGACCGCCTCGAAGATCTCGGTGTGCTGGGCGGCGAACCCCTCCGGCGAGGCGGTCTCGTAGAGGCCGAGCCGGCGGGCCCGGTCGAGGTGGCCCTTGGCGGAGACCACGGTGGCCCAGGCGCTGCCGTGTCCGCTCAGCCGCAGCAGGGCGTGGTGGAAGGCCTCGTCGAGCGCGAAGAACTCCTCCAGGCCCAGGCCCGGCTTCCGCTGCGCGGCGAGGTTGCCGCGCAGCTCCTCGACCAGCTCGGGGTCGAGCTCGGCCGGGAGGTCGTCGAGCGCGGCGAGCTCCACGGCTTCCCGCAGGAACTGCGCGTCGGCCACCTTGGCCGGGTCGACACGCGAGACGAACGATCCGACCTGCGGGAAGATCTGCACCAGCCCCTCCTGGGACAGGAGGATCAGGCTTTCCCTGACCGGGGTCCGGCTCACCCCGAGGGACGCCGCGAGTTCGTTCTCGGACAGCGCCGCACCCGGCGGGAGCTCAAGGGTCAGAACCTTGCGGCGCAGCGTCTCGTAGACGGCGCGGCGGCTGGTTCGCTGCCGGTTCGATCGGGCCATGCGCTCATCGTATCGGGGTGTGCGGCGCCTGCCGCCCCGCAGGTCGATCGATGTTTCGAAAGTATTGCGCACCTGTACGACCAGTGCTTGTATACCAGTGCTGGTCGATCAGCCGTCCGGGTGACGTACGCCGTACGCCCCAGGCCGGCGTGGTCCGCCGGTCACGGTGCGTATCCCGAAGGAGCAAGATTTCTGTGAGCAAGATCGAGCGTGCCGAGGTGTTCGTCGCCTCACCGGGGCGGACCTTCGTCACCCTGCGCATCACCACGTCGGACGGCGTGACCGGCCTGGGCGACGCCACCCTGAACGGCCGCGAGCTGGCCGTGGCGAGCTACCTGCAGGACCACCTCGTACCACTGCTCATCGGCAAGGACCCGGCCCGCATCGAGGACCTGTGGCAGTACCTCTACCGGGGCGCGTACTGGCGCCGCGGCCCGGTGACCATGACCGCGATCGCCGCCGTCGACACCGCCCTGTGGGACATCAAGGGCAAGGTCGCGGGCCTGCCGGTCTACCAGCTGCTCGGCGGCCGCTCCCGCGACGGCGTCATGGTCTACGGGCACGCCAGCGGCACGGACACCGCGGCCCTCCTCGACGACGTCGACCGCTTCCTCGGCCTCGGCTACCAGGCCGTGCGCGCCCAGGCCGCCGTCCCCGACGTCGGCGGGACGTACGGCGTGCGCAAGGGCAAGGTCTACGAGCCGGCCGCCACCGCGCTCCCCGAGGAGCAGCCCTGGGACACCGAGGCGTACCTCCGCTTCGCGCCCACCTACCTGGAGGCGGTCCGCGAGCGCTTCGGCTTCGGCTTCCACCTGCTGCACGACGTCCACCACCGGCTCACCCCGATCGAGGCGGCCCGCTTCGGCAAGCAGGTCGAGGACTGCCGGCTGTTCTGGATGGAGGACCCGACGCCGGCCGAGAACCAGGAGGCGTTCCGGCTCGTCCGGCAGCACACGACCACGCCCGTCGCGGTGGGCGAGGTGCTGACCTCCATCTGGGACGTCCAGCACCTGATCACCGAGCAGCTCATCGACTACGTCCGCACCAGCGTCGTGCACGCCGGCGGCATCACCCACCTGCGCCGCATCTTCGACCTGGCCGCGCTCTACCAGGTGCGGACCGGCTCGCACGGCGCGACGGACCTCTCCCCTGTCACCCTCGCCGCCGCCGTCCACCTCGACACCGCGGTCCCCAACTTCGGCATCCAGGAGTACATGGAGCACGCGGACGAGACGGGCGAGGTCTTCCGCAGCGGGGTGACGTTCGCCGACGGCATGCTGCACGTGTCCGAGGAGCCAGGCCTGGGCGTCGAGTACGACGAGAAGGCGGCCGAGCGCTTCCCGTGCCAGGCCCGCTACCTGCCCGTCGCCCGCCGCCTCGACGGCTCGGTGCACGACTGGTGACCGCCATGACCACCCCCTCCCTGAGCCTGGCCGCCCTCGACCGCGTCCCGTCGGACCTGCGGCCGCCCGTCGACCCCCGCGAACTCCGCCCGCGCCTCGTCCACTTCGGCCTCGGCGCCTTCCACCGGGCGCACCAGGCCCGCTACACGGAGAACGCCGCGGCGCGCTCCGGCGAACCGTGGGGCATCGCCGCCGTCGCCCCGCGCTCGGCCCGGACCGCGGCGGCACTGCGGGCCCAGGACTGCCTCTACTCGCTGACCGAGCTGCGCCCGGCGGACACCGTCACCCGGGTGTCCGGGGCGCTCGTCGAGGCCCTGGCCATGCGGCCCGCCGCCGCGCGGCTCGACGCGCTGCTCACCGCGCCCGGCACCACGGTGCTGACCCTGACCATCACCGAGAAGGGCTACCACCGCCGCGCGGACACCGGCGCGCTGGACACCACGGCACCGGAGATCGCCGCCGACCTCGCGGCGCGGGACACGGCGGCGCTCACCACCGTCATCGGCCGGATCGCCGCGGGCCTCGCCGCGCGCATGCGCGCCGGCGGTGCCCCGGTGTCCGTCGTGTCCTGCGACAACATGGCGGCCAACGGTGCCGCGCTCGGCCGCGTCGTACGCGACTTCGTCGCCGCCGCGCCGTGGCCGGACCGGCAGGCCGTACTCGACTGGATGGCCGCCTCGGTCGCGTTCCCCTCGACGATCGTGGACCGCATCGTGCCCGCGGCCACCGAGGCGGACCGGCGGGCCGCACGGGCCGCGCTGGGCGTGCACGACGCCCTGCCGGTGGTCGGCGAACCGTACCGGCAGTGGGTCCTGGAGGACTCCTTCGCCGGCCCGCGGCCCCCGTGGCAGCTGGACGGCGCCCTGTTCGTGCCCGACGTCGTGCCGTACCAGCTCACCAAGTTGCGGCTGCTCAACGGCTCCCACTCGGCGCTGGCCTACCTCGGCGCCGCGGCGGGCAGGACGACCGTCGCGGACGCGCTGGCCACCGGCTGGGGCGAGCGGCTGGTACGGGCCCTGTGTGCCGAGATCGCGCCGACGCTGCCCGCCGGCGGCCCCGATCCGGCGGCGTACGCCGAGGACCTGGTCCAGCGGTTCGGCAATCCCGGCGTACGGCACCAGCTGCGGCAGATCGGCTCGGACGGCTCCCTGAAGATCCCCGAACGGTGGCTCGACGCCCTGCGTACGCTGCGCTCCTCCGGCGCCGCCACCCCCGTGCTCGAACTCGCCCTGGCGGCCTGGGCGAACGCCACCCGTCCCGCCGACGACGGCGGCCAGCTCTTCGGTACGACCGACCCCGCGGCCCCGGCCCTCGGCCGCTGCTGGCACGAAGGCACCGGCCCCGAGGACACCGTCCGCCGGCTGCTCCTCGTGCTCGGCGCCACCGACCTGACCGAGGACGCCGGCCTGGTCACCGCCGTCGCCGACCGGCTCCCCGCCCTGCGCGCCGGCCGCGTCGAGATCTGACCGGCACCGAGCACCGGCCCACCCGCAAACGCCCCCGCACCGAGGCCGGCCCATCCCGGATCACCCCCCGCACCACGCGCCCCGTCCCCGCCCGCTCCCGCACGGCCAGAGAACAACGGAGTTCCTCATGACGGACACGACACACATGGAGCCGACGAGCCCCGCGAGACGAACCACCCGCGACCTCACCAGGGCAGCCGTATCCGGCTGGCTCGGCACCGCCATGGAGTTCATGGACTTCCAGCTCTACTCGCTGGCGGCCGCCATCGTCTTCAACAAGATCTTCTTCCCCGACGTCAGCCCCGCGATCGGCCTCATCGCCGCCATGGCGACCTACGGTGTCGGCTACGTCGCCCGGCTCGCCGGCGCCCTCTACTTCGGGCGGATGGGCGACCGCATGGGACGCAAGAAGGTCCTCTTCCTCACCATCCTGCTGATGGGCGCGTCGACCACACTGATCGGCGTGCTGCCCACGTACCAGATGATCGGCATCCTCGCGCCGATCCTGCTGGTCGTCCTGCGGCTCGTGCAGGGCTTCGGGGCCGGTGCCGAGATCGCCGGGGCCACGGTCATGCTCGCCGAGTACGCGCCCGCCAGGCGCCGCGGCCTGATCTCCTCCCTCGTCTCGCTCGGCACCAACTCCGGCACCCTGGCCGCCTCCGGCCTGTGGGCGGTGCTGCTCGCCGTGCTGAGCGAGGACCAACTGGTCAGCTGGGGCTGGCGGCTGCCCTTCCTGCTGAGCTTCGCCCTCATGCTCTTCGCGGTCTGGCTGCGCCGTAACCTCAAGGAGAGCCCGGTGTTCGAGGAGCGGGCCGACGTCGTGGACGGTGTCGCGATGTCCCGCGCCGAGGTCGCCTCCGCGGTCGAGAACAAGGCCGTCGAGGAGCGCCAGGAGAGCGTCCTGGAAGCCGGCATCCGGCAGCGCAAGGGCAAGGCCTTCTTCCTCTCGCTCGGCCTCCGCTTCGGCCAGGCCGGCAACTCGGGCCTCGTACAGACCTTCCTCGTCGGCTACATCGCCACCACGCTGGGCGCCGACCGGTCCGTGCCGACCGACGCCCTCGTCTGGGGCTCGCTGCTGGGCTTCGCCACCGTGCCGCTGATCGGCCTGCTCGGCGACCGCTTCGGCCGCCGCCCGCTCTACCTCGCGCTCACCGTGGCGACCGTCGTGCTGGCGTTCCCGGTGATGCTGCTCATCGCCTCCGGCAGCACGGCCGGAATCATGGCCGGCATGATCATCGGGCTCAACGTCGGCGTCCTGGGCCTGTTCTCGCTGGAGAGCGTCACGATGGCCGAGCTGTTCGGCGCGCGGACCCGCTTCACCCAGCTCGCGCTGGCCAAGGAGATCGGCGGCATCCTCGCCACCGCCATCGGCCCCGTGGTCGCGGCCACCCTCACCGCGGTCACCGGCAGCTGGTGGCCCGTCGCCGCGATGCTGATCGTCTACTCGCTCATCACCCTTGTCTCCATCGTCCTCGCCCCCGAGACACGCGGGCGTGACCTGGTGCGTCTGGAGGACGCCGTATGAAGTCAGTTGTCGTGCACGGCCCCGGTGACCTGCGGATCGACGAACGTCCCGACCCCGTCCCGGGCCCGGGTGAAGTCCTCCTGGCCATGGAGTGGGGCGGCATCTGCGGCTCCGACATCGGCTACTGGAAGCACGGCGGGACCGGTACCGCCGTCCTCAAGGACCCGCTGGTGCTCGGGCACGAGGTGGCCGGCCGGATCGCAGCGCTCGGCAAGGACGTCATCGGTCTGTCGGAGGGGCAGCCGGTCACCGTCCACCCGGCGACGCCGGTCGGCGACGAGCCGCTGCCCCAGCGGCTCGCCGGCCGGACGAACCTCCACCCCCGCGTCCGCTACTTCGGGTCGGCGGCCCTCCACCCGCACACCGACGGCGGGTTCAGCGAGTACCGGGTGGTGCGCGCGGCACAGGTGCGGCCCCTGCCGGACAACGTGACCACCGAACACGGCGCGCTGGCCGAGCCGTTGGCGGTCGCCCTGCACGCCGTGCACCGCGCCGGGGACCTCGGCGGGAAGACGGTGCTGGTCAACGGGTCCGGGCCGATCGGCTCGCTGGTGGTGGCCGCAGCGAAGCACCGCGGAGCCGCCGCGGTGCTCGCCGCCGACCTGTCCGCCGCGTCCCTCACGGTGGCGCGGGCCATGGGCGCGGACGAGACCTTCGACCTCGGCCGGGGCGTGGCGCTCCCGCAGGACGTGGAGCTGGTCTTCGAGGCCTCCGGCGCCCCGGCCGCGCTCGGCCCGGTCCTCCGCGCGACCGCGCGCGGCGGCACGCTCGTCCAGGTCGGCAACCTCCCCGGCGCCGCGGCCCCCGCCGCCCTCGGCGACCTCGTCACCCGCGAGATCACCTGGGTCGGCTCGTACCGCTTCGCCGAGGAGATCGACGACGCGCTCCAGGCCCTGCACCAGGGCCTGGACGTGTCGCCGGTCATCAGCCACCGCTTCGGCCTGGCGGAGGCGGAGCGGGCCCTGGCCGTCGCCGCCGACCGCACGAGCGGCAGCAGCAAGGTCATGCTGCGCCTGGGCCCTCCGGATCCGGAGTAGGGGCCGGTTCGGGGCCGGCGGCGGAACGCGGGCCGGGGACTCGCGCGGCCGGGCGCGGCATGGCGTGGATGAGGGCGAGCACCGTCGGAACGGGCATGATCAGCACCACCCCGACGGTGCAGGCGGCCACCGCTTCGGGGACCGGGTTCCATGCGCTGACCGGTGTGCTGGTGGTGACTCCTATGGCCGCCGTGCCCAGTACGGCGTAGGAGACGGCGCAGGTGAAGGCGATCGGCAGTTCGCCCCGCGCCGGCGTCGCCGGCTCTCCGGCCCGGCGTGCCTCCCGCCGCTGCCGCCGCCACACCGTCGTGATCATCGCGGCCCCCACCAGCAGTACGTACAGGGGCGAGACCCACGAGGCCCACCAGGGGGTGGGCCGCCCGGCGAACACCACGTTGACGTAGTCGTGGGCCGCGGTCGACAACAGGAGCACCGTCAGCACCGTGATGCCGTACACGGATCTGCGGAGCAGTCTCTCCAGTGCCTGCATGGCCTCCGGATGCCCGTCGGCCGCAGGATCCCCGGTCGCCGCGCCCTCCTGGACCTCGGTGTACGAGGCGAGCAGCCAGGACATCCCGCTGATCACGGCGACGGCGCCGACGACCAGCATGCCGCTGGCTATGAGGGACTCGGTCCACACCCGGCCGCACGCCGCCTCCGCGACATCTCCGGTGAGCAGCGAGAAGGCATAGCTGTCGAGCGCCAGGACGATGAATCCGGCGATGAATAATCGAAGCGTGGCGGTCCGGAGCGGGCTCGTCCTGCGTTCGGTGAGGATCATGACGAATCCCGCGAACACGAAGCCCGCCAGGACGCCCGCGAGCTGCGAGTTGGCGGGCGCCGACGCCACAGCGCTCCAGCCCGTCCCCGCGCAGGCGCCGTCCGGCGCGCTCACCTCCGGCGGAGCCACCGCTCCGACGGTCGTACTTGTCACATCATCGGCAACGAGATGCCGAGCGGACAGGTTACGGCCCGCCCCGCGCGGGGCGGGCCGTAACCTGCTGACCTGCTGGGATCAGCGCACGTCGACGCAGTCACCGGTGGAGGTGACGGCCGGGGTGGTGGAGGTGCCGGCGAAGCTGTACCGCCAGCAGGTGTCGGTGGTCGCGGTCCGGGTGGTCTTCACCTGGCCGCCGGCCGAACCACTGCCGGAGGTGTACGTCTTCAGCGTGGTGTACGTGCTCCCGCTCGCGGGGCGCGACTGCAGCTTCACCGGCTGCTTGGTGTAGCCCGCGTACGTGGACGTGTCCCAGTTGGCGCGGGTCAGCGAACCGGTGATGGTGATGGTCCGGCCCTTGGCGACCGGCTCGGGCGAGGCGTTGGCGGTGAGCTTGGAGTAGCGCTGCATCCGGAAGGACTTGACGTTGTCCTGCTGCACGAAGTCCGCGTCCTCGCCCTGCGCCAGCGCCCACACCTTCCAGGTGCCCGCCGCGTTGTTGTTCAGGTGGTACTGCGGGTCGATCGTGAAGGTCTGCTTGCACTTGGCGGTGGTGGCCGAGGTCGCCGTGCAGGTGGCGCTTTCCTCGTTCGGGGTGACGCCGGTGTCGATGTCGTCGAAGGTGGCGCCGCCGTGCCACAGGATGGCGGTGGCGGAGGCGATCCCCGAGGCGTCGGTCGCGGTGAAGCTGACCGTCACCGTCTTGGTGTTGGTGGTGCCCAGGACCACGTCCTTGCCGCCGTTGACGACGACGTTCGAGATCGCGGTGTCACCGTACTGCTCGTCAGCGGCGGACCGCAGACCGAACGGCGCGGCCTTCTGCTTCGCCGAGGCGGCCTGCTGCACGGCGGCCTCGTGCGCGGTCCGGGCGGCCGTGGCGGCGTCACCCGTGCCGGCGTCGGCCTGGGCGGCCGGTACCACGAGAGCAGTGAGGGCCAGAGCGCCGCTCACGGCGGCGACAGTGGCGCGTCTATGCATGTGTTCCCCAAGTGGAGGAGGGGCCTCGGAGGCGGCTGCGCTCCGAGGCCCGGAGCTTCCAGGAGTCTGTTGACCCGCCGGTGAAGATCACCCGGCAACCCGAAAGGTTGTACGACCGAGGAGAAAAAGCTGAATTTTTTACGAACAGTCGCTGAAGGCCGCGGCGTTCTCGCGCACCCACTGGGCGAAGGTACGCGCCGGTCTGCCCGTCACCTGCTCCACCGTGGGCAGCACCGTGCGGCCGGCCGCCGGCGGATCGGTCCGCATCTCGAGGAAGAACTCGATGTCCTCGTCCGCGTAACCGGCCCGCCGCCACTGCCCGACGATCTCGTCCCTGGAGAGCTCGACGTACCGCACGTCACGGCCGAGCGCCCCGGCGAGCGTACGCACCTTCTCCGGCGGCGTCAGCGCTTCGGGGCCGGTCAGCCAGTACTCCTGGCCCGCGTGGCCGTCCGTGGTCAGCGCGACGGCCGCCACGGCGGCGATGTCCGCCTCGTGCACCATGGCGCTCCTGGCCTCCGGGAACCCCTCACGGACGACACCCTCCGTCGAGACCGACTCCGCCCACTCGAGGGCGTTGGACATGAACTCCACCGGACAGAGGTGCGTCCACTGCAGCCCCCACGCCCGCCCGCCGGCCTCGACGGCCTGCTCCAGCGGGTTCTTCTCCAGGTCCCCCCTGAGCACCGTCATTCTGCGCACGCCCGCCTTCCGGGCCAGGTCCACGATCTCCGCACCGTTGGTGAGCGGGGCGAAGTCCGCAGCGTCGAAACCGATCAGGTGGGCGGCGGTCACCTCCTCGAAGGCCGGCGCCAGGCTCGCGGCGTCCGTCAGGTTGCCGGCCACCACCTCGGTGCCGGCGGGGAGGTTCGCCCTGCCCGGATCCCGGGTGAGCGCGCGCACCCGGTGTCCGGAGGCGAGCAGCTGCTCGACGAGCGGGCGGCCGACGTTGCCCGTGGCGCCGGCGACAAGAATGGTCATGGGGGTCTCCTTCCGTCCCGCGCCGAACGCTAGGAGCAATCGCGGTCACCTCCTGTCCGCCGTTGATGCGAAGCTCTCGTCATGCTGGAAACCTCCGCCCGGCTGCTCCGGCTGCTCGGGCTGTTACAGACACGGCGGGACCGGTCGGGCACGGAGCTCTCCGAGCGGCTCGGCGTCAGCGAGCGCACGGTGCGCCGCGACGTCGAGAAGCTGCGCACGCTGGGGTACCCGATCCATGCGGCCGGCGGCGTCGGCGGCGGTTACCGACTGGGGTCCGGGGCGTCGCTGCCACCGCTGCTCCTCGACGACGAGGAGGCGATCGCGGTGGCGGTCGGGCTGCGCACGGCGGCCTCGGGCGCGGTCACCGGCATCGCCGAGACGTCCGTACGGGCGCTCGCGAAGCTGGACCAGGTACTGCCGTCCCGGCTGCGTCGCCAGGTCAGCACGCTCAGCGCGGCATTGGTGACGATGCCCGTGCCGGGCAGCACGGTCGATCCCGCGGCGCTGAGCGCGATCGCGTCGGCGGTGCGCGACCACGAACGGCTGCGGTTCGACTACGTCTCCCACGGCGGGGAACGGTCGGTGCGCGACGTGGAGCCGTACCGGCTGGTCCACGACGCGCGGCGGTGGTACCTCTTCGCATGGGACACGCAGCGCGCGGACTGGCGGCGGTTCCGGGTCGACCGGCTGGAGCTCCGCGTGCCCACCGGCCCCCGGTTCGACCCGCGGGAGCTGCCCGCCGAGGATCTGGCCGGTTACTTCGCGACGGGCGGGAGCACCGACCGGTTCCGCTACCGGGCGGTGCTCAGAATGCGCGGACCGGCGGTGCGGGTGGCCGATGAGGTGCCGCCCGCCCTCGGAGTGGTGGAACCCCTCGACGAGGAGACGTGTCTGCTGCGCATCGGCTCGGACGACCTGGACCATCTGGCCGTCTGGGTGGCCGCCTTCGGCTTCGACTTCGAGGTCCTGGACCCGCCCGAACTGGTGGACCGCCTCCGGACACTGTCGGCACGCCTCGGCCGGGCTGCCTGGCCGGAGACCGGCGCGCGCGAGGCAGCGGACGAGGGATGCGCTCGGTGCCGGCGAGGAGGATGAACCAGGTGCCCCATGAACCAGGACGGCGGGGCACCCAGAGGTCCGTACTCCCGCCCTCCTACGACGTGGCGGGCGTCCAGTCGCCGAGCCAGTCGGCGATCTCGTGGTCGGCCGCCTGCTGGTCCGTCAGCTGCGGCCGGTCCGTACCGGCCGGGCCCGCGCCCGGCCCTGTGTTGGCGTACTCGGCGAAGCGGTCGTCCTTCCAGGAGAAGCCGCCCATGTCCGTCCACGGCGCCGTCCGGATCGCGGCGCTGAGCCGGGTGTCGCGGACGACGGTCTGCGGGTCGAGGGAGGCGTCACCGCCCGCGTGCCAGGGCCGCCCGAGGTAGTGGCTGCGCTCGCCGACGCCGCCCTCGACGACCGAGCCGGTGATGAGGAAGCCCTTGTTACCGGCGGCCGTGGACGGCGCGGTGACGTACCCGGCCGACGTCCCGTCCCAGCGCTTCTTCAAGCGGAGGACGGACCGGTCGAGGACGGCGGTGGCCCGGCCGAAGACGAAGTCGACGTTGCCGACGACGGTGGACCGGTCGACGTGGACGCGGCCGCGCCTGTCCTTCGCCGCGGTGTCCAGGAGCAGTGTGTCCTGGTCGCCCTCGACGACGATCTGCCGGAGGACCACCTTGTCGGCCGCGGTGCGCAGGGCGACGGCCTGGTGTCCTTCCTGGCCCTGGTGGGCGGCCTCGTCGAAGTCGTTGGTGACGGTGAGGTTCCGGGCCTGGAAGTCGTCCGCCTCCACGGCGAGGGTGGCGCTGCCCGAGGTGCCGTACGTGCCGCCGCCCGGCTTGGCCGTGCCCGCCGACCGGCCCTCGACGATCCGCACGTCCGCCGCGGCCGCCCCGGTGCCCTGGATCGTGACGTGCGGCTTGGTGGACGGGACCTTCACCGCCTCGCGGTACGTGCCCGGCTTGACGGCGATGACGACCCGCGAGGTGTTGCCGGAGGGCACCGCGTCCACGGCGGCCTGCACGGTGCGGTACTGCCCGCTGCCGTCCTTGGCGACGGTCAGGGTGGTGGCAGCGGCGGTCGCCCCGGTGCCCGGCGTGGCGCGCGGCCCGGAGCCGGACCTGACGAGGGCGGGCACGTCGGCGGCGCGGTCGAGCGTGTACGGGTAGTACGTCTTCGGGTCGAAGGCCGTGCCCCCGCTCTCGTTGCGGCCCTCGGTGTCCTTGAAGACGTTGCCGCGCTGTACGAGCGAGGCGGTGCCGTCCTTGATGACGGGGTCGGTGACGCCTTCGAAGTAGCTGTTCTCCAGCACCATGCGGGTCCGGCCGCGGGCGTAGTTCCCGTACGAGGACGTGATGTCGGTGCCCGGCTCGTCCTGGAGGTAGTTGTTGTAGAGGTGCGCGTGCGCGGCGTTGTCCGTCGACGGATTGCGCTGCTCGGTCTCGCGGAACCAGTTGTGGTGGACGGTGAGGTCGGCCGTGACGTTGTCGGTCCAGCCGATGCCGAAGGCCTTGTTGTGGTTCTCCAGCCGGTTCCAGGACACCGTCAGGTAGGTGGTGTCCTTGCGGCTGTCGATCAGTCCGTCCGCCATGTGCCGCAGGTCGTTGTGGTCGATCCACACGTGGTGCGCGCCGTCCATCTGCACGGCGTCCCAGTCGTGGTCCTTGTCGTTCCAGGTCCCGGCGTAGGAGTCGCGGATCGTGAGGTTGCGAATGATCACGTTGTGGACGCCCTGGCCGAGGAAGAAGCCGCCGCCGACGATCTCGCCGGAGGTTCCCGCCCCCACGATCGTCTTGTCGGAGGCGACCTTGATCTCCTTGCCCTTGGGGTCCATGGTGATCGCGCCGTCGACGACGATGACGTACGGCTCGGTGGCGGTGGCGTACTTCTCCAGCTCGGCGAGCGACCGTACGGTGACGGTCCGCCCGTCCCGGCCGCCGTACGTGCCGTCCTGCCCGAGCGCGTCGACGGAGGCGAAACCGTCCGCCGCCTCCGCGGCCCACGCGGGCGCCGCCGCGGCGGACACCCGCCCGGTACCGCCGGCGCCCTCGGCTCCGGACGCCCCGAAGGCACCGCCGTAGGCGAGTCCCGCGGCGACGACGACACCCAGCGGCGCGCCCAGCCGTACGGCCGTCCGGCCGCCCGTTCCGCGCCGTCGGTGCTGCCCTTGCTGCCCGTACCGGGCAGGAGAAGTCCTGTCGTGAGCTGACGTCATCTTCCGCTCTCTCCCGAAGTCGTTCCGTGCGGACCTTCGGGCGGTGGTCGCCGGCGGCGCGGGAAAGGTTGCCGGGCGAGCGGAAGCAGTTCGTCAGCCGGAGCGGGCCTCGTCGGCCGTCACGACGACGCGCGGGGCACGTCCGGCGACACGCGGGGCGCAGCTAGAACGGCATGCGGCCGCGGGCGCGCCGGCCGGCCGAGCCGCTGCGCCCCACCGCCTTGGAACTGCTGCGGAAGGGCATGCTGAGAACGCGGCCCAGGAAGCCCGGGGCCTTGCCGCCGGCGCGTGACCCGGCGTGCAGCGTGCGCTGGGTACCGCGTTCGGGGCGGCGGGACAGCCGGGGCACCAGGAAGGCCAGGGCTGCCAGAAGCACACATACGGCGACAATGCCGATCACCATGAAGTCTCCTTGGTCGAGGCGTATGTCCCGTCTGCCCCGCCTGACCCGGGCTATGCGGTCGCGGGCACCGCGCGGTGCCCGGTTCCGGCCACCGTCCGGACCGCGCCCAGGGCTGTCCTATAGTGCCGCGCATGCCCAGAACGCACAGCTGCCGCACCGCCGCACGCCCAGGCACCGGGCGGGCCACGCCATGACGTTGAACCAGCTGAAGGCGTTCGCCGAGGCCGAGCGGCTCGGTTCGTTCACCGCCGCGGCCGCCGCCATGGAGATCGCGCAGGCCTCCGTGTCGGAGCTCGTGCGCCGCCTCGAAGAGGAACTGGACGCCGTCCTGTTCGTCCGCGGCAGCCGCCGGCTCACCCTCACCGCCGCCGGGCAGGAACTGCTGCCGTACGCACAGGAGACGCTGCGGGCGGCGGACAGCGGCGCGAAGGCCGTGCGCTCCCTCGGGTCGCTGGGCGGCGGCACGGCCACGTTCGGTGTCCTGCGCAACGCCGACTACTACCTGCTCGCCAACCTCGCGCAGACCTTCCACGCCCGGTACCCCGCCGTGCGGGTACGGCTGGTGGGGCAGAACTCCGCCGAGACCGCCCACGCGGTCGCCGCCGGAAAGATCGAGGCCGGCCTGGTGGTGCTGCCGATCGACGACGAGGGCCTGGTCGTCCGGCCGCTCATGCGGGACGAGGTCTGCTACGTCACCGCGGACCCCGAGCGCGCCGCGGCCCCCGTGACCATCGAGGCCTTCGCCGCCGCGCCGCTCGTGCTGTACGACGCGCACTACGGCTGGCAGGACCCGACCCGGCGGCAGATCGCCGAGCGTGCCCAGCTGGCCGGCGTACGCGTGGAACCGCTGATGGAACTGGAGCGCGTCGAGGCCGCGCTGAAGCTCACGGCCGCCGGGGTGGGCGACACGATCGCCAGCCGCGCGGTGATCGACAGTCCCGGTTTCCCGGCGGGGCTGCACACGGTGCCCTTCGCCGAGCCGCTGTACGACACGATCGCCCTGGTCAGGCGGCGAGGGCATGCACTGTCGCGGGCCACCCGGGAACTCGCCCGGCTTGCCGAGGACACGATCCGCGAGCTGCGAGGCGAAGGCCAAGGGGTGCCCGTAGCGCCGTAGCGCAGCCATAGGGCAACCCTGTGGGAAGCCCAGGAATCACTCCTCTGGTCCTGTGTCTGGGGCGCGTCTACCGTCCCTGACATGCAGATCACGCAGCACGAAGCACAAGCCCTCGCCCCGTTCCAGTGGCTCAAGAAGCCGGCCGTCGACGGTCCTCCCGCACAGCGCGACCCCAAGGTCGTCGAGCGCGTCTCGGAGATGCTCTCCACCATCGAGCGCAAGGGCCTCGACGCCGTCCGCGCTTACGCCGAGGAGCTCGACGGCTGGTCCGGCGACCTGGAGATCGGCGCGGAGGAGCTGAAGAAGTCGGGTGACGCCCTGCCGCCCGACGTCCGCACGGCGCTGGAGATGGGCTACGAGCGGACGCACCGCTTCGCCTCCGCCCAGCGCGAGCACCTGACCGACTTCGAGATCGAGCTCGCGCCCGGCGTGCGGGGCGGCCAGCGCTACGTCCCGGTCACCCGGGTCGGCGGCTACCTCCCGGCCGGCCGCTTCCCCCTGCTGGCCAGCGCCTTCATGACCGTCGGTGTCGCCAAGGCGGCCGGGGTGCCCACGGTCGTGGCGTGCACCCCGCCGTCGGGTGAGCACGGCGCCCACCCGGCCGTGCTGTACGGCGCGTACCTGTCCCAGGCCGACCGGGTCTTCGCGGTCGGCGGCGTGCAGGCGCTCGGCGCGATGGCCTTCGGGCTGCTGGGCGAGGCCCCCGTCGACATGCTCGTGGGCGCCGGCAACGCCTTCGTCACCGAGGCCAAGCGGCAGCTCTTCGGCCAGGTCGGCATCGACCTGCTGGCCGGCCCCTCCGAGGTGGCCGTCATCGCCGACGCCACCGCGGACCCGGAGTGGGTCGCCGCCGATCTGCTCGGCCAGGCCGAGCACGGGCCGAACTCGCCGGCCGCGCTGATCACCACCTCCGAGGAGCTGGGCCGCAAGGTCGTCGCCGAGATCGACCGGCAGCTCGAAACGCTCACCACCCGGGAGATCGCCGGCGCCGCCTGGCGCGACTACGGCTCGGTCATCGTCGTACGCGACGCCGAGGAGGCCGTCGCCGTGTCCGACGTGCTCGGCCCCGAGCACCTGGAGATCCAGACCGCGGACGACGACTTCTACCTCCGGAAGCTGACCAACTACGGCTCGCTGTTCCTCGGCCCGTGGAGCACGGTGGCCTACTCCGACAAGGGCATCGCCGGCACCAACCACGTCCTGCCGACCGGCAAGACGGCCCGCTACAACGCCGGGCTCTCGGTCTCCCGCTTCCTCAAGCCGCTGACCTACCAGCGGGCCGCCGAGGAGGGCACGGCGGCGCTGGCCCCCGCCGTCGAGCGGATCTCCGCCTTCGAGGGCCTCGCCGCCCACGGAGCCACCGCCACCCTGCGCATCGACCGGATCGGACGGCGTTCCGACGCCTTCGACGCCGTCCCCAAGGCCCTGCGCGACCAGCTCTAGAGGCCCTGGCCTGGTCCGCCCCGCCTCTTCGCCGGCCAGGGAGGCGGGGCCCGTCCCACCCCGAGGAAGACCCATGCCACACGAGTCACCCGTACCACCGCCGTCCGGCCGCCCCGGCAGAGAAGAGCTCACCCAGGGGCTCAAGGGCCGCCAGATCACGATGATCTCCCTCGGCGGCGTGATCGGAGCCGGGCTGTTCGTCGGTTCGTCCACCGCCGTCGCCACCGCGGGCCCGGCCGTCCTCATCTCGTTCCTGGCCGCCGCTGCGCTGGTGGTCCTGGTCATGCAGATGCTCGGCGAGATGGCCGTCGCCCACCCCGACACCGGCTCCTTCTCCACCTATGCCGACCGGGCCCTGGGGCGCTGGGCCGGTTTCGCCATCGGCTGGCTCTACTGGTGGTTCTACGTCCTCGTCATCCCCATCGAAGCCATCGCCGCGGGCGAGATCCTCGGCGGGATGGCCGGAGTGCCCAGCTGGATACCCGCGTTCGCGGTGATCGCCGTACTGGCCGGCACCAATCTGCTCGCCGTCCGCAACTACGGCGAGTTCGAGTACTGGTTCGCCCTGCTGAAGGTCGTCGCGATCGTGGGCTTCCTCGTCCTCGGCGCCCTCGCGATATTCGGGCTGCTGCCCGGCTCCGGCACCAGCGGCGTATCCCACCTCTGGAGCAACGGCGGCTTCGCTCCCCAGGGCGGGATCGCCGTCCTCGCCGGCCTGCTCACCGCGATGTTCAGCTTCCAGGGCAGCGAGATCGTCACCATCGCCGCCGCCGAGTCGGAGGAGCCGAAGAAGAACATCAAGAAGGCCATCAGGGCCGTCGTCCGGCGCCTCGGCCTCTTCTACGTCGGTTCGGTCCTCATCGTGGTCAGCCTGGTGCCCTGGAACGCCGAAGGCCTGGCCGCCGGCTCCTACCAGGCCGTGCTGGAACGCATGAACATCCCGGGCGCACGCCAGATCATGGACGTGGTCGTCGTCATCGCGGTCTGCAGCTGCCTGAACTCGGCCGTCTACACCGCCTCCCGCATGGCCTTCTCCCTCGCCAAGCGGAAGGACGCCCCGGCCGCGTTCGCCGTCGTCTCCCGCGGCGGTGTGCCCCGCAACGCGGTCGCGGCATCCACCGTCGTCGGCATCGCCGCGGTGCTCGCCAACTATCTCCTGCCGGCGGTCTTCGCCTACCTGATCGCGTCCAGCGGCGCCATCGCGCTGATGATGTACCTGGTCATCGCGGTCACCCAGTACGCCACCCGACGCCGGCGGAGCGAACCGGCCGAGGCGCGGATGTGGCTGTTCCCTTACCTCACGGTGGTGACCATCGTCTTCATCGCGGGAGTACTGCTCCTCATGGCGGTCCTCCCCGGCCACCGCCTCGAACTCTGGCTCTCGTTCGGCCTCGCCGCGGTCCTCGTCACCGTGGGCGTCCGGCTGCAGCGCAAGCAGGGCGGCGGGCAGGAGCACGAGGAACGTGCGCGTACGCTGCCCGCGGTCAAGTAAGGCGCGCGTGCGTGGCCCGCGGGACGAACTCGGTCGGCAGGACGAGGCGTTCCCCGGCGGCATCGGCCTCGCCGGTGATCCGGCGCACCAGCAGACGTGCCGCCTGCCGGGCCAGTTCGCGCAGGTCGTGGCGGACCGTGGTGAGCCGGAAGACCTCCCAGTCCGCCATCGGGAGGTCGTCGAAGCCGATCACGGTCAGGTCGTCCGGCACCCGCAGCCCGGCCGCGATGGCCGCGTTCAGCACGCCGATGGCGACCACGTCGTTGCCGCAGAACACGGCCGTGGGCGGCTCGTCGGTGGCCAGCAGCCCGGGGAGTGCCCGGTATCCGGTGTCGTACTCGAAGGCGCCGCGTACGACCCGGCTGTCCGGCAGTCCTATCCCCGACTCGGCCAGCGCCAGCCGGAAGCCGAGCTCGCGGTCCCGGCCGGTGGTCGTGTCGGGCGAACCGAAGATGCCCGCGATGCGGCGGTGTCCCAGCTCGGCGAGGACCCCGGCCACCAGCCGGCCGCCGCCCTCGTTGTCCACGACGGACGCGTAGTCGCCCGGCTGCCCGGTGTCGCGGTTGAGGAACACGTACGGGACGCCGCGGCGGTCCAGCTGGGCCGGCAGCCGTGACCCGGTGGTCGCGGTCGCCAGGACCACCCCGTCCAGCGACTGGTCGAGGAGGTTCTCGCCCGCCACCGCCTCGTCGGACCGCTCGGTGATCAGCATCATCCGGTAACCGAGGGCCTGGAGTTCGTCGTGCAGCGGGGCGACGACGTGCGGGTAGAAGGGGTTCGTCAGGTCCGTGACGATCACGCCGACGCGGCGCGTCGAGCGGGTGGACAGGGTCCGTCCGGCCTCGCTGGGCACGTAGTTCAACGCCTCGGCGGCCCGCCGGACCTTCTCGCGGGTGGCCGCCGACACCCGGTGGTCGTCACGGAGCGCCCGGGACACCGTGGCCTGCGACACGCCCGCCAGTCTCGCCACGTCGTGGCTCGTGATCGCCATCGGTCGTCCTCATCCCCTCGCCCGGTGCGCGTTACTCGCCTGCACGGCCATGAGTATACGTCTGCACTCCATTTCGGTTCGGGCTCTTGACAGCCTCAGAAGCAGACCTGTCAGATCTATGCATACGTATTCCAAACAAGGGAGCGCACGTGTCCGACACCGTCGTGTCCACCACGGAACTGGAGCGCCGGACGATCCGCCGCGGCGACTTCGTCTCCTGCAACCAGGCGTTCATCGACTGCCGCACCCCGGGCTCGGACCGGAAGGAGAACTACGCCATGATCGGGCCCGGCGTCTCGCAGTCCTCCGGGCAGTACGTCAACCTCCGCCTGCCGCACGGCTTCCAGATCGGCGCGGCGGCCATGCCGCACGGCATCACGAACAACCTCCACCTGCACTACACGGCCGAGGTGTTCGTCTGCACCGAGGGCGAGTACCTGCTGCGCTGGGGCGCCGACGGCACCGAGGGCGAACTGACGCTCCGGGCGGGCGACGTGGCGTCCGTCCCCACCTGGATCTTCCGCGGCTTCACCAACACCGGCCCGGACGACGGCTGGATGTTCACCGTGCTCGGCATGGACGACACCGGCGGCATCATCTGGGGCCCCACGGTGCTGCGCGAGGCAGAGGGCCACGGCCTCTACCTCACGGCCGACAACAAACTCCTCGACACGGTCGCCGGCGACGAGATCCCCGAGGGCACCGAGCTGACCCAGCCGATGGCGCAGGAGTACATCGACCGGCTGCGCAGTTACAGCCCCGAGCAGATGAAGCGACGCGTCGCCGCCGCCGACGAGCTGGTCTGGTCCGACCGGCCGTTCCTCGACAGCACGCTGCCGGGCGGCGGAGCGCGGCTGAGCTGCGTCATCGGCTACGGCATGACCGAGGACCCGCACCAGGAGCCCCGCATCTTCAACCCGCACGGGCACAACGCCGCCTGGCTGCGCGCCGAGCCGGGCCAGGGCGTCTCGCTGCACCGCCAGCACGAAACCCAGACGCTGATCGTCAAGGACGGGCTCTGGGAGATCACACTGAACCGCGCGGACCCGGTCTCGGTACGCCTCGGCCCGCGCGACATCCTCTCCGTTCCCGAGGGCGCCTGGCGCACCCTGCGGAACGTGGGCGACACGGAAGGCGACCTCCTGATCGTCAACGGCGGCGACGGGCGGGTGCGCCTGGAGTGGGACGAGGAGGTCGTCAAGGCCGCGGCCGACGCCGGGCTGGGCATCGACCACAACGGCTACGTCGCCCCGTACGCGCTGCTCCCCCGCTCCGCGCGACGCTGATGTCCGCCGCACTCCCCGACGGTGCGCCCGGCCCGCTGCCCCTCGTGGTGGTCCCCGGCATGCTGTGCGACCACGGCCTCTGGTCCGACGTGGCGTTCCCCGAGCACCACCGGGTCCACCACGTCGCACTGACGCGGCCCGACATCGGCGGGCAGGCCGAGGACGTGCTGTCCGCCGTCCCCGGGCCGTTCGTCCTCGTGGGGCTCAGCCTCGGGGCGATCGTCGGCTTCGAGGTGCTGCGCCGGGCGCCCGGCCGGGTCGCGGGGTTCTGCGCGATGTCGACCAACGCGGGGGCCCCGCGCCCGGAGCAGTACGCCGCCTGGCGCGCCATGGCCGGGCTGATCGCCGAGGGGCGGTTCGAGGAGGTCGTGGAGCAGACCCTGCCGGGCATGTTCGATGTGTCCGAGCCGCCCGGCGACCTGGAGGACCGCTACCGGCGGATGGCCCACAGGGTCGGCCCGGACGCCGCCGGTGCCCAGCTCGCCGCCCAGGCCACCCGCTCGGACGCGTACGACACACTGCGCACCGTCCGCTGCCCCATGACCGTCCTGTACGGCACGCGGGACGCACTCTGCCCGCCGGACTTCCACCGTGCGATCGCCGGGGCCGTGCCGGACGCCCGGCTGACCGCGGTCCCCGGGGCCGGGCATCTGCTGCCGGTACAGCGGCCCCGGCCCGTCTCCGCCGCGCTGCACGAGCTGGTCGCGGCGGCGGAACGTACACCGTCCCACGTCCCCGCACACCCCGCTTCCTGAACACCGCTCCCCCTTCCGCACTCGCTCCGAGGAGAGTCCCCCATGCCACCTCATCCCACGTCACCCGACCACGCGGACGAAGTGCCCGCGGCGCCGCTGGCCGGACGCACCGCACTCGTCAGCGGTGGCGGCAGCGGGCTCGGCGCCGCCATCACACGGGCGCTGCTGTCCGACGGCGCGCGAGTGGTGATCACCGGCCGCGACGAGCAGACCCTCAAGGAGACCGCGACGCGGCTCGGCCCGGACGTCACCCACCGGGTCTGCGACGTGTCCGACCCCTCCGACGTGGCGGCGCTCGCCGCAAGCCTCGCCGACGAGGAGATCTCGGTCCTCGTCAACAACGCGGGTATCGCGGGACCGGTGGCCCCGCTGACCGACATCCCGGCGGACGACTGGGACGAGGTCTTCGCCGTCAACGTCCGCGGGGTGTTCCTGATGTGCCGCGCCTTCCTGCCCGCCATGACGGCGCGGGGCGCGGGGGACGTCATCAACATCGCCTCGGTGTCGGGGAAGCGGCCGCTGCTGCGGCGCACCCCCTACTGCGCGTCGAAGATGGCGGTCATCGGCCTCACCACGACGCTGGCGGGCGAGGTGGGCCCGCTGGGCGTCACGGTGAACTCCCTCTCCCCCGGCCCGGTCGCGGGCCCGCGGATGGAGCGCAACTTCCGCCTGGAGGCGGCGCGGACCGGCAGCAGTTACGAGGAGGCGGAAGCGGCCTTCGTGTCCCGGTCGGCCCTCGGCCGGATGGTCACCGGGGAAGAGGTGGGCGCGGCCGTGACGGCGATGCTGCGGATGCCGGGCCTGTGCGGTGCCGACATCGACCTGTCGGCGGGGATGGTGGCGCGATGACGGCCGGCGCGGCGGGACGCCCCTCCCTCAAACGGCGGCTGGCCGCGGGCGAACGTCTTTATGGCGCACTGCTCCGGCTCCCGTCGGAGACGCTGGTGGAGATGGTGGGGGTCGCCGGCCTGGACTACGTGGTCATCGACTGCGAACACGGCCCGGCCGACATGACGGCACTCCAGCACCACCTCACCGCCGCTGCCGCGCAGGGCATCGACGTACTCGTCCGGGTCGGTACCGCGGAGCCCGCGCTCGCCCTGCGCTGCCTGGATCTGGGGGCCGCGGGCATCATCCACCCGCACATCGACAGCGCGGCGGACGCCCGGCGGGCGGTCGCGGGGGACCGCTATCCCCCGCTGGGGGAACGGGGCTTCGCCACGTACAGCAGGGCGGGCCGGTTCGGCACGGTGACCGCGGCCGAACATCTCGCCGCCGCCGAGGAGACCCTGGTCGTGGCGATGATCGAGACGGCGCGGGGCTGTTCGGCGGCCGACGGCATCGCCGCGACGGAAGGCGTCGACGCGATCCTGGTCGGCCCGGCCGACCTCGCCGTGGACTGCGGGTTCCCTCCCGAGGAGGCACTGCGGGAGCTCATCGCCACGGCTCACGGGGCCGCACACGACGCCGGCCGCGCGGTCATGTCCATCGTTCCCGACCTGGCCGGCGCCAGGGCCGCCGAGCAGGCGGGCGCGCAGTTGGTGCTCTACAACATGGCGGCCGTCCTGATGCACACCTTCCGGTCCCTCACGGCGCCCGGCACCGGGCCCGGAAAACCCGGCAGCTGACCCGCGTCCCACCTGTTGACGTCCCCCACCGCCCTCTTCAGGGTCCCCACAGTTCATACGTATGCATATTCCCTGACCCCCTCACTCACCGCGCGAACGGAGAAGCCATGTCCGCTGTAGCGCCACCCACAGCCGCCGGCGAAAGAGAAGCCGCCGACCCCGAGACGCGGAAGGCGATACGCCGGGCCATCGGCGCGGGAAGTATCGGCAACTTCGTCGAGCAGTTCGACTACGGGCTCTACGGCTACCTGGCCCCGGTCCTCGCCCCCGCCTTCTTCCCCGGCAGCGACCCGGCGGTCGCGGTGCTGAGCACCTACGCGATCATCGCGATCGCGTGCCTGTTCCGCCCGCTGGGCGGCACCCTGGTCGGCCGGTGGGGAGACCGGGCGGGCCGCAAGAAGACGCTGCTGTGGACCATCGTGGTCATGGGCGTGACCACCGCCATGATCGGCGCGCTGCCCACGTACCACCAGATCGGTTTCCTCGCGCCGGCCCTGCTCCTGCTCCTCCGCGTCGTCCAGGGCATGGTGTCCGGCGGCGAGTACGTCGGTGCGGTGGCCTTCATCGTGGAATGGGCGGAGCCCAAGCGGCGCGCGTACTACGCTTCGTACGCCTCGAACAGCTGCTTCTTCGGCATCCTCGCCGGAGCCGGCACCGCGGCCCTGACCAGCGCGGTGTTCGAAGGGGCCGCCCTGGACTCCTACGGCTGGCGCATCCCGTTCCTCCTCGCGCTCCCCCTCAGCGCGGTCGGGATCTGGCTGCGCAGGCGCATCGACGAGACGCCCGAGTTCGTCCGCGCCACGGAGGACGGCACCCACGTCGTCAAGGCACCGGTCCGGGAGGCGCTGCGCTCGCAGTGGCGGCCGATCCTCGCCTTCTGCGGCGTCAGTGTGATGCTGGCGATCCTGTCCTACAGCTGGGTCACCTTCTACCCCGAGTACCTGACCGGGACGCTGGGGATGCCCCGCTGGATGGCTCTGGTCTCCAACGCCGTGTCGGTGGCGGTCCTCATCCCGCTATTGCCGCTCGCCGGCATCCTCTCGGACCGGATCGGCCGCAAGCCGATGCTGATCATGGGGGCCGTCGCATGCATCGTGCTGGTTCCCCTGGCCTTCCGCGTCGGCGAACAGGCCACTCTCGGCGCCGCGATCGCGAGCCAACTGATCTACATCATCCCGGAGTTCTTCCTGACCGGTATCGTCACGGTCTGCACCGCGGAACTGTTCGCCACCCGCACCCGGTTCAGCGCCGGCGCCATCGCGTACAACAGCTCGTTCTCCGTCTTCATGGGCATCACGCCCTTCGTCGCCGCCCTCCTGGTCACCAGCTTCGACACGATCTACGCCGTGTGGGTCTACCTCGCCGCGGCGGCGGTACTGGCCCTGGTCGTGATCACCACCTTCATGACGGAGACGTACCGGAGCCCCCTCGGCGCCGACAAGTTCGCCCGCTGACCACTCCCTCGGAAACACTGCACCGCCCCCATCGCGCACCGCCATCGCGCATACGCCAACACCGTGCGTACGCCAACACCGTGCGTACGCCAACACCGTGCGTACGCCAACACCGTGCGTACGCCAACTATGTAGTGCATACGCATACACACCTACATCGGAAAAGGGAGAACCCCATGCCGCTGGACCCCGTCGCCTACCACCCGTACCAGGACCCCGACGACTTCATCCGTGAGGTCACCGACCGCATCTGGGTCGACCGGGACGTGTCGTACATCGTCGACAACTACGAGCCGGACTCGATCGTCCACGCGAGCCTCGGCACCGTCGTGGGCCGCGACGGTGTGATCGAGGGCAGCACGATGCGGATGGGCAGCACGCCCCAGCACGTCGGCCAGGCCGAGGACGTGGTGTGGGAGGCGCGGGGCAACGACGCCTTCCTCAGCTCGCACCTGGTCTTCTCCGCCGACGAGCACCTCGTGAACGGGAAGATCATCCCCATCCGCAAGCGTACGGTCGCCAACTGCCTCTACCGCAGGGGCCGGATGGTCGAGGAGTGGGTCGTGCGCGACGAGCTCGCCGACTGCCTGCAGCGCGGAGAGGACCCGGACGAGGCGGCCCGCGCCCTGCGCTTCCAGGGCTGGACCGGCTCGATGCTGGAGGCGCCGCCGAAGGACGTACTCCTGGAAGGCGTGAGCGGCCCTCGTCCGGACGACTACCGGCCCGAGTGCGAGCTGGTCCTCGAATTCATCGACGAGGTCTGGACCCAGCGCCGGCTGCAGAAGGTCGACGACTTCATGGTGCGGGACCTCTTCCTGCACACGATCGGCGACCGGACCGTCATCCGCCCCGACCGCTACCAGGCCGATCTGCTGTCGACCGTCGCACCGTTCCCCGACGCCCGGTTCGAAGTGCGGGACATCCAGACCAACTACGCCGAGCGTTACGCCGGTCTGCGGGTCGCCGTCCTGTGGACCATGCACGGCACCTACCGCGGCACCCCCGCCTTCGGCCCGCTGACGGACCAGCCGGTCACCCTGCTCGGCGTCTCCCAGTTCCTGATCCAGGGCGGCCGCATCGTGCGGGAGTTCCGCGTCTACGACGAGATCGCCCTGCGGGCCCAGATCAACAGCACCCGCGGCGACGGCCCCGCCGTCGAAGCCAACATCTACTGACCCGCCCCACTCCACCCCCTCGCCCGAGAAGGGGCCCCCGTCAACCCGGGGCCCCTTTTTCGGCGTGTACCGGCGCGGAGCGCACAGCAGCGGCGCGTGCACGCGCACCGCGCGCCGGTTGCAACTGTGACGGAAGGGGTAGTTGTTGTTCTGGTGGACGCTGCGAGGGACCGGATCTATCAGTTCCGAAAGATTTTGCAGATGCGCGTGAACATTCGGGGGCCGTTTCCGATTGGCTGATGAGTGAGGGCCGCAACGGCTCTGAGTGCCAACGGGGGTGGGCACTCTCCAGCGTCTTGGAGGGACACCAAAAGGTGGATCTTGAAATGGCCGCCCACGCACTGACGTGGGCAGTCACGGCACGGGTGATCGCAGCCGACGCACGCAGAGCAGGTAAGCGTCTGCTGGGCGCGAGCGTACGGATCGGCGCCGCCCACATCGCCGCCCAGCAGCAGGACCGTGTCCACGGAACCGACCGCCGGCAGCCGCGGGAGGGATCCAAGTGACCGACCGGCCCAACCCCTGGGGCGACACCGCAGGCGGCGACCGCTTCTCCGCGGTACTCCCGCTCGATCTCACGGCGTTCTACCTGCAGCACCACAAGGCCTACCTCCGCTACGCCCACCTGCAGCTGGACAGCCGCGCCGAAGCCGAGGACGTCGTCGACGAGGTGTTCGCCGAGCTGGCCGACACCTGGCACGAGGTACTGCGCGAGCCCAGCGTGGAGGCCTATGCCATGGCCACTCTCAGGGAGTTCCTCACCAAACGGCTGGCCGCCAAAGGGCGCGAGGTGCCCTTCGTCGCCACCGCGGCCTTCGCCGCCGTCCGCGACGCCTCCCGGGTCCGGCTGACCGCGCTCGAATCGAACCTGGGACTGTACTCGGCGATCGCCCGCCTGCCCGAACGCCACTACGACGTCATCGTGTTGTGTTTCGTGCTCGGTTACCCACCGAAGAAGGTCGCCCACATCATGGGCATCTCCCCCGCCACCGTCCGCTCGCACGTCCACGGAGCGCGCCGCCGCCTCGCCCGCTACCTGGGGTTCGACTGGGAACCGACCGAGGAGGAAAAGGTATGAGCCGGAAGGACAACAGGACGGCCCTCGACCGGGCCCTCGACCGGGCCCTTGACCGGGCCGAGGTCCTGACCGACGAGTACGACGATTACGACACGCAGGCCGCGCTGAACCGCATCGCCCGCCGCGTGGTGTGGCGCAAGGCCACCACCATGGAGCACCGCGCCCGCCGGGCCCGCCACTCCAGCGGCCGCCCGGAAGACCGCGAAGCCCCCAGTCCCGCCATGTCCGCGGCGCTGCACACCCGCGCCGCCGCCCACCTCGGCTCCCTCTCCTCCCGTGTCGTCCGCGACCCCGCGGCCATCGCCGCGATGGCCCTGCTCGTCGATGACCCGGCGCGCATCGAGCCGGCCGGCGCACTCGCCTTCGCCTGCCTGCTCTACCTCGCCGACCGGCACGAAGCCGCGATGTTCTGGTGGCAGTTCGCCGCCGGCGCCGACTCCGCGACCGCCGCCCGCTGCCTGTACCTGCACCACCTCCAGTACGCCGAACCCGAATCCGCCCTCCACTGGCACCACCAGGCCGTCGCCCTGTACGACAAGGAGATCGACCCGATGCTCACCGAACGCCCCGCCCTCCTGGCCCCCGCCCCGGACCTGATGTTCGCCACCGGGCAGCTCGACGTCGTCGTCGAAGTCAAGCGCTGCACCCGGCAGCACCGCGCCTACGAAGCCAGATGGTGGGTCTTCACCACCTCCCTCACCGACGCGGTACTCCGCCTGGAGACCGACTCCGACGACGACTTCGGCGCCATCCCCAAGCCCGACCCGGACCTGGCCGCCGAACTCGAGGACGCCACCACGGCCTAGGTGTTCTGTCCGGCGGATCATGTGGCCGTCCCGAATTCGGCTCGTCGGCATGGACATGGGACGAGGGGATCCGACGAACTCGGAACGGGCGCGGCTGCGCCCCCGTCTACCGAAGGCTGGTGAGCGGGGCGGACGTTGGACGAGCCATCGCAGGGTGCTGAACGGGATCCTCTTCCGACAGCGCACCGGGATGCCGTGGCGGGATCTGCCTGCGCGGTTCGGCAAGTGAAAGACCGTGTACGAGAGGCACAGACACTGGTCAGCGGACGGCACGTGGGACAAGAACCATGCGGCCGTCCTGGCTGACGCGGATGCCGAGGGCCGCATCGACCGGTCCATGGTAAGCGTGGATTCCACCACCTGCCGGGCCCACCAGCACGCCGCCGGAGCACGCAAGAAAACACCGCGGGTACCGGGAAAAGACGCACGCCCCGGCAGCACCGCCCCGACGAGGGACTCGGACGCTCCCGGGCAGCCACACCTGCAAAATCCACCTCGCCGGAGAAGGCGGGCGCCGCCCCTGGGCTTGCTGGTCACTCCGGGCCAGTGGGGCGACGCCCCGCATCTCGTCCCCGTCATGGAACGCATCCGTGTCGGCCGGCCCGGTGGCGGGCGCCCGCGCACCCGTCCCGGACCACCTCGGCGGCGACAAGGCCTACTCCTCCCGGCGTAACCGCCGCTACCTGCGCAGACGGCAGATCAAGCACACCATCCCCGGGCCGAAGAACCCGCGGGCCAATCGCCAGCGCCGCGGCAGTAAGGGCGGACGGCCCGTCAGTTTCGACAAGACGGTTCACAAGCGCAGAAACGACGTCGAGCGGACGATCAACACGCTCAAGAGCTTCCGCGCCGTGGCCACGAGGTTCGCCAAGCGTGTCCATGTCTTTCAGCGCACCGCGATCGTCACAGCTATCCGGCTCTGACTCCGGGGGTAGATCCATTATCGCGGTCCGCGGAGGTACCTGTCACCGTTCTCCGGAATGATCTTTACATCCGTTTCGCACATCTAGGCTTGCGGACGGACACAAAAGAATGGCCGACCTGGGAGTTGAGGGTGGCGTACGACGTTGCCGCGCTGGCGGTGGAACTCACGGAGATGGCTGCGGTCGATCACGAGTCCGCAGTCCGCGCGAACAGCGATGACCCCGCCGAGCAGCTGGCGTGGCGGCGGCTGACCGCTCGGCACGGTGACCGGCTGGGCGAGATCATGGAGGAGTACGGCTGGCCGACGGCGGAACTGGTCGGCGAGGAGGCCGCACGCGCGGCGTGGCTGATCGCTCAGCACGCCGACCGGCAGCTCGACGTTCAGCGTCGTGCCCTCCAGTTGATGCACCAGGCGGTGTCGGCAGGCTCGGCCAGCCCACGCGAGCTGGCCTTCCTACGCGACCGCACGATGGTCAATGAGGGCCGCAAGCAGGTCTACGGAACTCAGATCGCCGGCGTGCAGGACGGGGCGCCGGTTCCGTGGCCCTGTGAAGAACCCGAGCGCATGGACGAACTCCGTGCAGAAGTCGGCATCGAGCCCTTCGACGAGTACGTCGCCAAGTTCTCCATGGCCTGACGACCCTTCCCGGTCGCGTCCGGTGGATCACTGCCCGGGCTCACGTGCCGCGGCCAATGATCCGCCGGACAGGCCCTGGGCCTGTCCGGCGGATCATGTGAGTTCCTCGGCAGCACCGCCCCGACGAGGGACTCGGACGCTCCCGGGGCGGCCACACCTGCGAAACCCACCTCGCCGGTGAAGGCGGGCCTCCGCGTACCCGCCCGATCACCTCGGCGGCGACAAGGCCTATTCCTCTCGCCGAAACCGCCGCTACCTGCGACGACGCCATATCCAACACACCATCCCCGCGCCGAAGAACCAGCGAGCCCAACGACGAGGCCGAGGCAGCACCGGCGGCCGACCCACCGGCTTCGACAAGACGATCTACAAGAGGAGGAATGAAGTCGAGCGGGCGATCAACGGCCTCGAGAACTCCAGAGCCGTGGCCACCGGATACGACAAACGCGCCTACGTCTTCCACGGCACCGTCACCGTCACCGTCGACTCGTTCCGACTCCGGCTTCGCCCGTGATCAGCCGGACAGGCCTTGATCCACTCGCACCGAACCCCAGGACACGACGGCATCGCGGCTGCCACCATACGATGCCAAAGCCCCGCGCCGAGTCAGTCGCCGGCTGCCTTACGGGCATCGTGAGCCCGCCCCGCGATGACCGCGCCGATCACGACGGCCAGTACGTACACGGTGATGCTCGCGGCGAAGCCTCCCGGCAGCCAGCCCAGCAGGCCGGCGTTGTCGTGGTCGACGAGCTGGCGGATTGCGCCCTGGGCTCCGAGGACGAGCAGCGCCATGCCGAGCGCCTGGTAGAGGCCGTATTTCATGGGGATCCCCCGGTCTGATCGCGGTTTACCATGCACTTGCACTGTAAACCGACGGTGCCCGGTTTTACAATGCGTTCGCATGGTGAAGGTGGCGAGGAAGGCGGCGGTACCGTGCCGAAGATCGTGGATCACGAAGCGCGCAGGACGCGCCTCGTCGAGGCCGTCTGGTCACTGGCCGTGCGCGGCGGCATCGAGCAGGTGTCGCTGCGCAAGGTGGCCGGGGAAGCGGGCGTCTCCATGGGCCAGATCCAGCACTACTACTCCTCGATGCAGGCCCTGGTCCGCGACGCCCTCGACCGGGCCGTACGGGCCGTGAACGCCACCATCGAGAACGCGGTCACCGCCGCCGACACGACCAGCCCGGAGGCCGTCCTCCGCGCCTGCCTGTACGCCCTGATCAGCCCGGCCGACGAGAGCACGCGGCTGATGCGCTTCGCGCTGGCGGCCGCGGGCCGGGCGGTCTCCGATCCGACGATGGCCAAGGTCCTGGCGCCGGGCGACGACGAGCTGCTCACCTTCACCGCCGGCCTCATCACGGCAGCCCGGGAGGAGCGGGGCAGCGAGCCGCGCGGCGAGGAACGTACCGACGCCGACATCTGCTGGTCCCTCGCCACCAGCCTCGGTGTGGACATCGCCCTCGGCTACCGCACCCCGGAAGCCGCCGAACGCGTCCTCGACCACCACATCGAGCAGGTCCTCCGCTAAGGCCTGACCAGAAACGATCACCGGAGTGGTGCTGATCGTCCTCCCACCGATGGGATGTGACGACACATCTACTTCTTCATCCCGTCGGCCACCGCCCGCCCCAGTCTGCTCGGCCTGCCGTTCACGCGCTGGTCGGTGCGGAAACTCGCCGTCTGCCTGCGCAGAGCCCCGGGACGGTGTGTACGCATCCGCCGGGAGACCCTGCGGTGCCTGCTCATCCGACACCAGATCACCCTTCAACGGACCAAGACGTGGAAGGAGCCCACCGACCCGGACAAGGACGCCGAGCTGGACCGGATCGAGTACGCCTCCACGAGCGCCCCGGCCGCGCCTTCGCCTTCGCCTTCGCCTTCGCCTTCGCCTTCGACGAGTTCGTCCCACTCGGCATCCGTCCGACCGCCGGGGCCTGCTGGGCCAGGCAGGGCAAGCCCGACCGGCTCCCGGCCACCTTCCCCGCACCCACGGAGTGCGCTACTTCCATGGCTGCTACTCGGTCGGCGACGACACGCTCTGGGGTGTCAACCGGCGTGGCAAGGGCGCCGATCACAGTCTCGCCGCGTTCAAGAGCATCCAGGCTGCCCGCCCGGACGGAGCTCCCCTCTACGTCATCCTCGACGACCTCTCCGCCCACAGAGGCAGCAAGATCCGCCGGTGGGCGGCCAGAAACAAGGTCGGGCTCTGCTGCACGCCGACCAACGCGTCCTGGGCCGACCCGATCGAGGCGCACTCCGGGCCGCTGCGACAGTTCACCCTCGTCAACTCCCACCACCCCGACCACACCGTCCAAACCCGCGCGCTCCACCTCTACCTGCACTGAACGCAACCAGAACGCCTGCCACCCCGGCGTCCTGGCCGCCCAGCGCGCGAACGCGCCCGTATCCGCAGCCCCCCGTCAGGACTATCCGGGCTTGCGGGCCAGCAGGCAGGCGTGCGGTCTGTTCACCCGTCCGCCGGGCTCCTGCTCCAGCCTCGCGGTGACGACGAGTCCGGCCTGCTCCAGCAGGCCGATCATGCGGTTCAGGGGCAGGAGATACGACTCGTAGGACACCGGACGGCCATAGCCCTGGGTCGGCTGCAGCCGTTCATCGCCGACATAGTCTCCCCAGAGCAGGTAGCCGCCGGGCGCGAGCGTGCGGTGGAACTCGGCGAACACCGCCGGCAGCCACTGCGGGGGCGTGTGGTGGGTGGAGTACCAGGCCAGTATGCCGCCGAGCTCGTCGTCCCTCATCTCCAGCGCGGTCATCGAGCCGGCGGTGAACCGCAGGTTCGGATAGGCGTGCCGGGCCAGCCCGATCATCTTCGGTGACAGATCGACGCCGAAGGCGGACACTCCCAGCCCGGCCAGATGCGCCGTCACGCGGCCGGGGCCGCATCCCAGGTCCGCGACCGGCCCCCGACCGGCCGTCCGCACGAGCTCGGCGAACCCCGCCAGCATCGCGCGTGACAGCGGGTCCATCGCGGCTGGAGGCGGGACGCGTTCGACGTAATCGGCGGCGACCGTGTCGTACGACTCGCGGACGGCGGTCAGAAAGGAGGGCTCAGCCATGCGGGCGACCCTAGACCGGAGAACTGACAGGCCGTGTCACGACCTTGAGTTGACCTGCGCGACATCCACCACCGTAGACACTCGGCCATCACACCACTCCGGTGATCGTTTCCGGTCAGCGCACTGGCGCGCCGGCCACTCCACCCCCCGGAGTGCATTGACCGTACTCTCTGGTGACCGGTGGTCGGCGGCCTTGTCGGCGCAGCGGCTGACCGCGTCGCCTCCCGGTCGTAGGTCAGCATGACCTCGGTCTCCGAGGGACCGGGCGGCGCAAGGCCGTGACGCCGGAACCTGCCGCCGGCCTCGCCCGGATCACCAGGGCTCCGGACGCTCCCGGGCGGGAGTATTCGATGGCGGGCCGCGGCTTCCGGCTGACAGGCTGTGGGCATGAGTCCCGAGTGCAATGGCGTATCCAGTGTTTCCTGGCTGGGCGACCCGATCGACGCGCGTGCGAGGTTCGGTCCGGAGCTCAGGTCGCTGCTCGATACCCTGCGCGGTCTGGCACCCACCGACTGGAGCAGGACGGCAGCCGGGCGCTGGACGGTGCACGACGTCGCCGCACATCTCCTCGGCGACTACTACGGCCGCCTGGGCCACGGCTACCGGAACGGCTTCGCCGAGGGCGAGACGCTCGAGGCGTTCATCCACCGCACGAATCAGGAATGGGTCGAGCTGCACGCCGATGACAGCCCTGCTTCGCTCATCGACGCCCTGGCAGCGGCAGGTACCCAGCTCGCCCGGCGATTCGCCACAGCCGACCTTGACGCGGCCGCTCTGGGCGTGTCGTGGGCAGGAGTCGATCCCGCGCCGGCGTGGCTGGACATCGCCCGGGAGTTCACCGAGTACTGGACTCACCGGCAGCAGATCCGCCACGCCGTCGGCTGTGGCACCGACCCGGAGCCGTGTGCCCTGGCCATGGTCCTCGATACCTTCATGCGCGCCCTGCCCCACACGCTCCGCCGCACGTCAGCACCGCTCGGGGCGCAGGTCCAGGTGATCGCCGAGGGCCCCGCCGGCGGGCGCTGGACGGCGACCGCCACCGCGGACCGGTGGTCGTTGGCCGAAGCGCCGACCGGCCGGCCGGCCGCAGCCGTACTGCTGGACACAGAGACCGTCTGGCGATTGTGCACGCGGAACATCGATCCTGCAGGTGCTCTGGCCCGCGCCCATGTGCAGGGGGACCGTCGGCTCGCCGAAGCCGCGTGCCGGATCGTGTCCATCGTCTATTGACGACTGCTGACGACTGCTGACGACGCCGGCCTGACCTCGGGAATCGTGACGGGGCGGACCGACACGGTCCTCCGACCTGCCGATCCGCCTCGACCCTCTGGGGAGAATCCGCCCTGACTCCTCGCTGTCAGAGGCGCTGCCACAAGGCCGGTACGGCCGGGGGCTGCCAGCCGGGCTGGGCCTGGTGGTCCTGGAGGCAGCGGTAGGTGGCGCCGCCGTAGGTCACTGTGTCGCCCGCGCGGTAGACCGTACCCGCCGACCAGGTGCCGCCCGGGTCCACAGGGTCACCCGGGTCACCCGGGTCGCCGGGCCCGCTGCCGCTCGTCTTCAGGGTGAGGCCGTAGCTCTGCAGGATCGGGTTGACGGGCTGGAAGTAGGTGGTCCCGCCGCTCGTGCAGTTGCCGGATCCGCCTGAGGTGACGCCCTGGGCCTGGCTGCCGGAGAGGAAGGAGCCGCCCGAGTCACCGGGTTCGGCGCACACCGAGGTACGGGTGACGCCGCTGACGGTGCCCTCCTGGTAGGTCACGCTCGTGTTCAGCTGCTGGACCGTGCCGCAGTGCCAGCCGGTGGTCGAGCCGGAACGGCACACCGAGGCACCCACCATGGCCTGTGTGGACCCGGCGACCTGTACGCCCGCACCGTTGACGTACGGGGTCGCCGTCCAGTTGGCATTGGTGGCCACCCACGCCATGTCGTTGCCCGGGAAGACCGACGCCTGGAAGGTGCCCTGAGCCACCCGGTTGGAACCGGTGGTGGCGGTGCCGGCCCGGCCGCAGTGGCCTGCCGTGACGAATCCCTGCTGGGTGCCGCGGGTGACGGGGAAGCCGATCGAGCACCGGCCGCCGCTGCCCATGTAGTAGGCGTCGCCGCCGCGCAGATCGTACAGGGACCGGGGACGCTCGGCGGTCTTCACGGTTCGCACGAGAGCCGGGTCGACCCCGGCCGCCGCCAGCAGGGGACGTACGGCCGCCGGCCGCACCGCCTGCACCACGAGGGAGTTGGACGGGACGTCGACGTACCAGACCGGGGTGTCGGCGGTCGCGTGCCGGGCCGCGGCGCGGTCCAGCCGGACCTTGGCCGCGTCCAGCGAGGCCAGCGAATGGTGCACGACGGCCGCCCGCGCCCCGCGGGCCCGTATCGCCGGTACATCGCGTGCGTCGGTCGTCGCCACCGTGAGCGTGCCGGACTCGGCGCCCCGCACCCAGGCGCCGGCGAAGTCCGCGCCCAGGTCCGCGCGGAGCCGGCCCGCCGTGGCCCCTGCTTCCGCCTCGTTCACCAGTCGGTGTGCTGCCTGCTGCCGGTCCAGATCCAGGTCCCGCTCCATCGCGTGCAGCAGGGCGGCCGGAGCGTCGGCGGTACGCAGTGTCTGCGCGGCGGTGGGCAGAGTCTGCACGGCAGTGTGCAATTTCTGCGCGGCGGTGGGCGTGCCCGGGGCGACCTCATGGCCACGCGCGCTCGCCGATCCGCTGAGCCCGGCCATCAGCAGCGTGCCCGCGGCCGCCAGTGCGGCGCAGGCGGCTGCGGCAGGTCTTGGGAGCATGGGACTCTCCTCGGGTGTCGGTGGGGTGCCGATACCGTAGGGAAGGCCGATCGGACCGCATAAGGTGTCAGCTGACCCCCTGTCCCGGTGTTATGGGACGCGCTGGCCGCAAGGGCCGGTCAGCCGTACCCGGGCGTCTGCCCCGTGCTTTCGCCTGGTGCCGCGAGCCGTTCAGCGAGCCGTTCCGCGAGCCGTTCCTCGAGCCAGGGCCGGTAACTGTCGCTGCCTTCCGCCGTCCTGGCATGCGCGGCGCGCGCCTCGGCCAGCACGGTGGCCGTGGTGTCCGGCTGCTGAAGGGTGGGATGCCAGCCGAGCACGTGCCGCCACAGCAGTGGAGTGCCGGCGAGCGGCCGGGTGGTGACGCCGGGTGTCGTCGGGAACGAGGCCCGGCACAGTCCCACCGCCCGCCCGACCTGTACCAGGTGCACGCAGGACGCGGTATCCGTCTCGTACATGCGCCGGGGGCTGAACCCGGCCCGGGCACAGGCCGCGGTGAAGCAGTCGGCGAAGCAGCCGTCACCGGGCACGCAGGCCCATTCCTCACGGGCCAGTGCGGACAGCCCGACTTCGGCGCACGAGGCCAGCGGATGGCTGCTGGGCAGCATCACGAAGACGGGGTCCACCGCGATCTCCCGCCAGGCCAGCCGCGTGGCGTCGGGTGGAGCGGTGGAACCGCAGGTGCCGGCCAGCACGAAGTCCAGCCGGCCCTCGGCCAGCAGCACGGCCAGTTCCCGTTCGGACCACGTCACGTACGTGGTCACCGCCGCGTCGGGTACGGCCTGCGCCAGCCGGTCCAGCAGCGCGCCGAGGAGCGGACCGTGCGTGCCGCCGAGCCGCAGCCGCTCCGGTCCGCGCCACGTGCGGGCGAACCTGACGGCCTCCTGCTGCAGTTCGCTCACCGCCGGCAGCACGATCCGGGTGCGCTCCAGCACCAGTTCGCCCAGCGCGGTGACCCGCACGCCGCGCCGCCCCCGCTCGAACAGCGCGCCGCCCAGGGCCGCTTCGATCCGTCTGAGTTGTGCGCTCAGTGCGGGCTGCGCGAGTCCGAGCACCGTGGCGGCCTTGGTGAGACTGCCTTCTTCCGCGATCGTTCGGATGGTTCTCAGATGTCGTAATTCCAGCTCCATGAGGGGATGTTGCGGTGCTGAGAGAAGGAGGGCAAGAGACAGGTACGGACCAATAGGCGGTCCGGATGCGGACCAGGAAGGCCGAAGGCGGTGTTCGCGGCCGTACCGCTGTGGGAACGTGACCCACCGAACACCATTGGTCTGTACCTAGACCTACACCTACACCAGAACCCGCACCTGCCCCCGCACCCGCACCCGCACCCGCACCCGCACCCGCACCGAGGAGAAGTGATGCGCAGCACCACTGTCCTGCGAGGCACGCCCTGCATCGCACCGCCGCCAGGAGAGCCGCCCCTGCACAGGCTGGAGTTACCCGGACCCGGCGCGGCACCGTTCGCCGCGGGCTCCTTCGAGGAGATGGGCCCGCTGTCGTGGACCGACCACCCGCACCGCCACACCTTCTACGAAATCATCCATGTCACCGCGGGTTCGGGCGCTCACGTCATCGACTTCGCCCGGTGGCCGGTGCGACCACCGCACCTGGCCGTGATCCTGCCCGGGCAGATCCACCACTGGCAGGGCGACCGTGACGTCGACGGGACACTCGCGCTGTTCACCGAGGACTTCCTGGTGGACCACCCCGGTGACCGCGACGTGCTGCGGCAGCTCGCACGCACCAGCTGGTTCGCCCTGGACGACGAGGACGACACGCGGATCGGCCGGCTGATGGCCGACCTGGCCGCGGAGCACCGGCAGCGCGCTGCCGGGCACGAGTCGGTGTCGCGGGCCCTGCTGCACGTCCTCGTCGTACGCGCCGCGCGACTGCCGGAGCACCGCGGCGGTACCGGACCGTCGCAGGTCACCGGCTCGGCGGCGACGCCCGGCTCGGCGGCGACGCCCGGCCCGGCGGGGGCGGTCGGCCCAGCGGGGCCAGTCGGCGCGGACCGGGCCGCCGTTACCCGGCCCGGGGCGCTGGCCGAGGCCTTCACCCGGCTGACGGCCCGGCGAGAGGCGGTGGCCTGGTCGGTGCGCGAGTGCGCCGAACGGCTCGGGGTGTCCCCCGGCCACCTCACCCAGGCCGTGCGCGCGGCCACCGGCCGCAGCCCGGGCCGGCTGCTGATCGCGGCCCGCGTGTACCAGGCCCAGCAGCTGCTCGCCCACACCGAGCTGCCGGTACGGCAGGTCGCCGCCCGCATCGGATTCGCCGACCCCGCCTACTTCTGCCGGTTCTTCCGGCGGGAGACCGGCAGCAGCCCCGGCGACTTCCGAAAACACCACAGACGCCACCACCAGTCCCTCGCGACGGCGCAGCCACCCGCCTAGCTTCGTTACCGATCCGACGGCCCCCACCCAAGGAGCAGGTATGGACAGCGCAGGTATGGACAACGCGGGTATGGACAGCGCAGGTATGGACAGCGCAGGTATGGACAGCGAGAGACCGTCCCCGTCCGCCGAGTCGCCCCGGCTCGTGCGCCGCAAGACCCTCCTGCGGACGGCGCTCGCGGCCGGTGCCGCGATACCGGTCGCCCTCATCGGCGGCCCGGCCCTGGCCCGCACCCTCAGCTCCACCGGCACCGCACCGCCCCTCACTCCACAATGCGACGACGGCGACGACCCCACGCCCGAGCAGATGGAGGGACCGTACTTCAAACCCCACTCCCCCCAGCGCACCGATCTGCTGGAGCCCGGCATGCCCGGTACCCGGCTGACCGTGAGCGGCTACGTCTTCGGCGGCGCCTGCCTTCCCGTCTCCCGCGCCCTGCTCGACTTCTGGCAGGCGGACGACAACGGCGGCTACGACAACACCGGCTTCCGGCTGCGCGGTCACCAGTACACCGACTCCCGCGGCGCGTTCACCCTGACCACCATCGTCCCGGGGCTCTACCCCGGCCGTACCCGGCACCTCCACGTCAAAGTGCAGGCCCCCGGCCGCCCGGTCCTCACGACACAGCTGTACTTCCCCAACGAACCACGCAACAACACCGACATGCTCTTCGACGCCCGCCTGCTGATGAACGTGCGCAACGGCAACGGCGGCCGTGAGGCGGCCTTCGACTTCGTGCTGGACGTCCCGCAGGACCCCGGCCCGTCACCCACCAGCCCTCCCCCGTCGGGCGGAACATGGGCCACGGGCACCGCATACCAGGCCGGGGACCGGGTGACGCACGCGGGCCGCGCCTATGTGTGCCTTCAGGCCCATACGGCCCAGTCCGGCTGGGAGCCCCCGACGACCCCGGCCCTGTGGCGAGCCGTCTGAACAGGGGTACCGCCGGTGCTGCGCGGGAAGCTCCGCGGGGCGCCCGCAGCACCGGCTCGGCTCCGCCCTGCCGGGCGGATACAGGCCGCTGCCCTCAGTCGATACAGAACTCGTTGCCCTCGATGTCCAGCATCGGGATGCACGAATCATTACCGTCGTACAGCGTGCGTACGTGTACTGCGCCGAGCGGGATCAGTCGTGCGCATTCGGCCTCAAGGACGGCGAGGCGTTCTTCCCCCACGAGTCCGGTGCCGACCCGCACGTCAAGATGCACCCGGTTCTTGGCGGCCTTCCCTTCGGGGACGCGCTGGAAGTACAGCCGCGGGCCCACGCCTGAGGGATCTATGCAGGCGAACCAGGAATCCCGCTGCTCAGGTGGCTGCGAAAGCTTGTAATCATCCCAAGTGGCGAATCCCTCCGGCGGCGGCGGTACGACGTACCCCAGCACCTCGCACCAGAAGCGAGCCAGCCGCTCAGGTTCTGCGCAGTCAAAGGTGACCTGGAACTTCTTGATCTCTGCCATCGACGCACCATACCCAGGGGACTTGGGACGCCGCCGCTCATTTTCCCAGGGCGACGGATGAAGCGAGCGATCCCGGCTGCGATGACGAGGGTGACCTCGATGACAGTGGGTCAGCATCAGGACAAACCGAAGCCTGCCTCGATGATCCCCGCAACGCCCTACAATGGCGCGTATATGCAGGTCAGAACAGATTCTCCCGCCAGTCCGCAGGTCGGCTCTGTGGCCGCGCCCCACTGGCCCGTTCAAAAGTCATGTAACCACGCCGAGGGAGCCGCTACGCACCGTAGTCGCAGGCTTGTGTGACGTTTTGCAAATAGATCTCGTCGTTCGGATTCGACCCCACCCCGTTCGGGTGTCGTCCCTCACCCCCGGCGCAACGGCAAGCAGTCCGGGGCGCTGCACCGGCAGTGAATGGACTTCCTGCTGCTGGCGCCGGACCGCTCCCGTATCGTGATCGAGATCGTGATCGAGATCGTGATCGAGATCGAGGTCAAGGTCGAGATCGAGGTCGAGGTCGAGATCGAGGTCGAGGTCGAGGTCGAGATCGACGGAGTGCAGCACTACGGCCGCCAGAACCCGCCCGATGGCCAAGGGCTGGTCACCTGGACCGCTGTGCCGCGGCTGTACTCCGAGATGGTTGCCGAGGACCGCCGGCTCCGCCTTGCCGGATACCAGATCTACCGCTTCGGCGGCTGGGAGTTCACCGTGTCGGGCGGCGATCAGCTCCGCACGGGCCCTCTCCACCGAACTCCTCGCACGACACGAGAAGCCGGCGCTGTAAGCAGAGGGACCGTCACGCGGCCCCGGCGTGCTGATCTGCGCGCCGAGATCCCTTGTCCGCCGTGCTGCAGCGCGCGTCGGCCCTGCCCGTGACCGATTGCCGCGGAGGCAGTGCGGGCATGGCGAAGGGAACACGTGATCGAAATGGAGCCATGTTGTCCGTGCGCTTCCCTCAGGACCTGATCGAGCCCGCTTCCTCCGCATCCCTGTCCGTGAGCGCCACGGCCGCACCCCGGCGGGCGAAGAGCTCCGCGATGCCGCGTCCAATGGCGCGCGTCCCGTCGGTCACTACGACGGTGCGGTGCGGGCTCAGGCCTTTCGGCGGTCGCCCCGGTCATCACAGGGCAGGTGGGTGCCGGGGGCGTCGGCGTGGAAGTCACGAGCGGCTTGGTGTTCGACGTCGGCGATGGCGGTGGAGCTGACGGAGATGACTCCGCCGAACGGTCTCTCGGCGTCGTGGACGAGCAGCAGGGTGGCGGTGAGCAGGGCCGTCGCCATGGTGAGGGTGACGAGCTGGGGTCGGTTGCGGCGTCTGGGGATGCACAGGGCCAGGGAGATGACGGTGAGGGAGAGCAGGACGAGCATGAACCAGTAGATTGCCGTGGGGATCGCTGCCGTCGACTCCGCCAGGCGTGCCTGGCGGGCCTTGGACCGCGCTTCGTCCGCCGACACGAGCATGCCGAAGCTGCTTTGGTCCGGTCCGATGTCGTGGAAGGTCTGGCGCAGATCGGCGGTCCAGATGCTGGGCACCGCCGAGCCCTTGCCGTGCGACATGGTCGGCCACTCGAAGTGGCGTACCGCCCGGGCGTAGCAGGCGGCATCGGCCTCCACTCGGCGGCGCTGTGCGTCGTCGGGGACGAAGCCGGCCATCTCCACGAGGTGGTCCACCGCGTTGGCCTCGTTCTGCACGGCGTCTTGCGCCTTGTGGAAGGAGGTGGCGGCGGTGGCCAGGACGAAGGCGAGGATCAGCACGGTCAGTGTCTGTACCGGGCTCATCAGGTCCTTCACGGACAATCCGGCATCGTCGGCGTCGGTGTCCCGGCGGCGCAGGAAGTGATGGGCGATGATACCGAGGAGCAGGGCTACAGCGGCCACCACGATGGTGACGGTCATAAGTACGTCTCCGGGAGCGGGGTCAGGGCTCGACGTCGGCGGTCTCTTCTTCCCGTCCATAGCCGGATGGGGGCGACCGGCATGCGGGTCCGCCCACCCGGCCACCTGTACGAGCGACGCTCTTGGGCCCCCTGGGGGTACCGGTGTCCACACGCGACGCCGCGAGCGCACGGACGTGGGCGTCAAGGCCGCGCTGGGACACGCAGTGGTACGCCGCCGACGCCGACTCGGCCCCCGGCCTGCTGCCTGTACCTGCGACATCCAGCGCCGGATGGGCTCCGCATAGCGGACTCGCGACTCGGACAGATGGTGTCCAGTCCGGAAGACGCCTCAGGCAACCGCCCGCTGCCCGCAGCAGCTCTCACCGCGTAGGTACCCTCCCCCCTCGCCCCGATCAAAAGCCCCTCGCTCGGCACATTCCTCAACGGCTTCGTCACCCGGCCGCCGAACGTCACGGACGCGTCATTCACCACGCCGGCCAGAGGGTCATGTGCGGTGGGGACGGGTGTCGGTACCGTGTGGGAGCCGCCGCACCTCTCGGGCTGTCAGGGGCAGGCAGACCAATTGCACCGCGCTGAAGGCAAGTCGCTCCGCGCGGTCGCGTGTACGCACAAGCAGCTTCTTGAACCGGATCCCGGAGGTTTCGGGCGAGCCGAGGGGCGCCAGGCAGCAGAGGCCGCCTCCCTCCAGCGCCCGGGTGTGGCGGATGGGTGCGTGTACGGCGAAAGTGCTCAGCAGCTCCTGCACGATCACAGCCGCCGCTGCCCGGGAGAAGCGCTCGGCGGGGCACTTCCGTCGCCCCCGGCCGAAGCCCACGAAGCCGCCGTCGGCGCGGTTGCGCTGTTCCCATCTCTCCGGGGCGAACGTGTCCGGTTCCGTGTGGCCCATGCGCTGATGCCGACCGATGTCCACCAGGAGCTGAGTCCCGCTCGGGATCGTCACCGTCGGGCTCAAGCAAACCTCGTCCACCACGAGGCGTTGGATCGTGGCGTGCAAGGGGTAAAGCCGCAGTGTTTCCGAGAGGACGTGGTCGAGGTAGCGGGTGTCGCGCTGGATGACCCGCTCGACGATGTGTGCGTGCCGGGATGCGGCGAGCACGGTATGGCAGACGCATTCGGAGAGCTGGATGACCCCGGTGTGGAAGAACACGCCTTGAAGGTGTTTTGCCCTGGAGTCCGTGTCCAGCGTGCTGTCGCGGCCGAAGATGCCGGGGCACCCGCCGCACTCGGTCACCTTGGCGCGCAACAGGCCGAGCAGTTCCAGCCTGGCGGAGATGTTCGTCGAGTGCCGCAGTCCCTTGGAGATCCTCATGGAGTCACGGGCGGAACGGTCGATCAGTGCGACGTGTTCCTGTGACGGCACGTCCCCGAAAATCAGTTCGAACATGATGCGGGAGGTGACGGGAACGGCAAGGTCCATGAGCCGCAGCACACGGCTTGTGGCGTCGGCGTGCCAGACGTCCTTCAGGACCTGCTGGGTGCATCTGTGGGCCAGGGCTGCGATCTCCTGGTGCGGGACGGAGAGGGCGTGAAAGGTCGCCTTGGCCAGCTCCGCGTAGCGGGGGTGATCGGGGTCGATGTTCTCCTGGTGTTCGTTCGCCGGTCTGTGGAAGTAGAGGATGGCGCGGCGCGCGTGGGTGAGTCCGCGGTGGCTTGCGGACTTGTGGGCGAAGAGCTTTTCCAGGAGATGCCCGTGGATGTCCTGGTCGGGGATTCGGATCGTCGACACATCGGCCGGGTCGTCACCTTTGGCGAGCAAGCGGGACCTGTAGAGCGCGCCAAGGCGTGGCTTCGCGGCAATGGCTGTCACCACGGTGGCGGAAGCGGCCGGTGGGATCGCCATCAGCAGGAACAGAAAGACGTTCATGTGGGCTCCGTGGAGGGGAAGCGAGACTTGCACGTGTCCGTTGCCTGGCGGCAGATCGCCACCGGAGAGCCGCACCGAAGGCATGCGCAGTGCGGCAGGTCACGGCGGGAGCGGGACGTGGGCCCCTGTGGCGACAGCCCCTCCCGGCGTCCTGCTGGTCGGCGTTTTCCAGTTCTTCTCGGCGGAAGCACCGGATTCGGTCGGCTCCGGCCTTCAGAACGGCCAGGCAGCCGGTGAATTTTTCTCAGTCTGCAGTGATCTGCTGACGGACCCGGTCTTTGCGGACCTTGCCCAGAGGAGTCCGCGGCAGTGTGGACACGATCGCCAGGCATGCCGGCAGGTACCACTCGGTCATGTTCCGGGCACGCAGGAACGCGAGGAGTTCATGAAGCGAGGGCGGGGTGCCGCGGGGGACCACCACGGCACAGGCGACCTCATGCCCCTCGGCGTCGGGCACGCCGACGATGGCCACCTCGGCCACTCGAGGGTGATCCAGCAGCTCACCTTCCACCTCGGCCACCGGGATCACATAGCCCCAGCCGATCCGGTCGGCCGCACGCGACAGATAGCGCAGATTGCCGTGCCCGTCGGCTTGGACCAGGTCGCCTGTGTCGTACCACCCCTCGTCGTGCGCCGGGCTCCACAGAAGTCGCCGTGTGCGCAGGTCGAACGTGCCGCGGCACAGGCCGGGGCCGCGCACGTGCAGCCGGCCGGCCGGTGGGCCCGTGGTCTCGGTCAATCGGATCTGCATGCTCGGCACGGGGCTGCCGAGGCTTCGTTCGGCCGAGTCCGCGGCATCTTCCGGGCGGGTCGCCGTGACCGTGCCGGACTCCGTCATGCCGTAGATGTTGACCACCCGTGGGCACAGTGCGGTGCGGACGTCCGCGGCAACCGGTGCCGGCAGTGGCGCGGCGATGCTGACCACCTGTTTCAGCTCGCGCAGGTCCCGCGGTTGAAGCCGCTGGGCGTGGGCCAGCTCGCCGAGGCTCCGTGGCGCCGCGACCAGGCAGTTCACGCCGTGTTGTGCCAGCAGATCCAGCCACGCCCCAGGATCGCGCGTGTCGGTGAACACCGAGGGCCGGCCTGTCGCGAGCGGCGCCAGGAGATTGAACGTCAACGCGACCGCATGCGTCAGTTGGGAAACGACGGCTGTCACGCAGTTTTCCGGCATGCGCGCCAGCGCTGCTCGAAGGGCGGCGTATCTGGTGTTGTGGGTGTGGAGTACGGCCTTGGGCCGGCCGGTTGTCCCGGAGGTACAGAGCACCTGGCATACGTCGTCGGCGCGCACTGTCGGGCGTTCGGCGGCGGACAGCGGTACGGCGGACGCGGCATCGCGCAGGAGCGCATCGAGGCTGACGAGGCTCGCGGGCCCGCGCCCGCGGGGATCACCGTCGTCCACGGTGACCAAGAGGCCGGCCTGGGTACTGACCATCGTCACTTCCCGGTCACGAGCGCCGGTGGCCGGTGTCAGGGAGACAGCCGCTACCCCCACCCGGCCACACGCCAGCCACAACGCACCAGCCTCCCACCAGTTCGGCAGTTGCAAGGCCACCACCTGCCCCGGACGCACTCCCCGCGCCCACAGCACAGCAGCGATCTGCTCGACGCGCCGGGCGAGCTCACCGAAGGTGACCGTCACCGTCCCGCCGAGCAGTGTGCGGACGTTGACGTACACAGGACGGTCAGCCGCGGTGCGCGCCATGGCCTCCAGGTCGTCCAGGAACGTACCGTGACGCCACCAGCCTCGCGCGCGGTAGGCGGCAGCCTGAGCCGGCAGTCCTGGCAACGACCTGATCAGCTCGCTCATGGGCTTCCCGATGAGAAGGCGGCAGCGCACAGGCGCCGACCTGCTGGCATTGGCAGATACCATACTGCCGCAAAACCACCGTAAGTGAGCAGAAACCACCATTGGCCACCAAAGAGGTGACTCCGTGCGCCTCATCGATCCTGTTGTGGCTGGACACCCCATCCAGCACCGTCGCACAGGCGGCATTCCGATTCCCGCCGCCGCGCTCCTCCAGACCATGGCTGACCGCTGCGGTCAACTGGCCGCCGGTCTACAGGTCATGGGCTGGTGTCAGCCGAGTGGAGGCTACGGCTTCTGGCCCAGGATCTCCTCGCCGCCCTCCCGGCCCACGAGCGGCCCCAAATGCTGGCCACGATGGCCGCTACCCCCGACGGCGCGATCCTGGCCGCCCGGATTCTCCACCGCTACAGCCGCCCCCCTCGACCGGCACTCGGGCTGGGCCCTGGCAGGGTCGGCTGACGGCTTCACCAAACCTGGCAGGTGGTCAGCAAAGTCAGCATCGGGTCAGCGTTGGTCCGCACAGAGACGGCCAGAGATGGTCACACCCGCAACTCGGGCTCTACCCGACACAGTGGGCCTGACCAGCGAAAATGCTGGTCAGAAGCCACCGGACCGGAGATACTGCGACCTGCCTCGGGCGATCCCCCGCGTCGCCCGAAGCAGGCAGCTTGACCGGATACCTCGCGGGGTGCGCGCGATGTCCGGAGACTCGCTGAGTATATTGGCCGAGAGCCAGTCAACGCAGGAGTTACAGGATGTCCCCCCGCAGCGCATCGGTCAACGAAGAATTGCGGCGGCGTTCCCGGGAGCGGTTGCTGCAGGCGACGGTAGAGCTGGTGGGCGAGCGCGGGTACGAAGCGACGACGCTGGGGGCCATCGCGGACCGGGCCGGGTCGGCGCGTGGCCTGATCTCGTACTACTTCCCCGGTAAGCGGCAGTTGCTGCAGTCCGCCGTGCACCGGCTGATGCACATGTCGCTGGACGCCGGGCTGAGCCGGGAGCCGTATCCGGACGGGCCCGACGCGGGGCGGGAGCTGCTCGCGCGGGCGATCGACGTGATCCTGGGGCTGGCTCAGGAACGGCCCACGCTGATGCGGACGCACATGGCGGGCATCCTGACGGCCGAGGGGTTCATCCAGTGCCCCGAGCAGCAGCGGCTCGCGCAGTTGCTGCGGGAGACGGTCGTACGGTACGGGTCGGCGGACCCTGACACCGATTACCCGCTGCTGCGCGCGCTGTTGATGGGGGCGGTGGTGGCCGTACTGCTGCCCGGGGCGCCGATGCCGGTCAGCCGGCTGCGCGGCGAGCTGTTCCAGCGGTACGGCCTGGACTGGCGGCTCGGGTCACCCCCGGACGGGGAGGCGCCGCCGACGGCGGGCCCGCTCTTGGAGCCGGGCCCGCCGCTGACGGCGCAGCTGCCGCCGCAGCGGGGTATTCACCCGGAGGGGGAAATGCCCGCAGGTCAGCGGTAGTCGGGTTGCGTCTGGACGTTCAGTTCGGACAGGCGGACCGAGCGTGCGCTGTCGGTGCGGCGGTCGTCGATCTTCAGGACGTCGAAGCCCTTGGCCATGTCGTTGGAGTAGATGTGGCCGTTGTAGTAGTACGCGGACCAGGAGCCGCCGCCGACGAGGGTGTCGGCGGAGAGCGGACCGCGCTCGAAGTAACCGATCTCCTTGGGCCGGGCGGAGTCGGTGAAGTCCCAGACGGACACGCCGCCCTGGTACCACGCCTGGACCATGATGTCGCGGCCCTTGGCCGGGATGAGCGAGCCGTTGTGCGCGACGCAGTTCTCGGTGTCGGCCTGGTGGCGCGGGATCTTGTAGTAGCTGCGGAAGACCAGCTTGCGGTGGTCGCCCTTGCCGACGATGTCGTAGATGCCGTCGGCGCCGCGGTTCGGGCCGATCTCGGCGTTGCAGGTGGCGGCCCCGCCGCCGCCCAGTTCGTCGGTGAAGACCACCTTCCTGCCGCTCTCGTTGAACGTGGCCGAGTGCCAGAAGGCGAAGTTCACGTTGTCCTGGACGCGGTCGATGACCTTGGGCGCGGCCGGGTCCTTGATGTCCAGCAGGATGCCGTCACCCATGCACGCACCGGCCGCCAGCTTCAGCTTCGGGAAGGTGGTGATGTCGTGGCAGCCCGTGGTCTTGGAGACGCCGGGGTTGGTGGCGCCGCCGGGGTTGCCGCCGTCGGGGAAGAGCACGGGGAAGTCGACGACCGCGGCCTTCTCGGGCGCCGAGCGCGGCACCTTGATGACCGAGATGCCGTCGTGCGGCGGCCGGCAGTCCGGGAAGGCCTCGCTGGGTGAGTAGGAGGAGACGTAGACGTAGACGTTCTTGCGGTCGGGCGCGAGGGTGTGGGTGTGCGAGCCGCAGGCGGTCTCGACGGCGGCGACGTACTGCGGGTTGCGCTTGTCGCTGATGTCGAAGATCTTCATGCCCTCCCAGGAGGACTTCTCGGTCGCGGGCTGCGTGGTGCTGCTGCAGGAGTCGTCGCTGCGCGAGGAGTCGGTGGAGAGGAACAGCAGGTCACCGGAGACGGAGACGTCGTTCTGCGCGCCGGGGCAGAGGACCTGGCTCACGGTGCGGGGTGCGCTGGGCCGGGAGATGTCGTAGATCGCGAAACCGTCGTAGTTGCCGGCGAACGCGTACTTGCCCTGGAAGGCGAGGTCCGAGTTGGTGCTCTTCAGCGCGGTCTTGGGGATGTTGGCGAGGTGCCGGACGTTGTCGCTGTGGACGATCTCGTCCACGCCGGGTATCTCACCGTTCTTGATGGCCTCCTTGGTGTCGGCCCGCTGACCGCTGCTCACCTCCCGCTGTACGGACGGGGTGTCGCCCGGGTCGGGGGTGGCGGCGGCCGGTCCGGCCGCGAACAGCGAGGCGACCAGGCCGCAGGCGGCGACGGCCGCGCGGAGGTGTCCGCGGCGTCCGAGGCGCCGTAGCGCGCGTGGTCTTCGTACGGTGGGTCTGTGCGTCGACGACGTCACAGCGTCCTCCCTTGAGTCCGTCCGGGTGGGAACGGTTGTTCTGGGCCTGAGTCCGGCCCTGGGTAGTATCGCGCTGCTCATGTACATCTCAATAGGCCGCAATGAAGATGTCATGTGGGCCGCGTGGTCCCCGAACGGTCCGGCCGAGAACAGGAGTTCCACCGTGAAGCGTTCCAGGAGAGTCGCCGTCGCAATCGTCGCGGCCGCAGCCGCCGCGGTCCTCGGGGCGGGCGGGTGTTCGGCGGGCGGCGAGCGGGCGGACGCGGCCGCCGGTGACGCCGGGCAGCAGGTCATCGCGCCGGGGAAGCCCGGCGAACCGGCCCGTACCCTCTCCGCCGACGAGGCCCGCAAGGAAGCCGGCGACGACTCCCCGAACTCCGCCGACTTCGCGTACGTACAGATGATGATCACGCATCACCGGCAGGCCCTGGTGATGACTGAGCTGGCGGAGAAGCACGCCGGGTCGGACGCGGTGGAGCGGATCGCCGACCGGATCGACGCGGCGCAGCGGCCCGAGATCGACATGATGAAGGGCTGGCTGAAGAGCCATGGCGGGCCGCGCGGGGAGCAGGACGACGAGGGGCACGGTGAACATGGGGAGCACTCCGTCGCGATGCCCGGCATGGCGACCAAGGCCCAGCTCGACACGTTGCGCGCCGCCCGCGGCAAGGGTTTCGACGAGCTCTTCCTCACGCTGATGATCACCCATCACCAGGGCGCGGTGACCATGGCGACGGACCTGCTCTCCGACGGCAACGACGTCCGGGTGGAGGAGATGGCCACCGACGTCATCGCCCAGCAGACGGCCGAGATCGAGCGGATGCGGAAGCTGGCGCCGTAGCCACGGGCCCGTGCCGTGGCCACGGGCTCCCGGGCCACCGCACGTGCCCTGCCCCTGCGGCAGGCGGGGCGGTACAGGGCACGTGTTTCGGTTCGTTCCCGCGGGGTTTTGCGCCACACCAGGGGGCACAACCGCGCGGCACACTCCCCTCGCCCGCACAGCGGTGCGATCCTGGAGGCATCCCGCGGAAGGGGCTCCCCAGTGCTTCGTGTCGCAGTGATCGGATCGGGACCGAGCGGGGTCTACACCGCTCAGGCTCTCGTCCAGCAGCAGGCCGTCCCGGATGTCGAGGTGTACGTCCTGGACCGGTTGCCATGCCCGTACGGTCTCGTCCGGTACGGCGTGGCACCTGACCACGAGAAGATCAAGACCTTGCAGCACACGCTCCGGACCGTGCTGGAGCATCCACAGGTCCATTTCCTCGGCCACGTGGACGTCGGCACCGGCGGGCTGGACCACGCGGAGCTGCGCCGCATCTTCCACGCGGTGGTCTACTGCGTGGGCGCCGCCACCGACCGGCGGCTCGGCATCCCGGGCGAGGAGCTGCCGGGCAGCCGCTCGGCCACGGAGTTCGTGTCCTGGTACAGCGCGCATCCGGACGCGGCGGCGGCCGGCGGCTTCGCGCTCGGCGGGGCGTCGGCCGTGGTCATCGGCGTGGGCAACGTCGCCGTCGACGTGGCGCGGATCCTCGCCCGCGCGGCCGGTGACCTGGTACCGACGGACGTACCGCAGCCCGCCCTCGAAGCGCTCGCGGGCAGTGGGGTGCGTGACGTCTGGATGGTGGGGCGGCGCGGCCCCACCCAGGCGAAGTTCACCACGAAGGAGCTGCGGGAGCTGGGCGCGCTGCCCGGCGCCGATGTGGTCGTGCGCCCCGACGAGCTGGCGATGGACCCGGCGTGCGGTGCCGATCCGGGTGCGCTGCCGGCCGTCGTACGCCGGAACGTGGACGTGCTGCGGGAGTGGTCGCAGCGGCCGGTACCGCCGTCGGACAGTCCGCAGCGCCGCATCCACCTGCGGTTCTACCTGCGCCCCGCCGAGCTGCTCGGCGATGCGCACGGCGGGGTGCGCGCCGTGCGGTTCGAGCGGACCGCACCGGACGGGCACGGCGGGGTGCGCGGCACCGGGCAGTACGAGGACATCCAGGCGGGGCTGGTGCTGCGCTCGGTGGGGTACCGGGGCGTGGCGCAGCCGGGGCTGCCGTTCGACACGGACACGGGGACGGTGCCGAACGTGGCGGGGCGGGTGGTACGCGACGGCACGCCCTGTCCGGGTGAGTACGTGGCCGGGTGGATCAAGCGCGGGCCGACCGGGGTGATCGGTACGAACCGGCCGTGCGCGAAGCAGACCGTCGGCTCGCTGCTCGAAGACGCGCCGGGGCTGGCCGGGCGTGAACTGCCGGGCGATCCGGTGGCGGCGCTGCGGCGGGCCGGGCAGCGGCCGGTGCCGTGGCCGGGCTGGCTGGGCATCGAGGCGGCGGAGGCGGCGCTGGGTCAGGAGCTGGGCCGTACGACGGTGAAGATCCCGGACTGGGACGGCCTGCTGGAGGCGGCGCGGGCGGGACGCTGAGGAGCGCGCTCAGGGGTACTGCCCGCCCCGGGCCGCGCCGTCTACCGCCGCGCCTCTCCGGGCGTTCCGTACGCCCGGTCCGGCCCGCCCAGCCGTACCAGGCCGGCGCGGTCCGCGATCACTGCGGCCTGGACGCGGTTGAGGCCGCCGAGCTTCGCCAGCAGCGCGCTGACGTGGTCCTTGATCGTGCCGTGTGCGAGGTGGAGGCGGAGCGCGATCTCGCCGTTGGACAGGCCCTCGCCGACCAGCGCGAGGACCTGCCGTTCGCGGTCGGTGAGGCCGCCCACGCTGCGCGCGGCGGCCGCGTCGGGCCGGCCGCCGAGGTAGCCGCCGATCACGGCCGGGGTGACGCCGGGCGCGAGTACCCGGCCGCCGTCGGCCAGCACCCGTACCGCGTGCACCAGTTGTTCCGGCGCGGTGTCCTTCAGAAGGAAGCCGACGGCGCCCTCGTGCAGCGCGGCGCCGAGGTACTCCTCGCCGTCGAAGGTGGTCAGCATGGCGGTCCTGGGGGGATCGGGCAGCTCGCGCAGCCCGCGCAGGACGGTGAGCCCGTCCACGTCCGGCATGCGGATGTCCAGCAGCAGTACGTCCGGGCGGTGGGCCAGCAGCATGGCCCGCGCCTCGCCGCCGCCGCAGTCGGCGACCACCTCGATGTCCGGCGCCGAGCCGAGGATCAGCCGCAGCCCGGAGCGGACCAGCTCCTCGTCGTCCACGACCGCGACCCGAATCACCCGAGCTCCTCGTCCCCGCTGTGCGCTGCCCGCCGCCCCTTCGGGCGGCGCCTCCCGATGACCGAGGTTACGGCAGGTAAGGGGCGCGGAAGCGGCACCTGAAGAGGAGATCGGGGGGATGTGCCCCCGCCGGTCGGCGGGGCGCACGTCGGCCTCTGCGACGAGCACTCCCCCAGCGCCGCGCGCCGCGGACCCCGTTCCTCCCTCGAGGAGTGCCAGGACCTCAGGACGGGCTGGTCACACCTGCTACGGCCGCATCCGCGCCGGCGCTGACACCGGCGGCCTCCTGGCGCCGGGCCGCGGCCAGCACGGTGTCCAGCAGTCCAGGGAAGCGCTCCGCCAGGTCGTCCCACCGCAGGGCGTTCATCTTGGCCGTGCCGCGGTACGTCTGGGTGATCACGCCGTGTTCGCGCAGCACCCGGAAGTGGTGGGTGAGCGTGGACTTGCTGACCGGCACGTCGAAGACCGAGCAGGAGCACTCCCCTTCGGCGTCGGCCAGGACCCGCACGATCCCGAGCCGCACGGGGTCGGCAAGCGCGTGCAGCACGTCCTCCAGCCGGATGGCGTCGCGGCTCGGGTGCGCCAGCACGCGCGGGCCGCCCCCGGAGGGCGTGGACATGGCGGCGGGCGGCATGACGGCTCCTGTCGTTCGGTGCTCCCGGACGGACGGCGAATCACCGTGGTACGAGAACCATCGTAGTTCGACGCCGCCCGGACCGCCAGGGACTCCGTCCGGCCGCACCGCATCCTCACCGAGCCGGGCCTGGACCCGGTCGTCCCGGGCGCGGGGCGGCTGCCCGCCGGGGGCCGGGCGCTACGCCGTACTGGTGCGCCGCTGCCACCAGTGGCGGCGCCTGGGGTGGACGGCGCGGCCGAGGCGGCGGCCGAGCAGGACGTAGCCGAGCAGCGCGCCGGTGGTGTTGAGGATGACGTCGTCGATGTCGAAGGCGCGCCCGGTGACCAGGGCGCCCTGCACCAGTTCGACCAGCAGCATCACCACGGCGGTGACCGCGACCACCCGCAGCAGCCCGCGGGTCCTGGGCGCCACGACCGGCAGCAGCAGCCCGAAGGGCACTCCGAGCAGGATGTTCCCGCCGAGCTGCTTGACGGTGTCGACGAACGCGAGCTGTCCGAGGTAGTCGCGCAGGGTGTCGCCGGGCCGCAGATTGGTGTGCGCGAGCGCCTCGGAGGCCGCCGACGGCTGGAGGGTCAACCGCGCCAGTACGGCCCCGAACGCCACCATGACGGCGAACGCCAGCAGCATCACCAACGCCCGGGCGGGCGGCGGGAGTGGTGCCCCGCCGCCCGTAACCGGCCGGCCGCGTTTCTCCTTCCTGGCATTGCTGCACCGAAGTGACCGCGCTGACCGCGCCATGAGGACCCCTCGCTTCAGGTGGACCTGCTGGAGTTGGTCTGTACGACGCTTCGGTTACCCGTGTGGCGGCAGGGCATGCGCGTCCTCACGGGGCGTGGGGGTCTCCCCGGGCGCTTCGGATGCTTCGGGCGCTTCGGACGGGACGTCCGGTGCCGATGTGGTGGTTTTGCGGGACGTGATGCCGAAGAGCGGCAGCAGCCCGGTCCGGGCGCGGTTGACCACGGGTGCCGCCCAGCGTGCGGTCAGCGGCCCGAGGATGACCATGATGAGTACGTAGGCGGTGGCGATCGGTCCGATCCGCGGCTCCACGGCGGTGGTGAGCCCGGCGATGACGACGGAGAACTCGCCGCGCGCCACCAGCGCACCGCCCGCGCGCAGCCGTCCGTTCGGCCCGATGCCGGCGCGGCGGGCCGCGTACCAGCCCGTGAGGACCTTGGTCACCGTGGTCACGGCGGCGAGCAGCAGCGCCGGCAGGAGGACCGGCGGGATGGCCGTCGGGTCGGTGGACAGGCCGAAGAAGACGAAGAAGATGGCGGCGAAGAGGTCCCGCAGCGGCATGAGGAGCTTGCGCGCGCCCTCCGCGACCTCACCGGAGAGGGCGATGCCGACGAGGAAGGCGCCGACGGCGGCGGAGACCTGGAGTTCCTGGGCGATGCCCGCGACGAGCACGGTCAGCCCGAGGACGACGAGGAGCAGCATCTCCGGGTTGTCGGAGGACACCCAGCGGCTGATCACGCGGCCGTGCCGGAGCGCGAGGTAGAGGACGAGGCCGACGGCGCCGAGGGCGATGAGGAGCGTGACGCTGCCGCCGGCGAGGCCGACGCCGGCCAGCAGGGCGGTGAGCAGCGGCAGGTAGACCGCCATGGAGAGGTCTTCGAGGACCAGGACGCCGAGGATGACGGGGGTCTCGCGGTTGCCGAGCCGGTTGAGGTCGGTGAGGACCTTGGCGATGACGCCGGAGGAGGAGATCCAGGTGACGCCGGCCAGCGCCACGGCGGCGACCGGGCCCCAGCCGAGCAGCAGCGCCGCGACGGCGCCCGGTACGGCGTTCAGCAGGAAGTCGACGGCGCCGGAGGGGTACTGCGTCCTGAGGCTGGTGACCAGTTCCGAGGCGCTGTATTCGAGGCCGAGCAGGAGCAGCAGCAGGATGACGCCGATCTCGGCGCCGACGCCGACGAACTCCTCGCTGGCGTTGAGCGGCAGCAGACCGCCGTGCCCGAAGGCGAGCCCGGCGAGGAGGTAGAGGGGTATGGGCGAGAGCCCGACCCGGCCGGCCAGCCGGCCGAGGAGGCCGAGGACGAGGATGACGGCGCCGAACTCCACGAGCAGTGCGGTGGTCTCGTGCATGGTCAGCCTCCGGCGATGATCTCGGCGAGGGCGTCGACGCCCTCTCGGGTGCCGACCGCGACGAGGGTGTCGCCGATGGCGAATCGGAAATCGGGGCCCGGGGACGGGTGGGCGCTGGTGCGGCGCAGCACCGCGACGATGGACGCGCCGGTACGGGTGCGGGCCTGGGTGTCACCGAGCAGCCGGCCGCCGTACGGGGAACGGTTGCCGATCTGGATGTGCTCGGTGACCAGGTCGATGCCGTCGGTGCGGACGGCGTCCAGCGGCACCGGGTCTATCAGGTGCGCGAGCGCCGTCGCCTCCTCCCGTTCCAGGGGTACCGAGGAGCGGCAGGTATCGGGGTCATCGGCGTCGTAGAAACCGATGAAGCGGCGTCCGTCGTGGTGCACCACCACGGAAAGGCGCTGTCCGGCGTGGGTGGTGAAGTCGTACCGCGTGCCGACGCCCGGCAGCGAAGTGCGTCGCGTCCCCATCGTGTCCTCCCCGGATGCCGCGCCGGGAGCGCCAGTGACGCGGGCCGGACGCGATCTCCTTTACCTGGCCATTACGCTTTACCCCATCATTACAGATGCTTGGCGGGTACACGTGGCCGGACGGGGAGCGCGGCCTCAGCCGGCGGGCATGTGCCAGGGCTGCTCCGGCAGCGGACTGCCGGTCTCGATCAGGGACTTGAGGTTGGAGAGCACCGCGGCCCAGCCGCCGGCCGCCGCCTCGCGCTCGGCCTCGTCGGCCAGGTTCTCGTGGGTCACGGTGAGCCGGACGATCCCGCCGTAGGGCTCGATGTCGAAGGTGACCCTGGACGGGCCGCCGGCCGGCTCCTCGCCCGGCTCGGCCCAGGTGGTGACCAGCCGCCGCGGCGGGGAGCTCTCGACGACCATCCCGACGACGTCGGCGATGCCCGAGCCGTCCGTACGCCGGTGCTCCCAGGGGGAGCCGGTCGCCCAGTCGGAGACGTTGCTGTGGCCCCAGTACGCGGCCGTCAGCTCGGGGTCGGTCAGGGCGTGCCAGACCCGGTCCGGCGTGCTCTCGATGTAGGTGACGTAGACAAAGGTCGGTCGGTCGTTCATGGCGTCCTCGGCTCGTCGTTTCACCGCACTGAGGGCCCGCAGCCGCGGGCGCTCGAACTTGTCGATCCACCGCTCCTGGATCTCCTGGAGCGGTACGGGATTGAGGTAGTGGAGCTTCTCCCGGCCGCGCCGGACCGTGCTGACCAGACGGGCGTCCTCCAGCACGGAGAGGTGCTGGGTGGCCGACTGGCGGGTCATCGCGAGCCGGTCGCACAGCTCTCCCAGTGTCTGCCCGTTCCGCTCGTGCAGCAGGTCCAGCAGGTACCGGCGGGTCCGGTCGGCGAGGGCCTTGAAGACCTGGTCGGTGTCGGCGGCCGGCGCGCGCTCCTCGTCTCCACTCACGCCGCCGACGTTAGGCAGGCAATTACCTGCATGTCAATCGCGGCACGTCCCACGACAGCCGGCCCCCGCGACGGATGCGCGGGGGCCGGCGCGCACGGAACCGGTCCCGGTGGACGTCCTCGCGGCTCAGGCCTCGGCCGCGATCCAGGCGATGTGCCAGCCGTTCTTGGCGGCGTACGCGGGGTCGATGGGCTGCCGGTCCACCCGGCGCACGTAGACGCGGAAACCGGTCGGGGTGGCGTTGTAGACCGTGTTGCCGCCCGTGGTCATCCACATACGGTCGTCACCGGTGAGGGCCGGGATGTATACGGGGGTGCTGGTGAACCCCCCTTCCGAAGTGTCGACATCGATGTACACGCCGTCACCGTTACGGTCGGGATAGTTTTTCCATCCCTCGCCGGGCACGGTCTTACCGGAAACGAGCTTGCCGTTTTTCATGTCGGCTCCCGTCACGTCATGTACAGCTCACGCGGCCCTGGCGGCCGCCGTTCCGAGTCTGGATGGAGCCACGGCCCGCGCAAGGCGCTTCGGGGGAATATGGCCGGATGTGAAACGCACGGTACCGGGCTCGTCCTGAATGGCCGGAATGGCCGTTGACCGGGGACTTCCGGGCTGCGGGGGTTGACAGCCGAGGGCAGCCTCAAGAGTGTGGTTATCAGCCTCTGGCGGCCCCGAATCGGTTCATCGGCGCATGAGGAGACCGCGATCCGGGCCTCGCGGCGGTCCTTTCCGCAAGGCGGCTTCGCCCCTGCGGAGAAAGACCTCGACTTCGGGCAGTGCGGCCTGCCCGGCATACGCGCCGACTGAATTGCTTTCCCCGATGCGATGCCCGTACGGGCATCATCCGGAATCGGTCGGAGGTGCCCTGTGCATTCTTCCTCACAGCGTTCTCCGGGTTCTCCGGATTATGAGTTCCGGCCTCCTGACGACTGGTCCGATTTCGCCGGCGTGGTGGGTCTGGCCTACGGCGGGTACGACCATTCGCCGGACCACCGCGCGGTCGTCGCCGAGCTGCTGGAGCCCAAGCGCTCGCTGCTCGCCCGCACGGCGGACGGGCCCTGCGCCACGCTGGCCGGCTACTCCCTGGAGATGACGCTGCCCGGCGCCGGACCGAGCCCGGTGTTCGGCCTCGGCTACGTGGCCGTCTCCCCCGCGCACCGGCGGCGCGGCCTGATGCGCGAACTGGTCCGGCGCACCCTCACCGACCTGCACACGGCCCGGGCCGAGCCGGTCGCGGTCCTGAACTCCACCGAGCCGGGCATCTACGGCCGCCTCGGCTTCGGCACGGCCAGCCAGGCCGTCAGCCTCGCCGTCCCCGTGGAGGCGCGGGAGCTGGCCGAGATCCCGGCGGACGGCGGTCCCCCGCTCACCCTGGACGTCACCTCCCCCGCCGAGGCCGAGGCCGCCGTCGCGGCGGTGTGCCGCGGCTGCCTGGGCGAGCGCCCCGGGATGCTCCGCCGGGAGGGTGCCTGGCTGCGCCGTTCCCTCGCCGACCCGCCGGCCGACCGCGGCGGCGCCGGACGCCTGCTGTGCATGCTGGCGACGGACGGCACGGGCCCGCGCGGCTACGCCCTCTACCGGCTCACCGCCGGCTGGACCCGCTCCTACCCCCGGTACACCGTCTCCGTCCACGACCTGGGCGCGACCGACCCGGCCGGCTACGCCTTGCTCTGGCGGGCACTGCTGGACATCGATCTCGGCGGCACCGTCACCGCGAACGCCCGCCCGGTCGACGACCCGGTGCTGGCCCTGCTCACCGACCCGCGCAGCGCCGCGCCCACCGTGCGCGACCAGCTGTACGCCCGCGCCGTCGACGTCGACCGCGCGCTGGCCGGCCGCGGCTACGCCGTCGAGACCGAGCTCGTACTGGAGGTGAGCGATCCGCTCTGCCCCTGGAACGAAGGGCGGTGGCGGCTCATCACGGGCCCCGCGGAAGCCGACTGCGTCCGCACCCGCGCGGCCGCCGACCTGGCACTCACGGCGCGGGAGCTGGGCAGCCTGCTGCTGGGCGGCGGCTCCGTCACCCAGCTCGCGCTGGCCGGCCGGGTGACGGAACTGCGCCCCGGCGCGGTCCGCGCCGCCGCGGCCGCCTTCCGCCACGACCCGGCACCGTTCTGCCCCGTCGTCTTCTGACGCGCCGCACGCGACAGGCCGCCCCACCCCGCCGACCTTCACGGAGCCCTTCATGCCCGGTCCCGGATATGCCTTCTTCGGGGACGAAGAACGCGCGAACGTCCAGCAGGTACTGAACGCGTGGTCCCGCTCCACCGCAGCGCACTCCTACCCGCTCGGCGAGATCACCCAGACGCGGCTGTTCGAGCAGGAGGCCGCGCGCCGCCTGGCGAGCCCGTACTGCCTGTCCGTCAACAGCGGTACCTCCGCGCTGGTCACGGCGCTGGCGGCGCTGGACATCGGGCCCGGCGACGAGGTCGTCGTGCCCGGGTACCTCTACGTCGCCTCGGTCGCCGCGATCGTCCACAGCGGGGCCACGCCCGTGGTGGCGGAGATCGACGAGACGCTGACCCTGGACCCGGAGGACGTACGGTCCCGGATCACCCCGCGCACCAAGGCGCTGATGCCGATTCACATGCTCGGCGCCCCCTGCGACATGGACGCGCTGCGGGACCTCGCGGACGAGCTGGGGCTGCTGGTGCTGGAGGACGCGGCGCAGGCGTGCGGCGGGACGTACCGCGGGCGGCCCCTGGGCTCCTTCGGCCAGGCAGGGGCGTTCTCGCTCAACATGTTCAAGGTGGTCACGGCCTGCGACGGCGGGTTCCTGCTCACCCCCGACGAACACACCTTCCAGCGGGCCTACGGCTTCCACGACCACGGCTGGTTCCCGTACCGCGCCGAGGAGGGGCCCGGCGACCGGATGCTGGGCCTGAACCTGCGGATGACCGAACTGACGGCGGCCGTCGCCCGCGCCCAGCTGGCCCGCCTGGACACCGTGCTGGCCCGCACCCGGGCCCAGCGGGACGCGCTGGCCGCCCTCATCCCCGTACGGGACGGTCTGGTCCGCCGTCCGTCGCACGACCCGGCGGGCGACTGCGCGACCGTGCTGGTCCACCTCTTCGAGGAGCGGGCCGCGGCCGAGGCGGTGGCGAAACGGCTGGGCACCAGGACGCTGCTGCACTCGCCCAAGCACTACTACGGCGGGCTGCCGGAGCTGCGCGCGCTGGCCGCGGGCGACACCCGGTCCTGCCCGTCCCGGCGCCCGGAACCCGCCTGGCCGCGCCAGGACTTCCGGCCCGGCGCGCTGCCCCGCACCGACGACGTCCTGGGCCGCGCGGTCGCCCTGACCGTGGGCCTGTCCGACAGCTACCTGGGCGCCGACGCGGGCGTCGACGTGTTCAGCGGCCCCGACGAGATCGCCGCAGCCGCCGAACGCTTCCGTGCGACGGCCGACGAGGTACTGGGCTGACGCACGACGGGCACCGGCCCGGCCCCACGTCCCGGCCGGTGCCCCGCACGTACGTGAGGAGACGACATGACCTCGATCCCCTTCCCGGCGGTACCGGGGAATCCGCGTACCTCCGGCGCGTCCGGCACGTCCGGCGCCTCCGGTGCGGAGGGCGGCCGGCCGCCGCTGATCAGTGTGGTGGTGCCGTGTTACGACGAGGAGGCGGTGCTGGACCGGACCCACCGGCGGCTCACCGCCGCGCTGGGCCGCCTCCCGGACTGCGCCCACGAGGTGGTCTACGTCGACGACGGCAGCAAGGACGGCACCTGGTACACGCTGACCTCCCTCGCCGGCGGGGACCCCGCGGTCCGGCTCGTCCGGCTGACCCGGAACTTCGGCCACCAGCAGGCGATACTCGCCGGACTGCGCGCCGCGGCCGGGGACGCGGTGATCACCATGGACGCCGACCTCCAGGACCCGCCCGAGCTCATCCCCGAGCTGGTCGAACGGTGGCGCGCCGGCTGGTCGGTGGTGTCGGCCCGGCGGACCGCACGGGCCGGGGAGAGCCGCTTCAAGGTGGTCACCGCGCACGTCTACTACCGGCTGCTGGCCGCCCTCGCGGACCAGCCGGTGGCGCTGGACACCGGCGACTTCCGGCTGCTGGACCGGTCCGTCGTGCGGCTGCTCACCGAACTGCCCGAAGGGGAACCGTACTTGCGGGGCTCGGTGTGCTGGGCGGGGTTCCCGGAGACGAGCGTGGCGTACGAGCGGCCGGCGCGCCCGGCCGGCCGCTCGAAGTACTCGCTGCGGAAGATGGCCGACCTCTCCCGCCGCGGCCTGGTGTCCTGCTCCCCCGCGCCCGCCCGGATGCCGGCCGTCGTCGGCCTCACCTGGCTGGGCGGCGCGGCCATGACCGCCGCCGTACGCCGCCACCGGCTGCCGCTGGCGGCCTGGACGTTCGGCTGCGAGGCGGTGCTGCTCGGGCTGCTCGGCGAGTACCTGCGGCTGGTCCACCGCGAACTGCGCGGCCGCCCGCCGTACGTCCTGCTGGAGCGCCACCCGCCGCAGACCGGCACCCCGGCGGCCCCGGAGGTGCCGGAGGACGGGACCGTACGGCCGCTCACGCCCCGCGTCCGGACGGCGCGATGAGCGCCGCGCCCGGGGACGGGTGGGACGTCGTCGTGGTCGGTGCCGGGTTCACCGGGCTCGCGGCGGCGCACGAGCTGGGCCGGGCGGGGCTGCGCTGCCTGGTCCTGGAGGCCGGCGACCGGGTGGGCGGGCTCGCGGGCACCTTCACGGTCGGCGGGCGGCAGCTGGAGCGCTTCTACCACCACTGGTTCGCCTCCGACACCGACGTCTTCCGGCTCTGCGCCGAGCTGGGCTGCGGCGGTCTCGTCGAGCGGCACGCGGGCCGTACCGGCTTCTACCACGCGGGCGGCATCCACCGGCTGTCCACGCCGCTGGACGTGGCGCGGTTCGCGCCGCTGCCCGTCGTGGACCGGTTCCGGCTCGCCCGGTCGGTGCTGCGGGCCGGCCGGGTCCGGCACTGGCGGGAGCTGGAGGCGCTGACGGCCGAGGAGTGGCTGGTGCGGCTGGCCGGGCGGCGGGTGTACGACCGGGTCTGGCGGCCGCTGCTGGCGGGCAAGTTCGGGGAGTACGCGCCCGAGGTCGGCGCGACCTGGATGTGGACCAAGCTGCACCTGCGCGGCGGCAGCCGCAGCCGCGCGGGGCGCGAGGTGCTGTACTACCTGCGCGGCGGCTGCGGCGCGCTGCTGGCCGCCTGGCTGCCGGAGCTGGCCCGGCTGGGGGTGCGGATCCGTACGTCCTGCCCGGTCACGGAGGTACTGGCCGGGCCGGGCGGGGTGACCGGCGTACGGGCCGGCGGCACGCGGTACGCGGCGCGGCGGGTGCTGGTGACCACGGCGCCCGGCCCCGCCGCCGCGCTCCTCGCCGGGCAGGACGATGCCCACCCGGCCGTGCCGGGCCTGCGGCGGCAGCTCGCGGCGGTCCGGTACCTGGCCAACATCTGCCTGGTGCTGGAGAACGACCGGCCGCTGTCGGACACCTACTGGCTCAACGTCAGCGACCCCGGCTTCCCCTACGTCGGCGTCATCGAGCACACCAACCTCGACCCGGCGTGGCACTACGGGGGACGCCACGTGGTCTACCTGTCGAAGTACCTGCCGGCCGGTGCGGGGCTGTACCGGATGCCGGACGACCAGGTGTACCGCTACAGCCTGCTGCACCTGCGCCGGATGTTCCCCGCGTTCCGGGAGGAGTGGGTGCGCCGGTACCACGTGTGGCGCGCGGAGCACGCCCAGCCGGTGATCACCCGGCACTACTCGCGGACCGTCCCCGCCACCGAGAGCCCCGTACCGGGTCTCTACCTGGCCGGCATGGCCCAGGTGTTCCCCGAGGACCGGGGCACCAACTACGCCCTCCGGGGCGGGCAGCGGGCCGGCCGGCTGATCGCCGACCGCGTCCGGGCGGCGGCCCGGCCCGCGCACCCCGCCCCGCTCACCACGGGAGCGGCCCATGACTGACCTCTTCACCGCCGAGGACTGCCTGCACATGACGCCTCGTCAGGTGCACGGCCTCTACCGCCGTTACGTCAGCCGCAGCCAGGTGTCGCTGCTCGGCTCCTTCGGCTTCGGGCACGACCTGGCCGAGCGTGCCGAGGGGTGCTGGATCACCCTGCGCGACGGGCGGCGGATCCTGGACTTCACCGGCGGCATCGGCGTGCTGAACCACGGGCACAACCACCCGCGGATCCTCGCGGCGCGCCGCCGGTTCGCCGAACGCCAGGCGATGGAGGTGCACAAGAACTTCCTCTCGCCCTACGTCGCCGCGCTCTCCCACAACCTCGCGCAGCTGCTGCCCGGCGACCTGAACATCGGCTACTTCCCGAACTCCGGGGCCGAGGCGGTCGAGGGCGCGGTGAAGCTGGCGTACAAGTACCACCGCGGCCGCCGCGGCACCGTCCTCCACTCCGACATCGCCTTCCACGGCAAGCTGCTCGGCGCGGGCAGCCTCACCGCCTCGCCGGAGGTGACGTTCCCCTATCCCGGCCTGCCGGGCACCGACGCCTTCGCCTACGACGACCTCGCCTCCTTCGTCCTCGCGCTGGAGCGGCACACCACGGGGGACGGCGGCAGCGATGTGTACGCGGTGGTGCTGGAGCCGTTCAGCGCCTCCGGGCTGCGCGAGTGCTCCGGGGAGTTCCTGCGCGAGGTGCGGCGGCTGTGCACCGAGCGGGACATCGTGCTCGTCTTCGACGAGGTCTACACCGGCTGGGGCAGGACGGGGACACTGTTCCACTTCATGCGCCATCCGGGGCTCGTCCCCGACGTGCTCACCACCTCCAAGTCCTTCGGCGGCGGCAAGGCGTCCATCTCCGGCTACATCGCGCGCGAGCCGCTGTTCCGGGCCGCGTACGACAACCTCACCGACGCCACCCTGCACAGCACCACCTACTACGGCTTCGGCGAGGAGACCGTCACCGCACTGGAGGCGGTCGCGATCGCGGTCGAGGACGACTATCCCGGGCGTGCGGTGCGGATCGGCGAGCAGCTGTCCGCCGGCCTGGCCCGGATCGCGGCGCGGCATCCGGGCCTGGTCGCGGGCGCGGCCGGGCGGGGCGCGCTGCACGGCGTGTTCCTGCGGGCCGGCCATCCAGCGCTGGACCGGGTGCTGCGGCTGCTGCCCGGCTCCTTCGCGCGGGACCCGCGGCTGCGGCTGAAGCTGATCACCGCGGCCGTGATCGCCGCGCTGTACCGGGAGCACGACGTGCTGACGTTCTACGGCTCCAACCACGGCCTGCCGCTGATCGTCTCGCCGCCGCTGGTGGCCGGGGACAAGGAGGTCGAGGTGTTCCTGGCGGCGCTGGACGCCGTACTGGACCAGGGCGCGCCCCGCCTGCTGGCGGCGTTCGCCAGGGACAAGGCGGTCCGGCGATGAGTGCCGCGTCCGTGGAGCGGGCGCTGACGGCGAGCGGGCTGCCCGCGGTGTGGGCCGCGCGCCATCCCGTACTGCGGGACCGCGCGGTCCTGGCGCGCGCCACTGCCCATGTCGCGGGCAGTCTGCGGGCCGGGCCGCGCCCGTACCTGGCCGCCGCCCGGCTCGTCCTGCGCCTCGTGCCGCTCGCGTTCCTCCTGGCCACCGGGCGGCGGGTGACCAGGTGCGACGGGGAGTCGCTGGCATACGGGAGCGAGCGGCTGGCGCGGCTGCGGGGGGTCGGGCCGCTGCTGCGGGCCGCCGAGGCGCTGGCCCTGTACGGCGGGCTGGACGGCGGCCCCGACCGTCTGGTGCCGGGCGCGGACCCGCTTCCGCCCGTGCCGCCCTCCGTCCCGACGGGAGTCACGCCATGAGCGGCCGTACGCCGCGCACCGTCGAGTGCGACGCGCTGGTCATCGGCTCGGGAGCGGGCGGGGCCGTGGCAGCGCTGGAACTGGCCCGGGCGGGCCGCCACCCGCGGGTGCTGGAGGAAGGCCCGCGGGTGTCCACCGCCGAGCTCGCCGCCCTGCCGCCGGCCGACAGCCTGCGCCGGCTGTACCGCAACGCGGGCCTCACCCCCGTCTTCGGCCGCCCCGTCATCCCCTACGGCGAGGGCCGCTGCGTGGGCGGCACGACCGTGGTCAACGGCGGGCTGCTGTGGGAGCCGCCGGCCGGGCTGCTGGACCGGTGGGCGGAGACCCGCGGCACCGACGGCTACCGTCTCCGCCATCTCGCCGGGCACCTCAGCGAGATCTCCCGCCGGCTGGCCGTGGACGCGCAGCGGCACGGTGCGGGCAACGAGGACTCCCGGCTGCTGGCGGCGGCCGCCGAGGGCCTGGGCTGGGGCTGGACGCTCGCCCGACGCGCGGCACCAGGCTGCGCGCACCGCAACCGCTGCCCCACGGGCTGCCCGTCCGGCGCCAAGCGGACCATGGCGACGACCTATCTGCCGGAAGCCGAGCGGTACGGCGCCCGTATCGAGCCGGGCGTACGCGTCGTACGGCTGGACCACGACGGCGGTACGGTGCACACCGTACGGGCGGTGGGGCCGGACGGCGCACCGGTGCGGTACCGGCCGCGTACGGTCTTCCTGGCCGCCGGGGCCGTCGGGAGCGCGGCGCTCCTCCAGCGCAGCGGCATCCACCGCCGGACGGCGGGCCGCGGCATGGCCTTCCACGTGAACCTGCGGCTGCCCGCCCGCTTCGGCTCGCCGCTCCATGCCGAGCGGGGCACCATCTTCACCGCCCAGGTGGGCGAGTTCAGCGGGCTGGGCATTCACGTCATGGCCGCCAACCTCACGCCCGGTTCGCTGGCGGCGGCGCTCGTGCGGCAGGGCCCCGCGGTGGTCGACGCGCTCCTGGCCGACCTCGCGCGGGTGGCGGTCTTCACGGTGCAGGTGCGGATGACGGGCCGGGTACGGATCGGCCGGCTCCCCGGCGCGGGGACCGTGCTGCGGCACCGGCTCGCCGCGCACGACGTGGACCTGCTGCGCTTCGCGCTGGTGCGCGCGGCACGGCTGCTGTTCCGGGCCGGGGCCGTGGAGCTGTACCCGCCGGCGCCCGGCGTGCTGGGCTCGGCCCGGGCCGCCGAGGAGTTCGCGCGGCGGACCGATCCGCGCGGCTGGGACCTGGTGTCCGTGCACGCGATGGCGTCGTGCCCGATGGGGCCCGCCGGGAGCGGCGGGGTGTGCGGCCCGGACGGCCGCCCGTACGGCTTCCGCAATCTGCGGCTGTGCGACGCCGCCGTGCTGCCTGGTCCGACCGGTGTCAGCCCGCAGGGCACGATCATGGCCTTCGCGCACGAGATCGCCGCCCGGTACCTCACCCCACCCGCCACAGGGCCTGCAAGGAGGCAGCGATGAACGCCACGTACCCGCCGGAGCCGCCGGGTCTGCTGCGCCCCGACGGGCCCGAGGTGGACTGCGACATCGCGGTCATCGGGGCCGGTATGGGCGGCGCGACCCTGGCCTACGCGCTGCGGGACTCCGGCGCCCGGGTCCTCGTCGTCGAGCGCGGCGACTTCCTGCCCCGGGAGGCGGCGAACTGGTCGCCGCACGCGGTCTTCACCGAGAAGCGGTACCGCAACGCCGAGCCGTGGTACGACGCCGACACCGGACGGCGCTTCCAGCCGGGCGTCCACTACTACGTCGGCGGCAACACCAAGGTCTTCGGCGCGACCCTGCCGCGGTTCCGAGAGGCCGACTTCGGGCCTGTGGAGCACGCGGAGGGCGTCTCGCGGGCCTGGCCGTTCCCGTACGCGGAGCTGGAGCCGTACTACGCGGCGGCCGAGCGGCTCTACCGGGTGCACGGCACGGCGGGACAGGACCCCACCGAGCCCTGGCGCTCCGCCGGCTTCCCGTACCCCGCGGTGCCGCACGAGCCGGCCGTCGCCGAGCTGGCCGACGCGCTGCGCGCCCAGGGCCTGGCCCCCTTCGACCTGCCCACCGGCATCGACCTGCGGCCGGGCGGGGCCTGCGTGCGCTGCGCCACCTGTGACGGTTTCCCCTGCCTGCTGGGCGCCAAGAGCGATGCGGACGTGTGCGCGCTGCGGCCCGCGCTGGCCTCGGGAAACGTGTCCCTGCTCACCCGCACCGTCGTGACCGGGCTGCTGACGGACGCGCCGGGGCGGCGGGTGACCGCGGCCGCCGCCCGGCACGCCGGCACGGAGCTCCGCATCCGCGCCGACCGCTACGTACTGGCCTGCGGCGCGGTGAACACGGCGGCGCTGCTGCTGCGTTCGCGTAACCGGCGGCCCGAAGGTGAGGCGAACTCCTCCGGGCAGGTCGGCCGCAACTACATGGTGCACAACAGCACCTTCCTCGTCGCCGTCGATCCCCGCCGCCCCAGCGAGACGGTGTTCCAGAAGACCCTGGGCCTGAACGACTGGTACCTGGCGAACGGCGCGCACGGCCCGCTGGGCAACGTCCAGACCCTCGGCAAACTCCAGCCCGCCACCGCCCGGGGGCTCCACCCCCGGCTGCCCGGCCCGGCGCTGGGCTTCCTCACCCGGCACAGCGTCGACCTCTACCTCACCAGCGAGGACCTGCCGGCGCCCGGCAACCGCGTCACGGTCGGCCCGGACGGCGCGATCCGGGTCGGCCGGCGGCCGGTGAACCTCACGCCCCACCGCGAACTGGTGCGCAGGACCGCCCGGATGATGCGCAGGGCCGGGTACCCGCTGGTGTCGGCGCGGCACATGGGCATCGACGTCACCTCGCACCAGTGCGGTACCGCGGTCGCCGGCACCGACCCGGCCACCAGCGTCGTCGACCCGGACTGCAAGGCACACGACCTGGCCAACCTGTGGATCGCCGACAGCTCGTGGTTCCCGTCGTCGGCGGCCGTCAACCCCGGACTGACCATCGCCGCCAACGCGCTGCGTGTCGCGGAGAAGGGAGGACTCCGATGAGCGCCCCGCCCCTCCAGGACCTGTACTGGCCGCCGGTACGGCCGTTCCAGGGGCTGGACCCGGAGCTGGCCCGGTTCCTGAGCGCGCCGCCCGATGTCCAGGCGGAGCGGCTGGCCCGGCTCCGCACCGACCCCGAGGCGCACGGCAGGTTCCTGCACGAACACCTGGCCACGCTCTGCTCCCGGTCCCTGGGCTACCGCGACGGACCGGCCAACGGCTCCCGTGACGACGACCTGGAGATCGCGCTGTTCGCGGCGCGCACGCGACTGGAACGCGAACTGATCGACGTCTGGGCCACGCCGGCGCCGGTACCCGAACCGGACGGGCAGGAGGCGGCCGCCGACCACCTGGACGCGCTGGCCGCCGACAACACCGGCGTCTGCCACCCGCTCTTCCGCTACCTGGCCGAGGACGCCACCCGCGCGCAGATCGAGTACTTCGTACGGTGCGAGCTGATCCGCAACGAAGTCGTGGACGACGAGGTCGCGCTGCTGGTCGTGGGCCTCCAGGGCCGGCAGAAGGCGGTCGCGGCCGCCAACCTGTGGGACGAGTGCGGCCGCGGCCGGCTGGAGAACTTCCACACCTACTGGCTGCGCCGCCAGCTCGGCTCCGCCGCCGGCTGGGAGGAACTGGCCCGGTACCGCGACGCGCACCCGTGGTTCGCCAAGATCACCTCCAATCTGTTCACCGCGCTGCTCACCCGCCCGTCCCGCACCCAGGCCGCCTACGGCTGCTTCTTCGTCTTCGAGAGCTGGGTCGAGCCGCACTTCCGGCAGCTGCTGGCCGGCATGGACCGGGTGGGCCTGCACGACGAGGACACCCGCCTCTACTTCACCGCACACACCCGCATCGACCCCCGGCACAGCGAGGAACTCTCCGCGGGGCTGCGCGACCAGCGCCCCCGGCTGACGCCCGCCGAGATCTGCCAGGTACTGCGCGGCGCCCACCTGGCCGTCGACGCGGGTACCCGGCAGTACGACCGGCTGCTGCGCCACCTCGAACGGTGGCGCGGCCCGGGAGCGGGGTAAGGGACCGGAAGGCATGCATCCCGTTAAATGGTGACGTGCCGTCACGTGATCAGGAGGCGTCGTGAACCGTACGGACGGCGAGGCGCCGGTGGCCGGTACCGGCCGGGTGCTCGGCCTGGACATCGGCGGCACCGTCCTCAAGTCGGCGCTGGTCGCCCCGGACGGCACGGTCACCGCCGAACGCCGCACCGCCACCCGCCCGGCCGACGGCCCGGACGCCGTGCTGACGGCCGTGCTGGACCATGCCGAGCGGGCCGTCGCCGAGGCGCGGGCCGCCGGCATCACGGTCCGGGCGGCGGGCATCGCCTCCTGCGGGCTGGTCGACGAGGACGCCGGCACGGTGATGTTCTCCTCGGTCGTCAAGTGGCAGGACGTCCCGCTGCGGCGGCTGGTCGCGGAGCGGCTGGGGCTGCCCGTGGTGCTCGGGCACGACGTGCGCTCCGGCGGCGTCGCCGAGGCCCGGCTCGGCGCGGGCCGGGGCCACCCCGTCGTCCTCTTCGTCCCCGTCGGCACCGGCGTCGGCGGCGCCGTGCTGCTCGACGGCCTGCCCTTCCCGGGCAGCCACTGGCGCTCGGCGGAGCTGGGCCATCTGGTGCTGCGGCCCGGCGGTGAACCGTGCGGCTGCGGGCAGCACGGCTGCCTGGACACGCTCGCGGGCGGCGCCGCGATCGCCCGGCGGTACGCGGCGGCGTGCGGGACGGCGGCCGGCGGCGCGGGGCCCGCGGTGACCGCGGCCGAGGTGGCGCGCCGGGCGGGCGCGGGCGATCCGGCCGCGGCGCGGGTGTGGGACGAGGCGGCGGACGCCATGGCCGAGGGACTGCTGGCGGCCGTGACGCTCTTCGACCCCGGCGTGCTGGTCCTGGGCGGCGGCGTCAGCCAGGCGGGCGACCAGCTGCTGGTGCCGTTGCGGCGCCACCTGGAGCGCCGGGTCGCCTTCCAGGTCCTGCCCGACATCGTGTGTGCGGCGCTCGGGGAGCGCGCGGGCCGCGTCGGCGCCGGTCTGCTCGCCTGGGACCTGCTGCGGGCCGCGCGTACCACCGCGACCGGGAGCACGTCCCCCGCCGGCTCCCTTCCCTGAGCCGGCCGGGCGGGCCCGTCCCGGCCCCCGCCCGGCCCGGCCCCCGCCCGGTTCGTCGAAGGCCGCACCATCGACCGGCGTCCTCCCCCAGATCCGCCGTCGTCCTCTTCGGCTTCGCCGTCGTCGTCGTGCACATCAACTCGATGAACCTCTACGGCACGGCACGGCGCTGTGCCTGGTGACCGCGGTCCAGACGTTCCGGCACCGCCGGCTGCCGGGCCGCGCCACCCGGACCGCCCTGATCGCCGCGCCGCCGGCCGTGAGCCTGACGCCGGCGCCGGCGTTCCAGGGCGTCTTCCTGGCCTCCTACACGGACTTCCTCCTGCACCGGACCGGTCGCGCACGCCCTGGGCGGTGCGGACCTGGCCTGGGCCGTCGGCCTGACCACGGCGGCCGGCGGGGACTGGGCGGTGACGCGGCTCCGCGCGCGACGCCGGCCGGACGAGGCACCCGTCGCACCGCCCGTCACCGCCGGTCCGGGGAGCACGCCAGGACGGCGGCCTTGTAGGCGGCACGGAACTTTCCGTTCACGCCATTGACTCTCCCCACCCCCCTCCCTACTGTTCCGGCGAATCGCTTCGACGGCCGTTGTCGAAACGGTTCGATTCGCCGGTCCGGGGGACGCGGCAGCGAGGAGAGCGGGATGGTCAAGATCACGGACGTGGCGCGGCGCGCCGGGGTGTCGCCGAGCACGGTGTCGTACGTGCTCAGCGGGAAGCGGTCCATCTCGGCCGCCACCCGGCACCGTGTCGAGGAGAGCATCCGCGAGCTCGGGTACCGTCCGCACGCCGGGGCACGGGCGCTGGCCAGCAGCCGGTCCAACGTGGTGGCGCTCGTGATGCCGCTGCGCAGCGGCATCCATGTGCCCGTGCAGATGCAGTTCGCGGCGTCCGTCGTCACCACGGCACGCGCGCACGACCACGACGTGCTGCTGCTGACCCAGGAAGAGGGCGAGGACGGGCTGCGCCGAGTGGCGGACAGCGCGCTGGTGGACGCGCTCGTCGTGATGGACGTCCAGCTGCACGACGCCCGTGTCCCGCTGCTCCGCTCCCTGGGGCTGCCGTCGGTCCTCATCGGCTTCCCCGCCGAGGCCGACGGGCTGACCTGCATCGATCTGGACTTCACGGCCACCGGCGAGGAGTGCGTCGGCCATCTGGCCCGGCTCGGGCACCGCAGTGTGGCGCTGCTGGGCTCGCCGCCGGAGGTGTACGTGCGCGGTACCGGCTTCGCGCGGCGGACGGCGGCGGGCTTCACGGCCGCCGCACACCGGTACGGCATGTCCTCGGCCGTGCTGCCGTGCGCGCCCGGCGCGCAGGCCGCGCGCGAAACGGTCGACCGGCTGCTGCGCGAGCACCCGGACCTGACGGGGGTCGTGGTGCACAACGAGCCGGCGCTCGGCCCGCTGCTGGAGGCGTTCCGTGCGGCCGGGCTGCGCGTACCGGAGGACCTGTCGGTGATCGCGCTGTGTCCGGACGAGCTCGCCGAAGGGGCCGCGGTCCCGCTCACCTCCGTCGCCATTCCCGCCGCCGAGGTGGGCGCGGGCTCCGTCGAACTGCTCATGGCGAAGCTGGCCGGCCGGGAGGTGCCCGATGCGACCTTGCTGCCGCCGCGGCTGACCGAGCGGGCGAGCACCGCGCCTCGTACGCGTACCACCTGACGGCGGCCGGCCACCGCCGGCCGGCCCCGGTCTCGCACCTCACTGGCACCACGCACCGTTCATCGAAGCGCTTCGACTCGAAGGAGCCCAGTGAATCCCCAGGGTCTTTCCCGACGTGACGTGCTCGCCCTCGGCCTGGCGGCCGCTCCCCTGGCCGCCGGCCTGGACCTGGCGGGAGCCGCTCCCGCGGCCGCCCGGCCCCGGACCGGCGCGAGCACCGGCCACCCCTTCCGGAACCCGGAACTCCCCCTCGCGGAACGGGTCGGCGATCTGCTCCGCCGGCTGACGCGGGATGAGAAGATCTCCCTGCTGCACCAGTACCAGCCGGGCATCCCACGGCTCGGCATACGGCCGTTCCGCACCGGCACCGAGGCGCTGCACGGGGTCGCCTGGCTCGGCCCGGCCACCGTCTTCCCGCAGGCCGTCGGCCTCGCCGCCACCTGGAACCCCGCACTGATCGGCCGGGTGGGCGCGGCCGTCGGCGACGAGGCACGCGGCTTCCAGCACGAGCGGCCCGAGGGCTGGGGGCTGAACCTGTGGGCGCCGGTGGTCAACCTGCTGCGCGACCCGCGCTGGGGCCGCAACGAGGAGGGCTACAGCGAGGACCCGTATCTGACCGGCGTCATCTCCACCGCCTACGGCAAGGGCCTCCAGGGCGACGACCCGGTCCGTCTGAAGACGGCGCCCACCATCAAGCACTACCTGGCCAACAACACCGAGACCCGCCGGACCACCTCCGACTCGGTCCTCCGCCCGCGCGTCCTGAAGGAGTACGACGAGGCGGCGTTCCGTCCGGCCCTCACCGCCGATGCCGTGACCGGTGTGATGTCCGCCTACAACCTCATCAACGGCCGTCCCGCGACGGTCCATCCGGGCCTGAACGACACCGTGCGCAAGTGGGCGAAGCAGGAGCTGTTCAACGTCACGGACGCGGACGCGCCCAACAACCTGCTCCCCGGCAGCCAGGACTACTACCCCACCCTGGCGGCGGGTGACGCCGCCGCGCTCCGGGCCGGTATCGACAGCTTCACCACCGACAGCGCGGCCCCCGCCAAGACCGTCAAGGCGCTCGGCACGGCCCTGGCGGAGGGGCTGATCGACGAGTCCGACCTCGACACGGCCGTCCGGCACCTGCTCGGCATCCGGTTCCGGCTCGGCGAGTTCGACCCCGACGGCGGCCCGTACGCGAGAATCGGCAGATCGGTCATCGACAGCCCGGCGCACCGCGCGCTCGCCCGCGAGACCGCCCGCGAGGCGGTGGTCCTGCTGAAGAACGACCACGCGACGCTGCCGCTGGACGCGCGGACCGTCAGGAAGGTCGCCGTGGTCGGTCCGCTGGCCGACACCCTCTACACCGACTGGTACTCGGGAACGCTCCCGTACGAGGTCACCCCGCTCAAGGGCGTCAGGGAGCGGCTCGGCTCCGCCGGGACGGTCACCACCAGCGAAGGCGTGGACCGGGTGGCGTTCCGCAACACGGCGACGGGCGCGTACCTCACCGCGGGCAGTGGCGAGCGCGGAGCCGTGCTCACGGAGACGGGCGGCAGTCCGGGCGACACCGGACGGTACGACGTCTTCGACTGGGGCCAGGGCGTGGTGACACTGCGCAGCGTGGCCAACGGCAAGTACGTCGGCTACGACGGGACGGCGTTCCGCAACGACCAGGCGCAGCCCAACGGCTGGTACGTCCAGCAGCAGTTCGTCCTGGAGGAGCCGGCGGACGGTGCCGGTACCCGGCTGGTCCGTTACGCCGGGTACGAGACGGCGGCCGACTGGTTCGGCGACAAGAAGTACCTCAGGGCCGGTGACGACGGCACCCTGCGGCTGGCCACCCGGGAGGACGCCTCCCGGTACGAGGTGGAAGTCGTGCGCGACGGGATCGCCGACGCGGTCGAGGCGGTACGCGGCGCCGACGCCGCGGTCGTGGTGATCGGCAGCATGCCGTGCATCAACGGCCGTGAGGACCACGACCGTACGGACATGGGGCTCGCCCCGGCACAGTCCGCGCTGGCCGAGGCCGTACGCGCGGCCAGTCCCCGTACCGTCGTCGTCCTGGAGACCAGCTATCCGGTGACGGCCGGACCGGAGCAGCGGCACGTCCCGGCGGTCGTGTGGACCACGCACGCGGGTCAGGAGACCGGACACGCCGTGGCCGACGTGCTGTTCGGCGACCACAATCCGGCCGGGCGGCTCACCCAGACCTGGTACCGCTCCGAGGACGACCTGCCGGACCTGCTGGACTACGACATCATCGCCTCGGACCGCACCTACCTCTACTTCCGGGGCGATCCGCTGTACCCCTTCGGACACGGCCTGTCCTACACCACGTTCCGCTACGGCCGGCCGGAGCTCTCCGCGCGCCGGGTGGGCGGGGACGGCACGGTCACCGTCTCCGTACGGGTGACCAACACCGGCGAGCGGGACGGCGACGAGGTCGTACAGCTCTACACCCACCAGCGGACCTCGCGCGACAAACAGCCGCTGAAGCGGCTCCGCGGCTTCGCCCGCGTCCATGTGAAGGCGGGCCGGAGCACGACCGTACGGCTGCCGCTGCGCGCCGCCGACCTCGCCCACTGGGACGTCACCCGCGGCCGCTGGGTCGTGGAGAGCAGCGTCCACGACGTGCTGGTGGGCGCGTCGTCGCGGGACATCAGGGGGCGTACGACGCTCCGCGTCGACGGCGAGACGATCCCGCCCCGGGACCTGGCCAGGACCACCCGCGCCGCCGACTTCGACGACTACCGGGGCGTCCGGATCGTCGACGAGAGCAAGGCGCGCGGGGACGCGGTCGGCGCCACCGGGGACGGTGACTGGATCGTCTTCCGCGACGCCGAACTGGGCGCCGGGGCACAGACGTTCACCGCGCGCGTCGCGAAGGCGGACAGCGGCGGCGGGACCGTACGAGTACGGCTCGGCGCGCCGGACGGGCCGGTCGCCGGGACGGCTTCGGTCCCCAGCACCGGCGACCGGTACACATACCGCACCGTCACCGCGCGGCTGCGCGGCGCCCGCGGCCGGCACGACGTCTACCTGGTCTTCTCGGACGCGATGCGGCTGAGCACCTTCTCGCTGCGCTGACGCGCCTGCCCACCTCGCACCGCCGTCGCACTTCCCAGAGCCGCCCTCGAACGGAGCTGACCCATGCACTCCCGCGCAGCAAGACCCGTGCTCGCCGTGGTCACGGCGGGCGCAGCGGTCGCGCTCGGTCTCACCGGGTGCGCCGCGGCACCGGACCCCGGCACGGTCACCGTGCTCAACTCGGCCACCGACACCGCCGAACACACCAAGAACCAGAAGTTCTTCGACCGCTGCGCCCGGCCGCTGGGGCTGCGCGTGGAGCAGCTCAGCGTCCCCGCAGACCAGGTGGCCTCCAAGGCGCTGCGGATGGCCTCGTCCCGTTCGCTCCCCGACATCCTGGAGCTGGACGGTTCCGAGCTGCCGCAGTTCGCGCTGACCGGCGGTCTGCGGCCGCTGGCCGACCTCGGCGTGGCCACCTCCGGCTTCTCCCGCAGCGCCGTCTCCCTCGGCTCGTACCAGGGCACCCGGTACGGTGTGGCGCGCTCGGCCAATTCGCTGGCGCTGTACTACAACCCCGACCTGCTGGCGAAGGCCGGCGTCGAGCCGCCCCGCACCTGGGCGGAGCTGCGTACGGCGGCGCGCAAGCTCACCGGGGACGGCACCTACGGCCTGGCCTTCAGCGCCAGTCCGGACGCCGACGGGGTCTACCAGTTCCTGCCGTTCTTCTGGTCCTCGGGCGGTGACGAGGCCCGGCTCGGTGACGGCGGCGGCGCGAAGGCGCTGGGGCTGTGGAAGCAGCTGGTGGCGGACCGGTCCGTGTCCAAGGCCGTCGTCAACTGGAACCAGCAGGACGTCAACGACCAGTTCGTCGCGGGCCGCGCCGCCATGATGATCAACGGACCGTGGCAGGTGCCGGTGCTCGACGCGCAGAAGAAGACTCGCTGGGCGGTCGCCTCGATCCCGGTGCCGGAAGCGGGCGGCACGGCCGTCGCGCCCATCGGCGGCACCGTCATGACCGTACCGAAGAGCGACACCCCGGACCGCGAGCGGAACGCCGCGAAGATCCTCGACTGCCTCAACACCCCGCGGAATCAACTCGACTGGGGCAAGGCGACCAACAACGTACCGACCCGCACCGCCGCCGCCAGGACGTACGCGGAGCAGAATCCCGAGCTCGCCCCGTTCGCCGAGCTGGTCGCCACCGCCCGGTCCCGCACGGCCCGGGTCGGCACCCGGTGGCCGGCCGTGGGGGACGCGCTCGCGGGCGCCTTCCAGTCCGTACTGACCGGCCGGAGCAGCCCGGAAGCGGCCCTGCGCCGCGCCCAGCAGCAGGCCTCGACGGGGAAGTGAGACACCGGCCATGACCACTCTCACCCGGCGCCCCGCGCTCCTCCGCTGGCTCTTCATCGCGCCCGCGCTCATCTACATGGCGGCCTTCTTCGGCTACCCGCTGGTCCGCAATCTGCTGATGAGCTTCCAGCACTACACGCCCACCACCTACTTCACCGGCGAGGCCCCCTTCAACGGCCTCGACAACTGGCGTGCGGTACTCGCCGATCCGCTCTTCACCGACGCGCTGTGGCACACCGCGCTGTTCACGGCCGGGTCACTGCTCGGCCAGTTCACCATCGGCCTCGCGCTGGCCGTCTTCTTCTCCCGGCGGTTCCGCCTCGCCGGGCTCGTCCGGGCCGTCCTGCTGCTGCCCTGGCTGGTGCCCATGGTGGTGTCCGCCGTCGTGTGGCGGCGCATCCTCGACCAGGAGCACGGTGTCCTCAACACCTTCCTCCAGGCCGTCGGCCTGACCGACGGCGGGGTGCCGTGGCTGAGCAGTCCGAGCGTGGCGCTGCTGTCCGCCGTCCTGGTCAACATCTGGATCGGCATCCCGTTCAACATGGTCATCCTCTACGGCGGCCTCCAGGAGATACCGCGCGAGCTGTACGAGGCGGCCGCGCTGGACGGCGCGCGCCCCTGGCGGGCGTTCCGCTCCCTCACCCTGCCGATGCTGCGGCCGGTGATCACGGTGGTCCTCGTCCTCGGCTTCATGTCCACGGTCAAGATCCTGGACCTGATCCTGGCCCTCACGGCGGGCGGCCCCGCCGACGCCACCCAGACCCTGGGCACCGTCACCTATCAGCTGTCCTTCCTGCGCCTCGACTTCGGCCAGGGCGCCGTCGTGGGCACCGTCCTCATCCTGGTCAGCGCGGTCTTCGCCGTGCTGTACCTGCGCGCGAACCGCGCCGACTTCGGCAAGGGGAAGTGATCTCGAAGTGCTCCCGACACCTGCTCGCCGGCTGCGCGGCGCCTGGAACACCGCCGCAGCGCTGCTGATACTCGCCGTGCTGCTCTTCCCGGTCTACTGGATGCTGAACACCGCACTCCAGCCCGCGTCGGGCATCGCGGTCGACTGGTTCCCGAGCGATCCCGGCCTGACGAGCTTCCGGCTCGCGCTGGAGAGCCAGGGCCGTTCGATGCTCACCAGCCTGGCCGTCGCGCTCGGTGCCGTCGCCGTCTGTCTCGCGCTGGCGGCGCCCGCCGCGTACGGGCTGGCGCAGTCCGCGCTGCGCGGCGGCCGCAGCGTCGTCTTCACCACGCTCATCACGCAGATGGTGCCGGGCATCGTCATCGCCAACGCCCTCTACAGCGCGTACGCCGAGCTGGGGCTGGTCAACTCCTACCTCGGGCTGATCCTGGCCGACGCCTCGCTCGGGCTGCCGTTCTCCATCGTGCTGCTGCGTGCGTTCATGGTGTCCCTCCCCGGTGAGGTGATCGAGGCGGCACTGGTCGACGGCGCGAACCGCTTCACCGCCTTCGTCCGCATCGTGCTCCCGATGAGCCGCAACGCCCTCATCACGGCCGGGCTGTTCACCTTCCTCTTCGCCTGGTCGGACTTCATGTTCGCGCTGACCCTCAACACCACCGACGACGTCAAGCCGGTCACGCTCGGCATCTACCAGTTCGTCGGCGCCCACGTCAGCGACTGGGGCGCGGTCATGGCGACGGCCGTGCTGTCCGCCGTACCCGCCGCGGTCCTGCTCGTCGTCGCACAGAAGTACATCGCCGCGGGCATCGCCGGCGGCTCCGTCAAGTAGCCAACGCGCCGTACCGGAAAGGCTGTTCATCTGATGAAGTTCACCGACGGCTACTGGCTGATGCGGGACGGCGTCGATGCGTCGTACGCCACCGAGATCACCGGCACCCGGGCAGCGGACGACCGCTTCACCCTCTACGCCGCCGTACGCCACGTCCGGCACCGCGGCGACACGCTCAACGCCCCCCTGCTGACCGTGGAGTGCTTCTCGCCCGCCGAAGGCGTCATCGGCGTCCGCGCCACCCACCACGCCGGCACCGCCGACCGCGGCCCCCACTTCACCCTGCGCACGGCGCCGGACAGCACACCCGCCGGCAAGGTGCACCGCGACGGCACCGTGCTCGAACTGACCACCGGAGGGCTGTCGTTGCGAGTCGACACAGCGGCCCCGTACCGGCTCGACTTCACCGCCGACGGCCGCCCCCTCACCACCGCCGGGGCGCGCGGCACCGGGTTCGCCACGACCCCCGACGGCGCCCACCACTCCCTCGCCCAGCTCTCCCTCGGCGTCGGCGAGCTGGTGTACGGGCTGGGCGAGCGCTTCACACCGTTCACCCGCAACGGGCAGCGGGTGGACATCTGGCAGGCGGACGGCGGCACCGCCAGCGAACAGGCCTACAAGAACGTCCCGTTCCACCTCACCAACCGCGGCTACGGCGTCTTCGTCAACCACCCTGGCCAGGTCTCCTACGAGGTGGGCTCCGAGGCGGTCGGCCAGGTCCAGTTCAGCGTCGAGGACCAGAGCCTGGAGTACTACGTCGTCCACGGCCCGTCGCCGAAGGAGGTACTGGACCGCTACACCGCGCTGACCGGCCGCCCCGCGCTGCCGCCCGCGTGGTCGTTCGGGCTGTGGCTGTCCACCTCCTTCACCACCTCCTACGACGAGGACACCGTCACCCGCTTCGTACGCGGCATGGCCGAGCGCGACATCCCCCTCGGCGTCTTCCACTTCGACTGCTTCTGGATGCGCGCGTACCAGTGGTGCGACTTCACCTGGGACCCGGCGGTCTTCCCCGACCCGGAAGGAATGCTGCGGCGCCTCAAGGACCAGGGCCTGCGCATCTGCGTGTGGATCAACCCGTACATCGCCCAGAAGTCCCCCCTCTTCGAGGAGGCCGCCCGCCTCGGGTACCTGGTCCGCAGGCCGGACGGCAGTGTCTGGCAGTGGGACATGTGGCAGGCCGGCATGGGCCTGGTCGACTTCACCCACCCCGGGGCGCGCGAGTGGTACGCGGACAAGCTGCGCGGGCTGCTCGGGCAGGGCGTCGACTGCTTCAAGACCGACTTCGGGGAGCGCATCCCCACCGATGTCGTCTGGCACGACGGAGCCGACCCGGCCCGGATGCACAACTACTACACCCACCTCTACAACCGCACGGTCTTCGAGACGCTCACCGCCGAGCGCGGCGCGGACGAGGCCGTGCTCTTCGCGCGCTCCGCGACCGCCGGCGGCCAGCAGTTCCCCGTGCACTGGGGCGGCGACTGCGAGTCCACCTTCGGCGCCATGGCCGAGTCGCTGCGCGGCGGCCTCTCCCTGGGCCTCTCCGGCTTCGGCTTCTGGAGCCACGACATCGGCGGCTTCGAAGGCACGCCGAGCCCCGAGGTCTTCAAGCGCTGGGTGCAGTTCGGTCTGCTGTCCTCGCACAGCCGGCTGCACGGCAGCACCTCGTACCGCGTGCCGTGGGACTACGACGAGGAAGCCGTCGCCGTCACCCGCGACTTCACCCGGCTCAAGCACCGGCTGATGCCGTACCTCTTCCACGCGGCCCGGCAGGCGGCGGAGCACGGTACGCCGGTGATGCGCGCGATGCTGCTGGACTTCCCCGGCGACCCGGCCTGCCACACCCTCGACCGGCAGTACATGCTCGGCGACGACCTGCTGGTGGCGCCGGTCCTCAGCGCCGACGGCACCGTGGAGTACTACGTGCCGGACGGGGAGTGGACCCACCTGCTCTCCGGCGAGCGGGTATCCGGACCGGGCTGGCGGCGCGAGACCTACGGCTTCGACAGCCTGCCCCTGCTCGCCCGGCCCGGCTCCGTCATCCCCTTCGGCAGCACGTCCGACACCGCCGTCAGCGACTGGCGGCACGACGTGACCCTGCGCGTGCACCGGCTCCGTGACGGCGAGACGGTGACCACCAGGGTCCCGGCCCCGGACGGCGCACCCGACGCGGTGTTCCGCACCCACAGGGACGGCCCGCGCGTCACCGTCCGGGCCACCGGGGCCCCCGGCCCCTGGCACGTGCTCCTCACCCAGACCGGCACCTTCCTGACGGCCCCGCCCGGAACCCCGGAACTGTCCGCACGACTCGACGCGGACGACTGAGCCGAGGGCGGCAACCTCCCTCCGGCGAGCAGCGACCAGAGGGTGTACGGCGGTACAGCGCGACTCCCCCACAGCACAGGAAGGGTCTTCCCATGGCACACCGCAGCCCGCGCCCCGGCACCCGGCTCCCGCTGGCCCTCGCCGCGGCCTTCACCGCCCTGCTCGGCTTCGCCGCGGCCCCGGCCCAGGCCGCCACCTGGTCCTCCTCGGAGCCGTTCGGCTCGTACACCACCCCTGACGGCTACACGCTCTACAACAACGTCTGGGGATCGGGCGCCGGTTCCCAGACGATCCGGGCCGAGTCCGCCTCGGAGTGGGAGGTGACGGCCGACCACCCGGCCACCTCCGGCGTGAAGTCCTACCCCAACGCGAAGAAGGTCATCAACAAACCGCTCAGCAGCATCACCTCGCTGACCAGCTCGTACGACGTGAGCGTGCCGGCGTCCGGCGCGTACAGCACCGCGTACGACATCTGGGACAGCGACTACGACCACGAGGTCATGCTCTGGGTCAACCACACCGGCGCCGTCGGCCCGATCGGCACCGAACAGGCCACCGTCACCCTCGGCGGCGCCACCTGGAAGGTCTACAAGGGCGACAACGGCGCGAACCAGGTGTACTCGTTCCTGCGCACCTCCGACTCCTCGGCGGGCACGGTCGACCTGCTGCCCGTCCTGCGGTGGATCCAGCAGCAGGGCTGGTGGGGCGACGAGACCATCGGCGACGTCCAGTTCGGCTACGAGATCACCTCGTCCCCGGGCGGCCTGGACTTCGCGACCCGTTCCTTCCGCGTCACCGGCGGCTAGCGGCTTCGTCAGCTCTGCCGGCCGGTCCGTCAGCCGGCGGTCCGCGGCGGGGCCGGGAGTGTGGCGTGCACCCGGAACCCGCCGTCGGGCCGGGGGCCGCTCTCGATGTCGCCACCGGCCAGACGTACCCGCTCGGCGAGGCCGATCAGGCCGTGTCCGCCGCTGGGCAGCAGGGGCCCGGCGCCGTCGGGGGCCGCTTCGGCCGGGCGGCCCGCCGGGCCGTTGGTGACGCTCACGCTGAGCGTCCCGGACCCGTAGGCCACGCGGACGTCCGTGGCCGCGCCGGGCGCATGCTTGTGCACGTTCGTCAGCGCTTCCTGCACGACGCGGTAAGCGGCCCGCTCGACGGGTTCGGCGAGCGGCCGGGGCTCGCCCTCGCTGTGCAGCGTGACGGGCAGCCCGGCGGCACGTGAGCTGTCGGCCAGCGCGGCGACCCGGCTGACGGCAGCGGTAGCAGGAGTTGCCGCGGCGTCGCCGTCCCCGTCCGTTGTCCCTGCGCCTGCTCCTGCCCCGCCTCCGTCCGCGTCCGCGGTCTCGGGGCCGCCCTTGAGCAGGCCCAGCATCTCGCGCAGCTCCGTGAGCGCCTGCCGGCCGGCCGTCTGGATGATCTGCGCGGCCTCGGCCGTCACCTTCGGGTCGTGCGCCACGGTGGCCAGCGCGTTGGCGTGCACCACGATCAGGCTCACCTGGTGCGAGACGACGTCGTGCATCTCACCGGCGATCCGCTGGCGCTCCTCGGCCCGTGCGGCCTCCGCGAGGAGCCGCTGCTCCCGTTCGGCGCGCTCGGCCCGTTCCACCAGCCCGGCGAGCACCGCCCGCCGCTCCCCCACGTACAGCCCCAGGAGCAGCGGCACGAGGACCGCGAGCACGAAGTTGACCAGGAAACCGCCGGCCAGCATGCGCGGATGCGTCCAGGCCTCGGCCTTCCAGGGGATGACCAGCAGGAGTCCGGCCCCGGCCGTCGCCCAGGCCGTCCGGCGGCTGTGCGGTCCGCGGTACGCGCCTTCGGCGTAGTAGGCGAAGGGCTGGACGAAGGACGAGACCTGGAAGGCCTTCGCAACGAGCGCGACCGCCAGTGTGACCTCGGGAAGCCGGCGCCGCACCAGGAGGGGCAGCGCGCCCAGGGCGGCGAGCAGCAGGTTGGCCCACGGTGCGGCCGGTCCGAGGTACGGGTTCTTCACGCTGTTCCAGACCGACAGCCCCAGGACGGCCACCGTGATGACCACGTCCACGACGGCCGGCGACCGCAACGGGAACCGCCGGGAGCGGTCCGACGCGGACATCCGAGGGCTCTCCGGCACGACGAGCCAGGAGCGGACGGAGCGCCGGAAGTGCTGGTTGTGGCTGCTGCTACTCACCCGGCGAGGATAGGCGGCTCACCGGTCCGATGTCCCTCGGACCACGGTCCGCCAGCGGCGGCGTGCCCGGAGGAAGCTCGACCAGTCCTGGTAGCCGAGCTGCCGGGCGATCTCGTAGCGCGGGACCGAGGGGTCGCGGAGCAGGGTCTCGGCGAGGCCGCGCCGCACCTCGTCGAGGATCGCCCGGAAGGTCGTGCCCTCGTTCTCCAGGTGCCGCCGCAGGGTCCTGGGGGCGTAGTGCAGCTGCTCGGCGACCTCCTCCAGGCTGGTGGCGAGCGAGTCCTGGCCGAGCAGCTGGGCGCGGACCCTGGCCGAGACGCCGGTGCGGTGCAGGCGCTCCGCCCGGACCCGCTCACACTGCTCGGCCATGACGAGCGCGGTGTGCGGGTTCGCCATCGGCGGCACCTGGTCGAGGTACCGCACGTCGAAGACCAGCTCGGTACGGGGACGGCCGAAGCGCACCGGGACCCGGTAATGGTCCCGGTACACCGCGCGCCGCCGGGTCTCGCCGATCTCGTGCGCCAGCCTGATCTCGCGCAGGGGCACCTGGCCCGGCCCCGGGAAGACCTCGCGCTGGAGCTGGACGGTGGCGGCCACGTCCCGCTCGACGACGAACCGCCGGATGTCCTCGGGCACGTCATCGGACGCCATCCCCAGTACGTACTGCCCCGGCTCCCTGACGTGGGCCGACATCGTCGAGAAGGCGAAGGTGAGCGGCATGTACCGCAAGCCGTACCGGAGGGTCTCCCGCACCGACGAGCACGCCGCGAGCAGATAGCCGAAGTAGCCGTACGCGGTGAGGTGGTAGCACCGCCCGAGCTCGGTGCCCAGTCCGGCCCGGTCGTCGAACGCGGTGAGCAGGTTACGGATCACCACGATCTCCTGCTGCGCCTCGATCAGCCCGTCCGGGTCGGCCAGCCGCCACGGGTCGATGCGGGACCCGCGCAGCAGCGTGCCGAGACCGGCTCCCTGCCGGACGGCCCACTCGCACAGGATCGATACGCCGACCATCGTCCGCGGGTGGTCCCAGGAAGCCCCGGTTCTCCCGGCCGCGGGCCTTTCATGAGCCGTCGTCATCGTCGTCCCCCTCACTGCGGGGCGTCGCGCACGCACCGGCACCGGGGCGGTGGCCGGAACTGCCGAGTTCTGGCCCCGACTGCCCTGCCGTTGAGCGGCATCCGACCTTACCGTGGTGCGCCATGAGCCCGTGAGCCCGCAAGCGCGTGAACCCGTGAGCCCGTAACACGCGCGACCGACGAGAAGGCACCGGAAGCCGAAGCCGAGGACCCGTAAGCCGAGACCCGTAAACCGAAGCCCCCTAAGCCGGAGACGCGTAAGCCGAAGACCCATGAGCCGAGAACCGAAGAAGGTGAGGGTGTCATGCCGCTGGAACCCGTGTCCCACGCATTCCTGGCCCAGCTGGCCGCGGCCGGTGGCCCGGCGGCCCACGAGTCGACACCGGCGATCGCCCGGATGAGCGGGCCGGTACTCGCCGGTCTGAGCGGCCGGGGCCCGGAGGTCGGAGCCGTCCGGAACCACAGACTCGACGGCAAGGGGGGCCGGTTCCGGATCCGCGTACTGGAGCCCGAGGGCGTGCCGCAGGCGATCATCGTCTACTTCCACGGCGGCGGCTGGGTGCTCGGCGACATCGACCTGCAGTACGACCACGTGGGCCGCCGGCTGGCGAACATGACCCGGTCGACCGTGGTGCTCGTCAACTACCGCAAGGCCCCCGAGCACCCCTTCCCGACCGCGCTCGAGGACAGTTGGACCGGCCTGGAGTGGGTGGCCGGGCACGCCGCGGAACTGGCTCCCGAGGGCGTGCCACTGATCGTCGCCGGCGACAGCGCGGGCGGGAACATCAGCGCGGTGATGACGCTGTGGGCACGCGACAAGGCGGGGCCGAAGATCGACTACCAGATCCTCGTCTACCCCGTGACCGACTGCGACCTGAACACGGACTCCTGCCTCGCGCCCGAGAACCAGCTGATGCTCAGCCGGGACACCATGGTGTGGTTCTGGGACCACTACCTCGCGGACGAGGAGGCGCGCACGCACCCGGACGCGTCACCGCTCCGCGCCGCAAGCCACGCGTGGCTGCCCCCGGCGCTGGTGTACGTCGCCCAGTACGACCCCTTGCACGACGAAGGGGTCGCGTACGCGAAGGCGTTGCGGGACGCCGGGGTGCGGGTCACGCTCGCGGAGGCCGAGGGGCAGATGCACGCGTACTTCCAGATGGCGAACATCCTGCCCGGTCAGGACGAGGGCATGAAGGTCGTCGCCGACCACATCAACCGCTTCGTCGCCTCGTTCGCCAAGGAAGGCGCCCGCCATGCCTGATCACCACGTCATGTCTGCGCCCCACTCCACGTCCCGACACCACGACGTCCTCATCATCGGTGCCGGATTCGCCGGCCTCTACCAGCTGTACCGGCTGCGCCGCCTCGGGTTCGACGCCCGGATCATCGAGGCCGGCGACGACGTCGGCGGCACCTGGTACTGGAACCGCTACCCGGGCGCCCGCTGCGACATCGAGTCGATCGAGTACTCGTACTCCTTCGATCCGGAGCTCCAGCAGGAGTGGAACTGGAGCGAGCGGTACGCGGCCCAGCCGGAGCTGCTGTCCTACGCGCGGCACGTCGCGCACCGGTACGGCCTGCGCGAGGACATCACCTTCGGCACCCGCGTCGAACGGCTGGACTGGGACGAGGACACGCACCGCTGGACGGTGACGACGGACGACGGTACGTCCCGGACGGCGCAGTACGTGATCGCGGCGACCGGGTGCCTCTCGGTACCGTCCCGGCCGGTGTTCGAAGGGCTGGACGACTTCTCGGGCGAGGTGTACTGGACGTCCCGCTGGCCGCACGAGGACGTCGACCTGGCGGGCAAGCGCGTCGCCGTCATCGGCACCGGTTCGTCCGGCGTGCAGACGATCACCGCGATCGCCCCGGCCGTCGCGGAACTCACGGTCTTCCAGCGCACACCGAGCTTCGCCGTACCGGCGCACAACGGGCCGAACGAGGAACGCCTGGCGGCTGCCAGGAAGCGCTACCCCGAGATCCGGGAGCACAGCCGGATGTCGCGTACCGGATTCGGCTGCCCGGAGGGCATGCGGTCCCTGGCGGAGGCCGACGCCGAGGAAGCCCGGCGCGAGTTCGACAAGCGGTGGGCCGACGGCGGCCTGTGCTTCTCCAGCGCGTTCACGGACATCCTCAGGGACGCCGGCGCCAACGAGATCGCCGCGGAGTACGTACGCGGCCGGATCCGCGAGAAGGTCAGGGACCCGGAGCTGGCCGAGAAGCTGTCGCCGCGTACGTACCCGATCGCCAGCAAGCGGATGTGCGTCGACACCGGCTACTTCGAGGTCTACAACCAGCCCCACGTGTCGCTGGTCGACCTCAACGTGCAGCCGATCCGGCGCGTCACCGAGCGCGGGATCGTCGTGGGCGAGGCGGGGCGCGAGCGCACGTACGCGTTCGACGTCATCATCCTCGCCACGGGCTTCGACGCGATGACCGGTGCGCTGCGCGCCATGGACATCCGCGGCGCCGCCGGAACCCTGCGCGAGAAGTGGGCCCACGGCCCGCGCACGTATCTCGGCCTGATGTCGGCCGGCTTCCCGAACCTGTTCATGGTCACCGGCCCGCAGAGCCCGTCGGTGCTGTCCAACATGCTGACCTCGATCGAGTACCACGTCGACTGGATCACGCGCGCGCTGGAGCACCTGCGCGAGCACGGGCTGAACCGTATGGAGGCGGCGCCCGAGGCCGAGGACAACTGGGTGAACACCACCAACGACCTCGCGGCCCTCACCCTCATGCCCCAGGCCGCCTCCTGGTACATGGGCGCCAACATCCCCGGCAAACAACGCGTCTTCATGCCCTTCATCGGCGGCGTCGGCACGTACAGGCAAATAGGCGACGGAGTGGCGGTGGCCCACTACCACGGATTCGAACTGACCTGAGCCACGGGAACCGCGCCTGTTCCAGGGCGGTTCGGCACCGCCGATGTCATCGATGACGCCGGTGTCGCCGGTGTCGTCGGTGTCGCCGGTGTCGCCGGTGTCGCCGGTGTCGCCGAGGGCATCGAAGCGGTCGTCCAGCCGTGCGGCCAGCTCCCGTACCGGCAGATCGCGCAGGCGGGCCGCGGTAAGCGCTGGTCTTCACCTCGAACGTCGATACATCATCGAGAACGCTGCCTCGGCCGTCTTCCGAAGTGTGCCGGCAAGACACGGACGGACGAGCACGACGAAGGGGGCCGGCACCGGAGTGGTGTCGGCCCCCTCTACGCGGCCCCTGGCCGCAGGGATGGTCGGAAGTGTCAGACCGCGCGGTGGTACGGCTGCGCGACGTGCGGAGTGGCGCCCAGCTCACGCGCGGCCAGCTGCGCGAAGTACGGCGTACGCAGCAGTTCCCGGCCGATCAGCACGGCGTCGGCTTCCCCGTCCGCGACGATCTTCTCCGCCTGCTGCGCCTCGGTGATCAGACCGACGGCGCCCACCGGCAGCCCGGTCTCCTCCTTGACCCGCGTGGCGAACGGCACCTGGTAGTTCGGCGCCGCCTCGATCTTCGCGTCCGGCGCGTTACCGCCGGTGGAGGTGTCCAGCAGGTCGACACCGTGCGCCTTCAACTCGGCAGCGAACCGAACGGTCTCGTCGGCGGTCCAGCCGGTACGCCCGTCTTCCGGGTTCTCGCTCAGCCAGTCGGTCGCCGAGATCCGGAAGAAGAGCGGCAGGTCCTCGGGCCACACCGCCCGCACCGCGTCCACGACCTCCAGCGCGAAGCGCACCCGGTTCTCGTACGAGCCGCCGTACTCATCGGTGCGCCGGTTGGTGAACGGCGACAGGAACTCGTTGATCAGGTACCCGTGCGCGCCGTGAATCTCGGCGACCTGGAAGCCGGCCTCCAGCGCCCGCCGCGCGGTCGCCGCGAACTGCTCCACGATCTCCTTGATCTCCGCCACGGACAGCTCCGCCGGCTCCGTCGACTTCTCGTCGAACGCCACCGCACTCGGCCCGACCGGCTGCCAGCCGTACCCCTCACCAGGCGCGATCGGCGCACCGCGGTCCACCCACGTCCGCTCGGTCGAAGCCTTCCGGCCGGCGTGCGCTATCTGGATGCCGGCGACCGAGCCCTGCGCCTTGATGAAGTCGGTGATACGACGGAAAGCGGCGACCTGGGTGTCGTTCCACAGCCCCAGGTCGTACGGGCTGATGCGGCCCTCAGGGCTGACGGCGGCGGCCTCGGTGATGATCAGGCCGGTGCCGCCGACGGCGCGGGCGGCCAGGTGCTGGAAGTGCCAGTCGTTGGGCGCACCCTGCTCGGGGCCCTCCGGCGCCGCCGAGTACTGGCACATCGGAGCCATCCAGAGACGGTTCGGAATGGTCAGCTGCCGGAGAGTGATCGGCTCGAACAGTGCGCTCACAACGGGCTCCCTGTACGTGAACGAGGGCGGGGCTCCGGTACGCAACCCGAAGCCTTGGTACGAGAAACATCGTAGTACGGAGGCCGTCGAACTAGACAGACAACCCGACGACTCGATGCCGAACTACGACGCCTCTCGTACAACGGGGGCATGCCGCGAATCATTCCTCGTCCGGCACATCGAGATACCCGTCACACGCCACTCCCCGTCTCACCATTTCGCTTCGGTGGGTAGCCGGACAATCACGGCCGGGGATCGCTCGGGCCGCCGGCATGACCGCGATCGCCCACGGTTGCCGGAGCTGAGCAGGCCTCTGGCCTCAACGGTTGCCGGAGCTGAGCGGGCCTCTGGCCTCATAAGCCACCCCCGTCTCAGGCCATATGCCGCACCCCGAGGCCATCCCCGGGGTGCGGGGAGTACCTGATGTCCGGCCCGAAGAGAATCACCACGTCAGGACCGTTCCCGCAGATGTGGCCGCTCGGTCGTCCCTGACCCGTCGACGCCGAAGCACTGTGTCCATCAGACGAGCAGTTCGGCCGGCGGATGCCCCCAGCAAGCCGCCGTTGACGACCGAGCCGCCTCCTCACACCGGGTCCGGGGCTGTCGGCCGGGTCAGAAGAGCATCGGGCAGAACGGTGCGGGATCGTGATGAAAGGCGTGTGTGGTCGCGGCCACCGCGCCGGCGCGGTGCTCCGTGACGCGACCGGCCGCGGCGAGCTGCTTGAGGGACGTACCTCCCAAATAGACGGCGCCCAGTTCCCAGGCCGACAGCGACAGATCCGCGGCCGCGGTGGTGCGCGCGCAGTCACCGCCGTCGACGCCGGTCCGCAGCCGCCAACGCCCCTGGTTCCAGGGGCAGTCAGTGTCGGCGACTTCGATCACCACGTCGGCCTCGGCCGCGTATCCGCGTTCTCGCAGGGCGCGTCCGAGGTCGACCACGCGTACGTAGAGCTGATCGCGCACGACGGGCACCGCGCTTCGCGGATCGGCCAACAGAGCCAGGACGGGGTCGTCGACGGGCCGGTCGGCGTGCACCGCTCCGGCGAGGTCGATGTCGAGCAACGCGCGCCATACGCTCGTGTACGCGAGCGGGTCTTCGGCGAACAGCTCGCGGACATGGACGTCGTAGCGCGGGTAGGAGTCCTCCCAGCGGGCGGTCAGCGAGTACAGCGCGTATCCGCGCGGTCGGCTGCTCTCGCCCCGGTCCTCGGCGAGCACGCACAACAGGCGGCCTGCCTTGCCGCGGCGTTCGGGCAGGTCCAACAAGGCGCGACGGGTCCACGCATCGTCGCGGTGGAAGGCTCCGGGACGCCGGTCCGGCGCGCCTTGGTGGATGCGCGCGATGTCCGCGACGCACTCCGCGGGGTCCACGACGCGTACGGGCAGCGGCGGTTCATCGTACGGGTGCGTCATGTCGCGGGCATGGCGCGGAATCCGCAGGTGGATCGCGCGGGTGGCGCTGCCGAACCCGAAGCGTCCGTAAATCGCCGGTTCGGTGGTGTGCAGGGCGGCGACGGGCTCCTCGCCGCGCTCGTGCAGGCGGGCGAACGTGCGCACCATCAGACCGCGCATCAGACCGCGGCGCCGATGTCCGGGGTCCGCGGTGACATAGCTGATGCCGGCGACGGGGCGTCGGCCGCCAGGCACGCCCATGTCGAGGGAGTAGACGGCGAGCGTGGCGCAGGTGCGGCCTCCGCGGTGCGCGAGCAGCGAGCGTTGTGGCTCGAACACCGCGGCGAGCACGTCCTGATACGCGGAGGCGGCGTCGTATCCGCCGTAAGCCAGTGCCACCGTGTCGGAAAAACGGTCCCAGGAATCCGGGGCGGCGAATTCGTACCCATCGGCACACACGGACGTCTGATCCATGGGCGGCCACACCTCACAGACAAGGGGAGCTGATCATCGGATCTCGATCCGCTGATTTTCAAGTTCTTCACGTCGAATCGATGATTTTCCGGCGTCGGCCGGTCCACGGTCCTCGGCCTCAATCGGGCATTCGACCGCTCAACATGCTTCATACGACACGGACAAACTGTCAAGGCTCGTTGTGAATCTTCACCGGGACGGGCGTGCGGCGGACCGGCGCATTCGGCGGCACAGGAACAGACCATTCGAAGCGATGGCGCCCTGGAAACGGAGGAGACCATTCGCCCCAGGTCCAGGAGGACTGACTTCGGCGCCCTATGATCTCCGGAACCCGACTACATCGACGTGGACACCAGCGCGGGCGACTTCGCGGAGACCCGGTTCACACGGCGAATCCGTGCGGCCGTGACTCGATGCAGACGAGCACCGGCGGCAACACCATCGACACGAGGGTCCACAAGACACTGGCGCGTACGCCCGCACCGAGCTCGTCGGACCGGACGCTCGCCGACGCGCTCGCCCTTCCGCCGGCGGCCGACCCAGCCGAACGGGCGAACGCGACCGACCACGCCCACAGCGACGGACTGGGCGACGTCCTCCGGTACGGCCCGGCGCGATTCTCGACCACGCGCACCTCGAGAGCCTCGCGCGCCGGATCGGACGGCGACTGCCGGCGATCGACACCTTGGCGCTCGGTGGCGCGCAGCCTCTTCACCGAATCCGGGTTCCCCGCTCGCGGACCACCGTATGGCCGCCGGACCCAGTCGTCGCGAAGACCGGCGGCTGCGGACGCACCCACACATGCGCGAACGGCATGTCATAGGCGCCCACGCACCCCACCAGGACCAGGTCTTCCGGCCCGAGCGACGCGGGCCCCGGCACCCCGCGTGCGAAGACGTCGCCCTCGTAGCAGTTGTTGCCGTACACGTCGAACGACTCGAACGACTCCGAGGGAGGTACCACACCTGTGTTCGATGACGCGTCGACTCGCGCGAACTCGATCGGGTGCGGGCGCGATTTGACCGTGCGGGAGAGATGGGTCCCGGCATCGAGCACCACGAGGTCGGGGGCGTCGGTGCGTCGCTTGCGCACGGCCACCCGGGCCACGAGCACACCGTGTTCCTCCACGAGGCTGCGCCCCGGCTCGATCACCAGGCGCACATCTTCGGGCCGCAGGCCGATGAGGCGGCACTCCTCGGCGACCTCTGCAGCGAAATCCCGCCATGGGGCTCGGGGGTCGGCGGTGTCGCGGCGAGGTGGGAAACCGCCGCCCAGGTTCAGGACGAACGGCTCGCCGGACGCCCCGGCCCACACCCGCAGGGTCTCGCACCACCGACTCAGCGCGGCGCGGTACGTCCCGGGGCCACTGACCAGCGTGCCCACGCCCAAGTGCACACCGCGCACTCCGATGCCGGCGTCGGCGAGGAGACGCCACGCGTGCGGCGCCTCGCCGGGCAGCAGTCCGAAGCGCGACCACCTCCCCGACGCGGTCGGCATCGCGAGCCGCAGACACACGCGTGGCGTAGCGCCGAAATCCCGGGCTGTAGCGGCGAAGTGCTCGGCCTCGCTCAAGGAGTCGACCTGGACACCGACACCGAGGGACACGGCGTGCGCCAGCTCGGCGGCATTTTTCACGGGGCCGTCGAAAAGAATATTCCGCGGCGCGAAACCGTCATCGAGCGCGGTCCGCAATTCCGCTCCGGAAACAACCTCGGCTGTCGCTCCCAGGGAACACAGAAGCTGCGTGAACACCGTAAGTGGGTTGCTCTTGTACGAGTACGCGAGCGTGAAACGAGGGAACCATTCACGCCAGGCATTGTCCATCGCCGAGAAATCCCGTTCGACGCCGCTCGGATCAACCACGTAGAACGGCGTCGGCGTTACCAGAGCCAGCTTTTCGGCCAGATATTTGAACCGCTTGGCTATCAAGATCGCTCTCCTGGAACTCCCGCACAATGACTGTGACGCGCTCAATGTAGAGCATCTGATCAGGACCCCGTCGACACGACGAGGGAAATCACCCGGGGCTCACACTGCACAGCGCGATGTCGCAAAGTCGCCGCCATTTCGACAAGATTTCGACGATTGATGACCACGTGCACTGGGCGCCCTGCTCACCTACGGGCTCACCGCCGCCCGCCTCCGTGGCCACGCCCTTCACCGGGAACACCGCACAAAGCACCCAGCACCCAGCACCGGTCCGTCTCTGCATCCAGATGGACGAGGACCACCCCGAGTACCGCCGGACCGTCGACAACGCCGACAGTGACGACGGTGACGACGAGGCAGAGAGACCTGAGCCACGAGGGAACGCGAAACCCAGATGTGCGACGGCGCCGCCGGCAGCGTCTCCCGCATCGACGCCTCCGCCAGACGGCAACCGTCTGCACCTGGCTCCCCGGCGCCCTGCGAAAGTGCTGACTCGCCGTTCAGCCGATGCCGAGTTCAGCCAGGGCCTGCGCGCCGTCCAGGAGGAGCGTGTCCGAAAGATCGCGTAAGTCCATGATCTGACAGGCTGGCCGAGGCCCAGCCTCGGGCCTCGGCCGAGCCGGGACGGACAGACATGACGGACAACGAATCCCCGGCCGCAGGGCCGGTCGGGGACGAGCTGGTGGACGAGGTTGTCGAGCGGCTGACGGACCGCGCCGACGCCTCAGGAGCCGCCTTGCCGGGCGAGGGCGGGCTGCGCGATCGACTCCGCCAGCGTGCGGGCCCCCAAGGGGGCGGCTGACAGGACCGGATCCGACCGACCACGGCAAGAAGGGGTACGACTACCAGCACCTGCGGCGCCGGCCGCCCTCCCGCTGCACCCGGCACCGTCTCGCCCGCAAGGCATCGAGTCATCCCAACGACCGGGCCGGCACCGCTGGGTCGTGGAACGGGACCATGCCCTGACTGTCCGGCTGCCGACACCTCCACCGCCACCATGAGCGTACGCCGGAACACTTCCTCGCCTTCACCGCCGCCGCGCCCCTCATATGCCACCGCCGGCTCATCAACCGACACGAAGACTCACAGTCGGTCTCTCCACACCGGCTGGCCGCGGAGGATGCGGCCCGCCACCGTCCTTGCTGTCCTGCTCGCAAGTTCTTCTGTCGTGGGACTGGTCATCGGGACTCCAGGCGGAGCAGGCCGAAGGCCACCACCCGCGCACGTCGGCGAAGCCGCGGTCGGGTGACCAGCCATGGAAGAGCCGGCATCGACCTGCTCGCTCCAGTGTGCACATCTTCGTCCTCATCCACCGAGGCCGCGACGATCGGAATGCTGCGCTCAGCTACCAGAAGGGCACTGAAGCAGCACAGGCGCCCGTTGCCGTGGGCGACGAGCCGGGTGCCGCCACGTTCGACAGGTGGCCGCCAGGCCCGACAGGCGGCCGGCCGGATCGGATCGGTGGTGGCCTGACGGCACGTCGCGGCCCGCTGTCGCGCGGCGGGCGGAGAGCCAGGCCACTCCCCCGCTTGCAGGGCGCGCAAAGTGATCACAGCAGACAAGTGGTGCACAGGTCGACGAAGGGAGTGGTGGTGGCGACCAAGGTGGTGGTGGCGTTGTCTGCCGGGTCGGCGGAGCGGGACGGTGCAGCCGACCGGGCCGGTCGTTTGTCCGCTGGCGGTGTCGACGAGGGAGGGAGTCGTCCAGGGGGAAGCCGCCGGGGACGGCACGGCGGACCCGGGCGACCTCGCAGAACGCCTGGTGCCCTACTTCGGCACTTCGGCACTTCGGCCACACCGGCCCGGCGCTGGTGTGGCGACAGCAGGCGGCGTCCCCGAAGCATCTGAAACCTGCCGGACGGGTCTTGCGCGTCGCGCGGCCGGGCAGGTCGGCACGGGCCGGGTGGGCGACTACGACCGGTCGTACCCGGAGATGCCCGGTGGCGGCTACGCTCCTCCGGTCCCGGGCAGCCGCGTGGCGTAGCCGGGCTGGAGCAGTTCGCCGAGCCCGCACGTACCCGCTTCTCGGTCGGGGGCGCCTGGCGCCCGCATCCACGACGGGCCCGCGCCGGGATCGTGCCTGGCAGCAGGGCCGGTGGGGCCCGGGCGTGCCGCCGGTCCGCCGGCCCGCCCGGTACTCACCGTCCACGCCTCCTCGCGCCGTGTTCCCGTCACCGCCTTCCGGGCTTCGCTGCGTCGCGCGGTGTTCCGACCAGGGGCAGGGGTACCCGCCGACCGCTTTGCACGCCAGCTTCGAACGTCAGCGAATCCTGAGGGAGGAGCCATGGCTCGAACCGAAGGGCCCCACCACCCCGCACGTGAGCAGGCGTCAACGGTCGGCGGTACGGCCCGGCAGGAGGCCCAGCACGGTGCGCGAGTGGCACAGGAGAAAGGGCAGGAGGTAGTGGGCACGGCCCGCGAGGGCGCGGCGGAGGTCGCCAAGGAGACCGCCGCGCAGGGCCGGTACCTGTACGAGAGGGCCAGGGACCAGGCGGCCGGTGAGACCGGAGCCCAGGTCCGGCGGATGGCGGCCGGCCTGCGCCGCATCGCCGACGACCTGCGTCACATGAGCGACGAGGCCAAGCCCGACTCGCCCGCCGCGTCCCTGGTACGGCAGGCGGCGGACCGCGGGCAGCTGCTCGCCGACCGCCTCGACCGCCGGGGCCCTGACGAGCTGCTGAACGAGGTGAAGGACTTCGCGCGGCGCCGCCCCGGCCTGTTCCTCGCCGGAGCGGCACTGGCCGGCTTCGCCGTGTCGCGCATCGGCCGGGGTATCAGCACCGCCGCGAGCACGCCGTCCGGGACCGCCGGTGCAGAACGCCCGTCGGTGGCCGCATCCGGTCCGGCCGTGGGTACGGTCCCGCCGGTCGCGTACGAGGCGGAGGAGGCAGCCCGGTCCGTGCAGGAGGAGCCGTCGCAGCAACAGCCGGACCGCCCGCTCACGACTCCGGGCCCGCCGCCGCGGACGTCGGAGGACGTGCCGCCCGTCCAGCCGCCGCCCGGCTCGGCATCGCCGCGGGGCACCCGGCGGTCCGGTGGGGAGTGGTGACCGTGTCCGGTCGACGCCCCGGACAGCCGGGGACGCCTCGGTCCGGTGACGCCGGGCAGCGCGAACCGCGGTCCGGCCCTCCGGCGGACCGCACCACCCGGCCGGTCCCCCGGCCCGGCACGCCGGCCGAGCCGGAGCACGAGACCGGCGGTACCGGGCGGCCCACCACGGAGCACGAATCCGGCGGTACCGGGCGGCCCACCACGGAGCGCGATACGTCGTCCTCGGTGGGCGAGCTGATCAGTGATGTCACCAGCGACCTGGCGCGGCTGGTCGGCAACGAGCTGGCGCTCGCCAAGGCGGAGCTCAAGGAAGAGGGCAGGAAGGCGGGCCGGGCCGCGGGCATGTACGGCAGTGCGGGGTATGCGGTCGGCCTCGCGCTGCTCCTGGCCAGCCTGGCGGCCGTCTACGGTCTCGCGCACGTCATCGGCCTCGCCTGGGCCGCCTTGGTGATGGCCGCCGTGTGGGCGGTGGCCGGCGCGGCCCTCTACGCGGCGGGCCGCCGGCGGATGCGTTCCGTCCAGCCGACGCCCGAACGGGCGAAGGATTCCCTCAGGGAGGACGTGAAATGGGCACGACACCCGACGAGCTGAGGCAGGAAGCCGACGCCACACGCACGCACCTCACGCAGACCGTGGACCAGCTGGCCGATCGGGTGAGTCCGCCGCGGGTGGCCCGCCGGAAGGCCGGGGCCGCGCGCGACCGGCTCAGCACGATCAAAGACAAGGTGATGGGCACGTCCGGGCCCGGCGGCCCGATGGCGGGCGAGAAGGTGGGCGAGAAGGTACGCGGCGCCACGGAACAGCTGACCCAGCAGGCCAAGGAGGTGCCCGAGCGCCTCGGGGACCAGGCCCAGCAGGCACCCGCGCGGATCCGTGCGCAGACCCAGGGCAGTCCGCTGGCCGCCGGACTGATCGCGTTCGGGGCCGGCATGCTCACCGGCGCACTGTTCCCGGCGACGCCCGTGGAGGAGCGGATGGGGCGGGAGGTCCGCGACCGCTCCGAGGACCTGGTGCAGCCGCTGAAGGAGACGGCGCAGGAGGCCGCCCGGAACGTACGCGAGCAGCTGCGCGAGCCTGCCCGCCAGGCCGCCTCAGCCGTGCAGGAATCCGCGGAGGAGGCCGGCCGGTCCACCAAGGAGCAGGCCAAGGAGTCGGGTCGGGAGGCCGGCGAAGAGATCCGCCGGACCGGCCGCCGCACCACTGGTGAGGCCGGCCGCGAGCCCGAAGGCCCGTAAGGACGCTCCCCATCGAACGTACCGCTCGACACCGGAGGCCCCGGCCCTAGCAGGTCGGGGCCTCCGGCCCGGCCCGAGGTCGCAGGTCAAGGCTATTGAGTTGTGGTGGTGGGCAGGCCGGCCAGGCGGCGTACGGCGTCGAGTCCGTCGTCGGTGCCGGGCCAGTGGCGGGTCAGCGCGTCCGCTCCGGCATGGCGGACGACCGAGCGCAGCACGACGGCGACCACGATGGCGTCATCCGCGTAGCCCAGGACGGGGATGAAGTCCGGCACCACGTCGAGGGGCATCGCCAGGTAGCCGAGCAGCAGCCACAGCCGGATGCGCACGCCACGGGGGAGGGTCCGGTCGCGGGCGAGGCGGGGGATGAGCCGCAGCAGGTCGGGCAGCAGCCGGACGGCCTCGGTGAGCAGGTTGCCGCGGGGGCGGACGAGGGCCAGGGCCGCCAAGGCGAGCAGCCAGAGCAGAAGCAGCCCGCCGGCGACGGCCAGGGATACGGACAGCCAGGTGCACCAGGTGCTCACGAGCGGTCCCTTTCCTCGGCGGAGCCAGGCCGTACCGCGGCCCGTACTGTTGCGGCGACCGGGCAGTACCTCACCTGCCGCAGTGTGACAGGGGCGCATGACCACGACCGGCACCTGACGAAGCACTACCAGGTTCCCGGTTCACTTGGCGGCCCTCGCGCGCGGGCCGACAATGGCGGCAACGCAGCAGCCACCACATGCCGGTCGACCAGGAGGCAGCGATGCGTCAGACCCATCTCACCGGGGAGTCGGCTGAGTACACCAGTGCGCGCGAGAAGCTGCGCGAAGCCGAGATCGACCTGATGCGCCATCGCGAACAGGTCGCTGAGATGCGCCGCCGGCTGCCACTGGGTCCTGTCGTCGAGGACTACGTGTTCGAGGAAGGCCCCGCGGATCTGAACGCCGGTGACACGCCGGTACAGACCGTGCGACTGAGCCAGTTGTTCACCCGGCCCGATCGCGATCTGGTCGTCTACCACCTCATGTACGGCAAACAGCAGACGCAGCCCTGTCCCATGTGCACGATGTGGATCGACGGTTTCAACGGAATCGCCCACCACATCGCGCAGAACGTGGACCTCGTGATCGTCGCGGCGGCCGATCCGCCCGCTCTGCGCGCGCACGCCCGGAGCCGGCGGTGGACGAACCTGCGTCTGCTCAGTGCCGGAGCGACCTCCTTCAAGTACGACCTCGGCAGCGAGGACGCCGAGGGCAACCAGGACTCGACCGTGTCGGTGTTCACCCGCGACAGCGACGGAGCGGTGCGCCACTTCTACTCGGCCCACCCGAGGATGTCCGACGACATCGAAGAGCGCGGCATCGACCTGCTCGCCCCGGTGTGGCACCTCCTCGACCTCACCCGCGGAGGCCGCGGCGATTGGCGTGCCGCGCTCAACTACTAGGCTTGGGACAAGGGCACCCTCACTCCGCAACTCCCCGGCGAACACTCGGCGTGAGGGGGCGGGACGCCTGTCAAGGGATGAGCCGTTTCTCGAACCAGTGGTGGGCGTAAGGCTCGTCGTTGAAGGCGGGGACCTCGGTGTATCCGCTGTTGCGGTACAGGCCGGTGGCGGCCTTCAGGGCTTTGTTGGTGTCGAGTCGTACCAGGTCGCTGCCGTGCCGGGCGGCGCGTTCCTCGAGTTCGGACAGCAGGCGCCGGGCCAGGCCGAGGCCCCGGGTGCCGGGGCAGACCCACAGCCGCTTGATCTCGGCGGGTGCTCCGGCCGGCAGCTTGAGCCCGGCGCAGCCCACCGGCTCGCCGTGCAGCCGGGCGACGAGGAACAGGCCGCGTGGCGCGCGCAGTTCGCCCGGGTCGGGCAGCAGGCTGTGGGCGGGGTCGAAGCCGCCCTCGAAGAGCTCCTGCAGTTCGGTGGCGTAGGACCGCAGACAGTGCACGGCGTCCGGGTGGCCGGGGTCGAGCACGTCCACGGAGACCAGCGAGGCGGTCAGCAGCCGCTCGACCTCTGCCATGGCCGAGGTCAGCCGGTCCCGCTGCCGGGCATCGAGCGGGTCGAGGAGCGAGGTGGCGAGTGCGTCGCTGCGGTCGTCGAGAAGGGCCCGCTCCGCGCGCCCGGCCTCGGTCAGCCGTACGGTGCGCACCCGCCGGTCGTGGGGGTGGGGCTCGAGGGTGATGAGGCCGTCGCGCTCCAGTGCCCGCAGCAGCCGGCTCACGTAGCCGGAGTCCAGGCCGAGCCGGGCCCGTAGGCCGCGGACGTCGTGCGTGCCCTCTTCGCCGCCGCCGTCGCCGTCGCCGATCTCCCAGAGCAGGCGGGCCTGCCCGTAGGGGCGTGCGCTGCCCAGGTAGGAGTCGTGCAGTACTCCCACGCGCTCGGCGACTGTCCGGTTGAAGCGCCGTACCTGCTCCACTTGCTCCGCCGTCATTCTCTGACCTTAGTCAGGTAATGACGGGCGGGTCAAAGCGGCGCATGCGAGGGGTCCCCGCCCTCGGGTAGTGGCCTGCGGAGCAGGTAGCCGCCCGTGCAGGCTGCCAGTACGGCTACGCAGGCCGTGAAGGTGAGGCCGGCCCCGCGGAGGCCCAGGGCGAGGGTGAGGGCGCCGACGCCGACCACCGGAAGGGAGATCCCGGTGTAGGCGACCACGAAGAAGGTGGAGATCGTGCCGCCGCGGTGCTCGGCCGGCGCGGCGGCGGCCACGGACGTCAGGGCCGCGCGGAAGGCGAGTCCCTGGCCGAGGCCGCCGCACACGGCGCCGATGATGAGGAGCGGCAGGGACTCGGCGGTGAGCGAGGCCGCCACGAGTGCGAGGCCGGCCACGAGGACCAGACAGCCGTACGGGAGCGCCCGGCGCGCGCCGAGCTTCTCCGTCAGCGACTGCCCGGCCGTCGAGCCCAGGAAGACCGAGAAGACGACAGCGCCGGACACGGCGAGGTCGGCCACGCCCAGCGTCTCGGACACGAAGGTGGGGGCCACCGCCGTGAAGAGTCCCAGCAGTGAGAAGCCGGCGAAGGCCGCGAGGGCCGAGGGCGCGAAGACCGCGCGCGCCTCGGACGGTACGACGATGCCCTGTGGCTGGAGGCCCGGCCACCGCTCGGGGTGTGCGACGGTCTCGGGCAGCAGCAGGACCAGTACGCACGCCGCCACGAGCAGGGCGAGGTGTGCCAGGTAGGGCAGGCTGAGCGGCCACGGGGCGTACTGGGCGAGGATGCCGGCGAGCAGCGGGCCGCAGCCGAGGCCGCCCATGTTGGCGGCTGCGGCGGCGAATCCGGCGCGTGACTTCCGTTCCTCCGGCGCCAGTTCGAGCACCGCTGCCGTGGCCGCGCCGCTGAACAGCCCCGCCGAGAAGCCGGAGAGCAGTCGTCCGGCGAAGAGCAGCGGCAGGCCGCCCTCGCTCAGGAAGCACACCGCGCTGAGCGCCGAGAAGGCAAGCGCCGCGAGCAGTACGGGGCGGCGGCCGACACGGTCGGAGTAGTTGCCCGCGAGCAGCAGGACGGTGATGACGCCGATCGCGTAGACGGCGAACACCACCGTCACCATCAGCTCCGAGAAGCCGAGCTCCTGGCGGTACAGCCCGTAGAGCGGGGTGGGCAGCGTGGTGCCCGCCATGCCCACGGCGAAGACGGCCGCCGCTGCCGGGTACCCGGGGCGGCGGCCCGCGTCGTGACGAACGATCATGTCCCCACGGTACGAGCCGGTCCCCGCCGGGGCCCGTCAGTACGGGCAGTACGGGCCCGTCGCGCCGGAAACCGTCAGTTCGCCCCCGCCGTGGCGGCCACCGCGTCCGCGACGAGCCGGTCCAGGCCCGGGAGGGCGTGGGAGCGGCGCTGGAGGGACCGGGCACGGGCACGGCAGACGCGGTCCGCCAGCACCTCCCCTACCGCCGCGGCCAGCGACTCGGGCGTGGCGTCCTGGGCGTCGACCCGCCGGCCGACGCCGATCTCCTGCAGCCGCGCCGCGTTGCGCGACTGCTCGGCGAAGAGCGGTACGGCCACCATGGGAACGCCGGCCGCCAGCGCTTCGCGGGTTCCGTTGAACCCGGCGTGCGTGAGGAACGCGTCGCTGGACCGGAGGAGCAGCTCCTGCTGGACGAACGAGGTCAGGTGCACGTTGGCGGCACGGGCGCCCCGCCACTCCCGCGGGTCGGTGTTGGCGCCGAGCGCGACGACGCCGGTGACGGGGAGGTCCCCGAGGGCCTCGATGATGGCGTCGAGGAGCGGGAGCGCGCCGCCGCCGGGGAAGTGGGTGGCGTTCGAGCCCAGCGTGGCCAGGACGAGCGGGCGGTCGGCGGGGAGCCGGGCGATCTCCGGGTCGAGGATCTCCTCGGCAGCGGGCGCGGGTACGCGGTAGTGGCGGGCGCTGGGCAGCCGGTTCGCCTCGGGGTAGAAGTCCTCCGGTACGACGCCGGCCCGGAAGGTGCGGAAGGCGTGCCAGGGGTCGGTGATCCGGTCCAGGCCGAGGTCGGCGCGGTGCTTGTTGAGTTCTTCGGTGACGGCCGGGTGGTCGTACGGTGCCATCGGGGCGATGTCCAGCACGCCGTGCGGGATGCCGAGCCGTTCGCCGGCCAGGTAGCCGCCGAACTCGGTGGACTCGTGGAGGATCAGGTCGGGGCGCCAGTCGCGGGCCACGTCGATCAGGTCGCGCGCCGCGGGGCCGGCCAGCTGCCCGACGAAGGCCCGCGCGAAGAACTCCGGCTCCAGCTCGATGGTGACCTTGCCGAACCGGCGCAGGTCGACGGGCGGCCGGACGCCGCCCTGTTGCAGCGCCTCCTGCATCCCCACCACGTTCGGCAGCCGCAGCGCGGTCAGCCCGCGCTTCTCGATGTGGTCCGCGACGGCGCCGCCGGTGGCGACGGCCACCTCGTGGCCCGCCCGGCGGGCGCTCTCGGCCGCCGGCAGCACCAGCGGAGCGAGGTGCGAGTAGCTGGCCTGGGCGGTGAAAAGGATGCGCATGGTGCTTCGCTCCCTCGGGTGCCGCGCAGCCGTCATCCAGGGCGCACGCGGCTGGGGCTCGGGAAAATCAACAAGTGTTGAACACCCTAACCGTCCGGATTCCGGAGCCCTGGACCGGGGCGGCACGGTACCGCGCTGTGACGGATGCGTCACTAAAATCCCGCGAACCGTGTCCTGCCCCGCCGGCGCCGGGCATCTTGGCCCTATGTCGCGGAACTTGCCCAAGATGCGCAACTTATCCATGCCGCCGCGCAACCCCTCGGGGCCGCGGGACGTGCCCCCGGGCGGCCGGCCGGCCACGGCCGCACCTGACAGCCCGTCACCACCCGGTGCCGGCTCCGGTGCCGGTACCGGCACCGCCCGGCTGATCGGCGTCGATCTCGCCCGCGGCCTCGCGGTGCTGGGCATGTTCGCGGCCCACGTGGGCCCCGACCCCTCCGACGGCGGCCCGGTGGGCTTTCTCATGGAGCTCGCGCGCGGCCGTTCCTCCGCCCTCTTCGCACTGCTCGCCGGCTTCTCGATCGTCCTGATCACCGGCCGCCCCGAACCCCGCACCGGACGGGCCGGCCGCCAGGCCATGACGAGGGTCCTGATCCGCGCCGCCGTCCTGCTGGCCCTGGGCACCGCGCTCACCGCGCTGGACACCTCGATCGACGTGATCCTCGCCTACTACGCGCTGGCGTTCGTCGTGGCGCTCCCCCTGTACCGGCTCGGCGCCGCCGCCCTCGCGACGATCGCCGCCGCGACCGCGCTGGTCCTCCCCCAGGACCTCTTCCTGCTCAAGATGTGGATCGCCGAGAGCAGCTGGGGCGACACCGTGAACTCCCACGACCCGCTGCGCGCGGTCAACGGTTACGACGGCGTCATGGACCTGCTGTTCACCGGCTCCTACCCGGTGCTGACCTGGATTCCGTTCCTGATAGCGGGCATGGCCGTGGCCCGGCTCGACCTCTCCCGGGCCGTCGTGCGCGTCCGGCTCGCGTACACGGGCGCGGCGCTCGCGGTGCTCGGTTACGGCGGTTCCTGGCTGGCCCTGCGACTGATCCCGAACGCGCAGGCCGCCGTCGCCGCGGGCTCGGACGGCGACTCCCCGTCCGCCGCCTGGTGGTCCGACGCCGTCGGCGAACCCACCCTCCTCTTCCAGGAATGGCTGCTGGTGGCCGCGCCGCACAGCCAGACCACCCCGTCGGTCCTGGGCAACACCGGCGTGGCGCTGCTCGTGGTGGCCGGGTGCCTCATCGGCCTGGACCGGCTGCCGGGCCTGCGGCGAGCGGCCGCACCGGTCATCGCGGTCGGTGCGATGTCCCTGTCGGCGTACGTGCTGCACATCGTGGCCATCCGGGTGCTGGGCACCGAGGACATGTCCGACGCCAGTGAGCCGCTGGTGCTGCTGGGCTTCGCCGCGGGCGTGATGCTGCCGGCCGTGGTGTGGAAACGGCTGTTCCGGCGGGGGCCCCTGGAGTACCTGCTGTACCGCGCCACCCGGCCGGCACGCCTGGTGCGGTGAGTCCTGCCCCGAACGCCCGGTGACCTCAGTGGCCGCTGCCCCTCGCCGTCAGGAACCGTCGCAGGGCGGCCTCCTCCTCGGGGGTGAGACCGGTGACGAACTGTTCCAGCGCCGCGATCGGGTCGGGCCCCTTGTCGAGGGCCTGGTGCATCATCTCGGCGGTCAGCTCCGCGGCGTTCTTGGCCGGCCGGTAGGCGCCGCGCCGGCCCCCGGCGTCCCGTACGACCAGGGCCTTGTCGTGCAGCCGCTTCAGGATCGTGTGGATGGTGTTGTACGCGAGGTCACCGCCGATCGCGGCCTGCACCTCCGCCGGGGTCAGCGGTTCCTGGGTCGCCCACAGGGCGGCCAGGACCTCGCTCTCCAGCATCCCGGCGCTGCGTCGTTCCCCTCGGCCACGAGGGCTGCTCCCTGACATGTGTGCACCCTACAGCCGGTAGGGCGCGCCCGCGCCGGCCGGCCGCCTCCCGCCCTCCTTCGCGGCGAGCAGGTCCGCCAGGAGCTCTTCCCACCGGGCGCGGATGCGGTCGGGGGCGTAGCGGCGGGCCGATTCGGCGGCGTGTCCGCCGAGCTTCCTGCGCAGGCTCGCGTCCTCGACGAGCCGGGTGAGCGCGGCGGTCAGCCCCTCGATGTCACCCGGCGGTACGAGGAGGCCGTCCTGGCCGTCGGTGATGATCTCGCGGGGGCCGTGCGGGCAGTCGAAGCTGACCGGCGGGATGCCGTGGCTCATCGCCTCGGCCAGCACCATGCCGAACCCCTCGCGCCGGGAGGCGAGGGCGAAGACGGCGGCCTTGGCGAGCTCCCGGTCGAACTCCTGGGTGGCGCCCATCAGATAGACGTGGTTGTAGAGGTGCCGGTCGTGGATGAGCTTCCGCAGCCGGTCGTGTTCCGGGCCCGCCCCGAAGATGCGCAGCTGCCATTCGGGGTGCGCCTGGGCGACGGGCTCGAAGGCCTTGATGAGCTTCGCGAAGCCCTTTCCCTTGACGAGCCGGCCGGCGGCGACGACGAGCGGCCGGTCGAGGGCGGAGGGCCGCGGGGTGCCTTCTTCGGAGAGGGGGTTGGGGATGCAGGCGACGCGCACGCCGCCGTCGCCGAGCCGCTGCCGGTAGGCGTCCTCGTCGGCCTCGGTCAGCACGGTCACCGCGTCCAGCCGCCGGTACCACCGGTCGATCTCGCGGGCGAGCTCCGGCTTGTGGTGGGAGTAGTGCAGGTGTTCCTGGCCGACGCGGACGACGGAGGACGGTGTGTAGCGGGCGGAGAGGAGATTGAGGGCGGGCCGGGTGGTGATCAGTACGCCGCCGCGGAGGGAGCGCAGGTAACGCACGATGCGCCGGTCGGTGAGGCGGCTGAACCGGTCGTGGCGGACCTCGGCCTCCGGTACGAGCCGGCTGGGGCGGTGCTGCCGGTAGTACGCCAGCGGGCGCGTCCAGCGGGACGGCGGGTCCGTGCCGTCGACCAGCGGATGCAGCCGGACGTCCGGGCGCAGCGGGAACCGGGGGTCGGCGCGGTGCCGGTGGACGCTCACGACTTCGACGTCGTGGCCGGCGGCGGCGAGCGCGTTGGCCTGGTTGACGACGGTACGGACGGTGCCGCCGACCGCGTAGGCGTTGAGCAGCAGGAAGCGGATCGTCATCGGGCGACCTTCCCGTCGCAGGCGATCGAGAGGTTGTCCTGGATGGTGTAGTACGGCTCGAACCGCCGGCCGCCGGAGGTCTGGGCGGGGTAGGTGAAGATCTTCTTCTTGCCGTGGACGTCGTCCAGGTGCCGGCCCAGCCGGAGGGTGTCGTCCTGCCCGTCGGGGACGAGGTAGAGGTCCCAGACCCGCTCGCCCGCCGGGGTGGCGGCGGCGAGCCCGGCCAGCGGGACGGACGCCTCGAAGCGGGTGCCCCGGGCCTCGGCGGGCAGCCGCAGTTCGGCGTCCTCCGCGTCGCGCACCCGGGCGATCAGCGTGCCGGCCGCCGAGGCCGTGCCCACCACCTCCCCGACGACCCGGATACGGCCGTCACGGGGCCAGACCTCGGCCACCTCGGCGTGCGCGGGACCGGCACGGTCCGGCTGGTCGTGCATGACGCGCTCCTCCTGCAGTTGATCCGACAACCTGTAGGGTCACGGCCGAAACCCTACAGGACGTAGGACCACGGGATCCGGGGCGCGGCACGGGCCGTCCCCGCCTGGTACGCGCCCGGGCCGCCCGCGCCCGGCACGCAGCACCCGGGTGCCCCGTACGGCCCGTACGACGCCTGCGATCCGCACCGCGCCTGCGGCCATGGGCTCCGCGCTGTCCATAGGATCCGTACGGCCCGACCCCTGCGACGGAGGAACCACCCGCCATGGCCCCTGCATCCGGCCCGCTCGACGACTTGGACCGCAAGATCATCGCGGCCCTGACCGCGAACGCCAGGACCAGCTTCGCCGAGATCGGCACCGCCATCGGGCTGTCCGCCACCGCGGTCAAACGGCGGGTGGACCGCATGCGCGAGACCGGCGTGATCACCGGCTTCACGGCGACGGTCCGGCCCGCCGCGCTCGGCTGGCGCACCGAGGCGTACATCGAGGTGTACTGCGACGGCGCGGCCCCGCCCCGCCGCATCGCGGAGGTCGTCCGCAAGTACCCGGAGATCACCGCGGCCATGACGGTCTCCGGCGGCGCCGACGCGCTGCTGCACGTACGGGCCACCGACGTCGAGCACTTCGAAGAGGTGCTGGAACGCATCCGCACCGAGTCGTTCATCCGCAAGACGATCAGTTACATGGTCCTCTCGCACCTGATCCCGGACAGTCCGGAGGCCGGCGCCGGCTCCTCCGCCGTCCAGGGGTACGGCACCGGAGGCACCGGTTCCCCCGCCTGATCCGAACGTCCCAACGGGATCACTGGTCACACCGGGGGCGGAGACGCACCAACCCTGCGCGGAGGGGCACTTCTGCGCACGTTCGCTGCGCCGGTACGCAGCGTTCCGGCCTTGTCCGGCACATCGACGGCTTTCTACCGTTGAGGCATTCCCTGCGTCACGCGCCGATGACCCCGCGTCATCGGCGGGACGCCCCTTGCCGTGTCGCCGGAAACGGAGGACCCCGCCGTGCCCGAACCCGTGTCCGCGCTCGTGCGCGAGCCCGAGCCCGTCCCCACCGGGGCCGTACCCGCCGTCCCCGACGAGGCCGTGCGCACGATCGTGCGCCCGCCGCGCGTACCGCGCCCCCGGCGCTACCTGCTCTGCGAGCCCCGGTACTTCGACGTCCGGTACGCCATCAACCCCTGGATGAGCGACGGCACGCCGGTCGACACCGCGCTGGCGCGGCGCCAGTGGGCGGCCCTGGTCCAGGCGTACCGGGACCACGGCCACACGGTCGAGACCGTGGAGCCGGTGGCGGACCTGCCGGACATGGTCTTCGCGGCGAACGCGGCGCTCGTCGTGGGCGGCCGGGTGTTCGGCTCCCGCTTCTTCGCCCCGGAGCGCCGCCCGGAATCCGCCGCGTACGAGTCGTGGTTCAAGGCGGCCGGCTTCGACGTGCAGGTGCCGGAGTCGGTGTGCGAGGGCGAGGGCGATCTCGTGCCGGTCGGCGGGTACATCCTGGCGGGCACCGGTTACCGCACGACACGGGAGGCACACCGGGAGGTGCAGGAGTTCCTCGGCGTGCCGACGATCGGCCTGCAGCTGGTGGACCCGTACTTCTACCACCTCGACACCGCCCTCTTCGCGCTCGACGACAGCAACATCGCCTACTACCCGGAAGCCTTCTCACCGGGCAGTCTTGAGGTACTGCGGCGGCTGTTCCCCGAGGCGGTGACGGCCACCCGGGACGACGCGATGGCGTTCGGCCTCAACTCCGTCTCCGACGGCTGTCACGTCTTCGTCGCCCCGCAGGCCGAGGGGCTCGTCGAACAGCTCTCCCGCCACGGCTACGTCCCCGTCCCCGTCGACCTGTCGGAGTTCCACAAGGCCGGCGGCGGCATCAAGTGCTGCACCCAGGAGGTCCGTCCATGACCGCGCCCACCCGCCCCTCCACCGCGTCCGCCGCGCCGGAGACCCGCTCGCCGCGGGATCCGGGGGCCCGCTCGTCGGCCGAGCTGATCCGCGCGGAGGCCCCCGTCCTCGCGCACAACTACCACCCGCTGCCGGTGGTCGTGGCGCGCGCCGAGGGCGTATGGGTCGAGGACGTCGAGGGCCGCCGGTACCTCGACATGCTGGCCGGGTACTCGGCGCTGAACTTCGGCCACCGCCACCCCGCGCTCGTCGAGGCCGCGCACCGCCAGCTCGACCAGGTCACGCTCACCTCGCGCGCCTTCCACCACGACCGGCTGGCCGGCTTCGCCGAGGAGCTGGCGGCCCTGACCGGGCTGGACATGGTCCTCCCGATGAACACCGGCGCCGAGGCCGTGGAGAGCGGCATCAAGGTCGCCCGCAAGTGGGCGTACGACGTCAAGGGCGTCGCCCCCGACCAGGCCACGATCGTCGTCGCGGCGGACAACTTCCACGGCCGGACGACCACCCTGGTCAGCTTCTCCACCGATCCCACCGCACGCGCCGGGTACGGCCCCTACACGCCCGGCTTCCGCGTCGTCCCCTACAACGATCCGGCCGCCCTCGAAGCGGCCGTGGACGAGACCACGGCGGCCGTGCTCATCGAGCCGATCCAGGGCGAGGCCGGCGTGGTCATCCCCGACGACGGCTACCTCACCGGGGTCCGTGAGCTGACCCGCCGGGCCGGCTGCCTGTTCATCGCCGACGAGATCCAGTCCGGCCTGGGGCGTACGGGCCGCACGCTCGCCGTCGAGCACGAGTCCGTCGTCCCCGACGTCCTGCTGCTCGGCAAGGCGCTCGGCGGCGGCATCGTCCCGGTCTCCGCCGTCGTCGCCCGCCGCGAGGTGCTGGAGGTGCTGCACCCGGGCGAGCACGGCTCCACCTTCGGCGGGAACCCGCTGGCCGCCGCGGTCGGTTCGGCCGTCGTCGGGCTGCTGAGCACCGGCGAGTACCAGCGCCGGGCCGCCGAGCTGGGCGAGGTGCTGCGCACCGGGCTCGACGGCCTGGTCGGCAAGGGCGTCAGCGGCTTCCGGGCCCGCGGTCTGTGGGCGGGCGTGGACGTCGACCCCGCGCTCGGCACGGGCCGCGAGATCAGCGAACGTCTCCTGCGGGAGGGGGTCCTGGTCAAGGACACCCACGGCTCCACCATCCGGCTCGCCCCGCCGCTCACCATCACGGAGGACGAGCTGTCGTCGGCGATCGAGGCGCTGGGGCGCGTACTGAGCGAGTAGATGCCGCATAGAAATACAGTCGCACGCGAGAAAATACCTGGCACTGACGGCGGTTGGCCGTAATCATATGTCTCATGACACATAATGATTCACGGCCAATCGCCGATACGGACGAGCTCGGCTGGCCCGTCGGCTTCCGGGCGTACACCGGGAACGGGGGCCTGCGAGCGAGCGGGGACGACCTTTCGATCGTCGCCTCGGACCGGCCGTCCGTCAGCGCCGCGATGTTCACCCGCAGCCGCTTCGCCGGCCCCGCGGTGATGATCAGCCGGGCGCACGCCGCCGGCGGGCGCCTGCGCGCCGTCACCACCCTGGCGCAGAACGCCAACGTGGCCACCGGCCGGCAGGGCGAGGAGAACGCGGCCGAGGTGGTCGGCCGGGTCGCCGCCATCCTGGGCGTCCCGGCCGACGCCGTCCTCATCGGCTCCACCGGCGTGATCGGACGACCGCTCCCGATGGCCGCCCTCCGCGCACACCTGGAAGCGACGGCCGGGCGCGGCACGGCGGCCTTCGAGGCGGGCCCCCTCGACGTGGCGCGCGCGATGATGACCACCGACACCCGCCCGAAGACCAGTACCCGGACCCTCGGCGCGGCCCGCATCGTCGGCGTCGCCAAGGGCGTCGGCATGCTGGAGCCGGACATGGCCACGATGCTGGCGTACGTCTTCACCGACGCGGAGCTCTCCCCCGCCGAGCTGGACGGCGCGCTCCGGGGCGCGGTGGAGAAGACGTTCAACTGCCTGAGCGTGGACACCGACACCTCCACGTCCGACACCGTGGCCGCGCTCGCCAACGGGGCGGCCGGTCCGGTCGACGTCGCGGCGTTCTCGGCGGCGCTCACCGAGGTCTGCCTGGACCTCACGGAACAGCTGGCGAGCGACGGAGAGGGCGCGAGCAAGCTGTTGCGCGTCACGGTGGGGCAGGCCGCCGACCACGCACAGGCCAAGCGGGTCGCCAAGAGCGTGGTGAACTCCCCGCTGGTCAAGACCGCCGTGCACGGCGCCGACCCGAACTGGGGCCGGGTCGTGATGGCCATCGGCAAGAACACCGAGGACACGGACATCGAGCCGGAGAAGGTGACCGTACGGTTCGGCGGGACCGAGGTGTACCCGGCGGAGCCCTCGGCCGGCACCTTGGAGAAGCTGGCGGAGACGATGCGGCAGGACGAGGTCGACATCACGATCGGACTCGGCATCGGTGACGCCACGGCGACGGTCTACGGCTGCGACCTGACCGAGGGCTACATCCGCGTCAACGCCGACTACACGACCTGAGACAAGATCTCGGCACACCCCCTCCGACCTGCGCCTCCATGCTTCCGAGCGCCGTTGTCAGTGGCCGGGTGCAGACTGACCCGTACCTGGAACAACGGCGTTCGGAGGTGCAGTGACATGACGAGTGGCACGCAGGATGTCCTTCTCGCGGTGGGGACCCGGAAGGGCCTGTTCCTCGGCCGTCGACGGCGGGGCAGGTGGGAGCTGAGCGAGCCGCACTTCCCGGCCCAGGCGGTCTATTCGATCGGCATCGACACCCGCCGCGCCACGCCGCGGCTGCTGGCCGGCGCGGACAGTGCGCACTGGGGGCCTTCGGTCTTCCACTCCGACGACCTCGGCGAGAGCTGGGTGGAGCCGGCGCGCCCGGCGGTCAAGTACCCGGAGTACACCAAGAGTTCGCTGGAGCGGGTGTGGCAGCTCCAGCCCGCGGGCCCGGCCGCGCCCGATGTCGTCTACGCCGGTACGGAGCCGGGCGCGCTGTTCCGGTCCGAGGACGGCGGCGAGTCGTTCGAGCTGGTGCGGCCCCTGTGGGAGCACCCCTCACGCGACCAATGGGTGCCGGGCGGCGGCGGGCTCGCCGTGCACACGGTGATCACCGACCCCCGTACCGCCGACGCGGTGACGGTGGCGGTGTCCACGGCAGGGGTGTTCCGCACCCTCGACGGCGGCGCGAGCTGGGCTCCGTCCAACAGCGGCGTCAAGGCGGTGTTCCTGCCCGACCCGGACCCGGAGTTCGGGCAGTGCGTCCACAAGATCGCGCAGGACCCGGTCGACCGTGACCGCCTCTACCTCCAGAACCACTGGGGGGTGTACCGCAGTGACGACGCGGGAGCGCAGTGGACGGACATCGGGTCCGGGCTGCCGTCGGACTTCGGCTTCGCGGTCGCCGCGCACCCGCGGCGCGGCGACGTGGCGTACGTCTTCCCGATCACCGCTGACATGGACCGGGTGCCGGCCGACCACCGCTGCCGGGTCTTCCGCACGTCCGACGCGGGCAGCAGCTGGGAGGCCCTGAGCGAGGGGCTGCCGCAGGAGGACCACTACGGCACGGTGCTGCGCGACGCGCTGTGCGTGGACGACGCGGATCCGGCGGGCGTCTACTTCGGCAATCGCAACGGCGAGGTGTTCGCCAGCGCGGACGACGGGGACAGCTGGCAGCAGCTCGCCGCCCATCTGCCGGACGTGCTGTGCGTACGGGCGGCGGTGCTGGCGTAAGGCATCCGGAGGAGGCGGCCGAGCGGTGCGGGCGGGGCAATCGCCGCCGGACGGTCGCCCTGTGACCGGTGATGGCGTGATTCGGACGAGCCGTCGCCGGAAGTGATCGGAGGAAGGGGGCACAGGTTGATACGGACCACCGGGCGGCCAGTAGGGTGACGCCGTGGCTGCACGACCTCTCCATGAAATCGTCGAACCGGGCTGGGCCAAGGCGCTTGAGCCCGTCGCCGGACGGATCGCCGCGATGGGCGACTTCCTGCGGGCGGAGATCGCCGCGGGACGTACGTACCTCCCGGCCGGCAGCAATGTGCTGCGCGCCTTCCAACAGCCCTTCGACGACGTACGGGTGCTCATCGTCGGGCAGGACCCCTACCCCACCCCCGGCCACGCCGTAGGGCTGAGCTTCTCGGTGGCGCCGGAGGTGCGGCCGCTCCCGGGCAGCCTGGAGAACATCTTCCGCGAGATGCACTCCGACCTCGGGCTGCCGCGGCCGGCCAACGGCGACCTCACGCCGTGGACCCGGCAGGGTGTGCTGCTGCTGAACCGTGCCCTGACGACCGCGCCGCGCAAGCCCGCAGCCCACCGCGGCAAGGGCTGGGAAGAGGTCACGGAGCAGGCGATCCGCGCGCTGGCCGCGCGGGGGCGGCCGCTGGTGGCCGTGCTGTGGGGGCGGGACGCGCGTAATCTGCGCCCGCTCCTCGGCCAGGTGCCGTCGGTCGAGTCGGCGCACCCCTCGCCCATGTCGGCGGACCGGGGGTTCTTCGGCTCGCGGCCGTTCAGCCGGGTCAACGACCTGCTGGTCCGGCAGGGCGCCGAACCGGTCGCCTGGCAGCTGCCCTGAGCACACAGGCGCTGATCCGGTGGCCTGGCGGCCGCCCTGACCTGGAGGGATAGTGTGCCCGCATGACCACGAACACGAACGTCCCGGCGGGCTGGTACGCCGACCCGCAGGGCACGCCTGACCAACTGCGCTGGTGGGACGGCACCCGGTGGACCGAGCACACCCACCCGGGCGGACAGGGCCAGGCGCAGGCCCAGGACCAGGCACAGCAGCAAGGTCCCGCGGCCCAGCAGGCCGCCGGGGGCGCCGCCCAGCAGGGCGGGGCTTCCGCCGCACACCACCAGGGCCAGGCCCCGGGCGCACAGGCTCCGGGCTCCCAGGCACCGGGCGCGCAGGGCCAGGTCCCCGGGCAGCAGGGCGGCGCCCAGCCGACGGGACAGCCCGGTTTCCCGCCCGCCGGTGCCCAGCCGGGTGCTCAGCCAGGCAGTCAGCCTGGTGCTCAGCCGGGCCCCCAGCCCGGCGCGCAGCCGATGCCGCAGGCGCAGCCGTACGGGCAGGGCGCCCCGCAGCAGCCGTACGCCCAGCCGCAGCCGCACCCGCAGGCCCCACCGCAGATGGGACAGCCGCAGATGGGGCAGCCGGTACCGCAGGGGTACGGCCACCCGCAGCAGGGGCCGGGCCCCGGCGCCGCCGACCCGGCGCAGGTGCAGCGCCAGGTGCAGCAGCAGGCGGGGGTCGCGCCGGCCGGCCCGGGCGGCGGTTCGCTGTTCACCGAGCCGGTTCTGGTCGTGAACCAGAAGGCCAAGCTGATCGAGATGACGAACGAGTACAGCGTCTTCGATCAGAACGGCAACACCGTCGGCTCGGTCGTCCAGATCGGCCAGAGCACCGCCAAGAAGGTGCTGCGCCTGGTCTCCAGCCTCGACCAGTACATGACCCACAAGCTGGAGATCCGCGACGCGTACGGTCAGCCGCAGCTGGTGCTGACCCGGCCGGCGAAGTTCATCAAGTCCAAGGTGCTGGTGGAGCGCCCGGACGGGCAGCCGGTCGGCGAGATCGTGCAGCAGAACGCCATCGGGAAGATCAACTTCGCCATGGTGGTCAACGGCCAGCAGATCGGCGCCATCAAGGCGGAGAACTGGCGGGCCTGGAACTTCGCCATCGTCGACCACGCCGACCAGGAGATCGCCCGGATCACCAAGACCTGGGAGGGCCTGGCCAAGACGATGTTCACCACGGCGGACAACTACGTCCTGCAGATCCACCAGCAGCTGCCCGACCCGCTGCTGAGCCTGGTGGTCGCGACGGCGCTGACCGTCGACACCGCCCTCAAGCAGGACGCCCGCGGCTTTGGGTGAGCCCTCGGCACCGGGACTGGTGCTCGGCGTCGACTCCGGCGGCTCGGGCCTGCGGATCGCGGTCGCCCGCGCCGACGGCACGCGCGCCCCGGCCGCCACCTCGGCCGCGGGCCGGCTCCCGGCGGCGGAGCCGGTGCCCGTGCGGCGGCTGGGTACGGTCGTCATCCCGGAACCGGTGCGTACGGGCCCGGGCGGCATCGACGCCGACGATCTCCTCGCCCGGGTCCTGCCGGCCGCCGAATCGTTGCTGCGCGAGGCAGGAGCGACGGGTGAGACCGGCGCGACAGGCGAGGCAGGCACGACGGGTGGGGCACAGGGAGCGCATGGGACGAGCGGTCACGGCCGCTGCGTGGCGGTGTGCGTGGGCGCGGCCGGTATGGCCACGCTCGGCGACGGCCTGCGCGCGACGCTGCCCACCGCGCTGTTCCGCTCGCTCGGCACGGCCCGGCTGGCGCTCGCGGCCGACGCGGTCACCGCGTACGCCGGCGCGCTCGGCCAGCGCCCCGGAGCCGTCGTCGCGGCCGGTACGGGCATGATCGCGATGGGTACCGACCTCACCGCGGCGACCGGCTGGCGCCGGGCCGACGGCTGGGGCCACCTCCTGGGCGACTGCGGCAGCGGTGCCTGGATCGGCCGGGCCGGGCTGGCGGCGGCGATGCGTGCGCACGACGGCCGGCCGGGCGGTTCGGCGGCCCTGCTGGCCCGCGCGGAAGCGGTGTTCGGCCCGGTCACCGGCCTGCCCGGCAAGCTCTACCCGCGCACCGACCGGCCCGCCGTGCTGGCCTCCTTCGCCCCCGAGGTGGCGCGGTGCGCCGCCGAGGACAAGTTCGCCGCCGCGATCCTCGACGAGGCCGCCCACCACATCGCCGACACCGCGGCCGCGGTCTGCCCGCCGGCCGCCGGGCCCGCCCGTCCGGAGATCGCCTGCACCGGCGGGCTGTTCAGGATGGGCGAGCCGTTGCTGGAGCCGCTGCGGTCGGCGCTCGCGGTGCGGCTGCCCGGCGTACGTCTCGCCGCTGCGGCCGGCGACCCGCTGGACGGCGCGCTGCTCATCGCGTCGGCCCTGGCACGGGACGCACTGCGGCTGCCCACCGACGAGCATCTCCTGCATGTCGTGGACCGGCGGCGTCCCGAGGACGGCTGGCCTCCGCCGGCTCCGGCCCAGCACGGCCGCCCCTGAGTCGGCCCCCAGCAAGATTCACAAGCGCACACGAAAAATCGCTCCTTCGCGCCCACCTCGACCACCACTTCCGCCCCACCGTCCCCCAAGCGGAATCTCTGCCGCCGCTCCTTCCGTGCTCACTCGAACGAGAAATCCGCGCAGATCACACGGCGTGTCGCGGGATGTCCGGAGGGAGACGCGCGGGACGAATCGGTACACAAACCACCCGACTGTGCCCTCCCTCGGCACCGGGTGCCGAAGAGGCGTTAGCATGCGGCGCCATGAGTTCCCCCACTGGGCCCGCACCCGGCCTGCCTGTACGAATGCCGCGTCCGCGTCAGTCCGGACGCCACCGCCGCCCTGAGCCGGTCGTCGCGCCCGAGGGCGCGCCCGCGCTCGTCCTGGCCGTTCCCGGCGCCCCCACCGCCGCTTCGCGCAGCCTGGCGGAGGAGGTGTCCAGCATCGCCCGCTCCGAGCTGCCCGGCCTCGACGCGCGGATCGGGTACGTCGACGGCGGCGACGAGGAGTTCCCGTCGCTGGAGGCCGTGCTCTCGCACGCTGCCGCCGAGCGCAGGGCCCGTATCGAGGCCGGGGCGACGGACCTCAAGGACAGCCCGGCCGCCGTGGTCGTGCCGCTGCTCGCGGGGCCCGACAACGCCCTGCTGCGCCGTATACGCCAGGCGATCATGAACAGCGGTTCCGCCGCCGAGCTCACCGATGTGCTCGGCCCGCACCCGCTGCTCGCCGAGGCGCTGCACGTGCGGCTGTCCGAGGCCGGCCTGGCGCGCGCCGACCGGGCCCGCCTGTTCACGGTCGCAACGGCTGCTGACGGCATCATCCTCGCCACCGTCGGCGGCGAGGAGGCCGTGCAGGCCGCCGGCATCACCGGCATGCTGCTGTCCGCGCGTCTCGCCGTGCCGGTGCTGGCCGCCGCGCTGGACGAGGAGGGCGCGATCTCGCGTACGGCCGAGCAGCTGCGCACCTCCGGTTCGCAGCAGCTGGCGCTGGCCCCGTACCTGATCGGCCCGGAGATCGCCGACGGCCTGCTGGGGGCGGCCGCGGCCGAGGCGGGCTGTGCCTCCGCCGAGGCGCTGGGTGCGTACATGGCGGTGGGCCGCCTGGTCCTGTCCAACTACGCGGCGTCGCTCGGCATCACGCTGCAGTCGGCTCAGGGCGCCGCGACCCGTTGACCAGCCGCCGGCCGCCCCTGGCGGCCGGCGATCCGGTCCGGTGGCCGAACCTCCGACGGGCCGCCCCCGCAGCACGCGGTGGCGGCCCGTCGCCGTCCCGGCCGCTTCCCTCATCGCCGTCCCGGCCGCTCCCCCGTCGCCGTCCCTGGCCGCCGTTCTCAGCCGCTCGTCCGCCCCACGAGCACCCGCACCCGCACCTCCTCCGCGTACGGCCCCTCCGGCAGCGCTTCGCGCAGTCCGGCGGCGAACAGCGGGCGTTCCCCGGGCCCGGGCAGCCGGTCGGCCGGTACGGCGGAGAAAACGCCGCCGAGCAGCTCTTCGAAGGTCAGCTCGGCGCGGTAGCTGTGGTCGATCTCGCGCACCCCGTCGTAGCCCGCCGCGTGCAGCGCCTGGGCGTACACGGACCGGTCGTCGTCGCCCGTGCCGCAGGTGGCCTCCAGCGCCGTGCCGAAGTGCCGCTCCAGATATCCGCGGAGCGCGTCCGACCAGTAGCTCTCCTGCTGCCACAGCGGTACGCCGTTGGTGACCACGGCGATGCCGCCGCCGGGCCGCAGCATCGGGCGCAGCGCGCGGAAGAGCCGGTCGTGGTCCATCCAGTGCAGCGCCTGGCCGATGACGGTCATGGCCAGGGCGCCGCGGCCGAGCAGGGTGCCGAGCGCCGCGACGTCGGCGTCCGCGCCGAGCACCCAGGTGGCGTTCTGCACGCCCGCCTCGTCGGCGGCGCGGCGGGCCAGCCGCAGCATGTCCGGTTCGGGGTCCATACCGAGGACCGCGCCGACCCGCGCGGCGAGCGGGACGGCCAGCTGTCCCGTGCCGCAGCCGAGGTCGAGCGCGGTGTCGCCGGCGGTCAGGCCGAAGGCCTCCTGCAGGGCGTCCAGGAGCTCCGGGCGGTAACCGCGCCGGAAGCGGGCGTAGTACTCGGCGACTTCACCACTGAATCCGACGGTCATACGGTCAGCCTGCCCGGATCCGGGCCGCGGCGCCCGGCATTCGGACGATCTCACCGCTGAACGTCCGCTATCGGCTGAACATGCTCAGCGGGCTGAACGCAAGAGGGCACGCACCGGCCAACTGGCTCGTACCTGACGGCCGGTACGAGCCGCAGCGGAGTCCGGCCGGGGTGCTGACACAGGCGCTCAGCGCGCGAAGACCACGCACGAGGCCGACGGGACAGGGAGGGAGCCGCCGCGCTCCGGGATGCCGGTGTCCGGATCGACCGTGAACCAGGTGACGTCGCCGGAACGCTCGTTGGCGGCGTAGAGGTACCGGCCCTCGGGGTGCAGCGCCAGGTCGCGCGGCCAGTCACCGCCGCACGGCACGGTCGTCACCAGCCGCGGCGCCAGCCCGTCCCGCTCCAGGGCCAGTACGGCGATGCTGTCGTCCCCGCGGTTGGCGGCCCAGCCGAACCGCCCGTCGGCGGAGACCACGAACTCGGAGGGCAGGGTGGGCGTCACGCCGCCCTCGGGCAGTACGGGCGTCTCCCCCACCGGTGACAGCAGCCCCTGGACGGCGTCCCAGCGGCAGGTGGTCACGGTGGGGTCCAGCTCGTTGATGACGTACGCGAGGTGGCCGCGCGGGTGGAAGCGCAGATGGCGCGGGCCGCTGCCGGCACGCAGGGTGATCTCGCGCCGCATGACCAGTTCGCCGCTGCCCGGATCGATGTCGCACACGCGGACGGAGTCGGTACCGAGGTCCACGCTGAGCACCCAGCGCCCGGTCGGGTCGGCCACCACGGCGTGCGCGTGCGGGCCGGTCTGCCGGTCCGGGTGCGGGCCGCTGCCGTGGTGCTGGAGGACGCCGCCGGGGCCGGGCTCGGTGGGCGCGCCGTCCGGCCGCAGCGGCAGCGCGCTCACGCTGCCGGAGCGGTAGTTGGCGGTGAGCAGGTGCCCGGCGTGCGGGGTGAGGTGGGTGGGTGCCGAGCCGTGGACGGGCGCGGGCGGTGCGAGCAGGACGGGCCGCTCCCCCGCGAGGGAGAAGGCCGCCGCCGCGCCGTCCGGCGTCTCGCTCACCGCGTACAGCAGCCGGCTGCCGGCGGCCACCGCGAGGTAGGAGGGGCTGGTCACCGCGTCGGTGCGGTCCAGCTCCTTGAGGGCGCCGCTGTCCGGGTCGAACCCGGCGGTCACCACGCCGGCTCCGCCGGCCGTCGATCCGATGTAGGCCCGCCACTCGGAAACGTTTCGGCCGTCACCGTTCACGCTGCTACCCCGCTTCTCGTCCGTACGCGCCGTGCTGGTCGGTCACCGACGCTAACAGCCGGGCGGCGGGACCGCCGGAGATCGCCGGCGGTCCCGCCTCTCAGGCGCCGATCAGCGGCGGGCGGCCGGGGGCGCGCAGCGGCACCGCGAGTTCGGCGAGCGCCCGCTCCAGGCCGTGCAGGTGGGCGAGGGCCGGCTCCGCCGCGTGGACCTGCGGTGCGGCGGCCACGGCGGGCCGCTCCGCACGGGCCGCCGTGCGCGGTGCGGTGAGCGCCTCCACCGCGGCCGCCACCCGTCGGCAGGCCGCGGTGAGGCGGTCGTCGTGGGACGCCTCGGGGTCGGCGGCGACGGCGGCCAGGCCGCGTACCTCGCGGGCGCAGTCGTCGAGCAGGGCGACGACCTGGCGGGCCCGTCCCTTACGGGCCCGCACCGGGTTGAGCGGGTGGACCAGCGGGGCGAGGGAGGCCCGCACCCGGCCGAGCAGCAGCTCCAGTTCGGCGACGCGCGCGGCGGGGTCGGCCGTACCGGAGCCGGCGAGGCGGGCGGCGGCCTCGGCGGTGCAGGCGTGCACGCAGCGCAGGGCCCGCTGGATCCAGGCGTCGGTGGTGGCGTGGGTGGTGACCGGCAGCACCAGGAGCACGGCCAGTACCGCGCCGAGCGCCCCCACGCCCGTCTCCACGACCCGCAGGACGAGCAGTGCCGGGTTCAGCACCCCGAGGAGCCCGTACAGCAGACCGGCCAGCACCGTCACCGCGAGCATCATCCAGGTGTACGAGACGGCGGCCGTGTAGAAGATGCCGAAGACACAGACCGCGACGAGTGCGGCGGTGGCCACCGGAGCGCCGTGCAGCGGTACGGCCACGCCCAGCCCGAGCACCAGGCCGAGCACCGTGCCGAGGACCCGCCGGAAGCTCCGGACCAGGGTCTCGCCGCTCGACGCCGTGTTGACGAAGACCCACCAGGTCGCGCCCACGGCCCAGTACCAGCGGTCCTGCGACAGCACCTGCCCAGCGGCGAGCGCGAAGGCGCTGCCGGCCACCGCCTGGACCGCCTGCCGGGTGGTCGGCCGGGCGAACCCGGTGCCGCCGGTCAGCGGCGGTACCACGGCGGCCGGCGGCAGCCGCCGCTCGTAGCACCACAGGCCGAAGCGCACGGTCGAGGAGGCCAGCAGGGACAGCAGCATCGCCGCGTACAGCTCCGGCAGCCGGCCGGGCACCGTGTGCAGGAACTGCGAAGCGAAGAAGGCCATGAAGCCGAGCACGCCGAGGGAGTGTCCCCGCGGCCCCCATCGGCGGGCGTACACCCCGGCGCCGACCACGGCGAGGAAGGCCGCGTCCCGGGCCTGCGGGTGGTCGTGCAGCACCGCGGCGAGGGCGAGTACGGGGAAGCCCACCGCCGGGAACAGCGCGGTGGTGACCGCCTGCCCGCGGACCGTTGTGTCCATGACCGTGAAGAGGGCGAGCAGGGCCGTGAGCCCGCCGGTGATGGCCGCGGCCAGCGAGTGTCCGGCCAGACCGCACAGGGCCACTGCCAGTCCGATGCCGAGGACCGCCCGCAGCGCACTGCGCAGGCGCAGCCGTCCCGGGTCCGGAGCCACGAACACCTTCTTCAGCACAGATCCCCGCCCTTTCTGCATTCCGTACCGCATGGCATGAAAAAGGCGCCGCGGAATCCGCAGCGCCATCGACACGACCATCAGAACACCCGAGGACACACTGGCTCAACCGGCCTCGGAAACGCTGTGCCATTGGTACAGCTGGACGCTTTGCGGCAAGGTCACGGGCGTGCCGATGGACCACCGGCACGCCTCTCGGCAGGCCGGCCGCTGACGCGTACGCCGGGGCCCTGACCGGCGGCTACACCGTCTCACCTGCTGAAACACTTGTCTCAACGGCTTGAACCGGGCCGGGGAGCCGACGCAGAATGCCAGGCATGACTGCTGCTGCCGACCTCCTCGTGGGACGCCTCCACGTCGATCTGTGTCGTCAGGCCAGCGCCAACTGTCGCGTCTGACGCGCTTTCCGGCCGCGGACCCCGTCTTCTCCTGGGCCGCGCTGCCGCGCCTTTCCTTCTTCTCCCGTATCCAGCGTCTTTTCCCGCATCCAGCGGCGCATCGGCGTCGCTCCTCCGCGGCGCATCGTCACGCACGTCGCCGGGCCGCTGTGCCCTGCCCGGAACGTGGCCCGCCGCCCTTTCCCGGAGTCCTCATGTCTGCTCTGACGTTCCACTGGTTCCTGCCCACGACCGGTGACAGCCGGCACATCGTCGGCGGTGGCCACGGCGCACAGCCCGGTACCGCCGGCGGCGACCGGCCCGCCTCGGTCGAGTACCTCGGCCAGATCGCCCGTACCGCCGAACAGCTCGGCTTCGTAGGGGCGTTGACCCCGACGGGGGCCTGGTGCGAGGACGCCTGGCTGACCACGGCGATGCTCACCCAGGTCACCGAACGGCTGAAATTCCTGGTGGCCTTCCGGCCCGGCCAGATCAGTCCGACCCTGTCGGCGCAGATGGCGGCGACGTACCAGCGGCAGTCGCACGGCCGGCTGCTGCTCAACGTGGTGACCGGCGGCGAGTCGGCGGAGCAGCGCGCGTACGGTGACTTCCTCGGCAAGGACCAGCGGTACGCGCGCACCGGCGAGTTCCTGGACATCGTGCGGCGGCTGTGGGACGGGGAGACGGTCGACCACCACGGCGAGCACCTGCGGGTGGAGGGCGCGAAGCTGAACCGGCTGCCCGACCCCGTGCCGCGGGTCTACTTCGGCGGTTCCTCGCCCGCGGCCGGCGAGGTGGCCGCACGGTACACCGATGTGTATCTGACCTGGGGCGAGCCGCCGCAGCAGGTGAAGCAGAAGATCGACTGGATCCGCTCGCTGGCCGCCGCGCAGGGCCGCGACGTACGGTTCGGCATCCGGCTGCACACCATCAGCCGGGACACCTCGGAGCAGGCGTGGGCCGAGGCCGAGCGGCTGCTGAAGGGCATGGACCCGGAGCGCATCAAGGCGGTGCAGCAGGGCCTGGCGACCAGCGAGTCCGAGGGCCAGCGCCGGATGCGCGAGCTGCACAACAGCGGGTCGAGCGACAACCTGGAGATCTACCCCAACCTGTGGGCCGGTGTCGGGCTGGTACGCGGCGGCGCCGGTACGGCGCTGGTGGGCAGCCACGCCGAGGTCGCGAACCTCATCGAGGAGTACGCCCGGCTGGGCATCGAGGAGTTCGTCCTCTCCGGGGTGCCGCACCTGGAGGAGGCGTACTGGTTCGGTGAAGGCGTGCTGCCGCTGCTGGAGCGGCGCGGCCTGTGGCAGCACCCGGCCGGGCCGCGCACCACCGAGGCGGGCATCGTCCCGTTCGCCGGCCGGTGAGCCCCGCGTCCGCGCCCTCGCAGGCGCCACCGCATCCGGACGAGGTTCAGGAGGCGGCCCCGGCCGCACGGCTGCGGACGGTGGTGCTCGCGAGCCTGCTGGGCACCACCGTCGAGTGGTACGACTTCTTCCTGTACGCCACGGCCGCCGGGCTGGTCTTCGACAAGCTGTTCTTCCCCGTGGCGAACGGCACGGTCGGCACGATGCTGTCCTTCGCCACGTTCGCCGTGGGCTTCGTCGCCCGCCCCGTGGGCGGCCTGCTCTTCGGGCACATCGGCGACCGGATCGGCCGCAAGCGGACCCTCGCCTTCACGATGGGGCTGATGGGTGTCTCCACCGCGCTCATCGGCCTGCTGCCCACGTACCAGCAGGTCGGCATCCTTGCGCCCGCGCTGCTCCTGATCCTCCGTGTCGCGCAGGGCGTGGCGCTGGGCGGCGAGTGGGCGGGGGCCGTGCTGCTGGCCGTGGAGTACGGGCCCGAGGGCCGTAAGGGCAGGTTCGGCAGCTATCCGCAGATCGGGCTGGCGCTCGGACTCGCCCTGGGCACCGGGGTGTTCGCGCTCCTCGACGACGTGCTCAGCGATGACGCGTTCCTCGGTTACGGCTGGCGGATCGCGTTCCTGGTCAGCCTGGTGCTGGTCGGGGTCGGCCTGGCCGTCCGGCTGAAGATCGACGAGACGCCGGCCTTCCGCGCGGTGCGCCGCCTCCAGGAACTGCCGCGCTCGGCACCGCTGGTGGAACTGGTACGTGAGAAGGCCGCCCGCCGGCACGTGGTGCTCGGAATGCTGGCGCGATGGGGCGAGGGGGCCGCCTTCAACACCTGGGGCGTCTTCGCGATCACGTACGCGACGGGCACGCTGGCGCTCGACCGCACCGCGGTGCTGCTCGCGGTGACGGCCGCGGCCCTCGTGATGGCGGCGCTGATACCGGTGTCCGGTGCGGCGGTCGACCGCCTGGGCGCGCGCCGCGTCTACCTCGTCGGCATGGGCGCCTTCGCCGTCTCCGTCTTCCCCGCGTTCTGGCTCTTCGGTACGGGCGGCGCCTGGGCGTTCGCGGTGGCGCTGCTGCTCACCCTGGGGCTGGTGCACGCGTCGTTCTACGGGGCCCAAGGCACGCTGTTCGCCGCCCTGTTCGCCACTCCGGTGCGGTACACGGGGATGTCGTTCGTCTACCAGATGTCCGGCATCTTCGCCTCGGGGATCACGCCGCTGATCATGACGGCGCTGCTCGCGCTGGGCTCGGGCACGCCCTGGCTCGCCTGTGGTTACCTCGCCCTGACGGGCCTGGTGAGCATGTGGGCGACCGGCCGGCTGCGGGAGGGCGAGCTGCACATCCCGACCGGGCGGGCGCTCACCGGCCGCTGACGCCGGGCACGTTCAGGAGGTTCGGGCACACACAGGCCACGGTGCGGCCTGCGTGTGCCGGTCGTCTCACGCCGGCGCCATCGCCGCGTCCGCACGGTACTTGCGTACGTAGGCGGTACACAGTTCGATGACGACTCGGGTGATGATCGCCTCGGCTATGGCGAGACCGGCTTTCGCCAGTACCGCGCAAAGGATGTCACCCACCGGGACCACACTCCTGTCCGATCCTGTCCGCGCGGCTCCCCGGCAGGAGCCGCGTCGGTCCCACCTCCACCCATGCCCTGAGAAGGTGACGGCCGGGTGGCTCAGGGCCAACACCCGGTAGCGCCCCGGTGAACGTGGGGAATTCCGCCGAACGGCCGGGGCCCAGGGCGCCGGTGAGTACCGTGGGGTCAGCGGGCGGTGGCCCGGCAGCGGCCGCAGACGCCGGTGAGTTCGACGGTGTGTTCCACCTCGGCGTACCCACTGGTCTCCGCGACCTGTTCGGCCCACCGCTCGACCACGCCCGCGTCGACCGGCCGGCTGCGTCCGCACCTGCGGCACAGGAGGTAGTGCTGGTGCCCCTGCGCGCCCCGTCTGCGGTAGAGCCGCTCGCCGGTCTCGTCGCGTACGACGTCGACCCGGCCGGCGGCCTGGAGCTGACGGAGCGCGCGGTAGACCGTGGTGAGGCCCACCGCGCAGTCCGCGGTGACCAGGCGGGCGTGCAGCATCTGGGCCGAGACGAAGTCCGGGCAGCTGCCGAGTGCCCGTAGCACCGCGGCCCGCTGCGGGGTGTTCCGCGTCGGCGAAGGTCCGGTACCGGTCATACGGAGGAGCCTAAATGAAAATGATTTCCACGTCTATGCGGACAGGTTCCCGGCGTCCCGGCGTGGCCCCGCCCCGCTGTCGCAGGCCGGAAGGGCACCCCGCAGACTGGAGAGCGGCGGCCGACCGGCCCGCATCCGCACTGCCCGTAAGGAGGCCGTCCCTCATGGCCGTGGACGCACTCGACGCCCGGATCCTCCGGCTGCTGCTGGAGCAGCCGCGGACGAGCGTGCGCGAGTACGCGCGCATCCTCGGCGTGGCACGCGGCACGGTGCAGGCGCGCCTGGACCGGCTGGAGCGGGACGGCGTGATCACCGCGTACGGACCGCGGCTGTCCCCCGCGGCGCTCGGACACCCCGTGACCGCCTTCGCCCACATCGAGGTCACCCAGGGCCACCTGGAGGAGGTCGCGGCCCTGCTGGCCGAGGTGCCGCAGATCATCGAAGCCTTCTCGACGACGGGCGGCGGCGACCTGCTCGCCAAGGTGGTGGCGCGGGACGCGGCGCATCTGGAGGACGTGATCCAGCGGCTGATCAACATGCCGGGTGTGGTGCGGACCCGTACGGAGGTGGCGCTGCGCGAGCGCGTGCCGCACCGGCTGCTGCCGCTGGTCGAGGACGTCGGCGGAGCCGCGGCGGCGCGCTGACCGCGGGCTTGGCATGCTGGGGGCATGAGCACCGACCCCTCCCGCACCCCTGTCGTCTTCGACCTCGACGGCACCCTCGTCGACAGCGAGCCCAACTACTACGAGGCCGGGCGCCGGCTGCTGGCCCGGTACGGAGTCACCGACTTCACCTGGGAGCACCACACGCGGTTCATCGGTATCGGGACGCGCGAGACGCTGGAGATCCTCAAGAAGGAGTACGGGATCGAGGCGCCCGTGAGCGAGCTGCTGGCCGGGAAGAACGAGATCTACCTGGAGCTGGCCGGGGCGCGGACCGAGGTCTTCCCGGAGATGCGGGCTTTCGTGGAGCAGCTGCACGCGGCGGGGCACCCGGTCGCGGTGGCGTCCGGCTCGTCCCGGGCCGCGATCGACGCCGTGCTGAAGGGCACGGACCTGGACGCCTGGCTCGGCACCCGGGTGTCGGCCGAGGAGGTGGGGCGCGGCAAGCCCGAGCCCGACGTCTTCCTGGAGGCGGCCCGGCGGCTGGGCGTGGCGCCGGAGAGCTGCGTCGTACTGGAGGACGCCCCGCCCGGGGCCGAGGCCGCGCGCCGGGCCGGTATGCGCTGCATCGCGATCCCGTACGTGGCGGGGACCGCGGCGGACCCGGCGTTCGAGGCCGCCGGGCTCCTCTTCAAGGGCGGTCAGCGGGAGTTCACCGCGCAGGCCGCGTACGCCTGGCTCGCGCGGTCAGCTCCGTCTTCCTGATCTTCCCGGTGGCGGTGAGCGGCAGCTCGTCCGTGAGCTCGATGGCGGGGAGCTTGTAGGCGGCCATCGAGGCGCCTGCCCACTCCCCCAGCGCCTCGGCGGTGAGCGTGCTGCCGGGGACGGTCCGCACGTACGCGTACGGGCGCTGGCCGCGCCGCTCGTCCGGCACGGCCACCACGGCGGCGGCCAGCACGTCCGGATGGCGCCCGAGCAGCGTCTCGACCTCCGTCGGGAAGACGCTCATGCCGTTGACCTTGATCATGTCCTTGTCGCGGCCGAGGTAGTGCAGACAGCCGTCCTCGTCGAGGGAGCCGATGTCGCCGGTGTGCAGCCAGCCCTCGCGCAGCGCCGCCTCGGTGGCCGCGGGGGCGCGCCAGTAGCGGGTCAGGACGGACGGGCCGCGGACGACGATCTCGCCGCGCTCGCCGAGCGGCAGCGGCTCCCCGGTCGCGAAGTCCACGACCATGACGTCCGTGCCGGGCACCGGCAGCCCGCAGAAGGTGGGCTCGCCCAGCAGGTCGCGGTCGCCGTCCTGGAAGCCGAGGGTGGAGGTGTCGCTGGTGTGGGTCTCGGTCATGCCGTACGACGCCTCGCGCAGCACGCTGTGGTCCCCCACGGCGCGGCGCCAGCGCTCGCGCACCTCGGGAGTGAGCTTGCGGACGAAGGAGACGGTGAGCGGCGCGGTGAAGGCGGACAGGTCGCGATCCGGGAGGTCCGGGCGGTCCAGCAGTTCGAGGTAGTTCTCGACCGTGCCGGCCATGGTCGCGACGCGGTACCGCGCCAGCCCGTCGAGGACCGCGGCCGGGTCCCAGCGCGGCAGCAGCACACTCGTACCGCCGGAGACCAGCGGCGCGAGGATGCCGAGGTTCTCGCCCGCGATCCAGAAGACGGGCAGGTAGCAGAGGGAGACGATGCCTTCGGGCACCAGGTCGGGGGCGCGCCCCGAGTCGATGGCGGTGGCCGTGTAGACCATGTGCCGCTGAGTGTGTTCGCAGCCCTTGGGCATACCGGTGGTGCCGCCCGTGTAGTTGAGTGCGGCGAGCGCGTCGAGGTCGTCGGCGATCCGGCCGTACGGAGCGTGCGCGAGGGCGTCGTCCCACTCACCGGTGTCGGCGAGCAGGACGTCCCGTACGGGCGTGTCCGCGCGTATCTCCTCGATGGCCGGGGCCAGTTCGGTACGGGAGATGACCAGGCGGGTGCCTGCGTCGGTCAGTTCGTGGCGGAGTTCGGCCGCCTTGAACATGGGGTTGACCGGTACGTGGACCGCGCCCAGGCGGAGCACCGCCAGCATCGCGACGAGGAACTGCGGGCAGTTGGGGAGGTGGACACCGACCCGGTCGCCGGGCCGCACCCCCTGCGCGGCCAGCCACCCCGCCAGCCGGTCGGACGCCTCGTCCAGCTCCCGGTAGGTCGTCTCGTGCCCTTCGAAGACCAGGGCCGGACGGTCGGGCGCCGTGGCCGCCCAGTGGTGCACATAGCCGGGCACGGTCCGCTCGCCCGCCCGCAGCCGGACGGTGTCCGCCTGCCGGCCGCGGCGGGCCCGGTCCTGTCGGGTACGGAGATCGGTCAGGTAGTGCTCGATACGCGTCGCGCGGCTCACTGCTACTCCTCCGGTATCGCCTGGTGTCCCTCGTGCGGCGGTGCGGTGCGGGGCTGCGGCGCCGGTCCCGGTACGCCGAGCAGGTGCAGGTACATCGCGGTGACGTCCCGTACGGCGGCCTCGTACGCGTCCGGGTCCTCGGCGACCACCCGGGCGAACCGGACGCTCATCCCGCCCACCGCGCGGGCCACCGCCAGCGCGTCGGCCACGGGCGCCAGTGCACCCGCCGCGGCCAGCCGCCGGATGTAGCGCGCCGTACGGCGGGTGGGCCGCTCGCTGATCTCCTGCCACAACTCGCGCAGCTCCCGGTCCCCTTGCGCCTGCTGCTCGATCAGCCGGAGCAGCGGCAGATGACCGGCGTACGCCGCGATGAAGGCGGCGGTGGAGTCGTGTGCGACCGCGCGGACGTCGTCCGGGTCGGTGTCCGGCACCTCCTGCGCGGCGAGGAAGGCGTCCCGTACCCGCACGGCGAGCACCCGGAAGACCTCTTCCTTGGAGGCGAAGTAGACGTAGAAGCCCGCCCGGGACAGCTGCGCCTCGGCGGCGATGTCGGCGATGGTCGCGGGCCCGTAGCCGCGGCGCGCGAAGACCGCTTCGGCGGCGTCCAGCAGCCGGTGCCGTACGGGCGTGTCGCTGCGGTCGCGGGCGGTACGGGTCGCCCAGGGCCGGTGGCCGCGCGCGGGCGGCTCCGGAGGCTCCGGCGACCGTCGGGAGGCGGGTGCGGACTGCTCTCTGCGTGCCACGCCTCGACCATATTGACGTTGACGCCAATGTCAATGAGCATGACAGCGCCGTCTCAGCGTGGAGGTGCTTGATCGATGGGGTCAGCTGCCGTGCTCGTCGCCAATCGCGGGGAGATCGCCGTCCGGGTGGTGCGGGCCGCCGCCGGGGCCGGACTGCGCAGCGTCGCGGTGTACGCCGAGGACGATGCGGCGGCCCCGCACGTCCGGCTCGCCGACGAGGCGCGCCCGCTGCCCGGCACGGGGCCCGCCGCCTACCTCGACGCGACGGCCCTGCTGTCCGCCGCGCGGGACACCGACTGCGCGTACGTGCACCCCGGTTACGGGTTCCTGAGCGAGGACGCCGGCTTCGCACGGGCCTGCGCGCAGGCGGGCGTCACCTTCGTCGGCCCCTCCCCCGACGTGCTCGGCCTCTTCGGCGACAAGGCACGCGCCCGCACCCTGGCCCAGTCCCTGGACGTACCCGTCCTGCCGGGCACCACCGGCCCCACCACCCTCGACGAGGCCCACGCATTCCTGGCCGAAGGGCCGGGCGCCGGCGGCCCGGTGATGGTCAAGGCGCTCGGCGGGGGCGGCGGCCGGGGCATGCGCGCGGCGCGGGACGCCACCGAACTCGCCGAGGTGTGGGAACGCTGCCGCTCGGAGGCCGCAGCGGGCTTCGGCCGCGGTGACCTGTACGTCGAGCGGCTGCTGACCGGCGCACGGCACATCGAGGTACAGGTCGTCGGCGACGCCACGGGCACGGTCACCCACGTGTGGGAACGGGACTGCTCGGCCCAGCGCCGCCACCAGAAACTCATCGAGATCGCGCCCGCGCCCGCACTCCCGGCGAGCGTCCGCGACCGCCTCCTGGACTGCGCCCTCCGCATGGCCCGCGAAGTGGGGTACACGGGCGTCGGCACCTTCGAATACCTCGTACGTGGCGAGGAGTTCCACTTCATGGAGGCCAACCCACGCCTCCAGGTCGAGCACACCGTCACCGAAGAAGTGACGGGCATCGACCTCGTCGACGTACAGCTGCGGCTGGCGGCGGGCGCCACGCTGGCGGACCTGGGACTGGCCGACGGCCCGCCCGCACCGCGCGGCTTCGCCGTACAGGCGCGGGTGAACGCCGAGGTGACGGCCAAGGACGGTACGGTACGCGGCGCGGCCGGCACGCTCACCCGCTTCGAAGTACCGACCGGTCCCGGCGTCCGGGTGGACACCGGAGCGCACGGCGGCCTCACCGTCGGCGCGCGCTACGACCCACTGCTGGCGAAGGTGGTCACGCGTGTCCCGGCACCGGACTTCGCGGCGGCCTGCGAACGGGCCCGGCAGGCCCTCGCCGAATTCACGGTGGAGGGCGTACGGACGGGCATACCACTGCTGCGTGCCGTCCTCGGCCATCCCGCGTTCCAGGCGGGCGGCGTCCATACCTCATGGGTGACCGATCACCTGCACGAACTGCTCACCGAGCCCGACGAAACGCCGCCGGCAGCGGACACCGACGAGGGCACGGTCACCGCCCCCATGGCCGCCACCGTCGTCAGCGTCGACGTGGCCCCGGGCGACACCGTACGGGCGGGCCAACAGCTCCTCGTCCTCGAAGCGATGAAGATGGAGCACGTACTGACCGCACCGACCGCGGGCACCGTGCGCTCCGTCCGTGCGGCGGTCGGTGACACCACCGCCGAAGGCCGGCCCCTGGTGGCCCTGGAACCGGCCGACGGCGGCACGGCCGACGAGACCGCGGCCACGGAAGCGGACCCGGACACCATCCGCCCTGACCTGGCCGAGGCGCTGGCACGGCACGCGGCCGGACTGGACGCACAGCGCCCGGAGGCGGTCGCCAAGCGGCACACGCTCGGCCGCCGGACGGCCCGCGAGAACATCGCCGACCTGTGCGACGAGGGCAGCTTCACGGAGTTCGGCGCGCTGGCCATCGCCGCGCAGCGCCGCCGCCGGTCCCTCGACGACCTGATCGCCGCCACCCCGGCCGACGGCATGGTCACCGGTACCGGAACGGTCGACGGCGCGCCGTGCGTGGCGATGTCGTACGACTACACGGTGCTGGCGGGCACCCAGGGCCACAACAACCACCGCAAGACCGACCGCCTGCTGTCCGTGGCCGAACAACGCCGCCTCCCCGTCGTCCTCTTCGCGGAGGGCGGCGGCGGCCGCCCCGGCGACACCGACACGGCATCCGTCGCCGGCCTCGACATCATGACGTTCCACCAGATGGGCCGCCTGAGCGGGCTGGTCCCCCTCGTCGGCATCGCGTCCGGCCGCTGCTTCGCGGGCAACGCGGCACTCCTGGGCTGCTGCGACGTGGTGATCGCGACACCCGAGGCATCGATCGGCATGGGCGGCCCGGCAATGATCGAGGGCGGCGGCCTCGGCTCGTACGCCCCCGAGGAGGTCGGCCCCCTCTCCGTCCAAGTCCCGAACGGCGTGGTCGACATCCCCGTGGCCGACGAACCCGAGGCGGTCCGCACCGCCAAACGCTACCTCTCCTACTTCCGCGGCCCCACCGACGACTGGGAGTCCCCCGACCCCCGCCTGCTCCGCCACGCGATCCCGGCGAACCGCCGCCGGGCGTACCCCATCCGCCGAGTGATCGACGGCCTGGCCGACACCGCTTCCGTCCTCGAACTTCGCGCCGGCTTCGGCACCGGCGTGGTGACCGCCCTGGTCCGCATCGCCGGCCGCCCGATGGGCCTCCTGGCCAACAACCCCCACCATCTCGGCGGCGCCATCGACCGCGACGCCGCCGACAAGGCCGCCCGCTTCCTCCAGCTCTGCGACGCCTTCGGCCTGCCGGTCCTGGCCCTCTGCGACACCCCCGGCTTCATGGTCGGCCCCGACGCCGAACGGACCGCGACCGTACGCCACTTCTCCCGCCTCTTCGTCACCGGCGCCAACCTCCGCGTCCCCGTCGTCTCCCTCATCCTGCGCAAGGCGTACGGCCTCGGCGCGATGGCCATGATGGGCGGCTCCACCCGCGCCCCCTTGGCCACCGCCGCCTGGCCGACCGGCGAACTGGGCGGCATGGGCCTGGAGGGCGCGGTCCGCCTGGGCTACCGCAAGGAACTCGCAGCCATCTCCGACCCGGAGGAGCGACAGCACGCCTTCGAGTCCCGCGTCGCCGAACTCTACGAACACGGCAAGGCGGTGAACGCGGCGGCAGCACTGGAGATCGACGCAGTCATCGACCCGGCCACCTCCCGCGACTGGATCACATCGGCTCTGGCTGGGTACCGGACGGATGAACTGGGGGCGGGCGGGCGGGGGTTCGTGGATACGTGGTGAACGGGCGGGAGGCGTCGTCCCGACCGGGGCCCGAGGTCAGCCGGGTGCGAGTGCCAGCAGCATGGCGGTGACCGCCGGGAAGAGCAACAGCACGGCCCAGCGCACATACATGTTCTTGACGTGCGCGATCCGGCTGGTGCCCGTCAGCGCACGGGACAACCGTGCTTGCGGGTCCTGTCCGTCGAGCCGCAGCGCCACCGACAGCTCGGCCCTGCTCTCGGCCCGGACCACGTCCTCGTAGTACGCCAGCACCTGTGCACTGCCGCGCAACGTGGCCCCCCGGCGTGGCACCAGGGCCATCAGGAGCAGCAGCAGCGCACCGGTCGCGCCGATGACCGCCGCCCACCACAGCGGGACGGTCCACGAGGTGCCCGCCGGCCGACGCATGAGGAGCAGACCGAGCAAGGAGCCACCGGTCGCGAGCAGGACGGACGCCTTGCCGTCGGCGCGGCCTATCTCGGTGTGGTTCTGGGCGATCAGTTCCCGTGTCAGCACCGGTACGCTCGCCCGGGCCGCGGACGGAGGCCGGGCCTCCGTCCCCGTCATGGGTCCGGACGGTTCCGCGCACGTCACCGGTGCTCCCGGGGTGTTCCGTTCATTCCGGCGTGCCGTTCGCCCTGCAGCCGCTGGAGGACTTCCGCGCCTTGTGGTACGCACAGCTCGTTCAGCACGTCAGCGACACGGACACCGACCAATGACCGCTCCCCTTCCGTCAACCCCTTGAGGGTGGCGGCCAGCGTGCGCTCCCAGTCGTCCTCGTCCGTGAGCAGGTCCTTGTGAGCCACCGTCCACTCCAGTACGTCCTTCGCCTGCTCCGGCTGGTGCAGCAGCCACAGCGCGGCGAGGCCGACCGGCCCGCCCGCGACCACCTCGCGGTAGAAGCCGTACGCTTCGCGGTGCGTCTCGCCCCAGGCTGCGGGCAGTGGCGGCAGCGCTCCGCGGGCCGGTGCGCTCACCGGTTCCGGAGGGGTCTCCAGGAAGCGGTAGGTGAGGCCCGCCTCCGCCATGACGTGTTCCTGCTCGTACGGGGTGATCGGAACGGTGCCGTACGCGGGCGGGGGCTGCTTGAACAGGTCGTGCCGGCCGGGCACGCTGCCGTGGCCCGCGATGTGCGTGGCGATCCGCTGGGGCGCGCCCTCCTCCGTGACCCTCTGCCGGACGACGGCGACCGGGTCGCTCACCCTCCATCGGACCTCGTAGCGCGAAGTCCCGGTACGTGTGCGCACGTCCACCCAAGAGGTCCGCTCGGCGAGGGAGACCCAGAAGGCGTACGGGAAGTGCCCGCTCCTGACATCGCGCAGGGACGGGCGCGAATGCCCCCAGCTGCTGCGGCCGCGAGGCGGCTCGACCCGTTCCGCGCCCGTCTCTGCCAGGAAGACCAGGGCGCGCCCGGCGCGGGCGCCCATGCGCAACCGCAGCAGGCTCATCAGGGGTGAAGAAGCGGAGACGTACAGCGGTTCCGTCATGACACTTTCCGTTCTGTCGCGATGGTCGAGCGTTGCCGGTAACGGGTGAGAAGGAAGCGGATGACGCCCCGGCGGCCGTCCGCCGACTTCGCCAGTTCGCCGAGGAAGCCGTCCAGGTCCACTCGGCGCCGCAGTGCCGCGTCCCTTCCGATGTCCGACAGACCCTCGGCCATCGCCCCGTACGTGGCGGGCTCGTCCAGCGCTGTCGCCACCAGGTCGAGGGCGCGGTACCGGTGGTCGGCCAGCACGTCGGCCAGGCTCACCTTCTGCGTGCCCGACCGGTTGAACTCGGGGAAGCCGGTACGGCAGAGGGATTCGATGGCGAACGCGGCGTACGAGTGGTGCAGCGTGCCGCCCTCCGCGGTCAGCCAGGTCACCAGCCAGGCGAGGACCAGCGGCCGATTGGCTTCTTCCTTGAGCAACACGCCGAGCGCGAAGGAGACCGCGGTGCGCAGTCGTCCCTCCAGTCGGTCGTCCGGCCCGTCCAGCACATTCCTGAGCAGGTGCATGGCGGCCTCGGGACGCGCCAGCCCGTAACTGCCCGCGCAGGTCTCGGCGACCGTGCACCGCAGGTTCACATCGCGTTGTCGGCTCCACTGCCGCAGCTGTTCGTGAGCCGCCGCCGCCAGCTCCGCGTGCTGGGCGAATTCACCGAGCGCGTACGCCGCCAGCCGCCGTCGCCACCTGACGTCCGCCGAGGCGAACTCCTGTACCTCGCGCAGCACCGCCGGTCCGGTGGCGTGCGCCAGCACCCGCCCGATGGCGCGGCCCGAGGCGAGGTCGACTCCCGGCTGGTAGGAGAGAACCCGCAGCCCTTCCCGCAGGATGGGGGCAGTGCCTTCGTACTCCAGCCAGAGCTGCCGCAGCACCGCCTCGGCCCGGTGCCGGCCGTGGAAGACGACGGGCTGCACCCGGTATCGATGCCGGTAACCGGAGGCCACACGCGGGGGCAGGGCACGTGCACCGATCTTCGCGAGACGCTTGTCGAAGGCGGGACCGAGCAGGTCCGGTTGTGCGGTGCGGTCGTGGGCCGGGACGTCTCCGCCCGCCCGTTCGCGGAAGAGGGGGCGCAGCTTGGCGGCAAGCTGCTCGATGACCGTGCGGTCCTGCTCTTCGAGCAGGGCGACGGCCGCGATGAGAGCGAGGTCGTCCGCGCTGCCCGCAGCGCTCTCCAGGGCTTTCCTGGCAGCCGGCAGACTGCCGAGCCGCAAGTTCTCCAGCGCGGTGGCGGCCGGCCGGCCGGTGGTCACCGCCTCCCTCAGTTCTTCGGCCGCGTCGGCCCCCAGGCCGGGCAGGCGGCTCGCGCGCAGGTACGCGGTGAACTCGGGAGCGGTCAGGGCGGCCAAGGTCTCCGACAGCTGATCGGTGGTGATCGTGCCCGCTCGGGCCCTCGCCCGGAGGTGTGCTTCGGCCACGTCACAGGGGCTCGGGGGGCGATGTACCGCCTGCCATGCTCCGGTATCGGCAGGTAGGGACACCTCCTCCCCCACGATGACCACGAGGCTTGCCGACATGTCGCGCAGCCGGGCCGACAGCGACATGAGCTGGACTTCGCCGAGGCTCTTCGCTCGTTCCTGCGGCAGGCCCTGCACCAGGTGCCCGCGCCCGGGTTTCAGCTCCCACGTGGTCAAGTCGCCGGACGGGTCGAGACCGGCGATGCCGTCGGCGCCGTGCCGCGCTGCCAGCAGTGCGAAGGCGGCCGTGGTGGAGCCGGTACCGGTCTCGGCCCGCAGGAGCAGGACTCCCCTTCCGAGGATTTCCTCGCAGCGCGCGTAGGAAGGCGGCTCTGTGAAACCGCGCAACCGCTCTTCGACATCCCCGCGGGGATAGGGCCCTTCACGGAACGCCGGCTGGAAGACCTTCTCGGAGGCGGGTTCTTCCATGCCGACGATGACGGAGACGTTTCCGCCGACACTCCCCATGATGGCGAGTCCCTGGCCGACGCGCTGCCGGTTGTTCTCGAAGCCGTCGGCCTGCGGAGCGGGGTGGTCGATCAGCCCGTCGCTCATCGGTGGTCCCCGGAGCCGCCGACGTGCTTGTCACCCGAGATGTTGTCGCCGCCGCCCCAGTGCTGGTTGGCTGCCCGGTACGTCGTGGCACCGGTGTAGTTGAAGTCCCCCGCGACATCACCCATCAGGGCGGCGCCCTCGCCGACGTGCTGGGCGTTGTCGCGGTAGCGCGTCGTCTCCGGCCGCGGCGTCCGCGGTTCCGGCTGCTGCTCGGCGGGCGCGGTGTTCTCCTCCGCCGCCAGGACGCCGGCGTGTACGAGGTTCCCGGACGGTGTCGGGATGTAGAGCCACGCCTGTTGCGCGAAGGCCTTGCCCTCCACGGTGGCGGGCACTTCGATGCAGCGGTCCGGGTGCAGAGCCGTGTAGGCGCCGAGGATCACGTCCTCGTAGACCCGCTGGGAGACGACCGCGGCCAGGTGGGTGGTCTGCTCGCTGGCGGCTGCCAGGATCGCCTTGACCGGGCGCGAGTCGAGCAATCGGTGCGTGTCGTTGCGGGGTGTGCCGTTGCCGTCACCGGGCTCCCCGGCGTCCGGCAGCGGCCCGACGTGGACGCTGGCCCGTAGCCGGATGCGCGGCCCGAGGGTCTGCTGGTTGTAGGCACCGAGTACCTCGTCCAGGGTGTCCAGGAACGGCGAGAGGACGAACGGGAGGTGCACGGGCTCGAATCCGAACACCACCCCGTCGCCGGTGTTGGCGGGAAACCTCTTGGCGTCCCTGAGGTCGCACAGGTCGGCTCGTTCGAGGGCCTGGTCGACCAGTGCGGGGATCAGCCGGCTGACCGCTTCGTGCTGCACGGCGGGGAGGCCGGTGAAATCCTTGGCGTCCACGGCGAAGAGGGCCCGGTAGGGCGGGAGCGGCCGGCTCTTGGCGTAGGGCACGGGCATGGGAGTGGGAGTGGACATGCGCGGTCTCCTCGGTCGATGACGGGTGCTCGGCCGCCGTTGAGCGGCTGGTGATGAGCATCCGTGAGCGCCCGGGACGCGAATGCACAGCGCAGGGCACTCCGAGGGTGACCGTCCTCACTCGTCGTACGTCTCAGTACTCGTCGTACATGCCGATACTCGTCGTACGTGTCACTCGAGGGCGGCCCAGTGCCGCAGCGTCCGCATGTCCCTGATGGTGATCACCCGGCGTGCGGTTTCCACCGCTCCCGCTTCCCTCAGCTGCTGCAGTCCGGTACCGACCGAATTGCGGGTCACCCCGATCGCCTGGGCGATCTCTTCCTGGGTGAGGCCGGCCAGTCGCACCGGGGCGCGAACACCGTTCGGGCCGATGAGCTCGGCCAGCCGGAGGAGCGATCGCGCCAGCCGTACGACGAGGGAGACGTTCTGCAACTCTGCCCGGCGCGCGTCGGACTCGCGCAGGCGGGACAGCGTCTGCCGCATCAGGTCCATCACCAGGCCGTGTTGCTCGACGAATCTGCGGAAGCGCTCGGCCTCCAGCACGACGGCCGTGCACGAGCTGAGCGCGACCACGTCCGCGGTGCGTGTCGTGCCGTTGAAGACGGACACCTCGCCGAGGAGGTCGCCCGGGCCACGGAAGGCCAGCCAGGTCGTCGCGCCGTCGGGTTCCCGGCAGACGACCTTCGCCAGGCCGTCGGTGAGCGCGAGGAGATGTGTTCCGGGAGCGCCTTGCCGGAGCATCACACTGCGTGCCCGGAACCGCCGCACCGTCCCCAGGCGCTGTAACTCACTCCATGCGTCTTCCGCCAGCATTCCTGGCCCTCCTGGTGCACTTGCTCGACCGGCCCGTTGGGAAGTTGTACGCCACTGCCGGCCTGTGCACCAGGACATCGGTCACGATCACCGTTCCGGTCAGGCAGCCGCGCCCTCCCCCTTTCCTCCGCTTCCGGGTGTGCGGTGGATCGGCGTCCCCGACCCCGTGAGCGGCGTCCCCGTCCCCCCGTGCCGTACCGCGACGATTTCGGCCGCTATCGACAGGGCCGTTTCCTCGGGGGTGCGGGCGCCGAGGTCGAGGCCGATCGGGGAGTGGAGGCGGGCTAGTTGGTGGTCGGTTACGCCGGCTTCGCGGAGGCGGCGGTTGCGGTCCTCGTGGGTGCGGCGTGAGCCCATCGCGCCGATGAAGGCGGCCGGGAGTTCCAGGGCCGTCGTCAGCAGCGGGACGTCGAACTTGGCGTCGTGCGTGAGTACGCAGAGGACCGTGCGGTCGTCGGTCCCGGTGCGGCGGAGGTAGCGGTGCGGCCAGTCGACGACGATCTCGTCGGCCTCCGGGAAGCGGGCCCGGGTCGCGAAGACGGGGCGGGCGTCGCACACGGTCACGTGGTAGCCGAGGAACTTGCCCGTGCGGACGAGCGCGGCGGCGAAGTCGATGGCACCGAAGACGATCATTCGGGCGGGCGGCACGCTGGATTCGGCGAAGAGGGTGAGGTCGGCCTCGCAGTGTGTTCCGTCGGCGGAGACGGTGAACGTGCCGGTGCGGCCGGTGGCCAGCATCGCCCGGGTTTCGGCGGCCACTGTCCGGTCCAGGTCCGGGTGTGCGTCGAGGCCGCCTTCGTACGAGCCGTCGGCGCGGACGAACAGCGCCTTGCCGAGCAGGGCGGCGGGGCCCTCGGCCACCCGGGCGACCGCCGCCGTCCCCCCTGCGGAGGCCGCCGACAGGGCCGCCGCGAGGACCGCCCGGTCAGGGGCGTTCGACCGCACCGGGGTGACCAGGACGTCTATGACCCCGCCGCAGGTCAGCCCGACGGCGAAGGCGTCCTCGTCGCTGTAGCCGAAGCGTTCGCGCACCGGCGTGCCGTCCTGGAGGGCCTGGGCGCACAGGTCGTACACCGCTCCCTCCACGCAGCCACCGGAGACCGAGCCGATGGCCGTGCCCTCGCTGTCGACGGCGAGCGCCGCACCGGGACTGCGTGGTGCGCTGCCGCCGACGGCCACGACGGTGGCGACGGCGAAGTCCCGGCCCTGCTCGATCCACCGGTGCAGGTCTTCGGCGATGTCCAGCATGTCGTCGGTCTCCTCTCGTTCGCGGCCGGTCGGACGACGGGGGTGGGGCGATGAGGCGGAGTGGGTGGGGTGGGATGGGTGGGATGGGTGGGGTGGCTGGAGCGGGGGCCGGTACCCCTTGGGGCCCGGCCGCCCGCTCCGCGCCTCACCTGCTCAGCCGGCCACGCCGGCCCCCGCGGCCGTCTCCGTCGCCGCCAGCAGTACCCGGTCCGGCCGGATCGGCAGGTGGCGGTGGCGTACGCCCGTCGCGTGCCAGACGGCGTTCGCGATCGCCGCCGCGGCGCCCACGATGCCGACCTCGCCGACGCCCTTGATGCCGACCGGGTCGTCCGGGTCCGCGTCGTCCACCCAGTCCGCCTCCAGGACCGGTACGTCGGCGTTCGCGGCGAAGTGGTAACCCGCGAGGTCGGCGCCGACATGGCCGCCCGAGGCCGCGTCCCGGACCGCCTCCTCGTGCAGCGCCATGGAGATGCCCCAGGTCATACCGCCGATGAACTGACTGCGGGCGGTGAGCGGGTTGATGATCCGGCCCGCGGCGAAGATGCCGAGCATCCGCCGTACGCGTACCTCACCGGTGGTCACGTCCACCGCGACCTCGGCGAACTGCGCGCCGAAGGAGTGCCGCTCTTTCTTCGCCAGCGCGCCGACGGCCTCGGTGGTGTCCGACCGGACCGTGATGCCCTCCGGCGGTACGGCACCGCCCAGGGCCAGCCGTTCCCGCAGCTCGCCGGCGGCCGCGATGACGGCCCAGGCCCAGGAGCGGGTGCCCATCGAGCCGCCGGCGATCATCGCCGGGCCGATGTCGCTGTCCCCGATCCGCACGCGGACGCGGTCCTGGTCCACCTGCAGGGCGTCCGCGGCGATCTGGGTCAGCGCGGTGCGCGCACCGGTGCCGATGTCCGCCGCGTTGATCCGTACGGTGAAGGTGCCGTCCGCCTTCGCCGTCACGGACGCCGTGGACGGCATGGCGTTGGAGGGGAACGCGGCCGCTGCGGTGCCGGTACCGAGCAGCCACCGCCCTTCGCGGCGTACCCCGGGGCGGGGGTCGCGGTCCGCCCAGCCGAACCTGCGGGCGCCCTCCTCGAAGCAGGAGAGCAGGTTGCGGCTGCTGAACGGCAGCCCGGAGACGGGCCCGGCGTCCGGCTCGTTGCGTACGCGCAGCGCGATCGGGTCGAGGCCGGCCTTCTCGGCGAGCTCGTCGAGCGCGCACTCCACCGCGAACGAGCCCGGCGCCTCGCCCGGCGCGCGCATGAAGGTCGGCGTCGGCACGTCGAGACGTACGACCCGGTTGACGGTGTGGTGGGCGTCAGCGCCGTACATCACGCGTCCCACGGCGGCGCTCGGCTCGACGAATTCGTACACGGTCGACGTGAGGCTGTGCGCCTGGTGCTCGAACACGCGCAGCCGTCCGTCGGCGTCGGCGCCGAGCCGGACCCGCTGTGCCGTGGGGCTGCGGTAGCCGGTGAGGGAGAACATCTGGCGGCGCGTCAGTACGACGCGGACCGGACGCTGGAGTACGGTCGCGGCCATCACGGCGCACACCTGGTGGGCCCGGATGCCCTTGGACCCGAAACCGCCCCCGACGTGTTCGGACCGCACCCGTACCGAGGCCGGGTCGAGGGAGAAGAGGTTCGCGAGCTCCGCCGCCACCCATGTGGTGCCCTGGTTGGAGTCGATGACTTCGAGGCGGCCGCCCTCCCACCGGGCCGTCGCCGCGTGCGGCTCCAGCATGGTGTGGTGCTCCTCCGGCGTGGTGTACTCCTCGTCCACGACGACGGCGGAAGCGGCGAGCTCGGCCTCCAGGTCCCCCTTCTGCTCGGCGGCGCCGTCCGGCGTGTACGTACCGGGCCGTCCGGCGGCGAACGCCACGTCGTGCGGTTCCACGTCGTACCGGACCACCAGCGCCTCGGCGGCCTCCCTGGCCTGCTCCGACGTCTCGGCGACGACCAGAGCCACCGGCCACCCCATGTGCGGCACCCGGTCGTTCTGGAAGACCGCGATGGTCGGATCGGGCTTCCCGAGCATGCCCACGTAGTCGGTGTCGACGCGCGGCGCGTTCCCGTGGTGCAGGACGCCCAGCACGCCGGGCATGGCCAGTACGGGTTCCGTCTCGACGGAGCGGATGCGGCCGCGCGCGATGGTGGACACGACCAGCCAGCCGTGGGCGAGTTCGGCGAACGGCACCTCGCCCGCGTAGCGGGCCGCTCCCGTGACCTTGGCCAGGCCCTCCACGCGGGAGCGGGCGGTACCCACGGCCCCCGTCACCGCGTCGGTGTGCGTGGTCGTGGTCATCGGTCGGCCTCCTCGGTGAGCTCGGTCAGTACGGACACGACGAGGTTGCGCATCAGCGTCACCTTGTACGCGTTGTCGGGCAGCGTCTCGGCGGCCGCCAGCTCGGCGTCGGCAGCGGCGGCGAACGCCTCGGCGGTCGCCGGGCCGCCGCACAGCGCCGCTTCGGCCTCCCGCGCCCGCCACGGCCGGGACGCCACAGCGCCGAAGGCGAGCCGTACTTCGCGTACGAGGCCGTCCCGCACGTCGAGCGCGGCGGCGAGGGAGCCGATCGCGAAGGCGTACGAAGCGCGCTCACGCACCTTGCGGTACCGCGAGACGGCGGCGACCGGTGCCGGCGGGAGCGTGACGCCGGTGATCAGCGCGCCGGGCGGCAGTGCGGTCTCCAGGTGCGGGGTGTCACCCACGGGGAGGTAGAAGTCCGCGAGCGGCAGCCGGCCCGGCCCGTCGGCCGTCTCGTACTCGACGACCGCGTCGAAGGCGCTGAGTGCCACGCCCATGTCCGAGGGGTGGGTGGCCACGCAGTGCTCGGTGGCGCCGAGGATCGCGTGGTTGCGGTGCTCCCCCTCGATGGCGGGGCAACCGCTCCCGGGTTCCCGCTTGTTGCAGGGCTTGGTCAGGTCGGCGAAGTAGCCGCAGCGGGTGCGCTGGAGCAGGTTTCCGCCGACCGTCGCCATGTTGCGCAGCTGGCCGGAGGCACCGGCGAGCACGGCCTGCGCCAGTGCCGGGTACCGGCGGCGCACTTCGGGGTGGGCGGCGAGGTCGCTGTTGGTGACGGTGGCGCCGATACGCAGCCCGCCCGCCTCGGTCAACTCGATCTCGTCGAGCGGCAGTTCACGTACGTCGACGAGCCCGGCGGGGCGCTCGACACCCGCCTTCATCAGGTCGACGAGGTTGGTGCCGCCGCCGAGGTAGCGCGCGTCGGGGTCGGCGCCGAGCAGCGCGACCGCGCCGGAGACGTCGACGGCCCGCTGGTAACCGAACTCCTTCATATCGCCGCCTCCGCCCCGGTCCTGGCCTCGGCCTCGGCCTCGGCCGCGCGCGCGACCGCCTGGACGATGGACACGTAGGCACCGCAACGGCACAGGTTGCCGCTCATCCGCTCCCGGATCTCCTCCGGCGTCAGGGGCGGCGGTCCCGCCTCAGGCCGTACGTCCTCGGTCGCGGCACTCGGCCAGCCCGCCGCGTGCTCCTCGATCACACCGAGGGCCGAACAGATCTGACCGGGCGTGCAGTAGCCGCACTGGTAACCGTCGAGGTCCAGGAACGCCTGCTGGACCGGGTGCAGGTCGTCCCCGTCCGCCACGCCCTCGATGGTGGTGATCTCGCGCCCCTCGGCGGCCACCGCCAGCTGCAGGCAGGAGACGGCCCGCCGGCCGTCGAGCAGGACCGTACAGGCACCGCACTGGCCGTGGTCACAGCCCTTCTTGGTACCTGTCAGGTCGAGCCGCTCGCGCAGCGCGTCGAGCAGGGTGGTGCGGTGATCGACGGGCAGCGTGTACTTCTCTCCGTTGATGTTCAAGGTGATGGCGCTGGACGTCGATGGGGGCATGGGCAGCCTACTTTCGCGTATGGGTACGTGATGGCCGGTGCCGGCAGGAGTACGCGGCGAACGACGAGATGACGAGCTGTCGCGATGACGAAGCGTCGATGGATCGATGCATTGACGAGTCGACGCGTCGATGTGTCGATACCTGGGAACGATGGTCGGACGGCCCCTCGGACGGTCGGAATGGGGGTGGCACTGTGCAGAGCGACGGTGTTTCCACAGCTGACAGGCCAACAGCTGACGGAGCGACAGCTGACGGCTCAGGAGTCGGCGGCCCGGGCGCCGACGGCATACGCGGCGGGCGAGGTACTGGTCTCGGCGGCCACCGGCCTTCCCCCTCCGACCGCATCTGCCGCTATGGTGAACCTAAGCGGACAACTGTCCGTTAGCGTTGAACTTAGCGGACACCTGTCCGCTTAGCAAGGCCGTTCCGTGGGTAATTCCCGTCGGCCGACGGCGATTACGGGAGGAGGGCGGGTGCGGCAGCGGAAGGACGCGGAGGCTGAAGCGCGCAAGGGCACGGAGGCGGAAGCACGGAAACACGCGGAGGCCGCGGCGCGGAAGCACGCGGAGGCCGAAGAGCCGAAGGACGCGGGGGCCGAAGCACGGAAGGACGCACCGCTGCGCTCGGACGCGCTACGGAACCGCGAGCGCATCCTGGAAGTGGCCCTGGCGGAGCTGACGCGCTCGGCGGACGCCCCGCTGAGTTCGATCGCGAAGAAGGCGGGTGTCGGCCAGGGCACGTTCTACCGCAACTTCCCCAACCGCGAGGCCCTCGTCCTGGAGGTCTACCGCTACGAAGTGCAGCAGGTCGCCGACACCGCGGCCCAGCTGCTGGCGACCCGCAGACCCGACCAGGCCCTGCGGGAATGGATGGACCGCCTCGCCCAGTACGCGATGGCCAAGGCCGGCCTGGCCGACGCCATGCGCAAGACCACCTGCTCCCGCGGCAGCCTGGCCGGCCTCGGCCACGCCCCCCTGACCTCGGCCGTCACCCTCCTCCTGGAGGCCAACGAGGCGGCCGGCACCATCCGCCCGGGCATCACCCCCGACGACTTCCTCCTCGCCATCGCCGGCCTCTGGCAGATCGACCCCCACACCGACTGGCAATCCCGCTCCGCCCGCCTCCTGGACCTCGTCATGTCAGGCCTCCGCTCGGGGGCCCGAGGGGCCTGAGGCGGCCCTCGCACGGAGCTACGCGGGTCTGAGTTCGGACTGGTCCTTCGTGATGGTCACCTGATCGCCGCCGACGACGTACGTGACCACACCGGACCACCGGCGGTCGGCTCCCTGGCGCCATTGCGTCAGCAGCCCCGGCACCCAGACGCCGTCGACGAGTACCTGACAACGCTTCGCCTCCGGCGAAGGGCGGAAGTCGGGGAAGCATAAGATGCAGGCCCCCTTCCCCTTCGCCATGGCCACGGAGAGCGCGATGTTCTCCGGTGTGTGGTTCTCCTTGCCGAAGCGCCGGGCCTTGCGCTGCCCGTCCCGCAGCCCGTCGCAGGCTGTGGAGCGGTGGAAGACCGACCCTCCCCTGGTGATGAAGACCCGGGCGCTGAGCCCCCTGGGCACCGGGGCACACTCCGTGCACTGACCGACCACGAGCTCATGCACACAACGTTCATCTGCCATGTACTCCATGCTTCCGGAGGCATGACTCGTCTCACAAGGCTCGATCGCCAGGAAGCGCCGAGAAGTGCCCTGGAACGCCCTGGAGCGCCAGGACAGGGAGCCACGGCCGGGGACGGGCTACGGCCGACGACGGGGCTTGCCGCGCTTGCCGCCCTGCTTGCCGGCCTTGGGGCTACCGGAGCCGCGCCGGGCGGCACCCTTTCCGGTGGGCTTTCCGGTGGACTTTCCGGTGGGCTTTCCGGTGGACTTCCCGGAGGGCTTGCCGCCTGCCGCCTTCTGCCCCGCGCCGCCCTTGGCCGGCTGCTTGCGCTGCGGCTCTGCCGAGGCGGCGGCACGGCGGCCCCGGGTGCTGTTCACGGTGCGGCCGCGGACGATCCCGATGAAATCGTCCACCAGATCAGTCGTCGCGTCCTCCCGCCACGACAGCGCGACCCGCGACTCGGGGACATCCGTGACCGTCCGGTACGTGAGGTCCTTGCGGTGATGCAGGCGGGCCAGCGACTGCGGGACGATGAGCAGGCCCACTCCGGCCCCGACGAGGGCGATGGCGTCCGCCGTCGTCGCGGGGCGCTCGATCGCGGGCTGCCCCGGCGGGTGCTCCCAGTCGAGGGTGTCGTCCAGGGGGTGCAGTACGAGCTCGTCGGCGAGATCCTCGGCGCTCACCTCGTCGAACGCGGCCACGAGGTGATCCTTGGGGACCACGACCACCGTCGTCTCGGTGTAGAGGGGGATGGCACTGAGGTCCGTACGGTCGGCCGGCAGCCGCAGGAACCCGGCGTCGGCACCACCGTCGCGCAGCACGTCGGGCGCCTCGGCAGCGGACACCTGGACGAGCTCCAGCGGTACGTCGGGCAGGCGCTCGTTCCAGATCCGCACCCATTTGCCCGGCGTCACGCCCGGAACGTACGCAAGCCGGAACGACGGGGACGCCGGGGGCGGCACCGAAGAGGGCGAGGTGGGTACCGAAGGAGCGGGAGGGGGAGAAGTAGGTACCGAGGGGGGAACATCCGAGCCTGTCACTACGCCAGGCTACCGGTCGTGGTCAGAGGTGGCGCACACGATCGATACCCTTGTCCTCATGACGTCGCACCACCAGAGCACCCAGACCATGAAGCCCGCCACCGCGGCGAAGAAGCTGGGTGTGTACCTCGAGGCCACCCCCGCCGAGTTCCAGGAGGGTGTCGTCTCGCGCACCGAGCTGAACGCACTGCAGACCGACCCGCCCGAGTGGCTGCGCGAGCTGCGGCGCAACGGCCCGCACCCCCGGCCGGTGGTGGCGTCGAAGCTGGGCGTCTCCATCTCGGGTCTGGCGCGTGGCGGAGTCACCGAGGCGCTCACCACCGAGCAGATCGACGCGCTGAAGGCGGAGAACCCCGAGTGGCTGCAGAAGGAGCGCGCCACCCAGGCGGAGGTCCGTAAGGAAGCCGTGCGGATCAAGGAGAAGAACGCCCAGCGCCGCGAACAGAACGGCTGACCCGCCTGCCGGCCGGAACACCGCCGGCCCGCTCCCCTCGCCCGGAGTGCCCCTCTCCGGAGGGGCGGGCAGGGGACCGGAGCCGGCTGAGCGACCGGCCCGGTACAGATGCCCGTACGCTCCATCGGGCCGATGTCCGTGGACGAGCCGTACGCCGCCTCCCCGGCCTACCGGCGTACAGCCCCGCGCTCCGGTCGGAACATGTCGGCGCCCCTCCCTTGACCGCGCCCTCGCCGCCGGGTGAGGCGAAGGACGCTCTTCCCTCGCGCTTCGCCCGATAAGCGGTCGAAAGCCCGCATGAAGCGATGACCTGGACATGAGCGGCTCGAAACGGATGAACAGGCACAGGCGGAAGTGTGAGATGCCGCCTTGGGAAACTCTTTGAAGAGCCGTTGTCCGTGAGGAGCAACTGTACGGTCGTGCCGTGGCGTTACCCCTGAAGGGACCGTCGCTCGACGGTCCCCGCGCAACGCCGTGAAAGGCACTACCGATACGGAGCGTTTCTTCTTGGCCGCACAACTACTGACCAAACGCAAGACCCTCCTCGCGTCCGCCCTGGGCGGCGCGCTGCTCCTCTCCTCCCCCCTGGTCGCCCAGGCCGTCACCGCGCCCGAGCCGCCGACCGTCGCCGCCAAGGGCGCCGTGCTGGTGGACGGGGCGAGCGGTGAGACGCTGTTCGGCAAGGACGCGGACACCGTCCGCCCCATGGCCAGTACGGCGAAGATCATGGTCGCCAGCGTGGTACTCGACACCCCGGGTGTCGACCTGGAGCGCCGCGTGCCCGTGAAGCAGGAGTACCGCGACTACGTCACCGAGCACGGCTCCAGCCAGGCCGACCTGCAGACCGGCGACAAGCTGACCATCCGTCAGCTGCTGTACGGGGCCATGCTCCCCTCCGGGGCCGATGCGGCCTACGCCCTCGCCGACACCTTCGGCACCGGCACCACGAGCGCCGAGCGCGCCAAGGGCTTCGTCGCGAAGATGAATGCGAAGGCCGACGAACTCCACCTCGACAAGACGGAGTTCGAGTCCTTCGACGGCACGGGCGGCGACACCAGCACCCCGCTCGAACTGGCGAAGCTGGCCCAGCACGCCATGCAGAACGACACCTTCCGCACGGTCGTCAAGGCCAAGGAGTACAAGGGCGAGGCACCGGCGGCCAACGGCCGTACGCGCTACTACTCCTGGACCAACACCAACCAGCTGCTCGGCTCGTACGACGGTGTCACGGGCATCAAGACCGGCACGACCACGCCGGCGGGCGACTGCCTGGTGTTCGCGGCGACCCGGGGTGACAAGACCCTGATCGGTACCGTCCTGAACGACAAGGACCGGTACACCGACGCGGCGAAGATGCTGGACTACGGGTTCGGTGCCGACTCCGCGGAGGACATGAAACTGCGCAAGCTCCCGGCGGACGCCCAGCGCGACTGATCTACTCGGCACGGACGACGTAGGCCGGAGGGCGTGGGCACGGCAGTGCCCACGCCCTCCGTACAGGTACGTGGGGGACGCGCCTCCGGGGCCCCGGAGAGCGGGCCCCGGTCAGGTGCCGACGTAGTCGGCGAGGTGCTCGCCGGTCAGGGTGGAGCGGGCGGCGACGAGGTCGGCCGGGGTGCCCTCGAAGACGACGCGGCCGCCGTCGTGACCGGCGCCCGGCCCGAGGTCGATGATCCAGTCGGCGTGTGCCATCACCGCCTGGTGGTGCTCGACGACGATGACCGACTTGCCGGAGTCGACGAGCCGGTCGAGCAGTCCGAGCAGCTGCTCGACGTCGGCGAGGTGCAGACCCGTGGTCGGCTCGTCGAGCAGGTACACGCCGCCCTTCTCGGCCATGTGCGTGGCCAGCTTGAGCCGCTGCCGTTCGCCGCCGGAGAGTGTGGTGAGCGGCTGGCCGAGGGTGAGGTAGCCCAGTCCGACGTCGGCGAGCCGGTCGAGGATCTTCTGCGCGGCCGGGATACGCGCCTCGCCGGCGCCGAAGAACTCCCGGGCCTCGGCCACCGACATCGCGAGCACCTCGCTGATGTCACGGCCGCCGAGGTGGTATTCCCGTACCGATGCCTGGTACCGCTTCCCCTCGCACTCCTCGCACGGCGCGGCGACACCGGCCATCATCGCCAGGTCGGTGTAGACGACGCCGGCGCCGTTGCAGTTCGGGCAGGCGCCTTCGGAGTTGGCGCTGAACAGCCCGGGCTGCACACCGTTGGCCTTGGCGAACGCCTTGCGGATCGGGTCGAGCAGTCCCGTGTACGTCGCCGGGTTGCTGCGCCGCGATCCCTTGATCGCGCCCTGGTCGACCGACACCACACCCTCGTCGGCGGAGATCGACCCGTGGACGAGCGAGCTCTTGCCGGAGCCCGCCACGCCGGTGACCACGCAGAGCACGCCGAGCGGGATGTCGACGTCGACGCCTTGCAGGTTGTGTTTCGTCGCGCCGCGGATCGGAAGCGCGCCGGTGGGCTTGCGTACCGTCTTCTTGAGGGCGGCCCGGTCGTCGAAGTGGCGGCCGGTGACGGTGTCGCCGGCCCGCAGCCCCTCGACGGTCCCCTCGTAGCAGACGCTGCCGCCCGCCGTACCGGCCCCCGGGCCGAGGTCGACGACATGGTCGGCGATCGCGATGGTCTCCGGCTTGTGCTCCACGACGAGCACCGTGTTGCCCTTGTCGCGCAGCCGCAGCAGCAGGTCGTTCATCCGCTGGATGTCGTGCGGGTGCAGGCCGATGGTCGGCTCGTCGAAGACGTACGTGACATCGGTGAGCGAGGAACCGAGGTGGCGGACCATCTTCACGCGCTGTGCCTCGCCGCCCGACAGCGTGCCCGACGGCCGGTCGAGGGAGAGGTACCCGAGACCGATCTCCACGAACGAGTCGAGGGTCTGCTGGAGCGCGGTGAGCAGCGGCGCCACCGAGGGCTCCGCGAGGCCGCGGACCCACTCGGCCAGGTCTCTGATCTCCATCGCGCAGGCGTCGGCGATGCTCTTCCGCTTGATCTTCGACGACCTGGCCGCCTCGCTGAGCCGGGTGCCGTCGCACTCGGGGCAGGTGGTGAAGGTGACGGCCCGCTCCACGAACGCCCGGATGTGCGGCTGCATCGATTCCTTGTCCTTGGACAGGAACGACTTCTGGATCTTGGGGATCAGCCCTTCGTAGGTGAGGTTCACGCCGTTGACCTTCACCTTGACCGGCTCGCCGTAGAGGAAGTCGCGCAGCTCCTTCTTGGTGTACTCGCGGATCGGCTTGTCCGGGTCGACGAAGCCCGACTGGGCGTAGACCTGCACGGTCCACTGGCTGTCCGACTTCCAGCCGGGGATGGTGAACGCGCCCTCCGAGAGCGACTTGGAGTCGTCGTAGAGCTGGGTCAGGTCGATGTCGGAGACCGTGCCCCGCCCCTCGCAGCGGGTGCACATACCGCCGGTGCGCTGGAAGGTCGCCTTCTGGGCCTTGGTCTTGTCGCCGCGCTCGACGGTGATCGCGCCGCTCGCCCGGACCGAGGCGGTGTTGAAGGAGTACGCACTGGGCGGGCCGATGTGCGGCTTCCCGAGCCGGCTGAAGAGGATGCGCAGCATGGCGTTGGCGTCGGTGGCGGTGCCGACCGTGGAGCGGGGGTCGGTTCCCATCCGCTGCTGGTCGACGATGATTGCGGTGGTCAGCCCTTCGAGTACGTCGACCTCGGGGCGCGCCTGCGTCGGCATGAAACCCTGCACGAAGGCGCTGTAGGTCTCGTTGATCATCCGCTGCGACTCGGCGGCGATCGTGTTGAACACCAATGAGCTCTTGCCCGAGCCCGAGACGCCGGTGAACACCGTCAGCCGCCGCTTCGGGATCTCGATGCTGACGTCCTTGAGGTTGTTCTCGCGGGCGCCCACCACGCGGATCAGATCGTGGCTGTCAGCAACGTGCAGTGCGGACGACTGCCCGTCCCCCTTGTTGACCTTGCTCATCGTGTCTCTGTCTCCATCTGTCATGCGGAACCGCCTCGCGGTGTCCGTCACGCGGAACCGCCTCGCGGTCTCCGTCGGCATCGCCTCGCTCGATCCAACCAAATTCGAGCAGTACGTCCGGTTCTTTTTCACAGCTCCACGGGCATCGGGAGAGAACCGAGGCCCCCACCCCCATCGGCGGACCGCGCCGACGCCTGCCGTTGCGGCGGCCGGCCTGGCGGCCGGCCGCCGGGCTCACCCGGTGCGGCGCTGGGCGAAGCGCAGCATGTTGCCCGCGGGGTCGCGGAAGGCGCAGTCACGGACGCCGTACGGCTGGTCCATCGGCTCCTGCAGCACCTCGCCCCCCGCGGCGCGGACGCGCTCGAAGGCGGCGTCGCAGTCGTCCGTCTGGAAGATGACCCCGCGCAGCAGGCCCTTCGCCAGCAGTTCCGCCATGGTCCGCCGGTCGGCGGGCGAGGCGTTCGGGTCCGCGAGGGGCGGTTCGAGGACGATCTCCACGTCGGGCTGCGCCGGTGAGCCGACGGTCACCCAGCGCATCCCCTCGAACGATACGTCGTTGCGCACCTCCAGGCCGAGCGCGTCCCGGTAGAAGGCGAGCGCCTTGTCATGGTCGTCGACGGCAAGGAAGCACTGCGAAAGCTTGATCTCCATGCGGCTCACGCTACGGGCCGGGAGCGGGCTTCGCTTCTCCATTCCTGACCGGTCTCGTGTGCACCTTGGCGACGCAGGCGGGAATAGGGGCACCCTCGTCATGACGGCGGGCCCGGTACGCGCTCGGGCTCTCGCCGACGAGCTCGGTGAACCGCGAGCTGAACGACCCCAGTGACGTGCAGCCGACCGCGAAGCAGACCTCCGTCACCGACAGGTCGCCCCGCCGCAGCAGCGCCTTGGCCCGCTCGATCCGGCGCGTCATGAGGTAGCTGTACGGCGTCTCCCCGTACGCGGCCCGGAAGCTACGGGAGAAGTGGCCCGGCGACATGAGGGCCGCACGCGCCAGCGCCGGAACGTCGAGCGGCTCCGCGTAGTCCCGGTCCATCTGATCACGCGCCCGGCGCAGCCGAACAAGATCCTCCAACGACGTCACCCCCTCACCTTCCCACAGCACCGGCCGCTGGTCTCTCCTTCGGCGCCGCTCCCCGCTCTTCCGGTCAGCGCTTTCTGCTGACCGGCGCAGCACCCAGCGGTCCCTCGACGTCGTCGAGGGCTTCCCGGGCCACGGCGGCGAACTCGCTCATGCGCTCCGACAGCCGGCCCACTTCGACGGCGTGGCGTTCCAGGAAGCGGGCGTTGCCGTCCGGAGTGCCCGTCGGAGCGTCGTACAGGGCGAGCAGAGTCGTCTGCATGGACCGCAGCGTGGTGTACACACTGCGAGCGGCCTGCTCGACTTCTTCCGGTCCTTCGATCGCCAGGACGGCCCACGCACCCTGCGCCAGAGCCAGCTGGTCGTGGGCGCGCTGCAGATTGCGGTCGATCTCCTCCAGGTCTCTGTCGCCCACGAACGCACGCCCGGCGATCTTCAGAGCGTTCCGCGCCTCACTGGCGGGGGCCAGGAAGGCACCGTACGCGTCGCGGCGCACCTGCCGGCGCCAATGAGCGTGCTCGGCCTTGGCCTGTGCCCGTACCTGCTGACGTGTCGACCATCCGGTGATGGCCGACGCGAGGACGGTGCCCGCCACCCCCACCGACGCCCCGAGCAGCGCCGCTGTCCCTTGGTCCATAGAAGTTGTTTCTCCCCCGTCCGTGAGCGACCGGCCACGCAGTCGCACCCGCAACGGTCCCACAACGCGCGGTGGGTGGGCCCCCGGGAACGCCGTCGCAGGCGGTCGGACGGCGGTCGGACGGCGATCGGACGGCGATCGGACGAGGGTCAGCAGGTGGGCAGCAGGTCGGCGCCGACGGGGAGGCCCTCGACGTGGCGGTTGGTGACCACGGCCAGGTGGTAGTCGTGGTGGGTGCCCGGCTGCCACTGTCCGCCGGCGAGCCGTACGGTGGCCACGTTCGGGACCGGCCCCGCGGTCCAGTCGAGCGGTCCGGCGACGGTCTCCAGCCGGGTCGCACCGACCGCCTCGGCGACCGCCGCCCGGTCGGTGGGGTCGGCCGCGGTGCGGAGCGCGTGCGCGGCCACCTCGAACAGCGCATGCGCCAGTCCCAGCGGCTGGAGCCACTGCCGTCCGGTGGCCTGCTCGTACGCGGTGGCCAGGTCGGCCGCCGTCATCCCGTCCAGCGATGACCGGTAGGAGTGGGCCGGGGTCCGGTACGCGAGGGTCGCCACCTGCGCCTGCGCGGGCCGCTCCGCCGATTCGGTGACCGACGGCGGGTAGGCCAGCCGGCGGGAACAGGTGATCAGCCGCGGGCTGTGGCCGGCTCCCGGTAACCGTGCGGGTCCACCAGGCGGTGGCCGCGTGCCCTGGCGGCCGGGGCGAAGCAGCGCCGCTCGCACCGGGACCAGTTGCCCTGCGGCCCGTCGTTCCACAGGCAGCCCACGGTCCCCTCCCACAGGTCCGCGATGGCGTCGAGCCCCCAGCAGAAGTGGTACGTCCACCGGAACGGTGCGTCGTCGTCCACGCCGCGTCCGTAGTAGTACACCTGCCAGGGAAAGGCGCTCGAAACGCAGCACACCCCCGCCTCCGCGCGGCGTCGGCGACCGCCGGCAGCCCTGGGTACCGGCCGGCGTCGGAACGATGCACGCGCCCTCGTCGTACGCCAGCTCGCGCACCGCCTGCCGCGCCCCCTCGGCGGTGGAGCGGCTGTCGCGTGCCACCTGGCGGCCCGCGTACTCCCGCGCACCGTTCACCAGACGGGTCAGCTTCGGCCGCAGGAGGGCCGCGGCGAACGCCAGCGGATCGCCCAGGTTCGCCAGTCTGCCGGAGCGGGCTGCCACGACACCCACCGTCAGTGTTCGTCCCCCACGACTGTCCCGGTCCCGGACTCGGTCCCGGACTCGCTCTCTTTCCCGCTCCGGCTCCCACTTCCGCACAGCGCCGCCTCCTGTCCATGGTCCGCGGATACTCCGCGATCAACGACCGGCAGCTGTGTGAGACATGGGCATTCACCCTGGACGGCGGGCGCGGACACTCGCTCGCTTCTGAAAAAACGGATCACCCCACCGGCACCAATTCCGCTGAATTGCCAGCGCGGAACGATTCTTCTTCATTTCGCACGCGCGTACATTCATGTGTTATATGCACTCATCACACAAAGCCCTTCCGGCCCCGCTATGCTCACTGCCGCGCAGACAGTTGTGGCGGTCCCCACGCGTCCCTGCTGACTGCCGTCATGCCGTCCATCGCGCGAGGGCTCGGGCGTCCTGGGACCCGGCTTCCGTGCGCGGAACGCGAATGTGGAATGCGCTGCGGCCGAGTACTGATGAGCCTGAACCGACGGGCGTCGACTTTTCCGCATTCCTTTTCCTGGCGTCCGTAATTCCATGCGTGGCGCCTTGCCCCTATCCAAGAGTGCTCTGAGGATGCCGATGGTTCGTGCTGATTCGCCACCCGGAAAGCCGGGGCGCGCCTCCCCCGCAATCTGGCTGTTGCCGCCCGCGCTGCTGGCCATATGTACGGCAGTGGCCGTGCCGTTGACGCCGTCGGTGGTCCGTGACCTCATCGCCTGGATCGGCATCGTCGCAACGGCGGCGGTGGCCGTCACCGCCGGAGAGGCGGCGCGCCGGGGACGTACCGTCGACCGGCTGCGCCGGCAGTGCGCCGAGACGGAAGCGGTACTGCAAGAGCGGCTGGCCGAGCAGGAAACCGAGACGGTACGGATGGCCAAGGAGATCCTGCCGGCGGCCATGGCCCAGCTGCAGAAGGGCAGCACAGCCGAGAACGTCCTGCACAACACCGCTCCCGCGTCCCGCGTCAGTCCCCGGTTCGAGGCCGCGCACCACTCGGTGCTGCGCTACGTCCTCCAGGCCGTCGAGGCCGAGGAGGACCTGCGTGACTCCGCCCAGCGGGCCTTCGTCAACATCGCCCGCCGGGTCCAGGCGATCGTCCACCAACAGGCCCAAGAGCTGCGGGAGATGGAGGACCGGCACGGCAATGACCCGGAGGTCTTCGGCGACCTGCTGCACCTCGATCACCGGACCGCGCTGATCGGCCGGCTGGCGGACAGCATCGCCGTCCTCGGCGGGGCCCGGCCGGGGCGTCAGTGGCAGAAGACCATCCCGCTGTTCAACGTGTTGCGCGGCGCCATGTCCCGGATCACCGACTACCAGCGCGTCGATCTGCACTCGGTGGCCGACGTGGGCGTTCTCGGACGCGCGGTCGAACCGCTGATCCACGCCGTGTCGGAGCTGCTGGACAACGCCACCCGCTACTCACCGCCGCAGACCCGGGTCCACCTGACCGCGACAGAGGTCCAGTCCGGGGTGGCCGTCGAGATCGAGGACGCCGGGCTCGGCCTGACCGATGAGGCCCGTATCCGCGCCGAGCGGGCTCTCGCGCAGCACTCCTCCAGCGGACTGGACCTCGACGACCTGGGCGAGTCACCACGGCTCGGCCTCGCGGTGGTCGGCCGGCTGTCGCACACGAACCACTTCAGGGTCTCCCTCCGCGCATCCGCGTACGGCGGCGTACGCGTCGTCCTGATCGTGCCGCCGGAGCTGATCACCACCACGCCGGCGCCCGGCGGAGCCGTGGCCAAGGCCGCCACCCTGCCGCCGCCCCGGCACACCCTCGGCCCGCAGCGCCGCTACGGGGTGCCTGTTGAGGAACCGGTGTCCACTGACTCTCCCCGCACCACCAACGGCCTGCCGCAGCGCAGGAGTCGTACGCGCGCGGTGGTCCCGCCCGCACGCCGCAGGCCCGCACCTTCCGCCACGCCCGCCGACACCGCGTCCCCGGCGTCGGTCGAGCAGCCCCCGCAGGCCGGTCTGTGGCTGGCCGCCTTCCACGAGGGCGCCTACGGCGAGTCCCGGGCCGATTCCCGAGCCGATTCCCCAGCACATCGTCCCCATGAGCTGAGCGATGACGAGCCCAAGTAATCACTGAGCCATCAGGTAAGGATGAATAAGTAAGTGGCGACACAGCAGCGGCTCAATATGGACTGGATGCTCGAGGAACTGGCATCCAGCGTCCCTCAGACTCGTAATGTCGTGGTGCTGTCCTCGGACGGCTTGTGCATGGCGCAGTTCGGTACGGACAAAGACACGGCGGACCGCCTCGCCGCCGCCTGTGCCGGGCTGCAAAGCCTGTCGGCGGCCGTCGCTACGGAATTCCCGCACGGCAACGGGCGGATGAAACTCGTAGTCATCGAGGTCGACGGCGGCTTCTTCTATCTGATGGCGGCGGGCGCCGGAGCGTATCTGGCGGTGCTCGCCGACGACGACGTGGACGCCGGGCTCATCGGACAGCGGATGCGGGACCTGGTCGCCCGGATCGGTCAGCACCTCTCCAGCCCGCCACGGGCCGACCGGCAGGTTCCATGAACGACCCGGAAAAGCCACAGCGCCCGGACTGGGAAGAGGGCGGCCCCGAACGGCTCTACGTCCTCACGTCCGGCCGGAACGGGCCCGGAAAACGCTCGTCGTTGGACATGATCACGCTGATCGTGACCAGGAAAGAAGCCAACGCGAGCATGCAGCCCGAACAGGCCGCCATCGTCAACATATGCGACTACCCGCTGTCCGTCGCCGAGCTGTCCGCCTACCTCCGCCTGCCGGTCAGCGTGATCGCGGTACTGCTCACCGACTTGCTGGCGAGCGGCCATGTCGAAGCCCGGTCACCGGCCCCGGCCAAGTCGTTGCCCGATGTCGAACTTTTGGAGGCGGTGATGCATGGACTTCAGAATCTCTGAACCCGTCGTAGGCCCCCGTAGCGAAGACAACCTGCCGGCCTCGGTCACCTCGGCGGTGAAGGTGGTGGTCGTCGGCGGCTTCGGAGTCGGCAAGACCACCCTGGTCGGAGCGGTCAGTGAGATCCGGCCGCTGACCACCGAGGAGACGATGACCCAGGCGAGTGCCGGGGTCGACGACATCGCCGGCATCGAGCGCAAGTCCGAGACCACGGTCGCGATGGACTTCGGCCGGATCACCCTCAACGAAGAACTGGTGCTGTACCTCTTCGGCACTCCGGGGCAGCAGCGCTTCTGGTTCCTGTGGAACGGCCTCTTCGAAGGCGCGCTGGGCGCGGTGGTGCTGATCGACACCCGGCGACTGGAGGACAGCTTCGACGTGATGGGCCGGCTGGAGGAACGCGGCGTGCCCTTCGTCGTCGCGATCAACGCCTTCCCGGACGCTCCCTCCCACCCGGTGTCCGAGCTCCGGGCGGCCCTGGACATCCCCGATGCCGTACCCGTCATCGACTGTGACGCCCGCAACCGCGGCTCCAGTCGTGATGCCCTGCTGACGCTCATGCGTTACCTGCACACCCTCACCACCACAACCCCGGAGCAATGGTGACCGCCTCCTTCCCCGACCAGTCCCGCACCACGTCAGCATCCGGGCCGCCTCCGGAGTGTCCGGCGCACGCCCGGTTCGGGGACCCTGCCGGACTCGTGCGGCTCCTCGGGCCCGAGGCGGCCGCCGACCCCATGGGCCTGTACGAGCGGCTGCGCGCCAAGCACGGGCCCGTCGCACCCATCCTGCTGGACGGCGACCTGCCGGCCTGGATCGTCCTCGGGTACCGCGAGGTGCTGGAGGTCGCCGGTACTCCCTCCCGGTTCAGTCGCGACTCCCGCACCTGGCGCTGGTTCAGGGAGGGCAAGGTCCCGCCGGATTTCCCACTGCTCCCGATGATCGCCTGGCAGCCGGTCTGTCTGTTCCTGGACGGTGCGGAGCGGGACCGGCTGCGCCTCGCGGTCACCGACAGCCTGGAGCGCTTCAACCGGCGCGGAATCCGGCGCCAGATCACCCGCTCAGCGCACCAGCTGATCGACGGCTTCGCTGCACGTGGCGAAGCGGACCTGGTGGGCGAGTTCTCGGAACAGCTGCCCATGCTCGTCCTCACGCAGCTCCTGGGGATGCCCGACGACTACGGACCGCGGCTGGTCGAGGCCAGCAGGGACATGGTGGCAGGCACCGAGACCTCGGTGGCCAGCAACGAGTTCATCGTGGAGACCCTCCAGCAGCTCGTCCGGCGCAAGCGGGGGAACCCCGGCCACGACATCACGTCCTGGCTGCTCGAACACCCCTCCGCGCTCACCGATGAGGAGGTGTGGAACCACCTGCGGGTCATCCTCATCGCGGCGAACGAAACCACGGTGAACCTCCTCAAGAGCACCCTGCGGATGGTGCTGACCGACCCCCGCTGTCACGCATCGCTGGCCGGCGGGCAGATGACCCTGCCGGACGTGGTGGAACAGGTGCTGTGGAGCGAGCCGCCGCTCATGACCATCCCCGGCCGCTGGGCTGCCGTGGACACGGAGATCGGCGGGCAGCAGGTCGAGGCGGGCGACATGCTGCTGCTCTGCCTGGCCGCCGGGAACCACGACCCGGCGGTCCGGCCGGACCCCTCGGTCCCCCTGCACGGAAACCGTTCGCACCTCGCCTTCAGCAGCGGCCCGCAGGAGTGCCCCGGCCAGAACATCGGCCGCGCCATCACGGACACCGGTATCGACACCCTGCTGGCTCGGCTGCCCGACGTGGGCCTGAGCATCCCCGAGGAGCAGCTGCGCTGGAAGTCGGGCTGGATGACGCGCCATCTGACCAGCCTGCCGGTGACGTTCACCAGGCCCCGGAACGGAAGTCCCACGGTTTCTCCCGGGCCGGACGCGGCGATCCTTACGACGACACGAGCCGTGCTTCCCGTCCCCCCTGCGCCGCACCAGCCTCCGCCCCCGGCCATGGCCCCGCCGGCCCCGGCCACCAGGAGGCGCACCTCCTGGTGGGGCTCGCTGAAGGCATGGCTGCGAGGCGGGTGACCGGTGATCCGGGAACGGGGACGGTGTCCTACGCCGCACCGGTGGTCAGGCGTGCCGCAGGGCCCTCGAAAAGGGCGGTGACGGCCCTCTCGATGCGGCTCAACGCTTCATCCAGCACTGCCCGGGAAGTGGCGTAGCTGATACGGACATTGCCTTCGGCGGCCGGGCCGAACCACTCGGTCGTACCGGCCACCACTGCCACCCTGGCCTCGTCGAGGAGGAATTCGCCCATCACCCGGCTTCCCAGCCCGGTGGCAGAGATGTCGGGAAACAGGACGAACGTCCCGTCCGGGCGGCCGCACGATATGCCGGGAATCGCGTTCAGCCGGTCCACACAGTAGTCCCGCGTCTCGTGCAAATGCCTCAGGAAGGAGTTCTTCCAGGGCCAGCCGTGCCGCAGTGCGGCGAGGGCGCCGACCTGGGCGAAGGGTGTCAGGCTGTACGCGGCACCGAGCCGCTGGAAGGTGAGTTGCAGGTTCGCCGCCTGGCGCGCATCCGGGGCGATCACGAATCCCATCCGCAGTCCGGGCAGTGCGAAGGTCTTGGAGAGCCCGGTCACCGTATAGACCGGCCGGCCCCGCGCGGTGTCCAGGCTCGCCAAGCTGATGTGCCGCGCGGGTGGGTACACGATCTCGTTCCATACCTCGTCGGAGAGGACGGGCAGACCGTACGCTTCGGCCGTTTCCGCCACCGCCCGAAGCGTCTCCTCGGGGAAGACCGTCCCCAGGGGATTGTGCGGATTGCAGAGACAGATCAACGCGGTGCGTGGAGTGATCAGAGCGGCCAGGCGGTCCGGGTCGAGCCGCCCCGTGCGCTTGTCCAGCGGGCAGTAGACCCGCCGGGCCCCCGCGGCATCGATGGCCTGGCCGAACAACAGGTCAACCGGATCCAGCAGTATGCACTCGTCGCCTTCTCCGCAGAGCAGGTGCACCACTCCCCAGAGAGCGGACGCCGTGCCCGGCGTCAGCACCACGCAGTCGGGGCCCACGCCGATGCCGTAACGGGCTTCGGCCACATCGGCGAACGTTTCCCGGAGTTCGTCGAGCCCGGCAGGTGACGCGTAGGGAAAATAGCCGTCGGCGAGCGAACGGGCGATGGCGTCCCCCACGGCTTGCGGCCCCGGAAAATCCGGTTCCGCTGCCGTCAGCGGAATGACGTCGGGCGGATAGGCACCCCACCGGACAGGGGATTGTCCCCGCAGCACGTCGGGCCGGACCCGCGCGTCATCGAAAAGCGACCTGAGCGATCCGGTAGCGGCCTGGAACGGCATACGGATCAGCGCTCCTGATAACGGGCGGGCGGGTACCGGTCGTACAGTTCCGAGGACCAGTAGGTCGCCAGGCGGGGGCGGCCCTGGTGCACGCGGGCCGATGCGTACGTGTGTATTCCGCGCCCGTCCGACAGCGGCCGGCGGGCCACCAGGCCCAGCAGTGTCCGGTAGCAGCCGCCGGGAAGTCCCCTGTCGGCCATGACGGAGGTGATGCGGTCGCGCACCGTTTCGTCGCTCTCCGCATATCGCCACAGCGGTACGTACACCGTGGCGGACTCCGGAATGTGCCCGTCGGCGGAGGTGAAGGTCAGATTGCTGACGAGGGGCTGCTCCCTGAGCTCGCCGGTGCGGCCGGTGAGTACACGGCAGAATTCGCCGAGAAAACCGGGCTCGTGCTGGGCGGCAATCTCCATGCGGGCGTCCAGGTCCGCCGGGGACATGTCGTAGTGACGGAAATACACCTTCACGCGTGCTTCAGGACCGTCGGTCAGGTCGAGGCCGAAGTAGACGATCCGGTCGAGGTCGAAGCCCCGGCGGGCGTACGTGCTGACTGCCGTCCAGGCCTTGCCGAACCCCAAGCGCTCCATCGCCTCCTGGGTCCGTTCGGCGCCGGTCATGGAGTGGTCGGCGGCCGGATTCAGATAGACCTTGAACTCGGGACGCGCGGTCGGCGCGAAAATGGCGGCGTGCATCATGGCGAAACCGGCCGGGGCCGCGTCCGGCAGGAACAGGTCCTGCACTGCCGCGAGCCGGTCGCCGACCGCGCCGAATTCCCGGATCAGCCCCTGCGTGAGTTCGAGCGCAGATTGCTGTGCGGCCAGCGGTTCCGGCTCGTCAGGGATCGCCTCCACCAGCACCCGGATTTTCACACCGCTCGCCGAAAAGGCGGCGGAGAACTCGATCGGCGAACCGTCGGCGCATACGTCCGAGCGCCAGGCGGACGGCTCCGATATGTCCCTCCTCCCCCATGGCGAAAGCATCCTACGGAGAACCCGCGTCCCCTCATCGACATCGATTCCTGCGCTGTCGAGAAGACGCGTGGCGGCGGCAATCCCGTAATCCTGGAACGTCACGCCCGAAGTTGCCCGACAACACGACTGCTGAGACGCCATGGAATTCCTCCCTGTCTCTCACCGGTCTCGCCGTGACGCGCGCTTGCCTCGTCGGCCGATCGGCCGATACCGATAGGTCCGCAGGCTTCCGCCTGCCGCTCCGCCGGGAAATCCGCGGAATCTTTTCTCAGCCCCTGGGGCGATTACTAAGAAATAACGAAGAATCTTGCAGGCCGACAGCGGCGCGCGGGGGGCTTGCAAGCGCGTTCCCCATGGGCGGCACGCGCCCTTGCCTGACGGGTGTGGACACCGTTGCCCAGAGAGGCAGGGCCGGTCTCGTCACGCCCTGCCGGAACCGGCTTCCCACATCCACTGAAGGGCGCAACTCACCTCACTACAGTCTCACTTGGGTACGGCATCGACGAGGTGGCGGGGGCGCGGCGGGCCACCGCTGTCCGAACGCAGGGAGGCGTGGCCATGCGGCCGAAGAGGTGGCTGTGGCGCTGGCGGAGCAACCCGGTCAAGCGGCCGTCCGACGTCCTGGAAGGGGCGGTCCTGCTCGTCGCCGTGGTGCTCATGATCGTCGGCGGGCCCACCGTGGCTGTCTTGTCGGGCCTGGCGGCCCATGAGCTCTTCCGGGAACAGCGGCTGGCGCGTTACGCCGCCACGGCCTACCTGGTCGATGACGCACCCGCCCGGAGATCACCCGCCGCCTACAGCAGCGGCGCCGACGACAGAGTGCGCGCCACCATCCGCTGGCGCGACGCACGGAACGCCGAACACACGGGGATCACCCAGGTCGAACCGGGCCGGAAGGCGGGATCGAGCGTTCCCGTCTGGCTGGACGGCCACGGCCGGCTCACCGGTCAGCCACTCGGTTCAACCGGTGGTGCCGCCGCGGCCACGCTGGTCGGCGGCCTGGCGGCAGCCGGCTGGTGCGCCGCGGTGTCGGCCGGCGTCCTCGGCGTACGCCTGGGGCTGAAGCGCCGGCGCGCCCGGCAGTGGGACCGGGAATGGGCCGAGGTCGGCCCCCGCTGGGGACACAAGCACATCTGAACTCCCCCGGCGGAGGCGCCCGTACCTCGGCGCGCCCTCATCGGCACGTGCGGGTCAACTGCCCGTCGCTGCCGGGTCCGCGCTCCACGCCAGCGCCGCGGCGTCCGTTGTCGGCTGCGGCACCGCCTCCGTCAGAGGTCGCCGAAGATGCGTGCCGGCATCGTGCGATACGCCTCGGCGTAGCGCTGCTGGTGTTCCGTGAAGGGGGTGTTCCACGGGCCGAGGACGGCGGCGTCGAGGAGGTGGGCCCGCGGGACGCTGCCGCCGTCGACGGCGTGTCCGACGAGCGCGGGCGCGGTGAGGTCCCAGTGGTCGACGAGCTCGGCGAGGGTGGACGGTGTTCCGCCAGAGGTACGAGGAGGCGGGGTGCCGTGGACGAGCACGACGGGCGGTCCTTCGCCGAAGACGCCGGTGGCGGCCTCACCGGCGGTGACCGGTAAGCGTTGGTGGAGCTGCCACGGGACGGACCGGGCGTACGTGCTCATGCCGATCCCTCCCCAGAGTTAAGGGATATAGTTGGCGTTCTCCGGTTACCGTACATGGAGTAAGGCGTGAAGCTCCCTTTTTCCGATTATGCACGGGGGGCGGGGGTCGCGACCGACCTGGTCAACACCTCCGCCCTGGTCCGCAGAAGCACGGGCGAAATGCTCGTCGACCCCACCGCACTCGGCCGCTTCCTGAGCGAGTTCGAGATCCCCGTGGACCACGCGGCCCCCGGCCGCCGGCTGACCGAGGAGGACCTGGAGCAGGTGCTCGCGCTGCGCCAGGAGCTGCGCGCACTGCTGGAGTGCGACAACGAGGACCGGGTGGCCGAGGGCGCCAACGCGCTGGTCAGGCGGGCAGGCATGGGTACGTCCCTCGAACGGGACGCGGACGGGCGCTGGCAGTGGTACGTCAGCACCGGCCCGGACGCCTCGCTCGCCGACGAGCTGGCCGCCATGATCGGCACCGGCCTGCTGGGCGTGCTGCGGACGCTGAACCACGACCGCATCCGGCACTGCAGCTCGCCCGTGTGCGACGGGATGTTCGTCGACACGAGCAAGGCGGGGCGGCGCCGGTACTGCATGCCCGACCTGTGCGGCAACCGCCTCAACGTCGCCAAGCACCGCGCCCGCCGGCTCGCGGCCTCGGCTCCGGACGGATCCGCCGACGTCACCGAGGCCGACCGGAAGAAGACCGCGGGCCGCAGCGCCACGCCGGGCCAGGCACGTCGCCCGGACGGGACGCGCCGCCGGGACTGAGGCGGGTCGCGGTTGAGGTCGTGGCTGCGCCCGTTCCTGCCCGCCCTCATCACACCCCCGGCCGAACCGGGCCCGCCGCGACGGCCTCACGCCGACTCCTTCACCGGAAGGCCGACTCCTTCACCCGGAGACGGATCCGGGCGGGCCCACGCGGACCCGCCCGGACACGCGCGGACCCACGCGATCTCTCAGGACTCTTCGGCCGCGGTGTCGCAGGCGGCCCTGGTGTCGCGGGCGGCCCGGCTCACGTTCCTTCGCCGGTACACCACCACGCCGCACACGGCGAGGAGGAGGGCGACGACCGCGGCCGCACCGAGTGCCGGCCGCTCGGCGAACAGTCTTGTCAGTACTTCGAGCGCACCGAGCCCGGCGGTCGCGTAGAGCAGCGCCCAGCACGCTCCCCCCACGAACAGTGCGGGGAGATAGCGCGGCAGGGGCATGCGCATGCTCCCCGCCAGGAAGTTGGCAGCGGTCTGGAAACCCACGGTCAGGAAGGAGACGGCCACCACCGGCGCGCCCCACCGCTGGATCGCCCGTTCGGCGCGCCGGAACGTGCCGGCGGAAACCCGCTCGGCGAGCCTGCTGCGCCTGGCGCCGGCAGCGGCGAGCCACCCGACGGCGAACGTCCCGCCGGCCCGCAGCAGGACGATGACGTAGAGACCAGCGGCCGTGAGCGCGACCTTATCCACGACGCCTCACCCTCGGCACCGGGCCGCGGCCCGCTTCCCCCGCCGCCCGGCTGCGCGGTTCCCGCCACAGCGGACCCGCGACGGGTACGAGCCTGGTCTCCATGTCCATCTCACCTGCGGTCTGCTTCTGCCGGTTCCGCCCCTGCGTGCGTGCCGGGACGGCACCGGTACCCGAGCCCGACGCAGAGCACCGTTGCACCTGCGGCCTTCCGGGCCCGGTCCCTCACCAGACCCACCCGGCACAGCCAGGTTAACCGAACGCCCGTACCCCCGGGTACACCGCGCTGAGCAGCGCAGAAGGCCGGCCGACGATCATGAAGGCGCCCCCGGGCGCCCCGACCGGGACCCCACCCGGGACCTCATCAACGGCTGGATGCGCGTACCGAAATCCTCGATCCCCTCGAGGAAGTCGTCGAAGACCAGCATGATCCCCTTGGTGCCGGACACCTCGGCGATCTCGTCCAGCATCCCCGCGACGGTCTCGTACGAGCCGACGAGCGTGCCCATGTTGAAGTTCACCGCGCCCTCGGGCAGCGAGATGGTCCGTGCGGTAGCCGACTCGTCGTCCGTGGCGTCCGCGGCCGTCTCCCCGGCCATGTACGCCAGCGCGGAGAAGTCGGCATTGTCGTGATAGTCCTGCCATTTCGCGCGGGCGGCCTCGTCGGTCTCGGCCGCGATGACCATGAACAGCGACAGCGCACCGACGTCACGGCCGGTTGCCCGCGTCGCGTCCATGAGCGCGGCAGTGGTGTCCGAGAGTGCGAGCGGAGTGTTGACACCGCTGCCCAGGACGAAGTTGTAGTCGGCGTGCTCGGCGGCGAACCGCATACCGGTGCTGCTCTGACCGGCCGCGACGATGTCGATGTGGCCGTCCGCCGGCCGCGGGGACAGCACGCAGCCGTCCATCTCGTAGAACTCGCCCTTGAAGTCGCTGACGCCCTCGCTCCACAGCTCCTTCATCACGGTGACGTACTCGACGGCCCGGTCGTAGCGGTTGCCGAAATGCTCGTCCCCGGGCCACAGGCCCATCTGCGTGTACTCGCCGGGCGCCCAGCCGGTGACGATGTTGACCCCGAACCGCCCGGGGGCGATGGAGTCGACCGTGACCGCCATCCGCGCGACCATCGCCGGCGGCAGGGCGAGGATCGGCGTGGAGGCGTACAGCTTGATCCGCTCCGTCACGGCCGCCAGACCGGCCATCAGCGTGAACGACTCGAGACAGTGGTCCCAGAACTCCGTCTCACCGCCGAAGCCCTTGAGCTTGATCATCGACAGGGCGAAGTCGAGCCCGTGCTCCTCGGCCTTCTGCACCACTGCCTTGTTGAGCTCGAAGGTCGGCATGTACTGCGGAGAGCTCTTCGATATGAGCCAGCCGTTGTTGCCGATGGGAAGGAAAACACCGATGTCCATACCGCTCCTCAACGGGTCGGGGGACGTACACCGATCACGACCGCGGAGCACGTCGATCATGATCGTAGGGCCGAAGCTGACAGCAAGTCAGCACCGGGGCACCCCCGCACCCTTGCGCCCCGCGCCCCATGAAATCGGCCCCGTCCCTCGGTCCCGTCCGTCGCCCCCCCCTGCACCACCCCGCCCCGCCATTTCGCGCCGCCCGAAGCCGCGGCGACCAGACCTCCGTAATTCCGCGGACACTGTCCGGACAACTGACGGACACATGTCGCACCTTCCGGTAAGAGATTTATTCGGCTTTTTCGGGGAGTCCGGAACCGGCCTGTCGAACCCTTTGCGACCTTGACGGGAAACAGCTGGGACGGGTACCCAGTTGGGCGAGCAGAAGAAAACCCCGAAATCATGGGAGGTCTTTCCGTGGCCGGTCCTTTTCGCCTCGCCCCGCAGGAAGTACAGGCACACATCCCCACCTGGGCCTTCGGCAGGCAGACCAAGGTGATCGTCGACTGCAAGGCCGACGGCAACTTCGAGATGACGGCCGGCGGGTCCGCCACCGAGGTCAACGCGCTCAGGGTGGGACGCAACGAATTCGAGCGCTCCTTCGGCGGCGTCGAATTAGCCGTCAAGAATTTAACGCTCGAGGACATCACCGTGACAACGGAATAGGCACGCCATGCCCTGGACGTTCGACAAGAGCCGGATGGAAGTCGTCGGCCAGCTCACGAAATCCGAGCAGGAGACGTTCGACATTTTCCAGAACGCGATCCAGAGCGAGGGACTCCACCCCGCCCAGGCAGCCGCGAGGGCCGGAGACACGAACTACAAGAGGCTGCTGGGCGATCAGTTCCAGATCCGCCTGAGTCAGAGCTCACGCGCGACCTTCCTGGTCCTGGACGAGGGAGGAGGCAACGGACGGGTCGAGATGCTCCAACTCGCCGGCCATACGTAGCCGCCATACGTAGCACCTCGAACACGGAGTTCAACGGCTCGGGGTTCGTCCTCCATGGAGAACCCCGAGCCGCCCCGCGCCGAGTTGGTGCTGACGGGTTCCGCCGGGATTCCGCAGCACCATGCGGTGGCGAAGTACTAGCCTTGGCGAGGCTCAGGTACTCGCACCACTTGCAGAGGGCGTGACCGACCGTGGCCGGAGCGAGGGCGCGGCCCATTGCCGGCTTCCCCGCGGAAGCGACCAGCTTTGTGGGCCGACGGCAGGAGCTGGCAACGGCGAAGCGGCTGTTGTCCGAGACCAGGCTGCTGACGCTGACCGGTCCGAGCGGTGTCGGCAAGACCCGCCTCGCGGCGCGCCTGGCGAAGCAGGTCGCCCGTGCGTTCCCCGACGGCGTGTGGCTGGTGCCGCTGGCCGGGATCCAGGAGAGCGCGCTCGTCCCGCATGCCGTCGCAGACGCACTCGCCGTCCATGACGACAGCGGCCGGCCGCCGGAGGAGATCCTGCCCGAATACCTGCACCGGCGGCGGCTGCTGCTGGTCCTCGACAATTGCGAGCACCTGCGGAACGCCTGCGCATACCTGGCCGGCAGCATTCTCGCGGCTGCGGAGGGGGTGCAGGTGCTCGCCACCAGCCGGCACCGCCTCGGCCTCACCGAGGAGCACCTGCTCCCCGTGGGGCCGCTTGCCACCCCGGCCCCCGGCACGCCACCGCGCGGTACGGCTCCCCTGCACTTCCCGGCACTGCAGCTCTTCGCCGACCGCGCGGCCGCCGTGGCCCCCGGCTTCGAGATCACCGAGGAGAACCAGGCGGCCGTGATCCGCGTCTGCCATCGCCTGGACGGGCTGCCGCTCGCGATCGAACTGGCCGCCGTGCGGATGCAGGCCCTGGGCATCGACCAGCTCGACGAGCGGCTGGACGACCGGTACCACCTGCTCACCTCCGGCAGCCCCGTCGCGCCGCCCCGCCACCAGACGCTGCGCTCGGCCGTGGACTGGAGTTACGACCTGTGCACTTCCGAGGAGCAGCGGGCCTGGGCCGGGCTGTCGGTGTTCGCCGGCAGCTTCGACCTGAGCGCGGCGGAAACGGTGTGCGACGGCGTCGGCCTCGGCCGTCGGGAGGTGCTGGACACTGTGACCGGGCTGGTGGAGAAGTCCATCCTGGTTAAGGAGGAAGCCGGTGGCACGGCTCGGTACCGGATGCTCGCGCTGCTGCGCCAGTACGGTCTGGAGCGGCTGACCGAGCTGGACCGGGCGGCCGTCGTCCGCCGCCGGCACCGAGACCACTTCCTGCACCTGGTCGAAACACTGGAGCTCCAGTGGTTCGGCCCCGACCAGCCCGCCATCGTCGCCCGCCTACGGGCCGAGCACGACAATCTCCGTGCCGCCCTGGATTTCTGCCTGGTCACTCCCGGCGAGTCCGGGCTCGGCCGGCGGCTGGTGGCGGCCCTGTGGTTCTGCTGGGCCGAACGCGGCACCTGGGCGGAGATGCGGCACTGGTGGCAGCGCCTGTCCTCGTGCGAGGCCGGGAAAGCGAGCGGCGCCCCCGCCCAGGCGGTGTGGGTGGCCGGCGTGATCTGGGTGATCCTCACTCGCTCCGCCGCGGTGCTGGCCGGTGCCCCCTCGCAGCAGGTCGTCGAACCGCAGGAGCTGCCGGCCGGCGCCCCGCTGCCCGCCCTCGCCGCGCGAGACGCGCGGGGGGAGCGCGAACTGTGCTTCCACGTCCTGAGCCGCGTGGAGATGGCCTGTACGCTCATCTTCCGGGGCAGGCCCGAGCGCGCCCTGTCCTTGTGCGAGGAGGCCCTCGCCGTCTGCGAGGCGTACGGCGAGCAGTGGGCCCGTTCGTACGTCCTGTGTACGCTCGCCATGGCCCGCGGGGTGCTGGGCGACCAGGACGGCGCCGCCCGGCGCGCCCGGCAGTGTCTGCGGCTCACGTACGTGGCCCATGAGCCGCACGCTGTCGGCAGGGCTCTCGATCTGCTGGCGGTCATCGCCGTCTCCCGCGGGGAGGCCGAACGGGCGGCCGTACTGCAGGGCGCGGTCCACCGCATTCGGCATGCCGTGGAGCACGATCCGCTGACCGGAGCGCTGCGGGTGGGGCAGGGCCGGGTGGGCGAGCGGCAGGCCCGCAGGACACTGGGCGACCGGGCCTATGAGCGGGCGCACCGACACGGGCAGGAGCTGTCCTTGGCGGAGGCCGTCGAGTACGCCTTGTGCGAACGGCCCGAGGCTCGGCGGGGCCGGACCGTTCCCGGGCGGAACGATGCGGGACCATCGGGCCGGTCCGCCACCGGCCGTCCCACCGTCCCCGCTGCGGCAGCGGCAGCGGGGCTCACCCGGCGCGAGTGGGAGGTGGCCGGACTCATCGCCCAGGGGATGACGAACCGGCAGATCGCAGAGGCGTTGGTGATCGCCCGGCGTACGGCCGAGGGCCATGTGGAGCGCATCCTGGCCAAGCTGGGATTCGCCAGCCGCAGCCAGGTGGCCGCGTGGATCAGTGAAGCAGGAAGGGCGAGCGGTTCAGGGACGCGGCCAGAACGACCGTAGTGCCCCGGCCGCCCGGGTTCGGGTGCACTTCGAGGCGGTCGGTGAGCACTTCGGCAATGCGCAGCCCGTGGCCGCCGACCGTGCTCCCGTCGCTCCCTCCGACGGCGTCCCAGGCCGGTGGGCCGGGGGACAGTGGCAGGGCGGACGGGCCGGGACCGGCGTCGGTGACCTCGCACCGCACCTCGCCGTCCGCGGCCCGCACGATGAGCTGCCCCGCTCCCCCGCCGTGCAGGACCGCATTGGCCATGGCTTCGAGTGCCGCCTGGGCAAGGGCATGCCGCGCCGGCTCCGGCAGTCCGGCCCGGCGGAGGGCGGCGGCGAACGTGACCCGCACCAGCGGCAGGTCGGAGTAGGTGAAGTCCACCTTCAGCAGATGACTGTCGTTCATGCCGAGTCCTCCTCGTCCGCCACGTGAAGTTCCAGCTGCGGTACGGCAGCGGAGCCGAGGCCGCGCAGGGTCATCTCCAGCATCGCTCCGCACCTGACGACGACCTTGTGGTTCCGCGGCAGTCCGGCAGCGAAGTCGATCAGGTGCCAGGCACAGTGCGCCTCCATGTAGGCCAGGTCCCTCAGGTCGAATTCGTAGCGGCAGGAGCCGGAATCCGGCCGCCGCACCAGCGCTTCGTGCAGCGCCTTGGTGAACTCCTCGCGCGAGCCCAGTTCCGCCGAACCGGCGATCCGCGCACCGTCCGGAATCCAGGTCACCTCGAGCGCGCCCAGGCGCTCCATGACCTGGAGCGGATGGATCCGGCGCATCGTGGCCACCAGCTGGTCACTGCACTGCTGCCGGTCGTACCAGCAGAGCCCGGTGAAGTACGCGTCCGCGAACAGCGCCGCCACGGAGATTTCGTAATCCACCACTTCCTCGTCGTTCACGCCCGCCTGAGGTGCCCAGGCCATGTCACCCGCACCGCGCAGCCGTGGGTAGCCCTCCTTCCGGGCTTCCTCGATCAGCGCGCCGTGGGTGCGAAGTTGCCGCTCCTTGGAGAAGCGGCCGTCCGGTACATAGACGGACGTGTTGCGGGCGAGCACCAACTGACCGCTCGCCAGGGCGTCTTCCACTTGCCCCATACCACCGTCGAGGCAGGAGAGGGCATCGCCGTCGTTCAGGTCGCTCGGGTCCAGGACGAGCAGCACCTTCTCCCCGCGGGCCAGGCCGGTCCGGGTGAAGGCGGCCAGTACCTGCCAACGGGCCTTCCAGTCGACGACGTCCATGCACGAGTGGTCGCCCGGCCCCAGACGCTCCACCGGAACGATGCGGCCGGTTGTGCCGTGGTGCTCAGTCATCGGCCTGCCTCTTCCGTCATCGGCGCGTCGCGTCGCGTCGGCCGGGCCTTACCCCTGGCCCGGTTCCTTATCCCTCGGCACGTTAGTGAGAAGGCACGCGCATCACTGCGGAAGTCCGCTCTCGCCTCCTTTTGGACACACCCTTGGCATTGCCGCACCGCTTGTGCCGGGAGCTGACTGCGGAGTGCCCTCACGCAGGGAGGCCCCTCACGCAGGGAGGTCCCTCACGCAGGGAGGCCCCTCACCCAACAGGTATGCGAGCGGGTATTTCTCCCGGTGCGCACGGGGCCCGGGCGGCGCACAGTGGGTCCGACCGGAAGGACAGCAATGTTGATGCCTGAAGACGCGCCGGCCGACCTCAGTACGGTCACCACCTACCTCAGTACTGCGATCAGCGCCATGGCTGACGGGCCGCTCCTGGCCCGGCGAGCCGTCCGCAGCTGGCTGACCAGAGCAGGAATCAGCGAGGAGGCCGACAGTGCCCTGCTGCTGACCAACGAACTGGTCACGAATGCGCAGCAGCACGCTCCCGGACCGGCGAGGCTGCGGCTCTTCCTGCGCAACGGGCTCCTGCGCTGCGAGGTCCTGGACAGTTACCGGGCCCTGCCGGTGCTGGTCCACCCCTACATGGACAAGGAGAGGGGGCGAGGCCTGGGCCTGGTGGACGCACTGGCGCTGTGCTGGGGCAGCACGCTGGCGCGCCGCGGAAAGACCGTCTGGTTCGAACTGCCGGTGCCCTCCGCCGTGGCGGGAGCCCCTGCACACCCGCACCGGCTCCCCTGGTCCCGCTCCGCGGTGGTTTTCCCTCTCAGTGCGCAAGGCGTTCTGCGGTAACTGCGGACGTCACCCGAGGGCGGCGACGTCACCCGAGGGCGGCGGCGGTCAGGCGGTTCTGACGCCTGCCGCCGTGCGGCCATGAGCTCTACCAGTTCACCCGCGCTGCGCAGCATGTGCGCTTCGGCCTGGCTTGCGTGGACGTGCAGTGCCCGGTCGGGGTCGGCGCGCTGGAAGAGCGCTCTTACCGGTACAGGACCAGCGTTCCGGCCAACGCGACCCGTTTCTTCCGGCATCAGCCGCTCCGACTCAGCGATCTACGCCAGGATGAGGGATCCGGCTTCGGGGACGCTACGGAACAGGGGGCTCGCGTTGGATCGCCTGGCAGAAGTGCGCGGTGGGCGGGTGACCGGCCGGTCGGCGCCCGCGGTGCTGCCCCCGTCGCTGCGCGCGTGGCTCGGGCCGGTCGCGGCCCTCGCCGCACTGGTGGTCGTCGTGCTCGGGGTCCTGTACGCCGGCCACAGCGAGCCCGGCAGGGTGGACAGGTGGATCGTCCAGCCGACGGCGGACAGTGTGCGGCCGCCGTGGCGGAACGTCGCTCTGGTCACGGACTTCCTCGGTGAGCCCGCCGGAGCGGCGACGCTGGTCGTGGCCGTCGTGACGGGCTGCCTGCTGCTTCGGTGTCCTCGCGCGGCGGTGCTCGCCGTCGTCGGCCCCGGCATGGCCGTGGCGACGACGACGCTGCTGAAGCCCGTGGTGGGACGTACCATCCACGGTGCCGACAACCTGTCCTACCCGAGCGGGCACACCGCCTTCCTCACCGCCCTCGCTCTCGTGGTGGCGCTGCTCGCGACCGGCCGGCTCGGCCTGGGCAGGACGGCCGGCACGTCACTCGTCCTCGCCGCGGCGCTGGTTGCCGGCGCCGCGATGGGATGGGCCCAGGTCGCCCTGGGCGCGCACTACCCGACCGACGCCTTCGGCGGCTGGTGCACCGCGGTGGCGGTGGTACCGGCGACCGCGTGGCTGGTCGGCCAGGGGGCCGGCGCCGGTCGGGGTGAGCTCGGCTGACGCTCCGTCACGCCAGGCGGCGGAAGACGGGCTTCACCGGTCGCCCGCCCAGCCAGGGGGTGGGGTCGGCGGCGTCCAGTGCCTTCCGGTAGACCGCACATGCCTGGGCCACCACGTCAACGGTGTGATCGATGTCGGCGTCGGTGAGCGCGCTGCTCACGACGAATGACGGGGCCAGCACTCCGCCCGCGAGGAGTTGGCGCAGGAACAGGGTGCGGTACTGCTGCGACGGCTGCCCGTTCTCGTCGAGGGTGGCGAAGACCAGGTTGCTGGCCCGGCCCCGGACGACGACGTGGTCGCCGACGCCCATGCTCGCCGCGGCGTCGCGGACACCGGAGGCCAACCGCTCGCCGAGGGCGTGCAGCCGCGCGGTGATGCCCTCCTCGGTGTAAGTGGTTTGTACGGCCATGGCCGCGGCCAGGGAGTGGGTTTCCGCACCGTGCGTGGTGGACAGCAGGAACACCCGGTCGCCGGAGTGACGCAGCCCGCCCCGCTCCATCAGCTCGCGGCGTCCGGCCAGTGCGGAGACGGCGAAGCCGTTGCCCAGCGCCTTGCCGAACGTGGAGAGGTCGGGGACGACGCCGTACAGGCCCTGGGCACCGGCCTCGGACCAGCGGAAGCCGGTGATCATCTCATCGAAGATGAGTACGCAGCCGTGGCGGTCGGCCAGTTCGCGCAGGCCCGCGAGGTATCCGGGCGGTGGCTCGGTGTGGGCGGCGGGTTCGAGGATCAGGCAGGCGATCTCGTCCTGGTACCGGGTGAGCAGGTCCTCCGTGGCGGCCAGGTTCCCGTACGGGAAGGACACCGTGAGATCGGTGGTCGCCGCCGGGATGCCGGCCGACATCGGCGTGGTGCCGATGAACCAGTCGTCGGTGGAGAAGAAGGGGTGGTCGGCGCAGCGGGCCACCCGCGGGCGGCCGGTGACGGCGCGGGCGAGGCGTACGGCGGCGGTGGTGGCGTCGGAGCCGTTCTTCGTGAACTTCACCATCTCGGCGGTCGGCACGGTGGCAAGGAAGCGTTCCGCGGCCTCGGCCTCCACGATGGACGGCCGGACGAAGTTGCTGCCGCGGTCGAGTTGCCGCCGCACGGCCTCGGTCACGCGTGGGTGGGCGTGGCCGAGGCTGACCGACCGCAGCCCGGAGCCGTACTCGATGTACCGGTTGCCGTCGATGTCCCACACGTGGGCACCGCGGCCGTGGCTGATGACCGGGGCCAGGTTCTCGGGGTACTGGTCGTCGCCCTTGGCGTAGGTGTGCGCGCCTCCGGGGATCATCGCGTGCAGCCGCTCGTTCGCCGCCCGCGACCGGGGAAGCCGGAACTCTTCGGTGTCCACGGGGACCTCACCTCTCCTTGTGCTTCAGGACCTCGGCGAGGCTCGGCGCCTCCCGGTCCCGTCGGGACATCGATGTGACCGGCAGCGGCCAGGGGATGGCGAGCTCCGGGTCGTCGAAGGCGATCGTCACGTCCTCGGCCGGATCGTGCGGGCGGTCGATCCGGTACGAGGTGTCGGCGGTGTAGGTCAGCGCCTGGAAGCCGTGCGCGCAGCCCGCCGGGATGTAGAGCGTCGCCTGTGTCTCACCGGACAGTTCGAAGGAGGCCCAGGTGCGGTAGGTCGGCGAGTCCGGCCGCAGGTCCACGACGACGTCGAAGATCTTCCCGTACGAGCACCGCACGAGCTTGGCCTCGCCTGCGCCGGAGCGCAGGTGCAGGCCGCGCAGCACGCCGCGGACCGAGCGGGACACGCTGTCCTGGACGAAGGCGTCCGGGTCGAGGCCCACCGAGCGGACCACGTCGGCGTCGAAGGTACGGCAGAAGAAGCCGCGCTCGTCGGCGTACGGGGTCGGCTCGAAGAGATACGCACCGGTGATTGCCGGGACTTCGGTCGCTTTCATGGAGTCTCCTGCAGGGCGTGGACCGGGAACAGGGCCGCGGTCAACTCGGCGAAATGGTTCCTGAGTTGCTGGGTGGCGACCGCGTTGTGTTCGGCAAGGGTCCGCCGCAGCTCCCCCGATCGGCCCTCCAGTTCCCGGAACTGTTCGAGCAGCCGGTCGGCGTCGATCTCGCGGGCGGGGTGGCTGTACTCGGCAAGGCCCATCCGGTCCATGAGTGCGTCGCTCTTCGCCGCGTAGCTGAGGGCGAGCGTCGGTGTGCCGGCCTTCAGGGCGCAGATCAGGTTGTGGTAGCGGGTCGCCACCACGGTGTCGGCGGCCGCCGTCTCCTTCATCAGGTCGGCAAGCGAGGCCGCCTCGGCGGCCGTGACCAGTGGTGAGTCCACCGCGTCGAGGATCGCGGCGACCACCGGCGCATCGCACGCGTCGCCGGTGAGCAGCCGGACCTGCCTGCCGTCCTCGACCAGCGCGCGCACGAACCGGGTCGTCCCGTCGAGGTAGCGCCGGTGGATCTCCGCGGCCCGGGCGCGGTCGTCGTTGCCGCCGTGGAAGTCCATGACGCCGACGCAGACCGTGCCCGAGGGTGTGCCCGCGGACGGCGTCGGCAGGGCGAACGCGAGGTCCGGACAGACCTCGTCGCGCGCGGTGTCCACGCCCATTTCCCGCATCGCGTCGCGGGACAGGGCGTCCCGGTACGACCGGTACGCGGCCAGCCGCGCCGACCAGCGCACCAGAGCCCGGGTCGGCCGGTCGCTGATCCTGTCCGCGCCGACGCCGACCAGCGCGACGCGGGTGCCGACCAGCCGGCCGCTCGCGCAGAGCAGGAACAGCGCGTACGGGAAGCCCCACGGCCGCAGCGGCAGCGTGGCCTCCAGGACGCCCATGCCCGGCACGATCACCACGTCGTGCCTGCGCACCCAGGCGGCGGTGCGGACGGCGTCGACGAGTTTGCCGAGGCCCTTCGCCGCGATCGCGCCCGCACGCGATGCGGTCCGGTACTCCCCGCGGTACCAGTTCAGCCGCGCCGCGGGGATCCCGTACCGGGCCGCGACGGTCTCCGGCCCACCGCACAGCGCGTCCACGACCGCATCCGGGTGCTCGGCGCGGAGGTACCCGAGCACGGCTTCCAGCGACCCGTCATTGCCGAGGTTGCCGGAGCCGAGCAGGCCGAACACCCCCACTCGCACCGGAGTCATGGCTGCCTCCCCGCGCGGCCGGCGACGAGGGCGTCGACGGAGACACTGAGCTCGGCCGGGTCGACCGGGGCGCGGTCCTCGACCCGCTCGCCGGCGCCAGGGCGGGCCCGGCTGGTCATCCATGCGGCCAGGTGGCGGTAGCACGCGCGCCGGTCGGCCGGGGACAACGGCGCCCGCCGGACCGCCGCGACGAAGCCCCAGACGTACTCGGCGAGCAGCCGCGGCGTCGGGTGCAGCGGTCCCGCCCGGCGCGGGTCCAGGTTCACGCACCGGGAGCGCTTGGAAGGGTTCGCCCGCTCGGCGCGCGTGGGGTGGTCGCGGCGGAAGTACAGCAGCTCCGGCACCTGGTGGAAGGGCCCGTGCAGGGTGATCTCGGCGACGAACGTGCGGTCCGCGTGGTGGTAGCTGTCGTGCGGCCTCACCCGGCGCAGCATGTCGGCCCGCATCACCCCGTAGAAGTCGTCGCCGCCGGGTTCGAACAGCAGGCTGCGGAAGCGCTCCGGTGCGTGCGGTGAGGCGGTGGCGAGCGTGTACGCGTACGGGACCTTCACCTTGCCGTCCTCGTCGATGACCGCCTGGTCGGCGTGCGCGAGGATCACCTCGGGCCGCTCGTCCAGCGCCTCCACGCAGCGCCGCAGCAGGTCCCGGGCGTACAGGTCGTCGTGCGAGGCCCACTTGAACAGCTCGCCGCGGCACTGGGTGAACACGTAGTTGTGGTTCGGCGCGGCGCCGATGTTGCGGGGCAGCCGGATGTACCGGATACGCGAATCCTGCGCCGCGTACTTCCGGCAGATGTCCTGGGTCCCGTCGGTCGAGGCGTTGTCGGAGATGACCAGCTCGAAGTCCTCGTAGGTCTGGCCGAGCAGGGCGTCGAGCGACTCGGCCAGGTACTCCTCACCGTTGTAGACGGGCAGGCCGATGCTCAGCCGGGGGTGGGCGGTCATGTGGTCCTCACTTCGGAGATCGGATTGCGGTGGTGCTCGCGCAGGGCGGACCGCAGGTGCAGCCACCACACGGCCGAGCTGCCGACGGTCGCGGCGGCGACGCCCCAGGCCGAGCCGACCGTGCCGCCCGCGGCCGCGCCGCCGAGCCCGCCGACGACGTAGCAGGCGGAGGCGACCAGTTGGCTGCGCAGGCTGCGCCGGGCCGCGCCGAGCGCGCGCAGTCCGGCCGCCGCGCCGGTGCCGAGCCCTGCACCCGCGACGCCGAGCGTGACCGGCACGATGAGCTCCGAGGCAGCGGTCCAGACGCCCCCGAGCACGAGCTCGCCGACCCGGTCCGGTACAAGGAGCAGCGCACCGCCCCACAGCAGCGCGGCGACGGCCTGCCCGCCACCCAGCAGGAGGCAGAACGCGCCGAGCCGGTGCGGGTCCCGCCGCAGCACCCGCGCCGCCTCCGCGACGGTGACCAGGGACAGCCCCATCAGTACGGCGAGGAACGGGCCGAGCAGGAGCTCGGCGCCACGGATCACGCCCACCGCGCCGACCCCGACGATCGCACCGAGCCCGTACGCCCGCAGCTGGCTCGCGCCACTGTTGCTGACGTTCTCCACCAGGTACCGGGAGCCGAGGTCACGGTGCTCGCGAAGCCACTCGCGGGCTCCGGTCGGCCGGGGCCGGATGCCGGACTGGAGGCAGCCGTACACCGCGGCCACCGCGGCGGACCCGCCCCAGGCGAGCACGAAAGCGGCCACACTGCCCACGCGAGCCGCCACCATCATTGCCGGGACGAGCGCGACGCCCCACACGAGGTCGTTGACGAACGCCTTCCGCCCGGCGCCGGCGGCGAAGAACGCGAACCGCCACGCGTCCTGCAGCAGCAGTCCCGGCAGGACGACGCCGAGGCAGGCGAACGCGGTCCCCACGCCGCCGCCGAGGGCGAGGCCGGCCAGCACGGACGCCGCGCCGAGGGCGGTGCCGACGCCGAGCGCGGTACCCGAAGAGCGGGCCACCGCCGCGCGCCAGGACGCGTCCGGCACGCCGCTGAAGCGCACCATGAGCGGGTCGGTGGCCAGTCCCCGGGAGACGTTGAGCACCACGCCGTAGGTCACCCAGGCAAGGCTGAACACGCCGAACGCGGTCACCCCCAGCGAGCGGGCCACGTAGACGCCCACCACGAAGTTGCTGATGCTGGAGGCCGCCTGGTCGGCGAGGCCCCAGGACAGCCGCCCGGCGAGGGCCCGCCCGGCGGCCGCCGCCTTCGGCCTCGCCCTCTCCCCCTCGGTGGTCATCGGCGTCATGCCTTGATCAGCCCGGCGTCGCGCAGGGCGTCGGCCGCTGCGGCGACGGTGTCGAACGGCAGCCCGGACCGCTCGGCGACGTCCAGCAGGCTGTGCTCACCGTCGGAGAGGTTGAGCACCCAGAGCATGGCCATCTGGGCCTCCTTGGTGTCGCTGCGCCCGCCGAGCGCGTCGTAGAGCCCGCGCCGCCCCAACTGCGGTTCGCCGTACGGGCTGAGGTTCAGATACCTCCGGTTGCGGTCGAGGACGGCGAACGCCTCGCGGCAGACGGCGAGGGTGTCCGCCATCGCCTCCGGGGAGACGAAGTCCAGGTTGTCCGCCGAGGTGTGGTACTCGGGATAGCCCGCGTACGGGGTGCGGGTGAGCGAGCCGACGCCGAGGTCGAACCCGGGCGAGCAGTACTGCCGCTCGTCGTATCCGTACGGCGTGAACTCGGTGACGCGGTGCGGCCGTTCGGAGGTGGCGAGCACGTGCCGAACGACCCGGTCGATCTCCGCGTCGCCGCGCCTGCTCTGCTTGTACGTCAGGTTGCCGGGATCGCCGGCGCAGGCGAGTACGAGCCCGTGCTTGACCTGGTCCACCCGCTCCTTGTTGCGGGCGAGCCAGGTGATCGCGCCGATGGTGCCGGGCGCGAAGACGAACCGGTAGGTGTAGTACGGGTTCTGCTCGGCCAGTGCCCGCGCCAGGAACGTCGCCACCGCGACGCCCGCCATGTTGTCGTTGGCCAGCGACGGGTGGCAGACGTGACAGGAGACGATCACCTCGTCGGGGACCTGCCCCGGGATCACGTGCTCGGCGTAGGTGAGGTGACCGTCGGCGAGCGTCGAGTCGATACGCACCTCGTACTCGCCGTCCGGCATGGCGTCCAGGGTGTCCTGCGCCAGGCAGAACCCCCACTCGGGCTTGTAGTAACTGGTGCGGTACGGCACCAGGCCCGGCTGGTCCGGCAGCGTGTGCAGGTGCTCGCGCAGCTCGGCCAGCGGCAGCGTCGCCGACACCGGGACGCTGTAGCCGAGCACGTGCAGGCTGGACGCGGCGAAGTCGACGACCCGGTGGCCGGTGGCATCGGCGATGTACGCGTCCCGGATGTTCCACTCCTGTGGCACCGTCCAGTCCAGGACCTGGGTCCCGGTCGGCACCTCGTGCACGTGAAGAGGGATGTACTCGCCGACGATGTCGAGGGTGGCGCGCACACCGTCCCCTGTGATGCTCCGGCACAGCGGGTACAGCCGCTCCACCAGGGCGTACATCTCCTCGCCGATCCCGGTCACGGGCGCCGCCGCAGGGTGTCGTCGACGGCGCCGGCCTCGGACGTCGCGCGCAGCACGGCAAGCCGGGTGAAGCGCTGCTCGAAGTCCTCCCGGGTCAGCCCGTGTTGCCGGTAGGCGTCGGCGAGTTCGAGCGCGCCCTGCTTCACCGTCCACTCGCAGTCGAAGCCGGGGATCGCGGCGCGGAACCGGGAGAAGTCCACGCGGTACGAGCGCGGATCGGCACCGGACTCCCCGGTGATCCTCACCTTCGCACCGGGCACCGCCTCGGCGACCTGCTCGGCGATCTCGGCGACCGTGACGTTGTTGGTCTCGCTGCCGATGTTGAACGCCCGGTCGTGGACCGCCTCGCGGGGCGCGGTCAGCGCGGCCGTGAAGGCACGGGCGATGTCGGCGGCGTGCACCAGGGGACGCCAGGGGGTGCCGTCGGAGAGGACGAGTACCTCGCCGGACAGGAGCGCGTGGCCCACCAGGTTGTTCAGCACGATGTCGGCGCGCAGCCGCGGCGAGTAGCCGAAGGCGGTGGCGTTGCGCATGTACACCGGGGTGAAGTCGTCGTCGGCGAGCGCGTGCAGGTCGTCCTCCACCCGCACCTTGGACTCCGCGTACGGCGTCACGGGGCGCAACGGGGCGTCCTCGCCGACGAGTTCGTCACCGCCCGCGGCGCCGTACACCGAGCACGTCGAGGCATACAGGAAGCGCCGCACTCCGGCGTCGCGGGCCAGCCTGGCGAGGCGTACGGACGCGTGGTGGTTGATGTCGTAGGTGAGCTCCGGCGCCAGCGAGCCCAGCGGGTCGTTGGACAGCGCGGCCAGGTGGATCACGGCGTCCACCCCGGCCACGTGTTCCGCTGTGACGTCACGCAGGTCCACCCGGTGCCCCTGCGGGTCCGCGGGCGACGGGCCGAGGACGCAGTCGGCGAACAGGCCGGAGTCGAGGCCGATGACTTCGTGTCCGGCGGCCGTGAGGACCGGGGCCATCACGGTGCCCAGGTAGCCCTGGTGTCCGGTCAGCAGTACGCGCAAGGTTCAGTCCCCCAGGTTGAAGGTGCCCGCATCGAGGGCGCCCAGGTCGAGCGTGAGTTTGGTGACGGCGAACGCCTCGGCGTAGCGCGCGTGGCATTCGATGCCGCGGATCCGCGCGAGACCGAGGAAGGCCTCGCGGTCGTACCAGGGCCGGTGCCGCTGCGAGGGGTAGTGCTCCTGCAGCAGCCGCACCTTCTGTTCGGCGGTCTCGGGCGACAGCGGCTGGTACGCGGCCATCCGGCCGAGGTCGCCGTCCCACTTGACGATCTCGTAGCCGAGCACGAGGTGGTCGCGGAACGCGGTGGGGATCAGCTGCGCCAGGCCGCGGTGGTCCTGGTGCGCGTCGTCGGTGCGGGGGGCCAGGATCAGGTCCGGGTCGGTCTGCGCGCGCAGTTCCTCGACCGCAGCCTTGGCCTCGTCCCAGTGCACGGGCATCCTGCCGTCCGGCAGTTTGAGCACGGTCAGCCGCAGGTCGGCGCCCGGGCAGAAGGCGGCGAGCGCGGCCTGCTCCTCCTGCTCCCGCTCGCTGCCGCCGCCGGACAGCACCAGTGCGTCGACGCGGACACCCGGCCGCGCGTGGCACAGCGTCAGCAGTGTGCCGCCGGCGCCGATGGCGATGTCGTCGCAGTGTGCGCCCACCGCGACGATCCGTTCCAGGCGCCCGGTGCTGAGCCGGATCACACCGTCACCCCCGCGCGGTCCCGCTCCCACACGGCCCACGGGCGGTCGCCCCGGGCGTAGGCGGCGTCGAGCGCGGCCCGCTCCTTCACCGTGTCGGTCGGCTTCCAGAAGCCGCGGTGCTGGTGCGCCACCAGCCGTCCCCGCTTGGCCAGTTCGGTGCAGCCGTCGGCGACCAGGTCCCCGTTCTCCGGTATGTGGTCGAAGACCTCCTGGCGGAGCACGAAGTAGCCGCCGTTCTCCCAGAGCGGCAGTTCACTCACCGCGGTGATGCCTCCCACCAGGCCGTCCTCGCCCAGGTCCACGCAGTGGAAGGAGGACTGCGGAGGCACCACCATCATCGACGCACCGGCGTCGCGCCGGGCGAACCGGTCGATCATTTCGTCCAGCGGGGCGTCGGTGAGCACGTCGGCGTAGTTGGCGAGGAACATCTCGTCGCCGTCCAGGTGGTGCCGCACCCGGCGCAGCCGCTCCCCGATCGGTGACTCGACGCCGGTCTGCGCGAACGTGATCGTCCAGTCCGAGATGTCGGTGGACAGCAGCTCGGTCACCCCGCCCCGGAGCACGAAGTCGTTGGACGTCGTCTCCTCGTAGTTGAGGAAGAAGTCCTTGATGTGGTGCGCCCCGTAGCCGAGGCACAGGATGAACTCGGTGTGCCCGAAGTGCGCGTAGTAGCGCATGACGTGCCAGATGAGCGGTCTGGGGCCGACCATCGCCATCGGCTTGGGCACGTCGTCGGCGGCACCGCTCCGCATCCGCATCCCGTAACCGCCGCAGAACAGTACGACCTTCATGACTTGTTGACCTCGACAATGCTCAGTTCGGGGATGGGAAAGACCAGGCGGCCGCCCCACTCGTGGACGTAGGACAGCTGCTCGACCAGCTCGGCCCGCAGGTTCCACGGCAGGACGAGGACGTAGTCCGGCCGGTCGGCGGCTATCCGCTCGGGCGGCAGGATCGGGATGCGGGTGCCCGGGGTGAACCTGCCGTGCTTGTAGGGGTTGCGGTCGACCGTGTACGGGAGCAGGTCGGGCCGGACGCCGCAGTGGTTGAGCAGGGTGTTGCCCTTGCCCGGGGCGCCGTAGCCGACCACCGTCTCGCCGCGCTCGGCCGCCTCGATGAGGAACCGGAGCAGATCCCGGCGTACCTTGGCCACCCGCGCTGAGAACTCGGTGTAGCCGGACAGCTCCTGCAGCCCGGCGGCCTTCTCCCGGTCCAGCACATCGGCGACGCTCTGCGACGGCTCGCCGGCCACCTCGGCGGGCCGGGCCCACAGCCGGATGGAGCCGCCGTGCGTGGGCAGCAACTCGACGTCCACGAGCGCGAGTCCGCCGCTCGCGAGGGCCCGGATCGCGGACGCGACCGTGTAGTACTGGAAGTGCTCGTGGTAGATCGTGTCGTACTGGTTCTCCTCGATCAGGGTCAGCAGGTGCTGCACCTCGATGGAGACCCAGCCGTCGTCGGCGACCAGGGCGCGCAGCCCCTGGGTGAACCCGACCACGTCGGGGATGTGCGCGTACACGTTGTTGGCCACGACCAGGTCCGCGGGGCCGTGCTCCGCGCGGACTGCGGCGCCGGTGGCCGGGCTCAGGAACTCCGTGAGCGTGGGCACACCGGCCTCGCGCGCCGCGGCGCCGACGTTCACCGACGGCTCGATGCCGAGGCAGCGGATCCCGCGCTCCACCACGTGCTTCAGCAGGTAGCCGTCGTTGCTCGCGACCTCGACCACGAAGGCGTCGGAGCCTTCGGAGCCGTCGGAGCCTTCGGTGTCGAGTCCCACCCGCTGCACGGCATCGGCGACGAACCTGCGCGCGTGCTCCACCCAGGAGGTCGAGTACGAGGAGAAGTACGCGTACTCCTTGAACGTCTCCTCCGGCGTGATCAGCGGCGGGATCTGCGCCAGCCAGCAGTCGGTGCAGACCCGCAGGTGCAGCGGGTACGCGGGTTCCGGCTCGTCCAGTTGGTCCGCGGCGAGAAAGCTCTCGCAGGGTGGTGTCGCCCCGAGATCGACGACGCTCGCCAGCGCCGCCGAGCCGCAGAGTCGGCATCCTGTCATTTACTGCCCCCCATTGATTCCGTCCGACCCGCGATCGCGGTGCGGTACTCCTCCACCAGGCGCTCCAGCCCGACGGCCGGGCTGAAGCCCTGCTCGTAACGGCGCCGGGCCGCCTGGCCCATCTCCCGGTTGCGGTCCGGTCCGCCCGCGATCCGGCGTATGCAGGACGCGAGCGAGGCGGCCTCGCCCGGCCGGTGCAGCAGCCCGGTCACCCCGTCCTCCACGAGTTCGACGAAGGCGCCGTGACCGGCGGCGACGACCGGGACCCCGGCCGCCATCGCCTCCACGGCCACCAGGCCGAACGCCTCCAGCCACGTCGAGGGCGCCACCACGGCGACCGACCGCGCGATGGCCTCCCGGCACTCCGCCGTGTCGTACAGGCCGACGTACCGCACGTCGTCCCGGCCCGCGGCCCAGGCGGTCACCTCTCCCTCCAGCGGACCCGCGCCGGCGATCACGAGCGGCACGCCCACACCGCCGGCCGCGGCGTTCTCGTCCCACGCGGCCATGAGCAGCCGTAGGCCCTTGGCCTCGGCGAGCCGGCCGAGGTAGAGCAGATGCTCGCCGGCGCCCTCCCGGCGGGCACCCGGCTCCGGCACGAAGTTGTGCTTCACCGCCAGCCGCTCGGCCGGCATCCCGGCCCGCACCAGGACGTCGCGCTGCGCAGCGGAGATGCAGAGGAACCGCGCCACGCCGGACCACCACCGCCGCCGGTTGGCCGACAGGCTGACCGCGAGCGGCACCGTCGCCAGCCGGGAGCCGCGGTAGCAGCCGTGCCGTACGGCGGGCAGCGGCGCCGCCGACCCGACGCACTCGGTGCACGGCCGGCCGTCCCGTTGCAGCGTGCCGGGCGGGCAGACCTGGGTGTAGTTGTGCAGCGTGGCGACGGCGGGCACGCCGGCGTCGGCGCAGGCTGCCAGCACCGCGGGCGACAGGAGCGGGAAGACGTTGTGGACGTGCACCACGTCAGGGCGTGCGGTGCGGAGCCGGGCGGCGAGTTCCTTGCGTACCGCCGGATTCCACGGCACAAGGAGCGGCACCGCGGCCTTGCGCGGCAGGGACCGGGCGGCGATGTCGTCGCTGCGCCGCTCGAACACCTCGACCCGGTGGCCTGCGTCGCGCAGCAGCGCCACCTCCTGGTCGACGACCTTGTTCTCCCCGCTCGGCTGCGCCGAGGCGTAGCGGTTGTGCACTACGAGGACGTGGATGCCGTGCATGCTCAGATCCCCTCCGATCTCTGGGCCCATTCCGGAATGCGTCGTCGAGGGCCTTCGGGCGTGGGAAGGGGGCCGGCCGCGGCAGGCGCTGGTGCTGGTGCTGGTGCCGCCAACAGCGAGGCGGCGACGGCCAGATGCAACAGATACGGCGAGGCGTCGCCGAGGCCGGCCTCGGTGTACGACGCGATCGCGCAGTAGCTGATCAGGAAGATCGCGCAGGCCCTCGACGGCGACGGTGGCCGCAGCAACGCGACGCCGCCCAGCACGATGACGATCGCCGCCACCAGGGCGACGCCGGTCAGACCCTGTTCCTGGTAGACGGCCAGCCAGCTGTTGTCGATCGGCAGCCCGCCGTACGACTTGTCGCCCAGGCCGACTCCGAACACCTGCTCCGCGGTCGACCGGTCCGCTGCCAGCAGGGCGTCCCAGACCTTGGCCCGGCCGGTGAGGTTGGAGAAGTTCTCCTGGCTCTGCCCGCGCAGGAACCACGCCTGCAGCGCGGAGCTGAACACCACCGCGGCCACTGCGGCGCACAGCACCGCCCAGGTGAAGAACCGCCGCGCCGCGGCGCTGGTCAGGAGGAGCGAGCCGATCGCCAGCGCCAGCCCGATGAGCAGACCGACCGTCGCCGTGCGGGTATGGGTCAGCGCGAGCAGGACGAGTGACGGCACGATGACCACCGCCGCGCCGGCCTTGTCGGTCCGGCGGCCCAGTACGAGCAGCACCGTGAGCCCGGTGATCACCGCGGCGTACTGGCCGATCTGCGGCGGCGTGAGCGGCCACAACGCGCCGACAAGGCGTCCGCCGTAGAGGTCGGGCAGGGCCGCGCCCGGTGAGATGGCCAGCCCTGCGGCCACCGACCCGAGCACCGCGAAGTACATCCGGATGTGGTGCCGGACGAACGTCGGGCCGCCGTCCCACCAGCGGCTGAGCAGCCACAGTGTGCCGACGAAGAGAGCCAGCCGGGCGCACCGGAACAGCGCGCCGAATCCGGACTCCAGGTGCGCACTGGAGAGCACGCTCGTCACCAGCAGCAGGGTGAGCAGGCACAAGTAGGCGCTCGCTCGGACGCGCAGCCGGAGATTGAGTGCCAGCGCCAGCGCGAACGCGGCGGCCAGCGCGCCCATGGTGACCATCTGGATGAGGGAGCGGGGCAGCGGGACGATGGTCTTCGCCCCGGCGGAGCCGAGCGTGTTGAGGATCAGCAGTCCCCAGACGATGCCGACGGTCTTCGGTGCGGTCCCACTCGTCTCAGCACGCATCTCAACCACCGTCCCGCGGCTGGAAGGTGCTGCCCGTGTCCTGCTGGTACTGCGCGCCCTGCCACTGCCCGAAGTCGAGCAGCCGGCTCGGGTCGTGGGCGACGAACTTCCACGGTCCGAGATAGACGTTGTCGTGCCAGCGGTTGTGTTGTTCGCGGGTGATCGCCTCGGCCACCCGTTCGCCCTGGTACGGCGACCAGTCCGGATAGGTGCCGTAGTTGGCCAGCACCGCCATGCGGTCGCACTTCACGGTGCACTCGGCGACGGACTTGTCGAGCACGAAGCGGTTGCCGTGGATGTCCACCCGCTGGGTCTTCCACCGGCAGTCGGCGTAGAGCGGTGGGGTGGCGATCGCCGGTTCCGCGCAGCGGTCGGTGTCCCGGACCAGCAGTGTGCAGTGGCCGGAGGAGGTGTTGGCCGGGCTGTTGCAGAACCGGTCGGCGTTCTCCCACAGGGTGATCCCGGACCAGTTGTCCTCCAGCACGTTCCGGTAGATCTCGATCTTGTCGGTGCGGGCTCCGATCCGTGGTTCGCCGCCGGACTCGGACAGGTAGACGGTCGCGTACGGGAAGCTGTCGCCGCGGTCGGCCGCCCTGCGGCCTTCGACCCAGTTGTTCCGCCGGATCGTGTTGTTCCTGATGACCGCGTTGTAACTGGTCTCGTAGATCAGCGCGGCACCGTCGTTGGTCTCGAGCACGTTGTTCTCGATGCGGAAGTCGTTGTTGTTGGTGTCCGCCCACAACCCCGTTCCGCGGTTGTCGTGCACCCAGTTGCCGCGTACGTCGGCACCGTCGACGGCCCAGAACTTGATGCCTCCGGTGCAGCCGCAGCCCTTCCGCCGCCGCTCCCAGTCGCCGGTGTTGTTGCCCGTGATCTCGTTGCCCTCGACCACCAGGTCGCCGATACGGCCGCCGGCCTTGTACGCGTTCATGCCGTACTGGCCGTTGCCGCGCAGGCAGCTGGCGCGGACCCGCTGGCGGGCACCGGCCATCAGCCCGGCGCCGGAGTTGTGCTGGATCGTCGCGTGCTCGATCACCCAGCCGTCGGCCGAGTCATGGTTGACCACGCCCTCGTTCTGCGGCGCGACGAAACCCTGCACGGTCAGGTGGCGGATGGTGACGTCGCGGGCACTGCCGCCGAACGCGTACTGGTTCTTCTTCCGGCCGTCGAGCACCGCGCCCGGCGCACCGAGGTAGCGGTTCCCCTTCTTGGGGACGACCTGGGCGTAGCGGTCCGGGTCGAGCCTGTGCTTGCCAGGCCGAAGCCAGAACGTGGTGTCGGGCGGACTGCCCTTGGTCTTCGCGGCCAGGTCACCGACCACCGCGGGGTCGACCGTCACCGCGCCCGCCGGTGGCTTCGCCGGCCCGGCCGCGGGCTCGGCGCACACCCGGGCCACGGGCGTGGCCGGCGGCCCGGACCTGGACGGCGCACCGGCCGCTTTCGCCGGGGCTTCCGGCGTGCTCGTACAGCCGGTCGCCGCCAGCAGGACCAGCGTCAGCGGTGCCGCCGCCCACGCCCGGTGCCGTCTCTTGCTCTCCACGCGCCCCCCTAGCCGTGGAACCTGAGCACGGTGGTGAACTCCCCCGACAACACAGCGCTGTCGGCGAAGCCGGTGCCGACCAGCGTGGTGGTGGGTTCCTTGCGCCCGAAGCCGGCGGAGTACCAGCCCAGCGGCGGCGCGGTCTCGCCGCGGTGCGCCCGCCAGTTCAGCTCGCCGGGCAGTTCCAGCTCCGCGGAGCGGTCCTCGCCGTCCAGGGTCCAGGTGAGCACTGCTCGGTCGCCCGTCAGGTGTGCGGTGATCGCGGGGCCGAGGTGGAACGCCAGACGTACGTCGCGGCCCGGGCCTCGCACCTCGTCGACGATCCTCAACTCCCGCGTCGAGGCGACCAGTTCGACCCGGCGTCGGTGCACGGCGCCCTGGTAGCCGTCGTGCTCGGCAGACCAACGGGCCGCACCCGCCTCCACGACGCGGGTGCGCGCATGCCGGGTCCACAGGAACGGGCCGCCGGAGACGGACTGGTCAGCGCCGTTCAGCTGCAGGGTGTTGTGGCCGAGGGTGGACCGGAAGTACTGCCGCCACTCGGGCTGCCCGTGGTAGCAGTACGTCCCCGGGTCGGCGAGCACGTCGACGCCGTCGTGCCGGACCTCCACGGACAGCGCGTCCGCGTGGGCGTGCGCGGCGATGGACAGGAAGCCGTGCGGGCCACCGTCGCAGCGGCACCAGATCTCCCCCGTTTCCCCCTGGCCGCGCAGGATGGTCATGCCCGCGTCCGCGAAGTGCGCCGGTCGGCTCGCTGGACGGGTCACAGCCGGTTCAGTGGGCTTGATGAGCGCGGCCAGCAGCGGGGTGCGCACATCGGTGCCGGTCACCGTCGGCCACCAGGCGAGCCGGCCGAACACGGCGTCCCCGGTGGCCAGCAGCGAGGCCCAGCGGTCGGTGCCCGCGCCGTCCATGACCAGACCGTGCCCGTCGTCCGCGTCCCCCTGGCGCGGCGGCCGCAGCCGGCTGTCCACGACGGCCGCGAGCGCGTCGGTCATCCGCAGCAGTACCAGCCGGATGGTGGCGGGGACCGGCACACCGGCGGCGTCCGCCTCGGCCACCGCGGCCAGGCCGAGCTCCAGCACGAGTCCGTGGTACTCGGTGGCCAGCTCACGGTTGAGGCCGGAGAGAAAGGTGTTGCTTCGCAGGTGCCGCTCCAGCGACCGCAGCGCGTCGGCCCGCCAGCGCGCCGAGGAGGGGAACCAGTCGAACGCGCAGGCCGCGGCGAACTGCCCGGCGGCCTCGGCGATGACGTGATTGTTCGCCGAGGACCCCCGGCTGGGGAAGGCGGCCAGCCAGCGCTGGTGGTGCCAGATCTGGTTCCGCGCCAACGGGTTGTGCTCGAACAGCCCAACCGCGCCGGGCCAGCCGTCGAGCAGCCGGCGGATCCACACCCAGGACAGCAGCCGGATGCCCAGCTCGATGCCGCTGATCCAGTGCACGCCGCGCAGCGGTGGGTTGGCCGTCCACCACGACCGCAGGTGCGCGGCCACGCGCTCGGCGTACCGCTCGTGCCCGGTGATCGTGTAGGCGGCGGCGAGCACGGTGAGGTACTGGTGCCGGGACAGCTCCCAGATCTGCTTGATGTCCCCGACCGCGTCCTCGTCCCGGTACGGCACGTCGAAGGCGTAGCCCCACGGAGCCCGGCGCCCGGCCTTCGGGTCGTACCACCAGTCCGGGTCGGTCAGGTCGTCGCGGACCACACCGAAATACTCGATGTGCCCGTACATCAGCCGGTCCGCCTCGGCGAGGAGACGTTTCGCGGCGTCCGGAGGTATGGCGGTGATCGCACCGGCGGGCAGGACCGCGGTGAACCGGGCGCCGGTGACGCTCGGGCAGTGAGGGCGTGCCGACCGCCACCGCCGTCTGCGCACCGCGTCGCCCACCCGGCCGGCGACCTCCTGCGGTCCCATCCTGGACAACCGCCGCAGGTACCATCCCACGCTCATGGTCATCGCGGCCCCACCAGCGTCACCGGCGCATCACTGGCCAGACCGGTCTGCACGGCGAGGGTGGCCGCGGTGGTGGCGACCAGCGACTCCAGCGGCACCGGCATCGGCCCGCCGGTGCGCACGGCCTTGATGAACGCGGCCAGCTCGGCGTTCTGGCCCTTGTCCCGGGCCTTGGGCAGCCGCGAACTGACCCACCGCTTACGGCGGCCATCGTAAACAGTGGCACGGACGAAGTCGTCGAGCCGCAGCACCTTGCCGTCCGCGACCATGTCGAGGGTCTCCTTGGGGAAGCCGGGCGCGCCGGTGGTGACGTAGCTGAGGGTGGCGGTGGACCCGTCCGGGTAGCGGAGTACGACCTGAAGGTCCTCGTTGCCGGGTGCGGCGACCGCGTACACCGAGACCGGGTCGGCGCCGAGCAGCCAGCTCGCCGTGTCGATGAAGTGCCCGCCCTCGCCCGCGAACCGTGAGCCCTCGGTGCCCTGCTGGAGGTACCAGCTGCCGTGCTGCAGTTGGCCCGCGTTGACCAGGTAGCGCAGGTTCGCCGGGCCGGTCCGGGCGCCGAACCGCTGCTTGGCCTCGTTCAGCAGCGGCGAGAACCGGCGGTTGAAGCCCACCTGGAGCCGGTCGTTGCCGGACTCCTCCACCGCCGCGAGCACCCCGGCGAGCTCGTCCTCGGTGAGGGCGAGGGGCTTCTCCACGAACACGGCCTTGCCGGCCAGCAGTGCTCTTCGGGTCAGTTCGGCGTGCGAGCTGTGCCGGGTGACGACGAACACCGCGTCGATGGTCTTGTCGCCGAGCACGGCGTCGAGGTCGGTGGTCGCCTGGGCGAAGCCGAACTTCCGCTGCGCGTTGGCCGCGGAGAGCGCCGTCGTGGTGACGACGGTCCACAGCGCTACGCCGTCGCGCTGTGCCAGGTGCGGCAGCAGCATCGACGTCGCGTAGTTTCCCGCGCCGACGAACGCGAGGCGCACCGGCGACTTGACGGAGCGGACCGGAGTGGACGCTCGCACGTTCACCGAGGGCACGGCCACCGCCGGAGCCTCGGCTGCCACCGGCTGGTCGGGATACCGGAACAGCACCGCCACGGCCTTCAGTTCGCCGTCCTTCAGGCGCTGGTACGTCTCCACGGCGTCGTCGAAGTCGGCGATGTGGGAGATCAGGGGCTCCACGTCGACGCTGCCGCGGGCGAGGAGATCGAGGAAGCACGCCAGGTTGCGGCGCTCGGTCCAGCGCACGTAGCCGATCGGGTAGTCCCGGCCCTCCAGCTCGTACTCCGGGTCGTAGCGCCCGGGGCCGTACGACCGGGAGAACCGGACGTCGAGCTCCTTCTCGTAGTACGCGTTCCACGGCAGGTCCAGGCGGCACTTGCCGATGTCGACGACCCGGCCGCGGTCCCGGCAGAGCCGGGCGGCCAGCTCGACGGGCTGGTTGCTGCCGCCGCCGGCGGCCAGGTACACCTGGTCCACGCCGTGCCCGCCGGTGAGTTCGGCGACGGCGGTCTCCACGGCAGCGGACGCGGGGTCGCCGCAGGCCGCGGCGCCCAGGCGCGCGGCGAGCTCGCAGCGTGCCGGGTCGGGGTCGGCCCCGACGACGCGGACTCCCGAGGCGGCGAGGAGCTGCACCACCAGCTGCCCGATCAGCCCGAGGCCGATGACCAGTGCCACTTCGCCGAGCCGTGACTCGCCTTGGCGGACGCCCTGCAGCGCGATCGATCCGACGGTGCCGAAGGCGGCATGCCGCGGCGCGAGGCCGTCCGGCACCGGGGTGTAGAGGTTCTTCGGCACCCAGTTCAGCTCGGCGTGCAGCGCGTGCTCGTTGCCGGCGCAGGCCACGAGGTCGCCGACCTTCACGTCGTCGATCCCGGCGCCGACCTGCTCGACCACCCCGCACAGCGAGTAGCCCAGCGGCGTGTAGGAGTCCAGCTTGCCCATCACCTTGCGATAGGTGGCGGGCACCCCGTTGGTGGCCACGCTCTGCATGACCTTGGCCACCTGGTCCGGGCGGGAGCGGGCCTTGCCCAGCATCGACATGCCGGCCTCGGACACCTTCATCATCTCGGTGCCGGTGGAGATCAGTGAGTAGGCGCTGCGGACCAGCACACCGCCCGGCTTGCACCCCGGCACCGGCACGTCGAGCACCGCCAGCTCGCCGCTCTTGTAGTTCTGCACTACCTGTTTCACCCGTTCTCCCCAGAAGTCGCGCCCCGGTACCAGTACTCGAGGGTCAGCACATGCCACAGATGCTTGGAGAAGTCCCGCTGCCCGGCGGCGTCCTCGGCGACCATGCGCGCCAGCGCGTCACGGCGCAGGAACCCGGAGCGGACGAGCTCGCCGTCGTTGACCACCTCGCGCACCAGCGGTGCCAGGTCCCGGCTCATCCAGGCCCGCAGCGGGGCGCTGAACAGGCCCTTGGGGCGGTACACGATCTCCCGGGGCAGGATCGAGGTGGCCGCTTCCTTGAGGACGGCCTTGCCCTGCCGTCCGGCGATCTTGCGGTCGCCGGGCACGGCGAACGCCGCCTTCACCACCTCGACGTCCACGTACGGCACCCGCACCTCGGTGGACGCCGCCATGCTGGAGCGGTCCGTGTAGGTGAGGTTCAGGCCCGGCAGGAACAGCCGGGCGTCGGCCAGGCACATGCGGTTGACGAAGTCGTCGAGGTCGTTGTCCTGGTAGACGTCCGCGTGCTCGGTCAGTACGTCGTCGACCGTCCCGGCGAGGTCCGGGTGGACCAGGGCGAGCAGCTCGTCCTCGTCGTACATGGTGTAGCTGCGCCGGAACGCGGTCTCCTCCGGGAGCTCGGCGAAGGAGAGGAACCGTTTCGCGAAGCGCACGGACCGGTATCCGCGGCGGGCCGTGGCGACCGGCAGCCGGTCCACGGCCCTGGACACACCGCGCCGCAGGGGACGCGGGACGCGCTGGTAGCGCAGCGCGAGCAGGTTGGCCAGGTGCTTGCGGTACCCGGCGAACAGTTCGTCGGCGCCCATTCCCGAAAGCATCACCTTGACCCCGGCCTCGCGCGCTGCCGAGCAGATCAGGAAGGTGTTGATCGCGGCGGGGTCGCCGATCGGCTCGTCCAGGTGGTGCGTCATCCGGGGCAGCAGGTCGAGCACGTTCGGGGCGATCTCGATCTCGTGCAGGTCGACGCCGAACCGCTCGGCCACCTGCCGGGCGTAGCGCAGGTCGTCCGGCATCGCCTCGAACCTGGCGTCCTCGGCGCGGAACCCGATCGTGTAAGCGGAGATCCCGGGCTGGTGGCGGGCCGCAAGGGCGGTCAGCCAGCTGGAGTCGAGGCCGCCGGAGAGGAAGGTCGCCACGGGGACGTCGGAGAGCAGGTGGCGCCGGGTCGACTCCTCGACGACGGCGGCCAGGTCCGGTTGCTCGCCGCTCCGGGCCCGTTCCCGGCCCTCGGCGGCGATGTCCTTCAGATGCCAGTACCGGCCGCGCTCCACCCGGCCGTCGGGCCGCACCCTGAGCCAGCTCCCCGGCGGCAGCTTCTCCGCTTCACGGAACGCGCACCGCGTGTCCGGCACCCAGTAGTACAGCAACGAGGCCACCAGCGCCGCATGGTCCACCGCCGGCGACCCGCCGGTGGCGGCGGCCAGCGCCTTGAGCTCTGAGGCGAACACCAGGCCCCCGCCGCGCCGGAGGAGGAACAGCGGCTTGATGCCCAACTGGTCGCGGGCGAGCACCAGTTCACCGGTGCGCTCGTCGAAGACGCCGAACGCGAACATGCCGCGCAGCCGGGGCAGGCAGTCCGTGCCCCAGCGCCGCCAGGCCTCCAGCAGCACCTCGGTGTCGGAGGTGCCGCGGAAGCGCACCCCGGCGGCCGCCAGTTCGGCCCGCAGTTCGGGTGCGTTGTACAGCTCGCCGTTGTACGTCAGGGCGAGGCCGTCCGAGACCATCGGCTGGGCGCCGGTACCGGACAGGTCGATGATGGCCAGCCGGCGGTGCCCGAGGTGCACTTCGCCGTCACCGGCGGAGTGGCTGTACCGGCCCGCCCCGTCCGGGCCGCGGTGGGCGAGGGTGTCGGTGAGCCGGTCGGTCACGGCCTTCCCGTCCGGCCATCGATACGTTCCTGCGATGCCACACATGTCCTACCGCGCCTCCTGGTCGTTGTCCGGGACTCGTGCGGCGTGCTTCGGCCGCCGGACCGTCCCGTTCTGCCGGGCCGGCAGCTCGCTCCGGCCCCGCAGCGCGATGTGCAGCCCGTCCCACAGCGTGCCGTCGGTCCGGTCCCGCGGATCGGGGTCGATCAGCACCACGCCGATCACCGGAATGCGCTGGTCCGCGAGTTGCCGCGCCACGGTGTGCAGCCATGCGGCGCTGCCGTGCCCGGCCCGCACGACGAGCACGGCCCGGCTGCCGAGGTGCGGGAGGTCGGTCCACGCCGTGCCGGGCGCGACCGAGCCGACGCCGACCACCGGCCCCTCAGCGCTTGATGCCCTGGTGAGGTCCGTGGCGATCTCCCTCGTGGTGCGCGCACAGCCCAGTTCCAGCAGCGACACCGGTTCCGCGGAGCCGCGCACGGTGCGGGCCAGGGTCGTGGTGAGGCGTTCGCGTGCCGCCTGTGTCCGTCGGCCCGGCCACAGCCTGGCCGGTCGGCGCAGCTCCGCGATGACCGAGGCGCCCAGGTTCGCCGCGATGTCCCGGCGCAGCACGGGGCGGTCCGCCACCACCGCGCCGACCGCGGCCAGCGCGAGTCCGACGACGAGCCCGAGGACGAGCCCGACCGCGGCGTCGGTGGCAGCGGCCCTGGGCAGGGAGTGCCGCACCACGCGCGGGGCGTCCACGATCTGCGTACCGGCGATGACCTGGGGCGTGCCGACGCGCGCCTCCTCGGCGCGCAGGTCGAAATCGGCGATCCGTGAGGTGAGCTCGGCCCGGCGGGCGAAGAGCGACTCCATGCTCGCCGACCCCTTCGGGTCGCTCTCCGGCGGTCCCTCTCCGATCGTCTTGTTGACCTGGGCGAGTTCGTCCCGCATCCGGTCACGCTGGTCGAGCAGGGACTTGGCCTCGGCTTTCGCGGCCGCCCGCATCCGCCGCACATGGTCCGCGATGAACGCATCGGCCAGCGCCCCGGCCCGGGCCACCGCTTCCGCGTCGCTGTCACCTGTCACATCGATCTGCAGCAGGTTGTTGGTCAAGCCGGTACCCCGGTAGTCCTTCATGAAGTCTTCCGGCTTCTCGGGGGACTTGAGGGACCGCAGGGCCTTGTCGGCGATCCGCGTGGTCCCCAGCAGCTCGACGTCGGTGCGGATCAGCGTTCCGGTGTCGTTCGGCTGGTCCTCCTTGTGCGCGACCAGCACCTTGGTCACCGCGGTCGGCGGTGGCGGCAGCAGGACCGCCACCGCCGCGCCGGCCAGCAGCCCCAGCAGCGCCAAGGAGGACCAGAGGCGGCGGCGTCTGCGCACCGCCACCACCAGCGCCTGCAGGTCGATCAGCGGAGCGGCGGCCGACGGCTCCGGAGCCGTACTCGTCGTCACACCGAACCTCCCGTCGCGTGGCCGCGCACCGCGAACGCCGGAGTGGCGCCGTCCGGGGCGGCGTCGTCCGGGGGGCCACCGACAGGCCGCGGTGGACGGGCCCGGACCGGGGCGGCGACGACGATGCCGACGACCGCATGCCCCGCGTCCGCACACGCCTCGGCGATACCGGTGAGCTCCTCCGCGGTCCAGCTGTCCGCGCTGAGGAGGATCAGGGCAGCGGACTCGGTGTCGCGGTCCGGGACGATCGGCCGGTCCACCGGCACCTCCACCACCCGGAGCACAGCATCCCCCCCGGCCTCGGCGGCGAGCTGCCCGGCGGCCCGGAGAGCGATCTCGTCGCCGTCCGGTACGACGACGAGCAGCCGCCCGGGGGCGGGCAGCTGGTCCCGGAGGCGAGCGCACACCCGCCGGTAGCGGATCCGCCTGCCGGCCTCGTCGCCGGAGCTCTGCGGGATCGGTACGTCCCACCGGGTGTCGGCGCCGAGGAGCCGGCGGATCCGGGCCAGCGGGCCACGGTCCGGCCGGTTCACGCGCCGTTCACCAGGTACGTCGACAGGTACGCCACCAGGTACGCCGACAGGTACGCCACCAGGTACGCCGACAGGTACGTCGACGGTGCCGAGGAGCGCCGAGCCCAGCGCCGCGGCGATCTCCGCTTCGGTGCGCAGGCGGCGGTTCATCCGTGCGGCGACGAGGTGGCCGACGACCCCGAGCAGGAAGAACAGCAGCGCCCCGGCGACGACGATCTGCATCCTCGTCGGCGGCGCCTCATCGGTCGGCCGGACCGCCGGACCCATGACGACCATGCCGGCCTTGCCGGACGCCGGATCGGCCTCGTCCAGCTTCGTCATGGCCTCCTCCAGGGAGGTGCGCAGCTTCTCCAGCGAGGTGCGGGCCTGCACGCTCTCCACGGACTGCCCGGGGTCGGCCGCACCGGCGAGGTCGGTGATGCGGCGGTTGGTCTCCATCACCTTCTGCCGCAGCGCCTCGGTCCCCGTAGCCGCGTCGGGGTCGGTGCTGCCGCCTGCGATCCGCGCGGCGAATCCGACGAATTGCTGGGCCACCTGGTCGGAGAGCCGCTGCGCGCGTGCCGGGGTGTCGGCCGTACCCGAGATCTTGATGATGTTCCCGTCGGCGGCCTCCGCGGTCACTCGGTCCCGCAGCTCGCCGCCGCCGACGCCCCGCCAGCCGAGCTCGGCGGCCGCGAGGTCGACCACCGACGAGCTGGTCGCGATGTCCACCTGGGTCAGCAGCTCGCGCTCTTCCCACTGCCCCGGCAGCAGCACCGATGCCGACGCCGTGTAACGCGGCGGGAACAGTACCGAGGTGCCGTAGCCGGCGAGCGCGCCCACCACGGTGAGGACGGCGAGCAGCCGCCAGCGCCGGCGGAGCAGCCGCCCGATCGTGACCAGGCGGATCGTGCCATCGTTCAACGCCGCGGCCTCCGCCCCGTCCGAACCGGGTCGTCCGCCGGCACCGAAGTGTGGTCGCGGCACGCAGCGGCGTAGGCGGCGAGCAGCGATGCCTGCGAGTTCCGCCAGGAGAGCGGCCCGCTGATCCGCTCCTGGCCGGTCTTGCCCATCCGGGCCCGCTTCTCCGGATCGTCGAGCAGCGAGGCGATGAGCCCGGCGAACTCGGCCTCGTCGTTGGCGGGCGCGTAGACGGCGGCGTCACCGGCGGAGACGCGCGCCTCCCGGAGGTCGAACGAGACGATCGGCCGGCCCATCGCCATGTACTCCAGGACCTTGTTCATGGTCGACACGTCGTTGAGCGGGTTACGCGGGTCGGGCGAGAGGCACACGTCCGCGGTGGACAGGTAGCGCACCAGGTCGGCGTCCGGGATGCGTCCGGTGAACTGCACCTGCTCGGAGAGCCCGAGCCGACGGGACAGCTCCACCATCGCGTCGAAGGCGTCACCGGCGCCGACGAACACCGCGTGCCAGTCGGTGCGTCCGAGTCCGTCGCGCAGCTTCGCGAGGGCCCGCAAGGCGTAGTCGACGCCGTCCTGCGGCCCCATCACGCCGAGGTAGCACAGCAGATGAGGCTTGCCGCGCTTCAGCTCCGGCTCGGACGGCACCGGTTGGAACCGCTCGATCGCGGGCGCGCTGCGCACCACGAACACGTCCTCCGGCCGTTTGCCGCCACGGCGCAGCGCGACGTCCCGGTAGCTCTCGTTCGTGGCGAGCACGACGTCCGCGGCCCGGTAGGTCCGCCGTTCCAGCGCGCACACGGCGCGGTAGAGCTGGTCCTTTCCGCGGTCGAACCGGGAGAGGTACAGCTCGGGTACCAGGTCGTGCTGGTCGAAGACGAACCGCGCGCCGTGCCGCTTCAGCCACAGCGCCGGCAGGAACAGCAGGTCGGGCGGATTGCAGGCGTGTACCACGTCGACCGGGCCGACCTTGCGGGCCAGCCGGACCGTGTGCCACAGCGCCGTTCCGTACTCCCGCAGGTAGCCGGCCGGTCCTCCGGTGGCCGCGCGCAACGGGTAGCGGTGGATGCGCACCCCGTCGATCACCGCCTCCGGCTCCGTGTCCCGCTTCTCCCCCCGGGGGCAGATGACGTGCACCTCCCAGCCCGCGTCGCGGAGCGTCGTGCACTCCTGCCACACCCGCCGGTCGAACGGCACCGACAGGTTCTCCACCAGGATCAGCGCGCGCCGGCCGTATCCGTCGCCGCCGGTCGCGTTGTCCACTGCGTCACCAAGCAAGGCCCACGTACCCCGGTTCGGTCCGGCGCGTCTCGGCGTCGGGAAGGCGGACGAGGTCGACGATCACCGGGCCACCACCATGGGGCAGCGCCGACAGCACGGCCGGATCCTTGGTCCCGACCAGGCACACCTCGGCGTGTTCGAGCACCTCCTCGACGGAGTCCGCGAGCAGCTGCGCGAGGTGCGGCAGCCGGTTCTCGATGTACTCGCGGTTCGCGCCGAGCAGCCGGGACAGGCTCACGTTGGCGTCATGGATCTTCAGGTCGTACCCCTTGCCGAAGAGCCGTTCCGCCAGCTCGACGAGCGGGCTCTCGCGGAGGTCGTCGGTGCCGGGTTTGAAGGACAGCCCGAACAGGCCCACCCGGCGCTTGCCGGTGCGCTCGACCAGGTCCACCGCGCGCTGCAGATGGTCGGCGTTGGAGGGCAGTACGTGGGAGAGGATGGGCACCGAGACGTCGGCCCGCCGCGCCGCGTGGACCAGGCTGCGCAGGTCCTTGGGCAGGCAGGAGCCGCCGAAGGCGAAGCCGGGCCGCAGGTAGGCGGGGCTGATGTTCAGCTTGCGGTCGGCCAGGAACACGTCCATCACCTGGTGCGAGTCGACCCCGAGCGCCTGGCACACCGCGCCCAGCTCGTTCGCGAAGCCGATCTTGAGGCCGTGGAACGCGTTGTCCGCGTACTTGATCGCCTCGGCCGTCGCGACCGGCACCCGGAACACCTCGCCGGGCAGGCCGTCGTACAGCGCCGCCACCGCGTCGCCGCTTGCCGGGTCGAGCTCGCCGATGACGGTCTTGGGCGGGTCGAAGAAGTCCCGCACGCTCGTGCCCTCGCGCAGGAACTCCGGGTTGACCGCGACCCCGAAGTCCACCCCGGCCGTGCCGCCGACGTACTTCTCCAGGATCGGTACGAGCAGATTCAGGCAGGTGCCCGGGAGCATGGTGCTGCGGAACACGACGGTCTGCCGCCCGCCCCGCTCGGCGAGCGCGGCGCCGATCTGCTCGGTGACCCGCTCCAGATACGTGGTGCACAGGCTCCCGTTGGGCTCCGACGGGGTGCCCACGCAGACCAGGGAGACCTCACTGCCCATGATCGCCTCGCGGACGTCGCGGGTGGCGCGTAACGCTCCGGTCCGTACGACCTCGGCGACGATCTCGCCGATCCGCTCCTCGACCACCGGGGCCTTGCCGTCGTTGACCAGGTCGACCTTGACCTGGTTCACGTCCACCCCGATGACCTCGTGGCCCATGTGGGCCAGGCACGCGGCTGATACGCAGCCCACGTAACCGAGCCCGAAAACGCTGATCCTCATGCCCCGTCTCTCCCCCCAGGCAGGCCCTTGCGGCCTGCGGTCCACGCGTCGGCCGGACGACGGCTCCCGCGCATCAGTAGGCCCCCTGGCCGTAGAACACCGCACGCAGCGTCTTCCACAAGATCACTGCGTCCAGGGCGAGCGACCAGTCCTCCACGTACCGCAGGTCGAGGCGGACCGCCTCGTCCCACGGCAGGTCGCTGCGCCCGCTGATCTGCCACAGGCCGGTGAGTCCGGGCTTGACCAGCAGCCGCCGCCGGATGTCCGGGCCGTACGCGGCGGACTCCTCCGGCAACGGAGGCCGCGGGCCGACGAGCGACATCGATCCCGTGAGCACGTTGAAGAGCTGCGGGAGCTCGTCGAGCGAGTACCGGCGCAGCACCGCTCCCACCCGGGTCACCCGCGGATCCCGGCGCAGCTTGAACAGCAGCCCCGCGCCCTCGTTGCGGTCGGCCAGCGCGGCGCGTGCTCCGTGGGCCCCCACCACCATGGTGCGGAACTTGAGGATGGTGAACTCGCGGCCGTCCTTGCCGACCCTGCGCTGGCGGTAGACCGCCCCGCCCCGGCTGTCCGCCATCACGAGCAGCGCGACGAGCACCATCAGCGGCGCGAACAGCACCAGCAGGACCGCCGCGCCCAGCCGGTCGACGACCTCTTTGATCGCCCGGCGTCCCCCGGTGAAGGCCGGCATGCTGACCCGCAGCAGCGGGATCCCGAGCACCGCGTCGACGTGCAGCCGCGGCCCTGCCACCTCCATCAGCACGGGGGCCACGACCATCTCGGCATCGCTGCCTTCGAGGTTCCAGGCCAGCCGCTGCAGCCGGTCCGGTGACCAGTGCGGGTCCGGTGTGACCGCGACGACCCGGTAGCCGTCGCGACGGACGTGGCCCGCGACGTCCGCCAGTTCGCCGACGACCGGCACTCCGTCCACCAGTTGGTCGCCGTCGGGCCCGCGACCGTCCGTCGTGCACACCGCCTCCACCCGCCAGCCGAGGTGCGGGAACTTGCGGGTCCGGGTGATCAGGTCGCGCACGGTGTCCGGGCTTCCGGCAGCGAGCACCGGTCGCAGACACGCCCCTTGCTTCCGCTGCTTGTGCAGCCAGAGGCGGAGCACATACCGCGTGGTCATGGTGACGAGCGCGATCGCGGGAATCGCGACGAAGATCCAGAGCTTGATGTTGCGCGAGGTGAGGGCGATCCCGCCGAGCGCGAGGACGACGGTCGCCGTGAACAGTGAGCGTCCGAGCCGGCGGAATTCCTCGGCGCCCTGGCCGAGCACGGCCGGCGCCCACGACCGGCTCACCGCAAGCGCGCCCAGCACCAGCAGCTGGGTGCAGAAGGCGAGAATTCCCCACTTCTCATGCCAGTCGGCCGCGTCCCGGGCCCCGAAGAAGTTGCCGATCGTGGCCACCACCAAGCCGGTGGCCACGGTGTCGCTGGTGATCACGGTACGGCGGTACCGCTGCTCCCAGTCGTTCGCCGGCCGGCTGATCACCCCGTCCGCCAGACGCCCGCGCGCCGACGGAAAAGGGCCGACTAATCCCCCCTGCCGCACAGAAACCCCCCGGTCCCCAGTGGTACGTGGCCGAATAACCAGGAGGCCCCCGCCCCCCGCGCCGCGCATGACAGTTCGGCTGTCTCAGCGCTGTTTGAGCAATTCCAGCAACCCATCCGGACGGCAGGGACCCGCATGCCCCGCCGGACACCCGAGGTACCCGGAAACCCGTCGAAACCTCGGGTGCTCTCCTCCCCCAAAGCCCCCTGGCGCCCGGCGCGGCAGACACAGTTGCCGGCTGTCCGTAGCGCCCGACCCGTAGATCATCATTTGTCGCTTCGTGTCACAGCATGTGAAGCACGGTCAATCTAGACCATCGGGGCCCGTGTGAAGAGAGGGATGTGTGGAATTTGTGCTCAAGATTTGGAGACGATTCCACCGACCGGTGACGAACCGGTGACCGTCTGCCGGGCCTCGAGGACGAGGACATGCCGTGTGACCTGTGCTGACGGGCGTTCTCCGCGCTGCCGGCCTGGTCGGGGGGCACGGGCTGACCGGGCTCACCCGGCACGTCGCCCGAGCACTCATCAGGCTCCTTTTGACCTTGCTCAGGGGCCCCACTACGTTCTACGCGCCGAGTAGCACGTACACCGATCGTCTGGAGCAACTCCCGTGTCACCCCTGGACGCATCCGCGTCTCACGTACTGAGCAGCGACGTCGCCGACCAGGTGATCGCTGTCCCGGACTGGGTCCGGAACAACGTCGACACCTTGATAGGCGTACCGCTGCGCATCCTCCTGATCATCGTGGGGGCGGTCATCGTACGGGCGGTGGCCAAGCGGGCGATCGACCGCGCCGTACAGCGCATCCTGCAGTCCGGTGAAGGTGACGGCGGGCCGCGCCGCACCGGCCGCGGCCCCGCCGTCCTGCACCGCGACCCCTCCCGCGCCAACGAACGGCGCCAGCAGCGAGCACGCACCATCGGCACGGTGCTCAGCAGCATCGTCACCATCGTCGTGTCCGTCATGGGCCTGGCCATGATCCTCGATCAGATCGGCATCGCTCTCGGCCCGATCCTGGCGAGCGCGGGTGTGGTGGGCCTGGCGATCGGCTTCGGCGCGCAGAGCCTGGTCGCGGACTACCTGTCCGGAATGCTCATCATGATCGAGGACCAGTACGGCGTCGGTGACTCCGTCGACCTCGGCGAGGCCGTCGGCGAGGTCGAGCACGTCGGCCTCCGCCTCACTCAGGTCCGCGACCTCAACGGCGGTCTGTGGCACATCCGCAACGGCGAGATCCAGCGGGTGCGGAACGACAGCCAGGAATGGGCCCGCGCCGTCCTCGACGTCTCCGTGGCCTACGACTCCCACCTGGACACGGTCTACCGCGTCCTGGAAGAGACCGGTCACGCCATGCGCCAGGACCCGGAGTTCCAGGACGTCCTCCTGGAGGAGCCGTCGATCTGGGGTGTGCAGTCCCTGGACGCCGACGGTGTCGTCGTACGTGTCGCCGTCAAGACCGCCCCCCTCAAGCAGTGGGGCGTCACCCGCGAGATGCGCCGTCGCGTCAAGGAAGCCCTCGATGCCGCGGGCATCGAGATCCCCTTCCCCCAGCGCACGGTCTGGATGCGCACCGACGACAACGCCGCCGCCCCCACTGTCCCCGCGTCCCGCTGACGGAACCCCGGAGGCGGCTCGTACGGAAGGGGCCGGGGCCGACCGCGCCCGGACCATGGAGTACGGGTACTCATGCCGGTGGCCGAAAGGGCTTCGCATACGCGCGCCATGCCCATGGAACCACCGGGGTGCCCGGACTGCGGAACGCCCCCGGGGCCGCCTCCGCCCGTTCGGTGTGCCCCTTGCCGACTGTCCTGACCGGGCCGGATGCCTTCGCGCTCCGCTTCCCGGTGTGCGGCCGGTCGCGGGCCCGCTGCGCGCTGTGCCGTACGGAACGGTCTGCGGCACGCAGCGGGCCCGCAGCAGGCGCTCAGGCGTGGCAGGTGACCTTGACGGGCGCCGCCGCGTGGTGGGCGGCCTCGCGGCCCGGCCCGTAATCGATGCCGCGGTCCAGCAGCTTCACGGCGATCTTGCCCTGGCGGACCTGGAAGGTGCCGCCCGGCTGCCAGCTGCCGCGGTGCCCGGCCTGGTCGATGGTGAACTGGCCGTACTTGGTGTTTCTGTCGAAGGCGTCGGTCAGCACGTGATAGGTGGTCGGGTGACCGTTCACGTCGCGGTCGTTGGGGCCCTCGGGCACGTAGACCGAGACCTGGCAGGTCCGGGACTCCGGGCCTGGCGCGAACCACCACATCACGCGGCTCTTGGCGTCCTTGGCCGGGTCACCGGACATCGGTACGGACGTGAACTGGCCGCTGCAGCCGCCCTCCTGGGTGCTGCCGCCGGTGAGCCCGTACCAGCCGTTGCCGCCGTCGTTGTAGGCGCCCTGCTGCTGATAGCCGCCGCCGGGCGGGGTCGGGCAGCCGGGTCCCGCGAGGCCCGTGTAGGTCACGCGGGGCGGACCGGCGGGCTTCTTCTTGGCCTCAGGGGCGGGGGTCTTCTTCTCCGGCGCCTTCGGTGCCTCGGGAGCCCGGGAGGGCGCCCCCGCTTCGCTGGGCTTCGGTGACGCCGGGCTCGGCGACTTGCTGGGCTTGGCGGCCGGTGCCGGAGAGCTCGTCTTCGTCGGCTGCGGCTGCTTGGCCGCGACGGGCTTCTCCTGGCCGTCGCCGAAGCGCACCTGGGAGGCGCCGAAGGTGGCCAGCGCCACCACGCCGACGCCGACACCGGCCAGCACGGGCAGGCCCACTACTGTCTTCCACACCCGCCGGCCGGGCGCCAGGCCGCGCAGCGGTGTGCGCGCCCCCTTGGCGAAGGTCTCCGCGAAACCGGTCCCGGACGGGCGGTCCGGACCGGCGTTCTTGTTCGGCTGTGACAACGGGGGTTTCCTCCTGGGAGTGGTCGGGGGCGGCGGGTCAGGACGGGCGGGCGGGCCCGCCGGGGCCGGACGGGAGCGCTTGCGGTACGCCGGGCCCTGACAGGCTCGGCTCCGGGATGTCCAGTTCCGGTACGTCCAGTTCGGACAGCGTCCGCAGGTCCGCCTCGGACGGGGAGTCGTTCTCCGCGACGCGGTACGCCTGCCGTTCGGTCATCGCCTGGAACGTCTGCCGGGCCGAGCGTCCGTTGCCGAACCGGCCGTCGCGGGGTACGTGGTCGAAGTAGCCGGTGAGCGTGGCGCGCGCCGCGTCGGTCAGTTCGTACTGGTGGGCCGCCGCGTGCTGTTCCACGATGCGCACCAGGTCCTCGGTGCCGTAGTCCTCGAACAGCAGCGTGCGGTTGAAGCGGGAGGCGAGACCGGGGTTGGAGTCGATGAAGTGCTCCATCTCCGCCGGGTAGCCGGCGACGATGACCACGACGGCGTCGCGGTGGTCCTCCATCAGCTTCACGAGGGTGGCGACGGCCTCCTGCGCGAAGTCGTTGCCGCCCGAGCCGTGTGCGGGTGCCAGGGAGTACGCCTCGTCGATGAACAGCACGCCGCCCATCGCCTCCATGAAGACCCGCTGGGTCTTCGGCCCGGTGTGGCCGACGTACTCGCCGACCAGCGCGGAGCGGTCGGCCTCCACGAGGTGGCCGCGCTCCAGCAGGCCTACGGCGGCCAGGATACGGCCGTAGAGCCGGGCCACCGTGGTCTTGCCGGTGCCGGGATTGCCCGCGAAGACCAGGTGGCGGCTGAGCGGCGGCGCCGCGAGCCCGGCGGCCTCACGGCGCTGCACCATGCGCATCAGCTTCACGAGCGAGGCGACATCCTGCTTGACCCGGTCCAGGCCGATCAACTGCTGCAGTTCGCCGAGCAGTTCGTCGAGGTCCTCCTCGGTGGCCGGGGCCGTGGCCGTGGCACCCCCGGCCGGGGTGACGCCGGACGCCGCCCCCGTGGCGGTGGCCGTCACGGGCGCCATCGGCGCGGGCCACTGCGCGTCCTTGACCTGCCACGAGACGCAGTCCCGCACCTCCGGTTCGGCGCCGGCCCCGGTGCTCAGGTCGGCGTCGGCGTCCTGCACACGGATGCGGGTCAGTACGGGGGTGGCCGCGTCGCCCAGGTGCACGGCCGGGTAGCCGGGTGCGGTGATCTCGCAGTCCTCGAAGACGCCGGCGCCCTTGGCGTCCACGATCACGCCGTTCTTGCCGGCGCGTACGATCCGTACCCGGCTCACGTGCGGGGCGGCGCCGGCCGCGACCACCACCCCGGACCCGGCCGCCTCGGTGATCTCCACGTCCCGGGCCCGTACGGTGGCGCCGTCCTGGACCACCAGCCCGGCCGTACCGGCACGCAGCACCCGGCCACCGGCCAGTTCCGCGTCGCCGGCGGGGCCGAAGCTGAACCCGGCGCGTTCGGCGTCGGTGACCGTGCAGCCGGTCAGGCGGACCGGGCCGCCGGATCCCGCGACGACACCGTTGCGGCAGCGGACGACGGACAGGTCGGCGGCCTCGGCGCTCGCCGCGCCGGACAGGTCGAGGCCGGACATACCGCAGTCGGTGAGGTGCACCTCGGTCAGCGTGAGCCGGGCGTCGGCGACCGCGTGCAGCCCGTGTTCGGGGCTGCGGCCGGCCCGCAGCCGGGTCAGCGTCACCTCGGCGTCACCACCGGCGTGCACGGCGCTGAACCGGCAGTCGGTCACCTCGCCGTCGATGAGCCGGACGGCGGCGGAGCCGGTGGCCAGCAGGCCGTTGGCCGCCGAGCCGCGTACGGTCGTGCCGCGCGCCTCCAGCCGGGCCGTACCGTGGGCCGTCAGGGCGACCGACGCGGTCCGTGCGATCCGGGTGTCGGCCAGCCGTACTCGCGCCCGCTCCCCCGCCGTGGCGCCGGAGCCGCCGCCGTCGCGCAGGACGCAGCCGGCCAGTACGACGTCGCCGGCCCCGGCGACATGCAGCGCGTCGGCGCCCGCACCGCTCAACTCGCAGCCGTACAGCAGCAGTCCGCCCCGGGCCTCCGCCGGGGCCGCGGCGTCCGCCGCCTCGTACGGGTCGTCGTCCTGCGGTACGGGCGAGGAGTCCAGCACGCGCACCGCTTCGCCGCCGCAGTCCCGTACCCGGCAGTCCACGAGCAGGGCCGCCGACCGGTCCTCGAACAGCAGCCCGCTGCGGCCCGCGCCGTCGACCAGACAGTCGCGCAGCACGACGCGTGCGCCGTCGCGGACCCGCACGCCCGAGCCGGTGGCCCCCCTGATCCGGCTGCCGGTCATCTCCAGCCGGGAGTCGCCGCCCACCACGACGCCGGTGCCCTGGGCGCCTTCCAGGACACAGTCCGTCAGCCGCACCGCACCGGTGGTACGGATCAGCGCCCCGGCCAGTGCCGCGCCCGTCAGGCGGGCGCCGGTCATGGTGAGCGCGGCGTCACGCAGCACTTCGAGGCGCCCGTGGCCGATGCCGCCGCCGTGCCAGTGCGCGCTGCCGCCGGACAGCAGGACGGCCGGCCGGTCCGCCGCACCGCCCCGTACGGCCACCCCGTCCAGCGTCAGCCGGGCACCGGTCAGGACTTCGAGGGCCGGGGTGGTGCCGCCGGGCGCGGCGAGGGTGACCGCGCCGCCGTCCGCGGCCCGCAGCGTCACGTCCCGTACGACGCGCAGCGTCTCCTCGTACGTCCCGGGTGCCATCCGCACTTCGTCGCCCGGAGCAGCGGCCTCCAGGGCAGCGGCCAGCGCGCCGGGGCGGCCGGGGGTCACGTGGTGCACGGTGGCGTCCGGTGCCGCCTGTCCGGTGGTCATTGGATGCCTCCCATGGGGGTGTCCGGGTCGGCGGGGCCGTCGGCCCGGCCCTTGCCCTTGCGCGGGCGCTTGGGATGGGTGTCGCCGCCCGCCCCATCGGCACCGCCGCGGCCGCGCTTGCCGCCCGCGACCGGGCCGGGTTCGTTGTCGGCCACGGTCCAGTGGCCGCCGTCCGGGTAGCGCACGGTGTCCGTACTGGTCGTCCAGACGATCTCCACCGGCGGCGGCAGCCGCTTCTTCCCCGCCTTTTCGGGGGCGAAGGTGGTCATGCTGCCGTCCGCGAAGGTGATGTGCAGTTCGCGGCCGAGGGCGTTGGCGTAGCGCTGCAGGGCGAAGTCCTCGGCCGTGGCCCTGACGGCCCGGTCGGCAGCGCCTTCCAGGCCGTCGGGCAGGAAGTTGTTGCGGCGCAGGCGCCCGCCGGCCAACGCGATGGACAGTTCCTGGGTGGTGAGGCCTGTGTCGAGGTTGCTCCGGAGCACCTCGTTGAGCAGGTTTTTGATCGCGTTCTTGGAGACCGTGCCACCGCGGCCGAGTTGGGCCCGCACGTCTCGCAGGAGCTGCTCCGCCGAGGGCAGGCGCAGGTGGCCGGGCGCGTTCTCGAAGGCGTGCAGCACCGAGGTGGGTGCCGGCTGGTGCGAAGCATGCACGATGGCGTGGTCGAGCATGTCCAGGAAGTACGACGGCTCCTCGTTGTGGGCATAGCCGTGGGTGATGAACCGCAGGTCCTCCTGGCGGATACCGGCCCGGATCGACGGGTCGCCGGGCAGCCCGGCGGAGACGTTGAGCCCCAGCGCGTGGGCGTCCGTACCCAGTTGGTCGCTCAGCCGCGCGGCGATGACGCGGGGAGGCTCCTGGGCCGGGCCTTCGAACGGCTTCGTCGGGTTGTAGACCGGCCGCAGCGGGTTGTCGTGATCCGCCGCTTCCGGGGACAGGTGGAAGCGCTCGTCACGGACGGGCTTCAGCTCCAGTCCGCGCTTGGTGTCCTTGTCCACGACCAGCCGCTCGACCTGTGCCAGCCCGGCGTGGTCCTGGAGCAGCTTCCCGCTCTTGCTGAAGAGGTCGGCCGCGACCCGGGAAAGGTCGGTGGAGATGGCCGCCTTCTCGAACTCGGCGACGAAGGCCGTACCGCGGACGGGCAGCGTGTGGTTACCGGCGGCGATCTGCCGCTGCGCCTCGCGGTCGGTGATGCCGTCCGCCACCCGCTTCTCCCAGTCGTCCTGGCTCTCGCCCGGCAGCCTCGGGAAGTCGTCCTCGGTGAGGCGGGGCAGGGTGGTGTCCAGCTCCCAGGCGTTGAAGTTGTTGAGCGCCCGGCTCAGCTGGTGGTACTCGGCGCCGCCGAGGCCGAAGCGCAGCGGCAGCCAGCCTTGGACGCCGGGCATGGCGTCCACCAGCGTCGCGGTGGCGTCGACGAAGAGGTTGGGTTCGGGCGCGTACGGCAGCAGTGGGTGGCGGCGGGCGATGCCGACGCGGGCGTGCGTGTCCGCGCGGACCCGCAGGACCACGGTGATCCGGTTCTCCTGCGTCACACGCAGCTCGCCGGGCTGCCGCGTGGTGTCCGAGGGCTTGACCTTGCCCTTGGCCTCGCCCTTGGCCAGGTGGTCGTCGATCTTGACCAGGAGCGGGTCGGGCGAACCGTCGCCCGGCGGCTCGGGTACCCGGTAGCCACCGAACATCGCGAGCGGGCGCAGCGGCTCGGCCGACGACGGCTCCCCCGCCCGCTCGACGCCGCGTATGTCGAACTTCTTCTCGAAGTAGTCGAAGATGTGCCGGCCGCTGGGCACGGTGTGCGGGAAGTCGTCGAAGTCCATGAAGGCGAAGTACGGATGGGTACGCCCGGTGCCGTCGGCGCCGCCGGCCATCATCGCGTGCACCATCGACCGGCTGGCCGGGCTGGTCATGACGGTGTTGCGGACGATGCCGTACGGGAAGTCGGCGCCGCGCCAGCCGACACCGACGACGGCGATCGGGAAGTCCTCCTGTACGCCGTCCAGGGCGTGCCGCACCGCGGTGTTGATCCGTGCCATCTCGCTCGCCGGGCCGTTGAGGCCGATGATCACACCGAAGCGTCCCCGGAAGCTGTCCGGCAGGCCGGTGGTGACCGCCCGCAGGAAGGCGTCGAGCTGCCCGTTGCCGAGGTCGTCGTACTTGACGACGGTGTTGACGACGAAGGAGAGCGGGCGCTGCTCGCGGACACTGTCGCGCACGTTGGCCAGGTAGTCGGCGCCGGACAGCGGCCGCTGGTCGAGCCCGTGCAGGTTCTGGAACGCGGTGTTGGCGCGGATGTCGCCCGGCGTGGTGCCGCGGGTGAGGGCGCCGTCCCACCGCAGACCGGGCATTTGGTGGTTGCCGCCGCCCTGGCCCGAGGGGCCGGGCTGTGCGTCGGTCATCTCCACGTCGCGCGGCCCGGGGTGCGAGGACGGCGCGCCGCCGAGCGGCCCCACGTACTCGCCGCGCTGCGCGCGGTCGGCGGCGATGGCGGAGTTGGCGTCGTCGATCTGCTGCCGGAGGGCCTGCGGGTCCATGCCCAGTTCGTCGAGGCGTGCCTCGGCCCGGTCCATGTCGGCCCTGCGGGCGCCGAGTTCGCCGAGCGCGTCGAGGGAGGCTGCGGAGGGCTTGGCCGGGCCGGGGCCGTGCGGATCGGGTACCAGGCGGTGCACGTCGTCCTGAGCACGCGCGAGGTTGTTCGCCGCGCGCTCGTACTGCGCCCAGGCGTCGAGCCGCAGCTCGGCCTCCGGCCCGCTCGTACCGCCGGTGACGATGTCGTGCCGGGCCGCGGCACGCTCGCCGATGCCGGTTCCGGGCTCGAAGCCGAGCGGCTTGGGCGGAGGCGCCGGCGTGACGGAGCCGCCGGTACCGGGAACGTTGGTTCCGGAGCCGCCGGTTCGGGGGACGTCGGTCCCGGGGACGTCGGTATCGGTCGCCCTTCCCTTGCCCTTGTCGATGGACGGTCCCTTGTCGACTCCCTTGCCCTTGTCGACCTGCGGGGCGGGCGCCTGGTCGCTCACGTCCCAGTGTCCGGGTTGCGGGCCGCCGTGGTCCGGGACCCAGGTCAGGTACAGCGGCGGGCCCGGCTTGCGGGCGCCGACGACGTCGACCGTGTGGGTGGAGCCCTCCGTCCCCCGGATCTCCAGGGGGCGGTTGAACGCCTTGGCGTAGCGTTCCAGCATGATCTGCTGGATCGGGCCGACCTCCGACACGTCCGGGCCCAGGCGCCCGGTGACCAGCCCGACGGTCAGCGCGCGGCCGTCGATGCCCCGTGTGTAGGCGTCGTTGATCAGGTCCGCGACGCCGTTCTTCCCCATCTGCCGCTGCAGCTGCGTCAGCAGTGACTGGGCGTCCGGGATCGCGCCGGGCGCGGGCCGTGCTCCCCTCGGGCCGTTGGCGCCCGCGGGCGGCTCCGGGAGGCTGCGCAGGAGCGAGTCGTACGGCAGGCCGCCCGTGGGCAGCACCTCGGCGATCACGTAGTTCTGCAGCCGGGTGAACGTCGCCTCCTCGGCGGCGAAGGCCAGCGCGTGGCTGATGAAGCGCTTCTCCGCCGGCACGATGCCCACCACCAGCCCGTCCGGCCGGCCCGGCACACGGAGGGAGATGTTGAGGCCGAGGGTGTTGCCGTCACCGCCCAGCCCGGCGCCCAGCCGGTCGAGGGTGGCCCGGGGGTGCTCGTTGAACTCGGGCGGCCGCCCGTCGATGCCGAGGGGCTTGAGGGGATCGTCCCGGAAGCCCAGGTGGGGGGACTTCCCCTTCAGCAGGTCCTCGCGCAGCTTCGCGAGCTTCAGGCCGTCCTTGGCCGGGACCGTGTTCGGGTCGACGTCGAAGGAGTCCCGGCCGAAGGCGTGCTCCACCACGTTCTTCAGGGTCAGGTGCTCCTGTGGCATGTTGCCGACGCCACCGGCCTTGCCGAGCTTGTAGTAGCCGGCCATGAGCCGGGAGAGGTCGGTGGGGACCGCGCCGCCGACGAAGTCGGCCACGAACGCGGTGCCGCGGTCGGGCAGCGTGGAGTTGGCGGCGGCGATGTCGCGCGCGACCGCGTTGCCCGGGGTGTCCGGCAGGGTCTGGTCCAGTTCCCAGGCGTGGAAGTGGTTCAGCTTCTCCCGCAGTCCCTTGTACTCACCGCTGCCGCCACCGAACCGGATCGGCTGCCAGGCGCTGCCGTCGGCCAGCCGTACCTTGTCCACCATGGTGACGGCGGCGTCCACGAAGAGGTTGGGCTCGGGCCCGTACGGCAGCAGCCCGTGGATGCCGGCCAACATGGCGCGGATGCGCATGTCGGCGTCGACGACGGACGCGAACTTGTCCACGTCCTGCTGGGTGAAGGTCATGCCGGCGGGCGTGGCGTCGCGGTTCTTGGTCTCCTTGATCAGCCGCTCGACCGAGCTGTCCACCTGGACGCCGTCGAGTTCCACCGTCTCGCCGGTCTTCGCCGGCACCCGGTAGCCGCCGACCATGCCCAGCGGGCGCAGCGGCTTCGGGTCCGTGTCGCCCGGCAGCGCCACGGAGTCGTCGGACGCCTTCGCCGCGGCTCCCGTGTCGTCGGGCAGGTTCTTGGCCCAGTCGTCCACGGCGCCGCCCTCGCCGAGGGTGAACTCCCGGTCGAAGTGGTCGAAGACGTGCCGGCCGCTGGGAACGGTGTGCTCGTACACGTCGAAGTCCATGAAGGCCCAGTACGGGTGGCTGGGGCCGGACGGGCCGCCGTGCATCATCGAGTGCGCCATCGACCGGGCCGCCGGGCTGGTCATGGTGTGGTTGCGGATGGTGCCGTAGGGGAACTTCTCGCCGTAGAACGTGGTGGCCACCAGCGCCAGCGGGTGGTCGAAGGCCACCGACTCCAAAGCCTGGTCCATCGCACGGTGGATGGCCGGGAGGTCCTCCGCCTTGCCGTTGACACCGATCACCACGCCGAGGCGGCCGTCGTAGCCGTCCAGGCCGCGGGTGATGGAGTTCAGGAAGTCCTGGAGCCCGCCGGCGATCTGGTGGTACGGAGCGATGGTGTTGACCACGAAGGACAGCGGCCTGCCCTCCCCCGTGCTCGCCCGCATCCAGCTGAGGTAGTCGTCCGCCGTGAGCGGCTGGTGGCCCACGTACGGCAGGTCGCGGAAGGACTGGTTGACCATGGTGCGGCCCGCGCCATGGGTGCCCGGCTCGGGCCACAGGGCGTGCGGCGCCTGCGGGTCGGGGGACCAGTCGTGCGCCCCGAGCGGCAGCGGCTCGTCGGAGTGCGGCGTCGGCGCGCCGCCGAGCGGCCCGACGTACTCCCCGTTCTGCGCGCGCTCGACGGCGATGGCGTTGTTGGCGTCGTCGAGCTGCTGGCGGATGGCCTGCGGATCCATGCCCAGCTCGCCGAGCCGGGTCTCCGCCTCGGCGAACTCGGCACGCTTGGTGCCCAGGTCGTCGAGCGCGTCGAAGGCCGCGGGGGACGGCTTGGACGGGCCGGGCTGGTCCGCCTTGGGCACCAGCCGGTCCACCTTGCCCTGGGCGCCGGCCAGGTCGTACGACGCCCGCTGGTACTGCTCCCAGGCGTCCAGCCGCAGCTCGGCCTCCGCGCCGCTGGTGCCGCCGGTGACGATGTCGTGCCGGGCCTGGTCGCGGGCGCCGCGCCCGGTGCCGGGGCCGGAACCGAGCGGGTCCTCCGGTGCCGGGCGGTGCGGGAAGGGGCTGCCCGGTGCGGGCTGCGGCGCCACGGAGTCCGCCTTGCCCTTGCCCTTGTCCACGGACGGGGCGGGCTCGGGCGCCACGTGATCCGCCGCCTTGCCCTTGTCGGCGGACGGGACCGACGCGGATGGGACCGATGCGGACGGGACCGACGCGGGCGGGACCGCCTGCGTCTCCGGCTGCGGGTGCGGCCGCGGGCCGCCGGCGAAGCCGTGTTCGCCGAAGAGGCCGCCGGTGAGGGCGTTGATCTGCTTGCGGGTACGCGCCGCGTCGATGCCCAGTTCGTCGAGCCTGGCCTCCGCCTCGGCGGCCTCGGCGCGCTTGACGCCCAGGTCGTCCAGCGCCTCGGCCAGGGCGGGTGAGGGCTCGCCCTGGGCGGCGCCCGGCGGCGGCGCCAGCTCGGCCACCTTGCGCTCCGCCTTACCGAGCTGCGACAGCGCGTTCTCGTACCCGGCCCACGCGTTGAGCTTCGCCCCTGCCTCGGGACCGGTCGAACCGCCGAGGATCAGGTCGTTCCGGGCGCGCAGGCGCTGGTTCATGGCGGCGGCACCGGAGAAGCCGCCGAAGCGGTTGCGCGGGGGCGCGGTGACCGGGCCGGAGTCCTTCAGGCCGGACGCCGGGGTGGGAGCGGGCCCGGCCTTGGGCGCGGGCGCCGGCGTGGGCGTGGGGGCGTGTTCGGCGGCCTTGACCGCGGCCGGTACGGCAGCGGCGTCCGCCGCCTTGGACACGTCCACCTTGGACACCTCGTCGCCCGGGTGGGCGATCAGGTCGAGGGCGCTGTGGTCCGCGATGCCGGACGCGCCCGCGCCGTCCAGGTCCGGACGGGCCGACACGCCGGCGGGGCCGCTGTCCGAGGTGGCGCTGTGGCCGGTGGCGCTGTGGCCGGTGGCCGGGGCGGGTTTGCGGTCGCCGGCATCCAGCAGGCTCATCGCCAGGTCATGCTGGTCGGGAACCGGTTGCGGAGCGGTCTCGGTCAGGGAACCGTTGCCGGACGAGGCGCCTGCGTTGGTGCCCGCCGCCGCGTCCGGGCTCTTCGCCCGCAACGGGTCGTGCGCACCGGCGCCCGTCGGCCGGATCGTTGCCGCCGGGCCGCCGTGCGCACCCGGTACGCCGTCGGCTCCGGGCAGGTTACGGGTTCCCGCCGAGCCGTGCGTGAGCGCCGCGTCCTGAATGCCCGTCAGGTCCGTGCGCGCCGGGCCGCCCGGCACCGTGTGCGCCAGGTCCTGCGCCGTGAACGTGCGCGTCGCCGCGTCGCCGATGCGGATGCTGACGCCGTCCCCGTGGAAAGCGGTCACCGCGACGTCGCCCGAGGCCAGCGCCTGCAGTTCGGGGAAGGTCATGTCCTCCAGGGCCTCGCCGTGCCCGGCGGCACCGCGGGCCATCGCGTGGCCGTCGCCGATGCCGTGGACGGATCCGGCGTCGAACGAGGCCTCCGGGACGCGGACGGCGGGGGCGTCCGCGTGGGCGAGCGGCGACGACGCGTGGGTGTCCTTGAGCAGGTCGATGGCGGTGTCCGCGGACAGCAGCAGATTGTTGTCCATACGGATGTGCCCGGCTGCGAAGTCCGTCTGCTGGATGAGCTGAGTGGCACCGGAACCGTGGACGTCCGGGACGGTCAGGCCGTTGGCGTGTGTGGTCATGCCGGGTACGTCGGGGGCGGTCACCAGCCCCGGCTGGTCGATCTGCTGCACGCCCGCGTGGGTGAGGGAGCCGTTGGGCACGGTGATGCCCTGGGGGACCGTCATGCCGTGCGGTGCGGTGACGCCCTGCGGCGCAGTGACGCCGTGCGGCACCGTGATGCCGTTGGGGGCGATACCGCCGAGCCCGTTCGGCATGAACGCCCCGAGCCCGTTCGGGGTGAGCGCTCCGAGCCCGTTCGGGGTGAGCGCCCCCAGCCCACCGGGCGTGAACGCCCCCAGTCCGTTCGGCGTGAACGCCCCCAGCCCACCGGGCGTGAACGCCCCCAGCCCTCCAGGCGTGAAGTGCGCGCCCGTCAAAGCGCCCGGGAAACCTCCCGGGAGACCGGCCGCGCCGAGATGCAGGCTCGACAGGTTCACGAAGCCGCCCGGCACGAAGGGCGCGCCGGTCCCGCCGACGGGCCGGAACGGCACGAGCGCGCCGGGCCCGCCGAACGCGCCGGTGGGGATGCCGCCGCGCAGCGCCGCGTCCGTACGCCCCGCATTGGCCAGCAGCGCGTGCAGTTCGGGCTGCTTGATGCCCAGGACCCGCTCGCCGAAGGCGAGCCGCGCGGCGCCGCCGAAGCCCAGGACACCGAGTTCGGTGAAGTCCAGAGGCAGGACGGTGGCGGTGACGATCCGCCCGCCCCGCCCGAAGTTGACCTTCGCGTACGCGCCGATCTTGGCCCAGCCGCCGTCGAGGTGACCGGTGACCGTCGCCCAGTCCTTGGCGAAGGTGCCCGCCAGGGACTCCCAGCCGCCCTTGGCGAGGTTGCCGAGCCCCTTCACGCCGTTGACGATGTTGAGGGCAGGCGCCGCGTGAGCGGCGATGACCGCGGGCGCGACCACGATCTTGGGCATGCCGTGCAGCGAGGAGAAGTGGCCGATCTCCGCGAAGATGTTCTTCCCGGCACCGGCGACGCCCTCGAAGCCGCCCTTGAGGACGCCGCCCAGACCCTTGACGATGGAGCCGACCGGCAGAGCCTTTGTGGTGGGGAAGAGCACGCCGAGGAAGGCGAGGCCGAGCTCCAGGCCGCTCGCCTTGCCCTGGCTGAAGTCGACGATGGTCTTGATCAGCAGGACCGCGTTCATGCCCCAGGCGAGGACCGCGAGGACGCCGCCGGTGAAGATGGCGATGACCGACAGGACGATGGTCAGCCATTCGAAGGCTTCCCAGAACATGTCGCAGTCGCTGACCGGCTGGACCATCAGCGACCCGGCAGCGGTCAGCGCCTTGTCCAGGGTGCTCGCCGCGTTGCTGAGCGCGGTCCTCGCCTCGTCGGCCCGGTCGATGTGGGTCTGCCGCTGCGGGTCGTCGTCGGCCAGGCCCTGGATGGCGGACAGCGCCTGGTCGGCGTCGCTCTGCGCGTCGGTGACGGCGGTGGCGTACGTACGCAGTGCCGCCTCGGCCTGGTGGAAGGACTCCTCGACATGGCCGACGAAGTTGTGCAGGTGGTCGTCGACCATGTCGCGCAGCTGGTCGGCGGTCTTGCCGACGAAGCGCCGGCCGTCACCGGCGGTCTGCTGGAGCGCCTTGAGGCCGTTGTTGATGGTGCCCGCGTTGGTGGCGAGGTCGCGCATCGCGTCGGCGATGGCCGTGATGGCGGCGGCGTCGCCCGGTGTCGGGTCGCCGTCGAGGCCGAGAGCACCCCAGTCTCCGGGACGCGTAGCCAAGCCTGTTCCTCTCCCGCGGTAGACCGTTCACAGGTGACACTACCGGCGCGTTCAGCTCACCGGTCTCAGAGGGCACCACACCTACGTTTACGTATCTGCGGTCCGATCGGTTCACCGTGTGAACGACATCACTTCGATCCACTTCGCCGGTACTTACGTGAACCGATTCGCTTTCCGTTGCGTTTGACCAGTGGAGAGACCTGGAACGATCTCCGACCGCGCGAAGGGTGTGACCGTGACCGACATAGCCGTTGACTACGAACTGCTCAACGACGTCGCGCAGAAGGCCGGCAAGCTCAAGGACGAGGTCAAGCAGGCCCGCGAGAGCAAGCAGGAGTATTCGGTCGACGAGGTCGGCACCCAGGTCGCGGTCGCGGCGATCCGCAAGTATTACGCGACGTGGAAGGGCTCCTTCAAGCGCTCCGAGGAGAAGCTGGAGAAGCTCAAGAACCTCTACGAGGGCGTGGCGAAGAAGTGGGCCGACTGGGACTTCGACCTGGCCAACAAGGCCGCCAAGCAGAGTGCCTCGATCGCCTCCGACCTGTGGAACGCCCGCAACGACGAGTGGAACGCCTGGCACGAATCGGTCGAGAAGGCCAAGAAGGAGTACCCGGACCTCGACCCGTCGATGCTGCCGGAGGAGCCCGAGAAGCCCGGTGAGCGCCCGGACGAGTGGACCACCGACGACGGGCACGGCAACAAGACCACCACGACGTACGAGTACGGGCCGGACGGCAAGCCGACGAAGGTCACCACGACCATGGAGACCAACACGGGCCTGAAGGCGACCGACACCACGAACTACCACGCCGACGGCACGTACGACTCGACCTCGACGGACGTCTTCGGCAGCGTCACGAACACCACCGGCACGTCGAAGACGACCGAGACGCCGGAGCACAAGACCACCACGGACGACTTCACCAGCAAGACGAAGGACGCCGACGGCAACGAGAGCACCACCACCGGTACCACCACTTCGGTCACCGACCAGAAGACCGGCCACCGCGACACGAAGACCACCTACACCACCGTCGGTCCCGACGAGGACGGCAACGAGCAGACGGTGACAGGTACCACCCACTCCTCCGTCGATCTCGACGGCCACGAGGTGACCACCACCATCGAGGTCAACGAGGACGGCAGCGGCACCAAAACCGTGGTGACCGACGGCAAGACGGAGGAGTGGACCAGCGACGACGCCGAGGGGGACACCGGCTGGACGCCGAAGGAGTCCGACGACTGACGGCCCCCGCCCTCGGCCCGACGCGCCCCCGGGCCCCGTCCGGGTTCCACCCATCCCCCTACCGACCCAGGGAGTCAGCACCATGCCCGCAGGCAACATCAACATCGACTACAACGAGATCCAGCGCGTCTCCGGCGTGATGAAGCAGGCCGTCAACGACATCAACCCGCTGCTGCTGAGCACCAAGACCTCCGTCGAGGGTCTGCTGGACAACGGCCTGTTCATGCAGCAGAGCAGCCCGGCGCTGAAGGAGTCCTACAGCAACCTCACCGCGTCGCTGCAGAAGGCGGTGGAGAGCATCAACTCCTTCGCCAACCAGTTCAACCAGATCAAGAACAGCGTCGAGAAGATGGACCTGGACATCGCGACCGGCACCAAGAACGCCGGCTGACGGGCCGCACGACACGGGCCGCGCGACGCGGACCGTACGACGCGGGCCGCACGACACGACGGTGCCCCGCCACCGGACCAGAAGTCCGGCGGCGGGGCACCGTCGTATGTGCCGTATGTACGGGCGACCGGTCAGCCGGCGTCGCCGTCGCGCAGCACCGTCTCCGGCACCAGCACCGACACCAGCGCACCGGTCACCGGGTCGACGGTCAGGCCCCGGCCCGGCGTCGGACGGCCCCGCAGCAGGTCGTACGGCACCCGCACGCCGAGGATGTCGCCCTCGCCCGGTGACTGCGGCGACAGCAGCACGCCCTTGCGTACCCGCCGTACCAGGCCGAGCCAGCCGATGCCCGCCGAGGTCAGCGTCTCGGCGGTGGCGGCGGCGACCAGTCCGATGCCGCGGTCCCGGCCGGTGGTGGCGACCTCCCGCAGCGCCGCGTCGCAGGCGGGCAGCTGGGCGAGCAGGTCGGCGTCGTCGACCAGGACCACGGCGGGCCCCGGTTCGGCGTTCAGCGCCGCGCTCACCTCGTCGGCCAGCGGGTCCGGGTCCTGGATGACCACGGCCCGCGGGTGCCGGGCCAGGCCCCGCAGCGGCGATTCACGCGGCGTGAGCGCGACCACCCGGGTGCCGCCGGCCAGCAGCGACACCGCGAGCGTGGTGAGCGCGGTGGACCGGCCGCTGCCGGGCGGACCGCTGACGAGGAAGGACGGCGCGTCGGCCGCGAAGTCCACACCGATGGCGCCCAGGTCGTCACCGCCGACGCCGAGCAGTCCCCACAGGGGACGCCGGTCGGCCGCCGGGACCTTCTCGTACGCGTCGGTGAACGACACCTGGCGGGGCAGGCTCAGGACGCGCGCCGGGCGGCGCGCCGCGGGCAGGTCGCGGTCGCGCAGCGCGGCCCGCTCCCCGATCCGCTTGAGCGCCTCGGCCTGGTCGCGTCCGGTGACCGGGGCCCCCTGTCCCTGAGGGGCCTGTTCGCCGAGCAGTGCGACCTGCACCTCGGTGGCGCTGCCCCCGCGCCAGCCGCGGCCCTGCGGGACGACGGCCGGCACCTGCTTCGGCGGGATGCCCGCCAGGCTGTACTCGTTGCGGTCGGTCAGCCTGAGCAGCAGCCGCTCGTCGTTGAGCGAGGCGACCTTGCCGGTCAGCAGCGCCCGCTCGGACGTGGCGACGACGTGCAGCCCCATCGGCGCGCCCTCGCGGATCAGCGCGGTCAGCTCGTGCATCGGCCGGCCGCCGTCGTGCTCGCCGAGCAGGGCGGCCAGCGAGTCCCAGCCGTCGACCAGGACGACCACGTGGGCGGGGCGTTCGGCGGGCGGCAGCAGGGCGCGCAGTTCGGTGAGGTTGGCCGCGCCGTGGGAGGTGAGCAGTTCCTGGCGCGCGCCCATCTCGGCGGTCAGCCGGGTCAGCAGGCGGCCCAGCCGTTCCAGGTCGGCGCGCGGTACGACGGCGCCGCAGTGCGGCAGTTCGGACAGCGCCGCCAGCGCGCCGCCGGCCGCGTCGATGCCGTACAGGTGCACGTCGGCGCTGGAGTGCCGCTGGGCCAGCGCGCCGCCTATGGTGCGCAGCACCTGGGAGCGGCCGGAGCGCGGGGTGCCCAGGACGTACAGGTGCCCGAAGCGGCTCAGGTCCAGTTCCAGGGGCTCCTGGCGCTGGGCGCCCGGCAGGTCGGCCAGGCCCCAGACGACCGGCGCGAGGCGCCCGTCGGCCGGGTCGGGCCGCTCGGGCAGTTCGGCCAGGCTCACCGCGTTCGGCAGCGCGGGCAGCCAGGGGCTGGGTTGCCGCTCGATCTCCAGCTGAGCGGCGGCTTCCTGGACCGCGTCGACCAGGGCCGTCAGGTCGGTGGGCGCGTCGGCGCGGTCCATCGCCTCCTGGATGGCGTCGAAGAGGTCAGCGGTCTCCTCGACGGGTTCGGCCGCCGTACGGCCCAGCAGCGACCAGGTCAGTTCGCTGGTCCAGACGTCGGCCCGGTGCTCTGCGTCTGCCCCGGTGCCCGTTTTGCCGTTGTCCGCGGCCGCGGCCTGTCCGTCCTCGCGTACGGCGCCGACGAAGGCGGTCTGGAACGGGAGCACCGAGCGGTGCCCGATCCGGGCCAGGGCGCGGCCCGGGGTGTCGCTGGAGATGCTCACCGCGTCGTTGACCTCCAGGACGTCCTGACTGTCGAGGGCGTCGGTGACGCGCAGCGAGATCCGCAGATTGGTGTTGGCGCGGATGTCGGCGGTGACCACACCGGCCGGGCGCTGGGTGGCGAGCAGCAGGTGCAGGCCGAGCGAGCGGCCGCGCTGGGCGATGCCGACCAGACCCGGTACGAACTCCGGGACGTCGCGGGCGAGGGTGGCGAACTCGTCGATGATGAGCAGCAGCCTCGGCAGCGGTGCCAGCGCGGGGTCGCGGCGGCGCATCGCCCGGTACTCGGTGTGGTCCTTGGCGCCCGCGTCGGCCAGGATGCGTTCGCGGCGGGTCAGTTCGGCGGTCAGCGAGGTCAGGGCCCGCTCGACCAGGTGGCTGTCCAGGTCGGTGACCATGCCGAGGACGTGCGGCAGCCGCTCGCAGCCGGCGAAGGCGCTGCCGCCCTTGTAGTCGACGAGGACGAACGTCATCTCGTCCGGCCGGTTGACCGCCGCCAGGGAGGCCACCAGCGTCTGGAGGAGTTCGGACTTGCCGGCGCCGGTGGTGCCCGCGATCAGGCCGTGCGGGCCGTCCTTGACCAGGTCGAAGGTGACAGGCCCGGTGTAGCCGGTGCCGAGCAGGACGCCGGTGGAGGCCGGGCGCTTGGTCCAGCGCGCTGCCAGTTCGGCGGCGCGCGGCGGTTCCAGGCCGAGCAGGTCCAGCAGCCTGACGCGGTCCGGCAGGCCGTCCGAGCCGTCCGGGGTGACGTCGCGTACGGGGGCCAGGGCCCGGCCGATCCGCTCGCACCAGCCGGTGTCCACCAGGTCGGGGCGGATGCCGGTGATGTCGGCACTGCCGGTACGGCGCAGCGTCACCTCGCGGGCGCCGACCGCGCAGACGGTGACGCACTCCTCGGGGAGCATCCGCTCCTCCTGGTCGAGGCAGATCAGGAACACCCGTACGGCCGGGCCCTCCTTGAGGACCTGCACCACGCCGGGCACGTCCCGCAGCCGCCGGGCGCCGTCCAGCACCACGACGAGGTCGGGCTCGGCGAGCAGCGCGCCGCCCATCGCGGACTCCCGCGAACGGGCCCGTGAGCGGATCGCGGAGACCAGTTCGGAGACCCGGTTGGCGACCGTCTCCGGGTCGTTGCCGATGGTCACGGTGGGTCCGCCGGACGGCGGCGCGGCGACGCCGCCCTCGCCGGGGCGGGCGTGCGGCAGCCAGCGCACCCACTGCCAGGCGGGCGCGCCCGCCGCGTCGGTGAGCACGGTGATCCGGACGTCGCGCGGGCTGTGCAGGATCGCGGCCTGCGCGACGGTCCAGCGGGCCAGCGCCCGGGCCGCGTCCGTCTCGCCCGAGATGCCGACGACACCGTCCCCGGCCAGGTTCACACCGATCGGCATGTCGGGGATCTGCCAGTTGACGGAGCGGTGGTTGTCCTCGCGGGAGGCGTCCTCGATCGTCAGCAGCGACGCCTGGCGTACGGTGCCGACGCGCAGCAGCAGGTGGTCGGAGTCGCCGCGGCGGCGTTCCCACAGCCGGGCGCCGGGGCCGACGGCCCACATGCCGGCGGCGGCCGGGTCGGGTCCGGCGGCGACCCGCAGGCCGCGCTCGCGCGCGACCATGTCCTTGACGTCCGCCTCCAGCGAGGCGCGCCGGGCACGGTAGTTGGCGACCGAGGTCAGGAAGTCGCGCCAGCCGCTCCGCTTGGCGCTGATCCAGTTGCCGATGGCGAGCACCGGACTGAAGACCGCGAACACCAAGTAGAAGTACGAGTGCAGGAAGAAGACCATGCCGACGCCCATGAACAGCGGCGCGATCACCACCAGCAGCGGGATGGTGCGCCGGGCCGGCGGCACCGGCGGCGAGGGCAGCGTGAACCGCTCCGGCACCAGCGGCGGCACGATCCGCGGCGGCCGGTTGAAGTCCAGGTACGCGCCGTCCTCGGAGGCGGTCACGGCGGCGTCCGCCTCGGTGGGCTCGGCCACCCGCAGCAGGTACTCGCCCATCCGCAGCTCACCGCCGAGCGGCCACTCCACCCAGCCGTCGGGGACGGGGGCGTGCGTGTCGGCGTAGGGGTCGGGGAGTTCGGGCGGCGGCGGGGGCGGCAGCGGGGTGGCGTCGGCGCGGGGCCGGGCGGGCGGTGGTTCGGGCACGGACAGGCGTACGCCGGTGCGGTGGCCGGCCCCTGTGCCGCCGTCCGCCGGCGCGCCGCCGGACGCGGGTCCGCCGGACGCCGGGTCGGTGTTCAGCAGGACGGTGCCGTCCGCGCGTACGGTGATGCGGATGCCGCCGGCAGGCACCTCACGGCCGTCGAGCCGTACCGAACTGCCCGCCTCCGGACCGACGGTGTGCGTACCGCAGTCCAGGGGCCAGACCCGGCCGGCACCGCGCCCGCCGATCAGCTGGAGTTCCACGCGGGGTGCGCGCGGCAGCCGCTCGCCGTCGGCGGAACGGGACGGCGGCGGCAGGTCGGCGCGGCCGGGCCCGTAGCCGCCGTCGGGCTCGGGCGGTACCGGACCGCCGAGACCGAGCGTGGCACCGTCCCGTATGCCGGTGGCGGCCAGCGGCAGGTCGGCGGGGAGTTCACGGCCGTCGAGGAAGAGCGCGGGGGCCGTGCCGCCGGTCGGGGACTCGCCGGCGAGGCGTGCGGCCAGTGCGCCGACGGTGGTCGAGCCCGGGGTGTCCAGGACCAGGTCGCGCCGCTCGGGGGCGGGGTGCGGGGAGCCGGACCGGTCCGGAGCGGAGGTTTCCGGGGCGGCTGGAGCGAGGGTGACGAAGAGTCTCACGGGGTACGAGGAGTCCGTTCCTGGGGATCGCCGGAGGCGGCGGGGTCGGAGTCGGCATCGGAGCGGTCGGCGGCGGAGCGGTCGGCGGCGGAGCGGTCGGCGGCGGACACCCCGGCCAGGCCGGAAGCGGGTGCGGCTGCCCGGAGCTCGGCCAGGTCCGGTTCCGTGAAGTCGAAGCCGTCCTCCACGGCGGAACCGGCGTCGGCCGGGCGGTCGGGGCCGGCCGCGCCGTGGGCCGTGCGGGATTCGGGTGCCGTGGTGGCCGGTCGCCCGGGTGCGTCCGGACGCTCTGCGGGAAGCGCGGGAGCGGGTACGGCGGAGGCCGCCGAAGCAGTCGTCCCCGGAGCAGGCGCACTCGGCGCGGGCTCATCGAAGTCGGCATCGTCGAAATCGGCATCGTCGAAGTCGGCGTCGTGGGGAGCGGCTACGACTCCGCGCGGCATGCCGTCGGCACCGCTGTCCGCCGCGCGGGCTGCCTCGGCGGGCCGGGCGGCCGGCTCGGCGGCCGTCACCTGCTCGCGTACCGGCTCGGTTCCGTTCGGTGCGGGCGCGGGCTTACGGAGTTCCGGCTTGGCCGGGGCGGTTTCGTGGACGGGCCCGGCGGCCGGGACACCGGACCCGGTGTTCGTGTCCGTGCCTGCGCCCGTCCCCGTACCGGCATCCGTGCCTGCGCCCCTCCCGGTACCGGCATCCGTGCCTGCGCCCCTCCCGGTACCGGCGTCCGGCAGGACACAGTGCGGCGCGGGGAATCCCCGCCGTACCGCGCGGGCCACGGCCCGGCCGAGTGCGGACGATTCCACGTCCACCTGTGGCCCGGGCCCCAGCAGCCGGCCGTCCGGCTCGGCGTGCAGGACCCAGCAGGCACCCGGCAGCCGGCCGCCGGCCAGCACGCGGGCCTGTCCTCGCGCGCACAGCTCCGCGAGCCGGGCCGCTTGCGCGGGCGTCGGTGCCCAGCAGACCACCACCGGCACCGCCTCGGCCGGGATGTCAGGGCCCGCCGTCGCCAGTTCGGCGAGGATGTCGTCCAGCGAACGCCCGGGGAATCGCGGGTGCACCCCGGAGGCGATCCGGACCGGCGGCCCGTCCGGCATCCGGTCCACCTGCGCGGCCAGCGCCTGGAGCGCGCCGCGGGCGACCCGCGCGTCGCCCTCGATGGCCAGCGCGGCGGGGCCGCGCAGCCAGTCGACGAGGACGACGCCCGGCGCCTTGCGGTCCACGCCCAGGACGAGCGGCAGCCGTACGGCGCGGCCGAGGCCGGCAGGCCGCGTCCGTACCGCATCGGCCGGCGCGGTCCAGGTCCACTTCCCCGGCTCGTCCGCCGCGTCCGTCCAGGGCAGCACCGGCCCGGCGGAGCCGGCCGGGTCGCGGCCCGCGACGACGACGCGGACGCGGTCCCCGGCCTGGGACAGCTGGACGGCGGGCACGTAGCAGCCCTCCCCCGCGTCCGCGTCCGCGCGGTCGAGGGCCGCCCGCACCACGTCGCCGGCGGCCGGGTCGGCGAAGTACCCGGCCAGCATCCGGGCGCAGCGCCGGTGCCGCAGGTAGGCGCGCAGCGGCGCGGTGAACGCCCGTGCGGTCATCCGTGCCTCCCACGCGATCCGGCGGCAGGTACGGCGGAAGCCGCCCTGCCTGCTCACGGTGCGGACGAGGAGCCAGACGAGCAGCACCAGGGCGACGAGGAAGCCGATGAGGATGAACCAGGAGTTGCGGTCCGGCATGCCGAGGGCCAGCGGTACCGGGAACTGCGCCGGTGCCGCGACGGCCGCCGCGCCCGAAGGCGCGGCGTGGCTGGAGAGACTCACGCGCACTCCCGCGCGGCGAGCGCGGCGGCCTGCCGCAGGTGGTGCATCGCGTGGTGCAGCCGGGACTTCACGGTGCCGGACGGAATGCCCAGGGCGTGCGCCGTATCGGGGCCGGAACAGCCGAGCAGGTATGTGTACACCAGAACCTCTCGATGGGGGCGGGACAGTTGGGCGAGCAGCTCGACGACGTGCGTCCGCTCCACGACGCGCGCGACCTCGTCCGTGAGAACGGCCGTCTCCGGCGGCAGCCCGGTCGGCACCGCGGGGCGGGAGCTGTCACGCCGACTCCAGTCGATCACGACGTTACGGGCGACCTTGAACAGCCAGGGCAGACTCGGTTCCCACCCGGTCTCGCGCCGGGCGCCGCGGGCGCGGGAGGCCGCACTCTTCAGCCAGGCGCGCAACAGTGTTTCCTGGACGACGTCCTCCGCGCGCTGCGGGTCGGCGGGCAGCAGGCCGGTGACATACCGCAACAACGGCTGACGGTACGTCAGGACAAGTGCGGTGATGCGTTCCTCGGCGGACGGGCGCCCCGGCCCGGCGGCAGCAGGCCCCGGGGCCGATATCGCCGGTTCGCTCATCGATGCGCTGCCTCAGGGGTGTGCGGGGGTGCCAGGCCGTACCCCGAGCGGGGAACAAGTGGTTGCCGTGACCACGCACCCCAGCCTAATCAGCGCCCACCGAACGCGGCAAAACCCCTGGGTGAACAGACGCCCCTTGCCAACCGCAAACCTACTCACAGCGACCCATAGTTCAACATTTAAACACTGGCTGTACGGGGGCGCCCTGAGGCCCCCATCCTGTCCTCAGGAGCCGTCAGCGGCGTCGCGCCGTGGTGGGCAGGGCAGGCCGCCACCGGGCTTCACAGCGCACGACGTCGTCGCGGTGCTGGAGCGTCAGGTCGATGTCGCCGAGGCCGGCCAGGAATCGATGACGGGTGTCGGCGGGAAAGCCGAAAGGGGCGTCGATGCCGTGTGCGCTGATGCGGCACTGCTGGAGGTCGACCGTGCCGGGGCAGGCGGGGTCACGTTCGAGCACGTCCCAGAGCTGCTCGACGACGGGGACCGGTACGGTGACCGGGAACAGCCCGTTCCGGCACGCATTTCCGGCGAAGATGTCACCGAAGCGGGGGGGCGATGACGGCCCGGAAGCCGTAGTCGACCAGCGCGTGAACCGCGCCGTCCCTGGAGGACCCGGTCCCGAAGTCACTGCCGGCCACCCGGATGGTCGCGGAGTCGTAGGGAGTGCGGCTGAGGATGAACTCCGGGTCGTCGCGCCGGTCGACGGCCGGGACGGGAGCCGGGGCGACGGATACCGACACCAGGACGGCAGGGGCCGGCAGCAGGGCGCAGGACCGCGTGGCGAACCGGTTGCGGGTGGCCCGCGCTCAGGGAGCGTTCAACATCGTGGGCGGGGTCTGGCCGCTGGTACATCTGCACAGCTTCGAATGGTATTCGGCCCGAAGCGTGATGACTGGTTGCAGAAGGCCGGCGCGGGACAGTTCGCGGCCACCGGCGTGGGCCTGCTGCGCGCCCCGGCGACCGAACAGGGCATGGCCCAGGCACGCGCCCTCGGCATCGGCGCCGCTCTGGCCTACCTGGCCGTGGACCTGTACGACGTGCCGCGCGGGGCGGATTCGCGCCACGTACCTGTTGGACGCGGCCATGGAAATCGGCTGGCTGGCGGCGTGGTGGGCGGCCGGCCGACAGGACCGGCGGCGAGCGGGCGCGCAACAGCGGGACGCTGCGCAACAATGTGACGTCCTCTGACGGTGCACAGCCCCGGCACGGCTCCGCCGGAGGACGGGCCGTCCGTCGTAGGCGCCGGCCAGTGTCATGGGAGTCGTCCGGCCGCTCGATGACCCACACGCCGACCGTGTTGAGAAGTGGCGCAACTCCCTGGCGGTAACGGCTCATCCGAGGATTGGGCCGCGCGGCGGCGGACACTCGCTCGTCGCGGTACGCCACCACCGGCCGCGGGCCGACCGGCCTTCACGCCTGCGACCGGTGAGCACTGCCACGGGGCGCGGCACGGCGCGCTCGTGTGGAGCACCTCTCCCGTCAGGTTCGTCGCTCCTTCGCGGTCTCTCTCAAGCAGGTTCACGTCTCTTTCAAGCAGGTTCACGTCTCTTTCGAGCAGGTCCAAAACAGGTTCGAGACAGGTTCAAGACAGGAACACACCATGACGACTGTTTCCGAGCCGGTGTCTCCCGTACCGGCCCATAGGAAGCTCAGCCGGGGCCAGGTGGTGGTGAGCTGGCTGACGACCACCGATCACAAGAAGATCGGCCACCTGTACCTGATCACTTCCTTCCTCTTCTTCCTGATCGGCGGCCTGCTGGCCATGGTCATCCGGGCCGAACTCGCCCGCCCCGGCCTGCAGATCCTCTCCAACGAGCAGTACAACCAGGCGTTCACCCTGCACGGCACCGTCATGCTGCTGCTGTTCGCCACCCCGACCTTCGCCGGCTTCGCCAACGCGATCATGCCGTTGCAGATCGGCTCACCGGATGTGGCCTTCCCGCGGCTGAACATGCTGTCCTACTGGCTCTTCGCGTTCGGCGGCCTCATCGTCATGGCAGGGCTGCTCACCAGCAACGGCACCGCCGACTTCGGCTGGACCGCCTACACCCCGCTCAGTCGGCACGAACGCAGCCCCAGCGTCGGCGCCGACATGTGGATCATGGGCCTGGCACTGTCCGGCTTCGGCACCATCCTCGGTGCCGTCAACTTCATCACCACCATCATCTGCATGCGCGCTCCGGGCATGACGATGTTCCGGATGCCGATCTTCACCTGGAACGTGCTGCTGACCAGCGTCCTGGTGCTGCTGGCCTTCCCCGTGCTGGCCGCCGCGCTGCTCGTGCTGGAGGCGGACCGGCGCTTCGGCTCGCACGTCTTCGATCCGGCCAACGGCGGCTCCCTGCTGTGGCAGCACCTGTTCTGGTTCTTCGGCCATCCCGAGGTCTACATCCTGGCGCTGCCGTTCTTCGGTGTGGTCACTGAGATCATCCCGGTGTTCGCGCGCAAACCCATCTTCGGTTACGTCGGGCTCATCGGCGCCACGATCGCCATCACCGGCCTGTCCGTCACCGTATGGGCCCACCACATGTTCGCCACGGGGGCCGTCCTGCTGCCCTTCTTCGCCTTCATGTCCTTCCTGATCGCCATTCCGACCGGGGTGAAGTTCTTCAACTGGATCGGCACGATGTGGCGGGGCTCGCTGTCGTTCGAGACGCCGATGCTGTGGGCGGTCGGCTTCCTCGTCACCTTCCTCTTCGGCGGGCTGACCGGCGTCCTGCTGGCCTCGCCGCCGCTGGACTTCCACGTCACCGACACGTACTTCGTCGTCGCGCACTTCCACTACGTGCTCTTCGGCACCATCGTGTTCGCGATGTTCGGCGGCTTCTACTTCTGGTGGCCGAAGATGACCGGCACGATGCTCGACGAGCGCATCGGCAAAATCCACTTCTGGACGCTGTTCCTCGGCTTCCACGCCACCTTCCTGATCCAGCACTGGCTCGGGGCGGAAGGCATGCCGCGGCGTTACGCCGACTACCTGGCCGCCGACGGCTTCACCGCGCTGAACACCCTCTCCTCGATCGGCGCCTTCCTCCTCGGCCTGTCGACCCTGCCGTTCCTGTACAACGTGTGGAAGACCGCCAAGTACGGCAAGAAGGTCGACACGGACGATCCCTGGGGCTACGGCCGCTCACTGGAGTGGGCCACCTCCTGCCCGCCGCCCCGGCACAACTTCTGCACCCTGCCCCGCATCCGCTCCGAATCCCCCGCCTTCGACCTGCACCACCCCGACATCGCCGCCCTGGACGCGGCTGTGACGGCCTCCGAAGGGCGGGACGTCCTGGACAAGGCCGAGGAAGCACCCCGCTCCCCCTCCGGTGACCCGGAGAAGCCATGACCTTCTCCGGCGCCAGGTCGGGCCACGCGGAGGACGTCACCACCGGCGTCCGCTGTGCCTCACCACAACCGTGACCCGCATCGCGGTGGCCGTACTCTCCTGCGTACTGGGCGGTACCGCCGGTACTAGCGGTACCGGCGGTACCGGGGCACTCGCGGTACCGGGGGCACTGGGTACCGGCGAGCGGGTGAGGACGCCTCACCCGCTCCAGGCGTCCGTGCGCGGAACGGGCCCGACGTCGGAGGTACGGCCCGGGCGCATCGCGGCATGCCGCTGCCCCGGGCCAGGGCCCGAGCGGGCGGCCAGGGCGTCGGCGACGGCGCCGGTGGCGAACGCGTACACACTCTTGTGCAGCAGGTCCACCGCCAGTTCCTTCCGTGGCCAGGTCGGCGGCGGAGCCCCCACCCCGGTGGCGTTCTCCAGGATCTGGTCGTTGGTCAGCCGTACCACGGCGAACTTCGCCGAGGACCACGGGCCCCGCAGCCCGGCGTGCGCCATGACCGACCGCACCACACCGAGCAGGGCCCCCTGCCCGAAGTGCATGACCCAGTTCACCGGCACCGGCTGCTTCCCCGGCCGCTCCGCCCTACCCGTCACGCGTTCCAGGGTTCGCGCCGGCACGTGAGAGTCCGGCCGGCCCGTCAGCCGCTGCTCCAGCTTCTCGCCCATCGTCATGACCACCGCACCGGCCGCACCGGCCAGCAATCCCTGCCACACCGCTCGTTTCATCACGCCGTCACGAGTACCCAGCCCCGCGACGACAAGCGGGAAAACCAGAACAAACACCCCACTGGGCGGCCGGTTCCCCCAAGGGGACGGACAGCCGTGCGGACCGGGACGGAGAGCGAGCCGGAGCGCACCGACGCCCGCTACCGCAGCGCATACCCGCCCCTACCGGCGGGCCCGGCCGAGAACCGGGTACGAGCCTCGCCCGAGACGCGTGACCTGTAGCTTCTCATCCTTTCCCGCTTCCTTACCGGGGCTCCGACTCTTGACACCACCGTCGCGTAACCCGCAGGATCACTCGCATGAACCTGTCAGACAGCCAGACAGGCGGTCCGATACCGCGGCGCGTCAGCGCGATGGAAGCGGTGCTCGCCCACCTCCGCGGCGCCATCGAACGCGGCGACTACGCCATCGGTGACAAGCTTCCCTCCGAAGCGGAGCTGTGCCGCACTCTGGAGGTCAGCCGGCCCGTGCTGCGCGAGGCCCTCCGGGCCCTGCAGACCATGGGCCTGACCGTCTCCAGGACCGGCAGGGGCACCTTCGTGGTCGCGACCACCGTCGAGGACCCCACCTTCGGCGACTACGCGGCCAGCGACCTGCTGGAGGTACGCCGCCACATCGAGATTCCGGTCGCCGGGTACGCGGCACTGCGCCGCACCCCGGAAAATCTGGACCACCTCTCCCACCTCCTCGACCGGATGGAACGGGAGACGGACACCACCGCGTGGGTCGCGATGGACAGCCTCTTCCACCTCGCCGTGGCCGAGGCGGCCCAGAACCCGGTCTTCCGCCGGGTCATCGAGGAGATCCGCGACGCGCTGGCGCGCCAGTCGGCGTTCCTCAACAACCTGGGCGGCCGGCGCGAGCGGTCCAACCAGGAGCACCGGGCGATCGTCGAGGCGCTGATCGACGGTTCCGAGCAGGACGCGGTGGCGGCCATGTCCCACCATCTCGACCGCGTCGACACCACCCTCACCGACATCGTGCGCCCCACACGTACGGACATACCTACGGAAGGCAGACCCGAGGCGTGAGCGAACAGCATCTCAAAGGCGAGACGCGCCCCTCGTCCGGCCACACGTCCGACCACACGTCCCACACCTCATCCGGCCACATCGACGCCGGAGACGCGGGGTACAGCAAGTCCCTGAAGTCCCGGCACGTCAACATGATCGCCATCGGCGGCGCCATCGGCACCGGCCTCTTCCTCGGCGCCGGCGGCCGGCTCGCCGACGCGGGGCCCTCCCTGTTCCTCGCGTACGCCGTCTGCGGCCTCTTCGCCTTCCTCGTCGTACGGGCCCTCGGCGAACTGGTCCTGTACCGCCCGTCCTCCGGCGCCTTCGTGTCGTACGCCCGGGAGTTCATGGGCGAGAAGGGCGCGTACACCGCGGGCTGGATGTACTTCCTCAACTGGGCGACCACCGGCATCGCCGACATCACCGCCGTGGCCACCTACACCCACTACTGGGGCATGTTCTCCGACATTCCGCAGTGGGTGATCGCCCTCATCGCCCTGGCCGTGGTCCTCACCGTGAACCTCATCTCGGTGCGGATCTTCGGCGAACTGGAGTTCTGGTTCGCCATCGTCAAGGTCGGCGCACTGGTGATCTTCATGTGTATCGGCATCTTCCTGCTGGTCACCCAGCAGCCGGTGGACGGCACCACGCCCGGCCCCTCCCTGATCACCGACCACGGCGGCATCTTCCCCGGCGGCCTGCTGCCCATGCTGCTGATCATCCAGGGTGTCGTCTTCGCGTACGCCTCCGTCGAGCTGGTCGGCGTCGCGGCCGGGGAGACCGAGAACCCCGAGAAGATCATGCCGAAGGCGATCAACTCGATCATGTGGCGGGTGGGCGTCTTCTACGTCGGCTCGGTCGTCCTGCTGTCGATGCTGCTGCCCTGGACCGCGTACAGCGCCGACGAGAGCCCCTTCGTGACCGTACTGTCCCGCATCGGCGTTCCGGCGGCCGGCGGCGTGATGAACCTCGTCGTGCTCACCGCGGCCATGTCCTCGCTCAACTCCGGCCTGTACTCCACCGGGCGCATCCTGCGCTCCATGGCCGTCAGCGGTTCGGCGCCGCGGTTCACCGCCCGGATGAGCCGCAGCCAGGTGCCGTACGGCGGCATCCTGCTCACCAGCGGGATCTGCGTCCTCGGCGTCGGCCTCAACTACGTGGTCCCCGCCGACGCGTTCGAGATCGTGCTCAACTTCGCGGCGCTCGGCATCCTCGCCACCTGGGGCATGATCATGATCTGTCATCTGCTCTTCTGGCGGAAGACCCGGAAGGGCGAGCTGACCCGCCCCGGCTTCCGGCTGCCGGGGTCCCCCTGGACCGAACTCCTGACGCTGGCCTTCCTCGCCTCCGTCCTGGTCCTCATGTACGCCGACGGCGGCGCCGGCCGCACCACCGTGCTGTGCCTGCCGCTGATCATCGCAGCGCTGGTCGCGGGCTGGTACGGCATCCGCGGCCGTATCGGGCGCACCTCCACCGGGACCGACGCGTGACCCGCATACCGGCCCACGACGGCCCACCGTCCACGACGACCCACCACTCGTCGGGAGAGACGACGACCCACTCCTGGTCGGGAGAGACGACGACCTACCCCTGGCCGGAAGAGACGACGACCTACCCCTGGTCGAGAGAGATACAGATGCACCACCCGCAGAATCGTTCCTTCGCCGACGCGTCCCACACGGATGCATCCGACACGGACGCACGGTCCCTCGCGCCGGCACCCGCCCTCCGCGAACCCCGCCACGCACCCGTCGCCCACGTCCTCCGTGGCGGGCTGATCGAGGGCATCCACTACGGCTCCGTCGTCGTCCTCGGCGCCGACGGCGAGATCCGCTTCCAACTCGGCGACACGGAAGCCGCCTGCTACCCGCGCTCGGCGCTCAAGCCCGTCCAGGCCGTCGCCATGGTGCGGGCCGGGCTCCCGCTCGACGGCGAACTGCTCTCCCTCGCCGCGGCCAGCCACTCCGGCGAGGAACGCCACCTCGCCGGAGCCCGGCGGATCCTCGATCTCGCCGGCGCCACCGAGGACGACCTGCGCAACGTCCCGGACCTGCCGTACGACCCTGCCGTCCGCGACGTCTGGGTCCGCACGCACCGCCCGGCCTCCCGGCTCGCCCAGAACTGCTCCGGCAAGCACGCCGCGATGCTCCACACCTGCCTGCTCAACGGCTGGCCGCTGGAGAGTTACCTCGCCCCCGACCACCCGCTGCAGACAGCGATCGCCGAGACCGTCGAGGACCTCACAGGGCAGCGCATCGCGCAGGTCACCGTCGACGGCTGCGGCGCCCCGCTGTTCGCCGTCTCCCTGCACGGCCTCGCCCGCGCCGCCGCCCGCATCACCACCGCCGCGCCCGGCACCCCCGAGGCACGCGTGGCGGACGCCATGCGCGCGCACCCCGAGATGGCCTCCGGCGCCGGACGGGACGTCGCCGCGCTGATGCGCGCGGTTCCCGGCCTGCTGGCCAAGGACGGCTTCGAGGGTGTCCAGGTCGCCGCGCTGCCGGACGGCAGCGCCATCGCCGTGAAGATCGCCGACGGGGCGAACCGGGCGCGCATCCCCGTCGCCGCTGCCGCCCTGGCACGGGCGGGCGTCGATCCGGAACTGCTCACCGCGTTCGCCGGGGAGCCGATGCTCGGCGGCGGCCGGCCCGTCGGCGGCGTACGACCGGTCCCCGCGCTGGACGCCCAGGCCGTCGCCGCCCCCGCGTGACCCTGACCCGACGCAGGTCAAGCACCTGGCTCGGCCACCTCACCAGGCTGCGTCAGCCAGCTCACAAGCCCGACTCACCCACCTCGAAGAAGAGGACCCGCACACCCATGACCGCCGCCACCCGCAGCGAACACGACCTGCTCGGAGACCGGGAGATACCCGCCGACGCGTACTGGGGCGTCCACACCCTGCGCGCCACGGAGAACTTTCCCATCACGGGCACCCCGATCTCCGCCTACCCGCACCTGATCGACGCCCTGGCCACCGTCAAGGAAGCCGCAGCGCTCGCCAACGAGGAACTCGGTCTGCTGGAGCCCCGTAAGGCGGCCGCGATCGTCGCCGCCTGCCGCGAGATCCGCGACGGCAAGCTGCACGACCAGTTCGTCGTCGACGTCATCCAGGGCGGCGCCGGCACCTCGACGAACATGAACGCCAACGAAGTCGTCGCCAACCGTGCGCTGGAGCTGCTGGGGTACGCCAAGGGGCAGTACCAGCACCTGCACCCCAACGAGGACGTCAACCTCGGCCAGTCCACCAACGACGTCTACCCGACCGCCGTCAAGATCGCGACGGTGTTCGCGGTCCGCGGCCTGCTCAAGGCGATGGCCGTCCTCCAGGACGCCTTCGCCGCCAAGGCCGTCGAGTTCCGCGACGTGCTGAAGATGGGCCGTACTCAGCTTCAGGACGCGGTCCCCATGACCCTCGGGCAGGAGTTCTCGGCGTACGCCGTGATGCTCGACGAGGACCGCAGCCGGCTCTCCGAGGCCGTCGAGCTGATCCACGAGATCAACCTCGGCGCCACCGCGATCGGCACGGGCCTCAACGCCCACGCCGGATACGCGGAGTCGGCCCGCCGCCACCTCGCCGACATCACCGGCCTGCCCCTCGTCACCGCCGCCAACCTGGTCGAGGCGACTCAGGACTGCGGCGCGTTCGTGCAGATGTCCGGCGTGCTCAAGCGCATCGCCGCCAAGCTCTCCAAGAGCTGCAACGACCTGCGCCTGCTCTCCTCCGGCCCGCGCGCGGGCCTCGCGGAGATCAACCTGCCTCCGGTCCAGGCCGGTTCCAGCATCATGCCCGGCAAGGTCAACCCGGTGATCCCCGAGGTCGTCAACCAGGTCGCCTTCGAGGTGATCGGCAACGACGTCACCATCACCATGGCCGCCGAAGCCGGACAGCTCCAGCTCAACGCCTTCGAACCGATCATCCTGCACTCCCTCTCGGAGTCCCTCACCCACTTGCGCGCCGCCTGCCTCACCCTCGCCGAACGCTGCGTGGCAGGCATCACCGCCAACACGGAAGCGCTGCGCGCGACCGTCGAGAACTCCATCGGCCTGGTGACCGCCCTCAACCCGCACATCGGATACGCGGCCGCCACCGACATCGCCAAGGAGGCCCTCGCCAGCGGCCGCGGCGTGGCCGAACTCGTCCTGGAGAAGGGATTGCTCCCTGCCGACAAGCTCGCCGCCCTGCTGCGCCCCGAGGCCGTCGCAGGCAACGGCTCCCCTCTGACCTGAAGCAGAACCGGTCCGGCCTGAAGCAGAACCGTGCGACGCCCGGCAGGACCGGTCTGACCTGAAGCAGGGCCGGGCGGCGCCCGGCAGTACGGACGTCGCCCGGCCGACCCGCCCCCCTGTCGCTGCCTTCCGACCAACCACCGCCCCAAGGCGGCCGGCCCCACTCGGCGTCCCATGTGAGCCGCCACCCGCCGTGCCCCTCGCCAGACCGGCTCGATCCGGTACGTCATGGGATGGATGAGCGCGCCCTCACCGGCGGTAACGAACATGTTCAAGTAACCGGCTTCCGTGAACGCCTCCGAGAACGACCCTGCCCCCTGCGGAGACTGGACTGTCAGAAGGGCGCCGACGCGGCGACAACATCGGACCGAGTTCGCCGACAGCAGCGCGCCCGGCTGAAGGCCGCCGCCCTAAGAAGTCCTAACGAAATGCGCTCGAAACGGTGCGCGGCATGTGTCCAGAACCTCGTGAGTGCCGACAGAGCCACTCGATGAATTGACCGTGGCTGCGCTCGCGTTGGCGTGCCGGTCCGGGAGCTCGGATTCAACTCGCGGTCGAGTCCTTGGTCAGCGCGTCCATGAAGAGGTCGATGAGCGCACGGGCTTGCTCTTTGGTTCCGTGCTGCACGGAATAGGCGATGCCACCCATGAGGAGTAGGACATCGTCCGGGGCGACATCCGGTCGCAGGCTTCCGTCTCGGGCGCCGGCCGCGAGGAGGGTGGCAACAGCGTCGGTAAGGAGCGCGCGGCTGTCCGAGTATGGATCGATGCCGGAGGCGATGACAGCGTTGAGGGCTTCGGACATCCCGCTCTTGGCCGTGGCGTAGTGGATGAAGTGTTCCATCCACATCCGGGTGGCCTCGGCGGCCGGGTACTGGGTGAGAAGGTCGTTCACCTTCTCGCACACCTGGGTGAGTTGGCGCCGGTAAGCGGCGTCGATGAGAACTTCCCGAGTCGGGAAGTGCCGGTAGAGCGTGCCAACACCGACGCCCGCCTGCTTGGCAATGGCGGCAGGCGAGGTGTCCAGCCCCTGCTCGGCGAAAGCCTGCGCAGCGACCTCGAGCAAGCGCTCCCGGTTCTGCAGCGCGTCACTCCTGGTGCGGCGGGGCGTGGCGGGCATGCGGGTTCCTTCGGCGTCAGTCTCCAGTTGCTTTCCGGAACTCGTTCCGCTTAACTCTAAGCGGAACGGATTCCGGTACCACTCTACTTCAGGAGACCCCCGTGCCCGCTCCCTCCGACAAGGCTTCACGTCATTGGTTCGTCACCGGAGCCTCCGGTGGGCTGGGCCGCCATCTCACCGAGCACGCCCTCCGGAACGGCGACCGCGTTACGGCGACGGTCCGCCGCCCGGCAGCTCTGGAAGACCTGCGCAAGACGTACGGCGACCGGCTGACTGTCGAGATCCTCGACCTCACGCGGCCGGCCGACGTGGACAAAGTGGTCGGCAGGACTCTCCGGTCCGGGCCGGTGGACATTGTGGTCAACAATGCCGGATACGCGGTTGTGGGCGCCGCGGAGGAAATGACCATCGAGCAGATTCGCGACCAGATCGAGGTCCTCCTGCTCGCGCCGATGATGATCACCCGCGCCTTCCTGCAGCCGATGCGTGAGCAGGGCGGTGGCCGGATCATCCAGATCTCCAGCGTGGGCGGCCAGGTCGGCATCCCCACCCACAGCTCCTATCACGCGGGCAAGTGGGGACTGGAGGGCTTCACCGAGAGCGTCAGCCGCGAGGTCTCCGACTTCAACATCCACTTCACTCTGGTCGAGCCCGGCGCCACCCGCACCGGCTTCGCTTTGGCCCTGCAATACACCACCGAAACGGCCGTCTACCGTGACAATGCCGTCGGCCAGACCCGGCACTACCTGGAAACCGCAGACGAGAGCGTCTTCACCGGCGACCCGGCCAAGCTCGCTGCCGCCATTTACGACACCACCCGCCACCCGAGCCCGCCACTGCGCCTGACTCTCGGCTCCGACACCTATAGCGCAATCCACGCGGCACTCACCGAACGTCTCACCGTGCTCGAGACTCAGAAGGATCTCGCTGAATCTGTCGCCTTCACCCACTGAGCCCTTTCCAACCTGACGGTTCGGGTGGGCAGTTGAGCTTACAGACAGGTGAAGCCCCTGGTAGATGGGTTTTCGACCAAGAAATCCGTCTCCACCAAAGGCTTCGTGTGCTTGTCTACCCGTCGGGCGTCGACGTGTCCAGCTCTGCCCTGCGCTTCCTGTCCGCCAAGCTCCGCCGACACCGGCGGGAGCTCGGCACCCGCTGGCGGCGCCTGAGCCCCGGCCGGCAGGCCTTGCTCACCCTCGCCCACCTCCGCAACGGCCACCCGTACGCCCAGCTCGCAGCCGGGTTCGGCATCGAGACCACGACCGCCTACCGGTACGTCGCCGGGGCCGTTGATCTCCTGGCCTCGCTCGCCCCGACTCTTGCGGAGGCGGCCCGGACGGCATCGACGAAGGCGTTCGTGCTGCTGGACGGCACCCTGCTGCCGATCGACCGGATCGCCGCGGACCGGCCGTTCTACTCCGGTAAGCACGAGAAGCACGGGATGAACGCGCAGGTCCTGGCCGATCCGCCCGGCCGGCTGCTGTGGGCCTCGCCGGCTCTGCCCGGTGCTTTCCACGACGTCCGGGCCGCCCGTGAGCACGGCATCATCGGTGCTCTCGCAGGCGTCGGCATCGAGTGCTGGGCTGACAAGGGCTACCGGGGCGCCGCAGGCACGGTCCGCATCCCGTACTGGGGACGCTGGGAGACCCTTTCCGCAGGGCAGAAGGCCCTCAACCGAAATCCCACGCGAAGATCCGGGCCCTGGTCGAACAGGCCGTCGCCACCCTCAAGTCCTGGCGGCTCCTGCGCAGACTGCGGTGCTCGACCACCCGCATCACCAGCCTCGTCCAAGCCGTCCTCTGCCTGCATCTGGCCAGGTCGGACTGAGGATGGAAAGAGTTCACTGATCCGCCCGACCGGCGCGACACGTCAGGAAATCTCGCCGCCATTATGGCCTTACGCATCTCCGCAACTTCGACGTCTGGAAGTCCGGCACGTCGTCTCACCCCAGCACTCCCAGGCGATCGCATCAGGCGTCGCCAGCAGATGAGGGCGCATCCGAGAGTGAGGAACGCTTCGTGGATGTCGTCGCGTATCTCCCAGCGGATTCGCAAACGGCGGAACCAATGTAAGTGGGCGAACGCGCGCTCCACGACCCAGCGTTGGGTGCCCAGTCCGGAGCCGTGCTCGGTGCCACGGCGGGCGATCAGCGGCTTCACTCCGAGGACCCAGACCATGCGGCGGTATTTGTCGTGGTCGTAGCCGCGGTCGGCCAGCACCACGCCGGGGCGGCGTCGGGGCCGGCCGCGCTTGCCGCGCACGGGCGGCACGGCTTGGAGGAGCGGGATTAGCTGGGTGACATCGTTGCGGTTGCCTCCAGTCAGGGTGGCGGCGAGCGGGATGCCGGTGGCGTCGGTGATCAGGTGGTGTTTGCTGCCCGTCCTCCCGCGGTCCACCGGGCTTCGTCCAGTCTTGGCACCTCCCTTCAACGCCCGGATGTGGGAGCCGTCGACGGCTGCACGGGAGAAATCGAGGGCATTCGCGCTGCGGAGTTCGGCGAGGAGGACCCCGTGCAGCTGAGGCCATACACCTGCCTCGGTCCACTCAGCCAGGCGGCGCCAGCAGGTCATTCCAGACCCGAAGCCGAGTTCCTGCGGCAGATGTTCCCAGGCGATCCCGGCGCACAGTACAAACAGGACGCCTTGGAAGACCAACCGGTCAGGATGCCGTTTGCGTCCCGGATGTCGCATCCGACGCTCCACCTTGGGCAGCAACGGCTCGATCACCGCCCACAGCTCGTCGTCGACTTCCCACGGCTTCGGCCGCGCCACCGCACACCCCCAGGTCGTCAGTCCCGGAGTGATCCAACCAGCTCGAAGACCCTTTTGTTAGGAGTCCTAAGCGTTGACGCATCAGCCGAGAAAGCCCAACCGGGCCCGCCGGTCGGTGTTATCGGCGTTCGTACCCACTTCGGCGCGGCGTTGGTTCCAGCGGTCGCTGTATCCGCGCGCTTGGGCCGGGTTGACGCAGAAGCGGCCATACCGTGCTCGATGGTTGCCCGCGGCGTACAGCCGCCGGAAAGGCGGTGAGCCTTCGCAGCGTGGAGCTACGAGCATGTCTACGAGCACACTGCTCTGTTCTTCGCGTGCACGCAAGACGATGTGCGACCCGCATGAAAGAGCCGCCGCGGCATGAGCGACCGTCCGGACAGACGACCTCTTGCTGTCCTTGGTGGGCTGTCCCAGTCGCTACTCCCGTTTGCCCGGCTCCACCCGCAGCGTCTCGACGTCCTCGGCCAACCACTCCTGATTCGCCGACTCCTCCGCCTGACCGTACGGCGCGACAGCGAGATCCTGGGCGGTGACGTGCTCCTCGATCGCGTCGGCGAGCTGCTGGAGCTTGAATGCCTGTTCCCGGTAAATGCCGCCCACGGCACGATTCGCGCCCAGGTCGATCACGCCCTCGCTTCAAGAGACGAGCAGGTCAGCGAGTGCATTCGAGATCACCGACGGGACATTTTAGCTGGCACCCACAATAGAACTTGACAAATGCCATGACCAGGCCCTAGAAGGAGGAATTGGCGGCTGCTTTCCATTTCGTGGAAGTATGCCATGAATCGGGGGACACCAAGTTATGAACAGTATGCTCTACGGACGCTCTCGTCTCACCTTTCTCGATGATCTGGGCGTCCGAATCGATCAACTGGATTCGTCAGGACTAATCACTCCAACCATCGCCACCCTTCCTCGGTCACGGCGCGCGACATCCGCTGACTTCCTTACGCAACTCGTCGGCAGGGAGGCGCAGCTGGCGAAGATTCGGCGGGCGATCGAAGCGCGAAGGTCAATTGAGTTCGTCTCCCCTTGCGGCTTCGGCAGGACCAGCTTACTCAAGCACTTCATAACAAGCCCGGAAGCGAGGCAGTCGACAAGTCCTCACATCTACCTCAGAGTGCACGATAAGCACGTCGGGGACGTACTGCAACTCCTCGTGAACGAACTCTACGAGTACACGCCCTGCGTCAAGATGACCGATATGGAGTGTGCCCAGGTTCTGCATCGCGCCAATGCCGTCATTGCTTTGGATGACGTCAATGCCGAATCCGATGTAATCCCTTACTTACCGCAAGTGGCATCGAACTGTTGCTTCATCGTAGGCGCTTCCGAGCCGCTCCTCGGAGATTGGGGGGAGTCTCATGCTCTTCCTGGCTTGCCCGAAGGCGTAGCCCTTAATCTATTCATGCGCGAGTTGGGCCGGAGCATCTCAGAGAGCGAGACGCCAGCGGCGCAACGTCTGATATCCGTAGTCCGTGGGCAGCCACTCAACATCAAGCAAGCTGCATTCCTGGTGCGGTCGGGCGATAACTCAATAGACTTCCTCGCCGAACAAGCCGAGTCCGACGCTGCCGCGCTGGACCGACTCAGCATCAACGCGCTTTCAGAGCAGCAGCGGCGAGCCCTTGCAGCTCTGACTCTTGCGGCTGGAGCGCTGCTTCCGTCGGGGCTGGTCTCGGTAATAGGGGAGATGGCATTCCTGGCTGACGGGTTGATCCGCCTGAATGAGCAAGGTCTTGTCGATCATCCTGATGATCGATTCGGGCTTCCCGTATGCAAGGTGGAGAGCTATCGCGATTTGCTGATCGGATACGTGGGCTTGGCGTCTTCGCTGCGGGCAGTCGGGGATTGGCTAGCCAGTGGGAATCTGACAGGAACGGATGCCCGATCAGCAGTGGAGGCGATCGTCAGTCTGATCGGCACGGCGGCTGGCCATCGGGAACTGGGCGCCGTGGTGCGGCTCGTTCGGCTCGTGGAACCTATTCTGTTCATCGAGGGTAGGTGGGAATCCTGGCGAAAAGTCATCAACCAAGGCTTCTGGGCAGCACAGTCGACGGGGGACAAAGCCGCCCAGGCTCTATTTTCTCATCAGCAAGGAACGTTACTCTGGTGCAATAACCGCGAAGAGGAAGCCCGAGGTGCGCTACAACACGCGCTCCGACTGCGCGAACAGTTGGGGGACGGTGTGGGCGCGGCTCTTACGGCCCATAATCTCGCCTTCCTTTCCGGCGGCGATGTCAACCGTCGTTCTGATGGAAACGCTGACGACCAACTGCCGCAGCCGCCGCCGCGTCCTTCTCATGCCTGGCAGGCATCGAAGAAGGCAATGCGTCGAATAGGGATGGTAGTGATCGCTCTGATCAGCGGTCTCGTGCTTGTCACTGCAATAGGAAAGACTGTAGAGAGCCAGGACGATCCTCCGCAGCGACCTTCCACGCCCACCCAAAGCACAGATGGGAACAGCCCGGGCGGCGGTAACGGCGGCACGGACGGCGGCACCAATGGCGGCACCAACAATGGCACAGACAACAACACCGAGGATGGCACGGACAGCAACACCGACAACAACACCGAAGATGACGCAGACAACAACACTGACAACAACACCGAAGATGGCGCAGACAACAACACCGACAACGGCACGGACGGCGACATCGAGGCACCGACGGCAACACCCACAACAGCACGGACGACAGTACCGACGGCAACACCGACGGCAACACCGACGACTGCAGTGCCGACGGCAACACGGACAGCGGCACCGACGGAGTCTTCGCGTGGTTCGGCTGCAACTGACTCGGTCGATTAGGTGGACATGGAAGTTTGCGAAGGGGTGGCCCGCGCCCGCCCGACAATGTGCCAGATCCGACGGATCACAAGGTCAGGGCCACCACAGGGCACATCAGATGCGCGCCTAACGGCGTCACAAGTCGGCACGCATCGGCGCACAGCCACGAACACCAACGCCCCATCAGCGCAGGTGACGGGCCGACCGGACCAAGTAATAACGTTCCCCGAGCTGCTTCGGAAGACAAAGAGGTCGTGGGCTCTTCGGATTCCGTCACCCGCCGCGCCCAGAGGCACAAAAACTAACGGGCTCATCACACATGGGCCGAGAGGTATTCGGTATGGTCGTAGTTCGACGCCACAGATCCGTTACACGCCTCAACCGAGGAAGCTCAGCCGGACCCGGCGCCGCGGATTGTCCCCGTTCGTGTCCGCCGAGCTCCGTTGAGGCAATCCCACGGTAGCGAGCAAAGTACACCGCACGGTTCACCATCTGCCCCGACGTCGTCGCAGGCAGTGGCGCACCTCTGGCCTGATACAGGGGCGGGCAGGTCAGGCCGTGCCGAGCGGCGCCGGGTTCGCCGTCGGCTGCGCGCCCGGCTGAAGGCCGCCGCCCTAGCGGCCTCGTGCATGGTTGACTCCGTGGCCCCGGTGGGTGAGGATTCGCGCGGCGTTCGTCCGAGGGCAGTCGTCGATCGCTGGGCTCCTGCTTGCCGAAGTGAGGCCAGTCCGGTGATCGCTTGAACGATGCCGTCGAGCGGTTCACGACGGTCGTGGTGACGGATCGGCGCCCGCCATTTCTTCAGGTGAGCGATACCGTGCTCGGCCCGAGTGTGTTGGGAGAAGTGGGCGTTGCGCTGTTGTGCGAACGGTTCCTCCCGCCACGGGCGCGCGTTCTTCTCGAACTTGCGGTGCGGCAGGGGAATCACCTGTCCGGCGGTCTGGGCGCCCAGCCCCGGTAGCCGGCGTCGACCAAAATCTCGATTCCGACGCGGCCGGAGAGCAGGTCCACCGGCCGGTGTCGCGGGCCTGAGTGGTGCCGGGACAGTCGCCCCCTGTCTGGTAGCGCCACCGAAGAGTAGTCGTCCCGCTGCATCTGTGACGATGAGGGCCTTCCTGGCATTCTGTTCGCCTTGCCGGAGGCATAACGGCGACATAACGGTCCCGGGCGGGCGTTCCCGCCGAGGGTTGACGGACTCGGATCTCGGTGGCCTCGGTGATCGCCGTCTGTCCCGTTACTCCGAGGTGCTGTCCCGTTGTCCCGAGGTGCTCGATGACCTCGGTGAGCGCGTGCAGCCGGACGCCCGGCGCAACTGAGCAGCCGCGCTGTGCCAGCAACGGCCGGCCGCACTTGCGGGATGGCCCGGGTGTTGGTGGAGCGTACACACCGGACCAACACACCAGTACGCCATGCGTGATGCCATGCCGCAGATGGACCAAGGTGGCCGGCAACGGTCAACGAAGACCAGCTTGTACCGGCCTCTGGCGCCTATCGCCCGCTGTCGCGTCCGGGAACCACGCGTTCGAGCCCAGTACCTGGCCTTCCTCGGCCTCGCCGCAGTTCTGCTCTGCTACAAGCGTCTCCGACGACTCACCACACAGGACACGGTCCTGGAGACGGTTCGAGGCGGCCCGATGCTCAGGTCTCATGATCTTCCCCGCAGGGACTGGCGGGTATTGCCCGCCGCCGTCGAGGGCGGGTACTGAGCACTCAGCACCTGACCGGTTTCCGCTCTTTGCCTGGCTGTTCGGCTTGCGTGAATCTTGGGGAACAATCAGCTGCCTTGAGCCGTGGCTGCCGTACAGCTTCGTCATCATGCGGGAGGGTCAGCCGTGCGCGTCACTGTCGGGCTACCCCCTGAGCGCGGGATCGACGGCCGATGCGTGCCGTGGTGACGGGTGCCGCCGGTTTCATCGGCTCTCATCTCTGCGAGCATCTTCTTCGCCATGGGGACGAGGTTCTGGGTGTCGACGCCCTCATCGACACTTATGATCCGGTGTGCAAAGTGAACAATCTGCTGGCGGCACGGGAGTGGCAGCGCTTCTCGTTTCTCCACTGTGATCTGCTCACGGCCGACTTGGATTCGCTGTTGTGCGGCGCTGATGTCGTCTACCACTTGGCCGGGGAACCTGGTGTGCGGGATTCCTGGTGAAGCAGATTCCGTCTCTATGCCGAACGCAACATGGTCGCCACGCAGTCTCTGCTGGAATCCGCCCGTGCACGGCAACTGAGCAAGTTCGTCTTCGCGTCCACTTCCTCCGTCTACGGCAATGCGCCCCAGTGCCCCACTGCGGAGTCCGTCCGGCCCGCACCGGTGTCGCCGTACGGCGTTTCGAAGCTTGCTGCCAAGCAGTTGTGCGAGACGTACCGCGAAGCGTTCGGTGTGCCGACGGTCTCCCTGCGGCTCTTCCGGTCTACGGGCCTCGGCAGCGCCCCGACATGGCTTTCGCGCGTCTCATCGACGCTGCCATGCGCGGCATTCCGTTCACGCTCTACGGTGACGGGCGGCAGAGCCGCGACTTCACTCATGTTTCCGGTGTGGTCACTGTCATGCGGGATGCGGCACGGTCAAGCTTCTGCGGTGTCGCCAATATCGGTGGCGGTGGCAGGACGACGATGCGCCAAGCGATACAGCTGGTGGAACGACTCACCGGTCCTGTCACCGTCAAGAGTGCGCCGGCCCGGCCAGGCGATGCGCGCCATACGGGGGCCTCGCCGTGGATGCCAGCCCAATTCCCCGACATGAAGGGGAAGTGTGACATGGCGGTAACGCAAGAGTCGTACGAAAACCTCGCACGGAAGTTCGGGTTCGGCGAGTATTACGGCTTCGAGCAGGTGCCGACCCCCCAGTAGCTCGAGACCTACGGCATGGCGCTGCTGGCAATCGCCAACAGCGACCCGACTGACCGACGAGGAACGGAACTTCGTACTCGGCCTCGTCGCCGGTCTGGGCGGTCAGCAGGAGGTCGTCGATCGCCTGCGCAACTACGCGGCCGACGACGACCCGCGCGCCGTACTGCACAGGGAGCCCCAGCTGGAGGACGCGGTCGGTTTCCTGATCTACGACGCGATCCGTGCTGCCTCGGCGGACGGGGTCCTGGACCCCCGCGAGTTGCGGGCCATCTACGACGTGGCGAAGGAACTCGGATTCCCGCCCGACAACGTCCGCAAGCTCCAGGCGATCTACGCACAGCAGCGCCACCTGACCGGTGAGCTCTACACCACCGCGGTCGCCGATCCGAAGAAGAACGTCTTCTGAAGGGTACGCCCCTGCTGAATGCGCTTCGCCGGTGCGCTCTCCACGGCACCCGCGAAGAATCGCCCCACCCGCTCGCCCTGTGTGCCGGTTCCCTGCCCGGGGCCGGCACACAGCGCTGAACACAGAAGACCGCACAATCCGGTCGCGCGGACCGGCTCATATCAATGACCGACTGCTCCACGCACCCCTGAGCGACAAGGCCACCATTGCTGGAATCTCCCGAGTGGGAAAATCGCTGGGGCGCGGAATGTATCCGGCTGGCTGCGCACGAGAAACTTTTTCAGTTGGTGGGTCTGCGGTAGCTGATGAGAGCCGTCGGACGTCAACGGCGCATCACATGAGTGTCGCAGTACAGGAAGTAGCCACCCCCCAAGGGATGTCGACCAAGGTCTTCGTTTCTCGGGAGTGTCCTGGGCTTGGCGCAGGCCCCTCCCTGGCCGCCCATGGAGGCCGATTCCCAAAGGGCTGCTGCCTGCTTCCCGCATGGGCGACGAGGCGGGGAAGGGTCGTCGTGTGGCCCGGCCCGCCGATGCGCTCTGCGGCTGGCACGACGACTGTGCCGTGGCCACCCCCCGAATCCTCTACGGGTACGATCCGCCGGACAAGACCTCAGGAGGGGAAGCGTGGCCGAGACCAGCACCACCCGATCCGTCGCCAGTGAAGCGCGAGAGGCGCCACGGAGTCGGCTGCGGCGCTTGATGCGCTACCTCCCCGTGATCGCCCCCGTCCTGCTGTGGGCCGTGCCGTGCTGGGTTCTCCTGCACACCGGCCAGCACTGGCCGCTCCCCGTCACACTGATCGGTACCACACTGTTCGCCCTCGGCCTGATCGGCATGCCGCTCGCGATGGTGCGCGGCCACGGTCGGCGCCAGCAGGACCGGGCGGCGATCGTCGGTGACACGCTGCTGGGCAGCGCCTGGGTGGTGTTCACCTGGTCCGTCCTGTTCGGCGTCCTGCTGCGGCCCGCCCTGGCCGTGGCCGGCGTCGGTGACGGACGGGACCGGGCGCGCATCGTCACCTGGGCCGTCCTCGGCGTGGCCGCCGTGCTGCTCGCCTGGGGGTACGCCGAGGCCCGACGCGTGCCCCGCGTGCGTCGACTCGACGTGCAGCTCCCGCGGCTGGGAGCCGGGTTGGACGGCACCCGAGTCGTCCTGATCACCGACACCCACTACGGTCCGCTCGACCGCACCCGCTGGTCGGCACGGGTCTGCGAGACGGTGAACACCCTGGAACCCGACCTGGTCTGCCACACCGGCGACATCGCGGACGGCACGGCCGAACGCCGTCGCGCCCAGGCCGCCCCACTGGGCACCGTGCAGGCGACTCGGGCCCGTGTCTACGTCACCGGCAACCACGAGTACTACAGCGAGGCCCAGGGCTGGGTCGACCTGATGGACGAGCTGGGCTGGGAGCCGCTGCGCAACCGCCATCTGCTGCTCGAACGCGGCGGTGACACCCTCGTGGTCGCCGGCGTCGACGACGTCACCGCCGAGTCCTCAGGACTGGCGGGCCACCGCGCCCACCTGACCGGAGCCCTCCAGGACGCCGACCCGGACCTCCCCGTCCTCCTCCTCGCCCACCAGCCCAAGTTCATCGACCGCGCGGCAGCCCACGGCATCGACCTCCAGCTCTCCGGCCACACCCACGGCGGCCAGATCTGGCCCTTCCACCACTTGGTCCGCCTCGACCAACCAGCCCTCGCCGGCCTCAGCCGCCACGGCACTCGCACCCTCCTCTACACCAGCCGCGGCACCGGCTTCTGGGGCCCGCCCTTCCGCGTCTTCGCCCCCAGCGAGATCACCCTGCTCGTGCTCCGCTCTCCGCAGCAGTCCACTTCGTCCTAGGTCGTGTCCGCCAAGTCATGGCAGCCACAGTCGTAGGCAGGCGAGGGTGACCATGGACTGGGAGTGGCGGGCACGTTTGTCGTAGCGGGTGGCCAGGGCTTTGTTGTGCCCGAGTCGGTTGAAGCAGCGTTCGACGACGTTGCGGCGCCGGTATGCCGCTCGGTTGAGTCGGCACCGGCCCTCTCGCCGCCGGATGCGGCCGTTGATCTGGTCGATCCGCTCCGGGACAACTGTCGCGATGCCTCGGCCACGCAGGTACGCGCGAGCTCGTCGTGTCCTTGATCTCCTGGCCGCCGTACGGGAACACGCCGACTGGATGGCCGTCATGTATGCCGGGCGGCTGGCCGAGTACGGTCCGGTGGCCCTGGTCCTGGACCGTCCGTACGCCCCGTACACCGCGGGCCTGATCGCTTCCGTCCCGAGTGCGGCGGCGGGCCGTAAGACACGGCTGCCCGCCATCCCGGGCCACCCGCCCTCCGCGGGGGCAATGCCGCCGGGCTGCGCCGCCCGCACAGCGGCCAGGTCCGGTTCGACGGTACGGAGCTGACCGCCTTGAGCGAGCGCCGGATCCGTCCCTTCCGGCCACGCCTTCAGCCCGTCTTCCAGGACCCGTACGGCTCGCTCAGCCCGCGCAGGCGCCTCCGCGACCAGATCGCCGAGCCACTGCACGTTCAAGGACGTTGGTCCGCGACCTCCGGCCCCGGGCGGTTCGACGAGCTGCTCGACGTGGTCGGGCTGGAGCGTTCGTACGGGGACCGGCTGCCGTACGAGCTGTCCGGCGGGCAGTATCAGCGCGCCGGTATCGCGCGGGCACTGGCCTGCGCCCCCGACCTCATCGTCCTGGACGAACCGATGTCCGCACTCGACCCGTCGCTGCGCGCCGGCATCCTGAATCTCCTCCTCGACCTCCAGGACGAGTTCGGGCTCGGCTGTCTCTTCATCTGCCACGACCAGGCCGTCGTACGGCACTTCTGCGACCGTGTACTGGCCATGGAGAACGGGAGGATCACGGGCCGTGAGCAGATCACGGCATGACACCGCTGGCCCGGCTGTCGAGCGTCTGCAACCAGGCCCGTCGCCGCCCCACCTCCCGTGACGCGGCTTCGGGCCGGTGACGGGCACGCGCCCGGCGTCGACCGCCGGCTGGGGCTGCCACATGCGGGCGTAGCAGCCGTCCTGCCACCAGCCGTGTTCGGTGTGGGTGCCGCGCGAGACGCGGCTCCGTCGAAGATTCAGTAATTGCCGCGCAGGCCCAGTCGCAGATGCTCGGTGTGGTGGAGGGCCTCGTCGAGGAGTTGGGCGACGTGGTTGTCGAACAGCCGGTAGACGATGCGCCGCCCTTCACGATGGCCGGTGACCAGGCCCAGGGCTCGGAGCAGGCGCAGCTGATGGGAGACGGCGGACTGGGCCATGCCGACCTCGGCGGCCAGTTCGGAGACGGGATACGGCCTTCGGCGCAGGGCGGTGAGGATCCGCAGACGGGAGGGGGCTGCCAGGGCCTGGAGGGTGGTCGCGACGACCTGCGCGGTCTCCGCGTCCATGGTCACGGCCTTGCCCGTCACCACGCCCTGGCCGGCGACCGCGCCCTCTTCCGCATCGCCCCGCTCAGCGGCGTGCACGGCCGCGCCTGCCCGTCGCCCGCGCCCGTACCTCACCCGGCGGCCGGATGAATTGCAGTTCCAGCGCTGCCGGCGGTACGGCGACGCCGGGCCCACCGTCGGCCGCCCACCGCACCACGTCCTCGGTGGCGTCGTCGCTCATCGCGAAGCCGACCCAGGTCGCCCGGCCGCCCATCCGTCGCCCGGCCCCGGAGGGCTGGACGACGATGACATTGGCCTGGTCGCACGGCCCCAGGCAGTCGGTCGTACGGACCGCCAGCCGGCCGTTCGATTCCCGCGCTGCCGCCTGCAGCCGGGCCAGCTGCCAGGCATGGTCGAACCCGGGATGCTTGCGGGCGTTGCCGCAGCAGCAGCCCCGGCACACGACCAGCGTGCACGGGCGCTCGCGGGCGGCGCCGATCACCGTCCGCGACGCAGCGCCCTCCGCCCGCGCCATCGAGGACACCGTCCGTGCGGCCTCGTCCGCCCGCGCGGCGAGTTCCCGGCGGCGCGCAGCGGCAGCGCGCCCCTTCGGGCGACTCACAGGGCGGCTCCCGGCGGCAGCCGCAGTGCCCGCACCGTACCGCCGTGGTATGCCGCGATCAGCAGTTCGGAGCCGGCCCAGGCCAGTGCCTGTACCGCCGACTCGCCCTCCAGCGTGCGGGCCGGGCGCAGCCGCGCCTGCGGGCGTCCGGAAGTGGCGTGCCACAGGGCGAGCGTGCCGTCATCACCACCGCTGGCGAGGTGGCACCCGCCGCCGGGGCGCCAGGCGAGCGCGGTGACCGTTTCGTGTTCGCGCAGGGAGCGCGGAGCAGTACCCGCAGGGCCCTTGCCGGAGAAGTCCCATACCGTCACGTCCGGTGCGCCGTCGGCCGCCAGCCAGAATCCGGTGTCGTCGAAGGCGAGCCGGGAGACCTTCTCCGGGTAGCCGGACATGGTGAGTTCGGAGCCGTCCCGCGTGCGCCAAATGTGGATGGACGCGTCCTGGTTGCCGCTGCAGATCCAGCGCCCGGTCGGCGCGACGGCCAGCGCCAGGTGCGACCCGATGTACGGGTACGTCTCCACGGGCCGTTTCTGATGCCTCTCGTGGCAGCGCACGGCCCCGTATGCGGCGACGGCCAGCCGACGGCCCTGGCGCAGCCAGGCAAGGTCGGTGACGGTGCTCGCGGCGGGCTCCGTGGCCCACAGCTGCTTGCCCTCGGCGTCCAGGACCAGCGCTGTCTTGCCGGAGGCCACCGCCACGCGCTGCACGTCGGCCCAGCGGGCGGTGGCGGACCAGCGCCCGGTCTCGATCGCGACCGTGCGGCCGGTCTCGCGGTCGTGCAGCCCGTACCCGGTGGGACCGGTCGCCGCGACGTGGCGCCCGTCGGGCGAAAGCGCCACGTGGAGAGCCCCGCCGGGCAGTTCGAGTACGGCCGTCGCCGTCCCCGTGGCGAGGTCCAGGGTCCAGACCCGTCCCTCGGCACCGGCTACCGCGAGTTGTCCGGCCGCGGTGGAGAGCGCTACGGGCGCATCGTCGACGGCGGTCTCCCAGGCGATGGAGACGCCGGTGTGCACTGCCGCTTCGGTCGTGTCCATGCTCACGCGGCGACTCCCGCGGTGGTCAGGCAGGCCGCGAGGCCCGTCTCCAGCTGTGCGCGGTCCAGGCCGCGGCCGATGAAGACCAGCTTGGACTGCCGGCTCTCGCCCTCCTGCCAGTCCCGCCCGAACTCGCCGTCCAACAGCATGTGCACGCCCTGGAACACGTACTGCTTGGGCGCGCCCGCGATGGCGAGGATGCCCTTGGAACGGAAGATGTCCGCGCCCTTGGTGCGCAGCAGGGCGCCCAGCCAGCGATTGAGCCGGTCCTCGTCCAGTTCGCCGGTCAGTTCGAAGCCGACGGAGGTGACGGAGGTGTCGTGCTGGTGCTCGGTCTCGGTCAGGAACTCCGGGTCGTCCTTGAGCACCCGCTCCAGGTCGAACGCGCCCACGTTCATGACCCGCGCGAGATCCACCTCGGCGTGCTGGGTCGGGATGATCTGCACGGGCGCGTTGATCGCCCGGATGCGGGAGATGACCTCGGCGATCGTCGACTCGTCCGCCAGGTCGGTCTTGTTGAGCACCACCCGGTCGGCGAAGGCGATCTGCTCGACGGCCTCGTTCTCCACGCCCTCCGGCTTCTCCTCGTCCAGATGCGGGAGCGCGTGCGCCGCGTCGACGAGCGTGACGATGGCGTCCAGGCGCAGCTGGCCTGCGATCTCGTCGTCCATGAAGAAGGTCTGGGCGACGGGGGCCGGGTCGGCAAGCCCCGTGGTCTCGATCAGGATGTGGTCGAACTTCTCGCGCCGTCGCATCAGCGCGCCGAGGATGCGGATGAGGTCCCCTCGTACGGTGCAGCAGATGCAGCCGTTGTTCATCTCGAAGATCTCTTCTTCGGCGTCCAGCACGAGCGCGTCGTCGATGCCGACCTCGCCGAACTCGTTCTCGATCACCGCGATCTTCATGCCGTGCTGCTCGGTGAGGATGCGGTTGAGCAGTGTGGTCTTCCCGGAGCCGAGAAAGCCGGTCAGTACGGTGACGGGCACTCGGCCGTCCTGTGGTTCGCGTGCTTCGGTATCCACAACATCGGACATTGGGCGTCAGACTCCTTGTTCGGCTTGTTCGGCTTGTTCGGCTTGGTCGGCTTGGTCAGCTTGTACGGCTTTGGCGTTCGGTCGGGGTGCACTTCCGTGCATGGCGGGTCGGCAGCTCGCGCAGATGCCCGTCAGCTCGACGGTGTGCTCGAGGGCGACGAACCCGCTGATCTCGCGGGTCTGCTCGACCCAGCGTTCGACCACGTCGGAGTCGACCGGCCGGCTGTGACCGCAGCTGCGGCAGAGCAGGTAGTGACGATGACCGTCCGCAGCGCGCCTGCGGTAGAGCCGCTCACCCGTCTCGTCACGCACGACATCGAGACGCCCGGCGGCCTGGAGGGCGCGCAACGCGCGGTAGACCGTGGTGAGTCCCACCGCTCTGTCCATGGTCGCCATCCGGGCGTGCAGCGTCTGGGCGGAGACGAAATCGGAGCAGTTGACGAGCGCGCGCAGCACCGCGACCCGCTGCGGCGTCATCCGCGTGGGCGATGTCTTGGCACCGGTCATGCCGATGAGGCTAGATGAAAATGAATTCCATGTCCATGTGAAGGCTCGTTCATGTATCCCCGGAGGCCGATTCGAGCCATGCGTGCCACCGGGGCCCCTGCTGGCACACCAGCCCGGCTTCCAACTCCCGCTATTCGCCGACACATTGCGGCGCGCCACGCCTGACACCCAAGCCCCGCGCCTGGACGCCGCATGTGGACACGCGCATGACATCGCTTTCACGTGATGCAGTCCCCTGCGCATCGCGTTCGTCGGCGAGGGCGGCAGCGGCAAGGCCACGCTGTCGACTCTCTTCGCCCGGCACTTGGCAGATTCCGGCGCACCCGTCGTCGCCATCGACGGAGACATCCATCAGCACCTGGGAAGCACCCTGGGGCTGGACGAGCAGGACCTCGCCACCACTCCTCCGCTCGGCGTCCATCCCGCGGACATCAAGGAAGCAGCTCACGCCTGCTGCGACTGCTCGGGCCGTATCCGGTGCACGCCCGCCACCGCCCGCGAAGTGGCCGGGGTACATCTCACGGTGACCGGGGCTTTCGAGAAGGAGGACCTCGGAACCGCCTGCCATCACTCGACGTGCGGGGCCGTCGAGCTCTACCTCCATCACTGGTGGACGGTGCGGGCGAGTATGTCGTCGTCGACATGACGGCCGGCGCCGGCTCCTTCGCCTCCGGCCTGTTCACCCGCTTCGGCGTGACCTTCCTCGCCACGGAGCCCACGCGTAAGAGCGTCTCCGTCTACGGTCAGTACCGCGAACACACCGTTGAATTCGGTGTACCGACCGCCGTGGTCGGCAACAAGGTGACCGGTGAGGAGGACATCGCCTTCCTCCGCGAGCACGTCGGCGATGATCTGCTCACCTGCCTCACTCACTCGGACTGGGTACGGGCCAGGGAGCAGGGGCGCGACACCGGCAGCCTCGAACCGGACAACCATCACGCACTGGGGCGGCTGCGCGCGGCCGTCGATGCACGCACGATCAAGGAGAACCTCCGCCGCTCAGGAGCGGATCGGGGTGGGCGACCCAGGCCTCCCTGCCCTGCGCGAGTTCGGCATCGCTGAGCACGGCGGACTCCAGGGCGGAGCGGATCCGTTGCTCATCGAGGCCGGTGCCGGTGAAGGTGATTTCATTGCGCCGCTCGCCGTAGTAGTCATGCCAGAACCACGAGGCGAGCGTGCGCCGCTGCGGCGAAACCGCATTCCAGGCGCGCTGGTCGCCGGCCTCCAGCCAGCTGCCCGCCTCGCGGAGTTCCAGGTGCGGGCCGGCCGAGCGCCATGCCACGACGGAATCGGGGCGGCTGGCCAGCCACAGGTGTCCTCGGCTGCGGACCGCGCCGCACATCACCGTGGCGAGTACGGCTGCCAGTCGTTCGGGGTGCAGGGGACGCCGGGCCCGCCACAGGACGGACTCCACGCCGTGATGAACGCCGCGCCCCAGGGGTGGCACCGTCACAGGCTCCAGCCGCGCCCGCCACTCGTCGACGGTTCCGCGGGGCGCCGGGCGCACGAGGGACGGCGGCAACCCCGCCTCCGGTCCATCGATGTGCGAGGAGGCAACGAGCACGGCCTGCCCGTTGAGGTGGCCGGCCAACGCGGCCACTCCCTCCATGCGTTCACCGTCACCGTTCGCCGCCACGGGCAGGATCAGGGCGTCCGCCGCCTCGACCTGGCGGGCGGCGGCCTCGGCCGGTGTCAGTGGATCGGTGTGACCATCGCCGCCCCACAGGGGTGCGGCTCGGTGGACGCAGCCGATGTCCGCCATGAAAGGAGCAGGGTCGACGCCTACCAGGAGAGGCGCGGGTTCGTAGTGGTCGGCCAGTGAGCTGCTCCCGATCCGGGTGCGCCACAGCTCTGTGAGGAACGGGAGGACGTCGAACTCGGCGGGCAGGGCGAGGACGACGTGTGGTGCCCCGGTGGTGCGTCGGAGAGCAAGGAGGTCCTGGCGGAGGATCACCGCCGGATCGCCTGTTGCGCTCAGGGGCGCGGCCGTCTGCTGCCGTGCGTCGCCACCGGAGATGAAGCGCTGGACGGCCGGATATGCGCCGTCCCTGTGCTGGATCGACACCGCGAGGACCACGGCGCCCGGAGCCGCGCGCAGCACATGATCCACCGCCACGCCCCGGACATGGGGGGTATTGCCGGTCACTACGCTCAGCAGAACTTTCGACATGAGTGGTCCGCTCATGCGGGGCGGGAGACGTACGGGGGTGCCGGAGCCACGCGCAGGCCGATGCGCAGGGTGCCGTCGTCCGGCATGCCGGCCCGCAGCCACACGCCGACGGCTTCCGCGTCGGCCTCGGTGGCGAGAGGCCCGAGAAGCACCGCAGGGCCGGTGGCACTGCGGTCAGCCGCACAGGGCTGCACGACGGCGTGCAGCCCGCGGGCGGCGTCGCAGTCCAGGACTCGCCCGAGGCAGGTGGTGACGACCATGACTCCGTGGGAACAGCTGCGGACGGCCTGCCGGAGCCGATCCACTATCTGACGGCCGGCGGACTCACGGCAGTCCGTGCAGGCAACCAAGGTGAACGGGCGGCTCGGGCCGCCCTGCGCCGCGCCGGTCATGCCGCTCCTCCCGCTTCGCGCGGAACGGTGAGCAGCGCGCTCCGCAGAATCTCCTCAGTGACCTGCTCGACGGGGTGATGGAGGGTCCAACGGCGGGCCGGGGCATCCATGGGCAGTACGGCGATGACCGTCTCCAGCGGCGGACAGCCCGGCTCGGTGCAGGCAAGCTCCCGAATCACCACGGCGGTGTCGTCATCGAGTCCGAGCAGCGCGCGTACGGCCTCCTTCAGCTCGCGCACCTTCGGGCTCGGTTGCGGGCGGGATCCCAGCGGCATGGCGTCCGTTCTCCTTCTCCGGGTGGGGTTGGCAGTCGCCGCAGTCACTGGTGCGTCCACTGGTGCGTCAGCTCGGCCGCGGTCCCGGCGGCAGCCATCAGGGCGTGCAACTCCTGCACCGGCACGAAGCGCCGGCAGGTCGAGAGAGCCCGTGGGACGACTGCTCACTGCCGGTGCAGCACCACAACCCTAAATGAAAATGAATGTCATGTCTATGTGGTCGCGACGAGTGTGCCGGTTCGGCGAACGCCAGCCGGCGGAGGCACCACGTACGAGACGGCCCTCTCGGACCGCGACCGGTTCGCGTACGGCCCTCCCCCTCGCCCAGAGGCACACCTGCGGCAGCCCAGAGGCACACCTGCGGCAGCGATTCCGGGCAGGAGGAGTCCCGACGCAGCCCTTCGCGCCCTCCGGCGCCGCCACCGGACGGCTCGTCCACTGCGCCGCCTCCGCAGTGGCAGGCGCCCTGATCGTCAAAGGCGCCACCAAACCCCTCCACCCGGCCAAGCCTGCCGCCCGTAAGGCCGTCGTCGAGGGCTTGGCCCAGAGCATCCGCACCGGACGGTGGCTGGCCTCGTTCGCGGAAGAGGCCCGGCTCAAGGCCGGCGACGTCCTCGCGGAGGCCCGTATACCACTGGGTGAAGAGGTCCCGCCGCCCTCCGAGGTCGCCCCCAGGGCCACGGGCACGAGCACGGATCATGTCCGGTGTGACTGTCCGCTCCCTGACCACGGGCCGGATCCGTCTGCCAGTCGGTGTTCGGGGTCCATGCCGTTGGTGTAGCCGCCGGTCCCGAGGTGGGACTGCATGGTGACGTCGGGTTCGTAGTGCCTGCGCAGGGCGTTCGCCGAACGCTCCCGCCGGCGCGCCGTTCCCCCGACGCGACCTCGAAGCCGTCGCCTCCGCGGCCGAGGAAGGCCACCCGGATGTCATCGGGCAGGCCGGTCACTGCGTCGGTGATGACCACGTCGAGGTCGGCGACTCCCGGGAGCAGACTGCCGGCGGTGCAGGCGGCCTCCGCCAGTGGCAGGTAGGGAGGGCATCTCAGTCCGCCGCCCGCTCCGCCCACGGGGCGAAGGGTCACCGTCCCGTCGGATGCCTGCCGCGCGAAGAAGCTGAAGGCAACTGCCTGGATCGCCTCCGGGGGCGTCCCCCGGGTATTCCACCCGCGTTTCCGGCGGACGCTGCCTGCCCGGAAAGGGCTCCCCACCCGCGCTGGCATCAGCCAACCCCGTGCTGCGGGGGCCGAGTGAGCACAGCCTCGCCTGCGGCGCACTTGCCCGCTGACAGTTGGACCAGGCACCGTTCCTGATCGTGGTCACCAGCGGAATGGTTGATGAATTCCGCGGAACACTGGCCAACTTGAGAGAAACCCGCGCACGCGGACTCATCGTATGCGCGGAGTCCCCTTCTTCCGCCTGGTATCCGTTTCAGGGCACCGTCCACGGGGCGGAGGATTCCCGGGAAGTGCTCGCGGCGCGCAACATTCCCCATGTCTAACGTGAGGATCCTGCTCGGCTGGACCAGGACCTCGCGGCGGCGTTCGCCGCCTACCGCACGGGCGAGGCCAGGTGGTGCTGCTCACCACTCCGCCGGTTCTTCAGGCAACCTCCCTTCCCGAACATCCACGGCACCTCGATGACCGCCCCGAGCCCCGTACATGTGCATACCCAGCTGCGGCTCCGGTGGTCACAACTCCGGCCGCGGGTGGTGCTCGAGCCAGTGCTCGGCAATGGCGCCCCGAGTGGCCACCCACACTCCGTCCTTGGCGGTGATGTAGTCGAGGAAGCGGCGCAGGGCGGGAAGCCGGCCGGGACGTCCGACCATTCGGCAGTGCAGTCCGATGCTCATCATCTTGGGGCGGGCCAGCCCATTCGGATCGCCCTCGTCGTAGAGCGTGTCGAACTGGTCCCGGAGGTACCGGTAGAATGGTTCGGCGTCGCTGTAGCCCTGGGGCAGGCCGAAACGCATGTCGTTGCAGTCGAGCGTGTAGGGCACCACGAGATGTGGCTTCGTGCCGCCGTCGGAGTTCTTCACCAGCATCCAGAACGGCAGGTCGTCACCGTAATAGTCGGAGTCGTAGAGCAGCCGGCCGTCGTCGACGACGAGGCGGCGGGTGTTCGGCGAATCCCGTCCTGTGTACCAGCCCAGCGGCCGCCTGCCGGTAAGCCTCTCGATGATGTCGAGTGCCTGCTGCATGTGGGCCCGTTCGATCTCCTCGGGCACCTCCTGGTAGTGGATCCACTTGAGTCCGTGGCAGACGATGTCGTGGCCACGGTCGAGGAAGGCTTCGGTGACGTCTGGATTGCGTTCGAGGGCCGTGGCGACTCCGAACACGGTGAGAGGCAGGTTGAACCGGTCGAATTCCCGCAGGATTCGCCAGACCCCTTGACGCGACCCGTACTCGTACACCCCGTCCATGGACATGTGCCGCTCGGGGTAGGGGCTGGGATTGAACATCTCGGACAGGAACGTCTCGGCCGTCGGATCGCCGTGGAGCACATTGTTCTCCCCGCCCTCTTCATAGTTGAGGACGAACTGCACGGCGATGCGCGCTCCCCCGGGCCATTTCGGGTCATACCCGTCCTGCCCGTAGCCGACAAGGTCGCGGGGGTAGTCAGCGGTGCTGTCATAGAACGGCATCTGCGACATCAGAATCCTTTCACAAGCGTGCACCGATCGACAGAAAATGGGTCGGTGACTGGAGGAGCGTTCGAGGGCCCTCAGCGACATCGATTACTTCGGCGGCCACCACCAGGTGTACGAGGGCCGGGCGTTGGCGACGCCGGTAGTGAGTAGTGAGTCGAGATGCTGCCGGTCGACCGCCAGCGACGCTGCGGGATCGATGGCAGCTGTAGCGGATGTTCCACACGTCGAGGGCGGCTATGCGTTCGTCCTCGCGGTTGCATTCGCGGGCGTAGAGGACCCCTCGACCATGATCCGCGGGTGACGCTCGACCTTGCCGTTGCGGCGTGGGGGGGTAGGGCTTGGTGTGTTGGTTTCGGAACTTGGCACCGACGATGCAGGCGAAGCCGCCGGACCGACAGCAAGCGCCGTTGTCGGTGACGACGCGGTGGATGTGAGTGATGCCGTACGCGGCGAACCAGCCCTTGGGCCCGCCCAGGAACGCGGCGGCAGCCTTACCTTTCCCGTCGGCCGGCAGTTCGGTGCAGACCAGTCGGGATTCGACGGACCGGCCGCAGAGCGGAACGAGAAAAGTTTCCTGTACCGGTCCCAGGCACAGCTCGCACGCGGACATGCCGATCCCCATCGCCTTCGGACGTAGCGACACCTCGAAAGAGATGCCGGGCTGGGCGGCGCCGTGGCCGCGAAACCGCCCAACCCGGAGCGTGCGGGCCGCGGGCCACACAATACGCTACATGAAAATGAGTTTCATAAAAAGGCAGCGATCTGTCCGCGAAGGCGCAGCCTGGACCGGACACCCGAGGCAGATCACCGACGTTCACACCCCCGCTGGGGCGCCACCGACCAGCCTTGCGACTCAGCACCCGCGACGTCGACCGGTGGGGCGACTTCTGCCCTGTGATGCCACCCGCGGGCTGCACGCTGCCGTACAGCCGTGCACAACGGACCGCAGATACGCAGGCCCGGTGACCCTCCTCTGCCCCATCGCCACCGAAGCCGGCACGGAAGCGATCGGTGCGTGGCTGCGCGCAGGCATACGGGACGACGGCACACCGCCCGCCGGCCTGCGCGCGGCACCGTCACCCCGGCGCCCGTCCCCTCTCAACTGAGGAACACCCGATGCCCAAGGGTCTTTTGAGCGTGGTGGCCGGCAACACGCCCGCTGCCCGAGGCGCGGTGGTGGCCCAGGTGCTGCGGGCCTCTCCCACGCCGCGGTCGTCGCCGTGTCAGTTCAGGACAGGGACGACGGTCACCCGGCCATCCACCGCTTCCTGCCCAGCAGCGCCCCGCATCACCGGTCCGCCACTCCGCTGAGCGCGACCGGCGACCCGTGGTGATCCTCCGACAGTCTTTACGACATGCGTCAGGTGGTACGACATGTGTCAGGTGGTATGACATGTGTCAGGTGGTACGACGGGAGTACTTCGGCCAACCTCCGCCCCCGGTCACCAGCGACGCACTGACAAGAACTGGAACAGGAGCGGCCCGACTCCGCCGCACGTGCGCGCAGATCCATTCGTTGCCGCGGATCAGAGGAGGCTGAGACGGCCGGACTTCCCCTCTGCAGTCCCACCGAAGCGGTCGGCTAACCGAGGAAGCTCAACCGCACCTGGCGCCGCGGATTGTCCCCGTTCGTGTCCACCAAGCTCCGTAAAGTCAACCGCCAAGGTACCCGATCGCATCCTTCACGCGGTGTCATCGGAGAAATGTCGGCCTGAGTGATTTCTCAGGAACGACCAGGTCAGGTTCCATTTTTTGGCTCGCGGCACCGCGTGCTGTCGCCTAGAGCGTCATGACCAACAGTGAGGGTTCTCAGTATTGCCTCTCTAGGGTGAGGCCGGCTTTGGCGATGACGGTCGAGCCCCCGGTTCACGGTGCGCTGGGTCAGGGCGAGTTTCCCATCGGGCGGCCGTTCGAGTCCGGTGGCGCCCCGAGGGCCCGCGTCGGTGTAGGCGCGGTCAGCGAGGACGGGACTCTAGCGTTCGCAGATCCAGATGATGTGGTGGGTGCGAGTTGCGGTCAGGTCGTGGGGCGGGCCCGGCAGCGCTGGCGAGATCCGCAGCAGGTTTCCGTCCGGGTCTATGACGGACTCAACGTTCATGCCGCGTCGGCGGTGCTTGGCCGAGGAGTCGGCGCGATTGGCGTCGCCACGGTCGCACTCGGCGAGCAGGACGTGAGCGGGGTCGTTTCCGTGCAGGGTCTCGGGCAGGCCGGAGCCCGGTCGGCGAGCAGGCCGGGGACGGCGGTGACGTAGGCGACCCGTCGGACAGTCTGCGGACGCTCGGCACCATCAGTCGATCCCGAGAGGGATGCTGAAGTCGACCTCGGGTGACTTGTTGAGGGTGACGCGTCGAGAGCCGCAGGTGAAGGGCAGAGCACAGTGTAATCGCAGCTCTCCTTCAACCTCGCTGCTCGGAGGTTCCTCGATTACATTCTGTCCACCAAGCGTGTCCGTACGATACTCAGCGTACGGAATAAGGCCTTCCGGATATGTACGGTGCCGGCCGCATCGGTAGGGTCCGCTCGTGACGTACATAGTGACCCTCACTCCGGACCAGATGGCCGACAACGAAGACGATTGGCTCGTCTCGGAACGCTTCACGAAAGGACTGCCCACCGGGCTCGACACGTCCGATACCGGTACCCGGCTAGCGCTCCTGGTCTGCGACAAGCGGTCTCGTTCCGCGAACAACGGCCGCGATGGGGTCGCCGAGCACGGCCGCTTCATCACCTGGATGGGGGCGGTCCAGCGCTTCAACACCGTGGGACCGGTCGACAGGAGCATCACCATCGAGCCCATGCGTAGATGTCCGAAGCCGGTCCCCCTGGACGGACCCGACGGAATCCTCGCTTCCCTGCCCTCGACTTACCGGGCTCACGTGGAGCGAGCCCTCTCCGAAAGCGCGGGCCACTGCGGCATGACGACCTGGCACGTTCTGCGGGAAGCCCTCCTGAGACGTCACCCCGAGTTGGCCCGGTACATCGACTGGCTACTCGCCCATCTCAACCCGCTCGTCTTCAACGTCGAGGACGCGGCTGACCGTGCGTGGCAGGAACAGAAGGACGCGGCTCAGTCCCTCACCCGGGTAGCCGACTTCCCCCACTCCGCGCTGTCGGCCTGGGGACGTCCTGCGTCCCGGGATGAGCCATACCTTGCGGGACTCATCCCGGACCCGGTGGAGAACAGTCTGATCGACCATGACGTACGGGCCGGGCTGGGCGGCGAAGCGGCCCTTTTCGACGACTGGCGACAACGCGGCGACGTGCGATGCGACATTCACGTACTGGAAGACTCCACAGGACGCCGTCTCGAGGTCGTCAACGTCAACGCCACCCCGGTCGAGAGCCGACTGGGCACGGACATGATCTACTACCACCACCCCACGCACAGCTTCGTCTTCGTCCAGTACAAGCGCTTGGAACCCCGGCGCAAGGAATACCGGGTGAACAAGCAACTCTTGGATCAGATGGAACGCTTGGAACAGGTTTCACGGCTCAGTTCAAAACCCGCCCGCTCTCACGAGTGGCGCCTCTCCCCGGACGCGTGCTTTCTGAAGTTCGCACATTGGCGGAACGGGGCGGCTTCCAGCACCGAGCTGGCCCACGGAATGTATATCCCCCTCTCCTACGCCCGCGTCCTCCTGGAGGACGACTGCACGCTCGGACCCAGGGGTGGGCGCATCTTCAGCTACGAGAGGACGGTCAGCTACCTCATCGGCTCGGAGTTCGCGGAGTTGGTGAAGCTCGGCCGAGTCGGAACCGTGGGGACCAGCGTCGAGCAGTTGAGGGACTTCGGTCTGCAGCGTGCCCGCGAGGGGTACAGTGTCATGCTGGGATTCGAAACGAGCAACGAGACGCCCCGCGAACGGGCCGTGCGCGCCCGCAGTCGCAGTGCGAAGAAAAGGCCGAAGGTGAACTCCTACTCCCCGCCCACCTCGCAGCAGCAGTAAGCGGTTCGCGATCTTCGAACGTGCCGGTCAGAGGGGTTAGGGCGAGGCTCCACGAGCGTGCTCATGCAGGTTGCCGGAGCGCGGTCGCCCTTCCTCTCTCGGGCGGTGTTCCGGCGATCTTGTCCATGGCAGCGGTTCAGGCAACAGTTCTACGGCTCTTTTCGCTTCTTGCGGGGTGCCTGCCTAGCGCCGGCTTTCCGGCTCGCCCGCGACCGCGTCATCGGAGCGGTGGTCGAAGAGTCCCTCTCCGCGGTGAGTGGCCTGACGGCGTGTGGCTCGCGCGCCTCGATGCCCTCGGTCCCAGGGATGGGATCGGGCTGTATCGGTGCGGGGGCAGAACGTCGTGCAGTGTCCGGGACGGGCAGGATGTTCCGACGCTGCAGCTCGGAGACACTGACCAGCGGTGACATGAGAACACCGTCGAGCAGCTCATTCTGAGCCGACTGCAGCTCGACCAGATGCCAGAGGACAGCGAGCACGTACTGAAGTTCCTCGCTCCAGGCGGGGCGCCATCGGTCGTGCCGAATGTGATCCAGCTGACTGACGGCCCTACGGGACGGTGGTCCCGTCCTGCGTTTCAACCAGCCGTCGAGAACATTCTGTCCGCTGACTTGGTAATCCCGCATCTCTTGAGTCACCGGCCCGAAAGCGCCCTGCCCGACGCGGAGTTCGGACCCGTCGGCATCGTAGACGAAGCCCTCGGGGAGTTCGTCCCTACCGACCTGTCTCCGGTACGTGATCGCTGGCTGCGCAGTCGTCCAGACCTGCCGAGGTCCACCGGGCCTCCCCGCCGCCGGGTCCACAAACCTCTCTCCGAAGGTCGAGGCCCAGATCACCTTCCGCCCAATGTGCAGCGCCTCCGACCACAGTGTGGCGTCACCGGTTAGTGGTACGCGGACGCCGTTGGTGGTGAGTTCGTCATCGAAGCGGGTGCGGAAGCCGGGGTGGGCGGTTACTGCCGCGATGTACGCGGCCAAGTCCTCGGCGGTGACAGGCAGACCCCCGAAGGAGTTACGCAGGTGCTGGAGAAGGCCGGGGGTCACATTGGGGGTGCCATCCTTCTGCAGGAGGGGGATTACCCTGCCACCGCCCCAGCCAGTGAAGTGATGCATATCCGGCATCAGCGCTGTGAATAGAGTAGCGGGGCCGTCGCCGAAACGTTCGGAGTGCTGCTCCACGATATGGATCTGCCCGTCGGCCCGGTTCTCCCACAGCTCCGGCGAGCATCTGTCGAGGACCCTGTTGTCTGGAATGATCCACTGCCGATCGAAAGGTCGGAAGGCTACAGGTACCGGCTCTGGACACTCGGAGCCTGCCTCTAGCATCGACCGCCTTTGCTGTGCTGAACCCGGGAGCGGCTTGACCTGCCGGTCGACGCTACGGCTCTGAGTCTCCCGGAATAAGGCGCGCTTCTCGGCAATATCCGTCTCGGTGGTCAGCCTCCGCCATCGGGAGCGAAGCATGTCGGAGTCCGGGGAGTAGACCCACGTCCGCTTCGGTAGGATGCCGGGCACTGTCCATGGCAGCAAATCGTCCATTGCGGGATAGGTATCCCAGGCTCCGTGTGCCGCGGGCGTGAACGGGGCGTGGGCGTCCTGGCGCACCGACCGCCACTGGTCACTGTCCGGCCCGAGAGCCTCGAGTTGCGCGTACTTCTCCTCACGGGTATTGCCGTCCAACGCGACGTACCTGATGTGGGCGAGCTCAGTCTCGGCCCTGCTGCGGACAAACACGGCGATCGTCAATTGCTGCTGTACGCCTTCGAAGAGGCGAGTCCGCATTGGTGGCTGGATTCCCTCTGGACTGAGGTCGATGATCCAGCCCTCCGAACAAGTCTCACGCAGGTACTTCCTCATGCCCCGAAAACCGGGCCCGCTGAGGAAGCCTGCGGTACTGATGAAGGCGACGATTCCGCGGTCCGACTCGGAACGATGCTGTTCGAAGACCTTGAAGGTGGCCCAGCGCCAGAAGTAGACGTACAGGTTCTTGAGCTTGTTCTCATGCACTCCGTTCCTGCCACCGAGGCGGAAGTCATCGAGTAAAGGTGGTCTGTCGTCACCCTCACGGCCCTTCTCCACCCAGCCGCCCTCTCCTTCGGCTCTCTCCCGGTCCGGCGGGTTACTGATCATGACGGTGACCTTTTGCTCCCGCTTGATCCAGTCCGCCTTGCGTGTGTTCTCTACCAGCGGATCGCCATCAGGCAGGAACGTAAAGAGCGTGGCCCTCTCGTAGGGGTCTGCGAGGGTATCGGCGAGATGGAGTCGCAGATCTCCGAGTTGAGTGTCGGTGACTTGCTCGCGGAGGGTCTGGGTGATCCTCATCTGGGCGACCGCGTAGGCGGCCATCTGCCGTTCAAAGCCGATCAGCCGGCCCGCCAGTTGTTCCACCGCTTCGCCCCGGAAACCCTCCCCGCGTCGGGAGCGCTCCTCGGCGACTGTGTCGATGATTTCGCTGAGGAATGTGCCCGTGCCCATGGCGGGATCGACGATCGTCACCTGCTCGTCGGCGAACCCTTCCACGCAACCCAGCCGGGTGCGCAGTACGGCATCGGTGAAGCGGACCATTTCCTTCACGAGACGGGGCGGGGTGTAGTACGTGCCGGAGCGTTTACGGAGCTCGCGATCGTATTCCTGCAGGAAATTCTCGTAGAGGTGAACGTGGGCGTCGGGCTTCTGAGCTCGGATCGCCTCCCAGTTGACGGCATCGATGACCTGCACGAGCGTGTCGATGCGACGGGCGAACTCGTCGTCTACCGTCTCCGTCAGCAACTGCAGGGCTCGGCCCATGACCGTATTCTCGGCCTTCAACTCACGTGCGACGTCAGCGAAGTTACGCCCAGCGAGCGGTACGTTTTCGATGCGAGCCAGCAGCAAAGCGAAGGCGATGGTCTGGGTATAGCGGTCGGCGAAGAGGCGGTCGGGGGCCTGGCCATCGGTCGAGGGGAAGAGCACCTTGCTCCAGTGGTGCGCGAGAGCGGTGAAGGGCTTGGGGGCACGCCGTCGGCTGCCAAGACCGTCTGGCGCTCTGCATTCGAGGGCAAGCTGCTCCAGCACCTCCTCGCGCAGGTACTGGCACAGCGGAGCGATGGACGTCACCAACTGGCTCACGGTGGTGATGCGTTGCGGCTGCCATCCGAGAAACTCCCGCAGTAGATCCCGAAACACCGCACCGTGGGCTTCACCGGTACGCAACCGTCTGCCGGACCGGTAGAGATCACCCTCGAGCCGGACCGTGCGGAGGGGCCGCGGCCCGCCTCGGTACAGGCACCAGGTGTGGCCGTTGGTGTACAGCACGTTGGGTAGCCGACGCATCAGCTCCCACTGCTCGCGGTCCCGCTTCGTGAAGCCGTCGGGTGTGACGTCGTGCCCAGGGGCCTTCAGCTCCAGGAAGCCGGTGATGCGCCCCGCGGTCTCCACCGCGTAGTCCGGACGCACCCGGGCCTCGGGCAAGGGGTACTCGGGGTGAAGACGAGGACTCAGCTTCCAGCGCGCACCGAAAGCCTCCACCAGCTTCGCCACCGGCAGGCTGATGGACGCCTCCGTGTCGCTGACCCGCAGACGCTCCCTGCACTCGGATCCGAAGTCCGCCACGCGAGCTCTTATCCACTCATCCAGCACCTTGTCCCCCTCCAGACTGTGGCCTCTCGGTGGATCACCGTAGACACAGCCTGCTGGAGGCGAACAGGCCACCTAAGTGCGCACAGGGGGCGCGCGAGGGGCACGGACGGGGCGTTGCGTAACCGCCGGGAAATCAGATGCTGGTGTTGGCCAGGAGGAGACTGCAATAGCCGACGTAGACGTTGCCAGTGCGCGAGGCGTCCTCGCGGACGTGCACGCGGGACGCGATGGCTTACCGTCACCGGCGCACCTGTGGGATCACATCCACGCTGGCGTGACACGCCCTCATCACATGGTTCGCATCATGCGCAGGAGAACTGCTCCTCGGAAGACCGGAAAGTCACCCCAGGAAACTCAATCGAACCCGACGGTCTGTGTTATCGGCATTTGTATCCGCCAAGCTCCGCTAAGGCGATCCGCACGCTACACGCCATAGGTACGACGACGCACGAATGCTCAGTACGAGCAGTGCTCTCTACGCCGATTCCCGGCTGCTCCAGCACCTGGCGATGTGGTCAGCTGGGGTGGAAGACGAAGGCGAAGTACTGCTCGTACTGAGCACGGCGTCGGTTGGCCCCCACGGCGTAGACAAATGCCTATCTGAGGCGATGAGCACGTCCGCAACAGAGCCAGATCGAACCTATACAGGTAGGAACGGGCTAGGCCTGCCATGCCAGGAGACGCGCAGCGCATCACGGGCTCGGGTAGTGGCGACAAAGAGCTGATTGCGGCTCTTCTTCAGCTCACGTTCGTAGCGCTTGGGATCGGTCGTCGCGTACTTCTCGGTTAGGGCGGAGCGCGGGAGGATTCCATCGCTGGCCCCAACGATGGCGAGCTTTTGGTACTCGAGGCCCTTGAAGCGGTGCATTGTGCCGATGTGTACTTCACCGCCGCCCTGCGGTCCGTCTTTGGTAAGGGTCGCCGTGGTGATTCCGTGCTTGATTTCCAGGTCGGCGGCTACGCGGCTGGCCATTTCGCCATCGGCGACGCACACGGCCATGGTGCCGCTGGGGTCGCGTGCTGTGCCGTCCTCGGCCGGTTCGGTGATTTCCGCGCGCCACTGCTTGAGAGCCTCGGCGAGCTGGGTAATCTCGTCGGTCCAGTCGGCGCAGGCGACGTACTCGGGGGCCGGGCCGTGCAGCAGAGAGTGGTAGCCCTCCAGGCTGTCGGTGCCGTCGTCGAGGTCGTCGTAGGTGGCTCCGCGGACGACCTTGGCTGCCTGGTCGAGGATCTCCTGGGTGGTGCGGTAGCTGAGCGTCAGTTTCGAGGAGCGGCCGCGGATGTTGATGCCGACGGTGGAGAGGGTGACCTGCCGGTCGTAGATCCGCTGGTGCGTGTCGCTGGCGATGAACAGGTCGTCCGGGCCGGGCGCGACCATGGCGCGCAGCATCTTCCAGTGGGCGGGGCTGAGATCCTGGGCCTCGTCGACGATGATGTGCCGGTAACGGTGACGCAGGTAGCGCATCCCGGAGCTGTTGTCGTCGAGGTGGGACAGGTCGCCACCGCCGATGTCCTCCTTGCGTTCGGCCCGGAGTTGGATTTTGCGGGCGCGTTCCATCTCGTAGCGGGCCGCGCGTTCGGCGGACTGGGCCCAGGTCTCGCGGCCCAGTCCGTTCAGGCGCAGTGTGAACTGGTCGAGCAGTTTCCAGACGGCAGCGCGTTCGGGGCGGTTGAGGGCACGGCCCATGCCGGCGCGACGGGCCTTGAAGTAATCCTGGCGGGTGGCGAGGGACTGGCCGAGGATGATCTGTTCCCATTCGTCGAAGAGGAACTCGCCGTCCCAGCGATGCTCGTCGTGTTCGAATAGGACTTCGCGCAACACGCCCAGGGCCCTGTCGTCGGTGATCAGGCTGCGTTGGGAACCGGGCGCGGTGTTCTCGTTGAGGACGCTCTGGGCGAGTTGGTCGATGTGCTTGATGTCGATACGGTCCAGCAGCGCTGAATCCATGAGGGAAGTGAGCCGGGCGCGCAGGTCGGCGGTGAGGTTCTTGGTGTATGTGGTCAGCAGGATCGGCTTGCCATGGCCGGGCGGCAGAGCAGCGGCGAGGCGGGCGACGCGGTGCAGGGCGACGATGGTTTTGCCGGTTCCGGGTCCGCCGCTGACGCGGGCGGGGCCGCTGTAATTACGTTCGACGATCTTGTGCTGGGTGGGGTGGAGATAGACCTTCCAGGCGCGGAAGTCGCCCTCGGCAAGGACGTTGCGGATGTCGTCGTCGACCGTGGTGACCGCGGTGCGGGTGAGGGCCGCCGCCATGTCGTTCTCGAAGCCTGGCTCGAGCTCGGCGGAAGCGGGCTGGGTGATCTCGCGTTCGACCTCGTCGACGGACATGCCGGAGCCGAGCCCGGTGAGGACCTCGGCGGTCAGGCGCGGGGCGCCGGCGATGAGCTGGTCGAGTTCCTCGTCGGTCGTGACGGTGAGGGCGAGGTCGATAAGGGCGTCGGCGACACCCAGCCGGCGCAGGTCCTCGGGGGTGCAGCTGACGAGGAGCGGTTCGACAGGGGCGGCCGGTTCCTGCGACACAACCGGCGCGCGCGTGGGCTCCGTCGGTGCGGCTTGCCCGTCCGGGGCCGGAGTGAGCTGGAGTCCCGCGCGCTGGAGGACACTCTGGCCGACGACGCCGAGGTCGACGAACTCGATCTCACCGGTGATCCGGTTGATGGCGACGCTGAGCTCTTCGTAAACGTCCTTGCGATGGCGGACGGCGACGATCAGCCATTGCTGCACTCCGTCGGCGCCGACACCGGCCCGGGCGAGAAGCGCCCGGTACGAGCGGTCGATCTTGGCGCGGAAAATACGGCCGTCGCCCTTCAGGGGCTTGAGATCGATGCTGGGGTGATCGGGGTCGAGGCGGAACTGGTGACAGAAGTCGTAGAACTTCGTCTTGACCGACGAGTCCATCTTGTAGAGCTCGTTTTCGGCCTTCTGGTAGAGACTGAGGCGTGCGGTCATTGTGCGGCACTCTGTTCTTCGGAGTCGGGGCGGACGGTGGCCTCGGGGAGGGTTGCGAGGAGAACATCGAGATCGGCGAGCCAGTCGTCGGCCGAGCGGATAGTAAATCCGGCGTCGCGGTAGGCGCGCCAAGTCTTGTCGCTCTCGTCGTCCTCCTGGTCGTGCGGCTCGGCCATGACAGCGATCCGCAGGTCGCCGTCGTCCCAGGCGAAGTCGGCGAGCCAACCGCGTTGGCCGAGCTCGTAGCCGTATGCGGGGGCTTTCTTTCCGCCGTCAGCCAGTGCATGGGCGAGGCGGGTGAGCGGGGCGTCGGGTTCGTCCTCGTCGAGGTATTCGAGGATCTCCCGGTCCCACAGCAGATCCCGCAAGGCCGCTTCGAGAGGCGTGTCGTTGGACGCCTCCGAGGGCTTGGACTGCGGTGCGGATGTCCCGGTGCCGTACCGCACGACGAGAGATTCGAGTTCCCCGAGGCCGCCGAAGGCCTTGAGGGTCGCGGTGTCGAAGCGGCCGGCGGTCGTGGTGGTCAACTGGACGCCGTCGCCTCCGTCGTGGGCAAGGAACTGCAGGACGTTGGACCACTGGAGCCATGAGCGCCAGCGCGCCTTGTGTTCGGGTGTGCCGAGCTGGTCGGGTTCGCTGTCGTCGAGGCAGGCCAGGGCAGACCAGTGGCCGGTGGTCCCGTCGACCAGGAAGGCTATAGGGAGACCGGACTGGTCGCAGGTTTGGAACAGGTTGAGCGTGCCCGTGCCCTGTTCGGGTGCCGGGTCGATTCCGTCGGTGTGTCCCCAGGCACCGAGGAGGTGGTCGAGCATCCGGCGGGACTGGTCGGGAGTGCCGCTGCCGACGAGGATCTCTTTCTCGGTCCCGAAAAGCCCTCCGACCACGGCCGCTGCCCGCTTGCCCCAGGCCCCGTCGTCGGGGCTGCGCAGGTAGGCGAGGAGCATGCTCATCGGGTCGGTGAAGGCGGTGACGGCGAGGTCCTCGCCACCACGCTCGGCGTAGAGCTGCTTGGCCAGATCCTGAGCACTGCGTGGATACGGCGGCCACACCGGCTCGGCCGGCTCCCGCTCCGCGGAAGACTCCGCCGTGTTCGTCAGCCGCTCGAAGGCGTCGAGATCGCCCCAGGTCAGCTGGAAGACGGCGCGCCCTTCGGCCCGGAGCCGGTTGCGCTTGTCGGCATCGCCGGCGAGCCGGTTGTGACGGCGGGTGGCGTGGTAATGGTGTCCGTCCAGGTAGACGGTGATCTTTCGTTTGGGGCCGTCGGCGCGTTCGAAGGTGAAGTCGGTACGGGTGTACCCCTCGTTACGCTGAGCGGTCAGGCGCCAGCCGTGCACAGTGCCGGCCTCGTCCAGACGCAGATAGGCGCTGTTGTCTCCGCTCTCCTCCAGAACGGCGTCGGCGCGCTGTCCGGCCCACCCGCGCAGGGCCCTGAGGAAGCGTGCCTCAAGGTCGGACTCCACCTGCCCGTCGAGACCGATCTGGTCGGTGTTGCCGACCGGCTTGGTAGCCCAGGCGTCGGTGTCAGTGCCGAGGAGCTCATCGAGGATCTCCAGGGCGGCCTGGCGGGAGACGCGCTCGATGTGCTGTTCGTCGGCGTAGCGGTACAGACAGCGGTGGCAGGCCGATCCGCCCTCCCCGTTGCAGGGGCACTCCACGAGGAGCCGGCGCGCGCCTTCGAGCACCTGCCGGAAGTTCGCGGGGTCGGTGAGCCGGTCAAGGTAGCCGGTGCCGTGCGGGAGACGGTCGTACAGCACCAGAAAGTGCCGTTTCTCCACTATGTCGCGGTCCGGCATGGTGGCGAGGGTGCTGTCGAGGTGCTGCGGGTCGCCACCGAAGGCATCGTTCACGCCGAGGCGCAGGGCCGCCTGGAAAGAGTGGACCTTCTCCTCGACGAGGACAGTCGCGGCAGGCAACAGGATGCGCAGGGCCTCGGTCTCCAGCTCGTGAGCGAGCAGGACGGGTTCCTGGGGTACGCCCTTCTTGCCACGCCGCAGCGGGCACCACGGGGTGTGGTGCTTGAGTTCGCGCTGACGGTTGGCGGAGTTGTCCACGGCGTCGCGGTCGTCGTCGAAGACCGGCCGCCCGTCGGCGCTCGTCGCCCCGCAGGCGGTGCACACATGGAACGGCGCGATCCGCACGGGCCGCCCGGCGAGCTGGTCATTCTCCTGGGCGCCGATGCTGAGCGGCCCGGCGTTGACGCGGCGGATGAAGGCCCGGCGGGTGTAGTCGACGCCGAAGATTTCCTTGGTGTGTCGCCAGGACTTGCCCTGGACGAAGTCCTTGGGGGCGATGTCGACCATGTCGACGACCGAGTAGAAGCGACGGTCGCGGTCGTCGCTCTCGTCGCCGATCCTGGCGTCCTCACGTTTGTCGCGGGCCGTCACGACGCTGGGCTGGACGATCTGCCGGAGACAGCCGGAGTCGGCGATACCCGTCTCGCCGCAGCGCGGGCAGGGTGACATGTCATTCTCGGCGTCCTCGGTGCGGACGTAGCCGCACGAGGGGCAGAAGCGCCAGTGGCGCCAGTCCCGGTCCCGACCGGTGACGATGTCGATGCCGGTGATCCGGTGCTTGTAGCCCTCGGCGTAGAAGGTGTTGCCGGGGGCGAGTTCGGACAGGGCGAAGCCGCGCGGACGCCCGTAGGAGAACGACTTCGACTTGTAGCGCACCCGGCCTTCTGGTGTAGTGCCCTCGGGCCAGAAGACGGTGGCATCGAGGGTGGTCGTGGCGTCGATGAGAGCGTAGTTGGGCAGCAGACCGAGGTCGCACAGCACGGTCTGGGCGGGCTGACGCTGTCGCGCGGCGCCCTGCTTTGAGAGGGCGCCCAGTTCGGCCTCCAACTCCGCCTTTGTGCGCGCCTGTTCGTCGTCACCTTCTTTGAGCTCGTCGATCGCCGCGCGGATCGTACGGATACGGGTGCGCAGCTTCTGGTTCTCGCGCTCCCACTCCCGCTCGGCCTTCTCGATCGCGCTGCGGATGCCCCGTACCGCGTACTTCTTCAGCTCCTCCTTGGCAGTCTCACTCACACCGGTCGGGAACAGCGCGAGGAAGCCCTCGACGAGTTCCTCGCCATTGGCGAGGGCGGCCTCGGTGAAGTCGGCAAGGTAGCCGGAGGGACCGAACAGTTCGTCGACCCGGCGCGACAGCGCGGCCAGCGGCTTGCCGTCCTCGCGCAACAGTCGGCCGCGCGCCGCAAAGTCAAGGAGGTGGGCGGTGTACTGGCGACGCAGGATCTCGATGGCCGACAGGTACGAGCCGGGCGGCACGATCCGCCCGTCGATCATGTCCCGCGGCCGGTCCAGGAAGTAGAGGTCACGGCGGGAACGGTCGGGGATCGTCAGCAGGAAGGCGTTACCCGTACGGCGCCCGGCCCGGCCCGCCTGCTGGGCGTAGTTGGCCGGCCGACGCGGCAGGGCTCCGAGGACGACGGCGGACAGATCGCCGATGTCGATGCCCATCTCCAGCGTGGGCGTGCAGGACAGCACATTGGGGTCGTTGAAGCCCTGGCCGTCGCGAAAGGCCTCCTCGACACGTTCCCGCTTGCCGCGGGAGAGCAGACCGGTGTGCTCGGCGGTGATGACCTGGTAGGTGCCGGCCCGCCGGTACAGGCTGCGATAGTAGTCGTCGCGGTAGTCACGGTCCCTGTCGTGCCGGTCGACGGTCTCCAGCCACCGGTCACCCGCGACCAGCCGACCGTTCGCGCAGCGGTACGCCTGACAGGGCTGCCCGTGATACTGCGCCAGCAGCGAGGGATGGACGGTCTGCTCCCAGAAGCACCTCGGGCAGCGCACATACGACACATTGACCTGGGCATCGGGCAACAACTGCAAGCGAATGGCGCCCGGTTGCAGGCCGTAGAGCCGGACGGCCGTGTTCCGTGGGGTCCGTGCCGCGAGCAGCCCGGCGTCGATGAGCCGGGGCAGCAGCCGCACCCAGAACTCGTCGGCCTGCTCGCGGGTCATGTCGAAGCAGCGCTGCGCCCAGGTCTGGTACCAGGACAGTCGCCCGGCGGCGAAGTCGAACTCACTGCTCTGCTTGGGCCGCGCAAGCAGGAAACTCGGCGCGGAGACACCCTTGGGGAAGGCCTTCATACCGCGCGGACGGCCGCCCCAGATGAAGTACCGGCTGGTGCCCGCCTCGTCGAGGAACTTCTCCAGCCACCGGTGTCCGATCGCCCCCCGAGTACGCAGCCGTTCCAACAGGCCGCGCAGGAACGCCAGATAACGGGGGTCGTCGTGCTCGGTGAAGGCCGACCCGCGCTGCGTGGACTCCCCGTGGGCGGCCCGTACGAGCGCCACGGCCGCCCGCTCGTCGGGGAGATCCACCCAGGCGGCCGCGGTGCGGGTCAGTTCGAGGGTACGGCCATTGCGGGACCGGTGGCCGAACTCCATCACGGCCTCGAACGCGAACCGTTCACCGATCAGGTCCCACGTCTTCTTGTCCCCGCCGCGTCCCCTGCCCGACAACAGACGCGCCACACCCGTGTCGTCGTGCAGGTCCGGCGGGACGACAGCGGCGAGCGTCTCACGATCGGTGGTGGCCGCGACGACATCGGCGACGAGGTCGTTGAGGGCACTGGGCCGCTGCTCGCTGAGACGCTTGGTGAACAGCGCCCGCAGGGAGAAGGTGTACGAACGTGAGGCGACGAAACCGGCCCGGTGCGCGGCATCCTGCACCGAGTCGTTGAACATCAGCGTCTTCGTCTCGCGCTGCTCCTTGTCCATCTCCCCGCCGGTGAACAGCTGGGTGACGGACGCGGCCGCGAGCGCGGCAGCACCCGTACCGAGGAAGCGGATTGCGTTGTGCGTGCCGCACGCCGGGCACCAGTCGTCCTTGGCGGCGCGTTCCGCGGTGTCGCCGAGCTGGACAAGGACGAAGGCCGAGTCGGGGCCGGTGGGCTGCGGGTTGCCCTCGTCGTCGTAATCGTGCTGAGGGTCGGGCAGACGCAGGCGGCGAGAGAGCCCGTCAAGCACCATCAGCACGCCCGCACCGCCGGTGGTCAGCGTCCTCTGCGCCGCCCGGTCCATGGCGGTACGACCGTTGCCCTCACGCGCCTCGCTGTCGGTGGCCGCCACCAGCGTACGCACCTTGGCCTTTTCGGCGGTGACCGTGGCCCGGCGGATCTTGTGCGCCTCGAAGTTGAGCTCCTCCAGATCCGACTCCGGAGCGAGGACCGACCACCCGGAGCGCCCGCACTCGCGGCAGTACACCGCGGGCAGGAAGGTCTTGGTGTCGCGCGAGGTGGTCGTGTCGGGCGTCGTGCGCAGCTGTCTTTGCGTGCCGGCGGTATCCCAGGCGAACTCGGCCTTCGGCCACGGCAGTACACCACGCAGCATGCGCGTGACCGACCGCGCCCACTGATGCACCTCGACCTGAACGAGGGGACGGCTGAGCGCGGCCGGCGCCTCCGGGGCCCGCGCCACGGACAGTAGAGCGACGAAGCGGGCGAGCGCCAGGGCGGCGATCTGCGGCCGCGTTGTGATCGCCTCGTCCCAGCTCTTCGCGCCACTGCGGCGCATCACGTCGAGCACCTCGTCGTAGGTACGCACCGTGCCGTCGAAGGCGTTCAGAACCGCGTACGTGAGCCGGTTGCGCTTGAGCGCGGCACCGAGGGCAACCGGCTCGGTGGTGCGGCTTCCGGTGACGGCCTCGGCGAGGTCGGCGAGCGCTTCGGGGCCGGATGCGGGGTCCGGCAAGGTGGTCAGAGTCTCAGGGGGCGTGGCCTGGCCGGGAAGGAACTTCGGATCCGGGATCGACTCGTCGAGCATGAACTCGTCGACCGTCAGCCGCTCCTCGCCAACGATCGCGTCCTCGGTGAACTGGGCGCCGAAGACGTTGGTGGCCACCGGGAGGAGTTGGCGCACCCCGTCTTCATCGGTGCCTGAAGCGAGGGTCGCGGAGGTGGCGACGGGAGTGATCGTCCCGAGCGGCCTGCCGGACTGGTTGGCACCAACAGCGATAGCAAGGCGGCGCAGCAGCATGGCCACGTCGGTGCCCTGCGCGCCGTCGTACGTATGGAACTCGTCGACCACCACGTATCGGATGTCACTGCCGTCCCACAGCGGCGCGTCGGCGGCACGCTGCAGGAGCAGGTCGAGCATCTTGTAGTTGGTGATCAGGATGTCCGGCGGGGACAGCTGCATGTCCTGGCGGCGGGTGTAGACCCGGTCGTAGTGCGTCGCCGCCTTGTCCCCGATGTACAGGCCCGCGCGTACGCCCCTTAACTCGTCGTAGTCGGTGAGCAGTTGGTTGATGCGGGCCGCCTGGTCCGTGGCAAGGGCGTTCATCGGGTAGAGGAAGACGGCCTTGACCCCGTTGTTCCCGGCGGCGCGCTCGCGGGCACAGTGGTCGAGTACGGGGTAGAGAAACGACTCGGTCTTGCCGGAGCCCGTGCCCGTGGTGACGAGGGTGGGCTGAGGGTTGTGGCCGTCCTTCGAGGTGAGCCGGGCGAAGGCGCGGGCCTGGTGGGCGTACGGTGTCCAGCCGTCGGTACGTACCCAGTCCAGGTGCTGTTGCCAGCCATCCTCAGCCGGAGTGAAGGGCGTACGCAGGCGGAGGTACGGGCCGCGGAACATACCTGTCTTCTCGTTCCCGAGAAAAGCGTGCAGGGCCTTGCGGGCGCCCTCGTCCGCGAGGCCGTACGTCGTGGACAGGTACTGGAGGAGGCTCTCCTTGAGTCCCTGTGCTTCAAGGGTCGGTCTCACTTGCCCGGGACCTCCATCTTCTGCGGGTCCCAGAGACCCTTAGCTACGGCTTCGTCGAGGCGCTTCTTGAAGTAGGCGTGGGCTTCGCGCATTTCGCGCTCGCGGTTCGCCTTGTAGAAGGGGGCGGTGTAGCCGTCGGGGACGGGGGCGCTTTCGGGGTCCTTTTGGTAGGCCTCGAACTGGGTCCAGTGGTCCTTGGTCTGGTCGAAGCCGTACGTGTACCGGCCTCCGGCGATCTTCCGCTCGTTGGCGTCGAACCAGGTCACTGGGTCGAAGTCCTGTGTGATTGGGTAACGGGCCCGGTACATGACGATGAGTGTGTCCGCGTCGATCCCGAGCCAGACGGCGACAAGTGCGTCGATCTCGACCAGGGCGGCGCGGCGAGCGTACTCGGTGCGGAGGGGGGTGTCGCGCTGCCATGTGGGCGTGACGTCGTGCAGTTCGGTCTTGAGGTTGGGCCATTTGAGCGCCCAGGGCTCGTAGCCGGACCACTTGGGGTCGTAGAGCTCTTCCCAGAGGTCGGCGTAAGCAGTGGTCAGAAGGTTGAGACGGAGGGTGCGGAGGAGGAGGGGAGGGGCGAGAGGGTGTTCGCTCTGCGGTGCCGGAAGTCGCCTGGCCTGAGCAACGTCGAGGTGTCCGACTCCTGCGGTCCGAAGCAGGTAGTCGATAGGCAGCGCGGCTAGGTAGCCCGCAGCAAGCGCAGTGAGCCTCCTTGTCGACAGTCGCGCAGAACGCACCGCGTGGACATGCGTTGTCCCAGGCGGGATTAGCGCTCCATAGAGCGCGCGCTCAGTGTCAGGCGCGACTCTCTCGCGCCACGCAACCCGAAAGTCTTCGCTGTAGGGGTAACTTGCCTTGGCAAGCAGGAACTTCTCGACCTGCTCGTCCTCGACCTCCTCTGGCCCGACTTGACACTTCTCCGCGATCCGAAGCCGAGCCTGCGCACGCTCCTCCTGCGACTCGAGCAGTTTCTCGTAACTCTCCCAGTCCGGCCACCTGTCCTGCTCACCCAGGAACACATCGCGCGGAGCCACGCACCGGTACTCCGACTCCGGCACCGCGTCGTCCGCGAGCGCTCTCGGGTTAAGGCCGCGTACCTCGCCACCGCCCTGACTGGGCTGCTTGAACATCGGGTTGGCAACGCCGATCTGCGGGCCCTTGAGGATGACGTCGCTCCACGCCATCGCGTGGTAGTCCTCCTGGCCGTCGACGCCAGTGTTGTAGTCGATAAGCCGCAGATTCTTGTTCGGGCCGAACTGCACCTTCTTTGATGTGGTCTCGTTATATCCCTGCGTGACGTCAGGTTGAAGGGTGCCGAGACGCAAGGGGTAGGTCCCTAGCGCATCGATCGCCGGGTCCTCCGCCGTGCTCACTGGCGTGATCAGACGCGTGTGCTCCAGGGGCCCTTCATCACCTGCGAGGCGGCGCCACCGCTTCAGCGTGTCCGGAGTCACGCGGACGACACGCTTCGGATGAGGTCGTTCGTCCCAGTCCCCGTTGTACTTGACACCGGGATCGTCACCGATGTTTTCGGCGGTGGCGGATGCCCGGAGCGCGTCTACAGTGAAGAGCCACGACAGTGAGTCGAAGGAAATTTCCCCTTCGTCCCCGTAGATGTGCACGCCGAAGTGGCTGGACCGACCCACAGGCGGCGGGAAGAAGCGATTGCCTGCATTGACGAAGTCACCGTGCACACGCAGCCGTCGGTATGCCGCAGCCCGTAACACGGCCTCGTTGTCCCCCGCGAAGTGGGTGTCAGGGTGCACCATCCCGACTGTCCCGCCATGTGCCGCGTGGTCCCATACCTCACACATGAATGCCCGGTATAGATCCGGACGGCTTCCCGAAATCAGCGGGTAAACGGGTGACGCCGACAGGTAGCTCGCCATCGTCACCGTATTCGTCACCTCACCGAGTACGTACTTCCGCACCTCCTCGCGCGCCAGCTCGGCCTCCCGCCGCCGGTTTTTCTGCTCCGCCTTCGGCTTCTCCGTGAGCATGAACCACGGCTCGTACTCCGCGAGGACCGGATTCTCCTTCCATTCCGGTCGCACCCACGGCGGGTTACCCACCTGTAGATCAAAGCCTCCCGCCTCACCAGCAAACACACCGGCGAAGTCCAACTCCCAGTGCAGGAAGCCCTTTTCCGCGGAGATGTCACGGACGACACGCATCCACGGATATCGCGTCTCGACCGCCTTCCGGGCATCATCCATGCCCATCTCAGCCTGAATCAGGTCTTCGAGAGCTTTCAGCTCCTTGAGGGAGTCGACAGTCGTGGCAAGGGTGTTCTCCGGGATCGGTCCCGTGCCCACCATGGACTCCAGGAAGGCGATCCAGTCGTCCAGGCTTGCGAGCGGGATGACCTCCCGGCGACGCGCCGAGCCGCCGGCCTTCTTGGGAGCGGAGGAGCTACGCGCCTTCTTGACCTCCTTCTTCTCCACGAGCCCGTCGTCATCCACGCTTTGGCCCAAGGACATCTGGTCCCCGTCCATGGCGAACAGGAGCCCGTTCTCGACGAATCGAGGCGCGGGTGTCGGCTCAGGAACAGGCGGCTGATCGACCTTGACGGCCTGCCCGGCCACCGACGACAGCAACGCATCCAGGTCGGCACCCGCCCGCGCCGTCACCACCGGTGCCGTGCCGTACTCCGCATCCGACCCGTCCAGCAGCCCCACCTTGTCCAGCGGCCAGAACCACAGCGCACACCACGCGTCCATGACCTGCTTGAGCCGCCAGTATGGAGAGCCCTCCGCCTCGAAGAGGTCCTTGAAGACCTGCTCCTTGGTCAGCGGCAAGCTCTGCTCGGCGTTCCGCTTGTCGCAGCGGAGGAAGGCGTACTCCTCCGCATCCTCCTCACGATCGGCACCCCACACATCAATGGTGCGGGCGATCTCTCGCTCGCTTAATTCCATGCGCTTGGCGACCAGCTGCCACAGGAACTCGACCCGACGAGCCGCAGCCTGCAACCGGGCGAGCTGACTGTTCTTGCCGCCCGTCGTCTTGGGCTTGGTCTGGACGCTCTTCTTCCACGCCTTCAGCTTCTCCACCTGCGGCCCGGCGAGCTGCTCGACCAGCTTCTTCGCATCGCCGCTCGTCCCCGCGACCGAACCCCACCCGGGCGTGGACAGAAGAAATTGATGCACAGCCCCGTCCGGCAGCGGCTGCTCCGCCCCGTCCTCCGGCGCTCGGAACGGTAGCTTGGTCGGTGTCTGCGCGCCGATGGTCCGCTCCTTCTTGATGCGGTCGGCCTCGTACACCCAACGCCGCGCGCCGATAAGTGAGTTGCCGCGCCGCAGGTGCAGTCCGAACCACGGCGCACGCATGCCCGGGTGCATGGTGTTCAGCCACAGCGAAACCTCGGCAAGCTCCACACCCGTCGCGTTCAGGTCGATCCCGTACGCGTTATGGAGGGCGATGTACGCCTTCACCTTCTGCTTGGCGTCGAGCGTCTCCGACGCGTCCAGGCTGACGCGCAGTTCCTCCTGGCGTCGCTTCAGGTACTCCTCGGCGACCTGGTTGATCGCCTCGTTGAGGAACGCACCAGAGCCCAGGGCCGGTTCGCAGATCGTGTAGCGCAACAGCTTGCTCGCCCGCGTCCGGACGGTGTTGCCGTCCGCGTCCTTCTCCTGGTCGAGGCGGTGCTTGAGCGCCAGCTCGACGGTGACCTTCGTGAGGGATTCAGGGGTGTAGTACGACGCGGAGGTTTCCCGGTCACGGCCGGCCAAGCGGTAGACGAACGTGCCCGGGGCGTACTTCTTCGGGCCGCGCAAGCCGTACTGCTCGGCGTCCTGGGCGGAGTACACGACATGCGTGTTCTCGCGGTAGTCCTTCAGCCGGTCCGCGGGGATGAGCCAGGAGCCCTTCTCGGGGTCGCCGTACTGCTTGTCGCCCTTCTTCGCGCCGGGCTTGGCGACCTCGGCCAGCTCCTCCTCGGCGATAATGCCGGTGTAGGACATCAAACCCTCGTAGACGGCTCCGAGCTGGTTGATGCCGAGGTTGCGGTAGGAGATGAAGCCGCCCTGTCTCCCCTTCTGGCCAGCCTCCTTCATGGTGAGCAGACGCAGCACCTGGTGCAGGGCCTCGTTGCGTAGGCGCAGGTCCAGCCACCGCGGCTCCTCGTTCCCGTCCTCGTCCCAGCGGGGGTCGAGGACGCGGGTGCCGATGAGGGTGATGGCCTTCGGGTCGAACAGCTCGCTGCGCAGCGGCTCGAAACGCAGGCCGCGTCGCTCGCTGCGCTCGGCGGCGGGCTTGTGGTCGTCCGGTTCGGTGCCGTGCGGGCGGTGGCCGTAGTTGATCTTGTTGAAGAGGACGTCGAGGGAGGCGTAGAGGTGGAAGCCCTTGCAGCTCTCCTCGTCGACCAGCTTTCGCTCTCGCGCCACCAGCTCGCGCAGTCGGGCGATCGAGTAGCCGGCCTCGTACGTGGAGTCGTCAGCGGGCAGGATGCCCAGTTCTGGGCGGGCCTCCGCGTACAGGAGGAAGAGGATGCGGTAGAGGTAGCGCAGCGATTCGCGGGTGAGCTGCTTGGCGAACGGGCCCTGCTTGGGGTCCTCGATCTCCCGCGGCTCGACGTCCGCCTCACGCAGACGGACCAGAACCTCGTTCGCGATGATTTCGACGGAGCGCTGGAGCCCCTTACGCAAGTCGGAGTTGACTCCGACGGCGTTGTCGCGGGACGCCTTGAGCAGGTCGTCGATGCGTCGGCCCTTGCCGTCCGGGCGGGGCGCGAGCATGTCATGGGAGAACATGGCGGCGAGCAGAGCGAGTTCGCCTGCCTTCGCCGTGTCGTTGCGGGCGAGCGCCGTGTCGAGGCTGGCAGCGAGATAGCGGCCCTCGGCCCAGGCACCCCGGTCGGCCAGGACGAGCACACCGCCGCAGAGCAGCAGGACGAAGCGGGGTGCGTCACCGCCGGGCTCGTGCAGCTCGCTCTGGAACAGCCAGCCCGTCAGCTTCTCGCCGACTTCGAGGAGGCCGTCGGCGGCCTTGAGGGGGTGGAGGAGCCGTCCTGCCTTCTCGGGGTCGAGGGCGTGGTCGAGACCGTCAGTCCAACCGCAGTCCAGGGCGATGATGCCGTCTCCGTGCCAGGCGGTTTGGAGCTCGTAGTCCTTGCCCGCGTTGTGCACGGTGATCGGCTCGGGCCGGTCGCCGCCGTAACCGAGGGCTTTGAGGACGGCGGTGTGCCAGGTGGTGAGGTGCTCGGCCCACTTGCCCGTCGGGTCGTCGTAGGTGCTGCTGAGTCCCTCCTGCTTGGCGCGGGAGGCCAGGAAGGGGCGCACGGTGGCCTGGTACTCACCGCGGAGCTGAGGGAGGAGTTCGCGGGGGGTGGGCCGTGGGTCGTGCGGGTCGGTCTCGCGGTTGGTCCAGAGGGTGAACAGGCCCTCTTCTCCCGCCTTGCTCTTCTTGAGGGTGTTCTCCAGCTCTTCGCTGAAGTAGTGGGCGGAGAGGTATTCGCCGCGGTTGGCAAAGGAGTCGTAGGTGTAGCTCATCGTGCGGACTCCTCGGCCTGCGTGGCGGACACGGTAGTGGTGTGGAGGGGTTCGAGAACGGCGAGGACTCGCAGCATCGGGTCACCATCGGTACGCAGACGGCGTACGAGTTCGCGGCGGCGTGCTGCGGTGTCGTACACCTGCCGGCGGCGGCGCTCCTGGTTGCCTACGGCAATCAGGGCGCCCTGCTCCCAAACGTGCACCCGGTCCTCGTACGGGGCCAGGTAGGAGTCGACCTGCTTGTCGTAGTCGGCGCGGCGCTCGCGCAGATGGGTCTCGGCCACGTCGACGGCTGCGGGGACCAGGGCCTGGAGGAGGCCGGGGTCGACGGGCCGACCGCGGCCGGGCATGTCGGGGCCGACGCCGCAGGCGGCGAGGAATGCCGAGTCCATGCGCCATACACGAGGAGTGGCTTCGGCGAGGCCGGTTACGGCCATCCACTCCACGACCGTCGGCTTGCCCGCCACGTTGGAGTACACGCCCTGGAGGAGGTAGACCGGGCCGGTGAGGACCGCGGGCAGGGAGGCGTCGATCCGTTTGGCCCTGTTGGCGTCAGGCCGGTAGGCGAGGACGAACGCCTCGTCGTAGCGGAGCTTGGCCAGGACCTTGTCCGTCACCCAGTCGAGCACGGGGTGGATGTCGGAGACGTAGGAGACGTTCGGCCACTGGGAGGTGGGTTGGTCGGTCTTGCCCTGCTTGGCGTTGCGGGCAGCTTCCAGACGGTCGGCGGCGTACTTCTTGTCGAAGGTGATACGCAGCGTGCCCTCGTACTTGGGGGTGGTGAGGATCTTCTCCTGCTCCAAGTACGACTTCGGCAGTTCCCGGAAGCGGTACTGCAGGTCGTCGGGCGGAGTGAACTCGATGCGGCCACCCGCCGTCTCGGGCTTCCAGTCGAGGGCCTCGCGATCGGCCGGTGGGTAGATGAGATCCACCGCGGCCTGGAAGTACGCTTTGGTGTCGGCGAACACATGGGGAACGTCGGCCTCGGGCACCGGAGCCGTGCCGACGGTGGCCGGAGCGGCCGTCGGGTCGGCGAGCCGGGCATTGGCGCCGGCGAGGAGTCCGGCGAGGACACCGCCGGACTCTTGTTGGGACTGCTTGATAGAGCGTTCGACGGTGCCGCCCTTAATGAGGTCGCGGGTGAGGCGGTCCTCTTCCTTCTTGTCGTTGTAAAGCCCGGTGACGGCCTCGGCGCTGCCCTCGCCGGTCTCGATCTCGTGCGCCTGGGCCTCGCGCCGCAGCAGACGGGTGCCGACGAGCCGGTCATCGAGCGTGAGCATCTCGCCGGTCTCCTCGTCGCGCCGCCAGGGCACGTCGGCGGTGAGGATGAGCGCGCGGAACTCGGGACTCACCGCCTGCCCGTAGCGGTCGATGCGTCCGTTGCGCTGCTCGATGCGGATGAGGGACCAGGGCAGGTCGAAGTGGATGAGGTCGTGGCACTGGTGGTGCAGGTTGACGCCTTCGGAGGCGATGTCACCGGTGAACAGCAGCCGCACCGGCTCCTCACGCCGACCGAAGCGGTCGACGATCTCCTGCTGCTGCTGGTCGTTGGTGGTGTCACCGTGCATGACCTCGACGGCGCCGTCGTACGCCTTCCAGGGGCGAGTCGGGTCTGGCTTGGCCTGATTCCTCTTCTTGAAGCCGAGGCGGGCCGGGACCTCCTGGGCCAGCCAGTCCAGGGTGTCGACGCGCTCGGAGAAGATCACGACGCGGCGCTCGGAGAGCGGTCCGACGCCGAGGTCGTCCTTGAGTGTGCGGACGAGCGCGGCGAGTTTGGCGGAGTCCTGGTCGGTGAAGTCCGCGACCAGTGCCTCCAGCTCCGCGAGGGCCTTGCTCTCGGCGGCGAGAGCGGCGCGGCGGGCGGGGTCGTCCGCCGCGGTCCTGACCTTGCCGCCCTTCGCCGTACCCCGCTTCGGGTTGTCCAAATACTCACGGCGACTGGCGAGGGATTTCCGCAGGGCGACGTGGGAGGAGAGGAACGCCTTCAGGAAGTTGTAGCCGACCAGCGGATCGGCGCAGACCGATGAACGGTTCAGGTCCCCCGGGGTCCACTCGCTCGCGAGCTTCTCCAGGACGGCGATCTCCTTCGGCGTCGCCGGAGCCGGCACGGGCAGGGAGGGACCGCGTTCGGCCCAGGGCTTGCCCTTGAGGCTGTCACGTACCTCGCGGTCGGTCTTTGTCCGCCTGATGTAGAGGTGGTCGAGGTCGGCGACCTTGTAGTTCTTGGGGTCGGCGATCGCCGCCGGGTCGAGCATCCGGATCAGCTCAGCGAAGGATTCGGCATCCCCGTTGTGCGGGGTGGCGGAGGCCAGCACCAGCGCATCCGTGCGCTCGGCGAGGCGGCGGGCGAGCCGGTTGTTGCGGGTGCCCTTGTTCACGAGGTTGTGCGACTCGTCGATGACCACCGCGTCCCAGGTGATGTTCTCAAGGTGGTGGGCGTACGTCGCTGACTTGAGGGTGTCGACGGAGACGATGACCCGCTTGAAGTGGGCGAACGGGTTCCGGCCTGCCGGGATCTCCTGCTGGATGCGTTGGATGCCGGTGGCGTCCAGGCGCACCAGTGGCAGGGAGAAGCGCGTCCACAGCTCACGCTGGAACTGCTCCAGCACATGGGCGGGCGTGACCACGAGGATGCGCTCGCCGCGCCCTCGACGGATCAGCTCCGCGAGCGTGATGCCGATCTCCAGCGTCTTGCCCAGACCGACCACGTCGGCGATCAGCAACCGGGGCTGCGGATTGCGCATGCACAGCGCCAGCTCGGCTGGACGCAGCTGATGCTCCTGCCGGTCCATGAGGAAGGAGTCGGCGAGCGCGATGCCGTGCTCCGTCTGCGGCAACGCGGTCTTGCGGATGACCGCTTCGAGGTAGAGGCGGGCTTTGGCGTGCTTGGAGGTTCTATCGGGCACAAGCCGGGTCTTACGTGGGTCGAGCACCTCGATCTGGTCGAGCCCGGAGTAGAAGACCGCGTCCGTGCCACGGACTAACGAAGACACACCACTGGCCTCGACCATGAGCCCGTCGCAGGTTTCCGCGACCGACTTCACGAGCCACTGCTCATCGCGCACACGTATCTGGGCGCCGGGAGCGAAAGCCGGCCTCACGCCGGCCGGGTACCCCGACCGCGCCGGGTCGGCGGCGCCCGCTGCAGGTATCTCGGGCTGCTTCGCCGAGGTCACGTGATGCTCCTTGGATGGACTGTGTACTCGTGGTGGACAGTCTGCTCGTGCAGAGGGGGAAGTCTGCGGCGGCCATGGCCGCCAAGGCGGATACTGGAGAGATAAGGCGATCCCTCGTCTGTGTACCGCGCCTGACCGGGCGTCGGCGGGAAGAAGCGAGGATGGCAGCGATTCAGCGCTTCGCCCAAGCGAGCGAAGGCCTCATCGCATAACGTTCGCGGAGCTCCTCGGCAACCCGGCGGGAAGCGGGAGGGCGGCCCGGTTTCGCCACAGGAGACGGCGAAGAAGTGGCCAGCTGCTTCGGTGCGGGCTCTACCGTCCCTCCACGCCCGGACTCGGGTACGGCCGGGGTACGAGTCTCAACGGCGGTCGCGGCCACAACATCCGTTCCCGGCTGACCAATGGTCGGCGGGACTGGTGGATACCGCTTCTCCGACGCCGATTCCTCACGCAGCAACCTCTCGAGCGAGTCGAGCCGATCCAGCATCGGCGCATCCGGCTGCGGCAACACCGATGTGGGGTAATCCTTCGCCGTCGTCTCTTGGATCAGAGCCCGTCGTGCGCGAGCCGGACTCGTACCCAGAAGCCGCATGAGATCGGCGAACTGCCGGGTCACCCGCTCTAGGGAGGGGCGGTCATCCGCCTTGTGCGCCAACATCGACGTCACGACGGGAGCGAGTTCGTCGGGCAACCCGGACAGATCGGGGCCGACCTCGGGGTTGACCACCTGCGCGGCCACCGCCTCCCACCGGACGCCGTCGTACGGATAGTGCCCGGTCGCCGCGTACAGGAGTACCGTGCCCAGACCGTATACGTCGGCGGCCTGCGTCACGTCCGCCTCCCCCAAAGCCTGCTCGGGCGGCATGCAGCGCACCGTACCGATGACCGAGCCGGCCTGGGTGAGCGACCCCTTGGAGACTCCGAGGAAGGCACCGAGTCCGAAGTCGATGATCACTGGGCCGAAGTCGCCCAGGATGACGTTCTGCGCCTTGAGGTCCCGGTGCACCAGGCCCGCTGAATGTACGGCGGCGAGACCTTCAGCCAACAGCGCCCCGAGGCTCGCCACGAGTGGCGCGACAAGGGGGCCGTGGTTCCCCACGACATCGGAGAGCGAACGTCCGGGGACGTAGTCCATGGCCAGCCAAGGCTGCTCCGCAAACGGGTCCGCGTCGATGAAACGGGCTACGCGACCGGTCCCTGAGACGGTACGCGCGAGGTCCGCCTCGCGCTCGAAACGGGCACGAGTATGCGGGTCCGTGCGGTCGGGTCGGATGACCTTCACAGCGACCGGTTCCCCCGCAACGGAGTAGGCGAGGTACACCTCCCCCATCCCGCCCGCGCCGAGCCGCCGCTCGACGAGATAAGGACCGATACGCCGCGGTAACGTCCCGTCGTTCACCGCATCCCCCGACTCCCCAACAACAGCACAGTCTTCCCGGCGCGTGCGCTACACCTCAGCCAACGAAGGGCGCGAGCGGCATAGGCCCTGCCGAATCACTCCTACAGTGTAGTGATCGTAATCCCTCAGCAGGAAGTGATCCTTCGGCCCGGGAAGGAACTTCCGCTCCATGTCCGGAGCCAGGCCGCTCTGAAAGGAGCATCATGCCCCGGACCTGCCATATCGTTCCGTCCGCATATCTAAGCAGGACCAGCGGGTCGCCGAGGAAAGTGATGTTCCCCTGCCCTCGGCGTTCTCCGGCCATGCGGAGCCGACCACCCATGTTGTCGTCCGACGGACAGGCCTGCCGCTGTTGTTCTGCTACTGAGGTGAGCATCTTGAGTCCAGTCGTCGGCGATGACGGCACCTGCCCACTGCGGCAACAGTCGCTCCATAGGGGACCGGTATATCTCTGAGTCAGTGTCCAGGTCTTGACTATGAGGCATCAGCGAGTGGCGTTCTTCGACGTCTTGACGAGAGCCTTTCGCGGCCGTGATTTTGCGCTGGACACCGTGCCGCGTCGTAAGCCAGACCGTCCGGGCCAGGCTGCAGGAAACGCCGCCGCCAGGTGCGGACCGCGTTCGGGGAGAAGCCGCCAGGCACCTCCATGTGGTTCTGCGTGCTCGGTCTCGTCACGATGTCACCGGTACGAACAACTCGGCTTTGCAGGTCAGCCCCTCACCTGCGTCGCCCTAGCCCTCTCCTGGCCCTGCCGCCGCTGCGTACTCCGGGGCGGCGGGACCGCCCTGTCCCGTTTTGGACGACCGTTCTAGTCGCATGAGATCAACACTCCGGACGTCACGTGGCGGCATTCGAAGTGTCTGACCTCGTTGAATCGGCGCTTCGAAGGGCCTCCCCCCACGGGAGGCCCTGGGCTTGGTGCGGCCGGGCTTCGCCTCTACAGTCCGTACCGAACCAGCGCCCTAGCCAAGAAAGCTCAACCGAACCTGCCGGTTCGGATTGTCCCCGTTCGTGTCCACCAGGCATACCGACTGCCAGGTGCCCAGTTCGAGGTGGCCGTTTACGACGGGGAGGGTGGCGTGGGGTGGGACGAAGGCGGGGAGGACGTGGTCGCGGCCGTGGCCGGGGCTGCCGTGGCGGTGGCGCCAGCGGTCGTCGGCGGGGAGCAGGTCGCGGAGTGCGGAGAGCAGGTCGTCGTCGCTGCCCGCGCCGGTCTCGATGATGGCGATGCCGGCCGTGGCGTGCGGTACGAAGACGTTCAGCAGGCCGTCGCGGCCGGCCGCCGCCTCGGCGAGGAATGCCGAGCAGTCTGCGGTGAGGTCGTACACGGTCTCGTCGGAGCCGGTGGTGATGTTCAGTACGTGTGTCGTGAATGCGTGACCCATGCTCCCCATGATCGGTGATCCGCCGGGAAGGGCCGAACTGACACACGGCCGCAACAAAGGTCCACTGGCCGAGACGGCGATTGACCCGGTCCGGGCCGCGCGGCTACGTTCAGCGACATGTTTACGTCAGCCCTGCTCACCACGCGCGGTCACATCGACCTGCTGCGGGTGGCTTCCGCCGGCTGTCCCGGCGGCTGCTGACGCGCTCTCAGCCGATGCGCTGAATCCTCTCACTTCTTCGGCGCGGTCTCACCGCGTGGTGTTTGCGTGTTGCGGTGTTTCCGCGTCGTTGTGTTCTTTTCTGATGCGTGCGTGGGCCGCATTGCCGCCGCTCCCGCTCCCCCGTTCTTGCCTCTGCTCGTGGAGCTTTCATGCCGCTCGATCAGGCCGTCGTAGCCGATCAGTCGTCCTCACCACCCGATGTGTCTCGGAGAGAGACCGTTTCTTCCGCCTCAGTCGCCTCTGTCTCAGGCGTCTCCGCCTCAGGCGTCTCCGCCTCAGGCGTCTCTTTCCCGTCCGTTCCTGAGCTCGTCACTCTTGTGCCGGTGTCGGCGCGTCGCCGGTCTGTTCCGCGGTGGCTGCGGCGTGGTGTGGGGCCGGTGGGGTTGCTCGTGCTGTGGCAGGTGCTGAGTGGGACGGGGGTGTTGCATCCCGACGTACTCGCCTCGCCCGGCACCATCGCCCGTACCGCCGGGAGCCTCATCTCCGACGGCACCCTGCCGTCGGCGATGCTGGTATCCGTTCAGCGCGTACTGGTGGGCCTGTTGCTGGGCGGCATCGCCGGTGTCGCGCTCGCGCTCGTCTCCGGGCTGTCGCGGCTGGGTGAGGACCTGGTGGACGCGACCGTACAGATGCTGCGGTCCGTCCCGTGGGTGGGTGTCATCCCGCTCTTCATCATCTGGCTGGGCATCGGCGAGGCACCGAAGATCGCGCTGATCTCGCTGGGGGTGGCCTTCCACCTGTATCTGAACGTGTACGCCGGGATCCGCGGCGTGGACGCCCAGCTGGTCGAGGCGGGGTCCTCGCTGGGGCTCGGGCGGTGGGGGCTGATCCGGCACGTCGTACTGCCCGGGGCGCTGCCCGGCGCGATGACCGGGCTGCGGTACTCGCTGGCCACCGCGTGGCTCGCGCTGGTCTTCGGCGAGTCGGTCAACGCGGACGACGGCATCGGCTTCCTCATGAACCAGGCCCGGGAGTTCTTCCGTACCGATGTGATCGTGGTGTGCCTGATCGTCTACGCACTGCTCGGTCTGCTCGCCGACTTCCTTGTCCGTACCCTCGAAAGGCTGCTGCTGCAATGGCGACCGACGTTCACGGGGCAGTGAGCCCGACGACGAAGACGGTGGAGGGAACCCACGCTTCCGCCGCTGTGCGCGTGGCCGGGCTGACCCGTTCGTTCGGTGGGCGGGCGGTCATCGACGGCCTCGAACTGAACGTGCGGGCAGGCGAGTTCGTCGCGTTGCTGGGGCGCAGTGGGTGCGGCAAGTCGACGCTGCTGCGGGTGCTGGCCGGGCTGGACCGGGAGATCGAGGGCGAGGTGTCGGTACCGCGCCGCTCGGCCGTCGCCTTCCAGGCGCCGCGGTTGATGCCCTGGAAGAAGGTGTGGCGCAACGTACTGCTCGGGCTGCCGGGCCGTCCCGGACGTGCCGTCGCGGAGCGGGCGTTGGGCGAGGTCGGACTCGCGCACCGTACCGACGCCTGGCCCAAGACGCTCTCCGGTGGCGAGGCCCAGCGCGCGTCCCTGGCGCGTGCTCTGGTGCGCGAGCCGGATCTGCTCCTGCTGGACGAGCCCTTCGGCGCGCTGGACGCGCTGACCCGCATCAAGGCGCAGCGGCTGGTCGCCGAGCTGTGGCAGCAGCGTGGTTGCGCGGTGCTGCTGGTCACCCACGACGTGGAGGAGGCGCTGCTGCTCGCGGACCGGGCGGTGGTCATGGACGAGGGTGTGATCGCGTACGAGACCGCCATCGACCTGCCCCGCCCCCGCGACATCACCAGTCCGGGCTTCGCCGCGCTGCGCAGCCGGCTCCTGGAGCGACTGGGCGTGGCCGAGGACGTCGAGCCGGATACCTCTGCCGATGCTCCTGTTGTCCCCACTGTCCCCACTGTCCCTACTGTCCCTACGGCGGTCAGTACGGCGGCCGGTACGGCGACGTCCCGCACGGCGAAGGGCGAAGCCTGATGGGCAGCAGCAGGACGTCGCGGAGAACGCCGAACGGCACGGCGCCCACGACAGCGCACCGCATCACCCACGGAACGACGAGGAACGGACCCACCGTGATGAGATCCCGCCGACCGGCCCCGGCCCTTGCCCCGGCCGTCGCCCTGCTGCTCCCCCTCGTGCTGCTGCTGACGGCGTGCGGGGGTGCGTCCCGGGCGGAGGGGGCGCCGCCGGTAAGGGCAGTGGCACCGACGGCAAGGGGGCGCTCACGCTGCGCGTCGGGGATCAGAAGGGCGGTTCGGAGGCGCTGCTGCGTGCCGCCGGGGAGCTGGACGATCTGCCGTACCGCATCGAGTGGTCGACCTTCACCTCCGGCCCGCCGCTGCTGGAGGCGCTCAACGCGGGTGCCGTGGACATCGGCGGGGTGGGCAACACACCGCCGGTCTTCGCCGCCGCCGCGCAGCAGAAGCTCAAGGTCATCGCCGCCACGCACAGCTCATCGGCGGGCGAGACGATCCTGGTGAAGAAGGACTCGCCGCTGAAGCGGCCGGCCCAGCTCAAGGGCAGGACGATCGCGGTGGCGCAGGGCAGCTCGGCCAATTACCAGCTCGTCGCCTCACTCAAGAAGGCGGGTCTGACGACCGAGGACGTCAAGCTCAGTTATCTGCAGCCGGCCGATGCGCTGGCCGCGTTCACGCGGGGCCGGGTGGACGCCTGGGCGGTGTGGGACCCGTACACCTCGCAGGCGCTGGACCAGGCCGACGCTCGGGTGCTGACCACCGGGAAGGACGTCGTCAACGGCCTGTCGTTCCAGGTGGCAGCGCCGGACGCGCTCGACGACAAGAAGAGGTCGGCGGCTCTGAAGGACTACAACGAACGGTTGCGGCGCGCCCAGGACTGGGTCTTCAAGCACCCGCAGCGGTGGGCCGAGGTGTGGGCCGAGGAGACCGGGCTGCCGGAGAAGGTGGCGCTGGACGCGGTACGGCGTACGCGCGGTACGGCCGTACCGGTCGCCGTCGACAAGGCAGCCGTCGCCTCCGAGCAGCGCATCGTCGACACGTTCGCGGACATCAAGCTGATCCCGCGCGCGTACTCCTTCGAGGAGTTCGTCGACACGCGCTTCAACGGTGATCTGCCGCCCTCCAGCACCGCCCCGCGGTCGTACGGCAGGGGCGACTAGGGAAGAAACGGGAAGACAGCGGGCCCCGCCTCTGTTAGTAGAAACATGAACTATGTCAGCGGGGTCCGTGACGTCGACATCGTCGTCATCGGTGCAGGTCAGGCCGGTCTCGCCGCGGCGTTCCACCTGCGGCGACTGGGTTACGTCCCGGACCAGGACTTCGTCGTCCTCGATCACGCGCCGCGTCCGGGCGGCGCGTGGCAGTTCCGCTGGCCGACCCTGACCTACGGCAAGGTTCACGGGATGCATGCGCTGCCCGGGATGGAACTGACCGGGGCGGACGCCGCACGGACGTCCGCCGAGGTCATCGGCGAGTACTTCAGAGCGTACGAGGACACCTTCGGGCTGCGCGTCCACCGTCCGGTGCACGTCACCGCGGTACGTCCGGGGCCGGAACCGGACGGCCGTCCACTCGGCAGTCCGCCCGGCCGGCTGTTCGTCGAGTCCTCGGAGGGTACGTACGCCACCCGGGCGCTGGTGAACGCGACCGGTACCTGGGACCGTCCGTTCTGGCCGCACTTCCCGGGTCAGGAGCGTTTCGGCGGGCGGTTGCTGCACACCGCCGGCTACCGCGGTCCGCAGGAGTTCGCCGGGCGGCGGGTCGTCGTGGTCGGCGGCGGCACCTCCGCCGTACAGCACCTGATGGAGATCGCCGAGGTCGCGGCGGACACGGTCTGGGTGACCCGGCGGCCGCCGGCCTTCCGCGCGGGTCCCTTCGACGAGAACCGCGGCCGCGCGGCGGTGGCCCTGGTCGAGGACCGGGTCCGGCAGGGCCTGCCGCCCCGCAGCGTGGTCTCGGTCACCGGACTGCCGATGACCGAGGAGCTGCGCCGGGCCCGGGAGCGCGGGGTGCTCGTGCGTCGGCCGATGTTCGACCGGATCACCGGAACGGGCGTGCAGTGGGCCGAGGGAGTGCGGGACGACGGGGTGACCGGCTACGACGCCGACGCCATCGTTCTCGCCACCGGCTTCCGGCCCGTCATCGATCATCTCGCCCCGCTGCGCCTGCGCGCACCCGGTGGCGGCATCCGGATGTCCGGCACCCGCGTCACCGACGACCCCCGCGTCCACCTCGTCGGCTACGGCCCCTCGGCCAGCACCATCGGCGCCAACCGGGCGGGCCGGGCGGCGGCCCGGGAGATACGACAGCTCCTGGAAGCCGAGCCGGTCGCCGCCTGACTCCGCCGACGGATCGGGGGTTCACTCGAAGCGCGAGGGGTCGCCCGCGCCCCGGCGTACGAGCTCGGGCTCGCTGCCGGAGAAGTCGATGACCGTGGTCGGCTCGGTGCCGCACTCGCCCGAGTCGACCACCGCGTCCACGACGTGGTCGAGCCGTTCCTTGATCTCCCAGCCCTGCGTCAGCGGTTCGTCCTCGCCGGGCAGGAGGAGGGTGCTGGAGAGCAGCGGCTCGCCCAGTTCGGCGAGGAGGGCCTGCGCGACGGCATGGTCCGGGATGCGGACGCCCACCGTCTTCTTCTTCGCGTGGAGCAGCTTGCGCGGCACCTCCTTCGTCGCCGGGAGGATGAAGGTGTAGCTCCCGGGCGTCGCGGCCTTGATGGCCCGGAACACGTCGTTGTCGATGTGGACGAACTGGCCGAGCTGGGCGAAGTTCTGGCACACGAGCGTGAAGTGGTGACGGTCGTCGAGCTGCCGGATCGAGCGGATCCGGTCGATGCCGTCACGGCTGCCCAGCTGGCATCCGAGGGCGAAACATGAGTCCGTCGGGTAAGCGACGAGCGCGCCGGACCGGATGCTGTCGGCCACAGTGCCGATGGTGCGCGGTTGCGGGTTTTCGGGGTGCACGTCGAAGTACTTCGCCATCCGTCGAGCCTAGGCCATGTGATCGAAAACCCGTACCAGCATGGCCGGTACGCGTTTTGCGGTCACCGCCCCGCGCGAGTACGGGCGTCGCGCCCGCCCCGTCCGGCTCGTGGTTCAGCCAGGGAAGCGGCCCGTGCTGCGTAGTTCCCAGCGGCGTTCGGCGTAGGCCAGGTCGTCACGCCACAGCCGGCCGGCGACGGCCCGCATGAGGGGGCGCAGGGCGGGGGCCGCCTTGCGCGCTGCCGCGAAACCGGGGCGGTCGGAGGCCGCCACCAGCGCTTCGATCACCGCGGTGCGCGGCCGCCCCCGGTCGTCGGGGGTGAGCGGGGTGGCGTGGGTCTCGACCACGGAGCCCTGGCCTTCGCCGTCGGTGATGCGCATGACGACCGTGCGGGGCTCCGGGGCCGTGAACACCGCGCGTACGGGGACCACCAGGCGGCCGGCGAGGCGGAAGGAGACGTCCACCGCGAACCCGTCCTCGTCGTCGGCCGTGTCCGCCCCCTGCGGCCCGCCGTCCGGCGCCGTCACCACCGTGAGGTCCACGAAGGAGTACGGGTGGAACCAGGCGCCGTGCCAGGGATCGAGGCGGTTGGCCACCACGTCCTCCGGCTCGCACACGCCGGTACCGGTGTAGACGGCCGTCACCGCGTCGGGCAGGTGCGGGCGTGCCGGGATCACCGGGGTGTCCCGTGGTTCCTCCCCGCCCGCTGCGTCCAGGCGTACCCAGACCAGTACCCCGTCGTCGTGCACGGGCAGTGGTGCCCAGCCCGCGAACGGGCTGCCGTCCAGGGCGAGTCCGTGCCAGTGGCAGACGAGACGGCCGCAGCGGACGGGGCTGTCCCGTAGCGGCGCGCCGAGGTGGGGGCAGGCGCCCGGGCCGGCGACCAGGCGTCCGCCGGCGTCGCGCCAGACGACCACCTCGTGTCCGGCGACCGTACGGCCCAGGGGGCGGCCGGGTCCGATGTCCCGGGTGGCGCCGACGACGAACCAGTTGCCGGACGGGCGGGCCAGCGCGCGTTCGAGTGCCGCGGCGATCAGCTTCGGCCTGGCGTCCCGCCACGTCGGCCGCTGGCGTTCCCAGGGGACGGGGGCGCGGCGCAGGCGGAGCGGGTAACGCCCGCGTACGGGGCGGCCGTCGGGGCTCATCCGGCCTCCCCCGCTCCGGCCGGCCGCAGGGCAGCTTTGGCGGCTCCTGTCGGCCGTAGGGCAGCGGTCCGGCTTGTGACGCCTACGAGGGGCGGCGAGCCGCCCGCCCGTAGGCGGGCCGTCACCACCCGGGCGAGGCCGTCCAGGGCGACGGCCGCCCGGCGGCGCCGGGGGACGACAGCGCGCCGGTGGAGTACGGCGTAGCCTTCGGCGGCGATGGTGTCCAGGATCGCCCCGTAGAGCACGAACGCGGTACGGATGCAGGGGCGCGCCACCGGGTCGAGCATCGCCAGGCCGGGGGCGGCCTCCCGGTACACGCCGCGCGTGAGGTCCTCGGCGGCCCGCAGTGCGGCGGTGATGCGGCGGTCCGGCCGTCCGGTGTCCCGGCTCCAGCGGAGCAGCTGCCGGTCGACGCCGTGCGCGCCGAGCAGGTCGGCAGGCAGGTAGATCCGGCCCCGGTCCAGGTCCTCCCCCACGTCCCGCAGGAAGTTGGTGAGCTGGAAGGCGATGCCCAGCGCCGCGGCGTGCGGGGCCGCCCGGTCGCGGGGCACCACCGTGCCGAGCACCGGCAGCATCTGGAGCCCGATCACCGCGGCCGATCCGTGCATGTAGCGGCGCAGCTCTTCGTAGGTGGCGTAGTCGGTGACCACCAGGTCGTCGTGCATGGACGCCATGAAGTCGGTGAAGTGGCGGTGGTCGATCCGGTACCGGGCGGCGGTGTCGGCGAGGGCGTGCACCACGGGCTCCGCGCTGTGCCCGTGGCGCAGCCCGTCCTCCAGGGCCCGCCGGAGCCGCAGCAGTGCCTCGCGGCGCTCCGGGCCGGTGGCGCCGTCGTCGAGGCTGTCCACGATGTCGTCGGCCCAGCGGGCGAAGCCGTACAGGGCGTGCACGGCGGGGCGGCGGGCCGGCGGCAGCAGCCGGGTGGCGAGGAAGTACGTACGGCCGTGCCGGGCGTTCAGGTACCGGCAGCGGGTGTACGCCGCGCGCAGGGCCGGGTCGGTGATGCCGGCGGCGTCCAGTTCGCGGTCGGTCATGGCCGGGTGCCTTCCGTGGCCGGACGCGGGGCCCGGATGCGGGTACGGGGACGGGGCGGCGGGCCGGTGACCCGGGCGGCCGCCAGTTTGCCCGAGAGCAGGACGGTCGGTACGCCGACGCCCGGTGTGGTGCCGCAGCCCGCGAGTACGGCGTTCTCGGTGCCGCCGACGAGGTTGCGCGGACGGAAGGGGCCGGTCTGCGCGAAGGTGTGGGCGGCGGAGAACGGCGTGCCCGCCGCGTGTCCTTGTGCGTGCCAGTCGGCCGGTGTGACCAGGCACTGCTCTTCGACGGCGGCGGCGATGCCGTCGAGTCCGCGGCGCTGGAGTTCGCTGAGCAGGTGGTCGCGGTAGCGCGGCGCGAGGTCGCGCCACTCGGCGGCGCTCGGCCCGATGTCGGTGTTGGGGCAGGGCGCCAGGATGTAGTGCAGGTGGCGGCCGGGGGGCGCGAGCGACGGATCGGTGGCGGTGGGGCGCGTGATCAGGAGGGACGGGTCGGTCATCGGGCGGCCGGTCCTGGTGAGTTCGTCGAAGGTACGCCGCCAGGCACCGCCGAAGGACAGCGTGTGGTGGGCGAGGTCCGGCCAGGTGCGGTCGGTGCCCGCGTGCAGGACGACCGCGGAGGGCGAGTGGCGCAGCCGTACCGGGCGCCGCGGGCGGCGGCCCAGCAGCCGGTAGGCGACGGGCAGGTCGGGGGTGAGGACGACCGCGTCGCACGGGATGCGGCCCTGGGAGGTGAGCACCGCGGTGACGCGGCTGCCGGAGCGTTCCAGGCGGGTGACGTCGTGTCCGTACCGCAGGTCGGCACCGGCTTCGGCGGCGGCCTCCGCCATGGCCCGCGGCAGGGCGTGCATGCCGCCGCGCGGGAAGTACACGCCCGCGACGGTGTCCATGTACGCGATGACGGCGTACGCGGCCAGGGCGCGGGCCGGCGGGACGCCCGCGTACAGGGCCTGGAAGGTGAACACCCGGCGCAGCCGCTCGTCGTGCAGGTGGCGGGCGATCCGGGCGTCGAGGCGGCCGAAGCCGCCCAGTGCGGCGAGGCGGGCCAGGTCGGGGTTGAGCAGCTGGAGCGGTGAGTCGAAGTTCGCGTCGATGAAGCGGCGCATCTGTGCCCGGTAGACCTCCTCCAGCCAGCCGCGCAGGCGCCGGTAGCCGGCGGCCTCCCGGGCTCCGGCGAAACGTTCGACCTCGGCCTCCATCGCCTCGGGCCCGGTGTGCACGTCGAGCCTGCTGCCGTCGGCGAAGTGCGCTCTGTAGGCGGGGTGCAGGGGAACGAGCTCGACGCGCTCCCGGAGGCTGCCGCCCACCGCCGCGAAGGCCTCGTCGGCGAGATCCGGCATGGTCAGGACGGTGGGACCGGTGTCGATGCGGTAACCGCCGCGCTCGATCCGCCCGGCGCGGCCGCCGGGCAGCGGACCGCGCTCGACGACGGTGACCCGGCGTCCGGCGCCGAGCAGGTGCAGGGCGGCCGCGAGGCCGGCGAGCCCGGCTCCGACCACGACGACGTGGTCGGTGGGCCCGGGGAGGGTCCTGGTCATCGTGTTCCTCCGTCGGCCGCGGGCGGGTGGCGGACGCTGTACGCGGCGAGCCGTCCCATCTTCGCCGCCGCGGACCCGTGGACGGCGGACGACACGAGGGCGGGCCGTACTTCGGCGCGATCGCGTCCGGAACGGTGCCGGTGGGGCCGGCGGTCCCGGGGTACCCAGGTGGCCGGAAGCCACACCGTCCGTCGGCGCGCCTCCGCGTGCCGCGCCTCCAGTGGGCGCGGGACACGGAATCCTTCGGGCAGCCCTGTATCGCGCGCCCGAAAGGCCACGCACCGCGCGGCCATGTGCCGCGCGCCGCCGTACCGGAGGAGGAAGTCCCGTGCTCGACGCGGATGTCGCCATCGTGGGGGCGGGGGCCGCGGGCCTCTCCCTGGCCCACCGGCTCTCGTCACCCGTGGGCGGCGGCCGGCGGCCGGTGGTGGCACTCGTCGACGCGCCTCCGGGGCCGCTGCGCCCGCCGCGGCGCACCTGGTGCTTCTGGGAACGTGACGACGGCGCCTACGAAGCGGCGGTCACCGCCTCCTGGCAGCGGCTCGCCGTGCACGACACCCAGGGCAGGACGGCGGCGGGCTGCATCGCGCCGCTGCGCTACAAGATGATCCGCTCGGACGACTTCGAAGCACTGGTGCGGCGCGAGCTGGCGGCGCGCCCCGGTGTCCGCCGCATCGAGGCGGCGGTCGACGCGGTGCGGGACGTGCCCGGGGGCGCCGAGGTGCACGGCACGACGGCCGGAGGCGAGCCCGTGACCGTGGCCGCCCGCTGGGTGTTCGACTCGCGGCCGCTGGGGATCCTGCCGGCGGCCCGTACGACGCTGCTCCAGCACTTCCGGGGCTGGTTCGTCCGTACCGAGCGGCCCGCCTTCGACCCTCAGGAGGTGCGGCTGATGGACTTCCGTACGCCGCAGCCGTCACACGGCCTGTCCTTCGGGTACGTGCTGCCCACGGGGCGGCGCACGGCTCTGGTGGAGTACACGGAGTTCTCGGCGGCACCACTGAGCACGGACGCGTACGAAGCTGCGCTGCGCCACTACACGCAGGACGTGCTGGGCCTGGGCGGCCTGTCCGTCACCGGTACGGAGACCGGCGTGATCCCCATGACGGACGCGCCGTTCGCCCGGCAGGCCGGGCCCGCCGTCTTCCGCATCGGCGCGGCCGGCGGTGCCACGCGCCCGTCGACCGGGTACACCTTCGCCGCCGTACAGCGGCAGACCGGGGCGATCGCCGCCGCCTACCGCGCGGGCCGCCGCCCGGTCCCGCCACCGCCGCACGCGGCACGGTCCCGTGCGATGGACTCCGTACTGCTGCGCGCCCTGGACACCGGGCGGGTGGACGGCGCCGACTTCTTCGCGCGGCTGTTCCGGCGCGTACCCCTGGAGCGGCTGCTGCGCTTCCTGGACGGGCGTACGCGGCTGTACGAGGACCTCGCGATCGGGCTGCACACCCCCGTGCTGCCGATGCTCCGCACAGTGGCCGAGCTGCCGCTGCTCCCCCGGCGGCCGTTCCCGCGCCCGTGACCATCCACCCACCACGACACCTCCGGGTGACCGAGGAGGCTTTATGCCCTTGCTGCGTGACGCGGCACCGTCCGCCGCCCGCCGTGGCCGCGACCGGCGCGCCCGCGTCCTGCTGCCCCGTCCGGGCCGCCCCCCGTATCGAGGGCGAGCCGCCCACCACGGCGGTGATCGGCGGGGGCATCGCCGGGCTGGCGGCCGCCACCGCCCTGGCCGAGCGCGGGGTACGAGTGACGCTGCACGAGCGGGAACCGGTGCTCGGCGGCCGGCTCGCCGGCCGGCCCGTGCGGCTCGCCGACGGCACCGGGGCGACGATGAGCCGGGGCTTCCACGCGTTCTTCCGGCAGTACTACAACCTGCGGGGACTGCTGCGCCGGGCCGATCCCGGGCTGCGCGCGCTCACGCCGCTGCCCGACTACCCGCTCCGGCACAGCAGCGGCATGCGTGACAGCTTCCGCCGGGTGCCCAGGACGCCGCCCTGGAGCGCCCTGGGGTTCGTCGCGCTCAGCCCCACCTTCCGCGCCCGCGACCTGCTGCGCATGAACCCGGTGGCGGCCCTGCCGCTGCTCGACGTCCGGGTGCCCGGCACCTACGAGCGGCTGGACGGCACCAGCGCCCGGGACTTCCTGGACGCCATCCGCTTCCCCGAGGCCGCGCATCACCTGGCCTTCGAGGTCTTCTCGCGCAGCTTCTTCGCCGATCCCCGTGAGCTGTCGGCCGCGGAGATGGTCCTGATGTTCCACATCTACTTCCTCGGGTCCAGCGAAGGGCTGCTCTTCGATGTGCCCGGCGAGCCGTTCCCGACGGCCCTCTGGGAGCCGCTGGCGCGCTATCTGGCCGGCCATGGTGCCGAGTTGCGTACGGACAGCCCCGTGCACTCCGTGGAGCCCGCAGCGGACGGCGGCCTCACCGTGTCCGGCCCGGCGGGCTCCCGGCGCCACGACGCCGTGGTGCTCGCGCTGGACACCGGCGGGCTGCGCTCCCTGGTCGACCGCTCCCCCGGGCTGGGCGACGCCCGGTGGCGCGGGCAGGTGGACCGGCTGCGTACGGCGCCGCCGTTCCTGGTGTCGCGGCTGTGGCTGGACCGGCCCGTCGCGCCGGACCGGCCCGGGTTCCTCGGGACGAGCGGGTTCGGCTCCCTGGACAACGTCAGCGTGCTGGACCGGTGGGAGGGCGAGGCCGCCCGCTGGGCCGCGCGCACCGGCGGCTCCGTGGTGGAACTGCACGCCTACGCGCTGCCCGAAGGGGCCGACCGCGAACGGGAACAGGAGCGGCTGCTCGGCCAGTTGCACGCGGTCTACCCGGAGACGCGGGCGGCGCGTGTGGTCGACGCGCACCATGAGTGGCGTGCGGACTGCCCGCTGTTCCCGGTGGGCGGCCATGCCGACCGGCCTACGGTGCGCACGCCGCACCCCGCGTTGATGGTCGCGGGTGACCTCGTCCGTACGGATCTGCCGGTGGCCCTCATGGAACGCGCGGCGACCTCCGGGTTCCTCGCCGCCAACGCGCTCCTGGAGCGCTGGGGCGTACACGGACAGATCCTCTGGACCGTTCCGGACCGGGGACGCTCCGCCGCGCTCCGGGCGCTGGCGAGGTGGCGGGACGAGGGGTGACGTCCGGCCCGGGGCCCTGCCGGCAGGCCAGGGCCCCGGGCCGGACGCGGCCCCCGAAGACGGACCGGCACCCCGTCAGAGCGCGTCGGGCAGGCCGGGGGAACGGCCGTCGAGGTGGGTGACCAGCGCGTCATGGGCCCGGTTGAGCACTTCGGCCGCGCGGGGGAAGTCCTTCAGCTGCCCGGCCAGGATGTCCATGGCGGGGAAGAGCACGTCCGGGGGGACGTCACGGGCGGTGAGTACGTCCGCGGTCCAGGCCATGAAGTCGGTGAACAGCGTGAGGTCGTCCACGTACAGGGTGGTGGCCAGGAAATCGATGATGTGCGCGATGTCCTCGGCGGTGTACTGCCGCTGCCGTTCCGTGTACGTCTTCATGGCGGGGACGTGGTCCTCAAGGGCGCCGAGGGTGTGCTGCACCAGCTGTGCCGTCGACCGCGTGATCAGCGTGTACTCCTGGTCCTCGAGGTGCGGCAGGTCGTCGGCGGGCTGGCGTACGGCCGCCGGGTCGGGCCGTGTCAGTCCCTTCTCCAGCCGGTCGGCGGCGCTGCGTGCGTCGTCGGCCCAGATCGCGCCGAGTTGGCGCGCGTACCTGCCGTGCCGGCCGAAGGCGGCGCCGCCGGCCAGCACGGGAACCCCCGCGGTACGGCAGGCGTTGACCGTGGTGTGGACCGTGGGGAGCCGGTCGGCGAGGGAGGCGGAGAGGGCGACGGCATCGGCGCCGGTGCGGTAGAGGTGGGCGACCAGGTGCGGGGTGGGGACGTGGGCGCCGAGGAAGTCCACGTGCCAGCCGCGCAGTGTGAGGACCTCGGCGAGCAACCGCGCCGGCAGGGCGTGCCATTCGCCTGGCACGCAGGCGATGGTCATGCGCCGGTCGGCGGCCCGGCCGCTCTTGTTGCCGATGCCGCGGCGGCCGCCGGTGTGCAGCGCCACGGCGGCCACCACACGGTCGCTGATGGCCGTGGCGGCGTGTTCCTGCGCGACGGTGATCCGGTTGGCGGCCCATTCGACGCCGATCCGCCGCTGGACGGTGGCGATCGCGTCGAGCAGGAGCGCCTCGGGGGCCAGTCCGGCGTCGAGGGCGGCGAAGGCGGTCTGGGCGGCGGCGTATTCGTCGCCCTCCAGGAGGGCGTCCCACAGCTGCGTGCAGGTGACGTCCAGCTCCGGCGTGGCGCCGGAGGACGAGTGCGAGGGAGTGTTCATGTCGTTTCCTGCCTGAGGTGTGTGCGTTTACCTGCCTGAAATGTGTGCGTCCGCCGCGCTGCTGCGCGCGGTCCGTGGTGCGGTGATGGCGACGACGGCCATGTCGTCGTGGCGGCCCTGGCCGATCCACTGCGTGGCGAGCATCTGAATGCGTTCGACGACGGCTTCCGCGGGCATGGCCACGCACTCGGACAGGGCGTTCCGCAGCCGCCGCTCGCCGAACATGTCCCCGCCCAGCGGACCGCCCTTGGCCTCCGTGATGCCGTCGGTGAACATCAGGCACGTCTCCCCCGGCGCGAGCTCGACCACGGCCGTCTCGGCCTCGATCTCCGGCAGCACGCCGACCAGGGTTCCGTAGGTTTCCGCCTCCTCGACCGTGCCGTCGGTCCGCACGATCAGCGGTGCCGGGTGCCCGGCGCAGGTCAGCCGCAGCCGTACCCGCCCTTCCACCCGCAGCGCCGAGGCCAGTACGAGCGTGGCGAAGCGGGTGTGGTGGGAGTTGACCAGCGCGCCGTTCAGCAGGCTCAGGACCCGGTGGTGGTCGTCGGCCATCGGCAGCAGCGCCTGCAGCGTGTTGCGGATCTTGCCGGTGAGGACGGCGGCGTCGAGCCCCTTCCCGCACACGTCACCCAGCACGACGAAGGTCTCCTGCCGGGCGTCGCTGCCGGGGTGGACGTCGTAGAAGTCTCCGCCGACCCGGGTGCCCTGGCCCGAGGGACGGTATCCGCCGGCGAACTCCACGCCGTGCACCTGCCGCAGCGTGGGCGGCAGCAGCTCCCGCATCAGGGTGGCGGTGATGCTCGCCTGCTCGGCGTAGAGCTTGACGACCGACCATGCGGCCCCGGCCCGTCCGGCGAACAGCCGGGCGAAGGCCTCCTCGCTCTCGCTGAACGCCGTCCGGTCCTCGCGGCGCAGCAGGACCAGCGCGCCGGTCGGTACGCCGTGCCCCGGCAGCGGCGTGACCACCACCGAGCCGACGGGGCCGGCGAAGGAGCCCGGCACCATCCACTCGGGGACCGCCGCGGGATCGATCCAGCAGCCGGACACCGACGGCAGACCTTGTAACGCTTCGCTGAGCCCTGGGACCTGGTCCGGGTCCGCGGAGATCGCGCGGCGCGTCACGGCACCGTCGGCGCTGCTGGTGATCATCGACAGGCTGCCGCCGGCCATCGAGGGGATGACCACCGCCGCGTCCGCCAGGTGCCGGGCGGCCAGCTGCGCGGTCAGTGTCATGCACCGTTCGACGTTCATGGAGGCCAGCAGTGCGTTGGAGACCTCCGACAGCAGCAGGGCGCGCTCACGTTCGGTCTTGAGGGCTTCCTCGGCCAGCCGGCGGTCGGTGTCGTCGATCAGCCACCACACCACCTCCCCTTCCGCACCGAAGGTCGCGTACGCCTCGAAGCTCCGGCCGCCGGCCTTGCCGCGCACGGGCAGCGCGCCCTCGCGGTGGGCGGAGCGGACGGCTTCGGGGCCCCCGGCCAGGCGGGGGTCGGTGAGGCGGCGGTGCGCGTCGGCCAGCCAGCTCGGTACGACCTCGTGCAGCCACGCGCCGGGCACCGCATCGGGGAAGAGGAGCGCGGCCGCCCGGTTCGGCTCCAGCAGGGCGCCCGCGGTGTCCGCCACCAGCACGGGGTACGGAGCGGCACCCCATGCGGTACCGAGTCCGACGCCGTGGTGACCGGCAGCAGCACCCTTGAACGTCTCCACGAGTCTCCACAAGCGGGCACGAGTCCACACGGGTGGGGCGCACGGCTGAGGCCCCACCAACTTCCTCCCGGCTCCCGGCTGGACACCGTCCAGGGGACCTTCCCGCACCCATCCGGTCGCAGCAACCGATCCTCCGCATAACGCCGATGCCGCACCGAAGGTGTTTGCAAAGACACCTATGAACGGCACGTTTCTGTCCGTCTCTGCTCGCGCCACATACCGAATTCGACCAGTGACTGTCAGGACCCCGAGCAGGCCCGCGAGACGACAGCGGCCACGACGACGACGGCCATGACGACAGCGGCCCGGCAGCCGGCCCTCACGCGTGGGGTGCGAGGGTGCTGCCGGGCCACGTCCTCAAGGGCGTGTCACTTCCGCGGTGGCGCTCCGTCGATCGGGCGGCCGGGCACACCGGGGCGGCGCTGCCGGGGCAGCGGACCGCCGGGCGGGCGGTAGTCGACGCCGAGGGCGTCCAGGCGGGCGTAGTGGGCGGTCATCCGCGCCTCGAAGCCCGGGTAGTCGCGTGCGGCCGGGGCCGGCAGCGGGGACCAGGCGACCTCGGCGAACGCGGCGAGCCGGGGGAAGACCTGGTAGTCGACGCGGGCGCGGTTCTGCATGACCTCGGTCCAGACGTTGGCCTGGGTGCCGAGGACGTGGCGGGCCGCCTCGGGGGAAAGGCCCGGCGGTACGGGTTCGAACCGGTAGACGTCCTCCAGGGTGCGGACGTACCCGATGGGCATCGGCTCGTCCGGGCCACCGTGCTGGCGGTGGTCCAGGTAGACCTGCTGCTCCGGGCACATCACGACGTCGTGCCCGGCCTCGGCCGCGGCGATGCCGCCCGCGTAACCGCGCCAGGAGGAGACCGCGGCGCCGCCGGGGAGGCCGCCTTCCAGGATCTCGTCCCAGCCGATGAGCCGGCGGCCGCGGGCGGTCAGCCAGTCGTCGAAGTGGCGGATGAACCAGGACTGGAGCTCGTCCTCGCCGGCGAGTCCCAGTTCGGTGATCCGGGCCTGCGCGGCCGGGGACCGCCGCCACTGGTCCTTCGGGCATTCGTCCCCGCCGAGGTGCACGAACGGCGAGACCTCGGCCGGGAAGAGGTCGAGCACCTCCTCCAGCACCCCTTCGTAGAAGCGCAGGGTGGTGTCGGTGGGCGCGAGGATGTGCGGGCTGACGCCCCAGCTGTCCCACACCTCCAGGGCCGTTGTGTCGACGACGTCGGCGTTGCCGAGCTGCGGGTAGGCGCTGATGGCGGCCTGTGAGTGGCCGGGTACGTCGATCTCCGGGACGATGCGGATGTGCCGTTCGGCGGCGTACGCGACGATCTCCCGGATGTCGTCCTGGGTGTAGTGGCCGCCGTACGGGGTCTCGTCCCACAGCTCCGAGGCGCGGTGGCCCCACTTGGTACGGGCGCGCCAGGAACCGACCTCGGTGAGGCGCGGGTGGCGCTTGATCTCGAGGCGCCAGCCCTGGTCGTCGGTGAGGTGGAAGTGGAAGACGTTCAGTTTGTGTGCGGCGAGCAGGTCGAGCTGGCGCAGGACGTCGTCCTTGGGCAGGAAGTGCCGGGCCACGTCGAGCATCATGCCGCGCCAGCCGAACCGGGGGCCGTCCTCGATCCGTACGGCGGGCAGCGGCCGGCGCTCCCGGGGCCTCACGGGGGCGCGGCGGAACGCGTCGGCGCCGAGCAATTGGCGCAGGGTCTGGGCGCCCCAGAAGACACCGGCCGGTCCGCCGCCGGTGAGGCGCACGGCGTCGCCGGCGGTGTCGAGCCGGTAGTGCTCCGGCTCCAGTGCGGGGTCGACGGCGAGGGTGATCGTCCCGGGTGCGTCGGCACGGCCGGGCGGCAGGGGCAGTCCGAGCGCGGCGCCGACGGTGGAGCGCAGCCACCGTTCGGTGGTGGCGGTGCCGGGCGCCGCCGCGAGCGCGGTGGACGCGTCCAGGACGCAGCCGCCGCCGGGAGCGGCCGTCATGTGCGCCGGGGCGGGGACGAGTGCGGTGTGCACGGCATCAACGGTGTTCACGGCATCAGTCCTTGACCGCGCCGCCGAGCCCGGAGACCAGACGGCGCTGTACGAGTACGAAGAAGACCAGGACGGGGACGGTCATCACCGTGGAGGCGGCCATGATCCCTCCCCAGTCGTTCTCATCGGGCTTGAAGAAGACCAGCAGGGCCAGCGGCAGGGTGGACTGCGAGACGTCGCTGATGAGGAAGGACTTGGCGAACAGGAAGTCGTTCCAGGTGGAGATGAAGGAGAAGACGCTGGTCGCGGCCAGGCCGGGGAAGACCAGCGGGAAGAGGATGCGCCACAGGAAGCGGGCGCGGCTCGCACCGTCGACGGCGGCCTGCTCCTCCAGGGCCTCGGGTACCGCCTTGACGAAGCCGCGCAGCATCCAGATGGCGAACGGCAGGGAGAAGGCGAGGTGCGGCAGGATCAGCGAGCCGAGGGTGTTGAGCTGGCCGAAGTCGCGCATGAGGAAGAACAGCGGGATGGTCAGCGCCTCCACCGGCACCATCTGTGCCACCAGGAACATGATCAGGAGGGTGGTGCGGAACCGGAACCGGAAGCGGGTGACCGCGACGGCGGCCAGGAAGGCGATCAGCGCGGAGGCCACGACGACCGTGCCGGCGACGATCAGGCTGTTGAGGAAGTAGCGGCCGAAGTCCTCCTGCTGGAAGACGCGGCGGAAGGCGTCGAGGGACGGGGTGAGGGTCCAGGGGCGCGGCTCGGTGGACTGGATCTCGCCGGCCGGTTTGAAGGCCGAGAGGACCATCCAGTACAGCGGGAAGGCGACGAGGGCCGCGATGACGAGAGCGGCGGCCTCGGCGGCCAGCCGTCCGGGGCGCCGGAAGCGGATCGTGCCGAGCAGGCTCACAGTTCCTCCCCTTGGCGCCGCACCGTGCGCAGGTGGACCAGCGTGACGGCCAGCAGGATCAGCAGCATCACCACGCCGATCGCCGAGCCGAGGCTGTACTGCGAGGAGGCGAACGCCTTCTGGTACGCGTACACGTTGAGCACGAGGTTCTGCCGGGCGACGCCGCCACCGCCGGTCATCACGTAGATCTGGGTGAAGATCTTGAAGTCCCAGATGACCGACTGGATGGTGACGACCAGCAGGATCGGCCGCAGCATCGGTGCCGTCACCGAGCGCCAGGTGCGCCACTGCGAGGCACCGTCGAGTGCGGCCGCCTCCAGGACTTCGGCGGGAATGGCACGGATTCCGGCGTAGACGGTCACCATCACGAACGGGAAGGAGCACCACACGACTTCGAAGAGGACGAGGGCGAACGCGCTGTAGCGCCCGTACGTCCAGGAGAAGTCGCCGAGCCCCAGCACCTTGTTGACGGGGCCGAAGTCGGGGTCGAAGAGGAAGACCCAGACGGTGGAGCCGGTGATGGCGGGGGTGGCCCAGGCGCCGAGCGCGGCGAGCATCAGGACGAGCCGGGGCAGCGCGCGGACCCGGGTCAGCAGGACGGCGAGGGCGCAGCCGACGAGCAGTGTGGAGAGCACGCAGGCGGTGGCGAAAAGGACGGTGGCGAGGAGCACCCGCCAGAACTCGCCGTCCGAGAAGAGCGCCGCATAATTGCCGAACCCCTGGAACGAGGTCGGCTCCCCGCCGCTGACCTGGGCCTGGGTGTACTCCAGGAACGAGATCAGGCCGAGCTGGTAGATCGGGTAGACGAGCAGGCCGCCGAGTACGACGAGCGCGGGCAGCAGGTAGAGCCAGGGCGTCCAGCCGGGGCGGCGCAGGGTCGTCAACGGTGCGGCCCTCACTGTGCTTCGGCGAAGGCGGCGTCCATCTTGCCGGCCGCGTCGTCCGACGCCCGGTCCACTCCCTTACGGCCGCTGACGATCTCCTGGAACATGGTGGGGAGGATCAGCGAGGCGTCGATCTGACCCCAGGCGGGCGAGGCGGGCACGGACTTGGCACCCGCGTGCAGGGTCTTCACGAACGGTTCGACGAACGGCTCCTTCTCCGCGGCCTCGTCGAGCACGTCGGTGTAGGTCGGCAGGAAGCCCATGGCGTCGAACAGCCGGCGCTGGGACTCCTTCCCGGCCAGCGACTTCATCAGGTCGACCGCGAGGGTGCGGTGCGACGTGCTCTTCAGTACGCCGATGTTGTTGCCGCCCGCGAAGGCCGGGGCGATCGATCCCTTCTTCACGCCGGGCAGGGGTACGACCGCGTACTTGCCCTTGGCCTTGCTCGCCTCGACGGCGGCGTGGCTGAAATCGCCGCCTATCGCCATGGCCGCCTTGCCGGAGGTGAAGGCGGTGACGGTGGCGTTGCCGCCCATGGAGGCGCACTTCTCTGCCGGGCAGTTGGCGTCGCCGAAGAGCGAGGCGTACGCCTTGATCCCCTTGCGGGCCTCCGGGGTGTTGACGGCGGACTTGTAGGTGCCGCCGCTCTTCACCGCGAGTTCGCCGCCGTTGGCCCAGAGGAAGGGCAGGGCGCCGTAGGTGTAGGCGCCGCCGACCGCGAGGCCGTAGAGATCGGGTCTGGCCTGGTGGACCTTCTTCGCGGCGGAGATCAGCTCCGCCTGGGACCCGGGCGGGGCGATGCCCAGGTCCTTCAGGACGTCGGTGCGGTAGTACAGCGCGCGGACCCCCACGAAGAACGGCGCCCCGTAGACCTTGCCGCCGACGGTCACGGACTGCTTGGCGGTGGGGTCGGTGTCCTCGGCCTCGTCCCACGCGGCGTACTCGGCGCTGACGTCGGCGAGGCCGCCGTCCCTGACGTACCCGGCGGTGTCGGTGTTGCCGTACTCGATGAGGTCCGGCGCGCTCTCCGGGTCGTTGAAGGCGGCCTTGATCCGCTGGGCGCGGGTGTCGACGGGGATGTACTCGACCTCCACGTCGGTCCCCTTGTGCCGCTTCTCGAAGTCGGCGACGGCCGCGTCGACGACCTTCTCCTTGGGCTTGTTGCCGACCTCGCGGAACAGCCACACGCGGAGCGTCCCGCTCTTCTCGTCCTCCGGTGCGCCGCTCCCCGAGGTCTGGGGTGCGCAGGCGGTCGCGGTGAGACCCGCGAGGGCAAGTGCGGCCAGCGGAGCGGCTATTCGGGCGAACGGCTTCATCGATACCCCTACGATCGAGCGTTGCAATATACGCAATGAACGTTTCGCTCTGCACAACTGGCGTGGAGCATATGGCCGCCCAGAGGCGCGGACAAGGTCTGTACCAGTTCGTGATCCGCGACGCGGGATGCAATATCGGCCAATCAACTTAAGGCGATTGTCTTAGTAAGACACGCGTCTTACGGTGATCGGGAAGCCGACGCCCGGAGGAGCCCCCCCATGACCGACGAGGCCACACCGATTCCTGACTACCCGTTCGATCAGCCGCACGTACTGGAGCCGCCGCGCGAGTGGGCCGAGAGCCGGGCGAAGTGCCCGGTCACCCACGTCCGGATGCCGAGCGGGGACGTCGTGGGCCTGCTGACCGGGTACGACGAGGTACGCACCCTGCTCGCCGACCCGCGGTTCAGCCGCGACCTGTCCCGCAAGGGCGCGGCCCGCCTGTCGAACACCGAGGACGGCGGGCTGTTCAGCCGGACCACCGAAGGCACCGCGGACATCCAGGAGGGCCCGGGGCACCAGCGGTGGCGACGGCTGCTCAGCCGGGCGTTCACCGTGAAGAAGATGGAGGCGTGGCGCCCCCGCGTCCAGGAGATGGCGGACGAGCTGATCGACGCCATGATCGCCAAGGGTTCGCCGGCCGACCTCCGCGAGGAGCTGGCGCTGCCGCTGCCCGTCCGGGTCATCTGCGCGCTGCTGGGCGCGCCGAGCGAGGACCAGGACAAGTTCGCCTACTGGTCCGAGGTGGCGCTGACCCTGACCAAGTACTCGCAGGAGGAGGTCGACGCGGCGCAGCAGGCGTTCCACGACTACGCGTCGGAGCTGGTCGAGCAGAAGCGCGCGCACCCCGGTGACGACCTGCTCAGTGAGCTGACCCAGATCTCCGACAGCCAGGACGGGCGGCTCAGCAACGAGGAGCTGGTCTCCACCGCGCGCGGCCTGTTGCTGGCGGGGCACGAGACCACCTCGAACATGATCCTGAAGATGACGGCACTGCTGCTGTCCGAGCGGGAGCGCTACGAGGCCGTGGTCGCCGACCCGGAGCTGGTCACGGGCACCGTGGAGGAGTCCCTGCGGATGGACCCGCTCGCGGGTGTGGGCATCCCGCGCTTCATCACCGAGGACATCGAGGTCGGCGGGGAGCCGGTCAGCTCGGGCAGCAGCCTGCTCGTCAGCCTGGCCGCCGCCAACCGGGACGCACGCAAGTTCCCCGAGCCCGACCGCTTCGACCCGCGCCGCGAGAACAACAGCCAGCACGTCACCTTCGGTGCCGGCCCGCACTTCTGCGTCGGCCAGACGCTGGCCCGGGTGGAACTGAAGGTCGTGCTGGAGACCTTCGCGCGGCGGCTGCCCGGCCTGCGGCTGCGGGACACCCCGGAGCAACTGCGCCAGCGCGAGGGCGTCGCGGCCGGTGGCCTGCAGGAACTCTGGGTCACGTGGTGACGCGGCGGAGCACCGGGCAGCAGGGAGCGAGGAGGTAGCATGAAGATCACCGTGGACCAGGATGCGTGCTGCGGCAGCGGGTTGTGCGTGATCAGGGCCGACCGGGTGTTCGACCAGCGGGAGGAGGACGGTGTCGTGATGCTGCTGGACGAAGCGCCGTCGCCGGAGGACTTCGAGGATGTGCGCGCCGCGGCCGCGGGGTGCCCGACCGGGGCCATCCGACTCGCGGAATGAACACGACCGCGCCGGCCGCCTCGCCGTCCCCCCGCTCGGTGCTCGCGCGGAACAAGCTGATGCGCACCGCGGAGCGGCTCTATGCCGAGCGGGGTTTCGCGAACGTCTCCGTACGGCAGATCAGCGAGGCGGCCGGCCAGCGCAACAACTCGGCCGTGCAGTACCACTTCAACGGCCGTGACGAGCTCATCAAGGCGATCCTGTCGAGCTACACGGGCGTCATCGAGGAGCGCCGCATCGCCATGGTCGAGGCGCTCGGCACCCGGCGGACCGTGTCTCTGGAGGAGCACTACACGTGCCTCATCATGCCGGGCGTCGAGTACCACATCGACGCCTCGGCTCCGACCTGGGGCGCGCGCTTCCTCGCCCAGGCGGTCGTCGAGCCGGCGCTGCGCGAGTACGTGATCCAGGAGCATCTGAGCACCCCGACGCACCGCATCCTCGACACGTACGGCGCGGTGCGGCGGGAGGGCGTCGATCCCGGCCTGCTCCAGCGGCACAACGCGATGGTGCGCCAGCTCAGCGTGCACGCCTTCGCCGAGCTGGAACACGACCTGGCGAACGGGCGGATCGACCCGTCCGAGACGGAGCAGCGCTGGCGGATGCTGGGGCAGGACCTCATCACGGCACTGTGCGGACTCTCGACCGCGCTGCTCGGCCGGGCGTGAGTCGGCCCGCTCGTCGCGGGCCCCGCCACGCTGGTCGGGCTAGCCGGGCAGGACGTAGACGGAACCGCCCGCCCCGCCCCGAACGGCTCCGTCCGTCCTGCCGTTGAGCGGGTCGGCGGCGGCGTACCGGCACAGGGCGCGGAGCCGCTGCCGGAGCCGCCCGGGGTCCTTGGGCGGACCGCCGGGTGAGATGTCCGCGGCCAGTCTGTACGACCCGCGGCAGCCGGCGCGCAGCAGGTACGTCAGGTGCCAGACGTCGGTGCCGGGCAGCCGGTCCAGCAGCGAAGAGGTGAGGTCGTCGGGGTCGGTGATGCCGTCGGCCAGCAGCAGTACCTGACCCGTGGCCCGGTGGCCGCGCCAGAGGAACGTCACCGCGCGGTCGCCGGCCTCCCCGGTGACCGTTTCGACCAGAGGTGTGCCGCGCCGTTCGGTGTCGGCCCAGAACTCGGCGAGCAGTGCTTCGTGTTCGGCTCCGGTGACGGTGGCGAGCCGGGCGGCAAGGCGTTCGACGCAGGGACCGGCCGTGCGGAACGGCCGCGAGTCCTGGGCGTCGGGACCGGCGAGGACGTACATCTTTCCCGCTTTCCTGAGCGGCGTGCGACCCCTGTGACCGCCCCGCCGCGACCATGTGTACTTAGGTTAGCCTAAGCTAACTTCATCGGTCACAGATTGTCCCGCCCGGGAGGCCGCCCATGCGTCTGCTCGTCACCGGCCGCGCCGGATTCACCGGCTCGCCCTTCCTCAGGGCGCTGCTGTTCCCTGCCCCCATAGGCGCCCCGCACGCCGTCACCGTGCTCGACCCGTCCGCCGGCAGCGGCCCCGGGAGACCGCTCCCCTTCGACGGCCGCTCCTGCCTCGACCACGTACCCGGCGACGTCCACGACCGCCCGCTGGTACAGGAACTGATGCGCCACCACGAGCTGGTCGTGCACCTCGCCGAAGAGCCCGCCGTCGACCGCACCGCCGTCGCCGACCTGCCGGGCACCCGTACGCTCCTCCAGACCGCCGTGCACGCCGGGGTGACACGGTTCGTCTACGTCTACGACCACTACCGGGCACTGCGGCTGACGCTCGGGGGCGGCGAAGCCGGCCAGGTGCACGACCTCGGCGGCGGGTCGGAACTGACCGCCGCCGAGCTGACCGGACGCCTGCTCGCGGAGTGCGGCCGCTCGGGAGGCACGCGATGAGCTGCTGGCTGGTGACCGGCGCCGACGGAGAGGTCGGACGCCGGCTGTGCGCCCTGCTGCGCGCGAACGGACAGCGCTTCCTGGCACTGGGCCGGGACGACCTCGACCTCTTCGACGCGGCGGCCGTACAGACCACACTGCTGCGCACCCGGCCGGCCGTCGTCGCCCACTGCGGGACGTGGACCGGCCCTGGCGACACCGGGCTCACCGGCCCCCGTGCCGTCCGCGGCGGCCTCGACGCCCTGCGGGTCCTCGCGCGGGCCTGCGGCCGGCTCGACGCCTGCCTGCTGCACCTGGCCGCCGGGCGGACGCTGTGCACGACATCGCTGTACGCGGCACACGGCCGCACCGTGGTGCACGAGGAACTGCCGGACACCGGCCCGGGAACGCCGCGACGGCACCCCGAGGGCGGCTGCCCGCAGCCGGACTGGGTGTGTGACGTGGCCGAGCGGCTGTACGCGCTGGGCAGTGCTCCCGGTGGCCGGGCGGCCCGCGGCCCGCGGCCGGCACCCGCGCTCAGCGGCGGGCCCGGACGCCACTGAGCGCCCGCCGGCCGCCATGGGAGGTGCGGTCCGGCACACCGAGCGGTGTGTGCGGGCCGCACTCCGCCAGCAGGTCGAACAGGCCCGCCACGTGCGTGCGAAGTCCCCCCGCTGCATAGCGCTCCGGGTGGGCCGCGTACTCGACCCGCAGCCCCGAACTGCCGCTGTCGGCGCGCACGGTGAGGGCGAGGTCGCGGACCGGCCCGCCGGACAGCGGGTGCGGGACGGCGGGCGCGCCCGCGAAGGTGACCTCGTCACCGGAGGTCCGCACCTCGACGAGCGGGCCCACCGGGTCCGGCCCCGCAACGCTCCGCCCGAGGTCGCGCCGGATGTCCGGCAAGGGGTAACGCTGGTGGCGCCGGGCGGCGCGGAGCCCGAGGACGACCTGCCGGGTCAGCGTCGCGAAGGTGTCGTGCGGACGCACCGTCAGACGCAGCGGGAGGACGTTGCGCAGCACTCCGGGGACGCTCAGCGCCGTCGGCCCGGTGCGGCCCGGCATCGGCACCCCGAGCACCACGTCGGCGGAGCCGGTGCTCCGCGCGACGTACAGCCCGAGCACCGCGGTCAGCACCTCGCCCCGGGTCGCGTTCAGATCGGCGGTCAGCGACCGGAGCCGCGAGAGGAGATGGCCCGGCACGGTGACGCCGTCGCGCAGCGGCGTACGGACGGAGTGCGCGGCGCGGCCCGCGAGCGTGGGTGCCGCGGGGCGGCCGGCCAGGGTGGCGGACCAGTGGTCCCGGTCGGCCTCGTACTGGTCGGAGGCGCGGTACGCGGCCTCGTCCGCGAGCAGGTCCGAGAGGCGGCCGAAGGGGCTGTCCGGGGGCCGCAGCCCGGCGGCGAGCGCGTCGTGGACCTCGGCGGTCCGCCGGACGAGCAGTCCGCGCCCGAAGTCGTCCACGACCAGATGGTGGAAGCGCCGGTACCAGAGCCAGTGGGCCTCCCCCACGCGGAACAGCGCGTACCGGAAGAGCGGCCCGCCCGGCGGGAAGGGGCGTTCCAGGTCCGCGGCCATCCACGCGCGCGCCTCGGCGTCCGGGTCAGGCCGGTCACGCAGGTCGGCCCGGTGCAGGGGGAAGCCCTTGCCCGGCGCCTCGATGACGAGGGCGCACTGCCGGGGCCCTTCGGCCGTGGCGAAGAACCGCATGCGCAGGGCGCTCGCCTCGCCGACCGTGCGCTGGAGCGCCTGCGCGAACAGCCGCGGCTCCAGCGGCCCTTGGATCTCGCGGTACTCGGCGCTCTGGTACGCCGGGCCGTCGGGGACGCGGCGCCACGCCTCCCACACCTCTTGCTGGGCCGCGGTGAGCGGCAGGGCGCGGGGGCACGCGGACGATGTGCCGCATGCCGCCCTGCCGAGCGGTTCCGGTACCGGCATGACCTACCCCGCTTTCAGTAAGGTAAGCCTAACCTAACATGAGCGGTTCACCGTGGCCGCTCCCCGCCGTTGGGTGCCGCGTACCGATACCGGCCTCAGGCACCGTCCCGCAGCCCTGCCACCGCCGGAGGCATGTTGTAGGGCGTCACGATCTGGATGGTGGCGGGCGGAACGGCACCTTCGGGAGGCAGGGCGCCGTGCGCGCGCATGACGGTCTGGCAGGCGCGGCGCATGTCCTGGCGGAGGTCGTGGTGGAGGACGGCGGAGAGGCGGCCTTCGCGCAGCAGCCGGGTGTTGTCCTGGTCGAGGTCGTGCGCGATGAACACCGCACACTCCCGGCCCAGGTCCTCGAAGGCGTCCACGGTCGCCGCGTTCCCGCCGCCCATCGAGTAGACCGCGTTGATGGCCGGATCGCGCTCCAGCGCCGCCAGGACCACTCCCGCTGGGTGGCGTCCAGACCGTCGCTGTCGGTGACCTCCACCAGGGTGCGGTGCGGCTGGGTGGTACGCATGGCGCTGCGGAAGCCCATCTCGCGCTCCTCCTCACCCCGGAAGAAGCCCCGGCTGATGGTGGTGAGGACGTTCCCCGGACGCTCGCCCAGCCACTGGCCGACGAGGTAGGCGGCCGTGGTACCGGCGGCCCGGTTGTCGATCCCCACGTACGCGCGGCGCGCACTGCCGGGCAGATCGGTGACCAGCGTGACGACGGGGATGCCGGCGGCCGTCAGCCGGCCGACGGCCGCGACGACCTCCGGGACATCCGGCGCCTTGAGGACGACGCCCTGCGAACCGCGCTTACCGATCCTGTCCAGCGTCGCGACCAGCTCACACACCCGCCCGGCCTCCCGGAAGTGGAAGCGGGCACGCACCACCGCCGGGCGCAGGGCGGGCAGTTCGGCCTCCAGCGCGGCGCGCACCGCGGACGAGAACCGTTCCGGCGCCCGCATCACCATGTCGATCATGAACGTGCGGCCGCCGATCCGTACCTGCGTCCGCTGCCGCTCCAGGTCCTCGATGGCCTGGTGCACCTCCATGACGGTGCTCTCCCGTACCCCGCCCCGGTCGTTGAGGACCCGGTCCACGGTGGCCTCGCTCAGCCCGGCCTGACGGGCGATCTCCCTGATCGGGAAGGGGTGTGCCATGGCGGTCCTTGCGACGTGCTGACGGTTTGCTGAGGGATCGCTGAAGGTTGCTCGGCGCCGTACCGTACCGGCCGGAACGGGCCCCGGTCACCGGTTCAGCTGCGGTGACGGAAGACCGTCCTGGGTGCCGGGGAGGGCATCATGGGATGCTGAAGCCTCCATGGATCATGGCGAGCAACGGGAGAGTACGGCAGCGTGATGGCAGCGATACGGCGGGCCCGTACCGGCACCTGGGACCGTTTCGCGGCGTCCGACCCCGGACTGCTGCGGCTGATGGCGGGGTTGCGGACGGTCGGCGCGATCACGCTGACCCTCGCCGTCCTCGCCCTGCTCGGCACGGACGTCACCCACATGGTGGCGGGCGCCATGGCCGCCATGGTCGGCACCTTCGCCATCAAGGAGAAAGAGGTGCGCGGCCAGGCCGTCACGCTCGCGTGCGGACTGCCCGTCGCCCTCCTCGCGATGTCGCTGGGCGCACTGCTGCACTCCCGGATCATCGCCGGTGACATCTTCTTCGTCCTGCTGATCTTCGGCGCGGTCTACGGACGGAGGTTCGGCGACCGCGGCACGGCGCTCGGCCTGATCGGCTTTCAGGTCTACTTCGTCTCCCTCTTCGTCGGCGCCACGGTCGACACCCTGCCGGAGCTGTACCTGACGCTGACCGTCGCGTTCGCGTGCAGCGCGGTCGTACGTTTCGCCGTGGTCCCGGAGACGCCGCAGCGCACCCTGGCACGGCTCCGCGAGGCGTTCCGCGCGCGACTAGCGCAGCTGGTGGCGGCCCAGATCGAGCTGCTGGACGCCACCCCCGAGGACCTGGACAAGGTGCTGGACACGCTGCGGCAGCGCACCGCCCGGCTGCACGAGGCGGCCCTGATGATCCAGGGCAGGCTGGAGGAGGGCACCCGGGACGCGGCCACCGCGGCGCGGCTGCAGCGCCGTGTCGCCGACGCCGAGATCGCCGCCGAGCGGCTGGGCGTCACCCTGCTCAACGCGCGCAGCGCCGAGCGTGCCGACACCATCACCCTGCACCTGCCGCATGCCCCGGTGCAGGTCGCCGAGGACCGCATGCCGACCGAGGACGCCACGACCCGCACCCTGCGCCGGGACTTCAGCGCGCTGCACCTGCTGATCGCGCGGCCCGCCTCCGACGGGCGCGGCATGGCGGTGGCCCACGTACGGAACCGGCTGCTCGGCTACCGCGACGAGGACAAGCTGCCCGCCGCCTCACCCGCCGTCCAGGACGTCTTCCGCGGTATAGGCGAGTCCGCGCGTGCCGTGCTCGGTCTGCGGCTGGCGCTGGACGGGCCGCAGGACGCCACCGACGACAGCCCCGCGACGGCCCGCTCCCGCGAGGAGTTCGACGCGGAGGACGTGGCGATGGCCGGCCTGGACGAGGAGGCCGAGGAGCAGGCCGCCGACGAGCGCACCGGGCTGCGGCGGCCCACCACCCGGGCCGCCTTCCAGGTCGCGGTGGGCTCGACGCTGGCCATCATCGGCGGCGAGTTCCTCTCCACCCAGCGCTGGTACTGGGCGGTGCTGACCTGCTGGGTGGTCTTCCTCAACACCGGGTCCACCGGCGAGATCATGGTCAAGGGCTACCGCCGGCTGGTGGGCACGGTCCTCGGCGTGGTCGCGGGTGTGGTGCTCGCCGGCCTGGTCGGCAACCACACCTGGCTCGCGTTCGCCCTGGTCCTGCTCTTCATCTTCGGGATGTTCTTCACGGCACCGCTGTCGTACGCGCTGATGTCCTTCTGCGTCACCGCGATGCTGGGCCTGCTCTACACCCTGCTCAACACCTACAGCGTGGACGTGCTGGTGCTGCGCATCGAGGAGACGGCGCTCGGCGCGGCCTGCGGCATCATCGCCGCGGCGCTGGTACTGCCGGTGCACACCGACCGCCGTACGGACGAGCTGCTGGGCACGGTGCTGGAGCGGCTGCGGGACGTGGTGTCGGCCGCGGTGGAGCAGCTCAGTGGCGGCCCCGCCGCCGACCTGCTGGACAAGGCGCGCGACCTGGACACCGCGCTGGACGACCTGCGGGCCTCCACCCAGCCGCTGACGCACCCGATCACACCGCTGCGAGTACGCCGGCAGACCGCGCGCTATCTGGTGGCGCTGCTGGAGACCTGCGCGTACCACGCCCGTTCGCTGGCGGCCACCGCCGAGCTCGTGCCGTACAGCAAGAACGTGGCGGCCGACCCGCGCCTGGAGCGGGCCGGCCTGCGCATCGCCCGGAACATCGACGTGATCGTGGCGCGCGTGGTGGACGAGAGCACCCGCGGCGAGGTCACCGCCGGCGCGAGCATCGCCTCGATACTCGACGTGGACGACACCGGCACGCCGCGCACCGGCACGGTCACCTACCGCGTGCTGCGCCACCTCCAGCGCCTCGACGAGGGCGTGGTCGGCCTCGCCCGCCCGCTGGACGTCCCGGTGGCCGGGCGCAGCGTCGGCACGACCGGCTGAGGCCCGGCAGGCGGGCGCGGGTCTCATTCCACGCGCGGCTCGGCCGCCGCTGACCCGGTGGCGTCGTCCTCGATCAGATGGACGTCGTCGACGTCGATGTTCACCTCGACGACCTCCAGGCCGGTGATGCGCTCCACGGCGGCGATGACGTTCTCCCGCACGTCACGGGCCACGTCCGTGATCGGCACGCCGTACTCCACGACCAGGTCCAGATCGATGGCCGTCTGCCGCTCGCCCACCTCGACCTTCACGCCACGGCCGACGTTCGGGCGACCGCCGGGCACCCGGTCGCGGACGGCGCCGAAGGTGCGCGAGAACCCGCCGCCCATGTCGTACACGCCGGGGATCTCCCGCGCCGCCATGCCGGCGATCTTGACGACGACGACATCCGCGATGGAGGTCCTGCCACGCGTCGCCGCGGGCTGGTCGACGCCCGTGGCCCCGCCGCTGACGGTGGTGTTCCCGGCTCCGGTGTTCCCGGCTCCGGTGCCGCTCTTCGCGGAAGCGGCACTCTTCTTGGAAGCGCTGGGCTGCTGCGTCGTCATGGGGTCTCCTCGGTCGGGCAGGTCCGCTCCGGTGGTCGCCACCTGCTCTCGTCCGCTTGGACCCGCCCGCGCCGGTTTCGTCACGCGGTCCCCCGGCACGTTTCTCCGCGTCCGTCACGGTCCGCCGGAAGCTCGCCGGGCCGCGTCACGCCCCCAGGGCGAGCCGGGCCGAGCGGTGGGCCGGCCGCGGGTGCACCCGGCCCCGCGCCTGGGACCGGACGGGCTCGGTGAACGCCCGACAAAGCCGGTGCGGGAAATGTGGGGCGCCCGGACCCGGTGCCGCCGCACGATGGGGGCATGGATGACACGACCTTGGTATCCCGCTTCCTCCGCGACGGCTTCGTGAAGCTGGAGGGCGCCGTCGCGCCGCGCGTGGCCGCGGACTGCGCACGGCTGCTGTGGCGGGAGACGGGCGTCGCCCCGGACGATCCGACGACGTGGACGCAGCCCGTGCACTGGGTGGCCGGCCTGGCGCAAGGCCCGTTCGCCGCCGCCCCCAACTCACCGGACCTGCACCGCGCGTACGACCTGCTCGTCGGCGCGGGGCGCTGGGAGCCGCGTTACTCGCTGGGCACGTTCCCGCTGCGCTTCCCGCACGAGGAGGAGCCGGACGACGCGGGCTGGCACATCGAGGGAAGCTATCTGCCGGAGGGCGAGAGCTGGTACTTCACCAATCTGCGCTCCCGGGGCCGGGCGCTGCTGATGCTGTTCCTGTTCAGCGAGGTCGGCGAGGAGGACGCCCCGACCCGCATCCGGGTCGGCTCCCACCTCGACGTGCCCAAGGTGCTGGAGAAGTACGGGGAGGACGGGGCCGGCGGGCTGACCCTTGCGCCCGATCTGGTGGCGGCGTCCGACCACCGGCCGCTCGCCCTCGCCACCGGATCCCCGGGCGACGTCTTCCTGTGCCACCCGTTCCTGGTGCACGCGGCCCAGCCGCATCACGGGAAGCGGCCGCGCTTCATGGCCCAGCCGCCGCTGATGCCCGCCGCGCCGTACGAACTGGAGCGGGCCGACGGCGCGTACTCACCCGTGGAGATCGCGATCCGCCGAGGTCTGGGACGGGACGTGCCCGGTCCTCCGGGCGGGGACGGCGCCGCCCACAGCGACAGCGCCGGATAGGCACGCTTCGTCAGTGCCCGGAACAGGACGGGGGTGGGTGCCCGCACAGCGGTACGTCCGGCAACCGCCCGCCCACCGCGAGCTCAGCCTCCGGTGCTGCGGCTCGTGGCGGCGGTGGCGCCCGCGGCCGGCACCGGGGCCTCCCCGGGCGGCCGGCCGGTCTTCGGGCGGCTGGTGAGCGGCATACGGAAGGCCCAGTCCATCCGGGGTTCCATGACCGGGCGGAAGAACCGGCGCACGGGGTACGAGGTGAGCGCCAGCGCGAGGGCGATACCGAAGGCGGTGACGGCCAGTTCACCGGCCGGGGTGTGCCAGAACTCCGCGTCGAACCAGCCCTTCCAGGCCGCGGTGCGCACGAAGAAGCCGTGCAGCAGGTAGGCGCAGAGCGTGCCGGCGCCGAGCGAGGTGAACCACGTGCGGCGGCGCGGTACCAGCGCCAGGAACGCGGCCGAGAGGATCAGCGAGCAGGCCGTCGTGCCCAGCACCATCGCCACGCCGACCGGCCAGGAGACGTGCAGTTCGCCCCAGCTGTGGTTGTGCATGGCCCACTGCGCCGTCATCCGGCCCTTGGCCCAGTACGCCACCGCGGCGCCACCCGCCAGCACCGGTACGGCGGCGATCCGTACCCACCTCGCCCGCAGCAGCTGCCAGTGCTCGGGGCGCAGCACGAGACCGATCACGAAGAAGGGCAGGAACTGCAGGACCCGGTCCAGGTTGAGGATGCCGCTCACGGAGGTGGCCGCGCCGATCAGCGCGACGGCGAAGGCGAGCCCGACGGAGACGTACCAGCGCATGACCCGCCACAGGGGCGCCGTGAGCCGCCACACGAAGAGCGCCGCGAGGAACCAGGTGAGGTACCACGGGGAGAGCAGGCTGAGGTCGTTGTCCCGGCCGTCGACGGCGTTGCCGTACAGCGTGTACGCGGTCTCGAAGACGAGGTAGGGCACGGCGACGCCGGTGAGGAGCCGCTTGCCCTGCTCGGGCTTGAGGACGAAGCTCCGCGAGAAGTAGCCGGAGATCATGATGAACAGCGGCATGTGGAACATGTACAGGAACAGGTAGGCCGACCAGACGGCGTGGCTGTCCTTGAGCGGCTGCCAGGCGTGTCCGGCCACGACCAGCACCATGGCCAGCAGCTTCGCGTTGTCGAAGAACGGATCGCGGCCCGTCCCCTGTCCGCCCGGCGAGCGCTGTCCCACGTGACCTCCTCGGCAACGACCACGGCTCCGCCGCTGCGACCCTAGGGGCCGATGAGGTCCGGCGTCGAATGGACTCCGAACGTGTCGGCGGCGCCGGGGGCGTCGCCGACAGGGCGGGCGGTGGCCGTCACCGGGTCTCGTAGCGGCGCTCCGCCGTGTCCTCCGGGGAGTCGTCGGTGACGCCCGCGCCCGCGGCCGCCGCTTCCCAGCGCTCGGCCCCGCCGGCGGTCTCGAAGACGATCCGCTCGTCGACGACGTGCATCGACGCGGCGGCCGGTGCGTCCGCCGGCATTTTCAGCACTTTCAGGTTCTGCCGCTGCCGGCCCGGGTCGGCGAGCCGCAGAATTTCCTCCGGAGAACTCTCCAGTCCGATCGGTTCGGCGTGCAGGTGAACGACAGCGCCGGTGTTCTCGTCATACACGACATAACTGACCGTTTTCCTCACGCGCGTCCTCCCCTGAAATTTCGCCCCTGTGAGCCCGTCCCTGGAATCCCGTCCCTGGAATTCCGTCCCTGGAATCCCGTCCTCAGGTGATGTCGTAGACGACTCCTTCGGCCCGGTGGCCACCACCGTCGCCGCGCAGCTTCATCGTCACTTGCGTCGCGCTCTTCAACCGCTGACCGGCGTCGAGCGTGCTGATGTTCGTCACCGGATCGCTGTCGTCCCGCACGGTGCACCGGACCGAGCCGTCGGGCATCACATGGCACACCGCCGAGATGTACACCTGGCCGTAGGCAGCGCCGGTTTTCGCGCAGAGCGCGCCGGTGACGAGATACCTGCGATCGGGATCGAGACCGATCGTCACGGAAGCCGTCGTGCTCCCCCGCACCCACAGAAAATAACGCTGGACCACGAACACGGCCACCGCCCCCTCCGATTTCCGATGGCGGCAGCCTAGAAATGCGGCGGGCCGCCCGCAATGCCGGAATTCGCCGTGCCGGGCTCCTGACGCGCCTTTCCGCGATGCACACTCCGATGCGTGGCGTGACACTGGCCGCATGGACTGGTACCCACTGCGACTGACCACGCCCGTGAAGCAGCACGTCTTCGGCGGCCGCGCCATCCCCGACCGGCTCGGGCGCGGCGGGCTGCCCGAAGGGCCCGTCGCGGAGACCTGGGAGGTCAGCGACGTGACCGGAGAAGGCGCGCGGATCGGGAACGGAGCGCTGGCCGGGTGGACCCTGCGAGAGCTGACCCTGGCACATCCCGAGGAGCTGGTCGGCCGGGACTGGCGCGGCCCCCACTTCCCGCTGCTGACCAAATTCATCGACGCCCACCGCCCGCTCCCGGTCCATCTGCACCCCGACGACACCGCGGCCCGGGACCGCGAGGGCGAGCCGAACGGCAAGACCGAGGCGTGGCACATCCTGGACGCCCCGCCCGGCGCCACGGCGTACGCGGGGGTGCGCCCCGGGGTGGATCACGAGCGGCTGCGGCAGGCACTGCTCGACCAGGACTTCGAGGCGGTGCTGCGGCGGCTGCCGGTGCGCGCGGGCGACACCCTGTACGTACCGGCCGGGACGGTGCACAGCTTCGGGCCCGACACGCTGGTGTACGAGATCGAGCAGACCTCGGACCTCCAGCAGCACGCGATGCGGCACCGGATGGAGGACGGTACGCCGCTCGACGACGCCGAGTGGCGGGCCAACATCGAGGCGCTGCTCGCGGAGTGGCGGCCGGACCCCCGGCCGGACTTCCATCCGGGGCTGCGGCTCCCGTCGCCCGGCGGTACGGAGGCCCGGATGCTCTGTGCGGGCCCGTACTTCGCACTGGAGCGGTGGCGGAAGCGGGCCGCGGGGGCCTCGGCGCCGCTGGTCCGCGCGTTCGGCACCGCCGTGGTGCTGAGCAACGCCGGACCGCCGGTGACCGTGGCGTACGAAGGCGGGAGCGAGCCGCTCGGGCGGGCCGAGACGCTGCTGCTGCCCGCGGCGCTCGGCCGGGTGGAGATCCACGGCCCCGCCGACGTCCTCTTCGGCTACCTGCCCGACCTGGACCGCGACGTCCGTGCCCCGCTCCGCGCCGCCGGTCATGACGCGTCCGCGATCGCCGCCCTGGGCGAAGACCTCGGCTGAACCGGCCCCGGCGCACGCACCCGGCGACGAACACGCGAACACGGGAGCGGCTGTTCCCGGCAGGACCAGGGCGCCCCCCCGATCCCCTACGGGACCTTCACCGGGACCGCGGGTGTCGTGGCGTCGCCGATTTCGACGCTGGTGCCCGGGCTGGTGCAGTGCGTCGAACTCTGGAATGTGCCCGACCAGTCCACCTTCTTCCCACCCGCCTCAGGTGTACAGAAGGTCGTCTTCGTGCCGTCCGTCTTGACCGTGCGTGTCTCACTCGACGTCGCGGCCGTCGAAGGGGACCCGCCGGTGGAATAGGCCAACCGGCCCTTGCAATGGACCTTGATGGTCGGCTCGCTGCCGGCGCACTCGACGCGGATCTTGTAAATGACGCTCTTGGCCCCCTTGGACCAGTGCGGCCTGTCAGCCGACGCCTTGCAAACGAACTTCCGTGCGTCAGCCGCACGGTGGCTGTCGGCCACCGCGGGGCCGGCACTCAGACCGCCGGCCATGACGAGGCAGGTAGCTGAAACGGCAATCGCCCTGAGCGAATTACGCACACTTCCCCCTGTTTCACATAACGGTGGGCCAGGTCACAGCCCCGCGTAGATGGTCGAAACGGAGGTTGGTCCGGGATACGGCAAACGATCAATGCCCTTCCCGTTCCCGGCAGGCCTCGGACGACACCTGTCACCCAACGCCGGGCCGCTGTCGCGTAGCCACGTCGGCGGACCGCCTGTCGGCAGGTCCGGCCGTTACGGTCAGCCCATGCACGTACGAGGAGTGGATCCGCGAGACACCACCTGGGAGCAGGACGCCGCCACCTACCGGGCGTACTTCTGGGACGGGTCGGCGAACGCGTCGGACGACTACGAGGTGACCGGCGCCGACGTCGAGGAGGTCCTGGCCTGGGCGCACGTCAAGGCGGAGGAGACGGGCTCGGCCTACACGCTGTACGTGCGCGTCACCGACGAGGGCGGGCCCGGGCTGGTCCGCCTCAGCGGGGTGGCGGGCGACCCGTTCGCTTGAAATCCTCGCCCGCGAGTACATGACACAAGTGCTCAGGTCGACGCCGTCGCCGCCGTCGACGCCGTCGCCGCCCCGGAGGAAGAGGCCCTCCTCGCCGACCGACGATGCCCCGCGTTTGCCCTCGATCGTGCGCGGACCACGAACGGCCACACGTTGCGTACGGACGCGGGCCCGGCGAAGAGGCCGCCGGGCCCGGCCGGCTTCAGCTCGCCGCGCTGTTCAGCGCCGCGAGAACCGCGCCGTATGCCTCCTTCTTCTGGTAGTTGCCGTTGTGGAGCAGCGGGGTTTCCTGGGCGCGCCAGGAGTACTTGTCGGTGACGCCCCACACGGTGATGCCGTTGCACCGGGAGACGGCCACGCACGCCTGGGTGACCTGCCGGTACACATTGGCCTGTGCCGTGCCGGAGCCGCCGACGTCGAGCTCGGTGATCTGCACGTGCACGCCGAGGTCGGCGAAGCGCTGGAGGTTCTGCCGGTAGGTGCTGAGGTCGGAGTTCGAGGCCAGGTGGCTCTGGAAGCCGACGCAGTCGATCGGTACGCCCCGGGCGCGGAAGTCCTTGACCATACGGTAGATGGCGTCACTCTTGGCGTTGATGCCGTCGGTGCCGTAGTCGTTGTAGCAGAGCTTGGCCTTGGGGTCGGCTGCTTTCGCGGTGCGGAAGGCGTCCTCGATCCAGCCGTTGCCCAGCTGCTTCTGGAGGTTGGACTGGCGTCGGCTGCCGTCCCATTCGAACGCCTCGTTGACCACGTCCCAGGAGTCGATCTTGCCCGCGTAGTGGCCGGCGACCTTGGTGATGTGGTTGCGCATCGCCTGGCGCAGCGCGTCGCCGGTCAGCCCCTGTACCCAGCCGGGCTGCTGGGCGTGCCAGACCAGGGTGTGGCCGCGTACGAACTTGCCGCGCTGCTTGGCGTAGGCGACGAGTTCATCGCCACCGCTGAAGTTGAACTGACCCGGGCTCGGCTCGGTGGCATCCCACTTCATCGCGTTCTCGGCGACGACGCTGGAGAACTCCCGGTTGAGCGTGGATTCGTAGTCCGTCTCGCCGAGGTGGGGGGCGACCGCGGCGCCGAAGTACCGGCCGCTCTGGGCGGCCGCGGCACCGAGGGTTTCGGCGGCCTGTGCGGTGGGGGCGAACGCCAGGACGGCCGCTGCCGCCAGGGCACCGGTCGCCGCGACGGTGATCGTCGACCGGGTGCGTCGTGAGGCGCGTCGCGGGGCGCCTCTTCCGGAGGATTTGTCGGACATTGCGTGTCCCTCTCTGGTGGGGGTGGGTGCCCGTGCAGGGCATGTCCTCGTACGGCCGGTGGCCGTCAGGCCAGGGCGGCTTCCCAGCGGGTGCCGTCGCCGGTGGCGTCGCCGGGGAGCCGGTCGCGGGCGGCGGTGTCGTCGTACAGGCGCCAGCGGAACCAGTCCACGAGGGTGTTCTGGGTCCGGTCGAAGGTGGGGAACCCCGGGTTCAGGTACGCGGCGTGGTCCGCGCCGACGTGGGTGAGGAACGCCTTGGGCGCGCGCAGCTCCCCGTACGCCCGCCGGGCCAGTGCGTAGTCGCAGGTCGGGTCCCTGTCGCCGTGGATGAACAGCACGCCTGCACGGACCGAGGTGGCGGGGTTGCCCATGTCCACACAGGCGACCGGGACGGCGGCGGCGATACGGTCGTCGGGCCATGCGGTCACCAGGCCGTGGGTGGTCATGCCGCCCATTGAGTGCCCGGCGACGCCGACGCCGGCCGCGGTGTCGATGTGCCCGGCGAAGGGACCGCCCGTGGCGTCGTTGAGCGCCAGGGTCCGGGTGATGACCTCGGAGACGTCCTTCGACCATTCGCCCCCGTAGACGGAGCCGAGGTTGGTGTTGTCGGAGAACGAGGGGGCAGGGCAGATGAAACCGGCGGAGGCTATCGCGTGGGTCTGCGAGGCGTAGGAGTCGGAGTTGCCGCCCATGCCGTGGCTCCACTCGGCGACGGGGAACACACCGTCGGCGAGCGGGGCGTTGGGAACGGGGGCGCCGCCGGGGGTGCCGGGGGTGGGGTAGAAGACCTTGGTGAACAGCGAGCGGGCACCGCGGCTCCAATTGAACTGGCGCACTCCGACGGCGAACTGACGGGCGGGCGTTGCCAGTTCGGCGCCGGAGGCACGGTGCAGCCCGGAGCCGAGCAGGGGGGTGCTCAGGCCCGCTGCCGCGGCCGCGGTCAGGCCGAGGAAGGTACGTCGTCTCAACGACATGCGTGACTCCTTGCGTGGGGTACAGGGAGGTCTCATTGCGTGGGGGGCAGGGAGGTCTCAGCAGGTGGAGCCGGTTTGTGTGGCCAGGCCGAGCCGGTAGGGCAGCTGTGAGTACTCGCCGCTGGAGTTGGGGTCCCGGCCCTGGTAGAGGAACCGGAGGCGGCAGGGGTCGATGGTCATGGTCTGGTCGTTGGTGGCGCGGATCAGCTCGCCGTGGCTGATGTCCTTCGTCCAGGCACCGCCGGGGAAGGTGACGTTGGTGGAGCGGGCGAAGGGGTTGGCCTCGGTGGCGGCGAGGGGCTGCCACGTACCGGTCAGGCCCTTGGCGGTGTAGGAGCGGTAGTAGCGGTTGCCGTCGCTGCCGATGGCCTCCCAGAGCAGCAGGTAGGTGTCGGTGCCCTTGACGCGGTAGACCGCGCCCCCTTCGAACAGCGCGAAGCGGGAGTCCTGGAGCACGATCTTGGTGTTGCCGAAGCCGTTCGGGAAGTTGGCGACGGTGGTCTCGGACCGGTACACGTGGCCGTTGTCGTCCGCGGAGAACAGGTAGCACTTCGCGTCGTCGCAGATCACGTAGAAGTCGAGCCAGTTGCCGTTGCCGATGTTCTGCCGGACGACGTCGGGCATGCTGTTCATCAAGTTCTTCGGCGCCGACCAGCTGGTCGGGTCGTTGATGTTCTTGGTGGTGGAGTACGACGGCAGCCCGGTCTGGTAGACGAGGTACCACTCGTCCTTGGGGGCGAAGTAGAAGGCGTGCGGGGCGGCGCGGTAACCGGGGCCGATGGCGGAGGCGGTCTCCAGGTGGGTCTGCTTCGCGCCGGCGGCCTGGGACCAGTCGGAGAAGCTGGTCTGGGCCAGGCTCCAGTCACCGGAGCCGCGCGCAGCGGTGGTCATGAAGACGTGCCATCTGCCGTTCTTGTCCTGGACCACCGACGGGTCCTTGACGGCGACGGAGTTACTGCCGTCCTGCTGCGGTGAGATCACCGGTCCTGTGGACGACCACCGGAAACTGCCCGGCAGGCCCTGCTGGAGGGCGCCCGCCGGCGTCGCCCCGTTGGCGGGCACGGCGAAGAACGCCGTCAACAGGGCCACGAGCAGGGCCCCATAGGCGTGGCGGCGAAAGCGGCGAAGGCGTGGACGATGCGTCAGAGGCATGGGCAACTCCATAGCGGCTCGACTGGTGCGCATGCGGTGAAGCGGGATTGGCCGGCTGTACGGCCCAGGCCGGACCAGCCCAAAGCTTGGCCGAAATACCGAACAACGGTCGGAGCTTCGGGCTTAGGAATAATGGGGCGCTTGACGGAGTCCGGTCAACGCTTTGTGCGCAATAATTTCGGCCACGCTCTCGAAAGTATTGCGTGAAAGTTACAACACTTGTAGTACGCAGGCATCTTGGAGGCACCGGGCCCCTGCGTCCCGCCGGATGCCGTGCTCACGTCGGTGGTGACGGAGGTAGACGGCGGAGGAGACCAGGCACAGCACGGCCACGTACACGGGGAAGAGGCCGGCCTGGCCGAGGTCCTTGAACAGCGTGACGAAGGAGTCGTCGAGCGCGCGGAGCAGCGGCACGCTCAGCAGCGCGAAGCCGATCCCGAACATCAGCAGCAGCGGCTTGCGCCCGAAACGGTCGGACACCATGCCCGCGACGGGCTGGAGAACGGCGAAGAACAGCAGCGACAGGGTGCCCGCCAGCAGCGCGTCCGCCTTCGCCACACCGGCGTTGAGCTCGGCGTACGTCGGCAGATATGAGGTCCATGTGTAGTACGCGAGCGTCCCGCCCGCGGTGATCCCACAGAACAGCAGCGACTCGCGCGGATGCCGGCGCAGCGCCTCGAAGAGGCCGGGGCGCGGTGCCTTCGCCTGCTCCTCACTTCGCGTCTCCTCCGCGCCGCGCCGGACCCAGAAGCCCACCAGGCTCAGGAGCGCGCCCAGTACGAAGGGGACCCGCCAGCCCCAGCCGTCCATGGCGGCGGGCGCGAGATTGGCGACGAGGAGCACCGCGACGCCGGACGTGACGAGCTGGCCGATGGTCGTCGAGACGTACTGGAAGCTGGAGAAGAGCCCCCGCCGGCCGGGCCCGGCCGACTCCACGAGGAACGTGGTCGAGGCGGCGAACTCCCCGCCCACCGACAGCCCTTGCAGCAGCCGGGCCAGGACCAGGACGACCGGCGCGAGGACGCCGGCGGCGGCGTACGTCGGCGTCAGGCCCACCAGCAGGCTGCTGCCACCCATCAGCAGCCCGCCGACGGGCCGCATGAAGAACCCCACCGCGAAGACCGCGAACGTCGACAGCAACGGCACCGGCGAATTCGTCGCGCTCTTGGGAAAGATCTGCGCGGCGATGTACGTGGCAAGAAAGGTATAGGTATACCGGTCGTACCACTCACTGTTCGGTGGGGGCCGCTGGTCAGAACCATAATCACGGGCGCTGAGTCAGCAAATAGTCAGCACGAGCCCTTTGACCTGTGTTTTCACGTTGGCGGAGGCTCACTCTCCGGCCGGTGGACTCCATCCAGTGGAGTGGATGCGCGGCATCGTATGCACTCAGTGGCCGGCCTTTCGGCCATGGTGCGGTCCGGGTCCTGCGGGCGGTGCGCTTGTTGGTCGTCCTCGCGCACCGGGTGCGGCCTCTCGGCATCGTCGCGGTGAGCGTCACGGGCCATCGTGGCGGGCCCGGTCGGCCGCTGCGGTGAAGGCGTCCCCGAGACGGCGCAGCCGCTCGGCTGTGAGATCGAGGGGTGTCGGTGGTCGGACAATCGTTGTGCACACCGAACTCCGCGACGCTGACGAGCAACTGGTGGCGCTCATCATTCAGACGCGAGCCGTCTTGCGCGGCCACTGATGAGCTGCTCACCTCTGACGCTGCCCGCGTGTGCGCACTGTCGACAACCTGTCGACCAGCAGCAGCTCAGTGGTCGGCTCCGTAAAGACTTCGGGAGTTGACTCCGGGTCCTGTGTCGTGCGTGGTGCCGGGGCAGGTGCTGCCGTAGGAACAGGGGTCGTGACGGTTCTTGTGAGCCCTCGCCGTATTTCGGAGGGACCCCCGCGCTGTTCTGCCAGCGGCGAACCCCGGTCCGACCGGACTCGACGATCACTACGGTCCAGTCTCATGACGACGATTACCACGCGCACGGTCCAGTACCCGGCCGACGGTTTGACGATGATCGGGCACCTCGCGCTCCCGGCCGGTGCCGACCGCCGGCCCGCGGTGCTGATCGGGCCCGAGGGGACGGGGCTCAGCGACGTCGAGCGCCGCCGCGCCGATGCCCTGGCCGAGCTGGGATACGTGGCGCTGGCCTTCGACCTCCACGGCGGGCGCTATCTGGGCGACATCGAGGAGATGCTGGCCCGTTGCCTGCCGCTGCTCGCCGACCCCGACCGGATGCGGGGCATCGGCCACGCGGCGCTCGAGGTGCTGCGCGCCGAACCGCGGGCCGACCCCGACCGGATCGCCGCTGTCGGCTACGGCACCGGGGGCGCCATCGGGCTGGAACTCGGGCGCGCCGGCGTCAACCTGCGCGCGATCGGGACGGTCAACGCACTGACCACGGGCCGACCGGGCGAGGCGGCGCGCATCCGCTGCCCGGTGTGGGCCGGGGTCGGGTCGGAAGACCCGATCATGCCGCCCACGCAGCGGGACGCCTTCACCGCCGAGATGCAGGCCGCGGGCGTCGACTGGCGCCTTGTGGTCTATGGCGGCGCCTTGCACGCCTTCCACCACCCGCCGGTCGACCACACCGTGCGCCCCGGCGTCGGTCACCACCCACGGCACGCGCAGCGCGCCTGGCGCGATGTCGTCGACCTGCTCGCCGAGTGCCTGCCCGTGACGGAGTGATCTGGCCAGGCCCAGCCCGGGCGCCCGCTGACCGCCGCGGCGCCTGGGCTCCACTGCCACGGCGGGCGGGCAAAGGCTGCGGCTTGCCAGTGATCCACGTCGGCCGATCGGCTCGCCCGCCATGCCCCTCCGCACTGCCTGTCCGACAGCCCCGGGTGCCGCCGGACGCGCGCGGCTGAAGGCGATGGCCTACGGCCACAAGACCGAGCACCGGTTGCGGGTGCGTGCACAGGTGGTGCTGCACGCCGCGCGCGGACGCTCCAACGCGCGTATCGCCCAGGGGACGGGGCAGCACCTGGAGACCGTGCGCCGCTGGCGTGGCCGGTTCGCCGGACAGGGCCTGCCCGGGCTCAAAGACCGTCAACGCTGCGGTCGCCCGCCGGTGTTCCCGCCGCTGCGGATTGCCGAAGTCAAGGCGCCGGCCGGTCGGCTGCCCGCCGGGAGCGGAGTGCCGCTGTCGCGCTGGTCATGCCCGGAACCGGCCTCTGAGGCCCCGGCGGAGCATCGCCGCGTTCGTGTCGGCGTCCACCGTGCGCCGCCGGCTGGCCAAGGATGCGATCACGCCCTGGCGGCACCGCTGCTGGTTCTTCGTCGCCGACCCCGACTTCCGCCGACCCCGACTTCCGCGCCAGCGCCCGGCGTGTGCTGGACCTGTACGCCCGCACCTGGCAGGGCACCCCGCTCGACGCCGACGAGTACGTCATCAGCTCCGAGGAGAAGACCTCCAACCAAGCCCGCTGCCCCCCCGCTTACGACGTCCACGCCGCGAAGGCGTCCGGCCGCTGGGAGAAGACCACCGGCATCGACCCGTTCATGGTCCTGGTCACCCAGGTCTTGACCCGCGAGCCCTACGCCGGCGCGAAACGCGTGTTCCGGGACGTGGACTACGGCTCCTCCCACCGCGGCAAGAAGGCTGCCGACCGGTTGCCGGCCGCCTTCCCGAACGCGGTACTCATCCACTCCACACCCCGGTGCACGCTTCCTGCCTGAACCAAGTGGAGAACTACTTCTCCGTCGTGCAGCGCAAGGTCGCCCGCCCCCACGACTTCACCGACCTCGCTCAGGTCAGGGACCGGCTCCGAGCCTTCGAAGACCGCTCCAACGCCACAGCACAGCCGTTCCGGTGGAAGTTCACCACCTCCGACCTGGACGATCCACTGGCCAGGCTCGACCGGCACACCGCCGATCACCAGGAAGAACCCTCTGCCGGACGGGCAACGTGATCAACCCCCGAAGGATTTACGGTGCCGACCGCTTAGGTCGCGATGTCGCTCGTCGGCATCAGGACCTGTGAGATCGCTGGAGTCCCTGGAGGAGGAGAGCGATCAGGCGTCGGGGGTCGTAGCGGGGGTCGTTGTCGCGTCCGATGCAGAGGTTGCCGATACCGCGCATCAGCTCGTACGGCTGCGTGCCGGGCCTGATGTCGCCTGCCTCGACCGCAGCGTCGAGCAACTGGGCGCAGACGGGCAGCAGGCGGTCGAGGAAGTGGGCGTGCAGCGCGGCGAAGCGATCGCTGTCGGACTGCAGCGCGTCGGCGAGTCCGTGCTTGGTGACGAGGAAGTCGACGAAGAGGTCGACCCATTGGTGCAGTGCGTCGAACGGGGAGCCGGCACTGGCCAGCAGGCGCGGACCGGCTTCGGCACAGGCCTCGATCTGGTGCTGGTACACGGCGGTGACCAGGTCCGCCCTGGTCGGGAAGTGGCGGTAGATCGTGGCCATCCCGACGCCTGCCTGGGCCGCGATCCGGCGGATCGGCGCGTCGACGCCGGAGGTGACGAACACCTCGGCTGCGGCAGTGAGCACCGTCTCCCGGTTGCGCTGAGCGTCGGCCCGCCTGCTTCGGGACGGTGAACCCCCTACCGGACCTTCGGCGGCCATCACGTACTCCTTCGACACTGATTGACAAAACGGAGCAGCGCTCCAGATACTAAGTGGAGCAGCGTTCCGTTTCAGTGTAGCCGAAACGGAACGCCCTTGACCGCCTTGCCCGCCCGCCGGCCGCAGGAGACCGGCGGGCGGCAGGCGCCGCCGAAAGGGAACACACACCGTGAGCACATCCACCGCCACCGACGCCTTGGGCGCGCCCGCGCCGGTCCTCTCCTTCAGCCCCGTTGTCCTGTCCGTGCCCGGACGCCCCGTGGACCTCCAAGTGCGCGTCTCCGCACCTGCAACCGGAACTGACCTCCCTGTCATCCTCCTCTCCCATGGCCACGGCCCCTCGAACAACCTCTCCTCGCTCAACGGCTACGCGCCGCTCGCCAACTTCTGGGCTGCCCACGGATTCGTCGTCGTCCAGCCCACCCACCTCACTTCCCGGACACTGAGCCACCTGGTCGCCGACGCACCCGGTGCGCCCGACTTCTGGCGCTCCCGCGCCGAAGACATGACCCACATCCTCGACCGGCTCGACGTGATCGAGACCGTCGTGCCGCAGCTTGCCGGACGGATCGACCCCACCAAGGTCGCCCTCGCCGGACACTCGCTCGGCGGCTTCACCGCCGCCCTCCTGCTGGGCGCGGGGCTCAACGACCCCGACACCGGGAACGTGGTGCACCTCGTCGAGCCCCGGATCAAGGCGGGCGTACTGCTCGCCGCGCCCGGCAGAGGTGGCGAAGTCTTCAACGGGCCCATGGCCGAACAGTGGCCGATCATCGGGGCCGTCGACTTCTCCACCATGACCGCACCCGCACTGGTCGTCGCCGGCGACAAGGACGACTCCCGGCACTTCACGGACATGGGGCCGGACTGGCACACCGACCCCTACACCCTCGCTCCCGGCCCCAAAACCCTGCTCACCCTGTTCGACGCGGAGCACGGACTTGGCGGGATCGCCGGATACGACGCCGCCGAGACCACGGACGAGAACCCTGAGCGAGTCGCCGCCCTCGCCCGGCTCACCGCGGCCTACCTCCATACCCAGCTTCACCCCGGCGCCCCCACATGGCAGACCGCGTGCGAGGCACTGACCACCGGCCCCGACCCGGTGGGACAAGTCGAATCCAAGTAAGCCCCCACCCCCATAGGCACCTCCTGCCGGGCGGAGCGGAAGGGGCGCGCAGGACAGCCGGCGGGCTCGTACTCGACGACGGTGTCCGGGCAGCCGACCGCCACGGCGTGAAGCACCTTGTCACCCAAGGCCCTCAGCGATAATCGGCTGCCTCCGCGCTGCCCGGACTCCTGCACTGTTCGCATCACAGCCGACCGCACACACTGCGCACACTGGTGAGCAACTGCTACTGATACTCAGGTTCTGGCCCAACTTCTGTGGCGACGTGACAGTGAGTGTTGTCAGCCGCACGTGATGGGGTGCGCGGAGAGTTCTGCAGCCCTGGCGGAGGTGCGCCGGCTGCGCTGCCTGTCCGTAGCTCCGCCGGGCAGAAGCGAGCGACTGCGGTTGCCGTGAAGGAGACGGACGCCCGACGCAGCGGCCGGTCGCGGGAGTTGACGGGGCTGAGTGCCGGGCGAACTGGGACAGGAAGTAGGCCATGAAGGCGAAGATCCCGACGTCCTGACCGCGTCGTCCGAAGCGGCGGGCGTCGACCGCGGCGAAGATCAGCAGCAGGAAGGCCGAGTGCGAGGCGAGGGGGAATGAGGCCGGCACCCCCGGTCGTCAGGGCGGCGAGGCCACGGGCGCCCCCGCGAGGAGGGTGCGGAACTGGTCGCGGGGGTGCAGGTCGCTGATCGCCGACGAGGTGACCACGGCCGTGAAGCCGCCTGCCAGGAGGACCACAGAGGGCTGATCCAGTACGGTCAGCGCGGCCAGGGTGAGAGTGAGGCCGAGGACGGCTCGCAGCCCGGCGGCCAGACGCAGCAGCCCAGGGGTCGGCTGTGGCGAACCGGTCCCGGAGCGATGCTGTCTCCGTAGCCACCATGGCTTTTCATTCCTTCGACGCGGTGGGCCGTTCGCGTCCGGCCGCGACGAAAGCGAGGTCGTGTGCAGCCGGAGACAGGCGGGCATCGGGGTTCACGGGCGAAGGGGTTCGCTGCCGCCTTCGTCCCGTGGCCGGCCTGGTTCGGTGGGAGGCCGCGCGGTATGCGTCAGCTGACTGCTTCTGTCGCCGGGCGTGGCTCATTCCCGGTGGTCGGCCACGGCGATGGTGCCCTCGATGAGGTCGCGCAGCTGGGAGCGGGCGGTGATGCCCAGCTTGGGGAAGCTGCGGCGAGATGCGAGCTGGCCCTGCGTGGGGCGAGGAAGAGCTTCTCGCCGATCTCACGGTCGGTCAGTCCGCGGGCGGCGAGATGGATGATCTGCTGCTGGTGCGGGGAGTTCGGCGAGCGCGTCGGGAGCGGAGTCTGTGACGTCGAGGCCGGCGGCGCGCGATTCGGCCCGGGCGCGCTCGATCCACGGGCGCGCGCCCAGGCGGCGGCAGGTTTCCAGTGACTCGGTGAGCGGGGCTCACGTCTCTGCGATGCGTCGGCGGCGCCGCAGCAATGCGGCGAGGTCCAGCAGGTTCTGGGCGTGTTCGAAGGGCCAGTGTTCCAGCACGGGGCCGGCCAGGGCCGCCCGGAAGGGCGGCTCGGCGTCCTCGGGGTCTGCCAGCAGGCCACGGGCGTCCGCACGTTCTCAGCCGACGCGTCACTGGGGACCACGGGCACCGGGGAGCCGGTGCGCGACGTGCAGCGCCGGCACCGCGGCAGCACTCCGCCGAGAGGCATGGCGGTGGAGCCGGGACCAGCGAAGCGGATGCCCGCGCCGGCCGTGCGTACCGGGATCACAGCGAAGACCGCGTGGCGAAGGGCAGCGACATCCGCGCGGAGACGAGTGCCGCGCGTAGTCCGGTGCACTTGGCACAGCTGTTGTACGACCGTGTCGGGCCGTGGGGCGCCGCGACGGTACTGCTGGCGATCATCGACGGTGAGGGCGGGCTTCGGATGAGCGGCGTTGCCGGTGCCTCGACACAAGCTGTCAGCGACTGGTCGCGGGTACCGCTGCGATGTCTGTTCCCCCTCACTCGGCTGGCCCCGAAGGAACAGCTGCTGTGGCTGGACGACGAGAGCGGAGACCGGATCCTGACCTGGGTGACGGCCTGGAACGGGTCGGCCGGCGTGGCCACTTCGGTCGGCGTTCGGACCGCCAGGGCCGCGGACGAGAGGTTTCTCTGCGTGGTGAGCGTGACCTGGCCGAAGGGACCACCCCTGGAGCAGACGGTCACCGAACGTGCGGAGACGCTCACCGGCGACGTGGGTCGCGCGCTGTGCGGCCTGGCCGAACTGGGGCTGCCGGAGGACGAGTTCGCGGCGCCGTGGCTGGTCGCGGTCCTGAATGCGATCCCCATACCCGCGGCGCTGCTCTTCCCCGTCCGGGACAGGCAGTGCCGGGTCGTGGAGTTCCGCATCGAGCGGTGCAACGGGCACGCCACGGACGTGCTCGGGCGGACCCCCGATCACATCGCCGGCAGCGGGCTGCTGAAGGCGTTTCCCGGACTCGCCCCGGCCGGGATCTTCGACGCGTACGTCAAGGTCCTGAAGACCGGCGTTCCGTTGGAACAGGGTCCCTTTTTCTACGAGGAGCCGCTGCGCGGGGTCAGGTATCCCGCCGTGATGAGTGTGCGGGCCCAGCGCGTGGGCGGCGGGCTGCTGGTCAGCTGGCAGTTCCACGACCAGCAGGCTCGGATGGCGGCCCGTATCGACGACGCGGAGAGGCTGGTCAACCTGGGGTCGCCTCGCCCAGCAGCTCCGCGACCCGGCGGTGGATGGCCAACTCCGCCTCCAGCTCCGTGATCCGCTTGCGGGCCGCGGCCGGCTCGGCCTGCTCGTGGGTGGGGAGACCGGGCATCCGCCCGGTGTCGATCAGATGCTGTCGGCGCCAGACGCAGAGGGTCTGCTCGCTGATCCGAGGAGCTTCGCCACCTCGGCAACCTTCCGGCCGGAGGCGACCAGCGGCCGAAACCGCAGTTCAGCGACGTCAGCTGGGGAAGTACATGACATAGGTGCCCAGAAAGCCACCTTCGACGCCCCCGAGGGAGGAGCCGCCCCAGGCAGCCGGCGCCCCGCCTCCTCACCGCTCCAGCGGGCGGTGGGCGGTCTCGGGCAGCCGGAGGTAGACGGCGGAGGAGATCAAGCACAGCACGGCCACGTACACGGGGAAGAGGCCGGCCTGGCCCAGGTCCTTGAAGAGCGTGCCGATATACGGCGCCGTGCCGCCGAAGAGGGCGACGGTGAGGGAGTAGGGGAAACCGATGCCCGCGGCGCGCACCCGGGCCGGGAAGACCTCTGCGTTCACCGCTGCCGAGATGGCCGTGAAGCCGCTCAGCAGGATCATGCCGGCGCACTGCACGAGCAGCAGCGTGGCGAAGGAGTCATTGAGCGCGCGGAGCAGCGGCACGCTCAGCAGCGCGAAGCCGAGGCCGAACGTCAGGAGCAGGGGCTTGCGCCCGAAGCGGTCGGAGAGCAGGCCCGCGAGGGGCTGCAGCACCGCGAAGAAGGTCAGCGAGAGGGTGCCGGACAGGAGGGCGTCCGCCTTGTCCACCCCGGCGTTGAGCTCGGCGTACGTCGGCAGGTACGACGTCCAGGTGTAGTACGCGAGGGTGCCGCCCATGGTGATGCCGCAGATCAGCAGCGACTCGCGCGGATGGCGGCGCAGCGCCTCGAAGAGGCCGGGGCGCGGTGCCTTCGCCTGCTCCTCGCTGCGCGTCTCCTCCGCGCCGCGCCGGACCCAGAAGCCGACCAGGCTCAGCAAGGCGCCCAGTACGAAGGGGACGCGCCAGCCCCAGCCGTCCATGGCGGCGGGGGCGAGATTGGCGACGAGCAGTGCGGCGATGCCAGAGGCGACGAGCTGCCCGATGGTCGTCGAGACGTACTGGAAGCTGGAGAAGAGTCCACGGCGGCCGGGCCCGGCCGATTCCACGAGGAACGTGGTCGAGGCGGCGAACTCCCCGCCCACCGACAGTCCTTGCAGCAACCGGGCGAGGACGAGGATGACCGGCGCGAGGACGCCGGCGGCGGCGTACGTCGGCGTCAGGCCCACCAGCAGGCTGCTGCCGCCCATCAGCAGAATGGTCACCGTCAGCGCCGCACGCCGCCCGCGCCGGTCGGCGACCGCACCCATCAGCAGCCCGCCGACGGGCCGCATGAAGAACCCCACCGCGAAAACCGCGAACGTCGACAGCAACGGCACCAGCGAATTCGACGCACTCTTCGGGAAGATCTGCGCCGCGATGTACGTGGCAAGAAAGGTGTATGTGTACCAATCATACCATTCCACCGCGTTGCCCACGGAAGCCGCGACGAGCTGCCGCGCCGCGGACACCGGGCGCCGCTCCCCCGCCGGCCGCTCCGCCATCTTGTTCTCCGCGCTCGACATGCGCCTCCGCTCCCGGGTCCTTCACGTGGCCCTGCCGCTCGGGCAGGATGAGCCGTCAGGTGATCATGCCCCCGCGAGGCCGGTGGCCGCCAGGTCCGCGTGCGGCCGAAAGGAGATGGCAACGTGCGCGTAGCACTGTTCGTCACCTGTATCAACGACACGCTCCATCCACGGACCGGCCGGGCGGTGGTTACGCTCCTGGAACGGCTGGGGGTGGAGGTGGGATTCCCCGCGGAGCAGAGCTGCTGCGGACAGCCGCAGTTCAACACCGGGTACCGGCATGCCTCGGAGCCGTTGGCCCTGCGGTACGCACGGGTCTTCCGCGACTACGAGTACGTCGTGGTGCCTTCCGGGTCGTGCGCGGCGATGGTGCGGGACAACTATCCGCGGCTGGGTGAGAAGGCCGCGGCGGAGGGGCGCGGGAGCGCGCTGACCGAGGCGGCGGCGGAGGCCGTGCCCAAGACGTACGAGCTGACGGAGTTCCTGGTCGACGTGTTGAAGGTGACGGACGTCGGCGCGTACTACCCGCACGCGGTGACGTACCACCCGACCTGCCACGGGCTGCGGATGCTGGGGCTCGGCGACCGGCCGCGCACCCTGCTGTCGCACGTGAAGGGCCTCGAACTGCGGGAGTTGGCCGGCGCCGAGGAGTGCTGCGGATTCGGCGGCACCTTCGCCGTCAAGAACCCGGCCGTCTCCGCCGCGATGGGCGCCGACAAGACCCGGCACATCCAGGAGACGGGCGCGGCGGCGGTGTGCACGGTCGACAACTCCTGCCTGATGCACATCGGGGGCGTGCTCTCGCGCCAGGGCTCGCCGGTCCGCCCGGTCCATCTCGCGGAGATCCTGGCCAGTACGGAGGGGAACGTCCTGTGAGCGAGTGCCCTGCGAGCGAATGCCCTGCGAGGAGAAGCACTGCCAAGTACTGCTGCCCCGTCAGCGAAGGGAACGTGCTGTGAGCGTCACCGACCTGGGCATGCCGGCCTTTCCGGCGGCCGCCGCCCGCTCCACCCGCGACACCCGGCTGCGGGCCAATCTCCGGCACGCCACGCACACCATCCGGGACAAGCGCGCCAGGGCGGTGGGTGAGCTGGGTGACTGGGCGCAGCTGCGCGCGGCCGGGCGCGCGGTCAAGGACCGTACGCTGCGCCACCTGGACCACTACCTGGAGCGCCTGGAGGAGGCGGTGACCGCGGCGGGCGGTCAGGTGCACTGGGCGGCCGACGCGGCGGAGGCCAACCGGATCGTGACGCGGCTGGTGCGGGCGACCGGCGAACGCGAGGTCGTCAAGGTCAAGTCGATGGCCACGCAGGAGATCGGGCTCAACGAGGCGCTGGCCGAGGCCGGGATCAGCGCGTACGAGACGGACCTCGCGGAGCTGATCGTGCAGCTCGGCAAGGACCGGCCGTCCCACATCCTGGTCCCGGCGATCCACCGCAACCGCGCCGAGATCCGCGACATCTTCCGCTCGGAGATGGGCGACTGGGGGCGTCCGGCGCCGGACGGGCTGAGCGACCGGCCGGCGGAGCTGGCCGAGGCGGCACGGCTGCACCTGCGGGAGAAGTTCCTGCGCGCCAAGGTCGGCATCTCGGGCGCCAACTTCATGGTGGCGGAGACCGGGACGCTGGTGGTCGTGGAGTCCGAGGGCAACGGCCGGATGTGCCTGACGCTCCCGGAGACCCTGATCTCCGTCGTCGGCATCGAGAAGGTGGTGCCGACCTGGCAGGACCTGGAGGTGTTCCTGCAGCTGCTGCCGCGCTCGTCCACGGCCGAGCGGATGAACCCGTACACCTCCATGTGGACCGGCACCACGGACGGGGACGGACCGCAGACGTTCCACCTGGTGCTGCTGGACAACGGGCGGACGGACACGCTCGCGGACACGGTCGGGCGGCAGGCGCTGCGCTGCATCCGGTGCTCCGCCTGTCTGAACGTGTGCCCGGTGTACGAGCGGGCCGGCGGCCACGCCTACGGCTCGGCGTATCCGGGGCCGATCGGCGCGATCCTGACGCCGCAGCTGCGCGGTACGGCGAGCGAGCTGGACGCCTCCCTGCCGTACGCCTCGTCGCTGTGCGGGGCGTGTTATGAGGTGTGCCCGGTCGCGATCGACATTCCGGAGGTGCTGGTGCATCTGCGCGAGCGGGTCGTGGAGGGCGGCAAGGTCACCCGGGGCGGGGTGAAGACGGTGATCCGGCCGGCGAAGGGGCACGCGGCGGAGCGGGCCGCGATGCGCGCCGCGGGTTTCGCCTTCGGCCGGCCCGGCCTGCTGCGCGCGGGCCAGCGGCTGGCGGCCCGTACCAGGAAGCTGCATCCACGGCGGCTCCCGGGGCCGGGGCGCGCCTGGACGGACACCCGTGATCTGCCGCCCGTACCGGCGGAGTCGTTCCGGGACTGGTGGCAGCGCACGCGCGGCGGCGAGCAGGGCGGCGGACGGCAGGAGAGCGGGCAGTGAGCAGCCGGGACGTGGTACTGGCCAGGGTGCGCCGGGCGCTGACGGACGTACCGCGCGCCGCGGGCCCCGAGGAGACTGCGGTACCGAGGGACTATCTGCGTGCGCACGGGGACCGGTCGGCGGAGGACACCGCACGGCTGCTGGCGGAGAACCTCGCGGACTACCGGGCGGTGGTGCACGACACCCACGCCGCCGGACTGCCGGGGCTGCTCGCGCATCTGCTGGGTGAGCGGGGCTCGCGCTCGGTGGTGGTGCCGCCGGGGCTGCCGCCGGAGTGGCTGGCGGACTGCGACATCGAGGTGGTGCCGGACGCCCCGGAGACCACGCCGGACGCACTGGACGCGATCGACAGCGTGGTGACGGGCTGCGCCGTGGCGATCGCCGAGACCGGCACGATCGTCCTGGACGCGGGCCCGGACCAGGGACGCCGCCGCATCACGCTCGTACCGGACCACCACATCTGCGTCGTACGGGTGCCGGAGCAGGTCGTGGCATCCGTGCCGCAGGCGCTGGCACGGCTGGCCCCGGGGCACCCGCTGACCTGGATCTCCGGCCCCTCGGCGACGAGCGACATCGAACTGGACCGCGTGGAGGGCGTGCACGGACCGCGCACGCTGGAGGTGGTGCTGATGACGCCATGAGCGGTGGGCGCCCGGCACGTTGAGCGCGTGAGAACGGCACTCGCGCGGCCCGCTGAGCGCGCGAGACCGGCACCTGCGTGGCGCGCCGAGTGCGTGACTTTCTGAGTGAAATGGCGTGCGTGAGGCTTGTGTTGCTGAGGTTAAGCGTTCGATCCTGATGCTTCCTGTTGCCTTACGTTCGGAGCTGTCGTATGACGTCGCGTCGTTTCAGCCGCCGCTCGTTCCTCGCCACCGGCACCGCACTCGTCGGCTGGGCCGCCTTCGCCGCGCAGAAAGAGGCCTTCGCCGCGGTGGCCGGGCGGTCCGGCGCGGCCGCGGGCGAGGAGTGGGACGGCGCGCCGCGCACGTTCCAGGTCAACCGGGAGCCCGCCCGTCCGCGCCTGATCCCGTACCGGAGCACCGCGGCGGCGCTCGCCGGTGACACCGCCCGTTCGCCGTACTTCCGCTCGCTGAACGGCTCGTGGCGTTTCCACTGGTCGCGCAATCCCGACCAGCGCCCGGCCGGCTTCCACGCACCCGGCTTCGACGACAGCTCCTGGGACCACATCACCGTGCCGTCCAACTGGGAGATCGAGGGCTACCCCGAGCCGATCTACCTCAACATCAAGTACCCGTGGATCGGCTACGAGGACCCGCAGCCGCCCCAGGTCCCGCACGACTTCAACCCGGTCGGCTCCTACCGTCGCACCTTCACCGTCCCCGCGGGCTGGGACGGCCGCCGCACCCTCCTCTCCTTCCAGGGCGTGAAGTCCGCGTTCTTCGTGTGGGTCAACGGCAAGAAGATCGGCTACAGCGAGGACAGCTACACCCCCGCCGAGTTCGACATCACCGGCGCGCTCAAGGAGGGCGAGAACAGCCTGGCGGTCGAGGTCTACCGCTGGTCCGACGGCAGCTGGCTGGAGGACCAGGACATGATCGACCTGTCCGGGATCTTCCGCGAGGTGTACCTCTACTCCGTCCCGCGCGTCCATGTGCACGACCTCTTCGTGCACACCGACCTGGACGCGGCCTACCGCGACGCCACGCTGAAGGTCTCGGTGGCCGTACGGAACAGCGGGGGCGGCACGCCCGGCGACCACCGGCTCTCCGCGATGCTGTACGACACGAAGGGCCGGCCGGCGCTGCCCCGGCCGCTCACCGCCGACGTGCGGTTCGGCGCGGACGAACGGGTCACGGTCGAGGTGGCCGCCGACGTCCGGGCGCCTGCCCTCTGGTCGGCCGAGGATCCGAACCTCTACACGCTCGTGACCACCCTGACCGGCCCGGACGGCAGGGCCGTCGACATCCAGCGCACCCGCGTCGGCTTCCGTTCGGTCGTGTGCGCGCCGGGGAAGTTCACCGTCAACGGCGTGCCGATCGTCTTCCGCGGGGTCAACCGCCACGAGTCCGACCCGGACCACGGCCAGGCCGTGCCCGAGGAACGGATGGTCCAGGACATCCGCATCATGAAGCAGCACAACATCAACGCGGTACGCACCTCCCACTACCCGAACGCCACGCGCTGGCTGGAGCTGTGCGACGAGTACGGCCTCTACGTCATCGGCGAGGCGAACCTGGAGACGCACGGCGTGCGCGACCGGCTCCCGGCGAGCCTCCCGGAGTGGACCGATGCCTGCCTGGACCGCATGCGCACCATGGTCGAGCGGGACAAGAACCATCCCTCGGTCGTGGTCTGGTCGCTGGGCAACGAGGCGGGCCAGGGCGACAACTTCAAGGCCATGGCGGACTGGACGCACGACCGCGATCCCTCGCGGCCGGTGCACTACGAAGGCCAGAGCGCTGTCGCCGACATGGAGAGCCAGATGTACACCAAGCCGGCCGACGTCGAGAAGTACGGCAGATCCGGCAACCCCAAGCCCTTCATCCTGTGCGAATACGCGCACTCCATGGGCAACAGCACCGGCAACTTCCGCGAGTACTGGGAGATCTTCGAGCGCTACCCGAACCTGCACGGCGGGTTCATCTGGGACTTCTGCGACCAGGCGATCCGGCTCCCGGTCCCCGGCGACCGCCGGCGCACCTACCTCTCCTACGGCGGCGACTGGAAGCCCGGCTACCCCACCGACGGCAACTTCAGCTGCAACGGCATCGTCTCCTCGGACCGCGTGCCGCACCCGGCGATCCACGAGGTCAAGAAGTGCTACCAGGCCATCCGGATGACCGCCGCCGACCTGGCCTCCGGCACCGTGCAGGTCACCAACAAGCAGCTCTTCCTCGGTCTGGACGCCTACGAGCTGCGCTGGGAGGTGACGCGTGACGGGGAGCGCATCCAGCACGGCACGCTGCCCGCGCCCGAGGTGAAGCCCGGCCAGGACACGACCGTACGCATTCCGTACCGGCGCCCGGCGCGGCCCGAGCCCGGTGCCGAGTACTGGCTGAACCTGTCGTTCGTGCTGCGCCGCGGCACCCGCTGGGCGGAGGCCGGGCACAGCGTCGCCGCCGAGCAGCTGGCGCTGCCCTGGCACGCGAAGGCCCCCGCCGATGCCGCGCCGTCCGCCCTCCCGCCCCTGAAGCTCGCCGAGACCGCCGAGGTGGTCACGGTCATCGGCAAGGACGTGGAGGTCGTCCTCGACAAGTCCACGGGAACGCTGTCCGCCTATCGCTACCGGGGGCGGACGCTGCTGGCCGGCGGCCCGGTCCCCAACTTCTGGCGCGGGCCCACCGACAACGACATCGGCCGCAAGGCGCACGAGTCCCTGCGCACCTGGCGGGACGCGGGCACGAAACGCACCGTCGGCTCCGTGAAGGCCGGGCAGCCGTCCGCCTCCGAGGTGACCATCGAGGTCAGCGCCACACTGCCCACCTCGCCCGCCACCTCCGCCTGGCACACGGTCTTCACCGTGCGCGGCGACGGCGAGGTCCGTGTGGCGCACACCTTGAAGCCGGGCGCCGGCCTCCCCGACCTGCCGATGGTCGGCGCGCTCCTGACCGTACCGGCCGGCTTCGAGAAGCTGTCGTGGTACGGCCGCGGGCCGCACGAGAACTACCAGGACCGATGCACCGCCGCGTTCGTCGGCCGCTACCGCTCCACCGTGGACGACCAGTACGGCCCGTACGTACGGCCGCAGCAGACCGGCAACCTGGTGGACGTGCGGCACGCCGCGCTCACCGGCCGGGACGGCGCGGTGCTGACCGTGCGCGCCGAGCCGGGCGACGACGCGCCGCTGCTGGAGATCAGTGCGCTCCACTACACGCCGCACGACCTGGACGGGCCACGCCACCCGTACGAACTGAAGCGCCGCCCGGAAACCGTGCTCGGCGTCAACCACCGCCAGATGGGCGTCGGCGGCAACGACTCCTGGGGCGCGCCGCCGCTGGAGCGGTACCTCCTGCACGCCGACCGGGAGTACACGTACGCGTACCGGCTGACGCCCGCGTAAGAGCCTGTGTCATAACCCCGGCCCTGCGGAGCCGTCCCGGAGGGGGCCACCGGTGTTCGGGGGCAGCCGCAGGCCGGCCGAGGCGGCGATGCGGCCGGCCACCTCGGGGACGGTGCGGCGGTCGGTCCACAGGTGCTCGGCGAACTCCGGTTTCACCAGCTGCTCCAGGCACCGGTCCAGCCGCCGCACGGCGACGGTCTCGTGGCGCGGGCGCGCGTCCTGCCGTACACGCCCTGTCGCCAGACCGGCAGGTCCTGGAAGCCGCCCCGCATATCGGGTGGGAGTGCCCGATGCAGCCCGGGCCGATGTGCTCGGGGTCGCGGATCACGCTGCCGGGCAGCCGCCGCCGGATCTCGTACGCGGTCTGCGTCTTGCCGCCGCCGAGGGGACCGTTGACCCACAGGAGCATGGGGCCGGGCCTAGGAGACGACGGCGCGTGGCGGGGACAGCGGCTCCTCTCCGCCCTCCGGTTCCGGTGCCCCGGGCCGCGAGCCGCCCGGTTCCGGGGCCGCGGGGTGTGAGCCGTCCGGTGTCGCGTGGGCGTCCCGGCGTACCAGGGCGGCGTAGCGGCCGTCGGCGGCCAGCAGGGCGTCGTGCGTGCCGCGTTCGGCTATCCGGCCCGCGTCCAGGACGACGATCTGGTCGGCGTCGCGGACGGTGGAGAGGCGGTGCGCGATGGTGATCGTCGTACGGCCCGCCGAGAGTTCGTCGATGGCCTGCTGGACGGCGTGTTCGGTACGGGTGTCCAGGGCGCTGGTGGCCTCGTCGAGCACCAGCACCGGCGGGTCCCGCAGGATGGTGCGGGCGATGGCCAGGCGCTGCTTCTCACCGCCGGAGAAGCGGTAGCCGCGCTCGCCCACGACGGTGTCGTAGCCGTCGGGCAGGGCCGCGATGTGGTCGTGGATCTGGGCGGCCCGCGCGGCGCGCTCGATCTCCTCGTCGGTCGCGTCGGGCTTGGCGAACCGCAGGTTCTCCGCGACCGAGGCGTGGAAGAGGTAGGTCTCCTGGGACACCACGCCGACCGAACGGGCGAGCGTGTCGAAGTCCAGCGCGCGGACGTCCACCCCGTCCAGGGTCACCCGGCCGCCGGTCACGTCGTACAGCCGTGGCACCAGATAGCTGAGCGTGGACTTGCCGCTGCCGGTCGGGCCGACGACGGCGAGGCTGCCGCCCGCAGGGACGGTCAGGTCGATGCCGCTCAGGGTGGGCGCGGCGGCGGGGTCGTACGTGAAGGACACGTTCTCGAAGCGGACTTCACCGCGGGGCGCCGCCAGCCGTACCGGCTTCTCGGGCTCGGTGATGGCCACCGGCAGGTCGAGGTACTCGAAGATGCGCTGGAAGAGCGCGAGCGAGGTTTGTATCTGCACGCCGGTGGTCAGCAGTGAGGTGGCCGGGCGCAGCAGTCCCTGCTGGAGGGAGACGAAGGCGACGAGCGTGCCGAGGGAGAAGGCGGGGCCGCCGAGCTGGAGAACGAGGCCCGCCGCCCAGTAGATCAGCGCGGGCATGGCGGCCATGACGATGCCGATGGTGGCCATCCGCCAGCGGCCCGCCATGTTGGCGCGGATCTCCAGGCCGACCAGCCGTTCGGATTCCTTGGTGAAGTTCTCGGTGAGCGAGTCGGCGCGGCCCATCGTGCGGCCGAGCAGGATGCCGGAGACCGACAGCGATTCGGTGACCATCGCGGACATCGTGGCCATCTGCTTCTGCCGCTGGGTGGTGACCCGCTTGCGCTCGTTGCCGACCCGCCGGCTGACCCAGACGAACAGGGGGAGCAGCAGGAGGGAGACGAGGGTGAGCCGCCAGTCCAGGGCGAGCATGGCCACGACCGTGGCGACGACGCTGGTGAGGTTGGAGACCAGGGAGGTCGCGGTGGAGGTGACGGTGGCCTGCATGCCGCCGATGTCGTTGGCGATGCGGGACTGCACCTCGCCGGTGCGCGTACGGGTGAAGAACGCCAGCGGCATCCGCTGCAGCTTGGCGTAGACACCGGTCCGCAGGTCGTGCATGACGCGCTGGCCGACGGTGGTGGAGATCAGGGTCTGCAGCACGCCGAAGACGCTGTTCAGCACCGCGGTGGCGATCATGCCGAGCGCGAGCAGGCTGAGCAGTCCGGTGCGCCGCTCGGGGATCGCCACGTCGAGGACCGCGCGCAGCAGGAACGGCGAGGCGACGGAGACCAGGGAGGCGGCGGCCACGAGCGCGCCCACCAGGGCCAGCCGGCCGCGGTACGGGCGGAAGAGGCGGAGGATCCGGCGCAGCTGGACGGGCTGCTGCTCGTCCTTCGGCGGCGGGGTCCAGTCAAGGGTTTCGGGACGCAACGAGCTCCTTCGGAGGGTTCGGGGAGAGGCGCCGGTGCCGGGCGGCGCCGACGGCAGCAGCAGCCGAGCCTAGCCCATTGTTACCTATACTCACAATGAACGATGTCCTGATAACCTTGCCGCATGCCCTCGCCCCACACCGGTACGAGCACCGGCCGACGCGCCGGCAGCCACAGCGCACCCGACACCGACCTGGCCGAGCAGCTGGTGCGGCTGACCCGGCGCATGCACCGCGCCCAGAAGCGGCATCTGGAGCCGCTCGCCCTCACCCCCGCGCAGTCCCGGCTGCTGCGCATCGTGGCCCACTGCGACACCCCGCCCCGGATGGCGGACCTGGCCGCCCGGCTGGACGTCGTACCGCGCGCGGTGACCACCCTGGTGGACGCGCTGGAAGCGGCGGACGCGGTCCGCCGGGTACCGGACCCGGCCAACCGCCGCGTCATACGGATCGAGCTGACCGAGACCGGCCGGACGACACTCGGAGCGCTGCGGAGCGCGCGCCGGGCCGCCGCGGAGGACATCCTTGCTCCATTGACCGCCGACCAGCGCGAGCTGCTCGGCGGGCTGCTGTCCACCCTGGTCGACGAGCCGGGGCGGCGCCACTGACCCGATGGGCCGCTGACGAGGAGAAGCCATGCCGTTGCTGGAGCCGGAGCCGACCGCCCTGCGTCCCGCCACGACCGAGGGCCCGGCGGTCGACCGGGTGCCGGACGAGCAGGCGTCCGGGACCCCCGAACCGCTGCGCGGCGACCTGATCGCGCTGCTCGGCCCGGAGAAGGTCCTGCACGGCCTCTCCGATCTGGTGAAGTACGCCTCCGACGCGAGCCCCTACCGCTTCGTTCCGCAGGCCGTCGTGGTCGCCGAGGACATCGACGACGTCTCCGCCGTCTTCTCCTACGCGCACGGTCACGGCCGGAAGGTCGTCCTGCGCGCCGCCGGCACCTCGCTCAACGGCCAGGCGCAGGGCGAGGACATCCTCGTCGACGTGCGCCGCCACTGGGACGGGATCGAGGTGCTGGGCGACGGCGAGCGTGCCCGCATCGGCCCCGGCACGACCGTAGCGCGGGCCAACATCACGCTCGCCCGCCACGGCCGGCTGCTCGGGCCCGATCCGGCCAGCGCCATCGCCTGCACCGTGGGCGGCGTGGTCGCCAACAACGCCTCCGGCATGACGGCCGGCACCACCCGGAACTCCTACCGCACGCTCGCCTCCGCCACGATCGTGCTGCCGTCAGGCACGGTCGTGGACACCGCCGACCCGGCCGCCGACGTGGAGCTGGCCCACGCCGAACCGGCGCTGTACGAAGGCCTACTGGCCCTCAAGGCGGAGATCGAGGCCGACCCCGAGCTGGTCGCCCGCATCCGCGCCAAGTACGAGCTCAAGAACACCAACGGCTACCGGCTCGACGCCTTCCTCGACGGCGCCACACCCGTCGAGATCCTGCGCGGCCTGATCGTCGGCTCGCAGGGCACCCTCGGCTTCATCGCGGAGACGGTGTTCGACACCCTCCCACTGGACCGCCGCACCTCCACCGCATTGCTCTTCTTCCCCGATCTGCGGGCCGCGGCCGCCGCCGTCCCGCGCTTCACCGAGGCGGGCGCGCTCGCCGTGGAGCTGATGGACGGCAACACGCTGCGCGCCTCGGTCCGGGTCGCCGGAGTACCCGCCGACTGGGCGGCACTCCCCACGGAAACGACCGCGCTGCTCGTGGAGTTCCGCGCCCCGGACGACGAGCGGCAGGCAGCGTACGAAGCCGCCGCCGAAGAGGTACTGAGCGAACTGGAGCTGGTCGCGCCGGTCGAGTCCGTCACCAACGCGTTCACCCGCGACCCCGGCACCATCGCGGGCTACTGGAAGGCCCGCAAGGCGTTCGTCACCGCGGTCGGCGGCTCCCGGCCCTCGGGCACGACCCTGCTCACCGAGGACTTCGCCGTACCGCCCGCACAGCTCGCGGACGCCTGCACGGCGCTGCTGGAGCTACAGGCGCGGCACGGCTTCGACGCCGCCGTCGCCGGTCACGCCGCCCACGGCAACCTGCACTTCCTGCTCGCGTTCGACGCGTCCAAGGCCGAGGACGTGGCACGGTACGCGGCCTTCATGGACGAGTTCTGCCGGATGACCGTCGAGCGCTTCGACGGCTCACTCAAGGCCGAGCACGCCACCGGACGCAACATCGCGCCCTTCCTGGAGCTGGAGTGGGGCCCGCGCGCCACGGACCTGATGTGGCGGATCAAGGACCTGTTCGACCCGCACGGCATCCTCGCCCCGCGCGTCGTCCTGGACCGTGACCCGAAGGCCCACCTCCGCGGCCTGAAGACGATCCCCGAGGTCGAGGCGGTCGCCGATCCCTGCATCGAGTGCGGCTTCTGCGAGCCGGTCTGCCCCAGCCGCGACCTCACGACCACGCCCCGCCAGCGCATCGTGCTGCGCCGCGAGATGATGCGCCAGCACCCGGACTCGCCGGTGACCGGCGCGCTCCTGGACGCGTACGGCTACGACGCGGTCGACACCTGCGCGGGCGACTCCACCTGCAAGCTGGCCTGTCCGGTGGGCATCGACACCGGCGCGATGATGAAGGACTTCCGGCACCGCAGGCACTCCCCCCGCGAGGAGAAGGCCGCCGCGCTCACCGCGAAGCGTTTCAAGGCCGTCGAGGCGTCGGCCCGGCTCGCCGTCGCCACGGCCGACCGGATCGGCGCGCGGATCGGCGACCGGCTGCTGGAGACCGTGACGGAGGCCGCCCGCAAGGCCGTACGCCCCGACCTCGTACCGCGCTGGCTGCCCGAGATCCCCGGCGCCGCGGCCCGCCGGCTGCCGCCCACCCGGAAGCAGGACGCGGTCGCCGTCTACTACCCGGCCTGCGTGAACCGCATCTTCGGCGAACCGGACGGGTACGAGGGCCCGTCCCTCCCCGAGGCCGTCGTCGCGGTCTCCCGGCGGGCCGGGAAGCCGGTGTGGATCCCGGACGACGTCGCGGGCACCTGCTGCGCCACGATCTGGCACTCCAAGGGCTACGACGAGGGCAACGCCGTGATGGCGAACCGGATCGTGGAGGCGGCCTGGGGCTGGACCGCGGGCGGCCGGCTGCCCCTCGTGGTGGATGCCTCCTCCTGCACCCTCGGCATCGCCCACGAGGTCGTCCCGTACCTCACCGAGGACAACAAGCAGCTGCACGCCGAGCTGACCGTCGTCGACTCCGTCGTCTGGGCGGCCGAGGAACTGCTGCCGCACCTGGAGGTGGTGCGGACGGTGGACTCGGCGGTGCTGCACCCCACCTGTTCGATGCGCCACCTGGGTGACGAGGCGCAGCTCCGCACGGTCGCCGAGGCGTGCGCCGAGGAGGTCGTCGTACCGGACGACGCGGGCTGCTGCGCCTTCGCGGGCGACCGCGGGATGCTGCACAAGGAGCTGACCGAGGCGGCGACGGCCCGGGAGGCGGCCGAGGTGACGTCCCGTCACTTCGACGCGCACCTGTCGGCGAACCGCATGTGCGAGGTGGGCATGGACCACGCGACACAGGGCCGCGGGTACTACTCCGTACTCATGGAGCTGGAACGCGCGACGCGGCCCGCCTGAGGACGGGCCGCGCCATGACGTACGTACGCGAGTGCGGGTGTGCGTTCAGCTCGCGGGTACGGGTGTGCGTTCAGCTCACGGGTACGCGTGTACGTTCAGCTCGCGGGTACGGGTGCGCGTTCAGCTCTTGGCGCCCACGTGCAGGGCCACCGCGCCCTTCGCGGGCACGGTCAGCTGCGCCTTGCCGTCGTCGCCGACCGTGACGGTGTTGCCGTCGCAGGAGTCCGGCGCGGCCTTGGCGACGTTGCAGTACGTACCGGCGGGCAGCGAGGTGGCGAAGGACTGTGACAGCTCGCCGTCCCCGGCGTTGAGGGCGACGAAGCCCTTGTCGCCGCGCCCGAAGGCGATCGCGCTCGACCCGTTGTCCCACCAGTCGGTCAGCTCGGCGCCGCCGACCGCGTTACGGAAGCCCACCATTCCGGTGATCTCCTGCTTCGCGTGCATGCCGGTCCAGCCGTCGGTGCCGCTGGGCGGGCCCGCGTCCTTGTCGGACCACTCGTAGCCGGAGTAGACGTTCGGCGAGCCGTAGGGCGAGGCCAGCATGAAGACATTGGCGAGCGTGTACGTCGCGCCGTCCTTGTAGGTGAGCGTCGAGCCGTTACGCTCGGTGTCCCAATTGTCGACAAAGGTACGTGCCGACCCGCTGTCGAGCTTCCCGTCGGCGACGGACTTGAGCTGGGCGATACTGCCGCCCTGGAAGGCGCTCTTGAGGTGGCCCCCGTAACGGAACTCGTCGACGTCGCCGACGCCCGTGTACTCGTCCGGCTGGACGGCCTCGCCGCCCCCGTGGATGACCTCGGAGACCCAGAAGCCGGGATCGCTCATCTTGCCCTTGATGGCGGCCACGTCATCGGCGGCCATGTGCTTGGCCGCGTCGATGCGGAAGCCGTCGACGCCGAGCGAGCGCAGGTCGTCGAGGTACTTCGCGATGGTGGTGCGGACGGCGTCGCTGCCGGTGTCCAGGTCCGAGAGTCCGACCAGTTCGCAGTTCTGCACGTCGTCGCGGTCGCCGTAGTCGGAGATGTCCTTGCGGCAGGAGTGGAAGTCCTGGTCCTGGAAGTACCCCGGGTAGTCGTACTTCGTGTACTGCGTGCCGCCGGTCCCCGTGCCGGACCCGGACGACATGTGGTTGATGACGGCATCGGCGATGACCTTGACGCCCGCCTTGTGGCAGGCGGAGACCATCGAGGCGAAGGCGTCCCGGTCGCCGAGCCGGCCCGCGATCTTGTAGCTGACCGGCTGGTACGACGTCCACCACTGGTCGCCCTTGATGTGCTCCGTCGCGGGCGAGACCTCGACGTAGCCGTAGCCGGCCGGGCCGAGCTGGTCGGTGCAGATCTTGGCGACGTCCGCGTACGGCCGTTCGAACAGCGTGGCGGTGACGGTCTTCTCTCCGGGCGGGGTGGCCTGCGAGCTCCAGGGGGCGAGCGCGGCGAGGCCGCCGGCGACGAGCACGCCGGCCAGTGTGCCGCCGAGTATCCGGGATCGGTGATGCAACATGCGGCTCCTTCAACGAGCGGGCGCGGCAGGACACCACGCCCTCGAAGGCAGCCACGCGCCGAGGCCGCCCGTGGGGGGAATCCGCGGAGGAGCCTGCCTTTACGAAGTGAACACGTCAAGGCATTCCGCAAGAAATTCCAGTCACTTGCGCAAGAGAAGAGTCCAAGTGTTCACCTCAGGAGTCCAATTCACCCCCTTGTGGCGCGTACGTATCAAGCGTCAGGGTCCTCACCGAGGTCCGCGCACGCACACCGGCATACGTCGTCCCGAACCCCACCCGCATGCGCACATCCGTGCGGAGACCGGGGCGCGGCCGTCCGTACCGGGCTCCACCCGCACGCAGCTCCACCGGCCCACCGAGTCCACGCACACAGCACCGAGGTCCATGCACCCGGCCCCACCGAGTCCATGCACGCAGCACACAGGTCCACGCACGCAGCCGCCGGGCACCGTCCGTAACTCCAGGAGGCCCCATGCATGACGCAAGACCCGAGCAGCACGACGACGAGAGCCGCCGCCACTCGGCCCTGGACGGCGCTCAGCCGGCCGGTGCACCCGACGGGGACGGACCGAGCCGCCGGTCGGTCCTGCGGACAGCGGGCACGGCGGGGGCCGGGCTCGGGCTCGCCGGGCTGGGCGCGTTCGGCGCGAGCGGTACGGCGGCGGCCGCACCGGCGCCCGGCGCTGCCCCCGGCACCGCCGGCACCGCCACGCCACCGAAGCGGCGCGGCAGGACGATGATCGGCGTACCGTTCGAGGGGCGCCGTACCGTACGCGTCGGCATCGTCGGCCTCGGCAACCGCGGCGGCTCCATGATCGACCTCTTCCTCGCCGTACCGAACACCCAGGTCGTCGCGGTGTGCGACCCGGTCAAGGAGAAGACCGCCAAGGCCGCGAAGAAGGTCACCGACGCGGGGCAGCCGGCCCCTGCCGTCTATGCCAAGGGCGAGCGCGACTACGAGAACCTCTGCAAACGCGGCGACATCGACTTCGTGTACGTCGCGACGCCCTGGGACCTGCACTTCGAGATGGCGAAGACGGCCCTGCTGAACGGCAAGCACGTGGGCGTCGAGTGCCCGATAGCGCTCCGGCTGGACGAGCTGTGGGAGCTGGTCGACCTCTCGGAGTACACCCGCAAGCACTGCCTCCAGCTGGAGAACTGCTGTTACGGGCGGAACGAGATGCGGGTGCTGCGCATGGCGCACGCGGGCCTCTTCGGCGACCTGCTGCACGGCGCCGGCGCCTACAACCACGACCTGCGCGGTCTGATGTTCGACCCCGACTACTACGAGGGTCCGTGGCGGCGGCTGTGGCACACCCGGCTGCGCGGCGACCTGTACCCCAACCACGGGTTCGGGCCCGTCGCCAACTACATGGACGTCAACCGCGGCGACCGCGCGCTGCGGATCTCCAGCTTCGGCACCCCCGCCCTCGGCCTGGCCGCCTACCGCAAGGAGCACATGCCGGCGGGCGACCCGAGCTGGAAGGAGACGTACATCGAGAGCGACCGGACGATCTCCCTCGTCCAGACCGCCAAGGGCCGGGTGATCCGTCTCGAACACGACGTGTCCACGCCGCACCCGTACAGCCGCATCAACAGCCTGGGCGGCACGAAGGGCGTCTTCGAGGACTATCCGTCGCGGATCTATCTTGAGCCCGGCCACAGTGATGACCAGTGGCACGACTTCGGTGAGTTCGCGGAGTGGGATCACTGGCTGTGGAAGGAACACGCCAACCCGCCCGGCGGCCACGGCGGCATGGACTACATGATGGTCTTCCGGCTGACCCAGTGCATGCACCTGGGCCTGGTACCGGACTTCGACGTGTACGACGCGGCGACGTGGACCGCGCCGGTACCGCTGAGCGACCTGTCGATCAAGGCGCACGGCAAGCCGATGGAGATCCCGGACTTCACGCGCGGGGGCTGGAAGAAGGCGCGGCCGGGGATGGACTCGGAGAAGCCGAAGGCGTGACGGCCTCCGGGGGCTCGGCCGCCTCGGGCCGGCCGGGCCCCCGGAGAGGGTCACTTCTCGGTGGTTGCGTCCGGGGCGGTGGACGTCTGCGGAGCGATGGATGTCTGCTGAGCGGCGGACGCCTGCTGAGCGGCGGACGTCCGCGGAACAGCGGACGCCTGCGGAACGGCGGATGCCTGCTGAACGGCGGACGTCCGCGGAACAGCGGATGCCTGCTGAACGGCGGACGTCCGCGGAACAGCGGATGCCTGCTGAACGGCGGACGTCCGCGGAACGGTGGACGTCTGCTGAGCGGCGGACGTCTGCGGAACGGTGGACGTCTGCGGGGCCGCGGGCACGTCCGCGGCGGCGGGCACCTTCGGGACGCCGGGCGTCTCCGGAGCTGCGGCGGCCGCCTCGCCGTTGAGAACCCGCTTCGCCGTCACGCGGTCCAGGGCACCCTCCCAGCGGGACACGGCGAAGACCGCGACGCAGTTGCCGAGCAGGTTGGTGGCGACGCGCATCGAGTCCATGATCCGGTCGACGCCGAGCAGCAGCGCCACCGCCGCCGCGGGGATGACGCCCAGCGCGGACGCGGTCGCCGACAGCGCCAGGAACGCCGAACCGGGCACGCCCGCCATCCCCTTGCTGGTCAGCATCAGCACCAGCACGACGGTGATCTGCTGCCCCATCGACAAATCGACTCCGATGGCCTGCGCGATGAAGAGCGTGCCGATGGAGAGGTAGATCGACGCACCGTCGAGGTTGAAGGAGTAGCCGGTCGGCAGCACCAGACCGACCGCGTCGTCCCGGCAGCCCGCGGCCCGCAGCTTCTGCATCATCCGCGGCATCACGGTCTCGCTGGAGCCCGTACCGAGGGCCAGCAGCAGCTCTTCGCGGGTGTAGCGGACGAACTTCCACAGGCTGAGCCCCGTGACGGCCTTGAGCGCGAGTGCCAGCAACACGAGGAAGGCCAGCGCGACGCCGTAACACACCGCGATCAGCTTCGCGTACGTCGTCATCGCGCCGAGGCCGTACTCCCCCACGAGGTGCGCGGTCGCCCCGAAGACGGCGAGCGGCGCGAGGCGCATGATGTAGCCGACGATCGTGAAGACGACTTCCTGCGCCTGCTCGATGAACGGCAGGATCTGCGGCACCTTCGTCTGCCCGAGGTGCAGCAGCGCTGCCCCCACCAGGCAGGACAGTACGAGGACCTGGAGCAGGGAATTCTCCGCGAACGCCCCGACCGCGCTGTCCGGCAGTGATTCGAGGATGAACTGCGTGGTGGAGGGCAGCTGCCCGCCACCGGTCTTCTCGTCCACCGCGCTCTGGTCGAGCGACGACGGGTCGACGTGCATACCCGCGCCGGGGCCGAAGACGTTGCCCGCGAGCAGGCCCACGACGAGCGCGACGGTGGTCGCCACCTCGAACCAGATCAGCGCTTTGAGGCCGATCCGGCCGAAGGCCTTGAGGTCGCCGGCCTTGGTGATGCCGGCGACGACGACACAGAAGACGAGCGGAGCGATCATCGCCTTGATGAGGCGGACGAAGCCGTCGCCGAGCGGCTGGACGGCCGAGCCGAACTGCGGCCACAACCGTCCGACGAGGACTCCGACGAGCAGGGCCACGAGGACCTGCGTGAACAGACTGGTGCGCAGCAAGCGGCCTGCCCGGCGAGCGAGCGATCCGGTGGCGTGCGGCACGGGCTCTCCCTAGGACGGATTTTGGGATACGGAAGAGGACTTCCGCGGTCCGTCACTATGGCCGAGCCTCATGCCCCACAGAAGAGGCCGGTGTTACATCGAAGAAAATCTTGGAGCTTGCTCCAAGCAACCGCCGGTACACGTTTGCGTCACCACGCTGTGAGAGTCCCGGAGCGGGTTCCGAGCACGTATGTGTGTCAGGTCCGTGCCAGGTACGTCAGGCCTTCAGGTGGGCCTTGTCGCCCATGACGACGACCGGGTGCTGCGCGGGATCGAGCGTACGCAGCAGATACCGCATGCCGGACTTCGGGATGCTCACGCAGCCGGATGTACCGCTCCCGTGATCCATGTGCAGCCAGATGCTGCCCCCCTTGGACTGCCCCTCCGGGCGGGTCGGGTCCAGCGGCGAGACACCCTTGGCGCGGTTGTAGTCGATGGCGATGACGTAGTCGAAGTCGTGCCGGGTCTTCTTCGCCCAGTACGACGGCGGGGTGAAGGCCGCGGACGCGGTGTACGGCAGCTTCGCGCCCGGATCGGGCAGCACGCCGCCCGCGTCGGAGAGCGAGTACACCCCGACCGGGCTGCGCTTGTCCCCCTCATGGTGGTTCAGGGTCCAGCCACGCTTCCCGTTGTGCCCCTGCCAGCTCCGGTCGCGGCTCCAGGTGCCCCCGGCAGCCGTGCCGCCCTTGCCGCCCTCGCCGCCCTTGCCGTCCTTGCCGCCCTCGCCCGCAGAGTTCTTCTCGTCCCCCGTCTCCCTCGTGTAGAGCACGACGGTCGAGGTGGTGGCGTCCTCGCCGTCGCCGTAGACCGCTATCACCTGCCGGGAATCAGCGGGGATCCGGGACTGCAGCCGCTCTCCGACATCCGGGATGCGCGTCAGCCCCGTGCTGGGCGAGGCGCTCGGCTGTCCCGCACGCCCTTCGGCCTTCTCGCCCTGCTCCCCCGAACCGCCGCAGCCCGCGACCAGGACCAGCCCCGCGGCGGCCAGCGCGGCAGCCCGCATCCCCGTCGCCGTCCGCGTCCGCGCCTGCTGCTGCGTCCGCAGCTGTTCCCGCGTCCGCGCCTGCGTGGTGGCCGTCTTACGTGTACTCCGCATGGGTCCTATGGTCGCACCGCTCGGCGACACGTGATCGGTCGAGGTGAAACCCCACGGAGGGCCGCCCCCCACGCCCCGGGCCACGGACCGCACAGCATGGCCCGATCCGCGCGTTCCGCCAGAAAAACGATTGAAAATCCCGGCCATTCCACGCCAACCTTCGATGGCTCTGCCCTGCTCCTGTCGCAGACGCAAGCGGCACAGCCATGCCCTGATCCGTTGCGTCCGCCGCGCCAGGTGGAGCCACCGGCCCGTCTCTCCGGCCGCAGCTCCACCCGGCCTCCGTTCCCGACGAAACGCTTGGACGTCATGCAGATTCGCGATCTACCGCATCCCGACCCGGGTGTCCCCGACGTCCGTACCGGCGGCCGTTTCCTGGTCTGGCTGTACCGCCGGCAACTGGGCGGCCAGCTCAAAGCCATGGCCTGGGGCCTGGTGCACACCGGCGCCGTGGCCTCCTTCCCGCTGCCGGTGGGCATCGCCGTACAGGCCGTCGTCGACCGCTCCGGCACCGGGCTCGCCCTCGCGGGCGGGCTGATGGTGCTGCTGGGCGTGCTGGTCGCGGTCGGCGACACGATGGTGCACCGCGCCGCCGTCACCAACTGGATCACCGCCGTCGCCCGCATCCAGCAACTGCTCGCCCGCAAGACCGCGGAGCTGGGCTCGGCCCTCACTCGGCGGGTCGCGGCCGGCGAAGTGGTCGCGGTCAGCACCGGCGACCTGGAGAAGATCGGATGGTTCGTCGAAGCCATCTCCCGCTTCGCGGCCGCCGCGCTCACGTCCGTCGGCGTGTGCGTGGCACTGGTGATCTACCAGCCCACGCTGGGCATCGTGGTCGCGCTCGGCGTGCCCGTGGTGGCGCTCGCCGTGCTGCCGCTGCTCCCGCGCGCCACGCGCCGCGCCGACGAACAGCGCGAGAAGGCCGGCTATGCCACGGAACTGGCCTCCGACACCGTCGCCGGCCTTCGTGTGCTGCGCGGAATCGGCGGTGAGGAACTGTTCCTCGGTCGCTACCGCACCGCTTCCCAGGACGTCCGCAAGGCCGCCGTACGCAGCGCCCGGATGTGGTCGCTGATCTCGGCCGTCCAGGTCGCGCTGCCGGGTCTGCTGCTCATCGTGGTCGTCTGGTACGGCGCCCGGCTGGCCCTGGACGGCCACATCGAGGTCGGCGCGCTGGTCACGATGTACAGCGCGGTCACCTTCCTGCTCTTCCCCCTCCGGCACTTCGAGGAGATCGCCCAGGCGTACTCCTTCTCCCGGCCGTCCGCGAAACGGACCGCCCGCATCCTGGCGCTCAGCCGCCCGTCCGAGGGCCGCGTCACGGACCACGCCCCGCTCAGCGGCGACCTGTACGACCCGGCCACCGGCCTGCTGGCCCCGGCCGGCCGCTTCACCGCGGTGGTCTGCGGCGACCCGGACGCGGCAGGCCTGCTCGCCGAACGCCTGGGCGGCCACCCGGCGAGCGCCGACGACCACCCGACGAGCACCAGCGGCCACCCGGCGAGCACCGGCAACCACCCGACGAGCACCAGCGGCCACTCGGCGAGCGCTGACGACCACTCGGCGAGCACCAGCGGCCACTCGGCGAGCGCTGACGACCACTCGGCGAGCACCAGCGGCCTCTCGGCGAGCGCTGACGACCACCTGGCGAGCGCCGGCCGCAATCCGGCGAGCGCTTCGGAGGAGAACGAGAAGGCCGGCGCGCCGGGGCAGACGGCCGGTACCGTGTCCACGGCCTCGGCCGCCAACTCCGCATCGACGGCTTCGGGCACCAAGTCCGCATCGACGGCTTCGGCCGCCAGTACCGCGTCCACGACCCCGGCCACCGGGTCCGTGGCCGGCGGAGGAGGCACGCCCGCTGCCGTATCCGGCGCCCTCCCGTCCGTCGAGCTGGGCGGCACCGCCCTGGACGACGTACCGCGGGACGCCGCCCGCCGAGCCGTCCTGGTCCAGGACAAGGACCCGGTACTGCTGTCGGGAACACTGCACGAACTCTTCGACGTACCGGCCTCCGGCGCCGTCACCGCACAGCAGGCCCTGGCCGCCGCGCAGTGCGACGACGTACTGGCCGCACTCGCCCAGGCCGGCACCGACGGGTCGGGCGACCCGATGCGCAGCCGCGTCACCGAACGCGGCCGCTCCCTCTCCGGGGGCCAGCGCCAGCGGCTCGCGCTGGCGCGGTCGCTGGTCTGCGACCCGGAGGTGCTGGTGCTCGACGAGCCGACCAGCGCGGTCGACTCGCACACCGAGGCCCGGATCGCCGACGGCCTGCGCGCGCTGCGCGACGGCCGGACCACGGTCGTCCTCACCTCCAGCCCGCTGGTCCTGGACCGCGCGGACCAGGTCGTCTTCCTGCCCGAAGGAAAGGTCACCGCGGTCGGCCCGCACCGCGAACTCCTCCGCACCACACCGGCCTACCACGCGGTCGTCACCCGCGAGACCGACGAGGAACGCACCCGGGAACAGGCCGCCGGCCCCACGCTGCGGGACGTCACGCGCACGGCACCGCAGGACGTTCCGCCCGTGCCCGGCCATCCGAAGGACGGCCCTGACAGCGGACCGGACGACGGACCGGGTGGCGACCCGAATGACAGCCCGATGGGTGGCCCGATGGGCAGCCCCGACGGCGGCCCGGGTGGCGGCCCCGATGGCGGCCCGGAAGAACTCCTGCGGGAGACGGGCGATTCCACCCCCTCGCGCGCCCGGGTGGGCGCGCCCGACCCGATCGAGGAGACGGCATGATCGGCCTGGCGCCGCCGGAGCACGATCCGGAAGCCGCACGTACGACGACCATCCTTCCCGTCGGCTCCCCCGCGACCGTACGCAGCTACGTCGCGGGGCTGATCCGCCGCCACCGCAAGGCATTCATCCTCCTCGTCACCGTCAACGCCATCGCCGTCATCGCCTCGACAGCCGGCCCGTATCTCCTCGGCGGCCTCGTGGAAGACCTCGCCGACGGCGCGCACGACCTCCACCTGGAGCGCACCATCGGGCTGTTCGCGCTCGCCCTGGTCGTCCAGACCGTCTTCGTACGGATGGTCCGGCTGCGCGGCGCGATGCTCGGCGAGCGGATGCTGGCGGACCTGCGCGAGGACTTCCTCGTCCGGTCCGTCGCACTGCCGCCCGGCGTCCTCGAACGCGCGGGCACCGGCGACCTGCTCTCCCGGATCACCACGGACATCGACCGGCTGGCCAGCGCGATGCGCGAAGCCGTGCCGCAGCTGTCCATCGGCGTGGTCTGGATCGGGCTCCTGGTCGGGGCGCTCGGCCTGACCGCGCCGCCGCTCGCCCTCTCCGTGCTCGTCCCGCTGCCCCTGCTGATCGTCGGCTGCCGCTGGTACTTCAAACGGGCGCCGAGCGCTTATCGTTCCGAGGCCGCCGGATACGCCGCGGTGTCCGCCGTGCTCACCGAGACGGTGGACGCGGGCCGGACCATCGAGGCGCACCGGCTCGGCGACCGCCGCATCCGGCTGTCGGAGCGACGTGTCCGCGAGTGGACCCAGTGGGAGCGGTACACGCTCTACCTCCGCTCGGTCCTCTTCCCGGTGATCAACGGCACCCACACCCTGAACCTCGGTGCCGTCCTGATGCTCGGCGGCTTCTTCGTCCTCCAGGGCTGGATGACACTCGGCCAGCTGACCACGGGGGCGCTGCTCTCCCAGATGATGATCGAACCGATCGGCATGATTCTGCGCTGGTACGACGAACTGCAGGTCGCGCAGGTGTCGATCGCGCGGCTCGTCGGCGTGCGGGAGATCGAGCCGGAGGCGGCGGACGAACGCGTCACGCCGGACGGCCGGCACGTGCGCGCCGATGGCGTCCGCTTCGGCTACCGCCCCGACGTCGACGTCCTGCACGACGTCTCGCTGCGCGTACGGCCGGGCAGCCGGGTGGCACTCGTGGGCCCGTCGGGCGCGGGCAAGTCGACGCTCGGCCGGCTCCTCGCCGGCATCTACGCGCCCCGCAAGGGCGAGATCACCCTCGGCGGCGCCGAACTGTCCCGGATGCCGGCGGAGCGGATACGCGCCCACGTCGCGCTGGTCAACCAGGAACACCACGTCTTCGTTGGCTCGCTGCGCGACAACCTCCTGCTGGCCCGTACGGGCGCGGACGACGCCGAACTGTGGGCGGCGCTGGCCGCGGTCGACGCGGACGGCTGGGCGCACGGGCTGGAGAAGGGCCTGGACACGGAGGTCGGCTCGGGAGGGTACGCGCTGACTCCGGCACAGGCTCAGCAGATCGCGCTGGCCCGGCTCGTCCTGGCGGACCCGCACACGCTGGTCCTGGACGAGGCGACCTCGCTCCTGGACCCGCGAGCCGCCCGTCACCTGGAGCGCTCGCTCGGCAAGGTCCTCGACGGCCGCACGGTCGTCGCCATCGCCCACCGGCTGCACACCGCCCACGACGCGGACGTCATCGCCGTGGTCGAGGACGGCCGCATCACGGAGCTGGGCAGCCACGACGCGCTGGTCTCCGCCAACGGTCCCTACGCCGCCCTCTGGCGCTCCTGGCACGCCTGACCCTCCGCCCGGGCTCCCCGGGCCCCCGCGGCCCGGAACCGGCCGCCGGGGCCCGGGCCACACGACGAACCGGTACCGCCCCGGGGCCAGAGCTGAGCCGACTCCCGGATCCGGACTCCTCGGCGCTACACCTGGAGCGAGCCCAGGCCCGGGCCCTGCGCCTGTCCGGCTCGCGGGCTGCGCCCCGGAGCCTGGACCTGACAAGCCCGCCGGGTACGGCCCGGAGCCTGAGCCCGGGAAACTCGCCGGGTACGGCCCGGAGCCTGAGCCTGGCAGGTTCTCCGGGTGTGATCCGGGCTCGGGGCCCGGTCGGCTCTCCCGGCCTGGCCCACGCTCGGGGTGTGGCCCACGCCCGGGACGTGACCCGTACTCGGGATGTGGCTCACGCTCGGGATGTGACCCGTACTCGGGGCACGCACCGTACTCGGGGCACGCACCGCGTCCGGGACGTGGGCTGTCACGTGAGGGAGGTACGGCTTCCGCGGCTCCGGCGCCCGGTGCCGACCACAGCGCGGACGAGGAGCCACCCGTCGCGAGGGGCCACAGCCCGCTCGGAGGCGTACCGGTACACGGGCCGCGCACCCCCCTGGCGCGTTCGTCCCGGCCGCCTGCCCGTCGAGCCCGAGGCCCCGGGGAAGGCCAAGGTCCTGGAAGCCGGGGTCCTGTCGGAAGCCTGGGTCCTGGAGAGCGGCGGTGCCCTAGAGGAAGCCGAGGGCCGTGAGGCCGCCTATGCCGCCGAGGAGGGTGAAGACCGGCATCAGGACCTTCAGCTCCACCCAGCTGCCCGCACGGAACCGCATGCCCTTGGGCGGGCCGACCGGGTACCAGCGCTTGCGGCCGATCGGGATCGGCCACAGTATCGGGCAGCCCGAGACGGTCAGCGCGTCGCCGATGTCGTGCACCAGCGCGCCCAGCACGATCGGCAGCCCCAGCCAGAGGTACGCCTGGTCCGGGGCGGTGAAGAGCCAGTGCGAGCCGTTCCCCGGCTGGTCCAGCACCCCGGCGAGGATCCACGCCGCTGCCGCGCCCAGCAGCCAGACCAGCACGTCGCTGGAGACCCGCGCCTGCCGCCACAGCAGCCCCTCGATGGCGAGGACCATGTGTACGAAGAGGATGCCGAGCACCGCCCAGCGGCCGCCCTGCATCGCCAGCACGGCCATGCCCGCGCCCACCAGTACCGCCCACACCCACGTGTGCGTCAAGGTGCGGTGACCACCGGACCGGCGTGCGTCGCCCTTCATCCGAGTGGCCTTGTAGACGGCGTGCGAGATGTTGTCGACGACCTCGCACAGGCCCCGGGACAGCGGCCCGAAGGCACGCGAGATCGTGGCCGCCTTGTGGTCCAGGTCCGGAGCGAGGGCCGCACCGGCGCAGATCAGCGCCCCGACGACGACCACCGGCCAGGGCATCGGATGGCCCGCGGCGCCGGCCGCCGCGCCCACCCCCAGCCAGGCCGCGGCCCCGGACAGCGAGTGCGCCGGTCCCATCATGGTTGTTCCCCACCCTTTGTCGTCTTCGTTCTCGCGCCGCTGACGTCCGCTGCCGCGCCGATGGCGCTCGTTGCCGCGGAGGTGACGCGTGGTCGGCGACACAGCGTAGCGTCCGATGATCACCGTAGGACCCGCCGGTTCCCGCTTCCGGGGTGAAGGAAGGCAGTATGGGGGCGTGACCCTCATCGATCATCTGCCGAACGACGCCGACCCCGATGCCCTCTTCGAAGCCTTTTCGACCTGGGCCGAAGAGCAGGGCATCTCGCTCTACCCTGCCCAGGAGGAGGCACTGATCGAGGTGGTCTCGGGGGCGAACGTCATCCTGTCCACCCCCACCGGCTCCGGCAAGAGCCTGGTCGCGGCGGGCGCGCACTTCACCGCCCTGGCCAACGACCAGGTCACCTTCTACACCGCCCCCATCAAGGCGCTGGTGTCGGAGAAGTTCTTCGACCTGTGCAAGCTCTTCGGCACCGAGAACGTCGGCATGCTCACCGGCGACGCCTCCGTGAACGCCGACGCCCCGGTCATCTGCTGCACCGCCGAGGTGCTCGCCTCGATCGCGCTCCGCGACGGCAAGGACGCCGACATCGGCCAGGTCGTCATGGACGAGTTCCACTTCTACGCCGAGCCGGACCGCGGCTGGGCCTGGCAGATCCCGCTGCTGGAACTGCCGCAGGCGCAGTTCATCCTGATGTCGGCGACGCTCGGTGACGTCGCGATGTTCGAGAAGGACCTGACGCGGCGCACCGGCAAGCCGACCTCGGTCGTCCGGTCCGCGACGCGCCCCGTGCCGCTGTCGTACGAGTACCGCACGACCCCGATGACGGAGACGCTGACCGAGCTGCTGGAGACGCACCAGGCGCCGGTCTACATCGTGCACTTCACGCAGGCCGCGGCCGTGGAACGGGCACAGGCCCTGATGAGCATCAACATGTGCACTCGGGCCGAGAAGGACGAGATCGCCAAGCTGATCGGCAATTTCCGCTTCACCACCAAATTCGGGCAGAACCTCTCGCGGCACGTACGCCACGGGATCGGCGTGCACCACGCCGGCATGCTCCCGAAGTACCGGCGGCTCGTGGAGAAGCTCGCCCAGGCCGGCCTGCTGAAGGTGATCTGCGGAACGGACACCCTCGGCGTGGGCGTCAACGTGCCGATCCGTACCGTCCTCTTCACCGCGCTGACGAAGTACGACGGGAACCGGGTGCGCACCCTGCGGGCGCGGGAGTTCCACCAGATCGCGGGGCGGGCCGGGCGGGCCGGCTTCGACACCGCAGGCTTCGTGGTCGCCCAGGCGCCCGAGCACGTCATCGAGAACGAGAAGGCGCTCGCGAAGGCGGGAGACGACCCGAAGAAGCGCCGGAAGGTCGTCCGGAAGAAGGCTCCCGAGGGCTTCGTCAACTGGGGTCAGAACACCTTCGAGAAGCTGATCGCCTCCGAGCCGGAGCCGCTGACCTCCCGCTTCCGCGTCACCCACGCGATGCTGCTCTCGGTGATCGCCCGGCCCGGCAACGCCTTCGAGGCCATGCGCCGGCTGCTGGAGGACAACCACGAGTCGCGCAAGAACCAGTTGCGGCACATCCGGCGGGCCATCGCCATCTACCGTTCGCTGCTGGACGGCGGGATCGTGGAGCGCCTGGACGAGCCGGATGCCGAGGGCCGCATCGTGCGGCTCACCGTCGACCTGCAGCAGGACTTCGCACTGAACCAGCCGCTGTCCACCTTCGCGCTGGCCGCCTTCGACCTGCTCGATCCCGAGTCGCCCTCCTACGCGCTGGACATGGTCTCGGTCGTGGAGTCCACCCTGGACGACCCGCGGCAGATCCTGGCCGCGCAGCAGAACAAGGCCAAGGGCGAGGCGGTCGCCCAGATGAAGGCCGACGGCGTCGAGTACGAGGACCGCATGGAGCGCCTCATGGACGTCGAGTACCCCAAGCCGCTGGAAGAGCTGCTCTCCCACGCCTACGGTCTCTACCGCCGCAGCCATCCCTGGGTCGGCGACCATCCGCTGTCGCCGAAGTCGGTCATCCGCGACATGTACGAGCGGGCCATGACCTTCTCGGAGTTCGTCTCCTTCTACGAGCTGGCCCGCACCGAGGGCATCGTGCTGCGCTACCTCGCGAGCGCGTACAAGGCACTGGACCACACCGTGCCCGACGACCTGAAGTCCGAGGACTTCGAGGACATCATCGCCTGGCTCGGCGAGATGGTCCGCCAGGTCGACTCCAGCCTCCTGGACGAGTGGGAACAGCTCGCCAACCCGGAGGAGGAGACGGCCGAGGAGGCCATGGAGCACGCGGACGAGGTCAAGCCCGTCACCACGAACGTCCGGGCCTTCCGGGTGCTCGTCCGCAACGCGATGTTCCGGCGGGTGGAACTGGCGGCGCTGGACAAGGTCGAGGAGCTGGGCGAGCTGGACGCCGACTCCGGGTGGGACGAGGACGCCTGGGCGGACGCGATGGACGCCTACTGGGACGAGTACGAGGACCTGGGCACCGGCCCGGACGCTCGTGGTCCCAAGCTCCTGCAGATCGAGGAGGACCCGGAGCACGGCCTGTGGCGGGTGCGCCAGACCTTCGCCGACCCGAACGGCGACCATGACTGGGGCATCTCCGCCGAGGTGGACCTCGCCGCCTCGGACGAGGAGGGGCGCGCGGTCGTGCGGGTCACCTCGGTGGGGCAGCTCTGACCATGTGTACCTGCCCGGCCCCGGCCGTGGGCGTTCGCCCAGGACCGGCGGCCGGGTCCCGCACCATCCCGACCGGGGGCCTCTGCTCCGACCGCTCTCCGACACCGACGAAGGACACCCGTAGATGACCAATCCGGCGGAAAAGCTGGTGGACCTGCTCGATCTGGAACAGATCGAGGTGAACATCTTCCGCGGCCGCAGTCCCCAGGAATCCCTCCAGCGCGTCTTCGGCGGGCAGGTCGCCGGGCAGGCGCTCGTGGCCGCCGGGCGGACCACGGAAGGCGACCGCCCGGTCCACTCGCTGCACGCGTACTTCCTGCGGCCGGGCCGGCCCGGGGTGCCGATCGTGTACCAGGTCGAGCGGGTGCGGGACGGGCGTTCCTTCACCACGCGCCGGGTCGTGGCCGTCCAGCAGGGACGCACGATCTTCAATTTGACCGCCTCCTTTCACAAGCCCGAACCGGGGTTCGAGCATCAACTTTCGATCGGCCGTGTGGTGCCGGCCCCCGAGGACCTGCCGACAGTCGCCGAAGAGGTCCGCGAGCACCTGGGCGGGCTGCCCGAGGCGCTGGAGCGCATGGCCCGTCGCCAGCCCTTCGACATCCGGTACGTCGACCGGCTGCGGTGGCGGCCGGAGGAGATCGAGGGTGCGGAGCCGCGCAGTGCCGTATGGATGCGGGCGGTCGGGCCGCTGGGGGACGACCCGCTCGTTCACACCTGCGCGCTGACGTACGCCAGCGACATGACGCTGCTGGATGCCGTGCGGATCCCGATCGAGCCGCTGTGGGGTCCGCGCGGGTTCGACATGGCGTCCCTGGATCACGCGATGTGGTTCCACCGGCCGTTCCGCGCCGACGAGTGGTTCCTCTACGACCAGGAGTCGCCCATCGCCACGGGCGCCCGTGGTCTGGCCCGCGGCCGCATCTACGACCGTGAGGGCAGACTGCTCGTATCCGTGGTCCAGGAAGGGCTCTTCCGCAAGCTGGGTGACTGAGGGCGCGCCCGGCCAGCGGAGCCGCGGACACGGCGGGTCAGGAACGCGCCGTGCCGGGCAGGGACGCGGCCGGCCGCCCTGGGACGGGCGCCGGACGGAGCGACACCTGACCGGGTGCCGGCCGCGGTGGCGCCCCCTGTGCGGGCGCGGATGAGCCGGGCGCGGGGCGAGACGGACACGGGGGCCGGTGCGCCATCGGCAGCATCGGTACCGTCGGCTTCTGCTTCTGCGGTGGCTTCGGGTTCGTCGGCTTCTCCCCCGGGCGACGTCGGCGATCCGCCGCCGTGTGCAGCCGTGCCGAAAGGCATCGCTGCGTCGGAGGGGCGCAGGGTCGGGGCCGGGTGCTCCTCACGGGCGGCGACCAGCTGCCGGGACAGGCTGATGCGGTACCACATCACCTCGTCGAAGTCCTCCGCCGTCTCGGCCCGTTCGACCGCTTCGCGGGTACGGGCGGTGTTCGCTCCGGCCGAGGAGAGACAGGGCCTGAGCTTGCGCAGCCAGACCCGCTCGGCCGGATCGCGTACCAGCGAGGCCAGCTCCTCCGGCGGCAGCACGGCGGCGATCACGGCGGAGACCGCCCAGGCGCCGTCCGCCTCCGTCACCAGGTGCGCCACTCGCCGGCTCCGCCACAGCCTGCCCCGCCAGTCGTGGCCGCGGGTCAGCATCGCCCGCATCGGCGGTGGCGTGGGGCCGTGGACCAGGCCGCATTCCTTGCCCGCGAAGGCCTCCAGCTCCGCTGCCAGGTACTGCCAGACGATCGCGCCGTAGCGGTTCACATAAAAGCGGACAGGGCCGAAGCATCCCGCCCGGGCCAGCCGCAGGAACCTGCCGGGAGCGATGCCCATCAGCTCGGCGGCTTCCGTCGCGCCGACGACGCGGATCCGCTCGCGCAGCGTGTCGGGAAACCCCTTTTCCTCCCGCAGGCGCGCGATCTCGGATGCCGGCACCCGCCGTCGGCCGGACACGTCGCCCGGCCCCGGCGGGACCGTACTCACCTCGTCGAGCTGCACGGCGAGCTCGAACTCACCTGTTTTGAGACCTAGTTCCCGGGCCGCCCGCCCCATCGCGAGCGTTTCCGAGCCCTCGTACATCGCGGTCATGTCGCTTCTCCCCCGCTACAGTCCATTCACTGACAGTTACGACTGTAGTCGCGGAGTGTGACAGCGGGTCAACCCCCGCCTCAGACCTGTGGATAACTCTCCGGCTGCCGCGCCGCGACGCCGAGGTGTTCCCCGACCCGGTTCACCAACAAAGTCATCTCGTACGCGATCTGTCCCAGGTCGGAATCGGCTTCAGCCAGCACGCACAGACAGCTGCCGTCCCCCGCCGCCGTCACGAACAGCACCGCGTCGTCGAATTCGACCATGGTCTGCCGTACCCGGCCCGCCCGGAACTGCTGCCCCGAGCCCTTGGCAAGGCTGTGCAGCCCGGAGGCGACCGCGGCCAGGTGCTCGGCGTCCTCCCGCACCAGCCCCTCGCTCGCCCCGGTGACCAGGCCGTCGTTGGACAGCACGAGGGCGTGCCGCACCTGTTCGACGCGTCGTGTCAGGTCGTCCAGCAGCCAGTCCAGTCCACTGCTCAGTGCCATTCCCGCTTCCTCCCCGTAACACCGTGCTGTCTACTGGTCTGCGGCACCATCTGCCGCACACCGCTGTGCCAGCCTCGCTCACCTCTGCCGTCTCGGCAAGCAGCCCGGACACGTCGGCGGGCGGCCTCCTGCCTCTCGGGCGCCGGATACAGCAGGATGAGCCCATGGCACGAAAGATGACCAAGGACGAGTGGCAGGCGTTCCTCTCCACCGGCACCCGCACGGGCAAGCTGGCGACCGTGCGGGCCGACGGGAGGCCGCACGTCGCCCCCGTGTGGTTCCTGCTGGACGGTGACGACGTGGTCTTCAACACGGGCAAGGAGACGGTGAAGGGGCAGAACCTGATCCGCGACGGCCGGGTGGCGTTGTGCGTGGACGACGACCGGCCGCCCTTCGACTTCGTGGTGGTCGAGGGGCGGGCGCTGGTGACCGAGGAACTGTCGGAGGTACGGGCGTGGGCGACACGTATCGCGGCGCGTTACATGGGCGAGGAGCTGGCCGAGCAGTTCGGCGCGCGTAACGGCGTGCCCGGCGAGTTGCTGGTGCGGGTCCACGTCGACAAGGCCGTGGCCCTGGCGGACATCGCCGACTGAGTCCGAGGCAAGGGGCACGGGCCCTACGGGCGGCTCACCGTGTCGAGCAGGCGGGCCGTGTGCATCCGGCCCGCGTGCTCGACCAGTCGGATCAGCACTTCCTTCCCGGAATCGCGGTCGCGCGCGTCGCACAGCACCACCGGCGTGCCACTGTCCAGGTCCAGCGCGCGTGACACGTCGTCCGCGCCGTACGAGCTCGCTCCGGGAAAGCAGTTGACGGCCACGAGGAAGGGCACGCGGCGGTTCTCGAAGTAGTCCACCGCCGGGAAGCAGTCCGCGAGTCTTCGGGTGTCCGCGAGGACGACGGCGCCCAGCGCGCCTTCGGAGAGGTCGTCCCACAGGAACCAGAAGCGGTCCTGCCCCGGTGTTCCGAAGAGGTACAGCGACAGTCCCGCTCTGATGGTGATCCGGCCGAAGTCCATCGCCACCGTGGTGGTGGCTTTGCGGTCGACACCGCAGGTGTCGTCGACCGTCTTCCCCAGTTCGCTGAGGTCCTCCTCCGTACGCAGCGGGCGGATCTCGCTGACCGCTCCGACCAGCGTCGTCTTGCCGGCTCCGAAGCCGCCCGCTATGAGGATCTTCAAGGCCATGTCGGGCTCGTCCTGCGCCGTTCCGAGGTGCGCGGGGTCCACGGAATCCATCGGTACTGTCCTCCAGGAAGCGATGGGCGCGTCAGGTGGGCGCGCAGGTGAGGTGCTCGCATTCGGTTGCCGGGCCCTGAGTACGCCGGGGCGGCCGGCCTCGGTGGGGCGGTCCGGTGGGCCGAGGTGCGGTGCTCGGCAGGACCGTAGCTCCTCATCCGCCACGGCGCGGGGTGATTCGGTGAACTGGATCACGGTCGCGCGTCGCTGCGGGACCGCACTCAGGTGGCGGAGCGCGGCACGGTACGCAGATGCTCGCCGATGCGTCGGACGAGCCGCGCCATCTCGTAGGCGACCAGCCCGATGTCGGCCTCCGATGAGCTGAGCACCGCCAGACAGGAGCCGTCCCGTGTCGCGGCGACGAACAGGAAGCCGTCCTCCATCTCCACCATCGTCCGGCGCAGCCCTCCGGAGGAGAAATGCCGTCCCGTGCCCCTGGCCAGACTGTGGAACCCGGAGGCCACGGCCGCCAGATGATCGGCGTCCTCGCGCAGAAGGGCGCCGGATGCCCCGACGACCAGGCCGTCGCCGTCGAGCACCACGGCGTGCCGGACGTCCGGGACCCGGGCTGCCAGGTCATCCAGCAGCCCACTGAGGCGGTGCCAGGGGTCCGGCGGTGTGCGGCTCGCTCGTTCCTCGTGCATCAGGGCTCTCCCTCCATGGAGCCGCGGGCCCACCCGTGGCGGTAGGCGGTCATACGGGTACGCGCCTGCTCCGGGGAGAGCCCGGGCTCCTCCTCGGACGGTGCGTCCGTCGCTTCAGGGCGCGGCCGGCGCAGTTGCACGGCCAGACTGCGCTGCCGAATGCGGCGCGGGAGCCCGTCCGGGACGTCGGGCGGGTCCGCAGCGGCGGCGTGCAGCGGCGGCTCCAGTGCGCGATCTCCCCGACGCCCGGCGTGTGCCCGTACGCGTTCCAGCGGGGCGTCGAGGACCGGGGGCGGTTCGGGCGTCTTCCGTACCGGGACCTCGACTTCGTGGACGAGGGCGTTCGGCAGCAGCACGACCGCCGTCGTGCCGCCGTACACCGAGGGGCGCAGCACGACACGTACGTCGTGCCGGGCCGCCAGCCGGCTCACCACGAAGAGCCCCAGTCGGTCGCTGTCGGCCGGGGTGAGCGCCGCGGCCTGGCCGACGCACCGGTTGGCTTCCTCCAGCGTCTCCTCCTCCATGCCGAGACCACGGTCCTCGATCTCCAGTACGTGGCCGGTGCCGACCTGTTCGCCGTGCACCCGCACTTTGGTGTGCGGGGGCGAGAACTGCGCGGCGTTCTCGATGAGCTCGGCCAGCAAGTGGGTGAGGTCGGCGACTGCGCCACCCGGTATCGCGCCGGCGGGCAGGCGCCGCACCTCGATGCGCGCGTAGTCCTCGATCTCCGACACCGCGGCGCGCACCACATCCGTGAGCGGCACCGGAGACCGCCAGGCCCGTCCGGGGGCCGCGCCGGACAGGATGAGCAGGCTCTCCGCGTAGCGCCGCATACGGGTGGTGAGGTGGTCGAGCCGGAAGAGGTCGCCCAGTTCGGCCGGGTCCTGCGAGCGGCGTTCCATGCTGTCCAGGAGGGCCAGCTGGCGGTGGAGGAGGACCTGGCCGCGGCGGGCGAGGTTCACGGAGACCCCGTTGATGCCGTCGGCCAGTTCGGCTCGCTCGACGGCCGCGTCCAGCGCTGCCCGGTGCACGCTTCCCAGCGCCGCGCGGACCTGGGAGATCTCGTCGGTGGAGGGACTCCGGAATTCGGTGTCGGTCCCGGCGGGAGTTTCGGCCGGATGCTCCGTGTGGGGTGCGCGCAGTGCCTCGGGGAGTCCGTGCCGGGCGATGTCGAGCGCGCTGTCACGCAGCTCGGTGAGCTCCCTGCTCAGGCGACGGCTGCTCCGTGCGGCGACGGCCAGGGAGAGGACCAGCGCGACGAGTCCGAGACTGATGGCCGCTCCCGTGAGGAGCGGAACTCGGTACACGTGAGGCGGTGTGGTGCCCGTGGCCGCCTCGTACTCGACGTCCCGCAGGCCGCGCCGCAAGGCCTCGTAGGAGGGCCGCCAGCGGGCGCCCGGTGCCGCCTGTGCCGCGCCGCGCCCGGGGGCGGCGGTACTCACCGCGCCCTCCATAGCGCGCACTTCGGCGTACGCCCGCCCGGTGGTGACCGTGCGCCATGCCGAGCCCGCGCTCCCGGGCAGGTCCTCGGTGGCGAGGCGTTCCATGAGGTGCCGTGCCGCGGCCGTGCCCGTGAACGATCGCTGCCGGTCCTTGTCGAGTGTTCCGGTGAGGTCCGCAGCGGTCAGGACTGCGTCCTCCTGGGCGAGGAGTTCACGGGTACGGCCCAGTTGCGCGGCCCGCCGCGTGTCCGCCGCACCGCCCAGCGACGCGTCGGCGGTGAAGGCCGAGGCGATGGCCGCCGTGTAGCGCTCGTAGGCCTGCGGCCAGGTGAGGGAACGCTCCCTCGTCAGCCGGCGCTGCTTCGTCAGGGCGTCGAGCCCGGTGTCGAGGGCCGTCAGGTGGTCCGCCGTGCGGTCCGGGAGTCCGGCGGTCCTCACGATCGTGTGCCGGCCGTCGGGCCGCAGCCGGACGGGCGGCCTTCGCCGTCTTCCCGGCGCGCTTCTCGAAGGTGTCCTCGCGGGCCCGGGTGGGGGCCGCCAGGTAGGCGACGGCGGCCCGGCGTTCCTCCTGGAGGGCTTGCGCCACCGCGTACACGGGCGCGCGCACCTCGTCATCGATGCGCAGCTGCTGGTGTGCTGTCGCCGCGTCCTGCAAGGCCCCGGCGGTCACGGAGGCCACAAGCAGGAGCAGAGCCACGGAGGGGACCGCGAGCAGGCAAGCGATGCGGCCGCGGACCGTACGGGGGCGGAGGGTGCGACCGCTCCGTTCCGCGCGTGCTGCGCGACCGCGTGGGAGCCGTCCGAAGGCGGCACGGTCCAGGTGTCCCATGGCTCAGGGACGCTAGCCCCGCCGCGGCGACGCACCGGGCGCACAGTCCGGAAGTGCTGCCATTTGGCGGCCCGGTGCCAGCGCCCGATCGCCCCTTGCTCGAACATGTGCACCGTACGGGTGTTCCGGTCGTTGTGGGCTCCGGGGCGCGACGCGGCGCGACCGATGGGGGATCATGTCGTCACCATGAACGAATGCAGCGACAGCAGCACCCAGGCCGACAGCGGAACCGGTGACCGCGACCGTCCCGGCCACCGCTCGCACGACGTACGGGAGTTCTTCGGGCAGCGGGCGCGGGACTGGGACGCCCGTTTTCCCGACGACGGGCCGGCGTACGCAGCGGGCGTCGCGGAGCTCGGCCTGCGTGCGGGCGACCGCGTGCTGGACGCCGGCTGCGGGACCGGTCGGGCGCTGCCCGCGCTGCGTGCCGCCGTGGGGCCGTCCGGAGCGGTGCTCGGGGCCGATCTGACGCCGGAGATGCTGGACGCGGCCGTACGGGCCGGGCGAGACGCCGAGGCGGCCCTGATGCTCGCGGACGTCTCCGCGCTGCCGGTGCGGGACGGAGCACTGGACGCGGTCTTCGCCGCCGGGCTGATCTCGCATCTGGCCGCCCCGTCGCGCGACCTCGCCGAACTGGCCAGGGCGGTCCGGCCCGGAGGGCGGCTGGCACTCTTCCACCCGGTGGGCCGCGCCGCCCTCGCCGCCCGTAAGGGACGCCCGCTCACGCCGGACGACCTACGGGCGGAGCCGAACCTCCGGCCCTTGCTGGCCGGCAGCGGCTGGGACCTGATCCGGTACGTGGACGAGGACACGCGCTATCTGGCGCTGGCCGTACGCCAGGGCTGACCACCAGGAGGGAGCGACCGTGCCTCCGGGAGACGGGAGGAGGCGGCTCAGGGCTTCGCTGCACCGTCGGCGTGCGACACCGGGCAGCCGCGCTGCCGGCTCTTGGGGAAGGTGCCGAGTTCGGCGATGCGGTAACCGTTCGGGTAGCCCTTGATCTCCGGGTTCTGCCGGGCGTAGTGCGGGACGCGGCGCGGCGGCAGCAGACGGACGGCCTTGGCCCGCAGCCGCAGGGCGCCGCGTACGGCGGCCTGGACAGCCGGACGGGGCCGCTCGTAACGGAAGGCGTCCAGCAGGGCGTCGTCCAGGAGCGCCAGGCTGGCGGCGCGCACCACGGGGGCGAGCGGGCCGTACCACCCGGCCATCAGGTCGAGCGACGCGTCCGAGACGCGTCTGCCGCCCTCGTCCCAGCCGAAGTGCTCGTGTTCGTAGTCGTCCAGGAAGCGTTCGAACTCATGGTAGGTCCGGGGCAGCTCGCTGATCCCCATGTGCTCGCCGAGCTTCCGGTAGTACGCCGCCATCGCGCGCTTCTCGTGCTCGCTGAGCCGCCGCCACCCGTACTGGTCGATCCAGCGCTTCGGGACGACCACGAACGTGCACAGCACATAGCGCATGTCGTCGTTGCTGATGTCGTAGCTCCGGTGCATCTGATTGATGCGCCGGATGGCCGTGCGGCCGTCCTCCGTATCGAAGCCGTGCTCGACCACGGAGTCCAGTAGGAGAGCGGTGTCGTCGTAGCGCTTCTGCGTACGTTCGGTCAGCTCGGCCGTCTCATCGAGCAGACGGCCGATGCTGGGCACCGCATACGTACGGTAGAGGGCGAGTTCAAGCGCTCTGGTGACGTCCCATGGGAACTCGTGCGTCACAGTGATGCGGAAGATCCGCAGGTAGTCCTTTTCGGGGTCCAGCCGCTGGATCTCCTTGAGCAGGTCGTAACGCCCCACCAGAACACCGTCCCTTTCGTCGCCGAAGGTCCAACACTACGTGTACAGGGGAGACTTGGAAGGCCTGACAAGCTTCCCTACCGGCATGGGGGAATGATGACCGACCTCCTTCGCAGACTCCGGACCCGTCTCACCCAGGACATGTTCGGACCGAGGCGGCCGCGTGCGGAGCGGGCACCGGCCAGGAAGGGTCCGCACAACCTCTTCGACGCGGCGGCCACGCACGTGGCGGCGTGTGCCGAGGGGGACGAGGAGCGGGGCGCCGAGGCCGCGGGCTGGGTGTCCCCGGAAGCGCTCGCCTTCGGGATCAACGAGCTGGCCTGCCGGGCGCTGATCGCGCTCGCGCGCGAGCGCCGCCAGTCACCTCAGGAGGTGGCCAGGGACTTGCTCAGCCTGCCGGCCGCCTGAGCCGCGCGGATCGGTCGGAAGCGGGCGTCCAGGCCGTGACAACCGCCTGTCCGGCCAATTAGGGTGCGCCGACGACGTGATCCGTGCGGTCGGCAGCTTTCCGGCCGCGAGCGAGTGGGAGGCCCGTGTGTCCGCGACGGAGGGCGCCGTCGGCGACGGTAGCGACGCCGGCGAGGTCGATGACGACCAGCTGTTCGTACTGACCGCGGTGCTGCTGACGCCCGGGCAGTTCCCGAGTGTGCTCGGCGACGACTACCCCGAGGTGTGCGCGAAGCTGCGCCTGGAGCCGTACGAAGAGGGCTACGGGCTGGTGCTCGGGCAGGACGGCCGGGGCGCGCGCTGGACCGTCGCGACGGAGGACGTCACCCTGGTCGCCTGCGCGATAGCCGCCTGGGACTGCGGGATGGAGTACGACCTGTCCCCTGACGAGAACAGCATCGTCGCGGCCCTGCCTGGCTGGCCGCTCGCGCTCGCGGTGGCGGCCCCCGGGGTGCCGGCGCCGCATGACCCGGCGCCCGAGGAGGGCGATCCAGAGCCGCTGACGCCGCCTGACGCACTGGAGTGGGGGCCGGCCCAACGGCGCCTCGGTGCGGACGAGATCGCCCTGCAGTGGGCGGCGTGGCGTGAGCAGGTCGACGGCGAGGTCACGTTCGTCGATCCCGGCGCGAAGCCGCACCCGGGGGTACGGCGGGTGCTGGAGGAGGCGCGGGGGTACGTGCAGCAGCCTCCGCCGCCGGGGCGGGTGCGCTCGTCCTTCGCCGCCGGTGAGGCGCGCACGCTGCGCGTGGACGGGCCGGGCTGGAGCATGGTCGCCAGGACCGACGACATCGCCTTCGTGCTGCTCGACGACGAGCCGGGCGAGGTCCTGCCGGTGGGCCGTGGCCCCGAGCTCCCCGGCCTGCTGCAGTCACTGGACGCGCTGGCGGCCCGCCCGGCCTGAGGACAGCGCCCCCGGGTGCTCAGGTCGCCCGTGTCCCGAGCACCCGGTCATGAGGCCCGCTGCCGCGGCCCCGGGTGCTCAGCGTCCCAGCTCCTTGCGGGTGACGCGGCGCAGGCGGCGCCGCTGGGAGGGATCCAGCGTCAGGTAGGCGATCGCCGGCACTCCGATCATGACGAGCAGTGCCGCCCAGAACGGCAGCAGCCACAGCAGGATCACGCCCGCCGCCACACCGCCGACGGCGACCTTCGCACGTGTGGACATCCTTCACGACCTTTCCGCGGCGGTGCCGCGTCCGTTGTCTTCCATTGAACGCCGATTCGGCGCCGGAGGTTCCACGCGAGCCCGAATCGTGCTGTACCCTCGGCCGCCCTGGAAGCAAGTAGTCAAATTTGAGGAGTCGTCGGCACGTGCCAGCACTCTCCGCGCTCAGCCTCGACCGGATCGCCGCCCTCTCCCGGTGCGCCGCCGTGTACGTGCCAGGTGATCCGCCGCGTACGGGGCGGATCGCGTTCTGGCGGCCGGACGGCGAACCGCTGCCGGACGGCTTCGCTACGGACACCATGATCACCGAGGAGCTGACCGTCGCCCTCCCGTCCGAAGGAGGCCGCGTCGTCACCCGGGAGGTGCCCACGCTCCTGATGCCCGTCACCGTCGCGCTCCCCGTACTCACCCGGGCCCGCGCCTCCCGCACCGCACACCCCGCCGCGGCTTTCTGGGGCGCCGCCTCTCTCGTCGCACTGCACCTGATAGCGCGCGGCAGGCTGCTGCCGGGACTGAGCCCCGCCGCACACGACGCCTGGCGGTGCGGCCCCCTCGAACCGTCCGACACGCTTCACGTACAGGAGCTGGCCGCGGCGATACCCCCGTACGCGTACGCCACGCCGCTCCCCGGGAGCACCCCGGTGCGGCTGCCCGAACCGGAGCGGCTGCTGCGCTCCTTCCTGGACGCGGTGGCCGACGGACTGCCACGCACCCCCGCGGCCGCGACGGCCGTCGGCGGCCCGGCGTACGCGGCCACGCTCCCGCAGCACATCCCTGAGCAGCGGGCCTGGGCGGCCGATGTGGCGGCGGGGCACGACGCCGGGGTCCGCCTCTCCCTCCGGATCGAGATTTGCGGGCTGGACGACCAGGAGCACGGGACCGGTGCGGACACGGCCTCGTGCGACCTCGACACGCCCTCCGGAGACGGCACGGCGGACTCCCACGACGCCGCCACGGCCCCCTCCGGCGTGCCGGCCACCCGTCCCCGCTTCACCGCCGTGCTCCAGCTGCACAGCCTCACCGACCCGGCCCTGATCGCCGACGTCTCCGAGGTGTGGGCGGGCGACTCCCCGGCGGGGCAGGCGTTCGGGGCGCGCGCCCGTACGGACACACTACTGACACTGCGGCGGGCGGCCTCCGCCTGGACGCCGCTGTCCCCGCTGCTCTCCGCCGCCGTGCCGGACGCCCTCGAACTCGCCGAGGAGGAGATCGGCGAGCTGCTGGGGCCAGGCGCGCGGGCGCTCGCGGCCGCCGGAGTGCAGGTCCACTGGCCCAAGCGGTTCGCCCGGAGCCTGTCCACACGTGCTGTCGTGGGCGCGTCGGACGCGGCGGATTCCACGGAGCCGGCGCCGGACCGTACGGAGTCCGCGCTGCCGTCCCTGCTGTCCGCCGATGCCCTGCTGTCGTTCAGCTGGCGGTTCGCCATCGGGGAGCACGAGCTGAGCCGGGCGGAACTGGACCGGCTGGCGGAGGCGGGCCGACCGCTCGTACGGCTGCACGACCAGTGGGTGCTTGTCGCACCTGAAGCGCTGCGCACCGCGTATGAGAGGCGGGACCGGAAAGTCGCGCCCATGGACGCGCTCGGTGCGGCGCTCACGGGGACCGTCGACAGCGGCGACGGCGAGCAAGTGGAGGTACGGGTTTCCGGTCCGCTGCGGGAGTTGCGCGACCGGCTCGCCGACCCGGAGCGGTACGAGGACGACGCGCCGGCGCAGCCCGCCGCACTCGCCGCGACGCTGCGCGACTATCAGCTGCGCGGCCTGCGCTGGCTGCACCGTATGACGTCGCTCGGCCTCGGGTGCTGCCTGGCCGACGACATGGGTCTGGGCAAGACGATCACGTTGATCGCGCTCCATCTGCACCGCCAGGCCGATCCGGCGGCCGCGGGTCCGACGCTGGTCGTCTGCCCCACCTCGCTGATGGGCAACTGGCAGCGGGAGATCGAGAGGTTCGCGCCCGGTACGCCCGTACGCCGCTTCCACGCGGGCAGGCGCGACCTCACGGACCTGGCGGGCGGCGAATTCGTGCTGACCACCTACGGGACGATGCGGGTGGATGCCGGGAAGCTGGCCGGAGTGGACTGGGGCATGGTCGTGGCCGACGAGGCCCAGCATGTGAAGAATCCGTTCTCCGCGACCGCACGGCAGCTGCGGACACTGTCAGGCCGGGCCCGGATCGCGCTGACCGGCACCCCGGTGGAGAACAACCTGTCCGAGCTGTGGGCGATCCTCGACTGGACCACACCGGGCCTCCTCGGCCCCCTGAGCCGCTTCCGTGCGCGTTACGCCCAGGCCGTCGAGGGCGGGGCGGATCCGGCCGCTGCGGAGCGGCTGGCCCGGCTCGTACGGCCGTTCCTGCTGCGCCGTCGCAAGTCCGACCCGGGCATCGCGCCCGAGCTGCCGCCCAAGACGGAGACCGACCGTGCGGTGGCGCTCACCGCGGAACAGGCCGCGCTGTACGAGGCGGTGGTGCGCGAAGGGCTGGCCGACATCGCCGGGACGGACGGCTTCACCCGCCGCGGCCTGGTCGTCAAGCTGCTCACTTCGCTGAAGCAGATCTGCAACCACCCCGCGCAGTACCTCAAGGAGGGCAGTGCCGAGGGGCAGCGCACGCAGCGCTTCGCGGAGCGCTCAGGGAAGGTCGAGCTGCTGGACGAGCTCCTGGACACGCTGCTCGCCGAAGGAGCGAGCGTGCTCGTCTTCACCCAGTACGTACGGATGGCACGGCTTCTCGAGGCGCACTTGGCGGAGCGTGGCGTGGCCACGCAACTCCTCCACGGCGGCACGCCCGTCGCACGGCGGGAGGAGCTGGTACGCCGCTTCCAGGACGGCGACGTACCGGTCTTCCTGCTGTCCTTGAAGGCCGCCGGCACGGGGCTGAACCTCACCAGGGCCTCGCACGTCGTGCACTTCGACCGCTGGTGGAACCCGGCCGTCGAGGCGCAGGCCACCGACCGCGCCCACCGGATGGGCCAGACCCGGCCCGTGCAGGTGCACCGCGTGATCGCCGAGGGCACGGTGGAGGACCGGATCGCCGACATGCTCACCCGTAAGCAGCGGCTGGCGGACGCCGTACTGGGGACGGGCGAGGCGGCGCTCACCGAACTGACCGACGCGGAACTGGCGGAGCTGGTGGAGCTCCGAGGGGGCGGACGATGAGTGACTTCCACGGCACCGATGACGACACCTACCGCGGCGTGCGCACCTTCGAGGCGCTGCCGCCCGCCCGTGGGCGCGGCTTCGCGCGCACCTGGTGGGGGCAGGCCTGGCTGAAGGCGCTGGAGGACACGGCGCTGGACGGCCAGCAGCTGAAACTGGGCCGCCGGCACGCCCGCGCGGGCGCCGTGGGCGCGGTGTCCGTACGGCCGGGCCGAATCACCGCCGTCGTACAGGACCGGGATCGCACCCCGCACCGCTCGGACGTGCTGGTCCAGGAACTGGGTGCGGCGGACTGGGACCGCCTCCTGGACATGGTCGCCGACCGGGCGGGGCACATCGCGGCACTGCTGGACCGCGACATGCCGCCGCAGCTCGTCGAGGACGCGGCGGCGGCCGGCGTCGAACTGCTCCCGGGCATCGGGGATCTGGAGCCGTCCTGCGGCTGCGAGGCGTGGGACCACTGCGCCCATACGGCTGCGCTCTGCTACCAGATGGCGCGGCTGCTGGACCAGGACCCGTTCGTCCTCCTCCTGTTGCGCGGACGCGGCGAGGAGGAACTGCTCGACGAGCTCCAGGAGCGGAGCGCGGCCCGTGCGCAGGGGTACGTACCGCAGCCGGACGAAGCGCCAGGAGACGAGGACGTACCGGTGGCCGGGGCCGGTGTCCTGGCGGCCGAGGCGTTCGCGGCCCAGGAAGCCCTGGTGTCGCTGCCGGCGCCGCCGCCAAGGGTGGACGAGGCGGGCGCCGGGCCCGCGCTGGGCGGCGGCACACCACCCGCACCCGGGATCGACGTACCGGCCCTGGAGTTCCTGATCCGTGACACGGCGCAGCGGGCCAGGAAGCAACTCGCTGAGGCACTGTCCGGTTCGCATGCGGACACCCCGCCGGCGGCCGAACCGACGCACTCCGAGGACGCGGTACGGCTCGCCGCGGCCGGCCCGCCCGCGCCGGTCGCCGAACGACTGGCGGCGGGTTCCGGGCGGGACACCAAGGGCCTGGCGGCGGCCGTGCGGGCGTGGCGGCAGGGCGGCCCGGCCGGTCTCGCGGTGCTGGAGGAGGAGTGGGGCCCGGGACCCGAGGAACTGGCCCGCGCCACCGACCGGCTCGCCGCCGCTCGGGCCGACCAGGCGGACCCGCCACATCTGCGGGCCACGCGTAACAGGTGGACGGTGGTCGGTACCGGTATGCAGCTGAGGCTGGGCCGGGACGGGCGTTGGTGGCCGTACCGCAAGGAGCAGGGCCGCTGGCTGCCTTCGGGGCCGCCGGACGAGGACCCGGCAACAGTGCTGGCGTCCCTCACCACCACGGAGGCAGGGGCGGACACGGAGTAGGCGATGAGCGGGCCCCGGGGGAGGATCGGCAACAGCCGTAGCCGGGCAGGGCCGTCGCACGAAACTCCTTCGACACGGTCCGCGCCGACCGTCATGATCGGCCCATGACCCACTCTCAGTCGGACTCCTCCGGTACTTCTCTCAGTGAACGTGCCGAGCGTGCCGTGGGCATAGCGGTCAGGGCCGCGCGCCGGCTGGGCCTGCGCGCAGAGGACCCTCGGGTCCTGCACGACATGTTCAACGTACTGGTGCACCTCGCACCGCTCCCGGTGGTCGTGCGGGTGCCGTCGCTCGCCCTGGTGCCCGCGGCGGAGCTCGCGGCCAAGCAGCGGCGTGAGCTGGACGTGGTGGGCTGGCTGGCCGACTCCGGGGCACCGGTCGTACGGCCCAGCCCGCTCGTGCCGCGGGAGCCCGTCGAATGCGACGGCAGATCGCTGGTCTTCTGGGAGTTCGTCGACGAGAGGGAACCGATGCGGGAGGCCGCCGCCGGCGGCCTGGAGGCCTTGGAGGACCGCTTCGTCGAGCAGTCGGGCTGGGCGGCGGAGCTGCACACCGCCCTGGCGGGATATCCGGGCGAACTGCCCGTGCTGTCTCCTCTGGTGCCCACGCTCGCGCCGCTGCTGGCCGCACTGCGGAAGGACCCGCAGGGGCTGACGACGGCCGAACTGGACCGGGCCGAGCAGGAGTACGCGGTCGTGGAAGCCCTCGTCGCCGACCTGCCCGGCTGCCTCCCCGGCGCCCGTGTGCAGCCGCTGCACGGGGACGGGCCCTCGTACAACCTGCTGCGGACCGCCGACGGGCATCTCTTCAGCGACTTCGAGGACGTCACCCGCGGCCCCGTGGAGTGGGACCTGGCCCTGGTGGCGCCGCGTGCGGTCGCGGAGTACGAGCGGGCGAGCGGCCGCCCCCTGGACCACGCGCTGCTGGACATCATGGAGCGGGCGCGGCTGCTGCAGGTGGTGGGGGCGCTGGCGGTCGTGCCGTCGATGCCGGAGCTGGGACCGATGATGGCGCCCACGATCGACCTGTGGCGGCAGCGTGCCCCGCTGACGCCGGACGTTCTCAGCCGCTAGCCGGTCACTGCTCCTCAACTGTTCGCGGCACTCTGGGCTTTGCGGTGTGCCGCCGCTCCGTCGGGCCCGGAGCCGAGGGAGATCGACGAGGGCGCCGACGCGCCCTCGCGGGCTACTTCGCGCCGGGTTCCCGGCCGCGTGAAGAGGGAGGATATTCGGGGGCCACCAGAGTCCGGACCTGGCACGTTCCCCGGAGGTGTCCCACTGTGACCACGATCCCCCTCTCGCTCCCTGGAGCGGCACCCGGCGCCTGGCCACTGCTCGGCCATGCCTGGCAGCTCCACTCGCGCCCCCTGGAGTTCCTGTCCTCGCTCCCGGCGCACGGGGACCTCGTACGGATCGGGATGGGGCCCTACCCGGCCTACGTCGTCTGCCATCCGGAGGCGGCCCACCGCATGCTCACCGACTCGCGCACCTTCGACAAGGGCGGCCCGTTCTTCGACAAGGCCCGCGTGCTCTTCGGCAGCAGCCTGCCCATGTCGGGCTGGCAGGAGCACCGCTGGCAGCGCCGTGAGATGCAGCCCGCCTTCCAGCCCGACCGGCTCGAGGCGTACGCCGCGGTCATGGGCGAGGAGGTCGACCGCATGACCGCCGGTTGGCGGCCCGGCCTGCGCCTGGACCTCACCGCCGCGCTGACCACCCTGACCCTGCGCATCGTCACCCGGAGCGTGCTCGCCGCCGAGGCGGAGGACGAGGCCGTGGCCGATGTGCAGCACAGCCTGCACACCGTCATCGACGGCATCTACCAGCGGGTGATGCTGCCGCTCGGCCCGCTCTACCGCCTGCCCACCCCCGGCAACCGCCGCTACCGCAGCGCCTGTAAGCGGCTGCACAGCGCCATCGACGGCATCATCGCCGAGCGCCGGGCCTCGCCCGGCGGCAAGGACCTCGTGTCCATGCTGCTGGCCGCGCACGACGACACCGGTGAGCCGATGTCCGACAAGGACATCCGGGACCAGCTGGTGGTCATGAGCGGTGCCGGGTTCGAAACCACCGCCAACTCCCTGGCGTTCGCCTTCTGGCTGCTCAGTCAGCATCCCGAGGCAGAGAAACAGGTGCACGCCGAGGTCGACCGGACCCTGGCAGGCCGAACCGCCACCCCCGCCGACCTCGACGGCCTGCCGTACACCCGGCGCGTCATCCATGAAGTGCTGCGCATGTACCCTCCGGGCTGGTTCTTCACCCGCGTCACCACCACGGACACCACGCTCGCCGGACACCGGCTCCCCGCCGGCACGGCGCTCCTCTACAGCGCCTACCTCCTCCACCACCGGCCGGACCTGTTCCCCGACCCGGAGCGCTTCGAACCCGACCGCTGGCTCACCCGCAGCGGCGACAGCCTCCTACGGGGCGCGTACGTCCCCTTCGGGGGCGGCAACCGCAAGTGCATCGGCGACCAGTACGCCCTCATCGAGATGACCATGGCCTTGGCCAGTGTCTGCGCCCGCTGGAGCCTGCGTCCTGACCCCGGGGCCACCTTGCGCGTCCAGGTCCGGGGCACGCTCGGCCCCGGACGGTTGCCGATGAACTGCCGGGAACGCGGCGCGGCCGTCGAGGAATGAGCCGTGCGGACGGATGTCCGCATACGAGCGCGTGACGACGGGCCGGGAAATCCATTCCCGGCCCACTGTTATTCCGCGGACCACCTCCTCATGACGCCCGTGGCCGGAGGGGGATCGACCGATCCGGTTCTCGCAGGTAAACTCACCGGCAGAGCCGCCGGTAATTGCGGTGGCACTCCGGACGCCTTCACGGCCCGGTACGGAGGAAATGTTGCAGGGAGGTGACGTGTTGATGAATCCGTGGCAGCAGCCGGCCCAGCGCCTGGCGGAGTGTCTGACGGAGCGGCTCCACGTCGACCTCGTCAGGGTCTCCAGCGCCCTGTGTCGCCCCTCGGCCTGAGCGCCGCCCCACTTCGCGGACGTCCACCGGTCCGGTGATTCCGCGCACCCGTGCGCCGCGCCTGCGTGAGCAGCGCATCACGTATATCCGTGCATCGCGCGCCCTTCTCCCCAAGGCCTTACCGCGCATTTCCGCACGGGAAAAGTTCCGGGAATTCCGCCCGCCTGGCGGAATTCCCCCCCCGCCCTCACACCTCGATTCCGCCTGCCCTTTTTCACCCCTCCGGAGTTCTTCCATGTCCGCATCCGCTCATCCATCGCAGCCCGCTGGCGCCCCGGCGCGGTTCGCCTACTGGGTGCCCAATGTCAGCGGTGGCCTGGTCACCAGCACCATCGAGCAACGCACCGACTGGGGTTACGAGTACAACCGCAAGCTCGCCCGGCTCGCCGAGGACAACGGCTTCGAATACGCGCTCAGCCAGGTCCGCTACATGGCCAGTTACGGTGCCGAGAACCAGCACGAGTCGACCTCGTTCAGCCTGGCGCTGCTGCTCGCCACCGAGCGCCTGAAGGTCATCGCCGCGGTCCACCCGGGGCTGTGGCACCCCGGCGTGCTCGCCAAGTTCGGAGCCACCGCCGACCACCTCTCCGGCGGCCGGTTCGCCGTCAACGTCGTCAGCGGCTGGTTCAAGCAGGAGTTCACCGCGCTCGGCGAACCCTGGCTGGAGCACGACGAACGCTACCGGCGCGCGGAGGAGTTCATCCGTGCCCTGCGGGAGGTGTGGACCGCGGACCACGCCGAGCTGGCCGGGGACTTCTACCGGATCCGGGACTTCTCGCTGAAGCCGAAGCCGCTGAACACCGTCGGCCGTCCGCATCCGGAGATCTTCCAGGGCGGCAACTCCACCGCGGCCCGCGCGATGGCCGGCCGGGTCTCCGACTGGTACTTCAGCAACGGCAAGGACTTCGACGGGGTCACCGAACAGCTCACCGACGTCCGGGCGTCCGCCGCGGCCGCCGGCCGTACTGCCCCGAGATTCGGCCTGAACGGCTTCCTGATCGCCCGGGACACCGAGAAGGAGGCCCGGGAGGTCCTGCGCGAGATCGTCGCCCAGGCGGACACACAGGCGGTCCGCGGCTTCGGCGAGGCGGTCCGGCAGGCGGGCGGCTCCACCGCCGACGGCAAGGGCATGTGGCAGGACTCCTCGTTCGAGGACCTCGTCCAGTACAACGACGGGTTCCGTACGGGGCTGATCGGCACCCCGGAACAGATCGCCGAGCGCATCGTGGCCTACAAGAAGCTCGGCGTGGACCTCTTCCTGCTCGGCTTCCTGCACTACCTGGAGGAGGTCGAGTACTTCGGCGAGCGGGTGCTGCCGCTCGTACGCGAACTGGAAGCCCAGGACAGCACCCTCACCGAAGGAGCACTGGCATGAGCACCGCCGCGCACACCGACTGGCAGCAGCGTCCCGCACCCGCCACCCCGGGGGCCTGGATCGACCGCGCCGCCGAGGTCGCCGCCGTCCTCGCGACCGACGCCGCGGCCCGGGACCGGGCCGGCGCCACTCCGTACGAAGAGGTCCAGCTGCTCAAGGACTCCGGGCTGGTCACCCTGCTGGGGCCGGTCGAGCACGGCGGGGGCGGCCAGAACTGGCCGACCGCGTACCGGGTGATCCGCGAGGTCGCCAAGGCCGACGGCTCGATCGGCCAGCTGCTCGGCTACCACTACCTGTGGAACTGGGCCGCCCGGCTGGTCGGCACCCGGGAGCAGTGGGAACAGGTCGAGGCCGAGGCCGCCCGCAACCGCTGGTTCTTCGGAGGCGCCGTCAACCCGCGCGACAACGACGTGGCCGTGCGGGACGAGGGCGAGACGCTCACCTTCACCGGCCGCAAGTCGTTCTCCACCGGGAGCAAGGTCTCCGACGTCACCGTGCTGGAAGGCGTCCTGGAGGGCAGCGTCGGACCCGGCAACCCCGACGGCGACCATGTCTTCGCCATCGTGCCGTCCGACAGCGCGGGCCTGACCTTCCACGACGACTGGGACAACATCGGTCAGCGGCTCACCGAGAGCGGCAGTGTGACGATCGACGGGGTGCGCGTCCCGTGGAGCGCGGCGGCGGGCTACGTCGACAAGTCGTTCCAGCGACGTGTCTACAACACACTCAACGTGCCCACGATCCAGCTGGTGTTCGCGCACTTCTACCTGGGGATCGCGGCCGGCGCCCTGGAGACCGCCCGGACCTACACCCGTACCAAGTCCCGCTCGTGGCTGCACGGCGGTCACGAGCAGGCCGTCGACGAGCCGTACGTCATCGACGCCTACGGGGACCTGACGGCGAAGCTGTGGGCGGCCGAGGCGCTGGCCGACCAGGTGGCCGAGGAGGGCTGGGAGCTGCACGCGGACCCCGATGCGGTGACCGAGCAGGCCCGCGGTGAGCACGAGGTGCGGGTCGCGGCCGTGAAGGCGCGGGCCACGGACGTGGCCCTGGAGGTGGCGAACCGGATCTTCGAGGTCACCGGGGCGCGGTCCACGGCCACCGCCGAGGGCCTGGACCGCTTCTGGCGCAACATCCGTACGCACACCCTCCACGACCCCGTCGCCTACAAGCGCCGCGAGGTCGGCCGCTTCGTCCTCACGGGCGAGCTGCCGCAGCCGACCTGGTACTCGTAAGGCCGGACCCTGCTCGTACACGGGTGCGCGGGCCCACTGCTGCTCGTGAGCCCGCGCGCCCGTAGGGCCGCGCCCGCCCCGTACTCATAAGGCCGTTTCCGCTCGGTACTCGACAAGCCGTTCCCGCTCCGTACTCGTAAGGCCGCGCTCGCTCGGTACTCGTGAGCGCACACCACAGGTCCCGCACCGCTACACACTTCGAGGTGAACTTCCATGGCCACCGTGCTGTCCCTCTCCGGCAGCCCCTCCCCCACGTCCCGTACGGCGCGACTGCTGCGCCACCTGGACGCCGAGCTCGTCGCACAGGGACACGAAGTGATCCCCCTGGACGTCCGTACGCTGCCTCCCGAAGCCCTGCTGGGCGCGGACTTCGCACACCCGGCGATCGTCCGGGCCACCCGGCTCGTCGAGCGCGCCGACGGCATCGTCATCGGCACGCCCGTCTACAAGGCCGCGTACTCCGGCCTGCTGAAGTCCCTCCTCGACCTGCTCCCCCAGTACGCGCTGACCGGGAAGACCGTGCTGCCGCTGGCCACCGGCGGGTCCACCGCGCACGTCCTCGCGATCGACTACGCGCTGCGGCCCGTGCTGTCCTCGATGGGCGCCTCGCACATCGTGCAGGGCTGGTTCGTCCTCGACCGCGACATCACCGTGCGGGAGGACGGCGGGGTCCACGTGGCAGCGGAGACCCGCGAGGCACTGGACGGCGTGCTCGGCCAGTTCGCGGCGGCGCTGGACCGCGCGCCCGTGCGAGTGGCGGCATGACCGGCACGGCGCACGTGATCGCCGACGACGCCGAGGCGCTGGCGGTCGCGGCCGAACTCGCCACGGAGTTCCGTACCGGCGCGGCGGGCCGGGACGCGGAGCGCCGGCTGCCGCGCGCCGAGCTGGACCGGCTCTCCGACAGCGGGCTGCTCGGCATCTCCGTGCCGCGTGAGCACGGTGGCGCCGAGGTGTCGGCCGAGACGCTCGCCGGGGTCTTCCGCCTGCTGGCCGCCGCGGACGCGAGCCTGGCGCAGATTCCGCAGAGCCACTTCGTGTACGTGGCGGTGCTGCGCCGCCAGGGGAACGCTGAGCAGCGGAAGTTCTTCTTCCAGGAGGTGCTGGCCGGGCGGCGGCTGGGCAACGCGCAGTCCGAGGCGGGCACCAAGCACGTCCAGGACATCCGTACCCGGCTCCTTCCGCAGCCGGACGGCTCGTACGTATTGGAGGGCACCAAGCACTACTCCACGGGGGCGCTGTTCGCCGACTGGATCCCCGTGCTGGCCCGCGGTGCCGACGAGGAGTTGCACGTCGCCTACGTGCCGCGGGACGCCCCTGGGGTGACGGTCGTGGACGACTGGGACGGCATGGGGCAGCGCACCACCGCGAGCGGCACGGTGCGCCTGGAGTCCGTGCCGGTCCCGCGCGAGCGGGTGGTGCCGCATCACCTCACCTTCCGGGGCCCGCAGCTGCACGGCGCGCTCGCGCAGTTGCTGCACGCGGCCATCGACACCGGGATCGCCGAGGGGGCGCTGTCCGAGGCGGCGGAGTTCGTCCGGGTCAAGAGCCGCCCGTGGTTCGAGAGCGGGCTGGAGACAGCGGCCGAGGACCCGCTGCTCATCCAGCAGTTCGGTGAGCTGGCGCTGGCCGTTCGGGCCGCGGGCGCGCTGCTCTCCGAAGCGGCGCGGACGGTCGACGCGGCATCCGGTGACCTCACGGACGACAGCGCGGCCGCTGCGTCCATCGCGGTGGCGGCCGCGAAGGTGCAGGCCGCGCGCGCCGCGGTGGAGACCGGCAGCGCGCTCTTCGAAGTGGCCGGTACCCGCGCGGCGCTGGACGGCCTCAACCTGCACCGGCACTGGCGGGACGCGCGTACGCACACGCTGCACGATCCGGTGCGCTGGAAGGTCCAGCACATCGGCCGGTACGTACTGAACGGCACCCTGCCGCCCCGGCACGGCCTCCTCTGAACGGCGGGCGCCCTCCCGGTGAACAGCCGGATGTGGTCGCAATCGGGAGGCGTGCGTGCTTCGCTGACGGCATGGTGTCGTACGAGGAAGACGTGCCGTATTCAGAAGCGCATTCCGCAGCAGACGTGCCGTACTACGAAGACGTGACGCCGGGGAGCGGCTGTCTGCCGCCCGCCGCCTGGCTGCCCGGGTCGGACGCCCGGCGGCTGTCGCTGAACGGGACCTGGCGGTTCCGGCTGTCGCCGGCCGCGGCCACCGAGGACGAGAGCTTCGCCCGCCCCGAGTACGACGACTCGGCCTGGGCCGGGCTGCGCGTGCCGGGGCACTGGGTCCTCCAGGGGCACGGCGCCCCGGCCTACACCAACACCGGTTACCCGTTCCCCGTGGACCCGCCCCGGGTACCGGACGAGAACCCCACCGGCGACCACCGGTACGCGTTCGACCTGCCGGCGGACTGGCCGGCGGGCTCCGCCGTGCTGCACTTCGGGGGCGTCGAGTCCTGCGCCCGGGTATGGCTGAACGGAAGCGAGCTGGGCCACTTCAAGGGCAGCAGGCTGCCGCACGAGTTCGAGGTGGGGGCACTGCTGCGGCCCGGGCGCAACGTCCTGGCCGTCCGCGTGCACCAGTGGTCCTCCGGTTCGTACCTGGAGGACCAGGACCAGTGGTGGCTGCCGGGGATCTTCCGGGAGGTGGAGCTGCGGCAGCGCCCCGAGGGCGGGGTGCGGGACGCCTTCGTGCACGCCGGGTACGACCACCGCACCGGCAGCGGCACCCTGCGGGTGGACTGTGCCCCGGGCGGGCGGGTGTCGGTACCGGAGCTGGGCCTGGACCTGGCGACCGGTGAGAGCGCGACGGTCCCGGTGGAGCCGTGGACGGCGGAGACCCCGCGCCTGTACGACGCGGAGCTGGCCACTCCCGGGGAGCGTGTCCGGCTGCGCATCGGGTTCCGTACGGTCGTCGTCGAGGACGGGTTGCTGAAGGTCAACGGGCGGCCGCTGCTGCTGCGCGGCGTCAACCGGCACGAGTTCCACCCGGCGCGCGGGCGCGCGGTGGAGGCGGAGGACATGCGGCGCGATCTGCTGCTGATGAAGCAGCACAACATCAACGCGGTCCGCACCAGTCACTATCCGCCCGCTCCCGCCTTCCTGGAGCTCTGTGACGAGCTGGGCCTGTGGGTGGTCGACGAGTGCGATCTGGAGACGCACGGCTTCGCCCAGCAGGGCTGGCGGGGCAACCCCGTGGACGACGAGCGCTGGACACCGGCGCTGCTGGACCGGGCGCGGCGGATGGTCGAGCGGGACAAGAACCACCCGTCCGTCCTCATGTGGTCCCTCGGCAACGAGTGCGGTGCGGGGCGCGGGCTGTCCGCGATGGCCGCCTGGATGCGGGAGCGCGACCCGTCCCGGCCGCTGCACTACGAAGGCGACCCCAGCTGCGCCGACACCGACGTGTACTCCCGGATGTACGCCGACCACGCCGAGGTCGAGCGGATCGGGCGGCGCACGGAGGAGCCGCTGCCGGACGCCGCGCTGGACGCCCGCCGGCGCGGTCTGCCCTTCGTGCTGTGCGAGTACGCGCACGCCATGGGCAACGGCCCCGGCGGGCTGAGCGACTACCAGCGGCTGTTCGAGACGTACGAGCGCTGCCAGGGCGGCTTCGTATGGGAGTGGATCGACCACGGGCTGCGGCAGGAGACCGCGGACGGCGTCGCGTACCACGCGTACGGCGGCGACTTCGGGGAGGAACTGCACGACGGCAACTTCGTGTGCGACGGGCTGGTCCTCCCGGAGCGCACGCCCTCCCCCGGGCTGATCGAGTACAAGAAGGTCATCGAGCCGGTGCGCATCGAGGCGGCCGGACCGGACGCCGCCCCGGGGGCAGTGCGCGTCACGAATCTGCAGGACTTCGCCGACCTCTCGGCGCTCGTCTTCCCCTGGCGTTACGAGGTCGAGGGCCGGACCGAGGCGGAGGGGACCCTCATGGTGCCGCCCCTGCTGCCCGGCGAGAGCGCCGAGCTGAAGCTGCCGCCGCCTGCCGACGGCGCCCCGGCCGGTGAGGCTCTGTGGACGGTGCGGGCGGTGCTGGCCGAGGACACCGCCTGGGCGCCGGCCGGGCACGAGGTCGCGTGGGGCCAGCTGCCGGCCGCGCCGCGCCCGGTACCGCGTCCCCTCGCGCCCGCCGTGGCTCCACGGCGGGGCGCCGACCGCACGATCGCGCTCGGTCCGGGCTTCTTCGACGCCGCCACCGGGGTCCTGGCCAAGCTGGACGACCGCCCGGTGGCCGGCCCGCGGCTGGACGTCTGGCGGGCACCGACGGACAACGACGAGGGTGCGCCGTGGCAGCCGGGGCAGCGCTGCGGACCGGAGTGGCGGCGGATCGGGCTGCACCGGATGCGGCACCGTACGGACGCGGTGGCGGCGGACGGGGACACGCTGGTCGTCCGTTCCAGGGTCGCGCCGGCCGCGACGTCGCTGGGCCTCACGGTGGTGTACCGCTGGACCTCGGACGGTGCGGCGCTGCGGCTGGAGGTGGCCGTGACGCCGGAGGGCGACTGGCCGGTACCGCTGCCGCGGCTGGGGGTGCGGATGGGCCTGGACGGCGCTGTGGGGACCGTTCGGTGGTTCGGCGGCGGGCCGGGCGAGGCGTACCCGGACACGTCCGCAGCGGCCCGCGTGAGCCGTTGGGAGCTGCCCGTCGACGAGCTCCGAACCTCGTACGTCCGGCCGCAGGAGAACGGCGCGCGCATCGGTGTCCGGTGGGCGGAGCTGACGCGCGCGGACGGCACGGGACTGCGCGTCGAAGGGCAGCCGGACTTCTTCCTCACGGCCCGGCGGTGGACCACCGAGGAGCTGGACGCCGCCCGCCACACCCCGGACTTGGCCCCCGGCGACCGGGTATGGCTCCATCTGGATCACGCGCAGCACGGAATCGGCAGCCGGTCGTGCGGCCCCGGGGTGCTCCCGCGGTACCGCCTCGACGCCGCTCCGGCCACGTTCGCCTTCACGTTCCGGCCGGTCGGATGACAGGCTGCTCGACATGAGCACTACCTCCCCCGCCTTCGCGGCGGCCCTGGCCCGCGGCCCCGTCGTCCTCGACGGCGGGCTGTCCAACCAGCTGGAATCGGCCGGGCACGACCTCAGTGACGAGCTGTGGTCGGCCCGGCTGCTCGCCGAACAGCCGGAGGCGATCACCGCCGCGCACCAGGCGTACTACGAAGCCGGCGCGCAGGTCGCCATCACGTCCAGCTACCAGGCCACGTTCGAGGGCTTCGCGCGGCGCGGCATCGGCCGCGAGGCGGCGGCCGGGCTGTTGCGCCGCAGTGTGGAGCTGGCCCGGGAGGCGGCCCGGCGCGCCACGGAGGGCGGCGTGCCCGGCCCCCTGTACGTCGCCGCCTCGGCGGGTCCGTACGGCGCGATGCTCGCGGACGGCTCCGAGTACCGCGGCCGGTACGGGCTGGGCGTCGACGAGCTGGAGCGGTTCCACCGGCCGCGGCTGGAGGTGCTGGCGGCGGCGGAGCCCGACGTGTTCGCGCTGGAGACGGTGCCGGACGCGGACGAGGGCCGGGCGCTGGTGCGCGCGGTGCGCGGCCTCGGTGTGCCGGCCTGGCTGTCGTACAGCGTCGAGGGCGACCGGACGCGGGCCGGGCAGCCGCTGGAGGAGGCTTTCGCGCTCGCCGCCGAGGCGGCGGAGATCGTGGCCGTCGGGGTCAACTGCTGCGTACCGGAGGACGCGGACGCGGCGGTGGAGCTGGCGGCGCGGGTGACCGGCAAGCCTGTCGTGGTCTACCCGAACAGCGGTGAGGAGTGGGACGCGCAGGCGCGTGCGTGGCGCGGTCACGCGACCTTCACGCCGGAACGGGTGACGGCGTGGACCGCGGGCGGCGCACGCCTCATCGGTGGCTGCTGCCGCGTGGGCCCCGACTCCGTCTCCGCCCTCGCCGGCCTCGTCTCCCCCTGACACCCCTCGGCGAACCGCGGCCCCGTCCATGTGCGGCGGGGCCGTTCCGTGCGCGTACGGATCAAGGTCGTTATGCAGACGCAACCCTCGCGCCGGAGACAGCGGAGACGGCCGGTGGCAGGATTCAGCCCAACTCGGTGTCAATACCCCGCTGTTGATCTTCACGTCCCCCTGGAGGACCGGTGTCAGCTCGCTCGTCGCTGCCTGTCATAGCCGTCGTCGCGGCCGTCGCCCTGGCGGCCGGCTGCACCAGCACGAAGTCCGAGGGGAACCAGGGTTCCGGATTGCAGCTGGTGTCCAAGGGGACGCTCAAGACCTGTACGCACCTGCCGTACGCGCCGTTCCAGGTGAAGAAGGGCGACAAGATCGTCGGATTCGACGTGGACCTCGTGGACCTCGTGGCCAAGGACATGAAGGTCAAGCAGGAGATCGTGAACACGCCCTTCGAGGGCATCGAGACCGGCCAGGACTTCAACATTCGCAAGTGCGACCTGGCCGCGGCGGGCATGACGATCACGCCCGAGCGCAAGAAGGTCATGGGCTTCTCCGACCCGTACTTCAACGCCACCCAGGCGCTCATCACGAAGAAGGGCGAGCCCTACAAGAAGCTCGAGGACCTCAGGGGCAAGACGCTCGGCTACCAGAAGGCCACCACCGGCGGCGTCTACGCCAAGAAGCACGCGGGCGACGACGTGGACCTCGTGGAGTACGAGGACCTCGGGCTGCTGCTCACCGCGGTCAAGACCGGCAAGGTGGACGCCGGCATCAACGACAACGGTGTGCTGCTCGACTACGTCAAGGCCAACCCCGACACCGAGGTCACCGCCGAGTTCGACACGGGAGAGCACTACGGGATCGGCGTGCGCAAGGGTAACGACGCGCTGCTGAAGCAGATCAACGCCTCGCTGAAGAAGGCGAAGTCCGACGGCAGTTACGACCGCATCTACAAGAAGTGGTTCGGCACCACTCCGCAGAGCTGATCCGCGCCGTCCACCACTGAGGAGCTCTGCACGCATGCCCCTGTCCAAACGGCAGCGGACCCGCGCGGTCCGCGGGTCGCAGTACGCCCTTCTGGTCCTCGTCGTGGTCGTCGTCGCGCTGGTCGCCGACTGGGAGCAGTTGCAACGGGCGTTCTTCGACGTCCGCATCGTCCAGGACCTGTTCCCCGACATCCTCATCACCGCGCTGGTCAACACGGTCATCTACACCCTGCTCGGCTTCGGGTTCGGCCTGGTGCTCGGACTGGTCCTGGCGCTGATGCGACTCTCGTCGGTGCCGCCGTACCGCTGGATCGCCGTCACGTACATCGAGTTCTTCCGCGGCGTGCCCGCCCTTCTGGTCTTCATCGCGCTGGGCTTCGGTGTGCCGCTCGCCTTCGAGGTGGCGCTGGACCAGTACATCACCGTGATGCTCTCCCTCGGGCTGGTCGGCGCGGCCTACATGGCGGAGACCATCAGGGCGGGCATCCGGGCCGTGCCCAAGGGGCAGACCGAGGCGGCCCGCTCGCTCGGCATGTCGCACGGCCGGGCCATGGTCTCCATCGTCATCCCGCAGGCCTTCCGCATCGTCCTGCCGCCGCTCACCAACGAGCTGATCCTGCTCACCAAGGACTCCTCGCTGGTGTACCTGCTGGGCCTCTCGATCGGCCAGTACGAGCTGGCCAACTTCGGCCGGGACGCGCTCAACCAGTACAAGAGCCTCACCCCGATCCTGGTGGCGGGCCTGCTCTACCTCGTCATCACCCTCCCGCTCGGCCATCTGGTCCGGCGGCTCGAGGCCCGTACGGCAAAGGCCAGGTGACCGGCATGACGACCGACGCAGCGAAGGCACACGGGACGCCGGCGGCCGGGGACGCGACCGCCATCGAGGTCACCGGGCTGCACAAGTCCTTCGGCGACCTCGAAGTGCTCAAGGGCATCGACTTCACGGTGCGGCGCGGCGAGGTGGTGTGCGTCATCGGGCCCTCGGGCTCGGGGAAGTCGACGCTGCTGCGCTGTGTGAACCTGCTGGAGGAGCCCACCTCGGGGCGGGTCACGGTGGCCGGTACCGAGGTCACCGACCCGGACGTGGACATCGACCGGGTACGGCGCCGGATCGGGATGGTCTTCCAGTCCTTCAACCTCTTCCCGCACCTGACCGCGCTGGAGAACCTCACGATCGCCCAGCGGCGGGTGCTGCGCCGGGAGAAGGCCGAGGCGGAACGGACCGCGCGGGCCAACCTGGCACGCGTCGGGCTGAGCGACAAGGAGCACTCCTACCCGGCGCAGCTCTCCGGGGGCCAGCAGCAGCGGGTGGCCATCGCCCGTGCGCTCTCCATGGACCCGGAGCTGATGCTCTTCGACGAGCCGACCTCCGCGCTCGACCCGGAGCTCGTGGGTGACGTGCTCGCCGTCATGCGGTCGCTCGCCGACGAGGGCATGACGATGCTCGTCGTCACGCACGAGATGAGCTTCGCCCGGGAGGTCGCCGACCGGGTGGTCTTCATGGACGGCGGGGTGATCGTCGAGCAGGGGCCGCCGGACCGGGTGGTGGGCGCACCGCAGCACGAGCGCACGCGTACCTTCCTGGCCCGCGTACTGGACCCGGCGGCGGCCGAGGTCGGTGAGGTCGTCGACACCGGCCCGGAGGGCAAGCGCGTGGACCGGTGAGCCGTACGGGCGGGTGGTGTACGCGGACGCGTGCCACCCGCCCGTGGTCGGACCGGCCGCCGCCGGGGCATGGTGTCCGGTGATCGGATTTCCCCGAGCCTCAGGAGACCGCCGGTGTTCGTCGACATGCCCCTCGAAGACCTGCGTACCTACCGTCCCGACCGGCCCGAGCCGGCCGGCTTCGACGCCTTCTGGCAGCGCACCCTCAAGGAGACGCGCACCTTCCCGCTCGATGTGCGCTTCACCCCGGTCGATGTGGGCCTGGCCCTGCTCGACACCTACGACCTGGAGTTCTCCGGTTTCGGCGGGCACCGCATCCGCGGCTGGTTCCTGGTGCCGCGCGGCGCGGCGCGGCCGCTCCCGTGTGTCGTGCGGTACCTGGGCTACGGGGGCGGGCGCAGCCTGCCGCACGACTGGCTGCTGTGGCCGGCCGCCGGGTACGCCACCCTCGTGATGGACCCCCGGGGCCAGACCGGCCCGAACCGGTCCGGCGACACCCCCGACCCCGTGGGCTCCGCCAACCCGTCCGTGGGCGGGATGATGACGCGCGGAGTCCTGGACCCCGACGAGTGCTACTTCCGGCGGCTCTACACGGACGCCGTACGGGCCGTGGAGGCGGCCCGCGAGCACCCGGCGGTGGACCCGGACCGCATCGTCGTGGAGGGCAACAGCCAGGGCGGCGCACAGGCGCTGGCGGTGGCGGGGCTGGTGCCCGGGCTCGCCGCCGCGCTGGTACGCGTGCCGTTCATGGCCCACATCCGGCGCGCCGTGGAGATCGCCGAGGCCGGTCCGTACACCGAACTGGCCGCCTACTTCGCCGGGGAACGGCTGCACATCGACACCGCGCTGGACACGCTGGACCATTTCGACGGGCTGAACTTCGCGGCCCGCGCGGAGGCCCCCGCGCTCTTCGGTACCGGCCTCGCCGACACCATCACGCCGGCTTCCACCGGCTTCGCCGCGTACCACCATTACGCGGGCCCGAAGGACCTCCGGGTGTGGCGGTTCAACGGCCATGAGGGCGGCGGGGCGCACCATCAGGCGGACGAGGTCATGTTCGTACGGGAGCTGTTCGCATGAGGCCGCGCCGGACGGTCCATGAAGCAGCGGCGTGCGCCGGGCATCCGAGGGAGGAGTGGCGATGAGCGCGTGGGGAGCGGGCCCGCTGGTGGTCGGCGTGGACAGTTCCACGCAGTCCACCAAGGTGCTGGTCGTGGACGCGGCGTCGGGCGAGGTGGCGGCGCGCGCCCAGGCGCCGCACACGGTCACCGCCGGGCCCGGCAAGGAGAGCGACCCGGAGGAGTGGTGGGAGGCGCTCGGGCGGGCGCTGACGGCCTGCGGGGACGCCGCGCGGCAGGTGTCCGCCGTCTCCGTCGCGGGCCAGCAGCACGGGCTGGTCACGCTGGACACGGCCGGCCGTCCGGTGCGTCCCGCGCTGCTGTGGAACGACGTACGGCCGGCGCCGCAGAGCCGCCGTCTCGTCGAGGAGCTGGGCGGACCCGAGGCGTGGGCCGAGCGGGTGGGCAGCCTGCCGGGGCCGTCGTTCACGGTGGCCAAGTGGGCGTGGCTGCGCGCCGAGGAGCCGGCGGCGGCGCGTGCCACCGCAGCGGTGCGGCTGCCGCACGACTACCTGACCGAGCGGCTGACCGGCGAGGCCGTCACCGACCGCGGGGACGCCTCGGGGACGGGCTGGTGGTCCTCCGCCACCGGAAGCTACGACGCGGACGTCCTGGACCACGTGGGGCTGCGTACGGAGATGCTGCCGCGGGTGGCGCGCCCCGGTGAGGCGGCCGGGACCGTACGCCCCGACTCGTTGCCGCTGCCGCGCGGCGCACTCGTGGCGGCCGGTACGGGCGACAACATGGCGGCGGCGCTCGGCCTCGGGCTGCGCCCCGGGCACCCGGTGCTCAGCCTCGGCACCTCGGGGACGGTGTACGCGGTGACCGGCCGCCGCCCCGCCGACCCGACGGGCACGGTCGCCGGCTTCGCGGACGCGCGCGGCGACTGGCTGCCGCTCGCCTGCACCCTGAACTGCACGCTCGCGGTGGACCGGACGGCGGCGCTGCTGGGCCGGGACCGGGAGGCCGTGGAGCCGGGCGGCTCGGTGGTGGTGCTGCCGTTCCTGGACGGCGAGCGCACGCCGAACCTCCCCGATGCCACGGGGCTGCTCCACGGGCTGCGGCACGACACCACGGGCGGGCAGGTGCTGCAGGCCGCGTACGACGGTGCGGTGTTCGCATTGCTCCGGGCGCTGGACCTGGTGGCGGGGCCCGAGACGGCGGCGGACGAGCCGCTGCTGCTGATCGGCGGCGGGGCGCGCGGGCAGGCCTGGCGGGACACCGTACGGCGGCTGTCGGGCCGGCCCGTGGTGGTACCCCGGGAAGGCGAGCTGGTGGCGTTGGGTGCGGCGGCGCAGGCGGCGGGGCTGTTGCTGGGTGAGGACCCGGCGGCGGTGGCGCGGCGCTGGGGGACGGACCGGGGCGAGCGCTACGAGGCGGTGGAGCGGGACGCGGTCGCGTGGGAGCGGCTGTCGGGAACCCTCACTGCCGCGGGGCCGCTCTTCGGGGCCTGAGCCCTCTGCTCCTGTAGGAGGGGCGGCGTGCCGGCCGCCCCTCCTGGGCGCCGTTGTACGCCCGCGCACCTTTCGCCGGGTTCCGTCATCGCGCGCCGACGACACAGCTATTCCGGCGAGCCTATCCACTCAATTCCTATTTCATGCCACTCATTTGAGGGATTGTGTAGATAAAATCAGTGCGACTACCTTCTCTGTTCGGCGGATAGGCCGATTTCAACTTCTTCCAGAGATGGGTGGGGCAGCTGTGACGGTTCCGGAAGAAACACTCTCCGACACCGGAGGCGAAAGCCAGAATTCGAACCTGACCAGTCTGGCCACGACTGCCGCGCGCAATCTGGCGACCACCACCAAGACCGTACCGCAGATGCAGAACATCACCTCGCGGTGGCTGCTGCGTCTGCTGCCCTGGGTGGAGGTCTCCGGTGGCACCTACCGCGTCAACCGCCGCCTGACCTACGCCATCGGGGACGGGCACATCGAATTCGCCGCGGACGGCGGGGAGCTGCGCGTCATCCCCGACGAGCTGCGCGAGCTGCCCGCACTGCGGGATTTCACCGACGGCGAGGTGCTCGGCGCACTCGCCGAGCGGTTCGAGCGGCAGCAGTACGAAGCGGGTGACGTGATCGCCGAGGCGGGGACCGCGGCCGACCGTGTCGTGCTCGTCGCGCACGGCAGGGTGGACCGGATCGGCACGGGCAAGTACGGCGACGAGGCCGTGCTGGGCGCGCTGGCCGGCGGTGACCACCTCGGCGACCGGCCCTTCACGGACCCCGAGGCCACCTGGCAGTTCACCTACCGGGCGGTGACCCGGGTGACCGTCCTGTCCCTGCCCGGCAGCGCGCTGGCCGAGCTCCGGGACCGTTCGGAGGGGCTGCGGGACCACCTGGAGTCGGCGCGGTCCGGCGCCCCGGCACCGCACAACGAGAGCGGCGAGGCGGCCATAAGGATCGCTTCGGGCCATCACGGCGAGCCGGTCCTCGACAGCACCTTCGTGGACTACGAGCTGTCCCCGAGGGAGTACGAGCTGAGCGTCGCGCAGACCGTGCTGCGCACCCACACGCGCGTCGGGGACCTCTACAACGACCCGATGAACCAGGTCGAGGAGCAGCTGCGGCTGACCATCGAGGCGCTGCGCGAGCGGCAGGAGCACGAGATGGTCAACAACCGCGAGTTCGGCCTGCTGCACAACGCCGACCCGCGGCAGCGGATCCCCACCCGCAGCGGCCCGCCCACCCCCGACGACATGGACGAACTGCTCTCGACCGTATGGAAGGAGCCGTCCTTCCTGCTGGCCCACCCGAAGGCCATCGCGGCCTTCGGCCGGGAGTGCAGCAAGCGTGGCCTGTATCCGACGGCCGTGGACTTCATGGGCCACTCCCTGCCGTCCTGGCGTGGAGTGCCCATCTTCCCCTGCGGCAAGATCCCCGTCAGCGGCGACGGCACCAGCTCGATCTTCGTGATGCGTACCGGCGAGGAGCGCCAGGGTGTCGTGGGGCTGCACCAGACCGGAATTCCCGATGAATATCAGCCAAGCCTGTCCGTCCGCTTCATGGGCGTCGACGACAAGGCCGTTCTGAACTACCTCGTGAGTGCCTACTACTCCGCGGCCGTCCTGGTCCCGGACGCACTCGGAATTCTCGACGACGTGGCGATCGGCCACTGAGACGGATAATTCCAGCCACTACAGCGGTGATTCAAGCCACCGCAACGGCAATTTGCCCGCCGGGCTGCGTACACCGGGGGACGGTACCCCGCCGAATACCGCCCGCCCTGCGGGGCCGGGCCTTCGGCCGCACGTTTCACACTGGCACAGGAATAGGTGAGCATCTCCATGACCACTTCGCTCGACCCGACGTCCGGCCTCGACGACTCCTCGAACGAACAGGCCCGGTCGAGCCTCGCCACGGCGGCGGCACGGAATCTGGCCACCACCACCAAGACCGTGCCGCAGATGCAGGGGATCTCCTCCCGCTGGCTGCTGCGCGTCCTGCCCTGGACGGAGGTCTCCGGCGGTACGTACCGGGTGAACCGCCGGCTCAGCCACACCCTCGGCGACGGCCGCGTGGAGTTCACCAGCACCGGCAGCGAGGTCCGCGTCATCCCCGTCGAGCTGCGGGAGCTGGCACCGCTGCGCGGGCTCACCGACCAGGCGGCACTGGAGGCCCTGGCCGGCCGCTTCGAGCAGCGCGACTTCGCCCCGGGGGACGTGCTCGTCGAGCGCGGCACGCCCACGGACCGGATCCTGCTGGTCGCGCACGGCAAGCTGGAGCGCGTGGGCCAGGGCAAGTACGGCGACGACACCGTGCTCGGCGTGCTCGCCGACGGCGACCACGTGGGCGCGACGGCGCTGCTCGGCGGGGACGGGACGTGGGAGCACACCGTCCGGGCCGTGACCCGGGGTACCGCGCTGGTGCTGCCCCGTTCCGCGGTCCAGGAGGTGACCGGTCAGTCCGAGGCGCTGCGCAGCCACATCGAGGAGTTCCGCTCCGCGCTGGTCCCGGCGCAGAACAAGCACGGCGAGGCGGCCATCGAGGTGGCGTCCGGCCATGTCGGCGAGCCGCAGCTGCCGGGCACGTACGTGGACTACGAGCTGGCGCCGCGGGAGTACGAGCTGAGCGTCGCGCAGACCGTGCTGAAGATCCACAGCCGGGTCGCCGACCTCTACAACGACCCGATGAACCAGCTGGACCAGCAGCTGCGGCTGACGGTCGAGGCGCTGCGCGAGCGGCAAGAGCACGAGATGATCAACAACAAGGAGTTCGGCCTGCTGCACAACGCCGATCTCAAGCAGCGCCTGCACACCCGTTCCGGCCCGCCCACCCCGGACGACCTGGACGACCTGATCTCGCGCCGCCGGAAGACCCAGGTACTCCTGGCGCACCCGCGCACCATCGCGGCCATCGGCCGGGAGTGGAACGCCCGGGGCATCTACCCGACGGGCGTGGAGTTCGGCGGCCAGGAGGTACGGGCCTGGCGCGGCATCCCGCTGCTGCCCTGCAACAAGATCCCGATCAACCCCGACCAGACCAGCTCCATCCTCGCCATGCGTCTGGGCGAGGAGAACCAGGGCGTGGTGGGCCTGCACCAGACGGGCATCCCGGACGAGTACCAGCCGGGCCTGTCGGTGCGCTTCATGGGCATCAACGAGCAGGCGGTCATCCGGTACTTGGTCAGCGCGTACTTCTCGGCCGCCGTGCTGGTGCCGGACGCGCTGGGTGTCCTGGAGGACGTCGAGATCGGGCACTGAGGGGCCCGCGGTCCCTGCGGACGGTGCGGCGTCCAGCAGGGACCGGTCACCCTCACGGAGCTGACGGCGATGGCCCGCGCGGCCATCGCCGCCGGCGGTTCCGAGTGGCTGCCGGGAGCGGTGGGGCGCGGCGGGTCCGTGCGGAACCGCGGGCGGGGCCGCGAAACCGCGCTGAGCAGGGGCGAAGGCTCTGCCCGGAAACTTCCCCGCCGTTATTGGTCGAGCCATTGGCGGACCGGGCAGAACCTTGGCAACGGGCGTGCGGTTCCGCATGATGGCGGAGCCGCATGTTCATGACATCACACCATGGCCCGCGGGCCGTGACAGGTACGCGAGCATCCCCTTCCCCCATGGCTCTGGCAGGAGATCGCATGCAGTACGACCGCCCCCAGCCGTCCCGCCGCAGGCTGCTCACCGGTGCCGCCGCCGCGGCCGCCGCCTTCATCCCCCTCGGTACCGGCCTGACGCACGCCGCCCCTCAGCGCTCCGGCAGCGCCCTGCGCGCCGCCTACCCCGACGTGCACTGGACGCCGGCCGCCCCCGCCAACTACACCGCGGCCGACCGCCCGGCGCAGTACGGGATCGACAGGGTGATCGTCCACGTCACGCAGGAGACGTACGCCGACACCGTGAAGATCTTCCAGAACCCGAAGAAGCAGGTCTCCGCGCACTACTGCGTGCGCTCGGCCGACGGGTACATAGGCCAGTTCGTCCGCGAGGACGACGTCGCCTGGCACGCGGGCAACTGGGGCTACAACACCCGCAGCATCGGCATCGAGCACGAGGGCTGGGTGGACCAGCCGCAGTGGTTCACCGACGTGATGTGCGAGCAGTCCGCGCTCCTCACCGCCGCGATCTGCACGCGGTACGGCATACCGAGGGACCGTCAGCACGTCATCGGGCACGTCGAGGTGCCCGGGACTGACCACACGGACCCGGGCCGCTACTGGGACTGGGCGCGCTACATGAGCCTGGTGAAGGCGGCCCCCTGAGAGCCGGTCCCGCAGACTCCGGTCTCACCGGCCGGCCGCGCGCAGGAAGCGCTCCAGTCCGGCCAGGTCATCGGTGTTGAGGTGATCCACGCCCGCCGCGAGCAGTTCCCGCCACACGGCTTCGCGTTCGGGGCCCGGCGCGTCCGGCGTGGCCCAGAAGCGCAGCCGCCGCCCCTCCCCGTGGGCGGCGGCCACGATCCGGTGCAGTTCGGCGCGCTCGGCCCCGGGTATCGGTCCCGCGCCCCGCCAGCCGAACCGCTCGGACCAGTTCGCGGAGACCAGCGGGACGAAGGAGGCGGGCGCCGCCGTGCCGAGGTCGGTCAGCCGGCCGTCGTAGAAGGCCCGGCGCACCTTCTCCGCCGCCATCGGCTCGCGTGCGCCCCGATCGCCCGAGATCACGGCGGTGACGGCACGCGTGCGGACCCGGTCCGCCGCGCAGACGCTGAGCATCGGCGCGTACGGCCGCAGGCGGCGGGCCAGTTCACGGTAGGCCGGTGCGCCGGCGGTCTTGATGTCGACGAGGAGTTGCAGGGACAGCCGGTGGCCCCGGTACACCGTGCCGCCGTTCTTCCTGACCAGCGACCACAGGGGATCGAGGTACAGCGCTTCCAGGGTGCGCCGCGGGTCCAGCTCCGACTCCTCGTGGGCGACCAGCAGTCGTCCGTCCACGAGCCAGATGTCGGCCTCGACGCTGCCGAACCCGTGGTCCAGCGCGTCGAACAGGGGGCGGTCGTGCGCGTAGTCGTTGTGGGCGTGGGCCCGGCGCAGCGGTGCCGGGCCACGGTCCGCCGTGCCGTGCGGCTCCCTCCCCCGGGCGGTGGCCGGCGCCGCCGCCCCCGCCAGGAGGGCGGCGCATACCGACGCCACGGCGCTTCTGCGCGTGAACGGGCCCGTGCCGGTGTACGAACGACTACGGACAGGTGCATTTCTCGGAATGTACGGACTCATGACATCTCCGGGATTCCTGACGGCTTCGGTCAGCGGTGTACTCCGTTGGCCCGAGGAACAGTTGGCGTGACAACAGGGGTGATCGTGAAGCAGCGATTCGGTCGTGTTCGCGCAGTACTGACGGTTCTGGTGACGGCCGGCGTGCTGGCCGGCGGAGGGGTGGCGGGCGGCGGGAGCGCGGCCGCCTCGGGGGACGCGCTCCGGGCGGGCCGGGCGGCCCCGGCGGCGTCCGGGGTGACGTACGCGCAGTTCTCGTTGGCGGTGCCGCGGGGCACGGCACACGGGCATCTGCTGACGGTGGACCTGAGAAGACCGGGGGTCTCGGTCGACCTGCTGTACGCGGGATCGGTCGGGGCCCGTAAGGCGGTGTCCGCGATGGCCGGCGCGCAGCGCGCGGTGGCCGGCGTGAACGGGGACTTCTTCAACATAACGGAGACGCAGCACCCCGGGGTCGAGCCGACCGGGGCCTCCGTAGGGCCCGCGATCGCCGCCGGGCAGCGGCTGAAGTCGGCGGTGCCGGACGGCCAGCGGTTCGGGCCCGCGCTGCCGCCCGGCACGACGGCCGAGGACGTCATCGCGGTGGGCGCCGACCGGCGGGCCCGGCTGGACCGGCTGTCGCTGCGCGGCTCGGTGACCACGCCGGACGGGCGGCTGCCGCTGCGCGGGCTGAACCTGTACGCGCTGCCGGTCGGCGGTATCGGCGCCTACACCCCGCAGTGGGGCACCACGTCCCGGGTGCGCGCCACCTGCGGTACGGACACCGACCGCGCGGCCCCGTGCAGCACGGACACCACCGAGGTCACGGTGCGCAGGGGCCGGGTCGAGAAGATCGCGGACACGCCGGGGCGCGGCGGTGTGCCCGAGGGGACGACCGTCCTCGTCGGCCGCGAGGAGGGCGCACAGCAGCTGCGGAAGCTGTCGGTGGGCGAGCGGGTGCGGGTGACCGAACGGCTGGCGGGGCAGCGGCCGGGGGCGCCACGGTTCGCGGTGGGCGGCTTCCCGGTGCTGCGGGACGGTGCGCCGCTCCCCGGCCTGGACACCGTCGCGTCGGCGGTGCGGACCGCGGCGGGTGTCGGCGGGGGCGGTCATGTGCTGTACCTGCTCGCGCTGGACGGCACGAAGGGGAACGCCGGGCTGACGATCGGTGAACTCGCCTGGTTGATGCAGCGGCTCGGCGCGCGGGACGCGGTGAACCTGGACGGCGGCGGCTCCTCGACGCTGGTCCTGCGCGACCCCGGGAGCGGCACGGCAACCGTACGCAACCACCCTTCGGGCGGCGCGGAGCGGCCGGTGCCCAACGGGATCGGAGTCTTCGCACGGCAACCTTGAGCGCGGCCGGCGGGCCCCGTGAGCGGCGGCCCCGGGGGCGCTCCCTCAGGGCTGTACGCTGCTGACCAGGTCCGCGGCGCCGGAGAGGCCGTTGCTGATGTCCGGGGCGAGGCTGCTGCCGGCCAGGAAGAAGCCGAGGAGCATGCACACGATGGCGTGCGAGACCTTCAGCTGGCCGCTGCGCATGAAGACGACGGCGAGCACCACCAGCAGTAGGACGACTGAGATCGAAATAGCCATGGCGAACCTCCCTCGGTGGCCCGAACGGGGCCATCACCGGCGCCAGTTTGGCGTATTTCGCGCCGTTCACCCCACTCTCAGGCGTCCACCGATCGGGTGATCACTGCGGGTCACCGGGCGGCCGGCTCCAGCGACTCCCAGCGGACCGTACGGTCGCACCACCGTTCCAGCAGCACCCGGTCGTGACCGACGGCCAGCAGGCCCGCGCCGGTCATCCTGCGGTACTCCTCCACCACCGCCACCAGCGCGGCCGTGGTGGAGGCGTCCAGCATCGCGGTCATCTCGTCGCAGATCAGCCAGCGTGGGCGGAGGACCAGGGCGCGGGCGAGGCAGGCGCGTTGCAGCTGGCCGTCGCTGACCTCGTGCGGGCGGCGGCCGAGGAGTTCGGGGCTCAGGCCGACCCGCTGCACCAGCTCGGCGAGCCGTTCGGCGGCCTCACCGCGGCGGCCGGCCGCGCGCAGCGGCTCGGCGATCAGGTCTTCGAGGCGCAGCCGGGGGTCGGCGGCGAGCCTGGGTTGCTGGAAGACGACACCGAAGGCGGTACGGAGGGCGCGCGGTGCGCGGTGCCGCCAGCCGGGCGCCGCCTGCCCGTCCACGACGACGGTCCCCCGCTCGGGCCGGTGCAGCAGGACCGCGACCTTGGCGAGCGTGGACTTGCCGCAGCCGCTGGGGCCGAGCAGTCCGACCGCCTCGCCGGGGGCCACCCGCAGGGAGACGTCGCGGACCACGGGCCTGGCGGGGTCGTAGCCGGCGGTGATGTCCGTCAGTTCAAGCATCGGCGGGCTCCTGTGCGTGGGCCTGCGCGTCCGTCGGTACGTGGTGGCAGGCCACGCCGTCGACCGGTTCGGGGACGGTCGCGCAGGCGGCCGTGGCGTGCGGGCAGCGGGCGGCGAAGGCACAGCCGTCCGGGAGCGCGCCGAGCTCGGGCGGCAGGCCGGGGATGGGGGCGAAGGCGCGTTCCGGGAGGGCGTCGAGCAGCCCGCGCGCATACGGGTGCCGCGGGCCCGGCGTACCGAAGAACTCCGCCGCGTCAGCCAGTTCGACGATCCGGCCCGCGTACATGACGGCGACCCGGTCGGCGATCCGTTCGGCCGCCGCGAGGTCGTGCGTGATCATCAGCAGTGCGCGTCCGTCGTCCGCGTGCCGGCGCAGCTCGTCCACCGTACGGTCGACCAGGTCGCGGTCCAGCCCGGTGGTCGGCTCGTCGGCGATCAGCAGCGGCGCCTCGCCGACCAGCGCGAGCGCGGTGGCCGCGCGCTGCGCGAGGCCCCCGGAGAGCTGGTGCGGGTACCGGTCGAGGTGGTCGGCGGGGAAGGCCGCGCGCTCGGCTGCCCCCTCTGCAGCCGAGCGCAGTTCGTGGCGGGGGACGTCCGTCAGCTCCCGGACGGTCTCCTCCAGCTGGGCCCGTACGGTGCGTACGGGCGTGAGGTGCGCGGCCGGGCTCTGCGGGACCAGGCCGACCCGCCGGCCGCGCACGCTGCGGGCGAGCTCGCGCTCGGTGGCGGTGAGCAGGTCGATGCCGGGCAGCGGTGCGCTGCCGGCGGCGCCGGGCCGCGGTGAGCCGTCGGCGGGCGTCCCGGTGAGCACGGCGGCGCCGGCGGTCCGCGCGTTGCCGGGCAGCAGGCCGAGCAGCGCGGAGGCCAGGACGGACTTGCCGCAGCCGCTCTCGCCGACCAGGGCCAGGCACTCGCCGGGCGCGAGGTCGAAGGAGGCGTCGGTGACCGCGGCGATGTGCCGGCCGCCGCGCATCCGGAAGCGTACGGAGAGCCCTCGTACGGACAGCACGGACTCGCCCAGTGGCGCGTCTGCGGTGGTCACAGCATCAGCTCCGATCGGCGGCGCGGGTCGAGCCGTTCCCGCCAGGCGCCCGCGAGGCCGGCGACGGCGAGGGTGGGCACGATGATGAACAGGCCGGGGAAGAGCGTGGGCCACCAGTCGCCCGCCAGCAGGGAGCTGCGCGCCGAGTTGACCATGATGCCCAGGCTCGCCTCGTGGGCGGGCAGGCCGAGCCCCAGGAAGGACAGCGCGGACTCGTGCCAGATGGCGTGCGGCACCATCAGGACGGCGGCGAGCCCGGCCCGTGGCAGCACGCCGGGCAGGAGGTGGCGTACGGCCACCCGCCACCGCGAGGCGCCCCCGGAGACCGCCGCGTCCACGAACGGGCGGCCGCGCAGCGACAGCACTTCGGCCCGGACGATGCGCGCGGTGGACAGCCAGTGCGTGAGCCCCACCGAAATGATCACCGGCCAGACGCCGGGCCGGAACATCGCCACGATGAAGATGCCCATCAGCAGGTGCGGCACGGACGAGAAGAGGTCGACGACCCGCATCACGGCCCGGTCCGCCCAGCCGCCGAGGGCGCCGGCGAGCGCGCCGACCGCGGTGCCGATGACCGTGGCGGTGAGCGCGGCGACCACGCCGACCAGAAGGGAGACGCGCAGCCCGTAGACGCAGCGCAGCAGCAGGTCCCGGCCGACCTCGTCGGTCCCGAAGGGGTGCGCGAGCGACGGCGGCCGCAGCTTGGCGGCGAGGTCGACGGCCTGCGCGTCCACGGGGACGAGCGGCGGTACGAGGAGCACGGCGAGCAGGACCACGGCCATGACGACGGCCGAGCTGCCCACCCTCAGGGTGCGGTTGCCGCGGTCCTTCGAGGTGCCGGACCGCGCCGGGTGCCAGGTGAGCTCAGCCATCGAACGCCACCCTCGGGTCGGCGAGTCCGTACAGCAGGTCCGAGAGCAGGTTGCCGACCAGCACCGCGGCCGTGGCCAGTACCGTCAGGGCGGCCAGCAGCGGGAAGTCGACGCTGGTGGCGGCCTGGACGGTGGCCGCGGCGATGCCCGGCCAGCTGAAGACGGTCTCCACCAGCAGTGCGCCGGTGATCAGTTCGGGCACCCGGGAGCCGATCAGGGTGAGCACCGGCAGCAGGCCGCTGCGCAGTGCGTGCTGGAGCAGGACCGTGCGCTCGCGCAGGCCCCGGGAGCGTGCGCCGCGCACCGGGTCCTCGGCGAGCGCGTCGCCGACGCCCTGCCGGACGTACAGCACGAACCACGGGAGCTGCGAGACGGCCAGCACGAGGGCGGGCAGGAGCACATGACGGGCGATCTGGCCCGCGGTGGCGGTGCTGCTTCCCGTGTCGGTGAGGCCGCCGGCCGGCAGCACGCCGAGCTTGAGCGCGAACAACCAGACGGCGAGCAGGCCGAGCCAGAAGGGCGGCGCCGCCTCCAGTGCGTACGCGGCGCCGGTCACGGTGCGGTCGAACATGCCGCCGCGCCATCGGGCGGCGAGCACGCCCAGTACGGTGCCGAGCAGGACGGCGACCACGAAGGCCAGCGCGCACAGCAGTACGGACCAGCCGAGGCGTTCGCCGATGACCTGGGAGACCGGGGCGCGCAGCGAAGCGGAGTCGCCGAGGTCCCCGGTGAGGGCGCCGGTCAGCCAGTCCCACCAGCGGGCGAGGAGCGGCTGGTCCACGCCGAGGTTGTGGCGGATCTGGTCGAGGTTCTCCTGGGACGCGGTCAGGCCCGCGGCCCCGGCGTACGCCTTGACCGGGTCGAACGGCGAGGCGGCGGCGATGGCGAACACCCCGAAGGTGACGGCGAGGAGGACCGGCACGGCGAGCAGCGCCCGCCGACCGGTCATCCGCGCCATCGGCCCCCAGGGCAGGGACTTCAGAGCGCTCACTTCTTGGGCTGCCAGTCCTCGACGTTCCACCAGGGGCCGGAGGCCAGACCGTGGTCGTGCGGCTCGACCTGGGTGGTCAGGCCCTTCTCCCCCGGCACCCGCCACTTGTCGTCGACCACGTAGAGGTGGTCGATGTGGGTGAGGAAGATGTACGCGGGGTCCTTCTCCAGCGCGCGCTGGACGGTGTCGTACCCGGCCTTGCGGCGGTCGTGGTCGTCGGTGCGGCGGGCGTCGACGAGCGCCCGGTCGATCTTCTCGTTCCTGTACCGCGACATGTTGTTGAAGCCGTCGCCCGCGAGCGAGGAGTGCAGCAGCAGGTACTGGTCGAAGTCGGGGTCGGCGGGGCTGCCGCCGCCCGCGAGCACCGCGTCGTGCTTCATGCGCGGCTCGATGACCTCCCAGGTGCCGGACTCGACCTTGGCCTCGATGCCGGCCTTCTTGGCGTCGGAGGCGAAGGCGAGGGCGTGCTCCTGGCGGAGCTTGTCGCCGGAGAGGTACCAGAGGGTGAAGGACGCGCGCTGCCCGCCCTTCTTGCGGATGCCGTCCGGGCCCTTCTTCCAGCCCGCGTCGTCCAGGATGCGCTCGGCCTGCTTCAGGTCGTGCGGGCGCTCGGTGCCCTTGGCGAACCAGGGGCTGTCGGTGGGCACGGGCCCGTAGGCGGGCTTGCCCGCGCCGTTCAGGATGCCCTTGACCATGGCGTCGCGGTCCACGGCGAGGTCCAGGGCGCGGCGGACGGCCTTGGCGCCGGTAACCGGGTTGGCGCTGGGCAGTGTGACGTTGCGGTAGTCGAAGGTCTTCGCCGTGTACGTCTTCTTGTCCTGCGCGGACTTGAAGGCGGCGGCGAGGTTGGGCGGCAGGATGGCGCCGTCGAGGTCGCCGGAGCGCAGCCGGGTGGCGCGCACGTCGTCGTCCTTGATGATCGCCATGGTGAAGTTCTTCACCTCGGGCGCGCCGCCCCAGTAGTGCGGGTTGGCCTTGAAAGTGAGCTTCTCGCCCTTGGACCAGCGGGTGAGGACGTACGGGCCGGTGCCGACCGGGTGGGTGGTGAAGGACCCGTTGTTCACGTCCTGCTTGCCCGCGATGTGCTCCGGGGCGATCGGCAGTACGGTGCGCTCGGCGAACGGCGCATACGGGTACTTGAGGTGGAAGACCACGGTGTGGTCGTCCTTCTTCTCCACACTTCTGATCGCGTCGAGCTCGGCCTTGGAGGCGTTGTTGGTCTTCGCGTCGAGGATGGTCCGGTAGGTGAAGACCACGTCGTCGGCGGTGAAGGGCTTGCCGTCACTGAACTCCACGCCCTTGCGCAGGGTGTAGGTGTAGGTCCGGCCGTCGTCGGAGATCTCGGGGAGCTTCGCGGCGAGCGCCGGCTCGAGCTTCATGTCCGCGTCGTGGGTGAGCAGCCCGTCAAAGATCTTGGAGTTGCCGTCCTTGCCGTAGCCCAGCAGCGGGCTGAGGCTGTCCGGTTCGTACGCGATGCCGACCACGGCCGAGTCCTTCGGGCCCGCGGCGCCCGTGCCGTCGGACGGCGTGGAGCAGGCGGCGGCGCCGAGGGCCAGCGTCGTCGCCAGGGCCGCTGCTGCCACTCCTCGTATGGACCGGGCGGACATGCACCACTCTCCTCTTGCCTCATGCTGTCTCATGCCGTCGCAAAGCTTTTGCGAACGGGTCGCAATTAAACAGCATGTAAGAGAGTGCTGTGAGACGTGGTCCTTACCGCTTCCTGCGGACGCGGCGGTCAGTCGCCGAAGCCGCCGCCGAAGCCGCCACCGTCGCCCCCGAAGCCCCCGCCGCCGAAGCCGCCGCCGAAGTCACCACCGTCGAAGTCACCACCGGAGTAGTCCCCGCCGCCGAGCCCGTCCCCGTGGTACGCGCCGTCGCCCCACCCGTAGGCGGCCGGGCCCGTCATCGAGGAGCCGAGCAGCGTACCGAGGAAGAGGCCGGGCAGCAGACCGCCGCCGAGCATCCCGTAGTAGCCGCCCGCCCAGGGGGCGTAGACGGGGCCGGCGTCCCAGTACGGGCGGTCCTCGCCGTACGGGGTGCGCACCGTGCGGGCCATCGGTTCCTGGCCGTCCGCCAGCCGCGCCTGATCGGCCGCGCATACGGGGACGGTGCGCTCCGCGCCTCCTTGCGGGGTCCACCGCGCATCGGCGACGGACGGGCCGTGCCGCGGGTCGAAGAAGCACGGCGGCCGGCGCTCCGGGAGCGGGCTGCCCTCGCGCCGGGCGGCCAGCGTGGCCAGCGCGAACCGGCCGTCCTCCAGCGCCTCGGTCACCTTCCGCACGTCCTCGGGGTGGCGCACCTGCCCCATCGCCTGCTTGGCGTTCTCGTACGCGTCCAGGGCGTGCGCGTAGTCCCCGCGCATCGCGTCGTCGGCGCCCGGCTCACCGGGCCGGAAGTCCAGCCGGTCCAGCTCCTCGCCGTACGCGGTGATGTCCTCGTCGACCACCACTCGCAGCGAGTCCAGCGCGGCCTTCTCCTCGGCCTCACGACGGCGCTTGGCACGCCGGTGGACGGTGTAGGCGCCGCCGGCCCCGAGGACCACGAGCGCCCCGAGCCCGACCAGCGCACCGCTGCTGACCCCGGCGCCGCCCGAGCCCTGCCACGACCCCGGTGTGCCCATTCCGGCCTGCTTCTCGGCCTGTGCCACGAAGTCCTTCAGCTGAGCCGTCGCGTCGTTCGGATGCGCCCGCTGGGCGGCCCCCACGAGGCGGCGTACCGACTCACGGGACATCACGTCCCCGTCGGCCCGGGCGTCGAAGCGGTCGCCGAGCTGCACCGCGTACACGCCCTTGAGGCCGACCCGGGCCCGCAGGTCCTCGAAGAGCGTGGCGGGCGGGTAGTCGGCGGTCGCGGGCAGCACGGCGACGAAGACCGGCTTGCCGGCCTGCTCGATACCGCTCGCCAGTGCTTCGGCCTGCCCGGCCGGCAGCCGTCCCTCGGCCCGTGGATCGACGTACACCGGCCCTTCGGACAGCGCGTCGGCCGCCGCCTGGAGCCCTCCGTCGTCCCGTGCCACGGAGCCGGCGGCGGCCGGCGGTGCGCCGTAGGCGGCCGGGAGGTCAGCGGCGGCCGGTGCCGCCGCGAGCAGCAGCGCCGCGGACACGGCCGTCAGGGCCGGTACCGGCCGGTGCCGGGGTCGTCCGGGTGCGACCTTCATACGTACGACGCTACTCCGGACTTCACTTTTCCGACATGCCAGCTGAGACAACCGCAAAATCATTTGGCCGGCCCGGTCGCCGCCGGGTCAGCCGTCGAGTGCGATCGCGTTCTTGGCCAGCTCGACCGCCTCCTCGTCGGCGGGTCCGGAGCGGCCTTCCGGGACCAGCGCCTGATTGCGGGCGACGAACGGACGCATCCGCTCCTCGTAGCGCTCGAACGCCACGGCGTGACCGGCGCCCGCCCGGCCGAGCTCGTCGGCGAGCACATAGGCACCCACCAGGGCCAGGCTGGTTCCCTGGCCGGACAGCGGGGAGGCGCAGTAGCCCGCGTCCCCGACGAGCGCCACCCGGCCCGCGGTCCAGCGGTCCAGATGCACCTGCGCCATGGCGTCGAAGTAGAAGTCGGGCGCCTCCCGCATGGCCGCCAGCAGCTTCGGCGTCTCCCACCCCAGGTGGCCCAGCCGCTCCTGGAGGAGCGCTTTCTGGCGCTCGGTGTCACGGTGGCCGCAGTCGAGCGGCCCGGACCGGAAACCGAGCGTCGCCCGCAGCTCACTGTTGCCGCGCACCGGGTAGACGCAGTAACTGGCGCCGCCGTCCTGGAGCCACACCTGCCAGTCCTCGAGGCCGAGGAAGTTGTCCGTACTGAACACGGCCACGTATGCGGAGAGGTGGCGCAGGAACCGCGCCTCGGCACCGAAGGCCGGCCCGCGCACCGTGGAGTGCAGCCCGTCCGCGCCCACCACGAGGTCGAAGGTGCGGCTGCCGCCGCCTTCGAAGCCGACACGCACGCCGCCGGGCCCCTCCTGGAGAGTGGCGACGGAGTCGCCGAAGAGGTACTCGACGCCGTCATACGCCCGTTCGTACAGCAGCCCGGTGAGGTCGTCCCGCAGCAACTCGATGTCGCCGCTGTCCAGCCGGCCGCTGCTGTAGGTCATCTCGGTGGACCGCCACAGTTCCTCGCCCGCGCCGTCGAGCATCGACATGCCGCGCATCCGAGTGCGCAGCCGGCGCGCGTCGGCCAGCAGGTCCATCCGGTCCAGAACGTCCAGTGCGACGCCCCGGACGTCGATCGCCTGACCGCCCGGGCGTACTCCGGGGGCGCGCTCGACCACGGTCGGCAGGTGGCCGCGCCGGCGCAGCCAGTAGGCGGTCGCGAGGCCGGCGATCCCGGCACCGGAGACGAGCACGGTCTTCATGGCTCCCCCTTGATTGACGCATACGGCGTACGCACCTGAATGTACGACGTACGCGCCTGTCCGCCAAGCACCTACTCGCTGCCTGAAGTCTCGGTTCCTGGTGCGCCTGTTCTAGGGCAGACAGGGTTCGGAAGCGCTCGCCACTGGTAGCCTCTGTGCTAGTACAGCCGAGGGAGGGGCGCGATGGTCGCAGAGAAAAATGTCCCGCCGTACCGGCGCATCGTGGCGGAGATCCGGCGGCGCATCGAGGACGGCGAGCTGGTCCCCGGTGACCGGGTTCCGTCCACCCGCCGGATCGCCCGGGAGTGGGGCGTCGCCCTGGCCACGGCCACGAAGGCGCTGACCACCCTGCGGCAGCAGGGCCTGGTGGAGGCACGGCCGCGGGTCGGCACGGTGGTGGCGCCCGCCCGGGACGCCGCGGGCCCGGCTCGTGCTCCCCGTACCGCGGCGGCGCCCGAGCACGACCTGACCCGTGCGCGCATCGTGCGCGCGGCCGTCGAGATCGCCGACGCGGAGGGACTGGCCGCGCTGTCGATGCGGGGCGTCGCGGCGCGGCTCGGGACGGCGGCGATGTCCCCCTACCGGTACGTCGACGGCAAGGAGGACCTGGTCCTGCTGATGGCGGACAGCGTGCTCGGTGAGATCGCGTACCCGGCCGAGCCCCCCGTCTGCCGGCGGACGCGCCTGGAGACGGGCGCCCGGGCCCTCTGGGCGCTGCACCGCGTCCACCCCTGGCTGGCCCAGCTCGCGCCGCTCACCCGCCCGTTGGCCCTGCCGAACCTGATGGCCTACTCGGAGTGGATGCTCGCCGGCCTCGACGGCCTGGGCCTCGACGGGACCGCCATGCTGAACATCAATGTGCTGCTCTACAGCCACGTCCAAGGGCTCGCCGTCCACCTCGAACGGGAAGCCCAGGCGGAGAGCCTGACGGGGCTCTCCCAGGACGAGTGGCTGGCGGAACAGGAGGCCGCGTTCGGGGCGATCGCCGCTTCGGGGCGGTACCCGACGTTCAGCCGGCTCCGGGAGTCCTTCGGCACCGGCGGTTACGACCTGGACCTCGACGGGCTTTTCGAGAGCGGCCTCCAAGCCCTGCTCGACGGGTTGGTGGCGCCCCGCCTCCGGTGACGGGGCGACGCCGGCGGACGGCCCCCACAGCCGCCGGCCGGCGTCCGTCCCCGAGCGGCCCTGCCCGGCCCGGAAGCCGGTTCACAGGGCCCTCCCAGGGGGCCTACGGCGCCGTGAGATCCACCAGTTCGGCGAGGGCCGCACGGTGATGGCCGGGGGCGCCGAGGGCGATCTCGTCGCTCTTGGCTCGCTTGAGGAAGAGGTGCAGCGGATGCTCCCAGGTCATGCCGATGCCGCCGTGCAGCTGGAGGCATTCCTGTGCGGCGCGGACGGCGACCGGGGCGCAGTACGCCTGGGCGACGGCCACCGCCACAGGCGCGTCCGGGCTCTCGGTGGCCAGCGCGTCCGCCGCGTTACGCGCCGCCGCCCGTGCCGACACCACCTCCAGCCAGAGCGCGGCCATGCGGTGCTTGAGCGCCTGGAACGAGCCGACCGCCCGGCCGAACTGATGGCGCTGCTTGGTGTACTCCACGATCTCGGTCAGACACCACTCGGCGAGGCCCAGCTGTTCGGAGGCGAGCAGCCCGGCTCCGGTGAGCAGCGCCTTCCGTACGGCCACGCCGGCCCGGTCGGCACCGGCCAGCCGGCGGCCCGCCGCTCCGTCGAAGGTGACGCGGGCGAGCCCGCGGGTGAGGTCCAGCGGGGTGACCGTCTCGATGTGCAGCCCCGGCGCGCCGGCGTCCACGGCGTACAGCTCGATGCCGTCCGCCGCGCGTACCGGTACCAGCAGCACGTCGGCGGCGGCCGCGTCGGCGACCGAGGTGACCGTGCCGAGCAGGGCACCGTCACCCCCGGCCCGTACGGTCGGCTCCAGCGGCCCGCCGGGCGCGGCCGTCAGGGGCAGCGCGAGCACGCCAATGCGCTCGCCGCGGGCCAGCGCCGCCAGCAGCCGGGCCGGCTCCTCCTCGTCGGTGTCACAGCCGAGCAGGGCGGTGACGGCGAGGACGGCGCTCGTCAGGTACGGCACCGGGGTCACCGCCCGGCCCAGCTCCTCCAGGACGACCGCCGCCTCTCTGGGGCCGGCGCCCTGGCCGCCGAGCTTCTCGGGGACGAGCAGCCCGGCCGCCCCGATGTCCGCGGCGAGCGAGCGCCAGAGGGCCGCGTCGTGCGTCCGCCCGGACTCCAGCTCGGCGAGCACCCCGGCCGGGCCGCCGCGGTCGGCCAGCAGGGACCGTACGGCGGCGCGCAGGTCGTCCTCGGGCTCCGAGTAGAGCAGGTCCGGGCCTTCGGGTACGCCGGGCGCCGTGGTGTCGGCGAGCGTCTGCTGGTCGGTCATCGGGGCAGGTCCTTCCACGCGACGTCCTTGTCGGTGCGCGGCTCGGACGGCAGGCCGAGCACGCGTTCGGCGACGATGTTGAGGAGCACCTCGGAGGTGCCGCCCTCGATGCTGTTGCCCTTGGCGCGCAGGTAGCGGTAACCGGCCTCGCGCCCGGTGAAGTCCACGCCTTCGGGGCGGCGCAGCGTCCAGTCGTCGTACGTGAGGCCGTCCTCGCCGAGGAACTCCACCTCCCAGCCGCTGATCTCCTGGGCGAGCCGGGCGAAGGCGAGCTTCATGCCGCTGCCTTCGGGGCCCGGCTGGCCCTGCGTCAGCTGCTGGCGCAGCCGTTCGCCGGTGAGGCGGGCCACCTCGGAGTCGACCCAGAGGCGCAGCAGCCGTTGGTGCAGGTCGTGCGTACGCAGCTCGGGCCGCTCGCGCCAGTCGGCGGCGGCGACGCCGATCATGCCGCCCTCACGGGGGATGCGGGCGCCGCCGATGGCGACCCGCTCGTTCATGAGGGTGGTCTGCGCGACCTTCCAGCCCTCACCCACCTCGCCGAGCCGGTGCGCGTCCGGGATGCGTACGTCGCCGAGGAAGACCTCGTTGAACTCGGCCTCGCCGGTGATCTGGCGCAGCGGCCGGACGTCCACTCCGGGGTCGGTCATGTCGCAGACGAAGTACGTGATGCCGCGGTGCTTGGGCGCGTCCGGGTCCGTACGGGCGATGAGGATCGCCCAGCGGGCCTTGTGCGCGCCGGAGGTCCACACCTTCTGGCCGTTCACCGTCCAGCCGCCGTCGCCGTCGCGTACCGCACGGGTGGCCAGGGCCGCCAGGTCGGATCCTGCGCCGGGCTCGCTGAAGAGCTGGCACCACACCTCCTCGCCGGTCCACAGGGGCTTGAGGAAGCGCTGCTTCTGCTCCTCGGTGCCGAAGCGCAGGATGGTCGGCGCCGCCATGCCCAGGCCGATGCCGATCCGGCGCGGGTCGTTGTCGGGCGCGCCGGCGGCGGTCAGTTCCGCATCGACGACGGCCTGGAGGGCACGGGGCGCGTCCAGCCCGCCGAGCCCTTCGGGGAAGTGGACCCAGGCGAGCCCGGCGTCGAAGCGGGCGCGCAGGAAGTCCATGCGGTCGGTGGTGGCGGGCGGGTGCGCGGCGAGCAGTTCGGCGGTGCGCCGGCGCAGCTCCTCGGGGCCGATGCTCATCGGGTGGCCGCCTCTCCGGGGACGACGACCAGGCGCCCTGTGGTGACGCCGTCGGCGACCCTCTGTACCGCGTCGGCGGCGCCCTCCAGTGGCACGCGGTCGCCGATGAGCGGCTTGATGACGCCCTGGGCCGCGAGCTTGGTCAGCTCCTCGTGGCAGGCGCCGATGGCGGACGGCTCCTTGGTGGCGTACAGGCCCCAGTGGAGGCCGAGTATCGAGTAGTTCTTGACCAGCGCGTGGTTGAGCGCGGGGCTCGGGATCGTGCCGCTGGCGAAGCCGACGACGATGATGCGGCCTTCGAATGCCACGCACTTGGCCGACTGGGCGTACGCGTCGCCGCCCACCGGGTCGTAGATCACGTCGGCGCCGCGGCCGCCGGTGGCCTCCTTCACGGTCTTGATGACGTCCTCGGTGCGCCGGTCGACGACCACGTCGCAGCCGAGTTCGCGGGCGACCGCCGCCTTCTCGGCGCCGCCGACGACGCCGATGACGCGGGCGCCCGCCGCCCGGCCGAGCTGGACGGCGGCGCTGCCGACGCCGCCGGCCGCCGCGTGCACCAGCAGCGTCTCGCCGGCCTGGAGGTGTGCGCGGCGGTGCAGCGCGAACCAGCCGGTCTGGTACCCGATGTGCAGCGCGGCGGCCTCCGCGTCGTCCAGCGCGTCCGGCGCCGGGAGGACGGTCCTGGCGTCCGCCACGGCCAGTTCGGCGAACCCGCCGTCGGGCAGCGGCGGCTGGGCCAGTACGCGGGTGCCCACGGCGATTTCGGCGCCGTCACCGGCGGCGAGCACCTCGCCGCAGATCTCCACGCCGGGCGTGAAGGGCAGCGGCGGGCGCACCTGGTACTGGCCGCGGCACAGCAGGGCGTCGGGGAAGTTGACGTTCGCGGCCTTCACCCGGAGGAGCAGCTGTCCCGGCCCGGGGTGCGGGTCCGGGACCTCCTCCAGCCGCATCGCCTCTCGTGGCTCGCCGTTCGCGTGTACCCGCCATGCCTTCACTGAGCTTCCCCTCACGACGTCGGTCGGCCTCGGTGCCATCGGCATACTAAGCGGTCGGTATGGCTGAGGGAACAGGTGTCAGGGAGGCAATCGGGACGGGGGCAGCCGCTCGGGGAGAGGGGGTCAGCCCTTCAGGCGGCGCACCTTGACCGTGTTGTCGGTCCGGACGGCCGGCTGCCCGTCAGGGGCGGTCTGGAGACGTTCGTGCTCCTCGCAGACGAGCACCTCCCACTCCCCCTCGGGCAGCCGGAGGTCCGCGAGCACCTCTTCAGGGCCGGGCAGGCGGACATCCGGGTGCGCGTCGGGCTCCCACGGGGGCGGCCCGGAGTGGCCGGTCACCAGGAGCGTCCCGCCCGGCTCCACCGCGCCGGCGGCGGTCCGCAGGACCTCCTCCCGCGGCAGCTCGCCGAGGGTGTGCAGGAAGTGGGAGGAGACCAGGTCGAAGCTGCCCTCGGGGAAGGTCTCGCCCAGGGTGTGGCGCTGCCAGTCGATCCGGTCCGCCACCCCGGCGTCGGCCGCGTGTCCGGCCGCGCGGTCCAGCGCGACGCGCGAGACGTCGACCGCGGTGACCCGCCAGCCCTGCCGGGCGAGCCAGATCGCGTCGCCGCCCTCGCCGCAGCCCAGGTCCAGGGCCCGGCCCGGCGTCATGCCGGACACCTCCCGTACCAGCGCGGCGTTGGGCTCGCCGCTCCAGATCCGCTCGCTCTCGCCGTACCGGCTGTCCCAGAACTCCTCGTCCGAGATCTGCGTTTCGGTCATCGGTGCGCTCCTCCGTCATGCCGGCGTGTCACTTACCACTGCCGATGCTCCGGGGCCCCGTGCCGCTTGACAAACATTGTTGCCGGGACGGCAAATAGCGACATGCCGGACGACGACCTCACGAGTGTGCTGACCGCCGTAGGGCCGCGCCTACGGGCGCTGCGCCGCAAGCGGGGCACGACCCTGACGGCGCTGAGTGAGCGCACCGGGATATCGCTCAGCACGCTCTCGCGCCTGGAGTCCGGACAGCGCAAGCCGACCCTGGAACTGCTGCTGCCACTGGCGAAGGCGTACGGCGTCCAGCTGGACGAGCTGGTCGGCGCGCCGTCCACGGGCGACCCCCGCATCCATCCGCGTCCGGTCGTCCGGAACGGCGAGGTCCACGTGCCGCTCACCGGCCGCCTGGGCGGGCTGCGCGCGTACAAGCGGATCCTGCCCGCCGGGCGGCCGGGCGCGGCGCGGCCCGAGCAGCGGGTGCACGAGGGCTACGGATGGCTCTACGTGCTCTCCGGCCGGCTGCGGCTGGCGCTGGCCGAGCACGACCTCGTCCTGGTTGCGGGCGAGGCGGCCGAGTTCGACACCCGTACGCCGCACGGCTTCGAGAACGCGGGCGCGGAACCGGTGGAGTTCCTGCACCTGTTCGGCCCTCAGGGCGAACGGGTGCACACCCGCGCCCGCCCGGCCGGCGACGCCTGACCGGGCCGCCGGGTCTCTCAGGTGCGCCCCTCACGCTCCTGGGCGTCCTCGAGGGCGGCCGAGTGCGTGGCCCAGCCAGCCCGCACGACCGGGAAGCCGGCCTTCTGGACCGCGTCGCAGACCAGCTCGTCGTCGTCCACGACCACCCGGACCTCGCGGCCCCTGGCGAGCTTGCGCAGCAGTTCGAGCTTGGTGTGACGGGCCGGACGGCGGTCACCGGACGGGCGCATCCAGACGCGGCCTTCGGGGAGGCCGTGCCGGGCCAGCCAGTCCAGGGTGGCGGCGCGGCACCGCTCGGGCCGCCCGGTCAGGTAGACGATCTCGCACTCCGCGGCGCTCTCCAGAGCCAGCGCGACGCCTTCGGGCAGCGGCGGATCGTCCGGCGCCGCGGCGAAGAAGCCGTCCCAGTCGCGCGGCCGCCGCTCCAGGAAGTGCTGCCGGTGCGCCGTGCCGGCCAGGGTGTTGTCCAGGTCGAAGACCGCCAGGGGTGCCGTTCCCATGTGTCATCCCGTCGCTGTGCGTGCGGTCGCCGCGGCGACGCCGGCCGGTTCGCCACAGGCCGTCGCCCGGATGCGGCCGGTGCCGATGCCGTGGGCGAGTGACAGCCGATCGTAGATCACCTCGGCGCAGGCCGCCGTGTCCAGCTCCAGGACGACGTCGGGCGCGGGAGCGGGCCCGTCGGTGTAGCCGTACGCGTCCGTTCCGGGCCCCTGGACGCCCTCCTCCGCGTCCAGCGTGACGTGAAAGGTTCCCTCGTCCAGCCGCACCTCCACGACCCGTACGGGCGCGTCCTCGGCCCGCCGGGCGGAGAAGTGCCGGGCGAGCCGGGGCATGAGCGGTACGGCGAACCAGTGCGCGCGCACGGCGTCCGTCGGCCGCGGCGCACCGAGCTCGGGGGCGCCCCAGTCGGCCAGTGCGGTGAGGACGGGCAGCAGGGCCCGGCCGCGCGGGGTGAGTTCGTACACGAAGGCGGCGGCGGGCGGGTCGAGTCTGCGGCGGACGGCCACGCTGTCGCGCTCCATGTCCTTCAGGCGGGAGGCGAGCATGTCCGTGCTGACGCCCGGCAGGTCGGCGTGCAGGTCGGTGTAGCGCCGGGCCCCGGCCAGCAGCTCCCGGACGATCAGCAGGGTCCAGCGGTCGCCCACGACGTCCAGGGCGCGGGCGACGGAGCAGTACTGGTCATAACTTCGGCGCGGCATGATCCCAGCATAGACAAGAAGTTGGACTTTCCAAGTTGTCGCTTGGTAAAACCAAGTAGAGCCAGAGACGCGCCGCGCCGCGGCGAGCGAGGGACCGGGAGGCCGCCGCATGGAGTTCAAGCAGTCGAGCAAGATGGCCGACGTCTGCTACGAGATCCGCGGGCCGGTGATCGAGCACGCCGACGCGCTGGAGGAGGCCGGGCACAGCGTGCTGCGCCTGAACACCGGCAACCCCGCGCTGTTCGGCTTCGAGGCGCCCGAGGAGATCCTCCAGGACGTGCTGCGCAACCTGTCCCGCGCGCACGGCTACACGGAGTCCCGCGGCATCCTCCCGGCGCGCCGGGCCGTCGCGCAGCACTACCAGTCGCTCGGCCTCACCGACGTCGACGTGGACGACGTCTACCTCGGCAACGGCGTCTCGGAACTGGTCTCGATGGCGGTCCAGGCGCTGCTGGACGACGGCGACGAAGTACTGATCCCGGCCCCGGACTTCCCCCTGTGGACCGCGGTGACCACACTGGCGGGCGGCAAGGCGGTGCACTACGTGTGCGACGAGACCGCCGACTGGCTGCCCGACCTGGACGACATGGCAGCGAAGATCACCGACCGGACCCGGGCGCTGGTCATCATCAACCCCAACAATCCGACGGGCGCCGTGTACCCGCGCGAGCTGCTGGAGGGCATGCTCGACCTGGCCCGGCAGCACGGCCTGATGGTCTTCGCCGACGAGATCTACGACCGGATCCTGTACGACGGCGAGGTGCACCACAACGCCGCGGTGCTCGCCCCCGATCTGGTCTGCCTCACCTTCAGCGGGCTCTCCAAGGCGTACCGCGTGGCCGGCTTCCGCTCCGGCTGGCTGGTGGTCTCCGGGCCCAAGCAGCACGCCGCCGACTACCTGGAGGGGCTGGGCACGCTGGCCTCCATGCGGCTGTGCCCGAACGCCCCTGCGCAGTACGCCATCCAGGCGGCGCTCGGCGGCCGCCAGTCGATCAACGAGCTGGTGCTGCCCGGCGGCCGGCTCCGGGAGCAGCGCGACCGGGCCTGGGAGCGGCTGAACGAGATCCCGGGCGTGTCGTGCGTGAAGCCGAAGGGCGCGATCTACGCCTTCCCGCGCCTGGACCCGGCCGTGCACAAGATCCACGACGACGAGAAGTTCGTCCTCGACCTGCTGCTCCGGGAGAAGATCCAGGTCGTCCAGGGCACCGGCTTCAACTGGCCGCGCCCGGACCACTTCCGTATCCTGACACTCCCGCACGCCGACGACCTCGACGCCGCCATCAGCCGCATCGGACGCTTCCTGGCGGGGTACCGGCAGTGAGAGACTCCCCGTGCGGGCGCGCCGTCGTACACCGGCGCGGCCGCGGGCGGGCCGTGCGCGGCTCGTGCTCCCCGGGGCGCTGATGCGCCCTTGAGTGCGCCGCTCGCACCCGCTTAGGTGGGAGGCCTGCGTCCGGCGTCCGGCCACGGAGGGAGTGAGGTCCATGTCCGCCCAGCGCGCTGTCACGGAAGAGGAGCTGGCAGCCCACCTGCACGGCATATGTTTCAAGACCGGGCCGCCGCGGCGCATCGGGGTCGAGATCGAGTATCTCGTCCACGACGCGCGCAACCCCCGATGTCCCCTCCCCCGCGAGCACGTCCGCACCGCGATGACCGCACTGCGCGCCCTCCCCCTGCGGTCGGCGCTCACCTTCGAGCCGGGCGGGCAGCTGGAGCTCAGCTCGCTCCCCGCCACCTCACTCACCGACTGCGTCACCACCGTCTCGGCGGACCTGGCCCTGGTACGCACGGCGCTGCGCGCCATGGGCCTGAGCCTGGCGGGCCACGGTCACAACCCCTGGCACCCGCCGCACCGCATTCTCGACGAGCCGCGCTACGACGCCATGGAGGCCTACTTCGACCGCTGGGGGCAGGCCGGGCGGTCCATGATGTGCGGCACCGCCTCCGTACAGGTCTGCCTGGACGCCGGGTACGAGGAGCCCGGCCCGCTCGGCCACGGCCGGCGCTGGCGGCTGGCCCATCTCCTGGGCGCCGTGCTCACCGCGGCCTTCGCCAACTCCCCCACCAGCGAGGGGTGCCCGACGGGCTACCGCTCGACCCGTCAGGCCGTCTGGACGCAGCTCGACCCGGCCCGCACCCTCGCCCCCGCCGACGCGCCCGAGCCGCGCGCGGCCTGGACCGCGTACGTCCTCGACGCGCCCGTGATGTGCGTGCGCAGCCCGGACGGCCCCTGGGACGCGCCCGAGGGCCTGACCTTCCGCGACTGGGTGCGTACCGGAATCCCCAGGCCCCCCACCCAGGAGGACTTCGACTACCACGTCACCACGCTCTTTCCGCCGGTCCGGCCGCGCGGCCATCTCGAACTGCGCATGATCGACGCACAGCCGGGCGACGGCTGGATCGTGCCGCTCGCCGTGACGGCGGCCCTGTTCGACGACCCCGAGGCCGCCGAGACCGCGTACCGCGCGGTCAAGCCGCTCGCCGAGACCGCCGGCGAGCGCCCCGCACCGCGCAACCCCCTGTGGCGGCGCGCGGCGCGGCACGCGCTGACCGACCCGGAGCTGGCCGCCGCCGCGACGGCGTGTTTCGCCGCGGCCCGTGAGGCACTGCCCCGGCTCGGGGCCGGGCCCGACGTGCTCGCCGCCGTCGAGGAGTTCACCGAGCGCTACGTGGCGCACGGCCGCTGCCCGGCCGACGACCTCCTGGACGCCGCGTACGCGGCACCCGAGTACGCCACGGAACCCACGGAGAGCGCGGCGGCCCGGCTCGCCGCCGACGCGCAGGAAGCGGCGCTCGCCGCGGAGTACGCCCGCACCGCCGAGCGCATCCCAGGGAAGGACAGCCAGTGATCCACGATCCCGAAACGCTCCGGGACCGCGCGGCGACGGCGCTGCTCGCCGCGCGCGCCCGTACGCACACGCTGACCACCTGCGTCGACGAGCCCGACCTGACCGCCCAGCACTCACCACTGATGTCGCCCCTGGTGTGGGACCTCGCCCACATAGGCAACCAGGAGGAGCAGTGGCTGATGCGGGCGGTGGGCGGCCTCGAAGCGCTGCGCCCGGAGATCGACTCGGTCTACGACGCCTTCGAGCACCCCCGGGCCGAGCGGCCCTCCCTGCCGCTGCTGGCCCCCGCCGAGGCGCACAGCTACGTGGCCGAGGTGCGCGGCCGGGTGCTGGACGTCCTGGAGAAGACCCCGCTGCGCGGCGACCGGCTGGTGGAGCAGGCGTTCGCGTTCGGCATGGTCGCGCAGCACGAGCAGCAGCACGACGAGACGATGCTCATCACCCACCAGCTGCGGCGGGGCCCCGCCGCGCTGTCCGCTCCGCCGCCGCCGGACACCGCGCGCGGCGTGGTGGGTCCCGAGGTGCTGGTGCCGGCGGGGCATTTCACGATGGGCACCTCCAGTGAGCCGTGGGCGCTGGACAACGAACGCCCCGCGCACCACCGGCTGCTGCCCGCCTTCCACATCGACACGGTGCCGGTGAGCAACGCCGCGTACCTCCGGTTCGTCGAGGACGGCGGCTACCGGGAGCAGCGCTGGTGGGCGCCCGAGGGCTGGCGGATGGTGCGGGAGAACAACCTCGAGGCGCCGTTGTTCTGGCGCCACGAGGGCGGCGAGTGGCTGCGCCGCTCGTTCGGCGTGACCCAGCCGATCGCTCCTGAAGAACCGGTTCTGCATGTGAGCTGGTACGAGGCCGACGCGTACGCCCGCTGGGCCGGGCGCCGGCTGCCCTCGGAGGCCGAGTGGGAGAAGGCCGCCCGCTGGAACCCGCGCACCGGGCGCAGCCGCCGCTACCCGTGGGGCGACGAGGACCCCCGCCCCGAGCACGCCAACCTGGGCCAGCGCCACCTGCGGCCCGCGCCCGTGGGCAGCTACCCCGAAGGCGAGTCGCCGCTGGGCGTCCGGCAGCTCATCGGGGACGTGTGGGAGTGGACCTCGGGGGACTTCCTGCCGTACCCGGGCTTCCAGGCGTTCCCGTACGCGGAGTACTCCGAGGTGTTCTTCGGCGGCCCCTACAAGGTGCTGCGCGGCGGCTCGTTCGCGGTGGACCCGGTGGCCTGCCGCGGCACGTTCCGCAACTGGGACCTGCCCGTCCGCCGGCAGATCTTCGCCGGCTTCCGCACCGCCCGCGACGCGACTCCGGAGGAGGCGTGAGGTCCCCGGCCCCGGAGCGCCCCGTGAGCGCCCCGGCCGCGCGCCGCAACCGGGCAGGGTGGAGCTGATGTGCCGCCACCTCGCCTACCTCGGCCCCGAGGTGTCCCTCGGCGACCTGCTCACCGCGCCCGAGCACAGCCTGTACCGGCAGTCCTGGGCGCCCCGCCGCCAGAAGTACGGCACCGTCAACGCGGACGGCTTCGGAGTCGGCTGGTACGCCCCTGGCGACCCCGTGCCGGCCCGCTACCGCCGCGCCGGGCCGATCTGGGCGGACGCCTGCCTGCCCGACCTCGCCCGGGTCGTACGCAGCGGCGCCGTCCTGGCCGCCGTACGGGACGCCACGCTCGCCTGCCCGGACGGTGAGGCCGCCGCCGCGCCCTTCGCCGGCGGCCCCTGGCTGTTCAGCCACAACGGCGCGGTCAGCGGCTGGCCGGGCTCGCTCGGCCCCCTGGCCGCCACGCTGCCCTCCGAAGCGCTGCTCGGCCTCGAGGCGCGCTGCGACGCGGCGCTTCTCTGGGCGCTGGTGAAGCACCGTCTGGAGCAGGGTGCCGACGTCTCCGAGGCGCTGTCGGAGACGGTGCGGGAGGTGGCCGGGGCGGCCCCCGGGTCCCGGCTGAACCTGCTGCTCACCGACGGCGCCACGATCGCCGCCACCACCTGGGGCGACACGCTCTTCCACCGCCGCGTTCCGGGGCCGGCGCCCGGCATGCTGATCGCCTCCGAACCCTCCGACGACGAAGACGACTGGACCGAGGTCCCCGACCGCACCCTGCTGACCGCCACCGCCACGGATGTCCTGCTCACCCCGCTCAAGGAGCCCACCGCGTGAGTCCCCTCGCCGTCACCCGCACGCTGCCCCTGGACGCCACCGCCGCCGCTCTCCGTACCGATGTCGCCCATGGCCTCACCGGCAGCCCGAAGACGCTGCCGCCCAAGTGGTTCTACGACGCCCGGGGCAGCGCCCTCTTCGAGGACATCACCGCACTGCCCGAGTACTACCCGACGCGCGCCGAGCGGGAGATCCTGGTGGCCCGCGCGGGGCGGATCGCCACCGCCACCGGCGCCCGGACCCTGATCGAGCTGGGCTCGGGGTCCTCCGAGAAGACCCGGCACCTGCTGGACGCGCTCACCGGCCTGCACACGTACGTGCCCGTCGACGTGAGCGAGAGCGCGCTGGCCGCCGCGGGCGAGGCACTCCTCGCCGAGCGCCCCGGGCTGACCGTGCACGCCCTCGTGGCCGACTTCCAGCACGGCCTGGAGCTGCCCGACGCGCCCGGCCCCCGGCTGCTGGCCTTCCTCGGCGGCACGATCGGCAACCTGCTCCCCGCCGAGCGGGCCGGCTTCCTGCGCTCCGTGCACGACCTGCTGGAGCCGGGGGACGCGCTGCTGCTCGGCACGGACCTGGTCAAGGACGAGGCGACGCTGCTGGCCGCGTACGACGACAGCCAGGGCGTCACCGCCGAGTTCAACAAGAACGTCCTCGCCGTCGTCAACCGCGAACTGGCCGCCGACTTCGACCCGGCGCAGTTCGCGCACCACGCGGTGTGGGACGCCGAGCGCGAGTGGATCGAGATGCGGCTGCGCTCCCTGAAGGAGCAGACCGTGAAGATCCCGGCGCTGGACCTCGCGGTCCACTTCGACGAGGGCGAGGAGGTGCGCACGGAGGTCTCGGCGAAGTTCCGCAAGGAGGGCGTCCGCACGGAACTGGACGCCGCGGGGCTGGAGTTGCGCGAGTGGTGGACGGACGGCACGGACCGCTTCGCACTGTCCCTCGCGGTACGGAGGTAACACCGGCCACCCGCGGGCGAACCTGGCCGTACGGGGATGAATCCGCCCGCCCCGTAAGGCAGTCGGCCGTTTTTGTACACCCGACCGTACGGTAATCCGCACTATCAGGGGAATCACCCGTCCGGGACGCTTGATGGGCGGCGGGGCTGCGCAGCCTCCTGGCGTGTACAGATCGATTCGCGCGGGACTGACCCTGGCTGCCGCCGCGTTCGTGGCAGGGGTGGGCTGGGCGCCGGCGGCGGCCGCACACGGTGACAACTGTTCCTACGCGGGGACGAAGCCGCCGGTGACGGCCCCGACCGGCGTGCCGGGGCTGCCCGACGACTGGCCCTGGCCCTGTACGTCACCGACGCCCCGGCCACCCACACCGACGCCGCCGTCCCCCGAGCCCCCGCCGCCGCCCCCGAAACCCACGCCCCCGAAGCCCGCACCACCGGAGCCCGCGCCGCCCCCCGCCGGCCACCACGCCGCCGCCGGCTCCGCGGCCCGAGCCGCCGAAGCCCGCGCCGCCGAAGCCGAAGCCGCCCTCCGCTCCCCCGCCGACGACCGAGGCGCCGAAGCCCTCGCCGTCGCCGATGAAGCCCCGGTCGTACGCCGTCAGCAGCCGGCCGCCGGAAGGCGGCCGCTCGCTGGTCACCAACATGCTGCTGCTGACCGCTCCGGCCGTGCTCGCCGCTGCCGCCCTGCGTCCCCGCTCCTCGTCCGGCTCCGGCGGCAGCCGCTCCTGACCACGGGTCCGCTCCCCATCGCTCTTCTCTGGAGGTCTTCATGTCGGACTGGCTCGTGCTGGGCATCGCCATGGCCGCGACGTGCGGCGTCGTGCTGCTCGTGACCGTGCTGCACCAGCGGCGGATCGACGAGGAGGAGGACGACCCGACCGAGACGCCCGACGTCATGGAGTACATGACGATGATGGTCGGGGTGGTCTACGCGATCGTGCTGGGCCTGGCCATCGCGGGCGTGTGGGAGGCACGCAGCGCGGCGGAGGACACGGTCCGTACGGAGGCGCAGGCGCTGCACGAGGTGAGCGCGCGGGCCCGGGCGTATCCGGACCCGGTGCGCGACCGCATCCGCGCGGACGTGGACGCCTACGTCTCGCACGTGGTGGACAAGGAGTGGCCGGTGATGACCGAGGAGGGCGAGCTGACGCCGCGCGGGGACGCGCTGCTGCTGAAGGTCCGCGCCGACGTGTCCGACTACCACCCGCGCGACGACTTCGAGAACCAGACCTACCAGCCGCTGGTGGACCAGGTCGCGGTGGCGGACGGCGCCCGGTCGGCCCGCGGGCTCAGCGCCGGGCCGACCATGCCGCCGGTGGTGTGGTTCGGCCTGCTCGCGGGCGCCGTGGTCACGGTGGGCCTGATGTTCACGCTGCAGATCAGGCGGTCGGGGCGGGAACTCCTGATGGCAGGGGTGTTCACCGCCCTGATCGCCTTCCTGCTCTTCCTGGTGTGGGAGTTCGACGATCCGTGGCTGCGCAGTACCGACGCGATCCAGCCCCTGAAGGACCTGCTGCCTTCGGGCCGGGGCTGACCCGGCTCTCAGGTGGCGGAGCCGGCGGCGGCCCCGGTCGCCAGGTCGGGGCCCCAGCGGCGCAGCGCGTCCTCCAGGTCGAGCGGGCGGACCTGCGCGCCGCCCTCCTCGGGGCCCGGCCAGTCCTCGCGCGGCACCCGCCACATCACCTCGAACTCGATGCCGTCCGGGTCCTTGGCGTACAGGGACTTGGAGACGAGGTGGTCGCTGGCGCCGACGAGCGCGCCGGCGGCCCGCAGCCGTCCGGCGGTCTCCGCCAGTTCACCGAGGGTGCCGACCTCCCAGGCGAGGTGGTACAGGCCCGCCCGGCCGTGCTCGGGGCCCGGGGCCTGGTCGCCGAGCGCGAAGAGGCCGAGGTCGTGGTCGTTCCGGGTGCCGTCGGCCCGCAGGAAGGCGGCCCGCCCGGGGATCTCGGTGTCCACGGTGAAGCCGAGGGCGTCGGTGTAGAACGCGACGGAGCGCGACAGCTCGCGTACGTAGAGGACCGCATGGTTCAGGCGGCGTACGGACATGGGGACCTCCTTACGGGGTCACTTGCGCAGCAGCAGGACGACGAAGGCCACGATCAGGCCGAGGGCGACAGCGGCGAAGCCGTAGGCGGCGCGCTCGCGGCGCAGGCCGGGCAGCAGCCGGTCGACGGCCCAGCGGCCGGGCCCGGTGAGGGTGAGCGCGGCGGCGGCCACGGTGAGCAGCAGCTCGTACTCGATGCCCTTGGGCGCGAAGAAGCCGCCGCCCCACTTCACGGCGAGCGCGTTGACCATGGTGCCGAGGACGGCGGCGCCGGCGAGCGGGGTGAGCAGGCCGAGGGCGAGGCCGAGACCGCCGAAGGTCTCGGTGAGCCCGGCGATCACGGCCATGGCCTTGCCGGCGGGGTAGCCGCTCACGGTGAAGAACTGGCCCGTGCCGTCGAGGCCGGGCCCGTCGAACCAGCCGAAGAGCTTCTGCGAGCCGTGCGCCGCCATGGTGAGGCCGACGGCGAGCCGCAGCACCAGCAGGCCCAGGTCGTGGGCGGGCGAGGACGCGGCCGCGCCGGTACGGGCGACGGTCGTGGCGGGGGACGTCATACGGGCTCTCCCTGTGGGGTCGGCGAAATACTTGAAAGTTCAAGCCACGCTTCGACCATACACAGTGCTTGAAACCTGTACAACAAGCCCCCGCCCGTCACGCCGCTTCTCAGCCGTTCCTCAGCCGCGTCTTCGGCCGCGTCTTCAGCCGCGCGGCGCCACCGTGCCGAGCACGTCCGGCAGCGGGTACCAGTCGGCGGTGAGGACGCTGGCGTGCGCCTTGGCCAGCAGCGCCACCCGGTCCCTGGCCTCCTGCGCGGTCGGCTTCGTACCGTCGATCGCCGGGGCCACCTTGTGCGCGTCCGTCATGACCACGAGGTAGTGGCGGGTGTCGTACCAGGCGGTGTCGATGCCGCCGGTGTACGCGGTGGCGTCCCCGTCGAAGACCACGAACCAGGGGCGCAGCGCGGGGTCGGTGTAGCGGGAGCGGGGGTCGCCGGACTCGGCACCGTGCACGGCGGGGAAGGCGGTGGACGTGGCCAGTTGTCCCTGGCCGGCGAGGGTGCGCAGATGGGTGGCGTACTCGCGGTCGGTCCACAGCTTGTCGGCCGGATTTCCCTCCTCGACCGTGCCCGGTATCAGCTCGATCAGGAACTTGCCCGCGAGCGCCGACCGCTCCGGCCAGCCGTCGGCCCGCACCGCCTCGTCCAGCGTCGCGTGGTCGCCGATGAGGTCGCCGGGCCCGAAGACCGCGTCCCCCAGCTTGCCGCGCACCAGCGCGTCGAACTCGTCCGGGCCGCGGCCGCCCTTGTCGTTGAAGCCGTCCTTCAGCTCCATCTTGAGCAGGACGGGGCGGTGGCCGGGATGGGCGTCGTGCCAGGCCCGCAGGTCGGCGAGGCAGCCGCCGAGGTCCTGGTTGCGGGACTTGGTGCGCAGCTCCGCAGGTGTGGCGGCGTTCTCGCAGTTGTTGTCGTTGCCGAGCGGGTTGCCGTGCGAGACCCGCCAGGACTTCCCCAGCCCGTTGGTCCACACGTCCAGCTCCAGCAGGCCGGCGCCGGAGTCGAGCGCGTCCGCGAAGTAGGGGTACTTGTCCTTCTCGTACGCGTTGTGCACGCCCACCGTCGTGGTCGTGTCGTACGTCGTGCCGGCGGCTGCCGCGGTGCCGGCGCCGGCCGGCCAGGCGACCACCGCCGCCACCAGTGCCGCTCCTGCCACACCCGCCACCATCGTCCCCGTACGCCGATGTGCGCCCATGTGTCCCTGCTTCCTCGTTGGTCAGTCGATCAGGCGGCAGCGTACGGGACTTGGGATACGCGTGGGACGCGTGCGACCTCACCGACGCCCCGTTCCCAGGCGGCCTGAGGGCCTTTACCATGACGCCATGGCCGGCAGAAGAGCAGCGGCGGCGCCCACCCTCGCCGCCGGCATCCTCACGGGCACGGTCGCGCTGTACATGGCGCTCGTCGCCTTCGGTAACATCACCGACTTCGGCACCAACCAGGCGTTCGTCCAGCACGTCCTGGCGATGGACACGACCTTCAAGGACCCCGACCTCATGTGGCGGGCCATCACCTCGCGTCCGCTCCAGGACGCCGCCTATATCGCGATCATCGTCTGGGAGACCGCGGCCGCCGCCGTACTGGTCGTGGCCACCGTGCTGTGGGCGATGCGCCGCGAGCAGGCCCGTCGGCTCAGCACTCTCGGGCTGCTGATGGTCCTGCTGCTCTTCGGCGCCGGCTTCCTCGCCATCGGCGGCGAGTGGTTCGCGATGTGGCAGTCCGAGGACTGGAACGGGCTGGATGCCGCCACCCGCAACGTCCTGCTCGCGGGCCTGGCCCTGCTGTTCGTGCAGTCCAGCTCCCCGGGCGGCGGGCGGAAAGCCACCGGCACCTGAGGCAGCCGCGGAATAGCCGCACCGGCGCCCCGGTTGCCCCCGGTATGCGAGCAATCGGAGTGGAAGAATACGGCGGGCCCGACGCGCTGCGGGTCCTGGACCTGCCGGAGCCGCAGGCCGGGCCCGGCGAGGTACGCATCAGGGTGCACGCCGCGGCGGTGAACCCCACGGACACGCTGCTGCGGTCCGGCGCCCACGCACAGCGGCTCACCGACCGCGAGCCGCCCTACATCCCGGGCATGGACGCGGCCGGTGTGGTCGACCAGCTCGGTCCGGACACCGGTGACCGGCTCGCCGTCGGGCAGCGGGTGGTCGCGGTGGTCGTGCCCACCGGACCGCGCGGCGGCGCGTACGCCGACCTGATCGTGGTGCCGGCGGCGTCGGTGGTGCCGGCGCCGGAGGGTGCCGGCTTCCCCGCGGCCGCCACGCTGCTGATGAACGCCCTGACGGCCCGGCTCGCCCTCGACGAGCTGGCCCTCTCGCCCGGCGACACGCTCGCCGTCACCGGTGCGGCCGGTGCCCTCGGCGGGTACGCGGTGCAGCTGGCGAAGGCCGACGGACTGCGGGTCGTCGCCGATGCCAAGCCGGCCGACGAGGCGCTGGTGCGCGAGCTCGGCGCCGACGAGGTCGTGGCGCGCGGCGACGACGTGGCGGAGCACATCCGGAAGCTGGTTCCGCAGGGCGTCCCGGGCTTCGTGGACGGCTCGCTCCAGGGCGAGAAGCTGTTCGGGGCGCTCGCCGACGGGGGCCGGCTCACGGTGTTCCGCGGCTGGTCGGGCGGCTCGGAGCGGGGCATCGACGTACGGCCGGTGCTGGTCTCGGACCACGCCACGGACACCGAGCGCCTGGACCGGCTGCGCCGCCAGGCCGAGGAGGGTGTCCTCACGCTGCGGGTCGCTGAGGTCTTCCCCGCGGAGCGGGCACCCGACGCCCACCGCCTGCTGGAGGCCGGCGGCGTCCGCGGGCGGCCGGTGCTCGACTTCAGCTGACGTACCGTCAGGGCCCCGCCCGCCGCACCGTGCGAGCGGGGCCCCGCTCACCACTCGATCCGGTACGACCTGAGCCAGTCGGCCGCGCCCGCCTCACTGCGCCGGGCACGGTGCGGGAGCACGGTGTCACGGACGACGCGGCGTACGGGGCCCACCGCCGAACGGCGGACCATGTCGGCGCCGGCCGCGACGACCTTCTCCACGCGCGCACGGCGGAGTTCCTCGTACGCCCGGAAGGCGCGCCGGTTGCCGGCCTGGTCACGCAGGGACTTGGCCAGCACGATGGCGTCCTCGACGGCCATGGAGGCGCCCTGCGCCACGTTCGGCGCGGCGGCGTGCGCGGCATCCCCGATGATCACCATGGTGTCGGTCCACCAGCGCGGGGCGCCGGCTATGTCGTAGGCGTTGGAGCCGATGATGGTCTCGCCGGTGGACCGGATGATCTCGGCGGCCGGGGTGTTGTCCTCGTCGAACAGCCCGGCGAGCCGGTGCCGCCAGTGGTCGGGGGTGGACGCGGCCAGGTCCTCGCGGGAGAGTTCGGGGCCCGGTGCGCTGGCGAACCACCAGGTCTCGCCGTCCGGCGCGCGGGTGCAGCCGAAGAACGCCTTCTTGCCGAAGAACATGCTGTACGTGCCGGGGTCGGGCGCGTTCTTCGCGTCGCGGGTGTAGCCGCAGACGGTGTGCCGGCCGGTGTACCGGGGCCGCGCCGCGGCCGGGTCGATGAGCTTGCGGGTCACGGAGTGGATGCCGTCGGCGCCGATGAGCAGGTCGCCCTCGGCGCGGGTGCCGTCGGAGAAGGTGGCGACGATCCGGCCGTTCTCCACCGTCTCGGCGGCCACCAGCCGCTTCCCGTGCTGGACGGTGATGCCGCGCCGGGTCGCCTCGTCGTGCAGGACCCGGTAGAGCGTGGCGCGGCGCAGCGTACGGGGGCCCTGGCCGTCCGGCGTTGTGCCCTCGGCCCCGGTGTCCTGGCGCTCGGTCGTGCCCATCGGCCGTTCGCCCAGCCGCTTCCCCGTGTTGCTCAGGAACTCCACCCGGCCGGCGGGGAAGGAGTTCTCGATCACGGGCCCGTGGGCGTCGATGACGCGCAGCGCCGCCAGGCCGTTCTCGAAGACGACGAGGAAGGCCCCGACGTCGTCGGCGCCGCTCGCGTACGCCTCGAAGACCTCCGATTCGATGCCGGCTTTCTGCAGGGCCATCGCGGTCACCGCTCCCGCGATGCCACCACCGATGATCAGGGCGTGGGTCATGACGCTCCAAGGTCGGACGGCCGGTCTCAGGGGCGCAAGTCGTACGCCCCGGCAGCGGGCGCGGCCCCCTCGGCGCCTGTGTCCGAGGGAGCCGCACCCGTCGCACGGGTCCACCTTGGCGCGCCGGGCGCGCCGGGGCCAGAGCGGGAACCGGCATGTCGTAGGCGTGGGCCGTACTTCCCGTCGTACCCGTGCCGCTCCCCGCCGTCCCGCCAGCCCCCGCGCGCCCCCGGGGATCAGCCCGCCGCGTACACGTCCTCGATGTAACGGCCCTCGGTGGTCAGCCCGGTGAGCCAGGCCTCGGCGTCCTCCGGGGTGCCGCCGCCGTGCCGCACGTACAGCTCGCGGAAGGCCTCGCGTACGCCCGGTGCCATACGGCTGCCGTCGCCGCAGACGTACACCCGGGCGCCCGACTCCAGCAGCCGCCAGACCTCTTCGCCGTCCGCGGCGATGCGGTGCTGGACGAACCGGCGGCCGTCCTCGGGCCGTTCGCTGAAGGCGGGGCGCACCCCGACGACGCCGGCCGCCTCGGCGGCACGCAGCTCCTCGGCGTGCAGGAAGTCCGCGTCGGGCGCGTCGCAGCCGAAGAAGAGCAGTGCCGGGGCGAGCGGCCCGGTGGCCGCCGTGCGGTCGGCGACGGCGCCGCGGAAGGGCGCCAGGCCGGTACCGGCCGCCACCATGATCACCGGCGTGGAATCGGCCGGATCGATGCGGAAGGCGTCCCGGCACGGCTGCACTCGGGCGAGCACCGTGTCGCCCGCCTTCAGGGTGTGCAGATGGCTCGAACCGGTGCCGCCGGGCAGCAGCGAGACCATCAGGTCGGCATGGCGGCCGTCGGCGGCCGGGGAGGACGAGACGGAGTAGTGCCGGGTGCGCATCGGCGGCAGCAGGTCCAGCACCACCGGCCAGGGCAGCGCGCCGCGCAGGGCCGGGTACGCCTCGATCAGCTCCAGCATCGTACGGGTGTCGTCCCCGGCGGGCGCTTCGAGCGCCGCCCGCTCGGGCGGGCAGGGGTTGTGCGCGGCCAGCAGGGCGCGCTGCTCCGGGGTCGGCCGGGCGTTCAGCTCCAGGTGGTGCGTGAGGAGTTCGCGCACGGTCAGCGGGCGGTCGACGGGCAGTGCGTTCCGTCCCGCGCCCGGCTGGCGGATGCTGAGCACGGCCGCCGGGTCCACGCCGAGCGCCCGCGCGGCGCGGGCGACCCGCTCCGGGGTGTTCTCGGGCAGCACACTCAGGTGGTCGGCGGTGCGGTAGGTGACGCCCTCGGGGAGGGCGAGCCGCAGGAACCGCTTCTTTCGCGGGTAGCCCTCAGCGGTGAGGTCGTACGCCTCGGTGACGGTCATCGGGGTGAGACCGTGCCGGGCCGCGAGCGCGTCCAGGGGGCCGCCGGTGATCTCGGTGACGGTGCACGCGGCCTCTTCGGGCGCCGTGGTGCTGCCGATGCTCTCCGGGTCGCCGTAGCGGGTCAGCAGTTCGGTGCGGAGCGCGGTGGTGAAGTCCTTGACCGTGCCCGCCATGTCGCCGGAGGCGTCGGCCTCGGCGCGCGGCAGCAGCCGGTCGCCGCCGAGCGCGGCCAGCCGGTCGTCGAGGAGGGTGGGCACGCGCTGGTAGGTGGCGGCCCAGTTGCGGTCGCCGACGCCGAGGACGGCGTACGGGACCCCTTCGGCGGCGCCTTCGGGGGCGTCCTCCAGCCACGCCACGAAGGCGGCTGCGTCGTCCGTCGGGCGGCCGTTGTAGGACGCCGCCACGACCACCACGGGGCGGTCCGTGGGCAGCCCGCCGGCATACGTGTCCAGCGGCGCGACCTCGGTGGCGCAGCCGAGGGACGTGGCCTCGTCGGCCAGCCGCTCGGCGAAGTCCTTGCAGGTGCCGTAGTTGGTGCCGTGCAGGAGCAGCAGGCCGGTGTCCTGGTGGACGCGGGTGGGCAGCCCGTCGTCGGCAGCGGGCCCCTCGTCCGCGGTACCGGTGCCGGGGAGCACGGCGAGCGCCGCCCGGTCGGCGGCGCGGTCGGCGGCGGTGCGCCCGGCGAGCCGCACGGTGAAGCCGTCCGGCTTCAGCGTCAGCGTCTCCTTGATGGTCAGCGCGTAGTCGCCGTGGTCCTCGAAGCGGTACCGGTGCACCAGCAGGGCCAGCAGCATGGTCGCCTCGTGCAGCGCGAACTGCCGCCCGATGCAGGCGCGTTCGCCGGTCCCGAAGGGCTTGTACGCGTGCGGGGAGCGGGCCGCTTCCGCCTCGGGCGCGAACCGTGCGGGGTCGAACAGCTCGGGGTTGTCGCCCCACACCGGGTCGCGGTGCAGCATCGGGGTGAGGACGGTGAAGATCTCCCCCGCCTTGACGGGGTACCGGCCGCCGAGCACCGTGTCCGTCTTCGCGCGGCGGCTGAACGCGGCAGCGGTGGGCCACAGCCGCAGCGCCTCGTTGAGCACCTGCCGGGTGAAGGCCAGCTTGCCGATGTCCTCGAACGACGGGTCCGGGTCCGCCGCGTCGCCGAACAGCTCGTCGGCCTCGCGGCGCGCCAGCCGCAGCGCGACGGGGTCCTTGAGCAGGTGGTACAGGGCGAACGAGAGCGCACCGGAGGTGGTCTCGTGACCGGCGATCAGGAAGGTGATGACCTGGTTGCGGATGTTGGCCGGGTCCAGCGTCGTGCCGTCCTCCGGGTGCGGCGCGCCCAGCATCAGGCCCAGCAGGTCGTCGGCGGAAGTGTCACCGGAGGCGGTACGCGCGCTGATGACCTCGTCCACCACCGACGCGAGGTAGTCGGCGTCGGCCCGGAACGCCTCGTCCTTCTCGGTGTAGTCCACGCCCGGCTTACGGGCCAGCCGCGTCATGCTCCACTCCAGGCAGCGCACCATCGCGTCCACGAAGGGGTGCGGCTGCTCGCGCCCGAAGGACTCGAAGTCGAAGCCGAATCCGGCGAGTCCGATGGTGTCCAGCGTCATCCGGGTCATGTCGTCCGGCACGTCCACCGGCGCGCCGTCCTCGACCCGGCGGTCCCAGCTCGCCATCAGCCGGCGGGCGACCTTGAGCATCGCCGGGTGGTAGGTGCGCATCGAGCCCAGCGCGAAGGCGGGCATGAGGATGTCGTGCGCCTTGGCCCAGTTGGGCTCGTCGTTGTAGGCGGTGAAGAGGCCGTCGGCGGCGAACTCCCGTACGTTCTCCAGGGCAGGACCGATGGCCTTCTCGAAGCGCGTCTCGTCGGCCAGCTCGGTGACCAGTTCGACGGAGGTGACGAAGGTGGCGTCCCGGCCGTGCAGCCGGCGGCGGAAGATGGGGCCGCCGTGCGCGCGGGCGATGCCCATGGCCCGCTGGAGGGGGGTACGGGAGAGACCGGCGGCCGTGATGTCGACCACGGGGATCCCGTCGTCGCCGAGGGTGACGGTGTCGGCGCTCTGCAGCTGCGTGTCGCTCATGACTCCACAGTGACCGGCCCGGTGTGCCGCGCTCCCCGCGGTAACTGCATGATTGTGCAGTGTTTTCCTGCGTCCGGGGCTTGCGCTCCGGGCGAAGATGATCATTGCGGTACGGCGGCCCGGCCGGCCGCGGAGCGGAGCAGGACCGATGGACGCACGAGACGAGAGGGACGGGTGCCGCCGGCCGATGAGTGACGACCTCTTCGCGCACCCGGGAGTGCCGGGTCCGGCGGCCGCGCCCTGGCACAACTACTTCCTGATCCTGCTGGACCGGATGCCGCTGCCGGTGGCGGTGTGCCGCGCCGACGGCGAGGTGCTGATCGCCAACCCGGCGATGGCGGCGGTCTGGGGCACCACCCGCGGCCAGCTGCGCGGCCGCAACCTCTTGGACCACTTCCGCCCGCGCGCCATCTCCCAGGTCGGCCGGCTCGTCGAGGCCGTACGAGCGGGCCGCCGCTCCCGCTACCCCGTCGAGGTCCGCTGGCGCGAGGGCGCCGACGGGCCCGAGCGCGAGGGGATGCTCACCCTGGACCCGGTCGGCGACCCCTCCGACGAGCCCCCGGCCCTGCTCGCCATCCTCCGCGTCCACGAGTCCCGCCCGGCGCCGCCGCCCGCCGCGCAGGTCAGCCCGGTGGAGTCGCGCATCCTCGCGCTCGCGGCGGCCGGCGCCACCACGGCGGCCATCGGCAAGGACCTCGGCCTCACCGTCGACGGCGTCAACTACCACCTCACCCGCCTGACCCGCCGCTACCGCGTCCCCAACCGCACCGCACTGATCGCCCGCGCCTACACGCTCGGGCTCCTCTCCCCCACGGCGTGGCCTCCGGCCCCGGCCGCCGACGAGGACGCCTGACGGCCGGGACGCCTGAGGGCACGCGAGGAAGCCCGTACGACGCGCACGGCCGCCGCCCGTACGGATGCCGGACACCGGGCTGGACACCGGTGACCGCGCCGGGCCCGCCGTCCGGGCACCGTGTCCACCTCCGCCTCGGCGGTCCCGCCGAGCCGGACCGGGCACCCGCCGTAGCGCACCCCGCTGTCCAGCGACGGGCGGACGAAGCGGCACCGCACGGCGTCCGTCCGAGGTGACCGGCCACCGCGGTCCGGGCGGAATCGGCCCGAATCGGCTCCTGCCGGGCCGCCCCCGGGCGAGTAGCGTCGGGCCCCTTCTTCCCGTACGGAGGGTGCGGACCCATGGCCGACACCGTGAGTTACGTGCAGTACGAGACGTACGAAGGCGGCAGTCCCGAAGCGGAGCGACTGGTCTTCGAGAAGCTGGCGCGCGACATGATGCGCGTACAGCTGCGCAACAAGAGCAGCGGCGGGGCGCCACGCGTCCGGCGGGCCTTCCACGCCAAGGGCGTCCTCGGTGTGGAGAACGCCCGGCTGCGCTTCAACGACGATCTGCCGCCCGCGCTGTCCCAGGGGTTCGCCCAGCCAGGTGCCGAATACCCGGCTCTGGTACGGATGTCCAACGCCAGTGGCATACCCCGGTCCGACGTCTCGCCCGACCTGCGCGGCATCAGCGTACGGGTGGAGGTGTCGGCGGAGGAGACCCACGACCTGCTGGCGGCCAACTTCCCGGTGAGCCATGCCCGTGACGCCCGCGAGTTCGTGGCCTTCGCCAAGGCCATGGCAGGCGCCAGGACGCCGCTGCAGAAGGCGTTCGGGCTGCTGGTGAAGCTGCCGCTGGCGGTCGGCTGGTCCACCGCGACGCGGATGCGGCGCAACGTGCAGGCCGCGGCGCGCCACACGGTCGGCTCGCTGGCCCGCGAGACGTACTGGAGCCGCGGCGCGTGCCTGTGGGGCGACGCCGGGCCGGTGCGCTACCAGCTGCGGCCCGCGCCCGGCGGCGCGCCCGCGCCCCGCCCGGACCGGCACGACCCCGACCACCTGCGCCACGAGCTGGCCGAACGGCTGGCCGCCGCGGACATCGAGTTCGACCTGTGCGTGCAGCGGTTCGTCGACGAGCGGCGCACACCGATCGAGGACGGCGCCTCGGACTGGCGGGAGTCGGACGCGCCGGTCGTCCCGGTGGCCCGGCTGACCATCCCGCGCCAGGACATCACCACGGCCGAGGCCGGCTCCGCCGCCCGCCGCATCGAACAGCTGGCGTTCAGCCCGTGGCACACCACGGAGGACTTCCGCCCGCTGGGCAACCTGAACCGGGCCAGGAAGGCCGCGTACCAGGCGAGCGCCGCACACCGCCTCGGCACCCGCTTCCGGGCCGAGGAGCCGCTGCGCAACACCGTGCTCGGCGCACCGCTGCGGGCGGTGTTCACCACGCTCAACCGCTATCTGCCCTGGCACCGGCTGCCCCTGAGCGCGAGCCTGCTCAACCTGGTCGTGCTGCGGCAGGTGCTGCGCCGCGACAACCTCATCGACACCGAGCCGCCCGAGGCGCCGCCGAAAGCGGTACCGGTGCCGGAGCCGGTGGACGAGCGCGCCCGTACGGCCCGCTCGTACGACGGCTCCCACACCGACCTGTCGGCGCCCCGGATGGGCGCGGTGGGCTCGACCTTCGGCCGCAACCTCAAGCCGGTCTACCGCCCCGACCTCTTCGACACCCCGAACGCCGTCACCGTCGCCCGCGAACTGCTGCACCGCCGCTCGTTCCAGCCCGCCTCCTCGCTGAACATCCTGGCCGCCGCCTGGATCCAGTTCCAGGTGCACGACTGGGTCGACCACCGGCGCTACGCGCTCGCCGAGCGCTCGGTGGAGGTACCGCTGCCGCCCGGCAGCAGCTGGTACAACACCCCCGGCGGCCCCGCCGAGAACGTCATGCGGATCGCCGACAACAAGGGCCTGGAGCGTCCAGGACAGCCGCCCGTCCTCTTCACCCACACCACCTCGCCGTGGTGGGACGGCTCCGAGGTCTACGGCAGCGACGAGCGGACCGCGCGCACCCTGCGCGAGCCGGACGGCGCGAAGCTGCGCCTTGAGGACGGCCATCTGCCGATGGGCGGCAACGGCATCCCGCTGACCGGCTTCGCCGACAACTGGTGGCTGGGCCTGTCGGTCATCCACACCCTCTTCGCGCGCGAGCACAACGCGGTCTGCGAGGCGCTGCACAAGGAATACCCGAAGATGAGCACCGAGCAGGTGTACCAGACCGCCCGGCTCGTCGTGTCCGCGCTGATCGCCAAGATCCATACGGTCGAGTGGACCCCCGCGATCCTCGCCACCAGGTCCGTCGACATCGCCCTGCGCACCAACTGGGAGGGACCGCCGGACAACTGGCTGCACAAGCTGGGGCTGTGGCTGGTCGAGTCGCACTCGCTGGCCGGCATCCCCAGGACCCTGCCCGAGCACCACGGCGTGCCCTACTCGCTGACCGAGGACTTCGTCACCGTCTACCGGATGCACCCGCTCATCCCGGACGACTACGAGCTGCGCGAGCACCACTTCGGGCAGCGTCTGGAGGCCCTGTCCTTCACCGATCTGCAGGGCGTCGCGGGCGAGGCGCTGGCCCGCAAGACGGGGCTGACGGACTCGCTGTACTCCCTCGGCATCGCGCACCCGGGCGCGATCACCCTGCACAACTACCCGCGCGCGCTGACCCGCTTCGAGCGGGACGGCGAGATCATCGACCTGTCGGTGGCGGACATCGTCCGGACGCGGCGGCGCGGGGTGCCCCGGTACAACGACTTCCGGGCCGGGCTGCACAAGCCGCGGGTCACCCGGTTCGACGAGATCTCCGCCGACCCGGACACGGCCGCGCTGCTGAAGGACGTGTACCGGAACGTCGACGAGGTCGACACCGTGGTCGGACTGTTCGCGGAGAACCCGCCGGACGGCTTCGGATTCAGCGACACCGCCTTCCGGATCTTCTTCCTGATGGCGAGCCGCCGCATCCAGTCCGACCGGTTCCTGACCGTGGACTTCCGACCGGAGATCTACACGCCGCTGGGCATGGACTGGGTGGCACGCGGCGGGATGAACTCCGTCATCCTGCGGCACTGCCCGGAGCTCGCGGCGATGCTGCCCCGCGACGCCGGCGCGTTCGCGCCCTGGCGGCCGGTACTGCCGGTGCGCGGCAGCGGCGCGGAGTCGTGAGGGACCGCCGCCGTCGGGCCGCGTACGCGGGGCGGGCGGTCTCGTGAAACCCCACGAGATCGCTCCCGGGCGCGGGCGTTAACCTCCTCCCTGTGGAGGACAAGACGCCCGCGCCCTTCGAGCGCGGCACGGACGGCCCCAAGGTCATCGTCGTCGGCATCGACGGCTCGCAGTCGTCGTGGCGGGCCGCCGCGTACGCAGCGGGGCTGGCCCGCCGGCAGGGCTCGAAGCTGGTCCTGGTGTACGTCCAGCCGGTGCTGGCGGCCGGCGTCGCGCTCGGCGCCCCGGTCGCGCCCACGACGGACGAGATAGCCGAAGAGCTGATGGCCGAGATCCGCGCCTCCACCGAACGCCTCCAGGGCATCTACGACCTGCGCTGGGAATTCCACATCGTGCGCGGCGACCCGTACGGCGCGATGCTCCGGATGGCTGACGAACTGAAGGCCGACGCGGTGGTGGTCGGCGCGTCGGAGTCCGCCGGGCACCGGATCATGGGCTCGGTCGCGGTACGCCTGGTCAAGGCGGGCCGCTGGCCGGTCACGGTCGTCCCGTAACGGCGCTCGTCCCGTGCCGCGTCCGGGAGGCGGACCGCGGCGGGCCGGTGCACCGTGGGAGCACAGCCCGGTGCACCGGGGCAGCAGAGCCCGGTGCACTGTGGCAGCACGGCCGGCACGCCGAACGACACGCTGACGAGTACCCGACACGCCGACGAGGGAGTCTGCCGTGACCGACCGGACCTACCGTGTGACAGAGATCGTGGGAACGTCCCACGAGAACGTGGACACCGCCATTCGCAACGGCGTACGGCGCGCTTCGCAGACGCTGCGCAACCTGGACTGGTTCGAGGTGACCCAGGTGCGCGGCCACATCGTCGACGGCGAGATCGAGCACTACCAGGTCGGCCTGAAACTCGGCTTCCGCCTGGAGGACGCGGACTGACCCGGCCGGCCGCCCCCGGCGGCCGGTTCCGCACCGCCGCCCTCCGTATGGGGAGTCCCCTCCCGAGTCGCCTTCCGTAAGCGCCCGATAAGGGCCATGATGATCCGCCGTCGGACCGACGAGAGGACATCGCATGGGCCTGCGCGCGGGACAGGGCGTACTACGCCGCAAACCGATCGAAATGATCCAGGAGACCGAGGGCGGCTCGGGCGAACAGCTCACCCGTTCGCTCGGCCTGTGGCAGCTGACGGCCATCGGCGTCGGCGGCATCATCGGCGCCGGCATCTTCACGCTGGCCGGCACCGTGGCGAACGAGAAGGCCGGGCCCGCCGTCCTCCTGTCGTTCCTCATCGCCGGCATCGCGAGCGCGGCCGCGGCCTTCTCCTACGCGGAGTTCGCCGGGATGATCCCGAAGGCGGGTTCCGCGTACACGTACGGGTACGCGGTCCTCGGCGAGCTGGCGGGCTGGTTCATCGGCTGGGACCTGCTGCTCGAGTACACCGCGATCGTCGCCGTCGTCGCGATCGGCATCTCCGGCTACTTCAGCTTCCTCCTCGGCGAGCTGGGGGTGGAGCTGCCCGCCTGGATGCTGGGCGCGCCGGGCACCGGTGACGGACACCGGGTCGACCTCTTCGCCGCGGTCCTCTGCCTCCTGATCGCCTACCTCCTCACCCTCGGCATCAAGAACGCCGCGCGCTTCGAGACGATCGTCGTCGGCCTGAAGGTCCTGGTCGTCCTCGTCGTCATCGGCGTCGGCTTCTTCCACATCAAGACCGGGAACTACACGCCGTTCTTCCCGCACGGCCTCAGCGGCGCGTTCGCGGGCGCGGCCACGGTCTTCTTCGCCGTCTTCGGGTACGACGCCATGTCGACCGCGGCGGAGGAATCCAAGGACGCCCAGCGCCACATGCCGAAGGCGATCCTGTACTCGCTCCTGATCTCCATGGTCCTGTACGTCCTCGCCTGCCTCGTCCTGACCGGCATGCAGAACTACACGAAGATCGACCCGGAGAGCGGCTTCTCCACGGCGTTCAAGTCCGTCGGCCTCAGCGGCCTGGCGGACGTGATCGCCGTCGGCGCGATCATCGGCATCCTCACCGTCATGTTCACGTTCATGCTCGGTGTGACCCGCGTCTGGTTCTCCATGAGCCGCGACGGCCTCCTCCCCAAATGGTTCGCCAAAACCCACCCCACCCGCCACGTACCCACCCGGGTGACGTGGATCGTCGGCGTCGCCTCGGCGGTGATCGCGGGGTTCCTGCCGATCCGGGAAGCCGCCGAACTCACCAACATCGGAATCCTGCTGGCCTTCGTCGTGGTCTGCATCGCCGTCATCGTGCTCCGCTACAAGCGTCCCGAACTGCCCCGCGCCTTCCGGTGCCCGGGTGTCCCGGTCGTCCCGGCCATAGGAGTCGTCTTCTCCATCTGGCTGATCACCTTCCTGGAGTGGCAGACCTGGCTCCGCTTCGCCGCTTGGTTCGCGCTCGGTCTGATCATCTACTTCGCCTACTCCTACCGGCGCTCGGAGCTGGCCAAGGCCGACCGTGAGGTCAGCGATCTGGAAAAACGCGAAGACCGGATGTGAGTTCGGAATTCCCCAGTCCGAAATAACGGTACGGTGAGCTGATTGAAGCGGTAATTGGACTGCCCGGCGCTTCTGCCGCTAACGTCCGCAGCAATCAAGCAGAGCCGTCCGGTGCTGTTTTGGACGCGCCGCTGCACAAGAACAGCGGACGAAAGACGAAACACGTATGCGCAAGACAATCCGTTCGACCCTGGCGGCAGCCCTCGCAGTGGGCTTCTCCGCCACGCTGTCCACGCCGTCGTACGCCAGCGCAAGCGACTGCGTCGGCGGCAACGGGACGAACGACTCGTACCAGACGTGCACGACGGTCGAAGGCACGGGCCTGTGGGTCCGCAGGTGGCAGACCTCGGCGTACTCCTCACTCGGCGGACAGCACGTGTACGCGCGCTTCTACGTCAACGGGAAGCGCGTGCACACCGTGAAGAGGTACACGGGAGCCCCCAAGCGGCTGGCCGTGAAATTTCCCGGGAAGCTGCCGCGGAAATACCGGGACGGCACACGGCTGTGCAATGTGTGGAGCGTGAATACGCACTACAAGTCCTGCATCACCGTGCACAAGTGACCTGCCGGAAAGTGAAACGCGTACTCCCGCCGGAGGCAATTCCGGCGGGAGCACGCGTACAGGGGGCGGCAACCGGGCTGTGGGGTCGGTTGCGGGGAGGTCAGGAGTTCTGGAGGGCGGTCCAGAACTCTTCGAAGGACATCAGGCCGTCGTTGTCGGTGTCACGGGCCTTGATGACGGCCTCGGCGACCGGGCCGGTGACGTAGGGGTCACCCATCTCGGCCATCGCGTGCTTGAACTCCTCGGCCGTGACCATTCCGTCGCCGTTCGCGTCGAATCGTGCGAACGTCGCCTTGGCCGTCTCGATGTCTGCCATGGGTGTGCCCCCTTCGTGCGGTGCTGTCGTCGTGCCGCCCGGGTGGCCCACCCGGGTGACCCGGGTACATTAACCGACCGTCAGGGGCGGCCGAGCGCCCGGGCGAGGTATGGGGCCGTGCGGCTGCCTTCCGCGGCCGCGACCTCGGACGGTGTACCGGCCGCCACGACGTGCCCGCCGTCGGCGCCGCCGCCGGGGCCGAGGTCGATGACGTGGTCGGCGCCGGCGACCACGCCCATGTCGTGTTCCACGACGACCACCGTGTTCCCGGCGTCCACCAGCCCGTGCAGCTGGCGCAGCAGCACTTCGGTGTCGGCCGGGTGCAGGCCGGTGGTGGGCTCGTCGAGCAGGTAGAGGGTGTGCCCGCGGCGGGTGCGCTGCAGCTCCGTGGCGAGCTTGATGCGCTGGGCCTCGCCGCCGGAGAGCTCGGTGGCGGGCTGGCCGAGGCGGAGGTAGCCGAGGCCCACGTCCTGGAGTGTGCGCAGGCTGCGGACCGCGGCGGGGACTTCGGCGAGGAAGTCCGCGGCGGCGTCCACGGTCATCTCCAGGACCTCGGCGATGTTCCGGTCCCGGTAGGTGATCTCCAGGGTCTCGGGGCGGTAGCGGGCGCCGTGGCAGGCCGTGCAGGGCGCGTACGTACCGGGCAGGAAGAGGAGTTCGACGGCGACGAAGCCCTCGCCCTGGCATGTCTCGCAGCGGCCGGACGCGACGTTGAAGGAGAAGCGGCCCGCCTTGTACCCGCGGGCGCGTGCCTCGTCGGTGGCCGCGAAGACCCTCCGTACGGCGTCGAACAGGCCGGTGTACGTGGCCAGGTTGGAGCGCGGGGTGCGCCCGATGGGCTTCTGGTCGACGCGTACGAGCCGGTCGACGGCGTCCAGGCCCTCCGCGGCGGCCACTTCGGCCGCCGGGCCGACCTCGGCGTCCTCCTCGTCGCCCGCCCCGAGCCGGTCCCGTACCGCATCCGCGAGCACCCGTGTCACCAGGGTGGACTTGCCCGACCCTGAGACGCCGGTGACGGCCGTGAACACCCCGAGGGGGAACTCCGCGTCCAGCCCCCGCAGATTGTGCAGCCGGATGCCCGACAGGCGCAGGGTGCCCGAGGGCTTGCGCGGCTCGCGCACGCCCCCGCCCGGCTCCTCGAAGAGGAAGCGGCGGGTGAGGGATTCGTCCACCGCCGCGAGGTCGTCGACGGGGCCACTGTGCAGTACCCGTCCACCGTGCTCGCCCGCCCGCGGTCCCACGTCCACGAGCCAGTCGGCCCGGCGGACGACGTCCATGTCGTGCTCGACGACGAAGAGGGAGTTGCCCGCGTCCTTCAGCCGGTGCAGGACGGTGAGCAGCGCCTCGGTGTCGGCCGGGTGGAGTCCGGCGGAGGGCTCGTCCAGGACGTAGACGACGCCGAAGAGCCCGGAGCGGAGCTGGGTGGCCAGCCGCAGCCGCTGGAGCTCCCCGGCGGAGAGGGTGGGCGAGGGTCGGTCCATGCTGAGGTAGCCGAGGCCGAGTTCGGTGAGGACGTCGATGCGGGCGACGAGGTCGCGCGTGAGGGTGCCCGCCACGCTGTCCTCGGCCGTGCCCTCGTCCGTGTCCTCGGCCGTCGGCCGCAGCAGCGCGGCGAGCGCCGCGAGCGGCATGCCCGCGAGCGCGGCGATGTCGTGCCCCGCGAAGGTGACCGCCAGCGCTTCGGGCCGCAGCCGCCGCCCGTCGCACGCCGGGCACGCCTCGGACACCAGGAACCGCTCGACGCGCCTGCGCTGCGTCTCGCTCTGCGAGTCGGCGAAGGTGTGCAGGACGTAGTGGCGGGCGCTCTGGTACTGGCCCTGGTACGGCCGCTGGATGCGCCCGGCCTCGCGTACCGGGTGCACGGTGACGACCGGCCGTTCCTCGGTGAAGAGGATCCACTCGCGGTCCTCGGCCGGGAGTTCACGCCAGGGCCGGTCGATGTCGTGGCCGAGGGTGGCGACGATGTCGCGGAGGTTCTTGCCGAGCCAGGCGCCGGGCCAGGCGGCGATGGCGCCCTCACGGATGGAGAGGCCGGGGTCGGGTACGAGGGAGTCCTCGGTGACACGGTGGACGCGGCCCAGCCCGTGGCACTCGGGGCAGGCGCCCGCCGCCGTGTTGGGCGAGAAGGCGTCGGAGTCCAGGCGGCCGGTGCTGTCCGCCGGGTAGTCGCCCGCGCGTGAGAAGAGCATCCGGAGCGAGTTGGAGAGGGTGGTGACGGTGCCGACGGAGGACCGGGAGGTGGGGGCCGAGCGGCGCTGCTCCAGGGCCACGGCCGGCGGCAGGCCGGTGATCTCCTCGACCTTGGGCGCGCCGACCTGGTGGATCAGCCGTCGGGCGTAGGGCGCGACCGATTCGAAGTACCGGCGCTGTGCCTCGGCGTAGAGGGTGCCGAAGGCGAGCGAGGACTTGCCGCTGCCGGAGACACCGGTGAAGACGCAGAAGGCGTCGCGCGGGAGGGCCACGTCGACGGCGCGGAGGTTGTGCTCACGGGCGCCACGCACCCGTACGTACGCATCGGTCATGCCTTCCATGATCGGGGACGCCTGCCGGGTACGGGGACGCCGGCCGGCCGGCGGGGAGGTGGCCGGCCGGCGTCCCCGGGCTCATTGCCCGCCGACGGCGGCGAGCAGGCGCGCGTGGGCCTCGTCCCACGGTCCGGGCGTGGCGATCACCGCGCGCAGCCCGCGGATCTGCCGGGGCGGCAGTCCGGCGGCGAGCACGCCGGTGGCCAGCCCGTCCCGGCCGTAGAGCGCGGCCACCTGGCGCTGCTCCTTGTCCAGGAGGACCGTCTCGGCCCGGTCGGCGCCCGCGAGCACCCCGTACGCCTGGAGCTTCATCCCGTACTGGTCGGACCAGAAGTACGGGACCGGCGTGAACGGGCGGCGCTCGTCCTCGGTCGCGCCCAGCTCGGCGAGCAGGTTGCGGGCCGCGGCCATGGCCTGCTCGGTGGCGTTCATCCGGTGCTCGATCCGCAGGTGGCGGCCGTGCCCGGGGTGGTACCAGCGGGCCACGTCACCGGCGGCGTAGATCCCGGGTGCCGCGGCGCAGTACTCGTCGCAGCGCAGCCCGTCGGAGGTGTCCAGTGCCGCGTCGGCGCGCAGCCAGTCCACCGCCGGTTCGGAGCCGATGGCGAGCAGGACGGTGTCGGCTTCGAGCGCGGTGCCGTCGGCCAGCCGTACTCCGGTGACGTGTCCGTCCGCCGTCTTCACGCCGTCCAGGCTGCCGGTCAGCATCCGTACGCCGTGCCGCTCGTGCGCGTCGGCCAGCAGCGCGCCCGTGCCGTCGCCGACGAGGCGGCCCATGGGCAGCGGGTCGCGCCCGACGAGCGTGACCTCGTGGCCCAGCTCGCGGGCGACCGCCGCGGCCTCGCAGCCCAGTACGCCGTTGCCCGCGACGACCAGCCGCCGCGGCGCGCCGGACGCTCCGGACAGCCAGGTCTGCAGCCCGAGGGCGTCGTCGAGCGTGCGCAGCGTGTGGATGCCGGCGGTGCCGGCCAGGCCGGGCAGCGTACGGGCCCGCACGCCGGTGGCGACGATCACGCCGGCGCACTCCAGCCGCTGGCCGTCGGCGAGGGTCACCGTACGCGTCACGGTGTCCAGCGCCGTGGCCCGGGTGCCGAGGCGGAGGTCCAGGTCCAGTGTGTCGAGCTGGCCTGCCGTCCGCAGTCCGAGCCGGTCGGCCTGCCAGTCGCCGGACAGCAGCTGCTTGGACAGCGGCGGCCGGTCGTACGGCAGGTGCGGTTCGTCGCCGATCAGGGTCAGTGCGCCGGTCCAGCCGCCCCGGCGCAGCGCCTCGACGGCGGCGAGGCCCGCCGCCGAGGCGCCGACGACGGCGATGCGCCCGACGGTCATGCGTGGACCTGGATGGCGGCGGCCGGGCAGATGGCGGCGGCCTCGTGGACCGCGGCGTGCTGCTCGGCGGGCGGCTGGGCGTCCAGCAGGACGACGATGCCGTCCTCGTCACGCTGGTCGAAGACCTCGGGGGCGACCAGGACGCACTGGCCGGCGGCGCAGCACTTGTCGGCGTCGAGGGTGATGTTCATGGCTTCTTGCTCCTGTGGGGTGGTGGGGGGAACGGATTACCAGGTGACCGGCAGCTCGTGGCAGCCGTAGATCGCCATGTCCGTGCGGAAGGGGATGGTCTCGATCGGCACGGCGGGCCGCATCGTCGGGAAGCGGCGGAGCAGGGTCGCGAGGACGACCTGGAGCTCGACGCGGGCCAGGGCCTGGCCCAGGCACTGGTGGATGCCGTAGCCGAAGGCGACGTGGTGCTGCGCGTTGGGGCGGCAGACGTCGAGCGTGTCGGGGTTCTCGAAGGTCTCCGGGTCGCGGTTGGCGGACGGCACGGCGACCACGACGCCCTCGCCGGCGCGGATGAGCTGCCCGCCGATCTCGACGTCCTCGGTGGCGGCGCGGCGCGGGCCGTTGCGGATGATGCTGTGGAAGCGCAGCAGCTCCTCGACGGCGCCGCGGATCAGCGAGGGGTCCTCGCGCAGCTGCTGCGCGGTCTTCGGCTCGCCCATCATGCTCAGCGCGGTGAGGCCGATCATGTTGGCGGTGGTCTCGTGCCCGGCGACGAGGAGCAGGGCGGCGAAGCCGATGACGTCGTCGTGGGTGATCTCGCCGGCCTGCTGCTGCTCGACGATGAGGCGGCTGAGGATGTCCTCGCCCGGGTTCACCTCCTTGGCGGTGACCAGGCGGTCCAGGTACGCGCGCAGCTCTTCGCGGGCGGCGTCGGCCTCCGCCTTGGGGATGACGCGGGAGAGCAGCTTGCCGGTCAGGTCCTGGAAGAGCGCGTGGTCCTCGTACGGGACGCCGAGCAGCAGGCTGATGACGAGGGAGGGCACCGGGAGGGCGAGGGCCTCGACGAGGTCGACCGACTCCGCGCCGTTCAGCTTGGCGGTCTGCATCGCGTCGCAGAGCTCGTCGGTGATCCGCTGGATCTCCGGGCGCAGCGCCTCGACCTTCTTGACCATGAACTCGCGGGTGACCATCCGGCGCAGCCGGGTGTGCTCGGGCGGGTCCATGCGGATGAAGCCGCGGTTCTGCTGGCTGGCGCCGCCGGTCATGCCGCTGAGCGGGTAGCCCGGGGTGGTGGTGTCGGAGCTGAACCGGGTGTCGCCGAGGATCGCGCGGATGTCGGCGTACCGGGTGACGAGCCAGGCCCAGCTGCCGTCGGGCAGCGAGATCTTCTTGACCGGCTCCTCGATGCGCATCCGGCCGAACTCGGCGGGCGGGTCGAAGGGACAGCCGGTGGGGGGCTCCACGGGCAGCGGGGCATGGGGGGAAGTGACGGTCATGTCGCTCCTTGCGGACACGCGGACGGTGGCGCCGTGCTCGGACGCTCGCCTAACACCCGTAAACTTACACCCGTAAAAGGCAGGCAAACGGACCGGGGGCGGCCTCAACTCCCGCACCGGCAGCGGGTAGGCTGGTGGTGGTTGCCAAATACAACCCTCCGGTCACACGCCCCGTACCGGACATACGAGGTCATTCAGGGACCGTCAGGCGCGGGAGTCCGCCCGCTCCAGCAGCAGGTCGAGGATGTCGTCCACGAAGCGGTGCAGGCGCTCGGGGTTCTTCGCGGCCGGCAGCACCTGCCAGAGCATGACCCTGCCGTGGACCGCCGACCACAGGACGTACGGCGCCTCGTCCCGCGAGCAGCGCACCCGCCAGCCCGCTTCCTCGCACGCCGTCAGCGCGTCGTGCAGACCGCGCACCAGGAGGCCCGCCGGATGCTGGGCCAGCCGCTCGGGGCCGACCGGGGACTGCCGGGTCTCGTAGAGCAGCCGGTACTTCGCCGGATGGTCGATGGCGTACCGGCAGTACGCCCGCAGCCGGGCCCGCAGTCGCGCCACCGGGTCCCCCTCCGGGACCAGCGCGCCGGCCGCGGCCATGTCCTCGACCAGCCGTTCGTAGCTGACCTGCATCGTCGCCCAGACCAGCGCGGTCTTGTCGGCGAAGTGCCGGTAGATGCTGGGGGCCGCGACGCCCGCCTCCCGGGCCACGGCGCGCAGCGACAGCGCGTCCTCGCTGCCCACCTGTTCCAGCAGCCGCTCCGTGGCGGTCAGCAGCTCGGCGCGCAGCCGGTCACCCTGGCCGCGCGGGTTCCTGGGCCGTGCGGCCGCGCTCTCCGTCATCGCCGTACGCCTCTTTTTCTCGTCCTGGCGGGCCTCAAGAGTTTCACACCCGCGCCCCGGATCCCGCCGCGTGCCCACCCGGGCGGCCACCGAGCCGCTACCGTGCGCCCATGCCCGAGCACCTGGACACCGAGACCGGCACCGGCTCCGCCCCCTGGCGGCCCGACCTCTTCCCGCCCGGCCTCCTGGTCGCCGACACGATGGACCGGCACGCCTCGGGCCGCGCCTGGCTGGCCCGGCTGCCCGGGCTGGTCCGCGCGGCCGCCGAACGCTGGGAGCTGCGCCTGTCGGCACCGTTCGACGGCGGCAGCTGCTCCTGGGTGGCCCCGGCGCGGCTGCCCGACGGCGGCCGGGCGGTGCTGAAGGTGACCTGGCCGCACCGGGAGGCGGCGGGCGAGGCCGCCGCGCTGCGTGCCTGGGGCGGCCACGGCGCGGTCCGGCTGCTCGACCACGACCCGGCACGCCACGCGCTGCTCCTCGAACGCTGCACACCGGGTACGACACTCCTGGACGCGACCCCGGAGACCAGCGCCGCCGAGGACGTACGGGACGCCGCTCCCCCGGGTGCGGCGCTGTCGCCCTCCGAAGGACTCGGCCGTGCCGCCGAGGTCCTGGACGCCCTGTGGAACGCGCCCCGGCCGCCGGACGGCGAGCTGGAGACCATGGCGGCGGTCTGCGCCGAGTGGTCGGACGGGGTACGCGAACGCCAGGACCGGCTCCGCCCGCCGTACGACCCGGGCCTGGTGGAGCTCGGCGCCGGGCTGCTCCGGGAGCTGCCCGCGACCGCCCGCCGGGAGGTCGTCGTGCACGGCGACTTCAATCCCGGCAACGTGCTGGCCGCCGGCGGTTCCCGCGGCTGGCTCGCCATCGACCCCAAGCCGATGACCGGCGATCCGGGGTACGACCCCTGGCCCCTGCTGACGCAACTGGACGATCCCTTCGCTCACGAGTCGCCGGACAAGGTGCTCCGCGCCCGGCTGCGGCTGCTCGCCGACCGGCTCGGCGAGCCGCCCGAGCGGATGGCGGCCTGGGGCGCGGCCCGCTCCGTGGAGAGCGCGCTGTGGGCCGCGGCGCACGACGACGTGGCGGGCGGTGCCGAGGAACTGGCGGAGGCCAGGGTGCTGGCGGAGGTCGCGGGACTGTGACCGCACGGCGTGCCGGACGGTACGAGCGCCGGCCCCGGGGCGAGCGGCACGGTCTCCGGGCCGGCTGCCCATGAGACGCGAGTGTCCGGTGGTGACGGTCTGGGACGAGGCGACACCCGGCGCCCCGCGCGTCGTCATGGTGTACGGTCCGCTCGCACCGGGGCCGGAGGTCTTCGCCGCTCAGCGCCCGCTGGCCGAACTGTTCCGGCTCGAACTGGCCGGCCCGGCGGCCGGCACCCCCGGCCCGGACGGCTCCCGCCTCGCGCAGCTCCTCGGCCACGGCGCCCACGTGGTGGGCCACTGCGCCGGGGCCACGGCCGCCCTGCACGCCGCGGCGGCCGCCCCGCACGCCGTACGCTCGCTCACCCTGATCGAGCCCTGCGCGCTGCGGGCAACGGCGGACGGCCTGCGCAGCGCGCCCCCGTGGTCCGCGCCCCTGAACCCCGGGTTCAGCGCCGCCGCGCTGATCACCGCCGACTGGCCCACGCTGATCGTCAACGGCGCGCCCGGCGGCCCGTACGACGCCCGCCGCAGCTGCGTGCATCCCACGCCGCCCGGTTACGGCGAGCAGCTCGCCGACGCGCTCGGCGCCCGGCAGCTGCGGGTCGAGGACGCGGGCCACGCCCCGCAGCGCGACCGCCCCGGCCGGGTGAACGCCGCGCTCAGGCGCCTGTGGCAGGGCTGACGAGCCCGCGGAACCGCTTCCGGTCAGTCGCCGTTCAGCACCGCTGACCGGACGGCTGCCGCCGTGTGCTTCGCGTCGTAATCGGCCGGGACCCCCGGCACGAGCACGACGTCCGCTTCGATGTGCCGGGTGCGCAGCGGCAGTATCTCCTGGTACTCGGGCGAGTCGTACCACGCGCTGGCCCGCTCCAGGTCGGGGAACTCGACGAGGATCACGTACCCGGGCCAGGTGCCCTCGCGGACCTCGGGCGTGACGCCGTGCACCAGGAAGCGGCCCCCGAAGGGGACGAACGTCCCCTGGATGCGCTCGATGTAGGACAGCACGTCCTCGTGCCGGCTGTCGTTCTTCAGGTGGGCCACGGCGTACGCGCTCATGTCGGTCCCCTCTCCCCGTCGAGTGGCGCCGGCCGCCCGTGCGGCCCGCGCTGACCCCTAGATTCCCAGGCCGGGGTCAGCGCGTCGATGACCTCGGAGGTCATGGCGGGCATGCGGCACACGGGCCTCAGCCCGCGCGCAACGCCGCCAGCTGCTCCTCGAACGGCACGACGGTGTCGAGGTCGTCGGGGCCGTCGGGGCCGTCCGGGCCGTCCGGGCCGTCGGCCTTCACGGGCCCGCCCGCCCGGCCGGCGACGGGCGCCGTACCCGCGCCCGCGCCCAGGAGCCCGGCCAGTTCCCCCGCAGCCCGTTCGATGCGTTCCGTGAGTGCGCCGCCGGGGCCGCCGCCCGAGCCCCAGTCCTCGGACGCGGCGTACACCGCGGTCGGTACGACCACCGCGCGCAGATACGCGAAGAGCGGGCGCAGGGCGTGCTCCAGGGCGAGCGAGTGCCGGGCCGTGCCGCCGGTGGCCGCGATCAGTACGGGCTTCCCGGTCAGCGCGGTGTGGTCGACGACGTCGAAGAACGACTTGAACAGCCCGCTGTAGGAGGCGGTGAAGATCGGCGTGACGGCGATGACGCCGTCCGCCTCCGTGACCGCCTCGATCGCCTCGGCGAGGGCGGGCGAGGGGAAGCCGGTCACCATGTTGTGCGCGATGTCGGTGGCCAGGTCGCGCAGTTCGACGACGCGGGCCTCCACCGGCCGGGCCGCCCCTTCCGACAGCTGCTGCCGGGTGGCCCCGGCCAGCCGGTCGGCGAGCAGGCGGGTGGACGACGGGACGCCCAGCCCCGCCGAGACGGCAACGATCCTCAGCGGCTTCATTCCGCCACCTCCTCCAGGGCCGCGGCGTCGCGCCGGGCGACGCGCTCCGCGTGCGTGGGCCCGTCCGGCACCTCGGCCGGGCGGTTCTTCGCGAACTCCTTCCGGAGCACGGGGACGACCTCTTCGCCGAGCATGTCCAGCTGCTCCAGGACGGTCTTCAGCGGCAGGCCCGCGTGATCCATCAGGAACAGCTGGCGCTGGTAGTCGCCGAAGTACTCGCGGAATTCGAGGGTCTTCTCGATGACCTGCTGCGGGCTGCCGACGGTCAGCGGGGTCTGCTCGGTGAACTCCTCCAGGGAAGGGCCGTGCCCGTAGACCGGCGCGTTGTCGAAGTACGGACGGAACTCGCGTACCGCGTCCTGGGAGTTCTTCCGCATGAACACCTGGCCGCCGAGGCCCACCATGGCCTGCTCGGGGGTGCCGTGCCCGTAGTGCGCGTAGCGGTGGCGGTAGAGCCGGATGAGCCGCTGGAAGTGGTGCTTGGGCCAGAAGATGTTGTTGGCGAAGAAGCCGTCGCCGTAGTACGCGGCCTGTTCGGCGATCTCCGGGCTGCGGATCGAGCCGTGCCACACGAAGGGCGGCACGCCGTCCAGCGGGCGGGGCGTCGAGGTGAAGCCCTGGAGCGGGGTCCGGAACTTGCCCTCCCAGTCGACCACGTCCTCGCGCCACAGCTTGTGCAGCAGGGCGTAGTTCTCGATGGCGAGCGGGATGCCCTGGCGGATGTCCTGGCCGAACCAGGGGTAGACCGGGCCGGTGTTGCCGCGGCCCATCATCACGTCGACGCGGCCGTCGGCGATGTGCTGGAGCATCGCGAAGTCCTCGGCGATCTTCACCGGGTCGTTGGTGGTGATCAGCGTGGTGGACGTGGAGAGGATCAGCTTCTCCGTGCGCGCCGCGAGGTAACCGAGCATGGTGGTCGGCGAGGACGGCACGAAGGGCGGGTTGTGGTGCTCGCCGGTGGCGAAGACGTCCAGGCCGACCTCCTCGGCCTTGAGCGCGATGGCGAGCATCGCCTTGATCCGCTCGTGCTCGGTCGGCGTCCGGCCCGTCGTCGGGTCGGTGGTGACGTCGCCGACGGTGAAGATCCCGAACTGCATGGTGGCCGCCTCCGTACGGTCCGCGAGGGCTCGCGGTAGTTGAATCGTGAACTACTCGGCCAACCGTATCGGACCCCGCGACTATTCCGCATCTTCACCCCCGCCCCGCCGCGACGGGACACCGAGCAGAAATAACACCGATCCCGTGAAGTTCACGTCTTGATTTGAGAACTTCACATGTGCTTTTGTTTTAAGCATCATGAACGACGTGATCTCTGACCGCCGCCGCCCCGTGGTGGGCGTCTCGCTGAAGCTTTACTTCGGTCTCGCCGAGACCCGGAAGTGGCTCGCCGACGTCGCCGCGCTGGCCGGTACCGCCGCGCTCGGCCGGCACGCCGTCGACCTCTTCGTCCTCCCCTCCTTCCCGGCCCTGGCCGACGCCCGCGAACTGCTGGCCGGTACCGGGGTGGCCTTCGGCGCCCAGGACGTGCACTGGGCCGAGTCCGGCCCCTGGACCGGCGAGGTCTCCGCGGGGATGCTCGCCGAGGCCGGCGCCACGTACGTCGAGGTGGGACACGCCGAGCGGCGCGCGCACTTCGGGGAGACCGACGAGACCGTGCGCGCCAAGACCCGCGCCGCCACCGCCGCCGGGCTGATCCCCGTCATCTGCGCGGGCGAGCGGGACGGCACCGACCTCGCGGCGGCCGTCGAGGAGACGCGTCAGCAGGTGCGGGCCGCGCTCGCGGGCGCCGTGCCCGGCAGCGAGGTCGTCATCGCCTACGAACCGGTCTGGGCGATCGGCGCCACCGATCCCGCGCCCGCCGCGCACGTCCTGACCGTGGCCGCCGCGATCCGCGCCTGCCTGGACGCCCACGACGTACGCGGCCGTCTGGTCTACGGCGGGACGGCCGGGCCCGGCACGTACGAACGGCTCTCCGCCGGCCCCGTCGACGGCCTCTTCCTCGGCCGGCTCGCCCATGACACCGAGGGCCTGCGCCGCGTCCTCGACGAGATCGCCCCGTCCGACCACTCCCAGGGAGACCACCCATGACCTACCGCATCGCCATCGGCTGCGACGACGCCGCCGTCGAGATGAAGGACGCGATGATCGCCCACCTCAAGGGCCTCGGCTACCCCGTCACCGACCTCAGCGCGTCCCCGGACGAGGACTACCCGGACGTGGCCGAGCGGGTCGCGCGCAGTGTCGCCCGCGGCGAGCACGAGCGCGCCGTCCTGGTCTGCGGCACCGGCATCGGCATGGCCATCGCCGCCAACAAGGTGCCCGGCATCCGTGCCGCGCAGATCCCGGACAGCTACAGCGCCGAGCGGGCCCGTAAGTCCAACGACGCGCAGGTCGCCTGTTTCGGCAGCCGCACCATGGGGGTGCACGCCGCGCTGGTGTGCCTGGACCACTGGCTGGTCTCCGACTTCGCCGGCGGCGGTTCAGCGCCCAAGGTGGAGAAGATCAAGCAGGTCGAGACCCGCAACCTGGTCGCCTGAGCCGTCCCCTCCCCCGCCCCCTCCCGTCCCTCCCGAAAGGCGGTAGCACCATGCGCGCAGTAGTCATCGAGGAACCGAACAAGCTGTCCGTCACCACCGTGCCCGACCCGACGCCGGGCAGCGGCGAGGTCGTCGTGAAGGTCACCGCCGCCGGGCTGTGCGGTACGGACGTGCACATGCTGGCGGGCGAGTTCGGGCCGACGCAGTACCCGGTGATCCCCGGGCACGAGTTCTCCGGCGAGATCGTCGCCGTGGGCGAGGGCGTCACGGACTTCGCCGAGGGCGACAAGATCGCCGCCGATCCGGCGGTCTACTGCGGCGCCTGCCACTTCTGCGCCATCGGCCGCGGCAACCTCTGCGAGCGGTGGGGCACCATCGGCATCACCGTGGACGGTGCCGCCGCCGAGTACGTGAAGGTGCCGGCCCGCAACTGCTACCGGCTGCCGGAGACCGTGGAGCTGCGGCACGCGCCGCTCATCGAGCCGCTGTCGACGATCGTGCGCGGCTTCGACATCGTCGACCCCAAGCTCGGGGACCACTTCCTGATCTACGGCGCGGGCACGATGGGGCTGCTCTACCTGCAGGTGGCCCAGCGCGCCGGGGCCGGCTCGGTGTCCGTCGTGGACATCAACGCGGACCGGCTGGAGGTGGCGAAGAAGCTGGGCGCCGACCAGGTGGCCACCAGCGCGGACGACCTGGCGGGCCCCCGGCTGGGCTGGCAGGTCGTCACGGACTGCACCGGCAACGTCAAGGCCATCGAGGACGGGCTGACCCGGCCGATCCGCGGCGGCACGTTCCAGCAGTTCGGCTGCGCGCCCGACCAGGAGATGGCGCAGTTCTCGCCGTTCCGGATCTACAACGACGAGATCCGCATCGTGGGCTCGATGGCGATCCTGCACAGCTATGGGCGCGCGGTGGAGCTGCTGGGCAAGGGCGTCATCGACGCCGAGATGATGATCACCCATCAGTTCGCGCTGGACGAGTACGCCGAGGCGCTGGCGACCTTCAAGCGCGGCACCGGCCGCAAGCTGCAGATCGTCCCGGACAAGGCGCCCGCCTGACGCGCCCCGGCGACGGCCCGGAGGCTCCTGCCCCGTCCGGCCTCAGCCCCCGCCCGCCCTTCGCTCTCGTGCCTCGCGCAGCTGGAGAATGTATGTCGCGGTGAGCGCAACGGCGCGGTCCTCGTCATGGGACAGCTCTTCGAGGGCACGTGACGCCGTGCTCCCCGGGATGTCCGCGAGCGCCTGTGTCAGCCGCCGACGGGCAGACGATCCCACGGTGGCGCGGGCGAGGGCCTCGACGAGCCCCTCAGCGATCTCATCCGCCCACGCGGGATCGGTCGCCAGCGCGCTCAGCGCATCGGCTGCGCCGGCGTCGTCCCGCTCCTCGACGATCATGTCGAGGAGCGTCGGGACGGCGTCGGTCACGCCACGTGCCCCGAGCGCCAGAGCCGCGTACCTGCGGACCACGGCGTCGGGGTGGGTGAGGGCGTCCCGCAGCAGTGCGGTCGCCGCACCGTCCGGGATCTCGGCGAGGGACCGGACGGCACGTTTCCGCACTTCGGCCGCGGGTGAGCCGAGGCCCTCCGCCAGCAGTGCCGACCCGTCCTCCCCCGATTGCGCCAGAGCCCAGCGAAGGGCTCCGGCGACGTTCGGGTCCGACTCGCTCAGCACGGCCTCGACCAGTGCTTCCACCGGCACGGGAACGTCCTCGGCCGCGGACAGGGCCGCGCGCTGCCGCGTCCCCGCGCTCTTCGACCCCAACCCCTGGAGGAGCGCGACGGTCTGGAGGACGTCCTCCCAGCCGGCGGGTTCCGCGGCACCGATCCGGCGAAGCCGCGTGAGCAGCTCCGTCTCCGCCGCGATGCGGTCCCGCGTCTGACGGATGAGGTCGTCGACGAGGTCCGCGGGCGCGAAGCCGGGGTCGTCGAGCGCGCGCCCGACGTCGCGCAGCGACAGCCCCAATGACCGCAGGCTCTCGATGTGGAAGATCCGCCGGATGTCCTCGCCGGAGTACTCCCGATAGCCGGAACCGGTACGCCCCGTCGGCCGCACCAGGCCCAGCGACTCGTAATGCCTGAGCATGCGGGCGCTGACCCCGGACCGTCGCGCGACGTCACCGATCAGCACTGCCTACCGCCCCTCCTGGCCGGCCCCGCCGAGGGCCACGACGCGCTTCGCCTCCTCGATCGCGAACTCGAATCCGGCGTCCGGGTCGCGCCACAGCCGTTCCGTGGCGAACGCGTGCGCGCGCACGCGAGGGTCGGGATCCGTCGTCGCGGCGCCCAGTATCGGCAGCATCACCTCACCGAGCGCGATCAGCGCCCGGCTGAGGCTCAGCTGCGTCTCGCGTGCGCCGCGCCCGAGCTGTGTCGCCAACACTACGGCCAGCTCGCGCTCCGCACCTTCGGGGACGAGTACGACCGCTGCCCGCCAGGCGCTCCGGGCCACCTCGTCGTCGGCGTCGGACAGCAGCGCCGGTGTGATCACCGGCCACGCCCGCCGATCCCCGATCTTGGACAGCGTGTGCAACGCCTGGCTCCGTGCCTGCGCACGCCCCGAGCGGACTTCGTCGAGAAGCACCGGCACCGTCATCGATGCCGCGTGGCGGGTCAGTGCCCACGTCAGCATCTCGCGCACGGCGAACTCGGGTTCGGTCGCGCATCGCTCGACGAGCTTGCCGATGAACCCCGGGTCCGGGGCCGTACCGACCGCCAGCGCCGACCGCAGCCGAACCGACGCGCTGTCGTCCGCCAGCCCGCGGAGGGCTCGCATCGTGGTCGTGTCCTCTTTCGACATGGTCATGAGGACCACCTCCTCGGCGACAGTGAAGACCTTGTCACTGTGTCAAGGTCAAGCGGCCCGTGCGGCGCACAGGGTGGCATGCCCACTCCGATCGGCGGCGAAGGCCTTGCGCTCAGATCTTCGTGCCGTGCCCTTCCCAGTACGGCTCGCGCAGTCGGCGTTTGAAGAGCTTGCCGGACGGGTCGCGGGGCAGGGCCGCCTCGAAGACGACGGTCCTGGGGACCTTGTACTTGGCCAGCCGGGCCGCCACGTGGGCACGGACGTCGGCGGCCGTGAGTCCGGCGGCGGGGTCGGCCTGCACGTGTGCGGCCAGCGCCTCGCCGTACTCCGCGTCCGGTATGCCGAACACCGCGGCGTCCCGTACCCCGTCCAGGGAGAGCAGACAGCCTTCGATCTCGGCGGGGTAGATGTTGACCCCACCGGAGATGACCATGTCGTTCAGCCGGTCGCTGAGGTAGAGGTAGCCGTCCTCGTCGAGGTGGCCGATGTCGCCGATGGTGACGTAGCCGGGCAGGGCTGCGGACTCCATCGCGGCGCGCTTGGCGGCGTCGCCGAGGTAGGTGAAGCGCGGCCAGGTGTCGGCCGGTCTGAGATAGATCTCGCCGGTCTCGCCGGGCGGCAGCACCCGCCCGTCGGGCCCGAGCACGGCCACCCCGCAGGTGCCTTCCGCGCGCCCGACGGTCCCCGGGTGGGCCAGCCACTGTTCGCTGTCGCACCAGGTCACGGCGCCGGTCTCGCTGCCGCCGTAGTACTCGCGGAGGATCGGCCCGAACCAGTCGATCACCGCGTGCTTGACGTGCGGCGGGCAGGGCGCCGCCGCGTGCACGACCGAGCTGAGGGAGGACAGGTCGTACCGCTCGCGTACCTCCTTCGGCAGCCGGAGCAGGCGCACCAGCATGGTCGGGACGACCTGCACGTTCTCGATCCGGTGCGCCTCGATCAGACGCAGGAACTCCTCGGCGTCGAAGCGCGGCATGAGGGTGATGTCCAGGCCGCAGGCGACCGCGAGGACGGCGTGCTGGCTGGGCGAGGCGTGGTACAGCGGTGCCGGGATCATGGTCCGCCCGCCGGGGCGCACGGCGAAGTAGGAGAGGAAGTTCGCCACCGCCTCGGGCAGCGCGGCGGACGGGACCGGCTCGCGCAGCACGCCCTTGGGGCGGCCGGTGGTGCCGGAGCTGTAGATCACGGTGGAGGGGCGGTCCGGTACCGGGTCGGCCAGCGGCTCGTACCCGGCCAGCCAGTCGTCCAGGACCGGGTGCGCGCCGCTGACCGGGGGCGCGTCGAACCCGCAGGCCGCGGCGACCCCGTCCGGGACGGGTGCCTCGATGACATGCACGCCGGCGGGGAGGTGGGCGGTGACGGCGGGCAGCATGTCGGAGTGGACGAAGACGGCGCGGCTGCCGCTGTCGGTGAGGACGTGCGCCAGGTCGTCGTGGCGGAAGTGCCAGTTGACCGGCACCGCGGAGACGCCCGCCTGGGCGGCCCCCGTGGTGACTTCGAGATAGGCCGGTTCGTTGCGCATCACCACCGCGATCCGGTCACCCGGCGCGATACCGAGGGCGCGGAGCCCGGTGGCGATACGGGCCGCGCGGTTCTGGAAGGCGGGGTAGGGGCGTTCGTGGCCGGCGGAACGGATGGCGGCGGGTGCAGACGCGAGATCCATGCAGCCTCCAATGATGTTCGGCTCGCGCACATCAAACCGGCCGTACGGGAGATTGACCAGAGTGCTGACAGCACGTCAGTGAGACGCCCCGGCGCCACGGGCGCGCGTCGGAGGGCCGCCGCGGGGCATCGCTCCTATGCTGAGGAGGCATGGAGACCGACAACATTCTGCGCCGGCACGGCGAGGCCATCGCGCTGTTCGGGGACCGCGTCCACTCCGTGCGCGTCGACCAGTGGGACGCGCCGACGCCGGACACGGACTGGACGGTCCGCGACCTGGTGAACCATCTCACCGCCGAGCAGCTGTGGGTGCCGCGGCTGGTGCGGGACGGGGCCACCATGGAGGAGGTCGGCGACGAGTTCGACGGCGATGTGCTGGGTGCGGACCCGGTGGGAACCTGGGACCGGGCAGCGGTCGCGGCGGTCGCGGCGTTCAGTGAGCCGGGCGCCCTGGACCGGGAGGTACACCTCTCGTACGGCAAGAGCGGCGCCGCCCCGTACTGCAGTCAGATGACGATGGACGCGGTCGTGCACGCCTGGGACCTGTCACGGGCGATCGGCGCGTCGGAGGTGCTGCCGGGCGAGCTGGTGAGCCAGGCGCTGCGGGAGGTCGAGCCGTACGCGGCGGAGCTGAGCAAGTCGGGGATGTTCGCTCCGGCGATCGAGCCGCCGCCGGGGGCCGATGACCAGACCCGGCTGCTCTGCCTGCTGGGCCGCCGTCCGTAGGCGACGGCCCGAAGGGGTGCCGGCCGGTCACCCGGCCGACCGTACGCTTCACCGGCCGTACGCGTCAGCAGCCGTACGCGCCGGTCGACAGCCGTACGCGTCAGTCGATCCCGCGGAAGATGTGCTGCTCAGCCGTCGATTCGTCGTCGCAGCCCGCCAGGTGGACCGGGGCGCAGCGGCTCCAGACCTCCAGGTTGCGCACCTCCCGGATGCGCCCCTGGCGCTCGCTCTGCTTCGGTCGGGGCTGCTTGCTGATCGTCTGTTCCGGTGCCACCACGCACTCCTTAGCCAAAAGGGATGAGGTAACTGACGCGGTGGCGCCGTATGTCATAACCGGGAGTTCGGCCATGGTTCGTGGCGCATCCCGCGACGGGCCGAGGATGTCGGCATCTCCCAGACAGGTCGTCCGTCGCCCCTCAGCCTAACGACATGAGTTCCCCGCTGCGCGGTAATTACCGTCGACCGGGTCACAGGACGGAGAAACTGCCCCCGTACGGCCCGTTTCGGCCACGCCGACGACCCGCCGCGGTGCTACGGATAGGCATGTGGAGTGGTTTCCGGCATCCGAGTACTGGCTGGGCCGGCTGGTCTTCCAGCGGGCCCTGGCCGCGCTGTACGTGATCGCGTTCGTCTCGGCGGCGCTGCAGTTCAGAGCGCTGATCGGGGAACGCGGCATGACCCCGGTACCGGATTTCGTGCGCCGGGTGCCGTTCCGCAGGTCGCCGTCGGTCTTCCACTGGCGCTTCTCGGACCGGTTCTTCGCGGGCTGGGCGTGGGCGGGCGCGCTGCTGTCGGCTGCCGTGCTGGCGGGCGCCGCGGACGCCGTGCCGCTGTGGGCGTCGATGGTGTGGTGGGCCGCGCTGTGGGCGATGTACCTCTCGATCGTCAACGTGGGCCAGACCTGGTACGGCTTCGGCTGGGAGACGCTGCTCCTGGAGACGGGCGCGCTGGCGGTCCTCCTGGGCAACGCCCGCACCGCGCCGCCCGTCCTGGTGCTGTGGCTGCTGCGCTGGCTGCTGTTCCGGCTGGAGTTCGGCGCCGGGCTGATCAAGATGCGCGGCGACCCGTGCTGGCGGGACCTGACCTGCCTGTACTACCACCACGAGACGCAGCCCATGCCGGGCCCGCTGAGCTGGTTCTTCCACCGTCTGCCGAAGCCGCTGCACCGCGTGGAGACGGCCGCGAACCATGTGGCGCAGCTCCTCGCGCCCGTCCTCCTCTTCACTCCGCAGCCGGTGGCCACGTGGGCGGCGCTGGCGATGATCGCCACCCAGCTGTGGCTGGTGCTCTCGGGCAATTTCGCCTGGCTGAACTGGCTGACGATCGTGATCGCCGTCTCGGTCGTGGACGCCTCCGCCCTCGGCCTCGGCGGTCTCGCGGGGCCGCCCGCTGACCTCGCGCCGCCCCCGCTCTGGTACGAGGTCCTGGTCGTCGCCGCGACCGCGGCCGTCCTCGTGCTCAGCTACCGCCCGGCCCGCAATCTGCTCTCCCGCAGGCAGCGGATGAACACCTCCTTCGAGCCGCTGCACCTGGTCAACGCGTACGGCGCCTTCGGGTCCATCACCCGCGTCCGGCACGAGGTGGTGATCGAGGGCACCGCGGACGAGGTGATCACCGATGCCACGGAGTGGCGGGAGTACGACTTCAAGGGCAAGCCGGGTGACGTACGCCGCCTGCCCCGTCCCTTCGCCCCGTACCATCTGCGGCTGGACTGGCTGATGTGGTTCGCGGCGCTGTCGCCGGGCTACGCGAGCCGGTGGTTCGGACACTTCCTCGAACGACTGCTCGAAAACGACCGCGACACGCTGCGCCTGCTGCGCCGCAATCCCTTCCCGGACGCGCCGCCCCGCCACGTACGGGCCCTGTTCTACCGCTACCGCTTCACGACCTGGCGGGAACTGCGGGAGACCGGCGCGTGGTGGCACCGGGAGCCGGTACGGCAGTTCTTCCCGCCGACAGCTCTGCGCGAAAGGCCCTGACCATGTCCCGGGCGTGCCGCAGCCCGATCCGGGCGACCTCGCGCTCGACGTCGTCCAGCTCGGCGACCACCTCGTCGTACGGCCACCCCGTGTGCGCCCGGGACTTCACCAGCCCCAGCCGCGCGAGCGCCGTGCCCCGCGGCTCCGACATCGACCGGAACTCCGCCAGCGCGCCGCGGTAGACGACGGCGGCCTCCTCGTACCGTCCGGCCCGGTACAGCACGTTGCCGCGCATCTTGTGGTTGTACGCCAGCGCCCCCGCGAGATCCAGCTCCCGGCACAGCGCCTCGCCGCGGCTCAGCAGCCGCAGCGCCTCCTCGGTCTCCCCCAGCACGGACCGCACGTCGGCCACGCCCCGCAGTGACCAGGCGAGCCCCCGCCAGTCCTCGGCCCGCTCGGCGACCTGGGCCGACTCCTCGAACAGCGCCAGCGCCTTCTCGTAACCCCCCGTGTTGCGGTGCATCTGGGCTATCCCCGACATCGCCCACACCATGTGCCGCGCCTCACCGTGCGCCCTGGCCTGCGCCAGCAGCTCCTCGTGCAGCTCGGCGACGGCTTCGTAGTCCCCCTGTATCCGCCCGGTCTCGGCGAGCCCGGCCAGTGCGTACCCGTGCGCCAGGCGGTCGCCGCTCGGCTCGGCGAACGCGACGGCCGCCGCGAGCAGCCGCCGCGCGAGCGCGAGCCGCCCGCACTGGCGGGCGAGCGTGCCGCCGCTCCACAGTGCCCAGGCCATGCCGCCGGTGTCCCCGGCGGCCCGCGCGCTGCGGTAACTCGCCCGCCACGCGGCACCGGCCTCAGCGACCCGGCCGAGCCGCCGCCCGGCCTCCGCCTCCGCCAGCGCGGCCCGCGCGGCCTCCTGCGGCCCGCCGGCCGTCCCCCGGGCCCGCCGCGCCGCCGCGAGCACGTCCTCGTACGAGGAGTTCACACTCAACTCCGCCCCCAGCTCACCCTGATACTCCGGAGCGAATGCCTTCCCGTACATCGCGAGTCCTCCTGGTCACTTGCGTCGGTCAGGCACCGACGCTATGTGCCGAGGAAGCTGCCGGGCGTCCCTCCACCTGCGGTTATCCCGATCGCTCTCGGGATGTACGGCCGAGCTGCCGATCACCCCGGAGATGTACGGGGTGTCCCCTAGGGGGAGGAGCCGGGAAGCACCGGTGTACCGCCGGTGAGGGCCGCCGCTAAGCGCTCCCGGCCCCCGTGACGCGGCCGTCCCGCATCTCGACCGACCGGTCGGCGAAGTGGCGGACGACCGCCCGGTCGTGGCAGATGAAGAGGTAGCCGAGGGCCAGCTGGTCCTGGAGGTCGGCGAGCAGGTTCAGGACCCCGGCGCGGACGGAGGGGTCGAGGGAGGAGACCGGTTCGTCGAGGACCAGGAGACGCGGCTCCGACGCCAACGCCCGTGCGATACCGGCACGTTGGCACTGCCCGCCGGAGAGCTCGTGCGGGAAGCGGTCGCCGGTGGCGGGGCCGAGGCCGACCCGGTCCAGCAGCTCGTCGACCCGGGCCGGGCCCGACGCGTCCCAGCGGCCCTGGACGCGCAGGGGCTCCGCCACGGCGTCGCGGATGCGGTGCCGGGGACTGAGGGAGCCGTACGGGTCCTGGAAGACCGGCTGCATACGGGGGCGGATCGGCCGCAGCGCGCGGTCGCCGAGCCCGGTCAGCTCCACGCCCTCGAAGCGGACCTCGCCCGAGGCCGGGCGGCGCAGCTGGAGCACCGCCATGGCCGTGGACGACTTGCCGCAGCCCGACGGGCCGTTGAGGGCGAGCGTCTCGCCCGCGTCCAGGGTGAACGAGACGTGGTCGACGGCGGTGACGGTGCCGTACCGCACGACGAGGTCGCGGACGTCCAGCAGGGGCGCACCGGTGTTCCCGGGCACGGAAGTCGTCATGCGGGCTGCTCCAGGAACAGGCCGGACGCCGCGTACGGCACGTCGTCCCGGCGATGGCAGGTGACCTCGTGGCCGTCGCCGGCCGGCCGCGGCAGCGGCTCCTCGGTACGGCAGCGGTCCTCGGCCAGCGGACAGCGCGGCGCGAAGGCGCAGCCGGGCGGCAGCCCGTCCGGGGCGGGCGGAGCGCCGGGGATGACGGGCAGCCGCCGGCCGGTGCGGCGGCCCCCCGGCCCGTCCGGCGGCAGCGAGGCGAGCAGCCCCGCGGTGTAGGGCGCCCGGGGGCGGTCCAGCACCTGCCGTGCCGGCCCCTGCTCGACGGGACGCCCGGCGTACATCACCAGCACCCGGTCGGCGTGCTCCCTGACCACCGCCAGGTCGTGGGTGACGAGCACGAGGGCGGCCCCGGCCGCCGCCCGCCGCTCGCCGAGGACCCGCAGCACCTGCTCCCGCATCCCGGCGTCGAGGGCGGTGGTGGGTTCGTCGGCGACCACCAGGGCCGGTTCGTTGACGGTCGCCATGGCGATCACGGCGCGCTGCCGCATCCCGCCGGAGTACTCGTGCGGGTACGCCCGTGCCTTGCGCGCGGCGTCGGCGATGCCCACCCGGTCCAGGGCGGCGACCGCCCGTGCGCGGGCCTCCTTGCGCGAGACGCGGGACACCGACCGTACGGCCGCGGCGAGTTGGTCGCCCACCGGGTGTACGGGGGACAGTGCGGACAGGGCGTCCTGCGGTACGAGGGCCACGCGCCGGCCGCGGAGGGCGGCGACGGTCCGGGGAGCGGCGCCCACCAGCTGGGTGCGGGCTCCCGTGCTCTCCCGGAGCCGTACGCTCCCCGTGGCCGTCGCGCCGCGCGGGAGCATGCCGAGCAGCGCCCGCGCCGTCAGCGACTTGCCCGCGCCCGACTCCCCCACCACGGCCAGCGTCCGGCCGGCGCTGACGTCGAAGGACACGCCGCGTACCACGTCGGTGCCGTCGAAGGAGATCCGGAGGTCGCGTACGGAGAGGAGCGGATCGGCGTGCTGATCACGGTGCGGTGCGCTCAACGGACGTCTCCTTCCGGGGAGTTGCGTCGAGGTGGTGGGCGGGACGGGAGGACCGGCCGGAGCGGGTGGCGCGGCCGGTCACGGCGCCACGGAGGCGGGCGGGGCGGCCGTCCGACGCCGGGCGGTCGTCCGCGTACGCCGCCGTCGACACCGCGAGGCCCGCCAGCAGGGCCAGCGCGACGGCCGGGGCCAGCGCCGCCCACGGGGCCCGCTCCACGTACGCGCGGGACTCGTCGAGCAGCAGCCCCCATTCGGGCGCGGGCGGCTGGGCGCCCAGTCCGATGAAGCCCAGGGAGGCGAGGGCGAGGGCGATGCCGGGCAGGCGGAGGACCGCGTGCCGGGTGACGGGCCCGGCGACGGACGGCAGCACGTGCCGGGTCAGGATCCACCAGGGCGGCGCGCCCATGGCCCGTTGGGCGGTGAGGAACGCCGACGCGCGGACCTCCTGCACCAGGACCGCCGCGTGCGCGGCGAGCGGCGGCCAGGAGATCAGGGCCACCGCGAGGGCCGCGCCGCCCGTGCCGGGCCCTGCCGCCGCCGCGACCAGAATGCCGACGATCACCGGGGGCAGCGCGTTCGCGATGTCCGCTGCGCCGGTCGCCACCCCCGGCAGGAAGCCGAGGGCCAGCGCCACCAGCAGGCTCAGCGCGCACACCGCGGCCGCCGTGCCGACCGTCGAGGCCGCACCGTGCCCGAGGCGGGCCAGCACGTCACGGCCCAGTCCGTCGGTACCGAGCGGATGCGCCCACGACGGGGCGAGCAGCCGGGCCGTGGTGTCCACCGCGTACGGGTCGCGCAGCAGACCCCAGCCGATGGCGGCCGGCAGGACGGCACCCAGCACCACCGGCACCGCCGGATGCGCGCGCACCGGACGCGGCGCGGGCAGCGTCAGCCCCGCGTCGCGCAGGGCCGGGCCCAGGAGCCTGCGCCGGACGAGTGCCGCCAGCGCGCCCGCCGCCAGGCCGAGGGCGAGCAGGGCGAGCACGGCGCCCTGGAGCAGCGGCAGGTCCTGGGACTTGGCCGCGCCCAGTGCCGTACGGCCGATGCCGGGCACCGCGAAGACCGTCTCCACGGCGACCGCGCCGCCGGTCAGGCCCACGGCCGCCATGCCGAACTGCGGGACGAGGGGCGGCAGTACGCGCCGGAGCGCCGCCGCCGCGATGCGGGCCCGCCCGGCCCCGGCGCCCCGCCACAGCGCCACCCACCGCTCGTCCAGGACGGCGGGCAGCGCGTCCGCGACGAGCCGGCCCAGCAGCCCGCCGGCGGGCACGCCGAGGGCGACCGCCGGCAGCACCAGGTACTGCGGGCCCTGCCAGCCGGACGTGGGCAGGACGCCCAGCCACACGCCGCACACCAGGAGCGCGACCGTGGCGAGCAGGAACTCGGGGACGGCGGCGAGCATCGCGGCGAGCGCCCCGGCCGAGCCGCGCCCCCGCACCAGCACCGGCGCGACCAGGACGCAGGCCAGCAGCACAGCGACGCCGAAGGCGGCGGCCATCAGGCCGAGGGACACCTGGAGCCCGGCGACCACGGACGGCAGGACGTCGGTGCCGGAGACCCACGAGGTGCCGAGGTCCCCGCGCAGCACCCCGAGAGCCCACCGCCCCAGCGCGGACAGCGGCCCCACGTCCAGTCCCAGGTCGGCGCGGATCGCGGCCAGTGCCTCCGGGGTCGCCTCCTGCTCGGCCGACCGGGCTCGCAGCACGGTCAGCGCCGGGTCCCGGCCGGAGAGCCAGGGCAGCAGTCCGACCGCCGCCACCACACCGGCCAGGCAGAGCACGCGGACCGGCCCGGCGGCGCCGACCGGCCGCCTCACGAAAGATTCTCTGCGACGTTCGGGGCTCACTTGATGCGGGTCTCCGCCGTGACCAGCTCGCGCTCGCGCGGGTCGTGGGCCGCGCCCGTGACGCGCGCGGCGTCGCCCTGGATCACACGCTCGTGCAGCAGCGGCACCGCCGCATCCGTCGCGAGCACCGCCGCCTCGGCCTCGACGACCGCCTTGCGGCGCGCGTCACCGACCTCGTGCCGGCCGGCCTCGGCCAGCGCCTTGTCGGCCTTCCCGTCGGCGAGCTGGGAGATGTTGAAGGAGCCGTCGGACCCGAAGTCGCTGTAGAGGTAAGCGGCCGGGTCGCCGGAGTCGAGGACGGTCGCGCGGGAGAGGAGGAACGCGTCGAACTTGCCCGCCAGGGCGTCCGACTCGATGTTGGCGTACTCGCGGATCTCCAGCTTCACCTTGAAGCCGGCCTTGCGGAGCTGCTGCTGGAGCGTCGCGGCGACCTCGGGCAGCTCGGCCCGGTCGGTGAACGTACCGATGGTGATCGTCTTCCCGGGTGCGGCACCGGCCGCCGTCCGCTTCACCGGCGTCCGCAGACCGTCGGCCCAGGGGAGCGCGGGGCCGAGCAGTCCCTCGGCGACATCGGCCCGGCCCTCGTACACGCCCTTGACGATCGACTTCGCGTCGATCGCTTCCCGGACCGCCGCCCGCGCCGAGGCGTCCTCGAAGGCGCCCTTCCCGGTGTTGAGGTACAGCGTGTTGGTGCGCGGCATCGGCACCTCGGTGATCAGGTCCTGGTCGAGCACCGCGGCCTGCGAGACCGGCACCGCTTCCACGATGTCGGCCTCGCCGCTGCGCAGCGCCGCGGCCCGCGCCGTGCCGTCGGGTACGAAGGTCACGTCGATGCCCGGGGCCTGGGCCTTGCGACCCCAGTAGCCGTCGTAACGGTCGAGGGTCGCCGAGGAGGTGCCGTGGACGTCGGTGAGCTCGAAGGGGCCGGTGCCCGCGCCGACCGGGTCCACCGTCTTCTTCCCGTACGCCCTGGCCGCGAGGACCGACAGCTGCGGCGAGCTGAGGCGCTGCGGGACGAGCGGGTCCTCCTCGGCGGTGGTGACGACGACCGAGTCGCCCCGGGTCTTCGCGGTGAGCTCGACGCCGTCGAGGATGCGGGGCTTGGGGGAAGCGGTCGCGGCCCTGGTCAGGGAGCGGACGACGGCCTCGGGCGTGAGCCGGGTGCCGTCGTGGAAGGTGACGCCGTCCCGGATGGTGAACGTCCAACTGCGGCCGTCGCGCCGCCAGTCGGTGGCCAGCGCGGGCTTCGCGTTCCCGTCCGCGTCCAGCTTCACCAGCGTCTCGGCCGTGGACCAGCGGGAGAGCTTGAAGGCGTCGTCGGAGAGCGGGGAGAGGCCCGAACGCGGCGGCTGCATCATCGCCACGCGTATCCGTTCACCTTCGGAGGACGTGCCACCGGGACCGGACGACGCCGAGAAGCAGCCGGTGAGCAGTACGGAGGCCACGGCTAGGGACAGGAGGCGGGCGGGCAGGCGCACGGAACTCTCCGGTAAAGGGACGGTCAAGAGGAGACGGGAAAAGGTAACACGATGACAATCGTTTTCAATAGTTCCCGTTCTCCGGACCGCGGCCGAAGCGCCTGCACACCGCGAATCCGGCGGCGGCGAGCAGCAGGTACGCCGGTACGAGCAGGACCGCGTCCGGCGTCATGAGCTCCGCCGACCAGCCCGCGCCCCGCGCGTCGCCCTCCAGCAGGAGGCGATTGACGCTCAGGAACGTCAGGTGGGCCCCGATGGCGGCCCAGAGCGGGGACCGGCGCACGGCCGTACGGGCCGCGACGAGGGTCAGCCCGAAGACCGCCAGCAGGATCAGGTAGTCGGCCGGGGGCTGCCCGTCGGGCGCGAAGCCGATCGGCTGCGGAGCCCGGCCGAGCAGCCGGGCCGTCCCGGCTTCCACGACCGTCGACGCCGCCGGCACCAGCAGGAACACCGCCGTGGTGCCCAGTGCGGTGACCGTGCCGCCGAAGCGCTCGCGCAGGGCGGTCCAGGTGTGGCCGCGCAGCGTCGTCTCCTCCGGCAGCGCTTCGAGCAGCAGGGCGACCACCGCGTTGGAGACGAGGAACCCGGCGAGGGTGCCGAGGTCCGGACTCGACCAGCGCAGCATCCCGCCCGCCGTGGCCGCGCCGAGTACGAGTGCCGCCGCTGCCGCCGTCACGCCGACGCCCGTCAGGAACGCCCGTACGCTCGCGCCGGGGCCGCCGAAACCGAGCGGAGCCGCCGCGCGGCGCCGGTGCACGGCGACGACGACCGGCACGGCGAGCACACTGACGAGTGCGGCCGGGATCAGGCGCGCCGCCAGGCCCGAGGCACCGACGCGGTCGGCGACGGCCGTGCCCAGGGTCGTACCGCATCCCAGCGCGACGGCCATGACCAGACCACCGGCCAGGGCCCGGCCCACCGCCGCCGTACGCGACGTGGTGGGGGCGGGGCGGGGAAGGTCCGCCGTCCGTCGTTCTCTGATCGTCCCGCTCCGCCGCATACCTGCCCGGACCTCGCGTTCGTACCTCGTGTCGCCGACTCGTACCTCTGGCATCGTCGCCGTCGGCACCGCCTCCGACCTCCTGCTCAGGAGGGAAAGCCGGCTACATCCTTCGGTCTACGCGGGCGGGAGCTCCCACCTCCGGTCGCCGGCCGGTGCCGTGAAGTGCCTGTGGTAGCTGCGTGGGCCAGTCGTACCTTGCATGCGCATGTGCACATGTATGGGTCAGGGAATCCGGTGCGAATCCGGAACTGACGCGCAGCGGTGAGGGTGACGGGCGGGGCATCGGCCACTGGACGGCGCACGCGGTCCGGGAAGGCGTCCCGTCCGGGTGACCCCGAGTCCGAAGACCTGCTGGCGGCCTCCGGTGCGTGCCGCGCCGGGGGGAACACCGCAGACCGGGCTTCGCCAGTGCTCGCCCCGGACTCCGGCACCGTCACCCTCGACGGCCGCCGGCTGGGTGACACGGGCCGCCGGACGGTCGCCCGGCGCGTCGCCGTGGTCGACCAACAGGCCGAAACCCGGAGCGCGTTGACGGTACTGGACGTCGTACGCCTGGGCCGCGTCCCGCACCGCAGCGCATGGACGCCGGCGTCGGCGGCGGACGAGGAGGCCGTCCGTACCGCACTGGCCCGAACCGGCATGGCCGACAAGGCACACCGGCACTGGCACACCCTCTCCGGCGGCGAACGCCGGCGGGCCCAGATCGCCCGCGCCCTCGCCCAGGAGCCGCGTGAACTGCTGCTGGACGAGCCGACCAACCACCTGGACATCCGGCACCAGCTCGACCTGCTGAACCTGATCGCCGGCCTCCGCCTCACCAGCATCATCGCGCTGCACGACCTGAACCTGGCGGCGATGTACTGCGATCAGCTCGTGGTCCTCAAGGAGGGCCGGGTGGTGGCCGGCGGCACCCCGCAGGAGGTGCTGACCGAGACGATGGTCGCGGGCGTGTACGGGGTACGCGCGCGCATCACCCGGTCCGGGCCCGAGGACCGGCCCCACATCCGCTTCCTGCACACGCACACGTCCGCCCCCGCTCACCCGCCTGCCTCCGGGACGGGCCGGGGGCGGTGACCGGGAAGGCCGCTGGAACGCCGATCGCCACGCAGCACGGCTGCTCCCCGCGACACGGGGTACGCGGGCGCCATGAACAGCAGTGGGATCGCGGTCGGTACGTGTTCGTGGACGGACCAGGCGCTGGTACGCAGCGGCTGGTATCCGCGGGGACGCCGGGACGCGGAAGGCAGGCTGCGGTACTACGCCGAGCGGTTCCCCGTCGTGGAGGTCGACGCCACGTACTACGCACTGCCCAGCGCGCGGAACAGCGCACTGTGGGCGGAGCGCACACCGGACGGCTTCCGCTTCGACGTGAAGGCGTTCTCCCTGCTCACCGGGCACCCCACTGCACCGCACGCGCTCCCGCCCGGCCTACGGCCGGCACGCGAGCGGCCGGGCGCCGCGCGGGGCACCGACCCGGCGCTGCTCGACGAGGTCTGGGACCGGTTCGGACAGGGGCTGGAGCCGCTGCGCCGGGCCGGCCGCCTCGGCACGCTCCTCTTCCAGTTCCCGCCGTGGTGCGCGCCCGGCAGCCGGTGGGAGACGTTCCTCACCGCATGCCGGCAGCGGACCGAAGGGTGGCCCGTGGCCGTCGAGTTCCGTCACCCGGCCTGGTGGCAGGGGGACCAGGCGGAGCGGACGACGGCGCTTCTCGCGGAGCTGGGCATGGCGGCCGTGGCCGTGGACATGACCCGGACGCTCCCCCGTTCCGTCCCGCCGGTCACCCCGGTGACCTCTGCGCACACGGCGGTGGTCCGCTTCCACGGCCGCAGCGCCTCGTGGGGCAGCGGCAGCAAGGAGGACCGCTTCCGCTACGCCTACGCACCGTCGGAGCTGGCGGAGTGGGTACCGCGCATCCACGACATGGCCGCGCGGACCGACCGGGTCCACGTCCTCTTCAACAACTGCTGCGGGGACGCGGCGGTACGCGCGGCGGAACACATGCAGCACCTACTGGCCGGCGCCGGCCACCGCGGCTGAACACCACACCGCGGCCGGCCCCGCCGCCGTCAGCCGAGCGCGTCGAGCAGCTCGCGCTCGCGCGCCGCGCTGAGCCCGGCCCGGCGCGCGCGGTCCAGGCCCTGCTCCCGCTCCCAGCGCAACGTGTCGGCCAGCAGCTCCGCCGGGGGCCGGTGGCGCAGCCCCGCGGCACGCGCCGCGGCGCCGCTGCGCGCCGACCACCCCTGCCAGCCCGGCTCGACCAGCCACATCGGCAGCGACTCGGCCCCCATGTACTCGGCCACGCCCTGCGCGAGCAGCCAGGCCGAGTCCGCGGTGACCACGGGGCCGGTGTGGCCGCCGACGGCGCGGGACAGCTCGATCCACTCCGCGAACGGCACGACCGGCCCGACGGCGTCGTACGTCCCGGCGCGTCCCGCCTCCGAGGCGTCGAGCACCCAGGCCGCGAGGTCCCGCACGTCGACCGCCTGGGTCGGCATGTCCGGTACGTCGGGCACCAGCATCGGCCCCAGCGGATCGCGCGCGGCCCTGGCCACCCAGTAGCCGGAACGCCCGCTGTGGTCCCCGGGTCCTCCGATGAGACCGGCGCGCACCACGAGGAGACGGTCGCCCACGGCAGCGGCCGACGCCTCCTCGCAGGCGGCCTTCGCCTCGCCGTACGACTCACGGCCGGCCTCGCTCCGGCCGGTGGGAGCGAGGAGGGGAGCGGACTCGTCGGCACCCACGGTGGCGTGCGAGGCGTACGCGCTGATGGACGAGACGTAGACCCAGTGCCGGGCCCTGCCGCCCAGTGCGTCGAGCGCCCCGCGGACGAACCCGGGCTGCCACGACACCTCGACGACCGCGTCCCAGTCACGGCCGGCCAGCGGCGCGTACGCCGCCGGGTCGCGCCGGTCGGCGCACACCAGCACCGCGCCGTCCGCCACCCCTCCGCTCTCGCCTCGCGCGAGGCACGTCACCTGATGGCCGCGCCCGATCGCCTGTCGCGACAGCTCCCGCCCCAGCCAAGCCGTCCCACCCAGCACCAAGATCTCCATTGCGCCACCCAAGCACCGCCCGCCCGTTCCCCGAACGCGGTTCGCTGTCAGCGGAGTTCACAGTGACGGTGCCGCGCGGCGGTGCCCCGCCTCCGCCGCGATTGGGCTTTCGACCGGACCATAGCGTAGGGTTGCATTCACCGACGCGGGGTGGAGCAGCTCGGTAGCTCGCTGGGCTCATAACCCAGAGGTCGCAGGTTCAAATCCTGTCCCCGCTACTCATCGCAGCCGGCCCCTCGACACTCGTCGAGGGGCCGGCTGCTTTCGGTGTCACCGAGGTGTCATCGAGGTGTGGCGTTCAGGCCGCCTCGCCGGCCGCGCTCGGCCGGCGGACGGTGTGCCGGCCGGGTGCGGCCGGCGCCGGGCGGCCGCGGCGTACCAGGAGTCGGTACGCCGCTGACCGGACCCGGATCGTGAGCAGGCGTGCCGTCCTCACGCCGCGGCACGCTCGCCACGGCTCTCGCCGATGCGGTCGGCGATCTGGCGGCAGGTGCGGGAGATGATGCGGGAGACGTGCATCTGGGACAGGCCCAGCCGCTCGGCTATCCGGCTCTGCGTCATGTCGCGGAAGAACCGCAGGTAGAGGATCTCCTTTTCGCGCTCGGGGAGTTTGGTGAGGTACGGCTTGACCGCTTCCCGGGCGACGACCAGGTCGAAGCCGGCCTCCGGGGTGCCGAGGGTGTCGGCGAGCGAGCAGCCGTCGTCGCTGTTCTGCAGCTCCGCGTCCAGGGACAGGGGACTGAAGCTGTTCAGGGCCTGCGAACCGAGCAGCACGTCCTCGACGGGCATGCCGGTGTGCTCGGCGATCTGCTCGGGGGTAGGGCCGTGGTCGTCGATGCTGCTGGTGAGTTCCTGACGGGCGGCGCGTACGCGGTTGCGCAGTTCCTGGACCCGGCGGGGCACGTGCACACCCCACATGTGGTCCCGGAAGTGGCGCTTGATCTCGCCGATCACGGTGGGTACGGCGAAGCTCTCGAAGGCGTTGCCGTGCGCGGGGTCGTAGCGGTCGACCGCCTTGACCAGCCCCATGGCGGCCACCTGCTGCAAGTCCTCCAGGTTCTCACCGCGGTTGCGGAAGCGGAGTGCGAGGCGCTCCGCCATCGGCAGCCAGGCACTGATCACCCGGCCGCGGAGCTCCTGCCGCTCGGGGCCGTCCGGCAGGGCGACCAGGCGGCGGAAGTCCTCGGCGGTGTCGGGAGCGTCGTCGTGCGGGTGCCGGCCGCGGCGCTGGGGAGCGGCCGGCGTCACCGCCCGCGCACTCCGGCGCTGCCGCTTGATGCCGCGGGGCTTGTTCGGCGGCCGGTTCGGGGCCTGGTCGGCGCGTCGCCGCGCGGCCCGTGCTTCCGTGCCGCCCTGCGGTGCCACCGCTCCGTCCGACGCCTGCTCCGCCGCGCCGGCGAGCTGACGGTCATCGATCTGAACTGTGTTCTGCGTCTTCACGAGCATGGTCCGGGCTCCTGGGTCAGCAAGTCGTTCTTCAGGACACTTCATTCACCCGTGGGAGCGTGGCCAGGCAGGCTCGCCGGGCGGAAGTCACACTGCTCCCACGGGGCGTGCCTACGGGCCGAAGCACGTAGTCCCTGCTGCCCCCGGCCTGCCCCGGCAAACAACCCGCTGAAAATTTTTCGCCGGGCGTCCGGTGTCCGTGCTGAACGGCCTTGCGGGAGCTCTTTCCCGCGTCTCGGATCGGCCGCTCCGCTGAATTCGCGAGACGGTCCGGTTCGCCCCTGTTACCGTAGGAGCGTGAGATTCTTCTACTTCCTGTGACGGAACACGCGGCCGCCCGCTCCTCGTGAAGTGACCGAGGCAGCAGGCCGCTTGCTGTGTCCACGGCCCGCTTCGCCGGCCTTCCGTCCTCATCACAGGAGGACCGCTCCCCGCCGCCCGGCGGGTGGAGTGTGTCCTGATCCGGAGAATCATGAACACCCGCACCCTTCCCGCGCGTGCCCGCGCACAGCTCACCGCTTCCGACGTCCGCCTCGTCCGCGGCGGCCGTCCCGTCCTCACCGGTGTCGACATGACCGTCTCCCCCGGCTCGCGCTGGGGCGTCGTCGGCGAGAACGGCTGCGGCAAGTCGACCCTGCTGCACGTCCTCGCCGGCGCCCTGACCCCGGACGCCGGTTCCGTCCGGCGCGTCGGCACGCTGGGCAGCGCCGAACAGGAGATGGACGCCGACGAGGACCGTACGGTCGGCGACGTCATCGACGGGCATCTCGCCGACGCGCGTGCCGCACTGGCCGCCCTCGACGAGAGCGCGGTGGCGCTCGCCGAGGGGCGCGCGGACGCGGACGCGTCGTACCAGGCCGCCCTGGAGGCGGCCGAGGCACTGGAGGCGTGGGACGCCGACCGGCGCGTGACGGTCGCGCTCGACGCGCTCGGCGCGGTGACCGACCGCGACCGGCGGCTGGTGACGATGTCGGTGGGGCAGCGCTACCGGGTACGCCTGGCGTGCCTGCTCGGCGCGGCCTACGACTTCCTGCTGCTGGACGAGCCGACCAACCACCTCGACCAGGCGGGTCTGGACTACCTGACCGGACGCCTCACCCGGTGGCCGGGCGGTGTGGTGGTGGTCAGCCACGACCGTACGCTGCTCCAGGACGTCGCCACCACGATCGTCGACCTCGACCCCAGCAGCGACGGCCGCCCCGCCGTGTACGGCAACGGTTACGACGGTTACGTGGCCGGCCGCCGGGCCGCCCGCCTGCGCTGGGAGGAGGAGTACGGCAGGCAGCAGGCCGAGCACGCCCGGCTGGCGGCGGACCTGACGGCCGCGCAGAACCGTCTGGTCACCGGCTGGCGGCCGGACAAGGGCACGGGCAAGCACCAGCGCGCCACGCGTGCCGCGGGGCTGGTCCGCTCGGTGCACCGCCGCGAGGAGGACCTCCGGCGCCACGAGGTGTCACTGCCCGAGCCGCCACTACGCCTGGCCGCGCCCGCACTGCCCGCCCGGGCCGGGGTGACCCTGGTACGCGCCGAGGGCGTCACCGTCGCCGGCCGGCTCACCGCACCCGCCGACGTGACGCTGCGGTCCGGCTCGCGGCTGATGGTCTCCGGTCGCAACGGGGCGGGCAAGTCCACCCTGCTCGCCGTGCTCGCCGGGCGCCTGGAGCCGGATTCCGGGCAGGTGCGCCACGCCCGGCACGTGCGGGTCCAGTTGCTGTGCCAGGAGTCCGCGGCGGCGGGCCGGCGCCGCGCACACGAGCTGTACGACACGCACATCACCGCGCTGGTCACGGCGGGCCGGCTCGACGGGAACGAGACGGTCGGCCTGGCGGAGCTGGGACTGCTCGCGCGGCGTGATGCCGACCGGCCCGTGCGGGAGTTGTCCATGGGACAGCGGCGGCGCCTGGACCTCGCCCTCGCGCTGGCCGCCCGGCCGCACGCCCTGCTGCTGGACGAGCCGACCAACCACCTCTCGATCGCCCTGGTCGACGAGCTCACCGAAGCCCTCGAAGCGACGGCCGCCGCGGTGGTGGTGGCCACCCACGACCGCCGGCTCCGGCGTGACACCGCGCACTGGCCCCATCTCACGCTCGGGACCGGCGCCACGGCGGCCGCCGCACGGGCCGCCGACGGCACGGACCGCGGAAATCCCGTGGCCGGGGCGGCTTCCGGGCAGGCATAGTGCCGTCGGCGAGGACGGCGGGACGGGGAGGTCTCCATGGGTGACGGCGCGGAGCCGGGCGTCGGTGCGGCCCTCGTACGGCGGCTGCTCGCCGCGCAGTTCCCCCAGTGGGCGGAGCTGCCCGTCGCGGCGGTCGGGACGGCGGGGACGTCCAACGCCATGTACCGGCTCGGCGCGGACATGGTCGTCCGGCTCCCCCGCGCGGCGGGCGCCGCGGCGGACGTGGTGAAGGAGCACCGGTGGCTGCCGCGGCTCGCCCCGCGGCTGCCGGTGGCCGTCCCCGTACCACTGGGCCTGGGAACGCCCGCCGAGGGGTTCGCCTGGGACTGGTCCGTCCACCGCTGGCTGCCGGGCGCGAACCCGGCGGTCGGGCGCGGCGCTCCCGATTCAGGCGTGGCGGTGGAGGACCCCGCGCTGTTCGCCGCAGAACTGGGGGAGTTCGTCACGGCGCTGCGCCGGACCGATCCGGCGGACGGTCCGCCCTCGTACCGCAGTGAGCCGCTGCCGGACCGGGACGCCGCGACACGTGACGCCCTCGAGGCGCTGCGCGGCTGCGTCGATCCGGTGGCGGCGACGGCCGTGTGGGACGCGGCGCTGCGGGCTCCGGGGCCGGCCGGGCCGCCGGTCTGGATCCACGCGGACCTCCAGCCGGGGAACGTCCTGGTCGACGGCGGGCGGCTGAGCGCCGTCATCGACTTCGGCTGCCTGGGGCTCGGCGATCCCGCGGTCGACCTGCTCGCGGCGTGGTATCTGCTGCCGGCCGGCGCGCGCGAGGTCTTCCGGGCCGCCGTGGCGGCGGACGACGCGGCCTGGGCGCGCGGGCGCGGCTGGGCGCTGTCGGTCGCGCTCCTGGAACTGCGCAACTACCGGGAGAGCAACCCGCGTATGGCGGCGATCGCGCGCCATGTGATCGGCGAGCTCACCTCCGACGGGGCGGGCGGCGGCAGCACACGGCTCCGAGCCGGGCCGGTCACCGCTCCCCGCCCGGCTTGCGGCCCCACGCGGAGACCAGCGGTGCCGTCGTGAGGTCGAGCCGTCCCGCGGTGACGTTGGCGAGGTGCTCCTCGATCTCGGCCTCGGTGGCGAGGCCGGCTTCGACGAGGCGGCCGCGGAGCTGCCGTACGGTCGCGGCCTCCAGGGCGTCGCAGGCCGGCGAGGTGACCGGGAAGTACGCGTCGGCCGCCACGTCGGTGAGGCCCGCCTCGCGCAGCAGCCGCGGCAGCGTCCGCCCGAAGGCCAGGTCGGCGCCGCGCCGGGCCAGGAGTTCGCGGAAGCCCCGCCGCAGCCGGTTGGCCAGCCGCTCCGCGTGACCGTGCTCGTCCAGGCAGCTGAGCGGCTGGAGCGCCGGGTCGGCGTCCTCCAGTACGAGGCGTCCGCCGGGGCGCAGCGCACGCACCATCGCCTCGAGGGCGGCCGCGCGCCGCGGTACGTGGACGAGGACCAGCCGCGCGTGCACCAGGTCGAACGGGCCCGGCGGTGGCTCCTCCGTCCCCACGTCGTGCCGCGCCACCTCGAAGGGGGCGTCCGGCGGCATCCAGGCCGTGTCGATGTCGGTGGCCAGCACACGCCCTGCCGGTCCGGTACGCGCGGCCAGCCAGGCCGGTACGCCCGGACTGCCGGCCCCGACCTCCCAGCAGTGCCAGCCGTCGGTCACGCCCACGGCCGCCAGGTGCCGGAAGGTGACCGGGTCGAAGAGCTCGGACATCGCGCCGAAGCGCTGTCCGGCCTCGGCCTGCCGGTTGTCGAGGAGGTATCCGTCGTCGTTCACGCGAGCCACCCGATGATCGTAGGACGCGGTTCGCCGGGCCGCCCGGCGCGCCGTCCACCGTGCGGGATAATGCGGCCATGCGCATCTCAGCCAGGGCGGACTACGCGGTACGGGCCGCGCTGCAGCTCGCCGCCTGTACCGACGCCGGACCGCTCAAGGCCGAGGCCATCGCCGCCGCCCAGGACATCCCGCACAAGTTCCTCGAAGGCATTCTGAACGACATGCGCCGCGGCGGGCTCGTGCGCAGCCAGCGCGGCGGCGGCGGCGGTTACCGGCTGGCCAGGCCGGCCGGGGCGATCAGCGTCGCGGAGGTCATCCGTGCGGTGGACGGGCCGCTGGTGTCGGTGCGCGGCGTCCGCCCGCCGGAGTTGTCGTACACCGGCCCCGCCGAATCGCTGCTGCCGCTGTGGGTGGCGCTGCGGGCCAACGTCCGCCAGATCCTGGACGGGGTGTCGCTGGCCGATGTCGCGTCCGCCCGACTCCCCGCCGATGTCCTGTCGCTGACGGAGAGTCCGGAAGCGTGGACCAACCCCTGACGGAACCCGCTCCCACCTGCGGCGTCTCGTATCGCGAGAGCATTCTGTCCACTTCTTGAACACCCCCTTGTCACCACGCGGCAGCGCGCCGAGTATTCCTACCAATCCAGTGGGAAAACTAGGGAATCTGTGAGGTCGCCGTGCGTACGCTGATCCTGTTGGCCTTGGCCGGGCTGGGCGCCCAACTGGTGGACGGCAGCCTGGGCATGGCCTACGGCGTCACCTCCACCACCCTGCTGCTCGCCGTGGGCACCAACCCCGCCGCCGCTTCCGCCACCGTCCACCTCGCGGAGATCGGCACCACCCTCGCGTCGGGCGCCGCGCACTGGCGCTTCGGCAACGTCGACTGGCGCGTGGTCCTGAAGATCGGCATTCCCGGGGCCGTCGGTGCCTTCGCGGGCGCCACGTTCCTCTCCGCCCTCTCCACCGAGCTCGCCGAGCCGGTGATGGCCCTGCTCCTGCTGGGCCTCGGGCTGTACGTGCTGGGCAGGTTCACCGTCGCCGGGCTGCCCGCCGACAAGCTGGACAAGCCGCTGCGCAAGCGTTTCCTGTCCCCGCTCGGGCTGGTCGCCGGATTCCTGGACGCCACCGGGGGCGGCGGCTGGGGACCGGTCGGCACGCCGGCGATCCTGGCCAGCGGCCGCCTGGAGCCCCGTAAGGTCATCGGCTCCATCGACACCAGCGAGTTCCTGGTCGCGGTCGCCGCGAGCCTCGGCTTCCTCGTCGGCCTCGGCTCCGCAGGCGTCAACTGGCTCTGGGCCGTGGCCCTGCTGGCCGGCGGACTCGTCGCCGCGCCGATCGCCGCCTGGCTGGTCCGCCACGTACCGCCGCGCATCCTCGGCTCGGCGGTGGGCGGGCTCATCGTCCTGACCAACATCCGCACCCTGCTGCGGAGCGACTGGGTCGGCGCCGGCGACACCACCCAGTGGACGGTCTACGGCTTCGTCTACGTCGTGTGGGCGGCCGCCGTCGGCTACTCCGTCAAGGAACACCGCCGCGCGAGCAGGACCGCGCCGCACCCCGCGGCGGAGGCGGCGGATGCACGCGCCGCCGAAGTCACCACCAGCTGACGGCCCGAGTCCCCGAACCCCCACCGGCGACCCGCCGACCCCCCGGAGGTACCGCGTGCCCCTCAACCCCTCTTGTCCGGTGCCCGCCGGACAGCCGGCCGACGGCGGGACCTGGCCGCGCGCCGTACAGGAACTCGCCGACGACCTCGCCGTGGACGCGAGCGCCCGCGACCGGGCGGGCAAACCGCCCTTCGAGGAGGTCTCCCGGCTGCGCGAAGCCGGCCTGCCGGGCTTCCTCACGCCGCCCGGCCCGGACGGCCGCGGCACGGACTGGCACACCGCCTGCGCCGCCGTACGGGAGATCGCGACGGCCGACAGCTCCCTCGCCGAACTCCTCGCCCACCACTACGTGTTGTCCTGGGGGCCCCGGCTCTTCGGCGCACCGGAGCGCGCCGCGCGGCTCGAACTGCGGGCCGTGCGCGGGCAGTGGCTCTGGGCGGGCCGTACCGACGCGCCGGAGGGCCCGGACGGGAGCGGCCTGTGGCTCGCGCCGCACGGCAGGAAGTACGTACTCAGCGGATACCGCGCGGTGGCCGCGGGCGCGAGCGTGGCCGACCGGTTCCTGCTCTCCGCCACCCACGCCGACACCGGTGAACCGGTCGTCGTCCTGGTGGATCCGGCGCGTACCACCGTGGCGCCGGACGCGCCGGAGGAGCGGCTCGGCCAGCGGCTCACCGGCGCCGCCACCGTCACGTGCGACGAGGTGCCGGTGACGGCCGCGCAGGTGCTGGGCACCGTGCCGGGGGACGAGCACACCGTCTCCCCGTACACCGCGCTCGCGCCGCTCGCGCTCCGGCTGATCCTGCTCCACGTCGGCCTGGGGAACGCCGAGGGCGCCCTGGCCGAGGCGCGGGACGTGAGCCGGGTGGCGCCCGGCGTCCATCCCTTCACGGACACCGGCAGCGGGGAGTACGCCGCGGCGCCCGGCGAGGACCCCTACCTGCTCCTGGCCTACGGCGAGCTGGCCACCGCGGCGCACAGCGCGTCATCCGTCGTCGACCGGGCGACGGACGCGATGGCGCGGGGGCTGCTGACGGGGCCCGGACTCGGCCCGGACGAGCGTGCCGACATCGCCTTCCTCGTCGCCGCCGCCGAGGCCGTCACCACCGACTCGGCGCTGCACATCACCACGCGGATCCTCGAACTGACCGCGGGGGCGCCGGGCCTCTCCCCCGCCACCGACCCCGGCTTCGACCGCTTCTGGCGCAACGCCCGTACGCTCACCGCCCGCAGCTCCCCCACGCACCGGCTCCGCGACATCGGCGCCCACTACCTCAACGGCGCCCGGCCGTCACTGACCCTGCACGCCTGAGGGCACCGTTCATGGCCGCTGCAGGGTCTTGATGACGTCCTCGTCGGAGACCTGCGTGAAGTCCTCGTACCACTCGCCGACCGCGCGGAAGTCCGGCGGCTTGCTCAGGCAGAGCACCTCGTCGGCCTCCTCCGCCAGCGCGGCGGCGGTGGTCGGGGAGGCGACCGGTACGGCGAGGACGACGGCGGCGGGGCCGTGGCGGCGGAGGTTGCGCAGGGCGGCCCTGGCCGTCATGCCGGTGGCCAGGCCGTCGTCGACGAGGACGACCGTACGGCCGGCGAGTTCGGGCGGCGGGCGCCCGCCGCGGTAGAGGTGCTCGCGGCGGTGCAGTTCGGTCCGCTCGCGCGCGACGTCCGCGGCGAGCTCCTCCTCGGTGAGGCCGAGGAAGTCCAGGGCGCGGCGGTCGAAGAGCGGCGGGTCCTCGCCGGCGAGGGCGCCGATGCCCAGTTCGCGCCGGCCGGGGGCGCCGATCTTGCGGGCGACGAAGATGTCCAGCGGTGCCCCCAGGTCGCGGGCGACCTCGGCGGCCACGGGCACCCCGCCGCGCGGCAGGGCGAGGACGAGGGGGCCGTCCGGCGGGTGACCGCCCTGGAGGTGGGGCCGGGCCGCCGCGAGGTGCTCCCGCACCCGCAGTGCGAGCTGCCGGCCGGCGTCTCTGCGGTCCGTGAAGCGCATCGGGCTGTCTCCTTGGCAACGGGGCGGCGGTGCCGCCGGCCGGCGCGGATCGCACCGGACGCCGGCGGTGCGGTCATTGGCCGGTGGGCCAGGTCTCCTCCTCGCCCGTGCCGGCCGGGTGCCGCTGCGGCAGCGGCGTCAGCGCCCGGGTGGTGTCGAGGTGCAGGAACGCGTCGTAACGCCGGTCGAGGACGGTGGGCACGTAGTTGCCCCACTTCTCCCGCTCCGGGCGGTAGACGACGCCGATGGCCCGGTGGTCGTGCGGCATCCGCGTCCAGTGGCCCGGCCCGGCCGGCCGCTCGCCGGGCGTCGCCGAGGTCAGCAGGAAGAGCGCGGCGCCGCCGGGCAGCGCGCGGTGCAGCAGCTCCTCGGTGCTGCCGGGCCGGGCCGCGGGGACGGTCATGACGCGCGGTTCGGCGCCCCAGCTCTCGCCCGCCAGCACCGTGCCGTCGTAGGAGCCGAAGCCGACCAGGACGACGCCTTCGGCGGCGTGCCGCTCACGGACCAGCTGCCCGACGTTGACCAGTCCGGCCTCCGCCATGTCGGTGGCGCGGGCGTCCCCGACGTGTGTGTTGTGTTCCCACACCACGGCCTTGGCGGACGGGCCGTGATGCGCCGTCAGGCGGTCGAGGGTGTCGGCCATGTGGTGGTCGCGGACGTTCCACGACTCGGGTCCGCCGCGCACCATCGCCCGGTAGTACCGTTCGGCCCCGGCCAGCACCTCCGCGTTCTGCCGGGCGGCGAGGCCGGCCAGGCTGCCGTCGGCCGCGGTGGCCCGCTGGGCCCGTTCGCGGACCGCGGTCAGCAGCCGGATCACCTCGGGTTCGCAGCCGCTGGGCACGAGCCGGGTGGCCAGCGCGTAGCTCTGCGGGTCCTCGGCGTACGGCTCGAAGCACCGGTACGCCTCCAGGGCCTGCGCCACCTGACCGGGATCGTGCTCCCGCAGGTGGTCCAGGACGGCGTCCAGGGACTCCCACAGGCTGTAGACGTCCAGGCCGTAGAAGCCGACGCGCCGTTCGGGCGGCAGTGCGGTGTTGTGGTCGCGCAGCCAACGGGTGAACCGGGCCACCTCCGTGTTGGCCCACATCCACGCCGGCCAGCGGCGGAAGCCCGCGAGCGCCTCGGCCGGGTCGGCGGGCGCCCCGGGCGCCCCGGTGAGGGAGCAGTGCACGGCCTGGCAGTCCGGCCAGTCGCCCTCGACCGCGACGAAGGAGAAGCCCTTCTCCGTGATGAGCCGGCGGGTCAGCTCGGCGCGCCAGTGGTAGAACTCGGCCGTGCCGTGCGACGCCTCGCCCACCAGGACGTACCGCGCGTCGCCGATCCGTGCCAGCAGCGGGTCCAGCGACTCGGGGCCGGTCAGCGGCCGGGCGCGCCCGGTGATCTCCGTGCGGTCCGCCGGGCCGGTCACGGTGCGCACTGCGGGCCCTCCTCCCCGTGGGGCGGCTTCCCCGGGGCGAGGAACCAGTCCCGGGCGGCGAGGGCGACCTGGTCCAGGGCGCCGGATTCGGGGAAGAGGTGGGTGGCGCCGGGGATCACGTGGAGGTGGCAGGGGGCCGTCAGCCGTTCGGCGGCCTGCCGGTTCAGCTCCAGCACCTGCGCGTCGTGGCCGCCCACGACGAGCAGGACGGGGGCGCGCACCCGGCCCAGCGCGTCGCCCGCGAGATCGGGGCGGCCGCCGCGGGAGACGACGGAGCCGACCTGTTCCGGGCGTTCGGCGGCCGCCACCAGCGCGGCGGCGGATCCGGTGCTGGCGCCGAAGAGGTGCGGCCGCAGCCGTGCGGTGGCCGGGTGGGTGCCCAGCCAGTCGACCGCCGCCACCACCCGTCCGCCGAGCAGACCGATGTCGAAGCGGTGCTCCCGGGTCACCTCGTCGACCCGGTCCTCGTCCTCGGTCAGCAGGTCCATCAGGAGGGTGCCCAGCTCGTTGGCGTGCAGGTACTCGGCGACCCCTCGGTTGCGGGGGCTGTGCCGGGAGCTGCCGCTGCCGTGCGCGAAGACGACCACGCCCCGGGCGTGCTCGGGGACGTTCAGGTCACCCGCCAGGGTGACTCCGCCGGCCGGTACGGACACCGTTTCGTCGAAGGTCATGGGACTCGCTCCCGCTCCGTTCGCTTGCGGTCTCTCGCTTGCCGATACGGGTAACCCTCCACGAAAGATCGTACTCTTCCCCGCAGAACGGGCAACGGCGGCGCGGGCGGGCCGGGCGTGCACGGGGTCTTGTCAGCCCCGGTGGTATGGACCACTCTGGCTGCCGACCGACGCCGATCATGCCGATGGATGCCGAGGTGTGCCATGAACGACCGCTCGTCAGCGTCAGCGCGCAGGCTCTCCGGGCGGCCCGGCCGCCGTGGCTTCCTCGGTGCGCTGGCGGCGGGGGCGACGGCCGCCGGCCTGGCGGCAGCGGCACCGGCCGCCGCCGCGGGGCGGGGACACCCGCGGCCCGCCGGACTCCGGCCGATGTTCCTCGGGACGTACACCTCCACCGCGGGCGGCGGCAGCGGCGTGGGACTGGCCGCGTACTGCCCGAGGACCGGGCGGATCACCGGCACCGGCGTGCTCCCCGGCGTCGCCGACCCCTCCTACCTCGCCCTCTCCCCCGACGGCAGGACGCTGTACGCGGTCGAGGAGAACGCGGCCGGTGCGGTCACCGCCGTGGCGCTCGCCGCGGACGGCGCGCACCGCGTACTGGGCAGCCGGCCGACCGGCGGCGCCGGCCCCTGTCACCTGTCCGTCCACCCCTCCGGCCGCTGGCTGCTGAGCGCGCACTACACGTCCGGCAGCGTCGCCGTGCACCCCGTCGACCCGGCGACGGGTGCCCTCGGCGCACGCACCGACCTGGTGACGCACTCCGCGCCGCCGCCCGGCCCCGGGCAGGACGGGCCGCACGCGCACCAGATCGTCACCAGCCCCGACGGCGGCCACGTCCTCGCCGTCGACCTGGGCACCGACACCGTCTACAGCTACCGCCTGGACCCGGTGGCCGGCACGCTGCGGCAGGTCTCCACGGCGGCGCTGCGGCCCGGCGCGGGCCCGCGCCATCTGACCTTCCACCCGGGCGGCCGGTACGCGTACCTCGCGAACGAGGTCGACAACACGGCGGTGGTCTGCGGCTACGACCCCGCCACCGGCCGGCTCACGCCCGGCACCCCGCAGACCACCGGGACCGGCCCGGGGACCAGCTATCCGGCGCAGTTCGTCCTCACCCGCGACGGCCGGTTCGCCTACCTGGCCAACCGGGGGCACAACAGCCTGACCCGGTACGCCGTCGAGGAGCGCGGCGCCCGGCTGCGCCTGCTGGACACCGTTCCCGTGGGCGGCGACTTCCCGCGCCACCTCGCCTTCTCCCCCGACCACCGGCTGCTGTTCGCGGGAAACCAGCGCTCGAACACGGTCACGGCCTTCCACGCCGACCCCCGCACGGGTGCCCTGCGCCCCGCGGCAGCACCGTTCGGGGCCCCGATGCCGGTGTGCGTGCTGCCGCTGCAGGCATGACGAGTGCCGGGTGGTTCTCTCCTGGAGACCACCCGGCACCCCGGGTACTCAGCTGCCGAGCCGGCTGCCGAGCAGCTGCTTGCCGAGTTCCGCGCCCTTGCGGCTGTCGGCCTGGGCCTTGCGGAACAGCTCCGCCAGCTCGGTGTCCTTCTCCCGCTCCGCGTCCTGGATGTACGTCTCCATCCGCAGGGCGTTGTCCAGGCACGTCTGGGTGTACCAGAGCAGGTTGTAGTTCTTGTCCTTGGTGCCGGTGACCTCACCGGTCTCGTGCGTGCCGGCCATGTGACTCACCTCCGCGTGTCGTGAACTGGAGCCCGTTGCGGGTTACCGGCGCCCGTCGGCCCAAACTCCGTGCCGCGGTCCTCGGCTGATTCACACCGGTACGCCGGTTCACACCGGTACGAGGGTGACCTCCGTGGCCTTGACGCTCACCCAGACGTCCGTGCCGTCGCGCAGGTCCAGTTCGGCGGCGGCCTGGTGGGTGATCTCGGCGATCAGGTCGGGGACCTCGGGCGAGCCGATGAGGACGCGCAGCCGGCTGCCGACGGCGGTGAGCTCGCGGACCCGGCCGGGCCAGACGTTGCGCGGGCTGCCGCCGGGGCGGGTGCGGTGCACGGACACCGCCTCGGGGCCGATGACGGCGAGCGCTTCGGTGCCCTTCTCCAGTGGTTCGGCGGCGGTCAGGGAGCCCTGGCCGCCCGCCAGGCCGAGGCCGTCGGCGGTGGCCGTGCCGGGCCAGGCGTTGCGGCCCAGCATCCGGGCCACCCAGGGCGAGCGGGGATGCCGGGACACCTCGGCGGGCGCCGCGTCCTGGAGGGTGCGGCCGTCCTGGAGTACGAGCACCCGGTCGGCCAGCGAGACCGCTTCCACCGGGTCGTGGGTGACGAGCAGGCAGACGCCGCGGAAGCCGGCGAGGTGCTGCCGCAGGGTGTGCCGGACGTGCGCCCTGGTGGTCTGGTCCAGGGCGGCCAGCGGCTCGTCGAGGAGGAGCAGCCGGGGCCCGGCCGCCAGCGCCCTGGCCAGCGCGACCCGGCCGGCCTGCCCCCCGGACAGGCCGGCCGGACGGCGGTGCGCGAGGTGGCCGACGCCGAGCCGGTCCAGCCATTCCTGGGCGGCGCGGCGGGCCTCCGCGCGGCGGACGCCGCGGGCGCGGAGGCCGTACGCGGTGTTGCCGAGCGCGGTCAGGTGCGGGAAGAGCGCGCCGTCCTGCGGTACCCAGGCGACGCCGCGGCGGTGCGGCGGCCGGGCCGTCACGTCGTCGTCCCCGAGGGTCAGGGCCGCGTGGGCCCGCGGGGTGAGGCCGAGGAGCGCGCGCAACAGGGTGGTCTTGCCCGCGCCGTTGGGGCCGACGACGGCGATGGTGGTGCCGGGCCCGGCGTCCAGGGTGAGCCGGGTGAAGCCGGTGACGTCGGCGTGCAGCGGCCAGGCTTGAGTCGCCGCCGGGGTGCCGGCGGGGGCCCGGCCGGGCGCCTCCGGGAGCGGGCCGGCGGGCACCGCGTCCGGGAAGGTGTGGCCGCCCGGCGGCTGCGGGTCCGCGGGGGGTGCCGCGGCGGCCCCCGCCCGGCCCTTCGCCGTCGCACCCACCGACCACCGGCCGCGCAGCGCGATCAGTACGGCCATGGCGACGGCGAGCAGCAGCAGCGAGACCGAGGTCGCGGCCTCCGGGCTGTCCTGGAGGAGCAGATAGACCTGGAGCGGCAGGGTCTGGGTGACGCCGGGGAGGTTGCCGGCGAAGGTGATGGTGGCGCCGAACTCGCCCAGCGCGCGGGCCCAGGTGAGCGCGGCGCCGGCCGCGAGGCCGGGGGCGACCATGGGCAGGGTGACGGTGCAGAAGACCCGGAAGGGCCCGGCGCCCAGGGAGGCCGCGGTCTCCTCGTACCGTGCGTGCAGCCCGGCCAGCGCGCCTTCGAGGCTGATCACCAGGAACGGCATCGACACGAACGTCGCGGCGACCACCGCACCGGAGGTATGGAACGGCAGCTGGACGCCGAACCAGTCCTCCAGCACCCCGCCCAGCAGGCCGCGCCGCCCGAAGCCGAGCAGCAGCGCGACGCCGCCCACGGTCGGCGGCAGCACCATCGGCAGCAGCACCAGCGAGCGGACCAGCGCCTTGCCGGGGAAGTCCACCCGGGCCAGCAGCCAGGCCAGCGGCACGCCGAGCAGCAACGAGAGGCCCAGCGCCCAGAACGCGACGGCGAGCGACAGCCGGATCGCGTCGGTGACGCCGGGCGCGGTGAGATGCTGCCCCAGGTCCGACCAGGTCGTCCGGACGAGGATGCCGGCCAGCGGGACGAAGAGGAACGCCACCGCCAGCACGGCGGGCACGGCCAGGGCGAGCGGTGCCCGCCGCAAGGAGGGCCTCACGGCTTCTGGAATCCGGCGTCGCGCAGGATCTTCTGGGCCTCGGCGGACCGCAGCCACGTCACGAACGCGTCGGCCTGCTTCTTGTGCTCGGAGACCTTGAGGGTGGCGGCCGGGTAGGCGGCGATGGCGTTCTGGTCGTCGGGGACCTGCACGGCGTCGACCTTGCCGGGCGCGGTCATGGCGTCGGTGGCGTAGACGATGCCCGCGTCCGCCTCGCCGAGCTCCACCTTGCTGAGCACGCCGCGTACGTCCTGCTCCTGGGAGACCGGCCGCACCTTCAGGTGCTGCTCGTCCAGCACCTGCTTGCTGTAGCGGCCGACCGGGACCTCGGGCGCGGCGAGCACGACCTTGAGCTTGCTGTCGGTGAGGCCCTTGAGGTCCTTCACCTTCTTGGGGTTGCCCTCACCGGTGGCGATGACCAGCCGGTTGTGGGCGATGACGGACGGCGTGCCGGTCTTCCCCTTCAGGCCGTCCATGGTCCTGGTGTCGGCCGTGACCAGCGCGTCGGCCGGGAAGTCCTGCTCGACCTGGGCGGCGAGCTGCTGCGACCCGGCGTAGGAGAACTTCACGACCGTGTCGGGGTGGGCCTTCTCGTACGCGGCGCCGGCCTTCTGGAAGACGTCGGTGAGCGAGGCCGCGGCCAGCACCTTGATCGTGGTCTTTCCTCCGCCGGCGGACGCGTCGTCGCTCTTGCCGCCGCAGCCGGCGGCGAGCGGGACGAGCAGGGCGGCACCGAGCGCGGCCGCCACGGGGGTGCGGTGGCCGCGGAACGTACGGGTGCGGGGCATGGGCACTGGCTCCTTGGGTGCTTACTGGACCCGGTCGATGTGGACGTTGGTCGACTTCACGCGGGCGGTGGCCCGCATGCCGACCTCCAGCCCCATCTCCTCCACCGCTTCCCGCGTCAGCAGCGACACCAGGCGGTGCGGGCCCGCCTGGATCTCCACCTGGGCGGCGACGTCACCGAGCTTGATCGCGGTGACGATGCCGGGGAAGGCGTTGCGGACGGAGGTGGTGGCGGGGGAGTCGTCCTCGGCGGAGCCGCTCTTGGCGAGCTCGGTGGAGAACGCGGCCAGGTCGCGGCCGTCGATCAGCCGGCGCCCTGCCTCGTCCCGGTGGGTGGGGACCTTGCCGGCGTCCGCCCAGCGGCGTGCGGTGTCGGCGCTGACGCCGAGCAGCCGCGCCGCCTGACCGATCGTGTAGGACTGCATGTGCGGCACGCTATGGCAAATACCCTCTCACCTGCAACGAAGTCTGTGCGTTGCACGCAGCAGATGCGAGCCGCATGGTGGGATCGCACAAGATCACGTCCCCGGGGCACTGCCGCACCGCCGCCGACGACGGGACCTACGGGCCGGACATACAGGGCGGAAGTCCCGCGTACCGGGGCGTCACGGGCGGCATCACAGAGGCGGACGCCGTTCCGCGCGCCCTACCGACCGATTCGTACGACCAGGAAGGCACCGCCATGCTCCGGCCCGCGCCGACCTCGCCCGCCCACCTCACTCCCCCGGTGACCCCGCACCTCCTCGCGGACCTCGCGGTGGCCGCCTGCACCGCACGCCTGCGGCTGCCGCACATCCCCGACGTGGCCGCGCCCGACGACCCCGACGGTGCCGCCGAGGCGCGGTCCCTCCAAGCGCTCCGCCCGACGTTCGCGGCGATCGCGGAGACCGCCGACGGCCGCCCCCTCGACCGCGGCCTGCGCGCCGAACTCGGCAGGCTGGGCGAGCAGGCCCGGGACGGGGCCGCCGGCCACCAGGGCGAACTGTGGGCCGTCGGCCTGCTCGTCGCGGGCGCGGCGGCCACCGGCTGCCGGTCGGCGTACACGGCCTGCGCGGCGGCGGCGACGCTGGCGCGGCTGCCGTACGACGGCGCGCCCGGTCCCGCCGACACCCCGGGCGGCCGGGCCCGGCTGCACTTCCACGTGCCCGGCGCGACCGGCCAGGCCGAATCGGGGTTCCCGAACGTACGGCGTGTGGCGCTGCCCGCGCTGCGCGAGTCCCGGGCGCACGGCAGGCCCGAGGTCGCCGCGCGGATGGACGCGCTGCTCACGCTGATGGCGACGCTCGACGACACCTCGCTGCTGCACGAGGGCGGTCCGGCGGCGCTGCTCTCGGTACAGATGGACGCCCGGGACGTGGTGCGGGCCGGGGGCTACGACAGCCCGGGCGGCCGGGCCGCGCTGGACCGCCTGCACGCCCGCATGCGGGACTCCGGACTGACCCCGCGCGGCAGTCACGCGGTCCTGTCCGCCGCCCTCTTCCTGGACTTCACCTTCGGCACGGAGGGCATGACGCCGGGGGTCTGAAAGCCGGCGGGGCGGGCCCTCCCGCGGCTCCTGGCCCGCCCCGCCTTTCCCTTTTCGCCGTCTCAGCCCTCGGCGTGGCGGCGGAGCAGCTCGCCGAGCTCCGCCTCGAACTCGCCGTACCGGGCGCGGAGTTGCGGACCCGGCCAGTCGTCGGGGAGCAGCGCCTCCGGGAGGAGGGGGTCGGTGAGGAGGTGACGGAGGATGGCCGCGGAGACCGTGAAGCGGCCGGCGGGACCGGCGGCCCGGTCGAGAGCCGTGAGGAGGGCGCGGGCCCGCGCCGACCAGCCGGCCAGGTCCCAGAGCCGCGCGGCGAGGGCGCGGGGATCACCGTCCGGCGCGCCGGTCAGCCATGTGCACTGTTCGGCGGCGACGGCGGGCCGCGGCCGGTCGAGGTTGGCGGGGCGCAGCCAGCTGCCCTCCCGCAGTTCGCCCAGGCGCAGCGCCGCCATGGCCTGGCGGAGCGCGGTACGTTCCGCAGCGGTGCGTGGTTCGGCGCCGCTGACCAGGGCGATCTCCCAGTCGCCCGACCAGGGCACGGTGCGCGGCACGCGGCTCTCGTCCTGTCGGCGCTGGCGGTCCAGCAGCCGTGCGGTGAGTCCGTACGCACCGTCGCGCTGTTGCAGGTCACCGGCCGCGACCATACGGGACAGGGCGACGCGTACGGTGCCCTCGGCTATGCCGAACAGCTCGCCCACCCGGACCAGGGCGCGGGCCGGCAGCCGGGGCGGGTGGTGTCCGAGGAGGGTGCTGAGCACGACGGAGCGCGCCGTGAGCGGACGCAGCCCGAGGGAGGAGTCCTCCCCCACGCCGTCGTGCGCCGCGGCGGCGCCCCGCGTCCCGGTACCCGTCTTCGTGTCCATGTCTGTTCGGAATCCTAACCACCGGCCGGAGCGGCGCGCATTACACTCTTCCGCCGCCTGATGTGACTCTGTAATGTCCACCGTATGACCGTGACCCATGAAGTCGTGAATCAGGCGCCGCCGCTCACCGGGTTCAGCGCGGCGGACGACCCGGCCCTGCTGGAGGCGCTGCGCCGGGAGGACGCCGGGTGGGGCGAGCGCGAGGTGCAGGTGCTGGGCGCGCTGGCCGGCTCGGCGGAGGTCCTGGAGCTGGCCCGGATGGCGGAGGAACAGCCGCCGAAGCTGCACACCCACGACCGGTACGGCCACCGGGTGGACGAGGTGGAGTTCCACCCGGCCTGGCACCAGCTGATGACCGTGGCGGTCGAGCAGGGGCTGCACGCCGCGCCGTGGGCGGAGGCGCGCCCCGCCGGCCATCTGGTCCGTGCCGCCAAGTTCTACGTGTGGTCGCAGGCCGAGCCGGGCCACGGCTGCCCGATCTCCATGACGTACGCGGCGGTCCCCGCGCTGCGGGCGGCACCGGAGCTGGCCGCGCGGTACGAGCCGCTGCTCGCGGCCCGCACGTACGACTTCGGGCTGCGGCCGCCGCTGGGCAAGGCCGGGCTGATCGCCGGCATGTCGATGACGGAGAAGCAGGGCGGCTCGGACGTCCGGGCCAATACGACGCGCGCGGTGCCGGCGGGCGACGCCGACGGGACGTACCGCATCACCGGCCACAAGTGGTTCACCTCCGCGCCGATGAGCGACGTCTTCCTGACGCTGGCGCAGACGGACGAGGGGCTGACCTGCTTCCTGCTGCCCCGCGTACTGCCGGACGGCAGCCGCAACCGCTTCCATCTGATGCGGCTCAAGGACAAGCTCGGCAACCGCTCGAACGCCTCCTCCGAGGTCGAGTACGACGAGGCGGTGGCCTGGCCGGTGGGCGAGCCGGGGCGCGGGGTGCGGACCATCGTGGAGATGGTCAACATGACCCGGCTGGACTGTGTGCTGGGGTCGGCCGCGGGGATGCGCGCCGGACTGCGGCAGGCGCTGCACCACACCGCGCACCGGCGCGCCTTCGGCCGGGAGCTGGCCGACCAGCCGCTGATGCGCGCGGTGCTGGCGGACCTCGCGGTGGAGTCGGAGGCGGCGACCACGCTGGGGCTGCGGCTGGCGGCCGCGGTGGACCGGGCGCAGGCGGGCGACGCCGCCGAGGCCGCGCTGCGCCGCCTCGCGCTGGCGGCCGGCAAGTACTGGGTCTGCAAGCGGGGCGCGACGCACGCCGCGGAGGCGCTGGAGTGCCTGGGCGGCAACGGCTACGTCGAGGAGTCGGGGATGCCCCGGCTGTACCGGGAGGCGCCGCTGCTCTCCATCTGGGAGGGCTCGGGCAACGTCGCGGCGCTGGACGTGCTGCGCGCGCTGGCCAAGGAACCGGCGGCGCTGGACGCGTACTTCGCCGAGGTGGAGGCGGCGGCGGGCGCCGATCCGCGGCTGGACGCCGCGGTGGCGCGGCTGAAGGCGACGCTGCCGGAGCTGGCCGACCCGGAGCGGGCGCAGCTGATGGCGCGGACCCTCGCGGAGCGGCTGGCACTGGTCCTCCAGGGCTCGCTGCTCGTCCGGTACAGCCACCCGGCGGTGGCGGACGCCTTCTGCGCCTCGCGGCTGGCCGGTGAGTGGGGCAACGCCTTCGGCACCCTGCCGGCCGGCGCCGACCTGGGCGCGATCCTGGCCCGTACGCGCACCAAGTCACCGGACGAGGCGCGCGGATGAGTGCGGTACGGGCCGAGCGGCAGGGGCCGGTCACCACGGTCGTGCTGTCCCGGCCGGCGGCCCGGAACGCGGTCGACGGCGGTACGGCGCGGCAGCTGGCCGACGTCTTCCGGGAGTTCGACCGGGACGACGGTGCGTCGGTGGCGGTGCTGTGGGGCGAGGGCGGCACGTTCTGCGCGGGCGCCGACCTCAAGGCGGTCGGCACCCCGCGCGGCAATCGTGTGTCCCCGGACGGCGACGGGCCGATGGGGCCGACCCGGCTGCGGCTGTCCAAGCCGGTGATCGCGGCGGTGAGCGGGTACGCGGTGGCGGGCGGCCTGGAGCTGGCGCTCTGGTGCGACCTGCGGGTCGCCGAGGAGGACGCGGTCTTCGGGGTCTACTGCCGCCGCTGGGGCGTGCCGCTGATCGACGGCGGCACGGTCCGGCTGCCGCGGCTGATCGGCGAGAGCCGGGCGATGGACATGATCCTCACCGGCCGCCCGGTGCCGGCCGCCGAAGCGCTGGACATCGGGCTGGCGAACCGGGTGGTGCCGAAGGGCCGGGCCAGGGCCGAGGCGGAGGCGCTGGCGGCGGAGATCGCCCGCTTCCCGCAGGGCTGTCTGCGGGGCGACCGGGCTTCGGCACGGGAGCAGGCCGGGCGTACGGAAGCGGACGCTATGGCCACCGAATTCCGTTACGGGCAGGCGTCGTTGGCGCAGGCGGCCGAGGGTGCCGCACGCTTCGCCGCGGGCGCGGGGCGGCACGGCGCGAAGGAGGCCTGAACCGGCTCGCGGGGCGCCGCACCCACCACCCGGCTTGAACGCGTTCAAGACACCGCGTACGGTCTGCCGTGAGCGTTATTTGAACACGTTCAAGGACAGGGGGAAGCATGGACGTACTCGTCCGCCTCGTCGTCGCGCTGGGCATGCTGGCGGTGGTACCGACGGGCCTCGCATTGACCGGCGAGCCCGGCGCGGCGCGGCTGCGCGGCATCTGGTGGCTGCCCGCTACGCTCGGCGCGGTGAGCATGTGGCTGCCCCGCGGTCCCGCCGCCACCGCACTCGCCGCCTGTTACGCCGCGGCCACGCTCGCCCTCGCCCTGCTCGCGCCCCGGCGCCTGCTGCGCACCCGGTCGCTCGCGCCGCGCGAGGTCGCCGTGCTCACCGCGCTGGCCACCCCGGCGGTCGCGGGCGTGGCGCTGGTCGCCGAGCGGCACGGCACCGAGCTGTTCGGCTTCTCGCTGCGCATGCTGTCGCTGACCGTGCCGCACTTCCACTTCGCGGGGTTCGCCGCCGCGCTGGTGGCGGGGCTGGCCTGCGGCGCCGCCGACAGTCCGGCCGCCCGGTGCGCCGCGCTCGGCGTCCCGGCCGGCACGCTGCTGGTACTGGCCGGGTACTTCACCGGCGAGTGGGTGGAGTTCGCGGGCGCCGCGGTCCTCACCTGCGGGCTGTGGCTGGTGGGCCTGGCCACCCTGCGCGGCGCGCGCGCCGCCGCGGCCGACCGCACCACCCGCACCCTGTTCGCCGTGTCCGCCGCGGTGCTCGTGGCGACCATGCTCCTGGCGCTGAGCTGGGCGCTGGGCGAGGCGACCGGCCTGCCCCACCCGACCCTGACCTGGATGGCCGCGACCCATGGCGTGGGCAACGCGCTGGGCTTCGCCCTGTGCGCCCTGCTCGCCTGGCGCCGCCTCGCCGCCGCCCCGGCCACCGCCGCCCCGAGCCTCACGGAGGAGCCCGCATGAACCGCACCGAGCAGCCCGCCGTCCTCACCTACCCCGAGCAGGGCGCCACCGCGCGCTCCCCGCTGCCCGCCGGGTACCACCACCTGCACGAGGAGATGCCGATCGGGCACGGCCGGGCCGTCTTCGAGCGGGCGGGCGAGGCGGTCACCACCTTCCGGATGCACCGTGCGGCCGGGGTGCGCATCCGGGCGGGCGCCGAACACGCCGACCCCGGCGTCCCGGTCGAGAGCGGGCTCGGGGTCGGCCCGCTGCGGATCACCGCCCCCTGCCGGGTGGTGTGGAGCGCGTACGACAGCGATCACATCGGCTTCGCGTACGGCTCGCTCACCGGGCACCCCGAGTGCGGCGAGGAGTCGTTCGTGGTGCGGCTGCGGTCCGACGGCTCCGTCTGGTTCACCGTCACCGCCTTCAGCAAGCCGGCGCGTTGGTACACCCGGCTGGCCGGGCCGCTGGTGCCCGTCTTCCAGCGGGCGTACGCGCGGCACTGCGGACGCACGCTGCGGCGGCTCGCCGCCGACCCCGGTACGTCCACGTCACGTTCATGACATCTTCACCAACTGACCAGTAGGTCATGAGACAACTCCCTGCATGTGTGAGCTGATTCCGCCGCAGGCGGACATGACCGAGGACCGGTGGCTGCGGAGCGGCACGGTCCCCGGCGGGGACCCGACCAGCCCCGCCGACACCCGCACCGCTCCCCTGCTGAACCGCCGCACCCTGCTCGGCGGCGCCGTCGCGGGCGCCGCCCTCGCCGTGCTCCCGTACGGCGCGGCCGGGACCGCGACGGCACGGGACCGGACGGCGGACGGGAAGTACCCCTTCCCCACCGCGACCGACGGCGACGGGGAGATCGCCGTGCTGGTGACCGGCGACGCCGGGACCGGCGAGGAAGGCCAGTACGCGGTGGCCGCGGCAGCCCGCGACCTGATGCGCACCGAGCGGATCGGGCTGGCCGTCGGACTGGGCGACAACCTCTACGAGAACGGGCCGGAGTCGGCCCACGACTCCGAGTTCCAGGACAAGTTCGAGAAGCCCAACACCGGCATGGACGTGCCGTGGCTGATGATCCTGGGCAACCACGACTGCTCGGGGCTGATACCCGGCAGTGGCGGCGACCCCTCGCGCGGCGACCGTGAGGTGGCCTACGCGACGACCTCGAAGCGCTGGTACATGCCCAGCCGCTACTACAGCGTGGCGCTGCCCGCCGGATCCGGTGCCGACGGCGCGGCGGGCGGCGATCCGCTCGTGGAGTTCTTCGCCCTGGACACCACCCCGGTCTCCTCGTACGTCGTCCAGACCGACCCCTACTTCCACTGGGACGGCCCGTACATGCGCGAGCAGCGGGCCTGGCTGGAGGGCGCGCTCAAGGCGTCGCGGGCACGCTGGAAGGTCGTGCTCGGCCACCACCCGTACCTCAACAACGGCAAGCACGGCAGCGCCGGCTCCTACGACGGCTTCACCCTCGGCCACTACACGAGCGGCATCCACCTCAAGGAGCTGTACGAAGAGGTGGTGTGCGGCCGCGCCGACCTGATCCTGTCGGGCCACGACCACACGCTCCAGATCCTGGAACCCTCGGCGCGCACCGGGGGCACCCGCCAGGTCGTCTGCGGCGCGGCCTCGAAGACGGGGGACGGCAAGGCGCACTTCGACGTGCCGGCGGAGTGGCAGGACTTCTCCAGCCACGGGTTCATGGTGCTGAAGGTCTCCGCGAAGGGGCTGACCATCGACGCGTACACGGTGGACGTGCCCACGCGTACGGCGAAGCTCGCGCACCGTACGCGGAGCGCCGCGCCGGTGGCCGTGGGCTGATCACCGTACCGGGATCACCGCCGTCGGGCAGTGCCCGTGCAGCAGTACCGCGTTGGCGACGGAGCCCATCAGGCCGCCGTCGCGCAGCCGGCGGCGGTGCCGGCCGACCACGACCAGGTCAGCGGCGCGGGAGGCGGCGACCAGGCGGCCGGCCACGTCGCCCTGCGCGAGGACCGGGTCGACGGTCACCTTGGGGTAGTGGCGCTCGGCGAAGGGACGCAGCCGCTCCTCCTGCCGGGCGCCGGCGTGGGCCTCCAGCTCGCCCGAGGTCCGGTGGCCGGGCGGCAGGTCGTCCGGGTCGACGAGCAGGGGGTACGGGTTCGGGTACGCGGTGACCACGCGCAGCACGGCGGCCCGGCGCTCGGCCTCGGCGAAGGCGAACTCCACCGCCTCCTCGGAGGTCTCCTCGGGATGCAGGCCGAGCACCACCCGCTGCTGCGCCCCGGCGCCCGGCTCCGCACGCCGCTCGTCGGGCACGACCACGACCGGGCAGGCGGCCCGCATGGCGGCGGCCCGGCCCGCCGAGCCGAGCAGCAGGCTGGTGAAGCCGCCGCGGCCGCGCGAGCCGAGGACCAGCAGTCCGGCCTGTGCGCTCAGCCGGATCAGTGTCGAGGTGGACGCGCCGTGCGTGGAGAGGTAGCGCGTCTCCGGGACGTCGCCGCGGCCGGCGAAGCGCTCCTGGACCTCCTGCAGCACCGGGTCGGCGGGGTCGGGCACCGGTTGCGGGCGGGCGTCGCCCAGCGCGCGGGGCATGGGGGTCACCGGCCAGACGTGCACCACGTGCAGCGTGGCTCCGGCGAGCCGGGCCGCACCGGCCGCCCAGTCCAGCGCCCGGAGGCTGTTCACCGAGCCGTCGACGCCGGCGATGACGGGAAGCGTGCTGTTCACGGTCTCCTCGATCCGTCGGTGCGGGCACCGCGTCTCCGGCGCCCTGGTGTCCTGGGCCGTGCGGCGGGCGGCGGAGCCCGCGCACGAGGGGGCACGGCACCGCGTACGGACCGGGACACCCCACCGTCCCCAGTTCCCATACTCACCCGATATGACCTTAAGATCCCGTTATGGAGCAGAGCTGGGACGGGGCGGAGCGGGCGGGGCCCGACGGCGCACGCGAGCCGCGCCGGACCCGCCACAGCCTCCTCGGCCGGCCCGGGAAGGACCGGCCCCGCCGGCCGGGGATCGCCCTGCCCGACCTGCTCGCGCTCAACCGGATGGGGTCCTTCGACTGGAACCTGGACAACGGGGCCTTCGACCTGGACCCGGGCGGCCTGGCCGTCTTCGACCTGCGTCCGGAGGAGTTCGACGGGACGCGGCTGTCGCTGCTCCCCCGGGTACCGCAGGAGGAGGGCTACCGGCTGGACACCGCCGTCGTCCAGGCGATCCAGCAGGGCCGGGAGGCCTGCGGCGCGTACTTCCGCATCCGCTGCCGGGACGGCACGCCCCGATGGACGCACGCCCAGGGCCGCATCCTGCGTGACGGCGGCGGCCGCCCGTACCGGATGGCCGGGATCGTCCGCGAGGCCACCGCCGAGCTGACCGACTCCGCGCTGCTGAACATCTCCGACGAGGAGCGCGAGCGGCAGACCCGGCTGGTGCAGTGGACGACCACCGCGCTGTCGCGGGCGCTGTCGGTCGCGGACGTCACCGAGGTGCTCACCGCGCACGGCGGTCCGCTGCGGCTGGGCGCCGACGCCCTCGTCCTCGGCCTGGTCGAGCACGGCGTCTTCGACGTCATCGCGGCCACGCCGCCGCTGGACGAGGTGCCGGAACTGCTGCACATGCCGCTGGACCGGACGCTGCCGCTCTCCGACGCGGTCGTCACCCGCCAGCCGTCCTACGTCTCCTCCCACGAGGAGCTGCTGCTGCGCTACCCCCGGCTCCGCCCGTACCTGCGGCACATCAGCATCCGCAGCGCGGCCTTCCTGCCGCTGGTCGCGCAGGACAAGGTGATCGGCGCGCTCGGGCTGATCAACACCGAGGCGAAGGTCTACACGGCGGAGGACCGCAACCTGGCGCTGGCGCTGGCCGGCGTCATCGCGCAGTCCCTCCAGCGGGCCACCCTCTTCGACCAGGAACGGGAGATCGCGACCGGGCTGCAGGCCTCGATGCTGCCGCGCCGGATCCCCGCCGTCACCGGGGGCGACGTCGCGGTCCGGTACCACGCGGCGCGCACCGGGCGGGACGTCGGCGGCGACTGGTACGACGTCGTGCCGCTGCCGCAGGGCCGTACCGGTGTGGTGATCGGCGACGTGCAGGGCCACGACACGCACGCGGCGGCCGTGATGGGCCAACTGCGGATCGCGCTGCGCGCCTTCGCCGGTGAGGGGCATCCGCCACAGACGGTACTGGGGCGGGCCTCCCGGTTCCTGGCCGAGCTGGAGACCGACCGCTTCGCGACCTGTACGTACATCCAGGCGGACCTGGCCTCGGGGGTGCTGCACGTGGCACGGGCCGGGCATCTGGAGCCGCTGCTCGCGGACGCGGAGCGGCACGTGCACTGGCCGACCGTGCACGGCGGCCTGCCGCTGGGACTGGCGACCGTACTCGGCGAGGACCACTATCCGGAGACGCAGCTGTTCCTGGAGCCGGGCTCCACGCTGCTGCTGTGCACCGACGGGCTGGTGGAGCAGCCGGGCTCGGACATCCTCGCCGGGCTCGAAGCGCTGACCAGCGCCGTACAGGACGGGCCCGGCGAGCTGGACGCGCTGGCCGACCACCTCTCGGACCTGCTGTGGGAGCAGCCGGGCTCTCCGGACGACATGGCCCTGTTGCTGCTGCGCCGGCCGGCCGAGCCGGGCGGCCCGGCCACACCGCGCATCCGGCTCCACGTCCACCAGGCCGACCCGGCGGGCCCCGCCGAGGTCCGCACCGAACTGCGGCGGATGCTGGACCAGTGGCGGGCCGGCGCGGTGGCGGGCGACGTGGAGCTGGTGGCCACCGAGCTGATCACCAACGCGCTGCGGCACACCGACAGCGGGGCGCTGGTCTCCCTGGAGCTGCGCTGCGGCCCGCCGGACCGGGTGCGGCTGGAGGTCGAGGACCGGTCCAGCCACTGGCCGCGACGGCGCAGCCCCGGCGAGACGGCGACGACCGGCCGGGGGCTGCTGCTGGTGGAGGCGCTGTCGGACCGGTGGGGCGCGGAGGCCCGGGGCGCGGGCAAGGCACTGTGGTGCGAGTTCACCGTGCCCGGCCCCGGAGGTCCGTGAACCGTGCCCGGTCCCGGGCGCCCGTGAGGTGGCGGTCATGGGCGCTCAGCCCTTGGCGCCGTACCAGACCGTGGTGATGTTGCAGAACTCGCGGATGCCGTGGTCGCCCAGCTCCCGGCCGTACCCGGAACGCTTGGTGCCGCCGAACGGCATGCCCGGGTGGGAGGCGGTCATCCCGTTGAAGAACACGCCGCCGGCCCGGATGTCCCGCACCAGCCGCTCCTGCTCGGCCGCGTCCTCGGTCCAGGCGTTGGAACTGAGGCCGAAGGAGGTGTCGTTGGCGGTCTCGATCGCCTCGTCCAGGCTGTCGACGCGGAAGAGCGTGGCGACCGGGCCGAACGCCTCCTCGTAGTAGATCTTCATCTCCTTGGTGACGTCGGCGAGCACGGTCGGCGCGTAGAACCAGCCCTGGTCCAGGCCCTTGGGCCGGCCGCCGCCGCACAGCACGGTGGCACCGTGCATGGTGGCGTCGTCGACCAGCTGCTCCAGGTCGGCGCGGCCCTGCTCGCTGGAGAGCGGGCCCACATCGGTCCCGTCCGCCATCGGGTCGCCGACCCGCAGCGCGGCCATCTTCTCGGCGAAGCGGGAGGCGAACTCGTCGTAGACGTCGGTGTGGACGATGAAGCGCTTGGCGGCGATGCAGGACTGGCCGTTGTTCTGCACCCGGGCGGTGACGGCGGTGGCCGCCGCCTTCTCCAGGTCGGCCGAGGGCAGCACGAGGTACGGGTCGCTGCCGCCCAGTTCGAGCACCGTCTTCTTGATCTCGTCACCGGCGATGGACGCCACCGAGCGGCCCGCGGGCTCGCTGCCGGTGAGCGTCGCGGCGGCCACCCGGGGGTCGCGCAGGATCATCTCGACCGAGCCGGACCCGATGAGCAGCGTCTGGAAGGCGCCCTCGGGGAAGCCGGCGCGGCGGAAGAGGTCCTCGAGGTAGAGCGCCGTCTGCGGGACGTTCGAGGCGTGCTTGAGCAGGCCGACGTTGCCCGCCATCAGCGCGGGCGCGGCGAAGCGGATCACCTGCCAGAGCGGGAAGTTCCACGGCATCACCGCGAGCACCGGGCCCAGCGGGCGGTAGCGCACGTAGGCGCGGGCCGCGCCGGAGTCCTTGATGTCGGCGGCCCGCGGGTGCTCGTCGGCGAGCAGCGCCTCGGCGTGGTCGGCGTACCAGCGCATGGTCTTCACGCACTTGGCGGCCTCCGCGCGGGCCTGCGCCAGCGGCTTGCCCATCTCGGTGGTCATGGTGCGGGCGATGTCGTCGGCGTCGGCCTCCAGCAGGTCCGCCGCCTTGCGCAGCAGGTTGGCGCGCCGGTCGAAGCCGGTGGTGCGGTACTCCTGCCAGGCCTGGTCAGCGCGGACCAGGCGGTCCTCGATCTCGCCTTCGTTCAGCGCGTCGAACGTCTTGAGGGTCTCGCCGGTGGCCGGGTTCACCGTGGCGATGGCCATGGGAAGCACCTCTCCTTCTGGTCGTGCGGGCGGCCGCCTCACGGCGTGCGTACGGCCGCGGGGCCGTACGCACGGGTGCCCGTTCGGGCCGGGTCAATCCCGGGTCAGCCGAGCGGGCTCGGCTGCGGCGACGGTTCCGGTACCGGGTCGGGGTCCGGGCCCGGCGGGCGCGGGACCGGTGACGGTTCGGGGGTGGGCGGTACGGGGTCGGGTGGGCCCGGTACGGGGTCCGGCACCGGGCCGGGGCCCGGATTGGGCGGTGTCGGGCCGCCGGGGTCGTGAGCGCGCGCGGGGTGCGGCTGCCGTTCCACGGAAGACCTCCTGGATCTCACGGTGCGGTGCGTGCCGCGGGTGTTCCGCCCGCGGCGGTGGTTCTCCTGGCCCCCGTACCCGAGTCTGGCCCGGCTATCGCTCCGGCGCGCGGCGGAATCGGCCGGGTCCCGCGCGCGGAACGCGTCCCGTTCGCGGGGGCGCGGGCGGCGCCGCGGCGCCCTACAGTGCCGTCATGAAGCCTTCGTTCCTGGCACTGGCGGCCGGTGCGGCCGCGCTCGCGCTGGCCGCGACGGCCGGCTCGGGACCGGCCACGGCGGCGCCCGGGCCCCCGGCGGCGGACCGTACCGGTGGTCCGCTGCCCGCCCGGATGGCGGACACCGGCGGCGGCAGTCAGCTGATCACGGCGGTGGCGCCGAGGACGTCCGCCACGCACGGGCGGCTGGTCTGGTGGGAGAAGCGGCACGGTCACTGGAAGCGGGCGGGCTCGGCACCGGCCCGCTTCGGCGCGAAGGGCGTGACCGAGGGCAGCACCCGGAAGCAGGGCACGAACACCACGCCCACGGGGCTGTACGACCTGCCGTACGGCTTCGGGATCAGCGCTGCTCCGCCCGGTACGGAGGTCACCTACCGCCGGGTGCACGGCGACTCCTGGTGGTGCGAGGACAACGCCTCCACGGCGTACAACCGCTGGGCCGAGCCGCTGCCCGCCGACTGCGCGGCGAAGGAGTCGGAGCGGCTGGCCGCCTACCCGAAGCAGTACGACCGGGCGCTGGTCATCGGGTTCAACTACGACAAGCCGGTGCGCGGCCGGGGCGCCGGGATCTTCCTGCACGTCAACGGCAAGGGCGCGACGGCGGGCTGTGTGTCCGTACCGGCCGGCGCGATGGCCCGCATCCTGGCCTGGGCGGACCCGGACAAGCGGCCGCACATCGCGATCGGGACGCGGTCCGGGGACACGGCGATCACGCGTTACTGAGCGGCCGCGCGGCGGCTCAGGGCTGCGGGTCCCGGGCGTCGTAGCGGGCGAAGGCGGGGCGGCCCAGGCCGAGGAGCGCCACCACCAGGACGCAGGCCAGGCCGCCGCCGACCACCGCGGCGGCCGGGGTGGCGAGGTCGGCGGCCGACCCGGCGAGGAAGTCGCCGAGCCGCGGCCCGCCCGCGACCACGACGATGAAGACGCCCTGGAGCCGGCCGCGCATCCGGTCGGGGGTGGCGGCCTGGAGCATCGTGGAGCGGAAGACCATCGAGACGGTGTCCGCGCAGCCCGCGACGGCGAGGAAGAGCAGGCCGAGCCAGAGGTTGCGGGTGAGGCCGAAGACGGCGACGGCCGCGCCCCAGGCGGCGACGGCGAGCAGGATCGCCAGGCCGTGCCGGCGGATCGCGCCCAGCCAGCCGGAGAACAGGCCGCCCAGTACGGCGCCGACGGCGGGCGCGGCGACCAGCAGTCCGACGGTCTTGGCGTCGCCGCCGAACCACAGGGCGGCGACGGCCGGGAAGAGGGCGCGCGGCTGGGCCAGCACCATGGCCGCCATATCCGCGAAGAAGGTCATCCGCAGGTTGGGGCGGGTGGCGAGGAAGCGCAGGCCGTCCAGGACGGAGGCCCGCTTCGGCCGGGCACCGTCCGGCCCTGCCTCATGGTCGGGTCGCATCGAGGGCAGCCGCCACATCGCGTACAGGGAGGCGGAGAAGGCGACGACGTCGATGAGGTAGGCGGCCTGGTAGCCCCACAGGCCGACGATGACGCCGCCCAGCATCGGGCCGCCCATCAGGCCGAGATTGCTGGTGAGGGAGTTCAGCGCGTTGGCGGCCGGCAGCTGCTCGATGGGCAGCAGGCGCGGGATCATCGACGCGCGGGCCGGTGAGTTCATCGCGAAACAGACGGCCTGGAGTGCGACGACGACGTACAGCAGCCAGACCTGCCGGACGTGGAGGAGCGCGGCGGCGGCCAGCACGACGGACATCGCGGTGGCGCCGAGGGCGCTGGCCAGGCCCAGGGTGCGGCGGTCGACGGTGTCGGCGACGGCGCCGCCGTACAGCCCGAAGACGACCAGCGGGACGAGCGAGCAGAGGCCGACCAGGCCGACGGAGAACGTCGAGTGGGTGAGGTCGTAGACCTGGAGCGAGACCGCGAGCGCGGTCATCTGCTGACCCACCCAGGAGACGGTGTTGCCGGTCCACAGCCGGCGGTAGTGGACGGAGGTACGCAGCGGTGTGATGTCGGCGAATATGCGCGAGCGCAGGCCGGTGGGGGCGGTCTCAGTGGGCACGCGGCAGTAAAGCACGCGGGACAGGGCATGTATGTGGCGGGGGCCACCTTCACGCCTTACAGCCTGTAGACGGCAGCCATTCGTGCGGCCCTGCTGACGACTCCGCCCGCGGCTCGCCGGACCGGCCTCACGGGCACTGGAACTCGCACCACACGCTCTTGCCGTTACCGCGCGGGGTCACCCCCCAGACGTCCGCGAGCCGTTCGACCAGCAGCAGACCGCGCCCGGAGATGCCCCCCTCGCCCGGCCGGCGGCGGCGCGGCAGCGTGCTGGAGCGGTCGGCGACCTCCAGGCGCAGCCGCCGCTCGGCGGTCCCGGGCAGGGTGAGGGTCACCATGGCGGCGCCGTCGGTGTGCAGCAGCGCGTTGGTGATCAGCTCGTCGGCGGCCAGCTCGATCTCCGCCGCACGCTCCCGGGCGCCCCAGGCCCGTACCGCGTCCCGGATCATGTGCCGCGCCGCGACCAGCGCCGCGGGGTCACCGGGGGCGATGTGCCGGCGGACCGTACCGCGGTGGCGCGCCGGGGGCGTGCCGCTGCGGCGGAGCAGCAGCAGCGCCATGTCGTCCTCGCCGTCGCCGCTGAGGGAGAGCGTGCACAGCAGGTCGGCGAGTTGCTGGACGTCCTGCGGTCCGGTGCGCACCGCCCGGGCCAGCCGGGCCATCCCGTCGTCGAGGTCGGCGCCGGGCCGCTCGACCAGCCCGTCGGTGCACAGCACCAGCGTCTCGCCGGCGGCGAGGTGCACCGTGGTGACGGGGTAGTCCAACTGCCCGAACTGGGCGGACAGGCCGAGCGGCAGCCCGCCGACCACGGGGAGTTGGCGGCAGAGTCCCTCGGCGTGCCGGAGCAGCGGGTCGACGTGGCCCGCTCGGACGATCTGCAGGGCGCCGGTGGTCAGGTCGATGTCGGCGTAGGTGCAGGTGGCGAAGCGTTCGGGGTCCAGTTCGTGCAGGAAGGCGGAGGCCCGGGCCATGACGGTGGCGGGCGCGTGGCCCTCGGCGGCGTACGCGCGCAGCACGATGCGCAGCTGGCCCATGAGGGTGGCGGCCTGGGTGTCGTGGCCCTGGACGTCGCCGATGACGACGGCGACCCGGCCTTCGGAGGAGGGGCCACCGGGCAGCGGGATCACGTCGTACCAGTCGCCGCCGATGTCCCGGCCCAGCCGCGCCGAGCGGTAGCGCACCGCGATCTGGGCGCCGGGGATGCCGGGGATGCGGCGCGGCAGCATGGCCTTCTGGAGCGCCTCGGCGAGGTCGTGTTCCTGGTCGAAGAGCATCGCCCGGGCCAGGCTCTGCGCGATGCTGCTGCCGAGCGCCACGAGGATGCTGCGCTCATGCGCGCTGAACTCGCTCTCCTCGCGGTAGAAGAGGCCGATCACACCGATGGGGCGGGCCTGCGCGATCAGCGGGAGGTAGGCGGCGGAGCCGATGTCCAGCGGCTGGACGTGCGGCCAGAGCCGCGGGTAGCAGGCGGCGAACTCCGCCCGGGAGCGGACGAAGCGCGGCGTGAGGGTGCGCACGACCTCGCTCATCGGGAACTCGTCCGCCACTCGGGTGAACCGGTGCTCCGGCACGAAGCTGCCGGCCTGCCCCTCGGAGACGAGCTGGATGCGGCCGGCCTCCACCAGCCCCAGGATGACGTTCTCCGCACCGAGCCGGCTGAGCCCCTGGCTGTCGCCGAGGACGGCGATGACGTCCCCGACGCTCCTGGCGTGGGCCAGCGCCGCCGTGGTGCGCTCCACGACGGAGTGGTGCCGTCGGCGGCGCCGGTCGCCGGAGGTGGCCGGGCTCGCGGTGCGGGAGAGCTCCAGCTCCTGGCGGGCGTCGCGGACGATGCCGATGATGCGGTGCGGCCGTCCGGTGTCGTCCCGGTAGATCGTGCCGTGGGTGTGGAGCCAGCGCAGCGCGCCGCTGCGGCGCCGGACGCGGAAGTACGCGCCGTACGACTCGCTGCCGTCCTTGATGGCCTGGGCGACCAGGGAGTCCAGGCGGGCGGCCTCGGCGGGCGGGACCCGGCGGGACAGTGTGGTGGGGATGCCGTCGTACTCGTCGGGGCGCAGGTCGAAGACCCGCAGCGCGGCGGCGTCCATGTGCAGCCGGCCGCGCTTCAGGTCCCAGTCGAAGCCCCCCATTCCGTTGAGCGCCAGGATCAGGTCCGGCGGGGCGGGCCACTCCTCCGGCAGCGACACGGCAGGGGGCTGCGCGCCCCGATCGGCCATGTCGTCACTTTGCCACATTTCCACCCCTAGGGGGGGTGTCCGTACTCCTGGCCGCGCCCTCCGGACAAGGGGTCTGACTTGCTCATCAGTCAGCCCTCATCACAAGCCCTTCTCCGCAGGAAACCAGGGTTTTTCACGGAAACGAGCGCATCGAGCGTTGCGCTGACCTCATCACACTGCTACGGTCCCGAACCATGCAGGAAGACCCCGGCACCCGGCTCGCCGACGAGAACGGCGACCTCACGGACCGCGTCAAGAAGGTGATCGACGGCATCGGATGCAGCCGCCGTGAGTTCGCCCGGCGGATCGTGATGGACCCCTCGAAGCTCTCCCGCTCCCTCGGCGGGACCCGCCGCTTCACCGTCGCCGAGATCGTCCGGATCGCCGAGATCGGCGGGGTGGACGCGGGCTGGCTGCTGGGCTCCCGGGCCGGGACGCCCGCGCCGCCGGCGGACGACGCGGCGCCCGCCGCGCTCCCCGAGGGCGGCCGGCCGCTGCAGATCGTCCGCGAGACGGTCCGGCTGATCGCCGAGCACGGCTTCCACTCCGTACGGGTCGCCGACATCGCCGCGGCCTGCGGGACGAGCACGGCCGCGATCCACTACCACTTCCCCGGCCGGGACGACCTCCTGGAGGCCGCCGTCCGCTGGTGCATGGACGAGGACACCGCGCGCCGCGCCCAGGGACTGGCCGGGGCCGCCGACGCGCGCGAGGAGATGCTGCACCTCATCGCCCTGCAGACGCCGCGCACCGAGCAGCAGCGCCGGCAGTGGCTGGTCTGGCTGGACATGTGGGCCCAGGCGGCCCGCTCCACCGAGGTCGGCCGGCTGCACGACCACTACTACCGGCAGTGGCGGACCACCGTCGCCGACGTCGTGCGGCGCGGCGTCGAGCAGGGCGTCTTCCGCCCCGTCGACGTGGAGTTCACCGCGCTGCGGCTGACCGCGCTGATCGACGGCCTGGCCACCCAGGTACTGGCCACGGCCCCCGGCAGCACCACCCCCGACAGCATGCACGCCGCGCTGACCGCCTTCGTGGAGGACGAGCTGACCGCCTCGTAAGGCGCTCCCCCGGACGACCGTCCGCCCCCGATCGTGCGCGGGCAGGCGTGGCCGACGCCTGCCCGCGCACCCCTCCCTTCCCCTCCGCCGTCACCTGACGGTACGTCACCACACCACCCGCAGAAGGGACTCCCGTCATGAACGACGAGGTCATCATCACCTGTGCGCTGACCGGCGCGGGCGACACCGTACGCCGCTCCCCGCACGTCCCCGTGACGCCCGAGCAGATCGCCGGATCCGCCGTGGAGGCGGCGGACGCGGGCGCCGCCGTGGTGCACATCCACGTCCGCGACCCCGAGACCGGCGACCCCTCGCGCGACCCGAAGCTGTACGCCGAGGTCGTCGAGCGCATCAAGGAGACCGGCACCGACGTCGTCATCAACCTCACCGCCGGCATGGGCGGCGACCTGGTGCTCGACGCCGACCAGCCGCTGGAGAAGGGCGCGCAGCCCGGCACCGACCTGGTCGGCGGCCTGGACCGGCTGCCGCACGTCGAGGACCTGCTCCCCGACATCTGCACCCTGGACTGCGGCTCGCTGAACTTCGGCGACAACCTCTACATCTCCACCCCCGAGATGCTGCGCAAGGGCGCCAAGCGCGTCCAGGAGCTGGGCGTCCGCCCCGAGCTGGAGATCTTCGACACCGGCCAGCTGTGGTTCGCCAAGCAGCTGCTGGCCGAGGGCCTGCTGGACGACCCGACCATCTTCCAGCTGTGCATGGGCATCCCGTGGGGCGCCCCGGCCGACCCGGGCGTGCTGCAGTCGATGGTCAACATGCTGCCCGAGGGCGCGCAGTGGGCCAGCTTCGCGCTCGGCCGCATGCAGATGCCGTGGGTCGCCCAGTCCATCCTGCTCGGCGGCAACGTCCGCGTCGGCCTGGAGGACAACCTGTACCTCGCCAAGGGTGTGAAGGCCACCAACGGCCAGCTCGTCGAGCGCGCCGTGACCATCACCGAGTCGCTCGGCGCCAAGGTCGCCACCCCCGACCAGGCCCGCGCCCGCCTGGGCCTGAAGCCCCGCGCCTGACGTACGTCCCACCTCCTTGGAGCCCCGCATGACCGCCACCCCTCCCCTCGCCCCCGAAGACGTACGCAAGGTCGCCTGCATCGGCGCCGGCGTGATCGGCGGCGGCTGGGTCGCCCACTTCCTCGCCCGCGGTTACGACGTGACCGCCTGGGACCCCGCCGACGACGCCGAGGAGAAGCTGCGCCGCCTGGTCGCCGCCGCCTGGCCGGCCCTGGAGCAGATAGGCCTCGCCGAGGGCGCCTCGCAGGACCGCCTCACCGTCGCGCCCACCCTCGCCGAGGCCGTCGCCGACGCCGACTTCGTGCAGGAGAGCGCCCCGGAGAAGCTGGAGCTGAAGCGCTCGCTGCTGGCCGAGCTGACCGCCGCCACCCGCGACGGCGTCGTCATCGCCTCCTCCACCTCCGGCTACCCGATGTCCGACATGCACTCCGACGCCGCCGACAACGGCCGCCTCGTCGTCGGGCACCCCTTCAACCCGCCGTACCTGATCCCGCTCGTCGAGGTCGTCGGCGGCGAGAAGACCGACCGCGCCGCCGTCGAGTGGGCCTCCCGCTTCTACGACGTGGCGGGCAAGTCCGTGATCACCATGGACCGGGAGCTGCCCGGCTTCATCGCCAACCGCCTCCAGGAGGCCCTGTGGCGCGAGGCGCTGCACATGGTCGCCAACGGCGAGGCCTCGGTCCAGGACATCGACGACTCGATCACCGAAGGCCCGGGCCTGCGCTGGGCGTTCATGGGCCCGCTGCTGACGTTCGCGCTGGCCGGCGGCGAGGGCGGCATGGGCCACATGCTCGACCACTTCGGCCCGTCCCTGAAGTCCCCGTGGACCCGCCTGGAGGCCCCCGAGCTGACCCGCGAGCTGCGCGACGCGATGGTGGACGGCTGCGAGGCGGAGGCGGGCGACCGGACGTACGCGGACCTGGTGGCCGAGCGCGACCAGGGCGTCATCAACGTCCTGCGCGCCACCGGCCGGCTCGGCGGCGCCAAGTGACGGCGGCCACCGGGGCACTGCCGCTCTTCCGGCAGACCGTCAAGGACGAGTGGATCGACTACAACGGCCACCTGAGCGAGGCGTACTACGTCCTCGTCTTCGGGTACGCCACGGACGCGCTGATGGCGGAGACCGGCCTCGGCCCGGAGTACCGGGAGGCGAGCGGCTGCTCCCTCTACACGGTCGAGGCGCACGTCCGTTACCTGCACGAGGTCGACCGCGGCGCCGGCCTCACCGTCCGCACCACGGTGCTGGGCGCGGACACCAAGAAGGTCCGCTTCCTGCACGAGATGTTCGCCGACGACGGATCCGGCACCCCGTCCGGTGACCCGGTCGCCACGGAGGAGCTCTTCGCCCTCCACGTCGACCAGGCCACCGGCCGCTCCGCACCCCTGCCCGACGCGGTACGCGACCGTCTCACGGCCCTGACCGCACCCGCCCCGGAGTGGGCGGGCCGGGGCATCCGGGAGGTCTAGCAGCCTCGCCTCACTGGAGGAAGCCGTCGACGATCTCGTTGTCGGCCGGCCGGGTGACGCCGGCAGTGGTCAGGCCACTGCCGGTGCCCGGCAGCCGGAGTGCCCCCTCCGTACCGCTGACGAAGAGGTCGGCGTGACCGTCGCGGTCGGTGTCGCGCAGCCGGACGTCGGCGCCGAAACCGTCGTCCATGCGGACGGCGCCGGGCACGCCGCTGGTCCCCCGGTCGAACCACTGGGAGCCGGTGCCGGTCAGACCGCCCTTGCCGCCCTTGAAGAGGTGGACGCCGCCGGCGTACCCGACCGTGCCGATCGCCTCGCCCCGTACGCCGACGGCCAGGTCCGCGCAGCCGTCGCCGGTGACGTCGGCGGCCGAGAGGCTGTCGCCGAACCAGTCGTCGGCCTCCGGGGTGCCTGCCACGCCGGACGTGGCCTGCGTGAGGCGCTGGGAGGTGGTGCCCGGGCCGGTGGAGCCGCCCCGCCAGACGGTCACCGCGCCCTTGTACCCGCTCTCCTCCGGGTTGCCGAGGGCGATGTCGCCGTAGCCGTCCTTGTCGAAGTCGGCGATCACGCCGGACGGGGCCGAGGCCCAGTGGCGGGCGTCGATCCGCAGCGTGCGGCCCGGCTGGAGCGTGCTGCCGCCCCGGATGAACCAGGCGTCCGTCGCGGTGCCGCTCGCGGTCACGGTGGCCCCGGTGACCACCAGGTCGGTGGCCGAGTCCTTGGTGACCTTGCCGGCGGTGAGCGTGTCCGCGGTGAACCCGGCCCCCTCGATGTCGTGCTCGGTCACCGCCCCCGTCTTCCCGCCGCGGGTGACGGCGCCGCGGTAGACGTACGTGTTGCCGCCGCTGATCGCGGCCAGGTCCGGCCTGCCGTCGCCGTCGAAGTCCCCGGTGGCGAGGTCCCGCCCGAATGCGCTCCAGCTCTGCCGGTCCTTGTTCGCCACGGAGGTGCCGCCGGACAGGCCGGTGCGGGAGCCCCACAGAATGGTGACGGCCCCCTGGTTCTCCTTGCCGTCGACGTCCTCGCCGGGCGCCGCCACCGCGAGGTCGCCGTAGCCGTCCCGGTCGAAGTCCGCGGCGGCGCGGACCTCGCCGAACTCGTCGTCCGCCTCGTCCGCGCCGGGCACGCCCTTGCTGCCCTGGCCGATGATCTGGGTCTTCGTGCCGGGGCCGGTCGCGGTGCCGAACACCACCTTGACCGCGCCGCCGTCGGTCGAGCCCCACCACCGGTAGGCGTAGTCCCGGTAGCCGTCGCCGTTGAAGTCATCGGCGTACTTGGCGGCGGCAGCAGCCGCGGGGGGCGCCGCCATTATGACCGGGCCGGCGGTGAGGGCCGCGGCGGCCGCGGTGGCCGACGCGAGACGGAGTCGTCTGGGCACGTGAAGTTCTCCTGCTGTCCACGGAAGTTTGTCGGACAGGAGACTCCGTATGCGGCACAAGAGTTGTACGGACCGGCGAAACTCGCGGCGCCGCGGCGTGCCGCCGGCCGGACCGGCACCGCCGCGCACCGGGTGACATCCTGGGAGGGACCGTTCCTCACCCGGGAGGACCCTCATGACCACAGGCCACCGCATCACCGTCGAGCGGAGCACCGACCACGTGCGCGTGGTGCACGGCGGGCAGGTGCTCGCCGACAGCACCCGGCCACTGGTGCTCCGCGAGACCGGCTACCCGGCCCGGTACTACCTGCCGCCGGCGGACGTCCGTACCGACCTCCTCGTCCCCTCCGGAACCCGGACCCACTGTCCCTTCAAGGGCGACGCGTCCTACTGGTCGCTGCCGGACGGGCCCGAGGACGCCGTGTGGGCGTACACGGAGCCCAAGGACGCCGTGGCGGACATCAAGGACCACTACTGCTTCTACGAGACCGAGGTCGTCGACGGCTGATGAGCGCACAGGGCCACGACGAAGGCGGCGACCCGGCCTGCTGGCTGGACCGGGTCTGCGACGCGTGCGGCCGGATCCGCGAGGACCCGGCCGCCGCCTGCCCGCACTGCGCGGCGGACGCGGCGGAGGAGACGGGCGGCGCCGCGGCGCCCCGGAGCGCGCCGGACGCGTCCCCGAGCGCGCCGGACGCATCCCGGCGCCGGGACCGGGACGCCGAGGGGCGGGCGCGCAACGCCCGGCCGCGGGACGGTCTGGGCCGTCCGCTGCCGTACGGCTCCCCCGGCGTCGCCCGGCAGCCGGAGGGCGTCGTACGGGAGCCGGCGGAGTCGCTGGCGGAGGCGCAGCGGCTGCTGGACGACGGGATGCCCTTCCACGCGCACGAAGTGCTGGAGGACGCCTGGAAGTCCGGGCCGCCGGAGGAGCGCGAGCTGTGGCGCGGCCTCGCGCAGCTGGCGGTCGGCCTCACCCACGCGGCGCGCGGCAACGTCACGGGCGGCGCCGCGCTGCTGACCCGCGGCGCCGCCGCCATCGAGCCGTACGCGGGCTCGGCTCCGTACGGCATCGACGTGGCCGGGCTGACCCGCTGGGCCGGTGCGCTGTCCGCGTCCCTGCGCGGACCGGTGCCGGCGGCCGCCCACGCGCCCCGGCTGCGCGCCGCCCCGCAGCGCTGACCGGCGCCCGGGAGCCGTACGAGCCGGCTCCCGGGCCCGGCGGAGCCCGTCAGGGCACGACGACCTCTTCGGGCTGGAACACCTCTCCGAGCTCCGGTACGTCCCCGGGCTCAGGGACGTCTCCGGGCCGGGCAGCGTCTCCTGGCTGAGCGCCCCACTCGGGTTGAGCGTCCCACTCGGGCTGGCCGTCCCACTCGGGCCGAGCGGCTCCGCCCGGCTCGGTGTCCCCGCCGGGCTTGGTGGCTCCGCCCGGTTCGGCGGCGCCTCCGGGATCGGTGGCTCCGCCCGGCTCGGTGGTGCCTCCGGGATCGGTGGCTCCGCCCGGCTCGGCGGCGCCTCCAGGATCGGTGGTGCCTCCAGGCTCTGTGGTTCCGCCCGGCTCGGTGGTTCCGCCCGGCTCTGCGGCGCCTCGGGGTTCCTTGAAGCCCCAGTCCAGCAGTGCGGCGGCCTCCTTGTAGACCGCGTTCTCCTTGTTGACGGGATCGAGGACGGTGACCACGAGGGTGCGCCCGTCCCGTTTCGCCGCGGCGATCAGGGTGTTGCCGGCCTTGCTGGTGTAACCGTTCTTGACGCCGATGATGCCGGGGTAGCGCTGCACACCTTTCGAGCCGGCCAGCATCCGGTTGGTGTTCACGATCTCGTACGGACCGCGGGAGCCGCCGGGGAAGGTGGCCCGTACGGTGCCGCAGTACCGCGCGAAGTCGGCGTTCTCCAGGCCCTTGCGGGCGAAGAGGGAGAGGTCGCTCGCCGAGGAGACCTGGCCCGCCGCGTCGTACCCGTCCGGCGTCTTCACGGTCGTGTCCTGGGCACCGAGCTCGCGGGCCTTGGCCTGCATCTCCTGGGCGGTGGCCTGCCAGCCGCCGTTCATGTTCGCCAGGACGTGCACCGCGTCGTTGCCCGAGCGAAGGAAGACACCGCGCCACAGGTCGGCGACCTTGTAGCGCTGCCCCTTCTTGATACCGACGAGACTGCTGCCCTCGCCCACGCCCTTGAGGTCCTCGGCGGTGACCGTGCGGACCGTCCCGGCGGGGAACTTCGGCAGGACGGTGAGCGCGAAGAGCGTCTTCAGGGTGCTCGCGGGGGCCAGTTGGCGGTGCGGCTCCTTCGAGGCCAGCACCCGGCCGGTCGCGGCGTCGGTGACGGCCCAGGCCTTGGCGCTGATGCCACTGGGCGGCGGTGCGGCGGGCCGGGCGGCGAAGGTGCCCGCCCGGGCCGGTCCGGGCCAGGCCGCCGTACGGGTGGCCGTACCGGGGACGGAACGTTCGGGGAGTGCCCTGCCCTGTGCTGCCGGCGCGGCGTGCGCGGGGGCGGGCAGAGCGGTGAGGGCGCCCGCCACGGCTATGGCCGTCAGGGTGCCGGTGGTCCTGTGCGAAACAGCGTCGGTTCCCATGCAGCTACGTTAGGGAAAGGTGCGGTCACGCGCAGTACCTGATGCGCCAGACGGCTCACGCGTCGCGAAGGAAGACCCGCCCGGTGCGACGGGGGATGCACACCGGGCGGGCTCAGAACCTTTCTACCGCATGCCGGAACGGTTATGCAGGAAAAGCCTGTTCGAGTCGCTGTTACCAGGCGACGGGGAGCGACATCAAGCCACGCGCACGGATGGTCCGGCGCCACCGCAACTCCGTCCTCGGCACGGCGGGACGGAGCCCGGGAAACCGCTGAATCAAGGCGTCGAGGGCGGTTTGCGTCTCCATCCGGGCGAGCGGGGCCCCGAGGCAGTAATGGATGCCATGCCCCAGCGCGAGATGGCCGAAAATATCGCGGTGCGGGTCGAGCTTCGCGGCGTCGGGGAACCGTTCCGGGTCACGGTTGGCGGACGCCAGCGAGAGCAGCACGCTCTCCCCGGCCGGAATCCGCACGCCGCCGATCTCCACGTCCTCGACCGGGAAGCGGCGGATCGCCAGCGGCGCCGGCCCGTCGTACCGCGCGAACTCCTCCACGGCGGCGGGCATTCCGGCCGGATCGGCGCGCAACTCCGCCAGCACGTCCGGGTGGTCGAGCAGCGCGAGGACGGCGTTGCCGATCAGATGGACGGTGTTCTCGTAGCCCGCGAAGAGGATCAGGAAGGCGAGCGAGGTCAGTTCGTCCTCGCTGAGCCGGTCCCCCGCCACACCGCCGTCGGCGTCCGGCTCGTCGCGCACGGCGATCAGGTCGGAGAGGAGGTCGTCGCCCGGCTCGGCACGCTTGGTGGCGATCAGCCCGGTGAAGAAGCGCAGCATGGCGCCGATCGCCTCCTTCATCGCCTCGGGCCGGGACGGGTCGGGCGTGATGAGCGCGTCGGTCCAGGCGCGGAAGTCGTGCCGGTCGCCCTCCGGCACGCCCAGCAGATCGCAGATGACGATGATCGGCAGCGGTCCCGCGAAGTCGGCGATGAGGTCGGCGGCGCCCTTCGCCTCGACGGCGTCCAGCAGGCCGTGCGCGACCTTCGCCACGGGGGCGCGCAGCTTCTCGACACGGCCGGGCGTGAAGGCCTTGACGACCAGGCGGCGGACGCGGGTGTGGTCCGGCGGGTCCATGTTCAGCAGGTTGGCGTCCAGCGCCGGCGGCAGGGAGAAGCCCCGGTAACCGTTCGAGCTGTTGCGCTTGTCCAGGCTGAGCCGGGGGTCGGCCAGCGCGGCGCGGACGTCGGCGTAGCGGGTGACGAGCCAGGCGGGCTGCCCGTCGGGCCCGGTGATCCGGTGCACCGGGCCGGCCTCGCGCAACTGCTCGTAGGCCGCGTACGGATCGTCGAGCAGCGTCGTCGGGTCGAGGGGGTCCGGGCGGTCGGGCGTGGGGGTGTTCTGCATGGATCCCGACCTTATGGGGTGGCGGCCGGCCATCCGTATCCGGGGCGGGACCCGGGTCCGGGGCGGGAGCCGTATCCGGCGACGGCAAGAGCACAGGGCGGCTCCGGGGCAATGCCCCGTGCCGCCCTGTGCCGTAGGCGGTTCGGACCCCCGTACCGAGCCACCTCGTCTGTGGTGCGCCGCCGCGGCGTCAGGCTCCGCGCTCCCGCACGCTGCTGCGCTGCCGCAGCTCGGCGAGGACGGTGTCGGCCAGGGACGAGCGGTAGACGTCCGCGACCAGTGCCAGGTGTTCGTACTCGGCGGCCGGTGCCATGTCCGTGGTGACGACGACGGATTCGGCGTACGGCTCCGGGAGCCGGCCGGCCTGCCGGTTGTCCATGCCCCGGCGGAGCGCCACCGCCTCGGCCACCGCGGCCAGTTGCGCCGCCTCGATGCCCACCGCGCGGGCCCGCTCGCGGGCGAAGTCGACGGCGTCGGCCTCGACGTACCGGCGGATGCCGCGCTGTACGTCGCGGATTTCGGCCATCTGGCGGTTGGCCCGCCACTCCAGGTCGGCGAAGGGCCAGCCGCCGGGCCGCGTGCCCTCCATCGTCACCTCCGGGGCCTGGGCGGTGGCTTCACGCCACAGGGGCGAGAGGCGGCGCAGCCGGCGCCAGGCGGAGGCGCGGGGCCCGGCGGCGGGCAGCGCGAACCCGACGAGGACGAGGATCGCGGCGACCGAAGCGCTCAGCGGGGCCACGCCGTTGGAGAGCCAGAGCGCCGGGCTGCCGGCCCAGGAGAGCGCGAAGCCGACGAGCTTGCAGGCGCAGTACAGCAGGCCCAGCCAGCAGCCGGCGGCCAGCACGCGCAGGCCGCGGGCCAGCCAGGAGGGGCCGACCTTGGCGGCGTAGCGCGGGCAGAGCGTGCCGAGTCCGGCCAGACTGGCGCCGAAGATCGCCAGGTACAGCATCAGGAAGAGCATGACGCCGGGCGCGTCGGTGTACGCGGTGCTGAAGTCGCGCGGATGCTCCACGGCGTCCGGGCGGCCGACGGCGAAGCCGGTGACGGCCACCGCCCACGCCACCACGACGAGGGCGAGGACCGTACGCGTACGGGAGCGGGCCCGGCGGCGGCCCGTCTCGTCCTCGCCGCCGGTCCAGCGGAGCAGCAGCACCAGGGCGCCGGCCGCGAAGACCACGACGGAGGAGTACAGGAAGACCATGGCGAGGTTGGCGACGCCGGTGAGCCGGTCGAAGGCGCGGTACAGGCTCGGGGCCGAGAAGAGGAACACCGTGGCGACGCCCGCGGTCATCAGGGAGGTCAGGCCCAGGTCGGCGTTGTGCCGGTCGCGCAGCCAGGCGCGGAACTTGTAGCCCGCGAGCGCCCAGGCGACGGCCGCGAAGCAGAGGTAGACCACGTCAAACACGCGGCGGCCCTCCGTCCTCGGAGCCGGCCGGCGGGGCCTCCGCTCCGCCGGCCGGGACGCCGTCCAGCTCGCGGCGGATGTGCTTGAGCGCCGGGCCCAGCGCGGCGGCGATCTCGGCCGCGTCGCCGCTGAGCGGCGGGTCGTCCTTGGCGGTGGCGGGCACCAGGTGCGCCATGAGGAGCGTGCCGAGGACCTCGGTCTCGCGCTCGGTGGCGTCGTCGTAGCAGTGGTGGCGCGCGAAGCGGGCGGTCAGGCCCATCCGCCGCGCCGCGGTGGCGACGTCCATCGAGGGCGTCCAGACCTTCAGTGCGTTCTCGGTGACCGTGGGGTCCTGCTCGTGGCCGAGGAGGAGGTGGCTGAGTTCGTGGAGGACGATGTGCGTCTGGTGCCAGGGCGAGGTCTGCCGCTCGTAGAAGACCCACCAGCCGTCGTCGGTGCCCGCCGTCATGCCGGAGACCACACCGCCCAGGCTCATCGGTGCGATGTGCACGGGGCGTCCCACGCGCCGTGCCACGACCTCGCACAGGCCGGGCAGGTCGGTCGCGGCGGGCAGCGCCAGCTCCTGGACGAGCTGCTTGCACCTCCGGCGTATCCGCCGTACCCGCATGGCCGTACCGTCCTCGGTTCCCGTCCGCCGCCAGGCGACGAAGAGCTGTTCGTCAGTGGCCGGCATGCGGTTCCTCACCGCTGGTCGCCGGCGGGTCCGGCGGCAGGTCCATCTGCTGCCGGAACTGGGAGATGATCGTCGTGAGGCTGTCCTGCACCTCGGGCGGCAGGCCGACCGAGCGCAGCGCGATGGTCCGCACCCGCTGGTCGCGCATGGCCGCGAGGAAGCGCAGCTCCTCCTCCACCCGGTCGGCCTGCGGCTGGGAGAGGTCCCCGACCAGATAGCCGACCGGCACCGCGAAGAACTTGGCGAGCGCGCGCAGGACTTCGTGGCTGGGGTTGGTGCGTCTGCCCGTGCGGAGCATGGAGAGGTACTGCTCGGAGAGCGTGACGTCCCCGTACTCGGCGCCCTCGCTGATCTCCTCGGCGACGTAGGCGTTGGTGTACGGCGCGCCGGGCGGGTGCATGTGCGCGAAAAGATGGTTCAGCCGCTCGGCGAGCGGGCTGTGCCCACTCTTCGGCGTACCGTCGCCTCCTCGCGCCATGTCGGTGTCCCACCCCTGTCCGCCCTGGTCCCAGCCACGGTCGAGCAACGCGCATACGCAACGGACAGTTGAGTCGCGCGTCTCTCCGCTTCGCTCATCCTTTCACGACCGGAACGACACGCACCAGTCCACCTACGGACAGTGATCATCTCTGGGGAACCGGTCGTATCAACTCGTGGTTGAGCCCGTGGTGGGGAACGCTCCCCCGGCGCGGACGGTATCGAGGAACCGGCCGGTCTCCCGCGCGAATCCTGCGGGGTCGTCCGCGTAGAGCCAGTGCCCGCAGCCCGGGAGTTCGGCGAGCTCCGTGTGCGGCCGGGCGCCGGCCATCCACTCCGCGGTGGCACGGGTCAGCAGGAAGCTCCGCTCCGCCCTGAGCAGCAGGGCCGGCTGCCGGGAGGCGGTCCACGAGGCGGAGAGGTCGCCGGTGAAGGCGCGTTGCGAGGCCATCATGGCGTCGGTGTCGAAGAGCAGCCCCCAGCCGTCCTCGAACTCCGCGGCGCTGTCCATGAAGGAGGAGGCGTCCGGGATGCCCCGCGCTTCGATGGCGGCGCGCAGAGCCGCGCGCGAGGCGGTACGGCGCGGCCAGGCCGACACGTCCAGGACGGGGTGCGTCTCGGGTTCGTGGTTGCGCACGGTCATGTCCGCCACGACGAGCGCGGCGACGAGGCCGGGGTGGCGCGCGGCGAGCGAGAAGGCGACGGCGCCGCCCATGGAGTGCCCGAGCACGGCGGCGGGGCCGCAGTCCATGGCGCGCAGGAAGGCCGCCGCGTCCTCGACGTACTCCTCAGGGGCGAGTACGCCGCCGTTGTCCGAGAGGCCGTGGCCGCGCTGGTCCAGGGCGACGACGCGGTACCGGCCGGCCAGCGCGGCGGCGAGCGGCGCGAAGATCCGGCCGCGGCCGAAGTGGCCGTGCAGCGCGAGCAGGACCGGCCCCGGGCCGCCGGGGTCCAGGTAGGCGAAGCGGCGGCCACGGAGGCGGACGAAGGACTCGGCGGCGGGCACGGCGGACCTTTCTGCCGGCGTCGGACGGACACCGACGAGCATGTCATCCGGGCCCGGCCGGGTCACCGCGCGGGCAGCGGAGCCGTGGCCGGGGCCCCGTGCGTGCCGTCGGCGGCCGTCTCGTCGTGGTTCGGGCGGCGCAGGAGCAGCAGCATGCAGCCCATGGTCAGGGCGACCTGGAAGACCGCGTAGACGATGACCGCGGTGATCGAGCCGGTCCAGTTGAGCAGGGACTGGCCGATGATCGGGGTGGTGCCGCCCAGCAGCGTGCCGCACAGCTGGTAGCAGAGCGAGATGCCGGTGTACCGCAGGTGGGCCGGGAAGCGGCTGGCGAGCATGCCGGCCAGCGCCGCGTAGTACAGGCAGTGCGGGATGGTGGCGACCGCGACACCGAACATGGCCAGGCCGTAGTTCTCGGTGCCGATCAGGAGGAACATCACCGGCATCAGGAACAGTTCGGGGATCAGCATCACGCAGACCGCCCGCGACCAGCTCTTCATCTTCGTGGCGAGGACCGCGCCGAAGGGCTGCACGACGATCTGGGTGATGTTGGCGACCAGGATGATCGTGAGGAAGGAGCTGCGGTCGAAGTCCAGGGCGCTGGTCGCCCAGGACAGCGCGAAGGTGGACTTGAAGTACGTCGCCGACAGGCCGATGGTGCAGGCGCCGATGCCGAGGACGATCAGCATCGGGTGGCTGCGCAGCACCTCGGTCAGCGGCAGCTTCGCGACCTCCTTCTTCTCGATCAGCTTCGCCATCGCCGGGGACTCCGCGACCTTGAGGCGGACGAAGAGGCCGACCATGACCAGCAGCGCGGAGGCGAGGAACGGCACCCGCCAGCCCCAGGAGATGAAGGCGTCGTCGGGCAGCCGGCTGATGGCGAGGAAGCTCAGCGTGCTGAGGGTGTTGCCGACGGGCGAGCCCTGCTGCGCGAACGCCCCGTACAGCACCGACTTGCCCTTGGGCGCCGACTCGGAGGCGATCAGGACGGAGCCGCCCCACTCGCCACCCAGGCCGATGCCCTGGATCATCCGTATGCAGACGAGCAGGACCGGCGCCGCGACGCCGATGGAGGCGTAGCCGGGCAGCAGCCCGATGGCCGTGGTGGACACGCCCATCATGAGCAGGGTGATGACGAGGGTCTTCTTACGGCCGAGCCGGTCGCCGTAGTGCCCGAAGACGATCCCGCCGAGCGGGCGGGCGAGGAAGCCGACCCAGAAGGTCGCGAAGGCGACCAATGTGCCGAGGGCACCGCCGAGTTCGGGGAAGAAGACCTTGTCGAAGACGAGGGCCGATGCGGTGCCGTAGATGTAGAAGTCGAACCACTCGATGGTGGAGCCGATGAAGGCGCCGATCCCGGCGCGGTTGGCGGCTCTGGTGCGGTCGCGTGCGGTGGGCGCACTCATACGGACTCCCTGGGCGTCTTTGAGCAGGGGAAGGGGACACCAGGGGCGCCGCGTCGTCCCGAGCGGCGCCCCTGGGTGGTACGGGTGGTGCGCGTCTGCTGGTGTGTTCCGTGTACGCGGTGTCAGGCGATCCGCTCGAAGACGGCCGCGAGTCCCTGGCCGCCGCCGATGCACATGGTCTCCAGGCCGTAGCGGGCCTCGCGGCGCTTCATCTCGCGGGCGAGGGTGGCCAGGATGCGGGCGCCGGTGGCGCCGACGGGGTGGCCGAGGGAGACGCCGGAGCCGTTGACGTTCAGCCGCTCGTGGTCGGCCTCGCCGAGGCCCAGCTCCTTGGTGCAGGCCAGCACCTGCGCGGCGAACGCCTCGTTCAGCTCGATCAGGTCCATCTCGGCGAGCTTCAGGCCCGCCTTCTCCAGGGCCGAGCGGGTGGCGCCGACCGGGCCGAGGCCCATGGTCTCCGGGGCGCAGCCGGTCCGCGCGAAGGAGACCAGCCGCACGATCGGGGTGAGGCCGAGCCGCTCGGCGGTGGCGGCACTGGTGACCAGGCAGGCAGCGGCGGCGTCGTTCTGGCCGCTGGCGTTGCCCGCGGTGACGGTGGCCTCGGGGTCCTGCTTGCCCATGATCGGCTTGAGCTCGGCGAGCTGCTCGGCGGTGGTGTCGGGACGCGGGTGCTCGTCGGCGGCCACCACGGTCTCACCCTTGCGGCCGCGCACGGCGACCGGCACGATCTCGTCGTCGAAGAGGCCCGCCTCGATGGCGCGCCCGGCCCGCTGCTGGGAGCGGAGCGCCAGCGCGTCCTGGGCTTCGCGGCTGATCCCGTACCGGCGGCGCAGGTTCTCCGCGGTCTCGATCATGCCGCCGGGGATCGGGTGGTGCGCGCCGCCCGCGGTGACCCGGCCGCGGGTCAGGGAGTCGTGCAGCGTGAGGTTCGGGCCCTTGATGCCCCAGCGGCCCTCGTGGGTGTAGTACGGCGCCGCGCTCATCACGTCCACGCCGCCGGCGATCACGACATCGCTGAAACCGGCCTTGATCTGCATCGCCGCGTCCAGCACCGCCTGCAGACCGGAGCCGCAGCGGCGGTCGACCTGCACGCCGGTGACGGTGTCGGGCAGGCCGGCGTCCAGGGCTGCCACCCGGCCGATGGCCGGCGCGTCGGAGGTGGGCCAGGCGTGACCGAGGATCACCTCGTCGACCTTCTCGGGTGCGACACCGGTACGCCGGACGATCTCGGTGATCAGCAGCGCGGCCAGGGCGGCGGGGCGCTGCCCGGCCAGCGCGCCGCCGAACTTGCCGATCGGGGTGCGCAGCGGTTCGCAGAGGACGATTTCGGTGGGGTCGGACATGCCACGGCCTTTCCTGGTGCCCTGAGGGACGCTTCCCGGTGACTTTTCCACCCGAGCACTGAGCCGGTCCAATATCCAATTCGGCCAGGATTCGGACGCCGGCTTTATCAATCAGTCATCACCGCAGGTCAGGAGCGAACCGGAGCCTTGCCTTCAGGCGTGGGCAGCGCCTCCTCGGCCACCGCGAGGACGGTACGCAGCGCCGCCGAGGGGTTGTCCGGACGCCAGGCCAGCGCGGCCTGGAGCCGGATCGGCGGGCCCGCGAGCGGCCGGTAGACCAGCCCCGTCTGCTGGATGTGCTGGCAGGAGGTCACGGTGAGGGTGACACCCACGCCCGCGGCGACCAGCGCCAGGATCGTGTACGAGTCGGGCGCCTCCTGCACCACCCGCGGGTTGAACCCGGCGTCCTCGCACGCCCGGACCGTGGCGTCCCGCACCGTGGACCCGGCGTTGGCGGGGAAGCTGACGAACGGCTCCTCGGCCAGCGCGGCGATGGGGATGCGCCGGCGGCGGGCCAGCGGATGATCCGAGGGCAGCGCGCAGACCAGTTCCTCCTCGTCGATCACCCGCGTCGCGACGCCGGGCTGGGTGACGGGGAGCCGTACGAAGCCGAGGTCGAGCGAGCCGTCCGCGACCCCGGCGAGCGCGACGTTGGCGTACGTCTGCCCCTTCATCACCAGCTCCAGCGCCGGGTGTGCGGCCCGCACCGCGCGGGTGAGCAGCGGCAGCGTCTCGTGCGTGGAGGCACCCGCGAAGCCGATGGTCACCCGGCCGTACTCACCCCGCCCGGCGGCCTTCGCGGCGCGGGTGGCGGTGTCCAGGTCGGCCAGGACCGTGCGTACCGGATCGAGGAAGGACTGGCCCGCGCTGGTCAGCCGGACCGAGCGGGTGTTGCGCTCGAAGAGCTGGACGCCCAGCTCCTTCTCCAGCTGGCGGATCTGCTGGCTGAGCGGCGGCTGCGCCATCTGGAGGCGCTTGGCGGCACGCCCGAAGTGCAGCTCCTCCGCCACCGCGACGAAGGCGGTGAGATGCCGCAGTTCCATGACCGCCCCCGTCCGTCTCCGCGCATCGACTATTTCTTCACTGGTATCAGTCTGACCTTAATTCGGTATTGGACGGGAATCAATGGCCGGTGAAACGGTATGTGGGACCGATCCACACCCCGCACGCCGAGGAGCACCGTGGACAAGACCATGACGATGCGGGAGGCCATCTCCTCCTTCGTCCATGACGGTGACACCGTCTCTCTCGAAGGCTTCACGCACCTCATTCCCACCGCCGCCGGGCACGAGATCATCCGGCAGGGCCGCCGGGACCTCACCGTCGTCCGGATGACCGCGGACATCGTCGTGGACCAGATGCTCGCCGCCGGCTGCGTCACCCGGCTGGTCTCCTCCTTCGTCGGCAACTCCTCGGCCGGTTCGCTCGGTGAGCTGCGCCGCCGGGTGGAGAAGGCCGACCCCGCGCCGCTGGTCTTCGAGGAGTACAGCCACTACGGCATGATCTGCCGCTACCTCGCGGGCGCCCAGCGGCTGCCCTTCTACCCGCTGCGCTCGTACGGCGGCAGCGACCTGCCCACGGTCAACGAGGGCCTGCGCAAGGTCACTTCGCCCTACCCGGGTCCGGACGGCGAGCCCGAGCAGGTGTACGTCGTCCCGCCCGTCAACCCGGACGTGACGATCATCCACGCGCAGCGCGCCGACCGCAGCGGCAACACCCAGATCTGGGGCCTGACGGGCGTTCAGGCGGAGGCGGTGTACGCCGCGGACAAGGCGGTCGTGGTCGTCGAGGAGATCGTCGAGGACGAGGTCGTCCGCTCCGACCCCAACCGGACGGTGATCCCCTCGCACGCCGTGGACGCGGTGGTGGCCTGCCCGCGCGGCGCCCACCCGTCCTTCGCACAGGGCTACTACGACCGGGACAACGCCTTCTACCGTGCCTGGTCCGGCATCAGCAAGGACCGTGACCGGCTCCAGGAGTGGCTGAAGGAGTGGGTGTACGGCACCGCGGACCACGCGGAGTACGTCAGCAAGCTGGGCGAGGAGTTCTGGGACTCGCTCGCCGTCGGTGAGGCGATGAGCCTGCCGGTCAACTACGGGAGGCGACTGTGAGCACGGACCTGACCACCACCCCCGGCGTGACCTCTTCCGAACTGCTCGCCGTCGTCGCCTCGCGCGAACTGGCGGCCCGGCGGACGGTGTTCGCCGGGATCGGGCTGCCCACGCTGGCCGCCTCGCTCGCGCACCTCACGGTCGCCCCGCAGCTGGAGATCGTGTACGAGTCCGGGGTGTGCGGCGCGCACCCCTCGCACCTGCCCGAGACCATCGCCGACGCGGTACTGATCACCGGGGCCGAGGCGGTCCTGTCGATGCCCGCGCTCTTCGGGTACGTCCTCCAGGGCGGCCACATCGACGTCGGCTTCCTCGGCGCCGCGCAGATCGACAAGTGGGGCAACCTCAACACCTCCGTCATCGGCGACTGGGAAGCCCCGAAGGTACGGCTGCCCGGCTCCGGCGGCGCGATAGAGGTGATGGCCAACTCCCGTGAGGTGTTCGTGGTGATGCGCCGCCACGACCCGCGCTCGTTCACGGAAGAGCTGGACTTCTGTACCACGCCGGGGCCCGACCGCGCCCGCGAGGAAGGGGTGCGCCCGCTCGGTACGGGCGTCACCCGGGTCATCACCGAGCTGGGCATCATGGCGCGCGCGGGCGTCGGCGAGGAGCTGACGCTGGTGGCCGTGCACCCGGGCGTCACGGTCGGCCAGGTACGCGAGAACACCGGCTGGGACCTCGCGGTCGCCGACACCGTGGAGACCGTCCGGCCGCCGAGCGACGACGAACTGCGCCTGCTGCGCGAGGATGTCGATCCGGACCGCGTGTATCTGCGCTGACCGCAGTGGACGTCGCCCGGGGCCTCGCCGGATTGTCAGTGGGTGGGGGTAGCTTCACGAGGAGTGTGGTGGAGGCGGGGGAGGGGGTCTCGATCACGGGGCTCTCCTCGCGGGGCGCGGGACTCATCTCGTGGGGAGAGGGAGGGGCCCTGCCAAGGCGCGGAAGAGGCAGGGGCCCTGCCAAAAAACCGAGGGAGTATCTGACGTGCGTATCAGGATCGTCGGCGCCGGCGTCATGGGCCGCGGCATCGCCCAGTGGGCCGCGACCGCCGGCCACACCGTCGAGCTGGCCGACATCCGTACGGAGGCGGTCGCGGAGGCCGGCGACTTCGTGCGGGGCATGCTCGACCGGGCCGCCGCCAAGGGCCGGATGACCGAAGGGGAAGCGGCGGACGCGCTGGCCCGCATCGTGCCGCTGGACTCCCCCTGGGCGCCCGGCGACGACGTCGAGCTGGTCATCGAGGCGGCGCGGGAGGACCTGGACACCAAGGCCGAGGTGTTCGGGAAGCTGGCCGAGGCGCTGCCCGCTTCCACGGTCTTCGCGACCAACACCTCCTCCCTGTCGGTCACCGCGATCGCGGCCACACTGGCCGACCCGTCGCGCCTGGCGGGCCTGCACTTCTTCAACCCGGTGCCACTGATGAAGATCGTGGAGGTGGTACCGGGCGCGGCGACCCGGCCGGACATCCCGCCGCTCCTCACCGAGCTGGTACGGGCCACCGGGCACCGCGCCGTCGTCGTGGCCGACACCCCCGGCTTCCTCGTCAACCACGCCGGGCGCGGCCTGGTCACCGAGGCGCTGGCGCTGCTGGAGGAGACCGTCGCCGACGCGCCGGGCATCGACCGCATCGCGCGCGACGTCCTCGGCCTGAAGATGGGGCCGTTCGAGCTGATGGACCTCACCGGGCTCGACGTGACGGCCGCGGTCATCGACACCATCTGGCACGGCTTCCGCCACTCCGACCGGCTCCGCCCGTCCTTCCTCACCCCGGGCCGGGTGACCGCCGGGCTGCACGGCCGCAAGACGGGCCGCGGCTGGTACGCGTACGGCCCCGGCGACCCGGCACCGGCCGCCGTCCCCGAACCGCCCGTCACCGGCGACGCCGGGCGGCCCGTCCGGGTGGCCGGCACCGGCCCCGGTACGGAGGCGCTGCGTACGGCGCTCACCGCGTCCGGCGCGGTGCTCGACGACGGCGAACGCCCGGGCGACGACTCGCTCGTCCTGGTCGCGACCTGGGGCACCACGGTCGCCGAAGCGGTCGCGGGGCTGGGCCTGCCGCCGGCCCGTACGCTCGGCGTCGACCCGTTGTCGCTGCCCACCCGCCGCCGGGTGCTGGCGGCCACACCGGCCACCGACCCGGAGGTGGCGGCCGACGCCCGTGCCGTCCTCGCGGCCGCCGGGAGCGAGGAGGCGGAACCGTACGCCGTCAGCGTCGTACGGGACACGGCGGGCTCCGTCGCGCAGCGGCTGCTCGCCTCGGTCGTCTCGGTCGCCGCGTCCCTCGCGGAGCGCGGGCTCGCGACGCCGGCCGACATCGACCTCGCCGTCACCACCGGCCTGGGCTATCCGCACGGCCCGCTCGCCTGGGGCGACACCGTCGGCGCGCCCCGCCTGCTCGCCCTCCAGCAGGCCCTGCACCGCACGACGGGCGACCCGCGCTACCGCCCCACCCGCTGGCTCACCGAACGCGCCCAGCTGGGCATGTCCCTCACCGACCCGGGCAACAGCCCCTTCCCGCAGGCCGGCTGAGCCTGCCGCAGACCGGCCGCGGCGCACCGACGATCACGCCCTGACTGCCCGGTGCGCCGCGGCCGCGGCCTGTCTCCCTGTCATGCACCGGACAATATGGCAGTGCCCTGAGAGAGCCCGTGACCAGCAAGAACAAGACCCGGTGGGGCTTCCGCTTCCCCCGCACGGCCGCTGTACTGGCGCCATGGACAACGACTGGTACGTGGACGACTGGTACGTGGACGACCGCTGCACCGACTGCGACGTCGCCAGGCAGCTGGCGCCCGGCCTGATCGCCCGGGTCGACGGGCGGTCCGAGGTGGTGGCCCAGCCCAGGAACGCGGCGGAGGACCGGGCGGTGCACGCCGCCGCCTTCGCCTGCCCGACCCGCTCCGTCCGCCCCGCCTCCGGACGCCTGGACCCGGCGCTCGACCCCTTCCCGCTCGCCCTCGACGACACCGTCTGGCTCTGCGGGCACAACTCGCCGCACACCGCCGGCGCCAACTCCTACCTGCTCCGGCGTCCGGCGGGGAACCTCGTGCTCGTGGACACCCCCCGCTGGAGCCGGGCCCTCGCCGCGAAGTACGCGGCCCTCGGTCCGGTCACCGACGTCCTGCTCACCCACCGGGACCACGCGGCGCACGGCCGCCGGTACGCGGACCACTTCGCGGCCCGCCTCTGGATCCACGAAGGCGACCTGGACGCCGCGCCCGACGCCGACCAGGTGCTGCGCGGTACGGAGAGCGTGGAGATCGTCCCGGGACTGGTCGTCCACCCGCTCCCCGGCCACACGCGGGGCAGCGTGCTCTACGTCGCCGACGAGCGGTACTGCTTCAGCGGGGACAGCTTCTACTGGTCCCGTACGACGGGCGACATCGAGGTGGCGGAGAGCGTCACCTGGTACTCCATCGAGGAACTGGCCGCCTCCCTCGCGCGCACCGCGGGGAAGCTGCGCTTCGAGTGGCTGCTGCCCGGCCACGGCGACCGCAAGCACCTCCCGGCGGACCGGATGGCGGAGCGGCTGCATGAACTGGCGGCGCGTGCCCGGCTGTTGACGCCTCGTCCGGTCGACTTCACCGCGATGCGCTGGTGACACCCGCCCCGCCCACGGACCGTGCCATACGTGCCCCGGCCAACTTTCGTCCTGCGGGACCGTTGCGCGATCACGGTGCGGTGATCGATCATGCTCAGCGAGTGATCGTCAGGGGCCGCTGAACGGAGGGTGCCCGTGGCTGACGGGGACGACAGCGCGGCCGTCGAGCTGCGCGGCGTCACGATGACGTACCAGGGCGCGGAGGGCGACTACACGGCCGTACGGGAGGTGGATCTGACGGTGCCGCCGGGGCGGTTCGTCTCGGTGGTCGGGCCCACCGGATGCGGCAAGTCCACGGTGCTCAACGCCGTCGCCGGGCTGCGCGAGCCGTCCGCCGGGCAGGTGCTCATCGGCGGCGCACCGCTGCACGGCCTGAACCGCAGAGCCGGTTACATGTTCCAGCAGGACGCCCTGCTGCCCTGGAAGACCGTCGTGCAGAACGTGGCGTTCGGCCTCGAACTGGCCGGCGTGGACAAGGCCGAACGGCTGGCGCGGGCCCGCGAGTGGGTCGTACGGGTCGGCCTGGCCGGCTTCGAGAACGCCTACCCGCACCAGCTCTCCGGCGGCATGCGCAAGCGCACCGCCGTCGCCCAGACCTGGATCGGTGACCCGGACATCCTGCTGATGGACGAGCCGTTCGGCGCGCTGGACGTGCAGACCCGGCAGGTCATGGAGAACGAGCTGCTGTCGCTGTGGACCGACAGCGGCAAGACGGTCCTCTTCGTCACCCACGACCTGGAGGAGGCGGTGTCGCTGTCGGACGAGGTGGTGCTGCTGTCCGCGGGGCCCGGCAGCGGCATCGTCGGCCGGTACCCCGTCGACCTGCCGCGCCCGCGCGACCTGCTCGACATCAGGACCACGCCGCGCTTCACCGAGCTGTACGGCGCGATCTGGGCGGATTTGAGGAACGAGGTGATGAGGACCTATGAGCGCGCTTCCCACGGGACCGCGGGCGCCGGAGCTGTCCAAGACGCCGGCTGACGCCGCACCGCCACGTCCCGCCGGGCCCCCGCGCCGCCGCCGCAGCGGCCCGTCCCGGCCCGCCGTGCTCGCCGCGCAACTCGGCCTCGCCGTGGTGCTCGTGGCCGGCTGGGAGCTGGGCGCCCGTACCGGCGTCGTCGACCCGTTCTTCTTCAGCTCCCCGGCCGCCGTCGCGGACCGCATCGGCCGCTGGCTGGGCGGTGGCGAGATCTACGGGCATCTGCTGACCACCCTCCTGGAGGCGGCGCTCGCGCTGGTCATCGGCGGTGTGCTGGGCCTGGGCATCGGCTTCCTGCTGGCCCGCGCCCGGACGCTGGCCGCCGTGCTCGATCCGTACATCAAGGTGCTCAACGCGCTGCCGCGGGTCGTGCTGGCGCCGATCTTCCTGTTGTGGTTCGGGCTCGGCATCTGGTCGAAGGTCGCCTTCGGCGTGACGCTGGTGTTCTTCATCGTCTTCTTCAACACCTATCAGGGCGTACGGGAAGTGGACCGGGTACTGGTCGACAACGCCCGGATGCTCGGCGCGAAGGAGGGCCGGCTGATCCGGCACGTGCTGCTGCCCAGCGCGATGTCGTGGATCTTCTCCAGCCTGCACACCAGCGTCGGCTTCGCGATCGTCGGCGCGGTGGTCGGCGAGTACCTCGGCGCGTCCGAAGGCATGGGCTATCTCATCGCGCAGGCGGAGGGGACGTTCGACACCACCGGTGTGTTCGCCGGGATGGTCGTGCTCTCCGCCGTGGTCGTCGTCATCGACCTGCTCGTCAACCGCGTCGAACGCCGGCTGCTGCGCTGGCAGCCGGCGCGCGAGCGCGGCCACGGCTGATCCCCTTCCACACCTCCAGGAGAGTTCCATGGCGCACCACTTCAGGCGACCGCTGCGGACCGTCGTGGCCGCGGCGGCCTGCCTCGCCACGCTCGCCGCCGCCTCCGGCTGTTCGTCCGCCGGCGGGGGCGAAGCCGTACGCATCGGGGTCGGCGGCCAGCCGCTGCTGGTCTACCTGCCCACCACGCTCGCCCAGCAGCTGGGCTACTACAAGGAGGCGGGCGTCCAGGTCCGGCTGGAGGACCTCCAGGGCGGGTCGAAGGCGCTGCAGGCGATGCAGGGCGGCAGTGTGGACGTGGTGAGCGGCTACTACGACCACACGATCCAGATGCAGGCCAAGCACCGGGACGTGGTGTCGTTCGTCAACATGCTGCGCTACCCCTCGCTGGTGCTGGCCGTCTCCCCCAAGGCGAGCAAGAAGATCGACTCGGTGAAGGACCTCGAGGGCGCCAAGGTCGGTGTGACCGCGCCCGGTTCCTCCACGGACTTCTTCCTGAAGAAGCTGCTCACCGACCACGGCATGAAGGCCGACGCAGCCAGCGTGCAGGGCATCGGGGGCGACTCCACGGCGGTCGCGGCCATGGAGCAGGGCCGGGTCGACGCGGCCGTCATGCTCGACCCGGGCGTGTCCCAGCTCCAGAAGCGGGTGGGCGAGAAGAAGGTGAAGATCCTCACCGACACCCGCACCGAGAAGGGCGTCGAGGAGGACTTCGGGGTGTCGACCTACCCCGCCGCCGTCCTCTACTCCGACCGCGACTGGCTGGAGGACCACCCCGACCAGGCACGCAAGCTCGCGAAGGCGATTCTGAAGGCGCTGAAGTACATCGACACCCACTCCGCCGAGGAGATCGCGGCGAAGATGCCGCGCCAGTACGCGGGTGACGACCCGGCGGTCTACGAGAAGGCCATCGCGCAGGCGAAGGACGCCTACGCCAAGGACGGCCGGATCCGCGCCGACGGCGCCGAGGCGGTGCACAAGGTGCTCGCCGCCTTCACGCCGGAGATCGCCAAGGCGGACGTGGACCTGAGGAAGACCTACACGAACGAGTACCTGAAGTAGGGCGGGCGCGGGGGCCGTTCCCGGCGGGAGCGGCCCCCGCCCGTCGCTCAGTCCCCCGCCGCGGCGTCCTGGATCTTCCGCACCTCGGCGAGGAAGTCGCCGATGAACGGGTCACCGACCTTGACCGTGCCGTGCGGGCGGGTCTCCTCGGGATCAGAGGTGATCTTCCCGGCGGCGACCGCGTCGCGGTCCATGGCGGCACGTTCCTTCGCGGCCCGGGCCTCGTCACCGTCCTCGACGGCGGTCAGCGCGGCGAGGCCGTGCCGCATGGCCGAGCCCCACAGCGCGGTGGCGTCCAGCCACCGGTCGGCGTCGTGCAGGAACAGCTTGTCGGGCACGCCCTCCCGGATCACGCGCGGTGCGCGGGCGATGCCGTCGGCCGTCGGGCGCAGCTTCGCGACCGCCGCCTCCGGGTCGCCGTCGTACGTCTTCCAGAACGCCGCCAGCCGGGCGCTGAGCACCGGGGCCTGCGGCTGCCACGGCGTCGGCGTGGAGCCGGGCGCCAGGTGGTTGAGGTCGACGAAGGTCTGCACGGCGTCGGCGGTCCTCGGGTCGCCGCCCGCGAGGTGCAGTGCGGACTGCCGGGCCGAGCGCCGTACGTCGTAACCGCGGTCGTTCCAGGCGAAGTCGGCGATGGTGAAGACCGCGAGCTTGCTGGCCGCCTCCTGGTTCATCGGGTTGGAGACGATGCCGCTGAGGTGGTCGGAGAGGCCCGGCTCGCGCTTGTCGTACGGGGCGAGCAGCAGCCGGCCCGCGGTCTTGTCGAAGTCGTTGACGGGATAGTTGTCCCAGACGAAGACCTTGCGGCCGAACAGCTCGGCGGCCTGGGCGGCCTGATCGTTCGTGATCTCCGAGGGCACGACCTCGGTGCCGGTCCACATCACCTCGACGTCCTCGTCGAGCGCCGAGCGCAGCTTCTGCTTGTACGCGGTGTCGGTGAGGTCGCCGTACTCGGTGGGGACCATCTGGAGCGGGTGGGTGCCCTCGTGGGTGGCGATGAAGTCACGCCGGACGGTGTTGAGCAGGCCGACCTGTGCCTCGGCGGCGGGGCCGCGGCCCGGCGCACCGAACTTCTTCTCGTCCCCCGCGCAGTTCCACTTGGTGTAGCTGATGTCGTCCAGCGGGACGGAGAAGGAGCGGACCCCGATGCCGTACAGCGACTCCAGCTTGGCGGTGAGGGCCTTGACGTCGGCCGGGTCGGAGTAGCAGATGGAGTTGCCGGGCGAGACGGCGAAGGTGAAGCGGACGTGGTGCGCCGTGGCGCGCTTCACCAGCTCCCTCAGCTCGGCGAGCTTGTCGGCGGGGTAGGGGTCGCGCCACTTCTCGCGGTGGTACGGGTCGTCCTTCGGCGCGTAGACGTAGGTGTTGGACTTGACCTCGCCGAGGAAGTCCATCTGGTCCAGGCGCTCCTGGTGCGTCCACGGGGAGCCGTAGAAGCCCTCGATGGAACCGCGCAGCGGCATGGCCGGGAAGTCGGAGACGGCGGCCCCGGCGATCCGGCCCTCGGTGATCAGACCGCGCAGGGTCTGTACCGCGTAGTACTGGCCCGCCGCGTCGGTGCCGCCCAGTGCGACGGTGGCCTGCCGGGAGCGGTCGCCGGTGACGCGCAGGGCGTAGCCCTCGGCGTGGTCCGGTACGTCGGTACCGCGCAGCGCCGCCGCGAGGTCCGGGCGTGCGGCCGGGCCGAGCAGCACGGTGAGCGGGGCGTGGCGCGTGGCACGGGTGCTGACATCGATGTCACGGACGCCGTGCGCGCGCAGCGTCTCGGTGAGCAGCCGCCGCGCCGCCGCGTCGGTGTCCTTGCCGACGACGACCTCGACGCGGCCGCCGAGCCGCACGTCGGACGAGACCCGGCTCATGTGCTGCGGGGTCGGCGAGATGACCGGCAGCGGCCGCTCGTGCGCGGGCTCCGGTGCCGCGCCGGACGGTGCCGCGGCGGACGGTGCCGCGCCGGACGGTGGCGCGGCGGACGGTGCCGCGGCGGACGGTGGCGCGGCGCCCAGTGCGGCGGCGGCGAGCAGCGCGGCGAGCGAGCCGGTGAGCGATCTGGCGAGGACGGTCACGTGGCCTCCGGGGGTGTGGCGGACTGCGGGAGCGCGGCCGCCCCATGGGGGGACGGAGCCGGTGCCTGAACCGCTCGCAAGCCTCCGACATGCGGGAACGGACGTCAATGCCGCCTCGCCGGTCGGGACTTGGACTTTTGTCGGCCCCTTTCGCCCTGGTGCGCACACGGCACATCCGCCTGTACGGTGCATCCGCTTGGTGGTCCGTCCGTGGTCCCGCGCACCGAACGGCGAGGAGGATGCATGCGTTCCCGTCCACGTCCCAGAAGGCTCGCTTCCCGTCCCTGGACACTGCCCGTACTGGCCGCGGCCGCGGTGGCCGCCGCGCTGCTGACCGCCGTACCGTACGGGGCCGGCGGCGGTCCCGCGGCGGACGGCGCGCCGGACGCGCCCGCCGCCGGACGGCTGACGGCGGCCGGAGCGCCGCAGGGCAAGGCGCGGCCCGACGCCCGCCATGTGGTGCTCGCCGTGCACGGCGGCGCGGGGACCGCCCTGCGGCGCGACGAGACCTCGCCCGAGCGGGAGAAGGCGTACCGGGACGGACTCGCGGACGCGGTGCGGGCCGGGCAGAGGGTGCTGGACCGGGGCGGTGACAGCGTCTCGGCCGTCGAGGCCGCGGTCCGCTCCCTGGAGGACGACCCGCTCTTCAACGCGGGCAAGGGCGCCGTCTTCACCGCGGACGCCGGGCACGAGCTGGACGCGTCGGTCATGCGCGGCTCGGACCTGGCGGCGGGCGCGGTCGCCGGGGTGCGCAGCGTCCGCAATCCCGTTTCGGCGGCCCGCCTGGTCATGGAGAAGTCGCCGCACGTCCTGTTGTCCGGGGAGGGCGCCGACGACTTCGCGGCCCGCAGCGGCCTGGAGACGGTGACGCAGGACTACTACTGGACCCAGGCCCGCTGGGACGCCCTGCTGGCGGCCAAGAAGAAGACCACCGGTGCCCGCTCCGCCGCCGCGGCCCTCGCGGACGAGCAGGCGAAGGGCACCGTGGGCGCGGTCGCCCGCGACCGGAAGCGCGATCTGGCCGCGGCCACCTCCACCGGCGGTCTCACGAACAAGCTGCCGGGCCGGATCGGCGACTCCCCCGTGATCGGCGCCGGTACGTACGCGAAGAACGCCACCGTCGCGGCCAGCGCCACCGGTGCCGGGGAGGTCTTCCTGCGCGGCGCCGCGACCGCCACGATCTCGAACCTCATGGAGTTCGGCGGCAAGGACGTGGCAGCGGCGGCGTACGAGGTACTCGTCGAACGGCTGCCGAAGCTGGGCGGCGACGGCGGGGTGATCGCACTGGACCGCAAGGGGACCTTCGACGCGCCGCACAGCAGCGAGGGCATGTTGCACGCCTACCTCACCGAGGACGGCACCGTCTTCACCAAGATCTTCGCCGACGAGACGCCGCCGAACACCTGATCCCGCCGGAGCCGGTGCGGGCACCCCGTCAGGGTCCGGCGGCACCCCGTCAGGGCCCGGCGGCACCCCGTCAGGGTCCGGAGGGAAAGACCTGGTCGCACGGGACGGACCGGGTCCATAGGATCGGTGGTATGTCCGCTCCGCCGTACCTCCGCCCGCCCGGCCGCCAGGAGATGACCGCATGACCGCCCCGTACCGGGACGCCTGGCTCGACGTCACCTCGGGCGTCGCCGGGGACATGCTGCTCGGCGCGCTGGTCGACGCCGGGGCCTCGCCGGCGGCCGCGCAGCAGGCGGTCGACGCGGTGATCCCCGGCGCCGTACGGCTGGCGCAGGCGTCCGTCACCCGCGCCGGGCTGCGGGCCACGAAGGTCGACGTCGAACCGCTGGCCGAGGACCACCCGCACCGCACCTGGCGCGCCATCAGAGGCCGGATCGAGGAGGCCGGGCTGCCGGGGCCCGTGGGCGACCGTGCCCTGGCGGTCTTCGGCCGGCTCGCGGCCGCGGAGGCCCGGGTGCACGGCGTGTCCGTCGAGGACGTGCACTTCCACGAGGTCGGCGCGTGGGACTCGATAGCGGACGTGGTCGGGGTCTGCGCCGCCCTGCACGACCTGGGGATCGCCCGGGTCACCGCGAGCGCGGTCGCGCTCGGCTCCGGCCGGGTGCGTACGGCACACGGTGACCTGCCGGTGCCGGTGCCCGCCGTGCTCGAACTGGCCGCGGGCTGGGAGGTGGTGGGCGGCGGCACGGGCGAACTGGCCACGCCGACCGGCATGGCACTGGTGACCGCGCTGGCCACGGAGTGCGGCGACCTGCCGCGGCTGCGGGCCGAGGCGACCGGCGTCGGCGCGGGCACGCGGGACACCCCGGGACGCCCGAACGTCGTACGGGTGGTGCTCGGAGCCCCGGCGGCGGCCGCGTCCGGCACCGACCAGGAGACCTCCGCCGTCGTCCTGGAGGCCAACGTCGACGACCTGGACCCGCGGCTGTGGCCCGGCGTGCTCGCCTCGCTCCTGGCGGCCGGGGCCTCGGACGCCTGGCTGGTGCCCATCGTGATGAAGAAGGGCCGCCCCGCGCACACCCTGCGCGTGCTGGCACCGCGGCAGCGGGCCGACGCGCTGCGCGACCTGATCTTCCGCGAGACGACCACGATCGGGGTACGCGAGTCGGCCGTACGCAAGACCGCGCTCCAGCGTACGTGGGTGCGCGTCCCCGTGGCGGGCGGCGGCGAGGTGCCGGTCAAGGTCGCGCACCGCGGCGGGGTGATCGTACGGGCCACCCCCGAGTTCGACGACGTGGCCGCGCTGGCCGCCGAACGGGGGCTGCCCGCGGGCACGGTCCTGGACGCCGCGGTCGCGGCGGCGGTGGCGGCCGGCCTGGTACCGGACGCCGCGCTGCCCGCGGGGGCCTCTCAGGACTCCTGACACAACAGGACTCCTGACGGAAGTGGTCGCCATGGATGAGGCCGAGGTCGTCGTCGCCCGCTTCGCACGCCCGGCCCCGCGCGTCGGCGACGTGTTCCTGAAGGCGGACGCCGATCAGGCGCGCACCGACGCCGGCCTCGGCGTGATCCGCGCGTGGTGGTCGTTGCGAAGCCTGCTGGGGGTTCGCCGGCCGGCCGAGCACGGCTTCGACCCGTTCGCGCCGGCTGTGAGGTCGACGTACGCAGATCCCGGATGTGAGGCTGCGCGGGCCCGGCTGCGGGAGTGCGTACCCGGCGGTACCCGCCCAGGCCGGAGCCCTGCCCGGTCGGCGTAGGGAGTCGTCAGGGCCCGGCCGGGAACGGGGCGGCGATCTGGGCCGCCAGGTGGCCCGCGCCGTAGCCGTTGTCGATGTTGACCACCGCGACGCCCGGAGCGCAGGCGTTGAGCATGGCCAGCAGCGGGGCGAGGCCGCCGAAGGCGGCGCCGTACCCGACGGAGGTCGGCACGGCGACGACCGGCGCCGCGACCAGCCCGGCCACGACGCTGGGCAGCGCGCCGTCCATGCCCGCGACGACGACCACGGCCCGCGCGGAGCGCAGCAGGTCGAGCTTGCCGAGGACGCGGTGCAGCCCGGCGACGCCCACGTCCGCGACGAACTCGGTCTCCCGGCCGAGGTAGCCGGCGGTGAGCAGGGCTTCCCGGGCCACGGGCAGGTCGGAGGTGCCGGCGCAGACCACGGTCACCTTGCCGCCGGTCGCGGGCGGCGGCGCCGGCGGCCAGGCGAGCAGGCGGGCCTCCGTGTCGTGGCGTGCGTCGGGGAGTTCGGCCAGCACCGCCTTGGCGTGTCCGTCGTCCGCCCGGGTGAAGAGGGTGGCCGGAACGCGGGATGCCGCGTCCCCGGGCTCGGCGTACCGCTCGCGTACCGCGGCGGCGATGGCACCGACCTGGGCCGCCGTCTTGCCCTCGCAGTAGACGGCCTCGGGGTACCCGCGCCGCGCGGCGCGGTCGTGGTCCAGCTCGGCGAGGCCGGCGAGCATGGCGTCAGCGGGGTCCGGTGTGCCCTCACGCATGGTGGTCATGGCCCTCCGTCACGCCGACCAGGGGCAGGGTGAACGCGCCCGACTGGATGCCCGCCAGATCGACCGCGACCATGCGGAAGCCGGCCGCGCGCACGGCGCTCAGCACCGCCTCACGCAGCTCGCCGGAGGCGGCGCGGGCGATCTCCGCGACCGGCAGTTCGACGCGTGCCACCTCCCCGTGGTGCCGCACCCGGCAGTCGCTGAAGCCCAGCCCCCGCAGCGCCTTCTCGGCCCGTTCGACCTGGCCGAGCTTGGCGGGCGAGACCTCGTCGAAGTGCGGGATGCGGGAGGCCAGGCAGGGCGCGGCCGGCTTGTCGGCACAGGGCAGCCGGAGGGCGCGGGCGAGGCGGCGTACGGCGGCCTTGTCCAGGCCCGCGTCGGCGAGCGGCCGCAGCACGCGGTGTTCGGTGGCGGCGCGGCTGCCGGGCCGGTCCGGGCGGCGGGCGTCGTCCGCGTTCTCCCCGTACGCGACGGCCACGAGGCCGTGCTCGGCGGCGACCTCGTCCGAGATCCTGGTGAACAGCTCGTCCTTGCAGTGGAAGCAGCGGTCCGGCCCGTTGGCGCGGTAGGCCGCCGACTCCCCTTCGTACGTGGCGACTTCGACGACCCGGGCGCCGATGTGGGCGGCCACCCGGTGGGCCCCGGCGCGTTCGTCGGCGGCGAGGCTGGGCGAAACGCCGAGGACCGCGAGGACCTGTCCGGCGCCGAGCGCCCGTACGGCGAGGGCCAGCAGCAGCGAGGAGTCGACGCCGCCGGAGAAGGCGATGCCCAGGGGCGCGGTGCCGCGCAGCAGCGCGGCCACCGCGTCGGCCGCTTCGGCGTCGGCGCCCGTGAGCTGCGGAAGCCGGTCGGATGTCATGTGCGGCTCCTCATTTCGTGCGCAGCCGGTGCAGGATCTCGCCCGCGTGCGGCACGACCAGGGTGTCCGGGTCCGCGGCGAAGGCGGCGGGGTCGATGCCGGCCGGGTCGAGGTGGTCGAGGTTCGCGGCGCGTACGACGTCCTCCGGGATGCCGGTGGCGAGCGTGACCGTGACCCGGCAGCGCTCCTCGCCGGTCTCCGCGTCGTACGTGCCCGCGCCGCGCAGGTGCGTGGAGTGGGCCAGCACGCCCCAGTGCAGGTGCCGGAACCGGTCCCACTGCTTGGTGAAGTAGTCCCGGCAGTGGTATCCGATATCGGCGATCTCCGGGTGCATCGCGGAGAGCTGCGTGATGTGCGGCGCGTAGAGGATGACCTCGCCGCCGTCCGCGACCACCGGTTCCAGCTTGTAGAAGCCCTTGGCGGCGGTCCAGATGTCCTCGTACTTCTCCGGCATGACCGACAGGACGCGCCGCACGGGCGCGTCCAGGTAGCGCACATGGGTCTCGGCGGACACCTCGGCCGCCGCGGCCCAGGCGTCCTCCGGTGTGCCGTACGCGACGGAGTGCAGCGCGTCCGTCCCCGACTGCGCGACGACGCAGAGGGCGAGGCGGCGGCCGGGGATGAGGGCCGCGGCCTCGTCGATGAGTGCGCGTACGGGCGTGCTGCCGCGGGTGCCGATGATCTCCGCACTGCTGATCAGGGCGCCCAGCCAGTGCGAGAGGTCGATGATGTCCGCGCCCGCGACACCGGGGAAGAAGTATTTGTTGCCGCCGGAGAAGCCGACGACCTCGTGCGGGAAGACGGGACCGAGCACGAGGGTGACGTCGTGGTCGACGACGGCGCGGTTCAGGCGGACGTCCACGGCATGGTGCAGCAGCCCGCCGGACAGCTCGCCGACCCGGTCGGCGGAGATCGTGCCGAGCGAGACGAAGGTGTCCGGGTCCCACCACTCGTGGTTCCGCACGGTCATGCCCGGGTACCGCGCCGCGAGCTCGCCCTCCGGGTAGCCCAGGTGCCGGGCCAGCCGCGGCTCGTCCATGGCGGCGTGGGTGCCGAGCGCGATCAGTACGGTCAGCCGGCTCACCCGCCCGGCGAGCGCACCGTGCACGGCGGACAGCAGCAGCGGCAGCGGACAGCTGCGCGTCCCGTCGGGCACGACGACACAGACACTGCGCCCGTCCACGTCGGCCCCGGCCAGCTGCCCGGAGACGAACTCCGTCACCTGCGCATCGGTGAGCACCGTACCGGCCCCTCCGATGCGGGCGGCGCCGGACGCCGTCCCCTCACCCCGCGCCCCGTCCTCCGGATACCCGTTCACCCTCATGCCGGAACGATCTCCGAGCCCACCCCCGGCCCGCAAGGGGCCCGCATCCGATTCCGCTACCCGCCCGCGCCCGCGGCACCCCGCGTCCGGGTCAGCGTGTACCACCGCGGCTTGTCCGGGTCCCCGTACTGGTAGGCCAGCTTCGGCCGGGCCCGCGTGCCGCTGATGCGCCACTCCGAGCCCGAACAGCCGCCGATGTCGATCGTGACGGTCTGGTCCCAGGGGTCGTCGGCCGGCTCGTGAGTCCAGGTGCCCGAGCCGTCACAGCGCACGTCACCGAATGCGTGATCGAAGTCCTCGGACAGCAAGCGGTCGGCGGCTGCCGTGCCGTCACCGGCGAGCCGGAGCGTACCGCCGCGGCCGTCGCTCCACGCGCCGGTCATGTGGGCCGGCGACAGACGCGGTGGGCGGTAGGCGTCGATCGACCCGGTCCGTACCGCCGCCGCGCCCAGCGCGTGGACGACCACGACGGCCAGGACCCCGCAACCGGCCACCTTGGAAACCAGCAGACCCGGACGCGCTCCGGAGGGGGTGCGCAGCGTGACACACCGGGCGAGCAGCGCCGCTCCGCCGACCGACACCCACAGCAGCGGCCACAGCCACAGGACGGTGGCACGGCCCGCGCCGAGAGCGGCCGTCGCGAGCGCGGCCACCAGCGCCACGAGGGCCGCGACGACCGGTACCCACCACCAGTCCCGCCCCGCCCGGCGGGCCAGCGCGAGCGTCGGCAGGACGAACGCTCCCACGGCTGCGAAGAAGACCGGTGCGCCGCACAGTGCCCCTACAGGCGCCAGTATCGGCAACCACAGGAGGCTGTCGGGCCGCTCCACCGACTCCTGCGTCACCTCCCACAGCCCAGCGGCTTCCAGGGCCAGTACGCACGCCAGGTACAGCACCACCGCCGCGACCAGCACCGCCGGCCACTTCCCCGCTGTGTCGCGCCCGCCGCCCGGCCGCGCCCCGTGCACCTGTTGCCGCACGACACCACCCCCTTGCCGGTCATGATGTCCGCTCGGGCTCCGGGTGGTTCCACCGGCCCCCGCTGCCGCAGTCCCGGCGGGGCAGCTGCGGCAGCGGGGCCAGGACAGGCCTAGTCCGGCGGGGTCGGGGTGTCCTCGCAGCGGTACATGGCCTGCATGTCGAGTTCCAGCTTCACCGTGGGGCCGACGATGGCGATGCCGCGGGCGAGCATGTTGCGCCAGTTGAGGGTGTAGTCCTCACGGTGCAGCTCGGTCTTGGCCAGGGCGGCGCAGCGCAGTTCCTCGCCGTAGCCGCCGTTGACGGCGCCCAGGTAGTTGGTGTCCAGGTTGACGGTGCGGCTGACGCCGTGCATCTCCAGGACGCCCTGCACGATCCACTTCTGGCCGCCCTTGTGCACGAAGCGGGTGGAGGCGAAGTGCAGGTACGGGTAGTTCTCGACGTCCAGGAAGTCCGCCGAGCGCAGGTGGTTGTCCCGGGTGTTGTTGCCGGTGTTGATGCTCGCCGCCTCGATGCGTACCTCGATGCGCGAGTCGGCCATGTCCGGGGCGACCCGGATGCCGCCCTGGAAGCGGGTGAACCGGCCGTGCACGTTGGCCATGCCGACGTGCTTGGCGATGAAGCGGATCGCGGTGTGCGGCGGGTCGAAGAGCCATGTGCCGGGCTGGGGCAGCTCGGGCGGCGCGGAGGACTCCAGCCGGATCGTGGACAGCGGCAGGGTCTCGCCTTCCCTGACGTCGATGGTCTGCCGGTTCGGCTGCAGCCCGTCGGCGGAGACCAGGACGCTGTACCGGCCGACGGGCAGCGTCACGAAGAACAGACCGTACGGGTCCGTCGTCAGCTTCGCCACCACCTGCCCGCCGTGGGCCGAGGTCACGACGACCTCGGCCTGGGGCAGCGGCTCCCCGAGGGGGTCGAGCACCTCACAGTTGAAGGCTCCCGCACCCGGGGGGACGGGATGCAGGAGTCCGGCTCCGCGCGGGCCACGGGCGGCCCGCTTCCTCCGGAGCAGTGCGATGGGCATGCCATCACCTTTCTTCGCGGTGCATGTCAACAAGACCCCTGTGAGGGGGTCGCAGGAGAGGGGGGTGACGGTGACCAGGACCGTCCCTGTGCCCACGATTACATGCGCCTCGCACTGCCGCTCACCCGACCCCAGGGCACTGACCTGTGCATATTCGGGCGCATCGGCATGAACTGGCGGCCTGTGCGGCCGATTCGTCCATCGAATTCCCGGTGTCCGGCACCCGCGGTGCGGAGATCGCTCAGCACCCTGAGCGCCGGACCCGAACGTTCATCTGTTGTGCACCTTCCCGTTGCCGGGCACGTCCGCCGTCGTGCGCGCCGCCGTCACGCGGCGGGCTCGCCGGAATCCCGAAGTGCCGTACGTCCGGGGGCCGATGGGCCGCCGGCCGGTCCGGCGGGGCTCTCCTCCTGCTCCACGTAGCCGTAGACCTCGGGGAGGATGTAGGTGGCGGCGAGGTACCCGGTCAGCGAGAGCAGCGAGACGATGACCGTCGCCAGCGGCACGCCCAGCTCGGTGAAGAGGATCGGGAAGAAGAAGATGGTCACGAAGGCGGCGAGCTTGACGAAGATGTAACCGAAGCCGGAGGCGGTGGCCTTGTAGCGGCTCGGTGCGACCATCGAGGCGATCGTCATGCCGTTCGAGGCGTCCCAGTAGTGGCCCCACATCAGGCCGGCGGCGGCCAGCGGCACCAGGACGTGCCACTCCAGCTGCAGGAAGAGCGCGGCGAGCAGGAGCGAGACGAAGGCCGTGCCGAAGCCCCAGCGTGCCACGCCGCGATGGCCCAGCTTCGGTGTCACCATCGGCGCCACGAAGCCGCTGACGGTGGCGATGATGTAGATCGCGCCGGTCACGAAGTTGGTGGCGCCGATGCCGGACACCCCGGTGAGGACGAGGATGACCGGCAGGTAGAAGGCGAAGGCGGCGAACTCCGCGCCCTGCATGGCGTTGGAGATCCAGGCGAAGACGCTGGCCTTGCGGCGTACCGGGTCCTGCCAGATGCTCGACAGGAAGTCGCGGGTGCGCGGCCGCTCGATGACGTAGTCCTCGTCCGGCAGCATGTCCAGGTCGTCGTTGAACATCTTCTTCGCGACGGCCTTGGCCTGCTTGAACTTGCCGCGCTGCACCAGCCACAGCGCGGTGTCCGGCACGTCCAGCCGCCCGATGAGCAGCGCGAGCGCGGGCAGCGCGCCGAGGCCGAGGCCGATCCGCCACAGCAGGCCGTGGTCCATGCCGCTGAGGTACATCACGGTGATCACGGCGATGGCGGCGATCTCACCGAGCCCGAACATGCCCTGCCAGCGGTTCCCCATCACCTCCCGCTTGCCCTTGGGCATGGTCTCCATGATGTACGCGTAGCCGGTGGAGATGTCGCTGCCCAGCGGGATGCCGAGCAGGAACCGGACCAGGACCAGCTGCCACATGCTGGTCACGAAGGACTGGCTCAGCGCGAGCACCACGAACAGGGCCATGGTGATGATGAAGACCTTGCGCCGGCCGATCCGGTCGGCGACCCAGCCACCGCCCAGCGCGCCGATCAGCGCCCCCAACTGCACGGCGCCGGAGGCGAGTCCGAGCATGGCGGCGCTGGGATGCAGGTCGTTCTTGACGAACAGCAGCAGGAACGAGATCGCGTAGAGGTCCCAGGCCTCGATCAGGATGGTCGAGATCATCAGCCAGCCGGTACGCCGCCCCGTGTCGGTGCCCTGTTTGCTGAGGACGTGCTGTGCTGCGCGGTCGGACAACTGCCGTATCTCCGCCTGAGTCGGCACGGATTCTCCTGACGTCGGCACGAATGGTCCAGGGCGTTCCGCCCGTTCCGCCTGGCGAAACGTCGTTCAGGGGGGTGGAATATCGGGGGAAGCTAGCCCTAGCCTCGAAGACGTGTCAACGAGTTCTGCACGGACGTCGGCAAGTTCTGCGAGGACGCGTTCCGGTAAGCCCAACGACGGCGCGGGGCCCCGCAAGGTGCTGCGGCTCATCGAGGTGCTCTGCCACGCGCAGGAGCCCCTCCGGCTGGCCGAGCTGGCGGCGGAGGCGGCCGTCTCCAAGCCCACGGCCCACCGGCTGCTGGGCACCCTGGTCGCCGAGGGCTGGGCGGTGGCGTACCCCGGCGGGAGGTACGGCATCGGCCCGACCGCCAGCGGTGTCGGCGCCGCGGTGAGCCAGGGCCGCCGGCACACCACGGTCGAGGCGGTCCTCGTCGAGCTCCAGGCGCAGATCGGCCAGACCCTCCACATGGGTCTACGCAGCGGCGACCGGGTGGTCTACACCCACAAGGTCGAGGGCGTGCAGCCGTTCGCGATGCTCTCCCGCGTCGGGATGCAGCAGCCCCTGCACTCCACCGCCATCGGCAAGTGCATCCTCGCCGGTCTCGACGCGGAAGCGCTGGCCGAGCTGGTGGCCCGCACCGGCCTGGAGCGGCGTACGGAGCGCACCCTCACCACCCTCGACGCGCTCGCCGCCGAACTCGCCGGTGTACGGGAACGGGGCTACGCCCTGGACGACGAGGAGAACGAACCCAACGTGCGCTGCCTCGCCGCGCCCGTCCACACCCCGGACGGCCGCACGGTCGGCGCGGTCAGCGTCTCCACCGTCACCTTCGTCATCGGCCACGACGAGGTGCTGGCGCTGGCGGACGCGGTACGGGACACGGCGCGGCGGGTGGAGTCGGTGATGGCCTGACCGCCCGGGACCGGCCCGGTGGAGTCGTACGACGGAAGCGGACACAGCTGGAGGAGTCGGATGAGGGACGTGGAAACGGACGCGGGAGCGCCGCCCCGCCCGGCGCGGGTCGCGCTGTTCACCTCGTGCATGGCCGATCTGGCCGCGGGCGGCCCGGCACGCGCCACGGTGGAGGTCCTGGCGGCGATGGGCGTCACGGTGGAGCTGCCGCGCGGCCAGACCTGCTGCGGCCAGCCCGCACTGAATTCCGGGCACCCGGCGGAGGCCGGGACACTGCTCGACCGCTGGCTGCGGATCTTCGCACCGTACGACGCGGTGGTCACCCCTTCCGGCTCCTGCGCCGCCTACCTCCACCACCACCTCGGCCGGCTCCGTGCGCCCGCCCCGGAGCACCGCGCGCTCGTCGAACGCACCTATGAGTTCAGCCAGTTCGTCATGGCGTACGGCAGCGGACTGCGGCTCCGGCTGCGCGGCTCGGTCACGTACCACGACTCCTGCCATATGGCCCGCACGCTCGGCGAGCGCCGCACGCCACGCCAACTCCTCGGCAGAATCGAGGGTCTGGAGGTGCGCGAGATGGCGGGCTGCGACACCTGCTGCGGCTTCGGCGGCACCTTCGCCGCGAAGTTCCCCGACGTGTCGGTGGCGATGGCCGACACCAAGCTCGGTACGGCAGCGGCCGGCGGCGCCGACTGGCTGGTCGCCGCCGACCCCGGCTGCCTGCTCCATCTCGGCGGCCGGGCGCGGCAGGCCGGGCCGCCGGTCCGCACCCGCCACCTCGCCGAGCTGGTACGCGACGCGCTCGTCCCGGCGGAGGTGCCCGCATGAGCGAGCACCGCCGGGACGGCACCCGCACGGCCGGGCAGCGCTCCTCCGCCCTCGCCGGCCGCGAGCGCCTCCACCCCGACCGGCCCGAGTGGGCGGCCGGCGACATCCCGCCGCACCGGCGCCCGCTGCCCCTGATCACCCGGGACGCGCTCACCGTCCGCACGGCCCGCCCCACCCACGACCGCCTCGCGGCACTGAACGAGGAACGGCACGTCGGCACCTGGACCCCGGAGGTGGCGCGGCTCCGCGAACAGGGCGCGGCGATCCGCCGGGAGACCCTTCCCGACCTGGAGAAGTACCTCGCGCAGCTGACCGGGAACGTCGAGCGGAACGGCGGCGTCGTGCACCGGGCCGCCACCCCCGCCGAAGCACGCGCCGTCATCGAGCGGATCGCCCGCGAGAACGGCGTACGCCTCGCGGTGAAGTCCAAGTCGATGGCCACCGAGGAGATCCATCTCAACGCCCACCTCACCGCACAGGGCATCGAAGTGGTCGAGACGGACCTGGGCGAGTACATCGTCCAGCTGGCCGACGAACGGCCCAGCCACATCGTCGGACCCGCGCTGCACAAGTCCCGGCAGGACGTGGCGGATCTGTTCGGGCAGCTCGCCGGTGACGAGGTGTCAGGCGAGCCGGAGGACCTGGCGTCGTTCGCGCGTACCCGGCTGCGCGCCGACTTCAAGGCCGCCGACATGGGCATCAGCGGCGTCAACTTCGCCGCCGCCGACACCGGCACCCTCGCCCTCGTCACCAACGAGGGCAACGCCGACATGGTGACCTCGCAACCACGCGTCCACGTCGCCGTGATGACCGTCGAGAAGGTGATCCCGCGCTTCGCCGACCTCGGCGTCCTGATCCCGCTGCTGTGCGACGCGGCCACCAAACAACGCGTCTCCGTCTACCAGACGCTCCTCAACGGGCCGCGCCGGGAGGGCGAGACCGACGGCCCCGAGCAGCTGCACCTCGTCATCCTCGACAACGGCCGCACGAAGGCGCTCGGTACGCCCCAGGAAGAGGTCCTCGCCTGCATCCGCTGCGGCAACTGCCAGATCTCCTGCCCGGTGTACCGGACGGTGGGCGGCGGCCACCCCTACAGCGCGGTGTATGGCGGCCCGATCGGCGCCGTCCTCAGCCCACTGCTCGGCGAGCGGCCGAACCAGGACTCCGACCTGCCGTTCCTCTCCTCCCTCTGCGGCGCCTGCTACGACGCCTGCCCCGTCAAGATCCCCATTCCCGACCTGCTGGTGAACCTGCGCGCCGCGCACGAACGCCGGCAGCCCGCCGCCCGGACGGCCCGCGCCGGCTGGCGCGCCTGGGCGCTGGCCTGGCGTACGGAGACCGGCTTCCGCGCCACGATGGCCGGGGCCCGGCTCGCGGGCCGGCTGCTCCCGGACGGCGTCCTGGCCCGGCTGCCGGGACCCGGCCGGGGCTGGGCGAGGGGGCGTGCCCTGCCGCCCCTGCGCGAGGCGGGCGCCTTCCGCAGGTGGTTCCGGCGTCAGGAGGAGAGCCGGGACCGCGACAGGAGGCAGGGATGAACCAGGAGCTGGCGGAGCTGTTCCGGGACCGGCTGGCGGAGGCCGGCGGGCTGGCGGAGCTCGCCGCCTCGCGCGAGGAGGCGCTGTCGCTGGTCCGGGACTGGGCGGGCGACCGCCCGGCGCTCGTCGACGACCACCCGGACCTGACGGGCCTGGCGGTCGCCGGGGAGCGGCCGCGGGACCCGTGGGACGCCGAGGTCGGCGTCACCGGGGTGCTCGGAGCCGCGGCGGACACCGGCACCCTCGCGCTCGGCCCGGCGCCGGGACGCCCGCGCGGCACGGCCGTACTGCCCGGCACCCATCTCGCGGTCGTACCGCTGTCGCGCCTGCACGCCGACTACGCGGCGCTGATCGCGGCGCTCGGCCGGCTCGACCCCATGCCGTCCGGCCTCCAGCTGGTCACCGGCCCCAGCCGCTCCGGGGACATCGAGTCGGCGATGATCCAGGGCATGCACGGGCCGCGGGCGGTACGGGTGGCGGTGTACCCGGACGCATGAGGCAGGGCCGCCCGGTGCCCCCGTACGGGCAGGTTCGCGTACGGGAGCACCGGCGCGGGCGCCGTGCTCAGCTCGCGCCGGCCTGCGCGGCGTCGCGCTCCTGCTCGGCCAGCTGCCGGAGCAGCTTCTTGTCCGGCTTGCCCGCGTCCGTCAGCGGCAGCGCGTCGACGAAGCTGATGTGAGCCGGTTCGTACATGGCACCGCGCGCCTCGCGCACCCAGGCGCGCAGCTCCTCGGCCTCCAGCCGGCTGTCCGGCGCCGCCACGACCGCGGCGTACACCTGCTCCATGTTGTCCGCGTCACGGACGCCGAAGACCGCGCTCTGCTGCACCTTCGGCTGCGAGTTGAGCAGGTCCTCCAGCTCGGTGGTGTAGACGTGGCCGCCGACGACCACGATCATGTCCTTGATCCGGTCGACGACGGTGATGTAGTCGTCGGCGTCGACGAAGCCCACGTCACCGGTGTGCAGCCAGCCGTCCCGCAGCACCTCGGCGGTCAGCTCGGGCTGCTTCCAGTAACCGGTCATCGTGCCGGCCGAGCGGACGCAGATCTCGCCCAGCTCGCCCGTCGGCAGGTCGTTGCCGTCGGTGTCGCGGATGGCCACCTCGACGCCGGGCAGGATCTTCCCGGCCGAGCGCAGCCGCTCCAGGTTGTCCGGGTCGTGCTCCTCGGCGGGCAGCACGCTGATGCCGCCGGCCTCGTTCTGGCCGTAGAACTGCACGAGCACCTTGCCGAAGCGGCGTACCGCGTCCGCGATCCGGGCGGGCGAGGACTGGCAGCCGCCGTAGGTCAGGGCGCGCAGGCTGGAGAGGTCGCGGCGCTCGGAGTCCGGGTGGTCCATCAGCTGGTAGACCAGCGGCGGCAGCAGGAAGAGGTGGGTGATGCGCTCGCGCTCGATGGTGGCGAGGGCCTCGGCGGCGTCGAAGTCGTCGTGCAGCACGACGGTGCCGCCGTTGAGGAACATCACGTCGGCCAGCATGCCGGCGGCGTGCGCGATGGTGGTGCACACCAGCTGCTTGGGCGTGTAGTCCTGCTCGGTCTGCTCGGGCATCATCCGGCGCATGCGGTTGAGCTGCCGGAACGTGGTGACGATGCCCTTGGGGTGGCCGGTGGTGCCGCCGGTGTGCCGGATGGTGCAGATGTCGTCCGGCTGCGCGGGGCTCACGAACGGTTCGGCGGTCTGCTCGGCGGCGAGCGCCAGCACGTCCTGGCCGATCTCCCGCTTGGCCTCGCCGAGGGTGAGTACGGTCGGCACGGGCGCGCGCTCGGTCAGCTCGGCGGCGCGGTCGGTCAGCCGCGGGTCGACGATCAGCGCCCGGGTCTCGACGTCCCGCACGATGTTGGCCTGCACGTCCGCCGACAGCTTGTTGTAGAGGTGGTTGACGCGGCAGCCCACCAGGTTGGCGGCGTAGCGCGCGGCGATGGCCTCGGGGAGGTTGCCGCTGAGCAGCGTGACGGTGGTGCCGCGCTCGACGCCCTGTGCCGCCATGGCGTGCGCCATGCGGTGTACGAGGTCACAGAACTGACCCGCGGTCAGCCGCCGGTCGCCGTGCACGAGGAGTTCACGGCCGGGGTCGGCCGCGAGCGCGTCGAGGTTGTCCTCGACGTACGTACGGAAGGCAGGCTCCGGCGAACTTCCCTGGTCTTCGCGGGGGGTTGTGGGGGTGGTCTGGGATGCGGCTGCCTCGGCAGGCATGAATCGTCCTCCTGACACCGGCACGCTCGTCCCCGCGTCCCGGTGGTGGTACTCCGTCGGTCGGTGGCGCCCAGGGCCGGTCCCGCAGATGACGCCGCGCCCGGCACAAGTGATCCCCCGCCCGCGGAATTGGTTGCCCCAGACAACCAATTACCCATGCTAACGCCCGGATCCGCCGTCCGCACGTCACAATCCGTACGATCCAGGCACTTGACCCCCTCTTTCCCTTTCTTTTCCCTACTCGTTCCCCTACTTGACCTTCCCTTCCGTCATCGTTCGCCGCACACAGGGGCCCGCACGCGGGCCTCGCGGCGACCGGTTCGGCCGCTGGATAGCCGCGCGCCGATCGGGAAGGATGGCCCCGCGCCGGGCCGCCCCCGCGGCGCGGCCCGTTCCCGCCGGAAAGGACACCGCAATGCCTCAGCATGCCCCTGACCAGCTCATCGTCACGCGAGCAACGCCGGAGGACTGGACCGTCGTCAGCGAGTGGGCGGCGGCCGAAGGATGGAACCCGGGCCTCTCCGACGCCTCCTGCTTCTTCGCCCAGGACCCCGACGGCTTCTTCCTCGGCCGGATCGACGGCGAGCCGGTCTCCGCCATCTCGGTCGTCAACTACAGCCCCACCTACGCCTTCCTGGGCTTCTACCTCGTCCGCCCCGACCAGCGCGGCCGCGGCCACGGCCTCGCCACCTGGAAGGCCGCGCTCGCCCACGCCGGCGACCGCACCGTCGGCCTGGACGGCGTACCGGCCCAGCAGGACAACTACCGCCGCTCCGGCTTCGAACTCGCCTACCGCACCAGCCGGTTCGGCGGCACCGCCCCCTCCGGCGACCGCCCGACCCCCGACCACGTCGTCCCGGCCGCGACCGTCGGCCCCGACGCGATCGCCGCGTACGACAGCGCCTGCTACCCCGCCGACCGCGCACGGTTCCTGCGCCACTGGCTCAGCTGCGACGGCCATCGCGCGTTCGCCCGCGTGCCGGACGGCCGGGTGACCGGTTACGGCGTGATCCGCCCGGGCCGCGACGCCCACCGCGTCGGCCCGCTCTTCGCCGACACCACCGAGGACGCCCGCGCCCTGCTCGACGCGCTCACCGCCGACCTCGACGGCGCCCCCTTCGCCGTCGACGTCCCCGAGACCAACCCGGAGGCGGTGGCACTGGCCAAGAGCCTCGGCCTCACCCCGTCCTTCGACACGGCCCGCATGTACACCGGCCCCGTACGCCCCGTGGCCACCTCCCGGATCTTCGGCGTGACGAGCCTGGAACTGGGCTGAGGCACCACCCCCGGACAGCCCTTCCCCGCCCCCTTTTCCCCACCCTCAAGAATTGACCATATGTTCGAATACTTGCCGGGCGGGAACCAAGATCAGTGGCTAACGTGTCAAGCCCGACAAGTCCTCCCTAGAGGCATCCTCACTGATACCGGCAGAGGAAGGCAGCCATGGCCGCTGAACCTGAGGGCACGCCCATCTGGCTCGACGCTTCGTTCCCCGACCTGGAAGCGGCGAAGACCTTCTACGGCGAAGTACTGGGATGGACCTTCGGCGAGAGCGCGGAGGAGTACGGCAACTACACCCAGGCCTTCTCCGACGGCAAGGCGGTCGCCGGCCTCGCGCCCCGGATGCCCGGCCAGGAGGACTGGCCGACCGGGTGGTTCCTGTTCTTCGCCTCGTCCGACATCCAGGCCGGCACGGCGAAGATCCGCGAGCTCGGCGGCCGGACCGTCATGGACCCCATGGCCGTCGGGGACTTCGGGCACATGACGATCGCCGCCGACCCCGGCGGCGTCACCTTCGGCCTCTGGCAGCCCGGCACCCACCAGGGCTTCGAGAAGCAGGGCGAGCCCGGCTCGTACTGCTGGGCCGAGATCACCACCCGAGAGCCCGAGAAGGCGGACCAGTTCTTCCCCGCCCTCTTCTCGTACGACGTGAAGCGGATGGAGGACGACGCGATCGACTTCAAGGTCTACGACCTGGGCGGCGAGACCGTCATCGGCCGGATGAAGATGACCGAGGACTTCCCGCCCGAGCTGCCGTCGCACATCAACCCGTACTTCGCGGTGGAGAACTGCGACGACGCGGTCGCCAAGGTCGTCAAGCTCGGCGGCCAGAAGCACTTCGGCCCGCACGACACGCCCTTCGGCCGCTTCGCCGCCGTCTCCGACCAGCAGGGCGCCGGCTTCTCCGTGATCGACCTGTCGACGACCAGCGGGGACCTGCCGAAGATCTCGTGACCCGCCTTTCGGTACCACCTCGCCCCGGAAGCCGCCCCTCGGCTCCCGGGGCGTAGTCCTCCGGGGCGTAGTCCTCCGGGACGGAATCCTCCCGAGACGGAATCCTCCCGAGACGGAATCCTCCCGAGACGGAATCCTCCCGAGACGGAATCCTCCCGGGACGGAGTACGAACGAGCACGGCCAGGCGCCTGCTGTCCGTCCCTGCCTACCCCACCCGCTCCAGCGCGGCCGTCAGCCGGGCCGTGACCGCCGCCGGCCGCTCGACGTTCATCAGATGCCCCGCACCCGGGATCTCCTCGTACGTCACCTCGCACTCCGCGCCCTTCAGCCCGTCGAGCATGATGTCGGCGGCCCTGCGCGGACAGAAGGTGTCCTGCGCGGCCCCGACCACCACCACAGGGCACCTGACGGCAGCCAGTTCCGGGGTGAGCGGACGCTCCCGCAGCCCGGCCATCGCGGCGGCCGCGTTGGCGTACCCGCGACCGTCCCCGATCGCCGCCATCCGCCGCGCGGTCACCGCTTCCGCATCACCGTCCGTGCCGTACAGCGCGGCCACCGTGTCCGCCCGCATCGCCGCCGCCAGCCGCTGCCGGTCACCGCCGCGCACCAGCGCGATCCGCTCCTCGTAGAACTCCACCGCGGCCTTCCCCACCACCGTGGACGTACCGAACACCACGGCCCCGGTGACCAGCTCGGGAGCCGCGGCCGCAGCGGCCAGCACGACCGTGCCGCCCAGCGAGAACCCCACGCACACCGCGGGCCCCGTCACCTCCCGCAGAAACCCCAGCAGGTCGTCCCGCAGCTGCCCGAGACTCCCCTCGGCCGCCCCCAGCCCACTCCCCCCGTGCCCGCGCAGGTCGTACGCGTACGTCCGCCACCCCCCGACCTCCTCCTGCTGCCGCTCCCACGCCCCGAGGTCCTCCCCCAGCCCGTGCACCAACACCACAGCGGCCCCGCTCCCGGCCGCCCGGTACCGCACGTCGACACCATTGACACGGACCGTCCCCACCACCGCGCCCCCCGCCGCGCGGGCCCCGTCCCCTGACTCCACCGTCATCCTGGCCTCCTGCGATTCATCCGTCCCGTTCCCGCTGCCCTCGTACCCCTGATGCCCGGAAGCCAGGCGTCGGTTCGGTCGCCTCGACGGGAACGGCCGCGGAACCGACCGTGTTGCGATCATGGACGCTCAGGACTCCGCCCCTCTCCGTTCCGCAGCCGCATGACACCAGGGACGGGCGGGGTAGCCTCTCTCAACCCGTCCGGTCATATTTTCCGAAGAGCATGAACGGTAGTCATGGAAGAGTCTCGCCTCGGAAACCTCAGCTCCCTTGCCGTGTGTGCCGGCGCAGGCGGCCTCGCGCTCGGCCTCGAACAGGCCGGATTCGATCCTGTTCTGCTCCTGGACAACCGGGCCGCGGCTTGCGAGACGCTGCGTCTGAACCGTCCGAAGTGGAATGTCGTCGAAACCGACCTCCTGGACTTCGACCCGGTGGACCACCAGGAGACATATGACGTGGATCTCCTGGCTGCCGGCTTACCCAGGGTCAAGGCGAGCGCCGCGGTGGCACGCGAGGACAGCGCCGAGGAGATTCGAGTACTCGAAGCGACGATCATGCTCATGCACGGCGTACAGCCCCGCGCCCTGCTCATCGAGAACGTCCCCGACCTGGTCTCCAAGCCCGCGTACGAACCGATCCGCGCCTACGTCACCACCGAGCTCGAGCACCTCGGCTATCGGCATCGTTGGTTCGTCCTCAACGCCATGGACCACGGTGTGCCCCAGGACCGCAAACAAGGGGTCCTGGTGGCTTTCAAGGGAGATCTCATCGAGAACTTCGTCGCCCCCGTGCCCGACACCAAGCCGCCGATCACCGTGGGCGCGGCGCTACGTTCCTCCATGGCCGCACGCGGCTGGCCGTACGCGGACGCCTGGGCCGCGCAGGCCGACCAGCCCGCCCCGACACTGGTCGGCGGTTCCTGGAATCGCGGCGGGGCCGATCTGGGGCCGACCGGGTCGAAGCGTTCCTGGGCCCGTATGCGTGTGAACGGCGGCACCGTCGCCGATGAGCTCCCCGGCCCTGAGTTCCCTTGGGACCTCTCGCTCGGCGTCAAGGGCATGGTGGCGCTCACCGTCGAGCAAGCGGCAAGGCTGCAGGGCTTTCCTGCGGACTGGTCCTTCGCCGGCCGTAAGACAGCCCGCTATCGGCAGGTGGGCCACGCCTCGCCACCCCCGGTGGGCCGGGCCCTCGGATGCGCGATCCGGGCCGCCCTGGGCCACCGGGCATGAACGCCCGCAAGGCGGGTTCCCTCCGTGAACCGATGGTGGGCCACGACCGAAGGCACCGCACGCGACCTCGCACTCGGACCGGAGCTCAGGTCACGTATCGCCGTCCGAGTCGCTCCGCTGCTCCGGTGCCGAGAGCCGGGGCGGGGCGCTGTCTGCCGCCCCGGCGTCGCTGCCCGGTGCTCACCGGGTGAGCAGGTGGGAGAAGAAACCGATCGACGGATCCTCCGGGGTGCCGACGAGAAGGGCCCGGTCGAGCAGGCCGTTGTTGTGCTCACAGCTGGTCTCCGGGAGCATCACGCAGGCGTGGCAGGCGGCCAGGTTGGTGCCGCCCGCGCCGGAGCTGTCGGTCTCGACGCAGAGCGGGTCGGCGGAGCACCACTCGGCGCGGTGGACGGCCGAGCGCACGGCCTGGGCGAGGCGGACGCTTTCTCCCTGGGTGACCAGGCCGCCGAGGCTGCCGGCCGAGTCACTGGTGGCCGTGTAGATCAGCACGCCGGCCATCTCGTCACCCGAGTAGATCCGCTCACGGAGCGAGGCGGCCGGGTAACCGGAGTCCAGGCTCCACTCATTGATCATCACGTGCGCGAAGGTGTGCAGCAGGGCCATGCGCGGGGTGGCGGGAGAGGACGGGACTCGGGTCGGGTCGGCGGCCCGCTCGGCGAGGACCCGCTGGTGCCGGTGACGGATGCGTTCCACGCGAGCGGCAACGGCGGGCAGTTCGGCCCAGGCGTCGACCCTGTCCTCGTCGAGCCGGAGGAAGACTCCTTCGCCATGGACCTCCATGGCGGGCAGCCAGTCCGTAGGGACGAGGGAAAGATCCGCCTCATGGCCCTCGGAGGAGGTCTCGGGGTCGATGACCCGGGTGAAGGCCTTGAGAGCGCGGACCTCGCGGAGCTTCTTCACCAGCATCGGGGTGACCAGTCCCAGGCCGGACAACGGCTTCCCGTCGTCGGTCGGGGGCTCGCAGACGAACTGCTCGGTGTGGTGGCCGGAGTCCTCCGGGTTGCCCGCGCACAGCCGCTCGTACTCCAGGTCGCGCAGGGCGCGGTAACGCTGTTCCTGGTCGAGAACGGGCCCGTCCTCTCCGGTGAGCTCCTCGGCCTCCATCGCGGCAAGCAGTTCCATCACCTGCTCAGGGCTCACCGGACACGGTGAGCCCTCGAAGATGTACTTCAGGTGGATCTCGATCTCGGCGAGGGTGGAGCACGAACGGAGCTTGTCCCAATGCTTCTCCAGAGCGTGCACCCGGGTGTCGCTCCACGGCGGGATGGACAGGGCCGAGCGGAGCACCGGCTGCCACACCGAGGAAGAACCACGCTGCAGGGTCCGGGGCGGCTGGGAGCAGAGGAGGTCGGGGGGCGTCCTTCAGCCAGGGGCGCTTGCCCTCGCAGCGGATGTTCAGGTCCTTGAGGGCACCGCGCCGGAAGGAACCCTCCATGGACACCTCCGGCACTCCGCAGGAGCAGGAGAGCACCACCGACCGGAGCGAGGAGGTACGTCCCGAGGAACGCAGACTCATCCGGCCGCCGCAGAAACCGGCCTCGCCGTCGCCGCGTCGCCCCCTGTGCAGCCACTTCCAGTACGGGAAGTCGGCGATGTGCCCGTCCTCGCAAGCCACCACGAATCGGGAGGGCACCAGGGTTTCGGAGCACTCGGCGCACTCGTTGCGTCCAGGCGGGGAGTTGAACCTCCGCACGTGGTCCAGCGCGTGGCATTCGGGGCAGTGGTGCCACAGCGGGAAGCGACGCACCCGGATGCCGTCACGGCTGTCCTCGGCGGAGGCGGGCGGCAGACGGAACCGGCGCACGCCCAACACCCGGGCGAGGCGCGGCTCGTGGATCACCGGGGCTTCGTCGCGGGGCCACTGCCCCTCGGCGTCGTCGATGCCGGAGACGATGAACGACTCCTGCTCCACAGCGATCAACGAACCCACACCGTACGTGGTGATGGCCTGGGCGCGGCGGACCGCACCGCGGCGGGGCAGGGTGCGGGCCGGTGCGGCGGATCCGCCGCTGCCGCGCCGGCGGCGGGGAGGGGGCGGGGTCATCGGGATGCCTCCATGAACAGGGCGGACTCGGCGTCGACGTCGCGGAGGGACCACAGGGTCTCCCACGCCTCGACGTCCTCCAGGGCGTCGTTGTAGGGCTTGAGCAGAGAGGGAGCACTGCGTCCGCGCTTCGGTTCGTAGTACAGGCCGCCGTGCGCCTCGGCCTCCTCGTACCACCAGTCGACGAACTCGTCGAAGGCTGCGGCCACGTGGGAGACCTCCTTGGCGGCGGTCTCCACCGGAGAGACCTTCTCGACCCGTTCGAGGATCTTCGGGCGGATGCGTTCCCTCAGCTCGTCCTTGAAGAGGTCGATGTTTCCCGCGGCCTCGTCGGCGCGAGCAGCGGGAATCAGGATGCGCGCCAGGGCGACGATCACCGCATGCAGGCCTCGGTCCCGGGCACGGGCCGAGAACGGGGTCACCGAGGTGGACTCGACCTCACGGTAGAGAGCGGAGTGGAAGTGCTGGAAGTTCTCGTAGTGTGAACGGTCACGGGAGCGGCTCGCGTTGAGCATCACCGCCACCAGGCCGGGGTGAGCACGGCCCACGCGGCTGGTCGCCTGGATGTACTCGGCAGTGGTCTGCGGCTGACCCATGACGGCCATCAGACCCAACCGGTCCACGTCCACGCCAACGGCGATCATGTTCGTGGCCAGGAGCACGTCCACCACGTCGCCGCCCGGCAGCCGCCGCTCGATCTGCTTCAGACGGGCCGGGATGTCGCTGGCGTCGACCCGGCTGGTCAGCTCGGAGTAGTTGCCGACGGAGCGGGGCTCACAATCGTCGCGGGCGGCCAGATGGTCCAGATGGGCCACGACGTCGTCGTGCACCTGGAGTTCCGCGGCCGACAGCAGGCGCAGGCTGTTGAAATACCCGACCAGCGTCCAGTACGCGTCGCGCACCTCCTGGGTGGTGTCGGCCCGCATCGCCTGGTGGAGCAGGGTGGCGTAGGTGCGGATCAACAGGGTGGACTGGCTGGTGCCGGGGGCGAGCAGGCCCACGTAGCGGCGGGAGGCCTTGTCACGGGCCGGGGTCTCCACGGCGAACCAGGAGTCGCGTGAGTCCAGGCCTGCGGGCGGGAACTGGCGCACCTCGCGGGAGAACAGTGCCTTGCCCTGGTCGGCGGCGCGGCGGATGGTCGCGGTCGAGGCGATCACCTTGGGTCGGTCGGCGAGCAGGTCGACAGCCGTCTCGTACAGGCCGGTCAAGGTGCCCAGCGGGCCGGAGATCAGGTGCAGCTCGTCCTGCACGATCAGTTCCGGGGGCGGAGTGGCGTCCTGACGGTCCCGGTTGAAGAGGGCGGCGGTCTGCGCACGCCACGGCATCGAGGCGAACTTGTCGACGGTGGCGATCACCAGGGTGGGCCGGGCGCGGTACACGGTCTCGTCGACCAGGTGCACGGGCAGTCCGTCGGAGAACGCGCAGCCCGTGCCGGGGCAGCGCACATCCATCCGGACGGCCTGCTCGTCGACCGTGTAGTGATGGGCGTCGAGGGCGGTCCCGCACCACGGGCAGGCGTGCAGCTGGACCGGGTTCTCCTTCTGGAGCACCTTGCCGGAGCGGGCCGCACGGAGCTGCCTGGAGGCGACCTCCAAGGTGTTCGGGGTGGCGGACCGACCCACCCACATACCGAGGGAGATCTCCTCGTGCCCCAGCTCGGCGGGGTTCTGCCGGCGCATCCGCTCCATGGCGCAGATCAGGATCGCGGCACGCTCGAACTGCTGCAGGGTGAGCAGGCGCAGCGTGTACCGCATCAGGACGGTGACACCGCCGCCCGCCCCACCGAGCCGCATCCGACGCAGGAAAGTGGTCAGCGCGATCAAGCCCAGGTACGCCTCGGTCTTGCCACCACCGGTGGGGAACCACAACAGGTCCGACACCCCCCGGTCACGGTGTTCCGGGTCGTCCACCCCGGCCAGGCACAGCAACACGAAGGCGATCTGGAACGGACGCCAGCGCGCGGAGGCCAGGTCCGGCTCGCCGACCCGACCGCCCTTGACCCAGGCGCTCCGGGCACGCTGGGTCGCCATCGCCTGGTTGGCCAGGCGGAACGCCTGCATCAGGTCAGGCTTGTCACGGAGCAGCGCGATGCCCTCCCGGATCCGGTCCAGGGCCTCCACGCAGGAGTCGACCTGAACGAACGCGGCCTTCTCGTACGAGGTACCGGCGAGCGCGGCGGCTTCGTCCCGCTTCCGTTCGATCCACCGCTCGTAGCCTGTGGCCAGCCCTTCCAGGGCGGCGATCACTTCGCTGTCGGAGCCTTCGGCGAGGCCCGACATGGTGAGGGCACGGTCGTCGATCTCCGGGTTGGAGTCGGTGAGCAGCACCTCGTGCGTGGGCATGAACTCGGTGCGTACCTCCGCCACGCCCGCACGCTCTATGTCGGTGATGCCGACGGGGGGCGGGGTCCAGTCCCACACCGCCGCGCAGCCGTGTCCTGCGGCGAACGTGGGGGCATGCCGGTGCAGCAGCCGGCTGGTCTCCAGCTCGGAGTCCACTGCGGACAAGGCGCCGGGACGCTCCACGAACGCGCTCGACGCGTTGGCGGCGCGGACCGTCAGCCCGGTCTGGAACAGGGCGAATGCGTCCTGGAGTTCCCGCTCACCCACCTTCTGGACGTTGACCAAGGTGACCGTGACGGTGACCGTACCGGTCTCCGGCGACGGACGACGCACGTGCACTTCCAGCCGGGCAGTGCCGTCGATCAGATCGCGTGAGGCACCGCGACCCGGGTACGTCACGTCGACCGTGGTGTCCGGCAGGTCCAATTCCACCCGACGCCAGCGTTCTCGCTGGTCGGAGGTGGTGCGGGCCTCGCTGCGGCGGGCGGAGATCTTGCGCCCCTCGGCGTCCTCCGGCTCGTACACGGCGGCGCGCGCCGAGACCACGATCTCCCGACACACGGCGAGGTCGACCGCGAAGGTCAGGCCGACAGAGGACGGGCGTCGGTCACCGGCGTTGGGGCGCTCGGCGGCCGACCCGGACTCGTCGAGACTGTCCGCCCCGGTCACAGGCTCCTCGTCCAGGCCCTCTTCTTCTGCGGCGTCCTCCTTGAGACGAAGGTCGGCCTCGGCGTCCGTCGGGCGGGGGAAGAGCACGCCCATGGGGTAGCGGGTGATCGGGGCGTCCTGGTCCAGCACCTCGGCACGGTCCTCGGCGGAGGCGGCGGCATCGGGGCCGAGCAGCTCCCGGCGGAGCCGGCCCACCAAGTCCTCGCGGACCTCGTAGTGCGCGGCGTGCCGCCCTGCGTGGATCGTCATTTCTACTCCTCCTCGGCACCGGCGGCGCGCCGGAACCGTCCGATTCCGCTGATGCGCGGGGCGATCCACACCCCGTGGTCGCCCAGGCCCGCGTTGGCCCCGGCGGCAGTGCTCCCCGCGACCGATTCCAGGCAGTCGATCCGCAGGCCGGAGATCTCCTCGGGCCACTGGATGTCCCAGTCGGTGCCGACCTTCAGCAAGGAGTACAACTCGCTCCTGAAGGCCTCGGAGGCGTCGCCGATCTCCCGTCCCTCGTGCAGCAGCGCGTACCGGGGGCTCTGCTCAGGGCCCATGGGGAGGGCGTCGCGCAGCCGGAACGTCACCGCGTCCCCCGGCCGCACCCGCTCCATCAGATACGACTGAGCGCCGGGAGCGTCGCTCAGGGCGTCGGCCGGTTCCAGGGCGTTCACGTCGCCGGCCCGCACCTCGACGCCGTCGCGCCGCCACCTCTGGCGCGGGTTCGGGACTCCCCGGTACCAGCGGCCGGTCGGCTTGTGCTTGAGCACCGTCACCGTGTCGGGCGCGGCGACGCGGTACAGGTCCTCGCGGGCCCTGGTCATCGCCACGTGGAGCGCGCGCGCCTCGGCGGGCACGTCGAGTTCGTCGTTGCGACGACGCAGCTCGGCCACGGTGGGCGGGGTGAGCAGCACCACCCGGTCGAACTCCAAGCCCTTCGAGCGGTGCACCGTGGACACGACCAGTCGGGCCGGTTCCGGGTCGGCCAGCTCGTCCGGGAAGCGGCGCTCCGCCACGAGTCTGCGCAGCCGTCCCACATCGAGCGTCCCCCGTCCGGTACCGCGGGCCGAAACGCGCAGGGCCCGCCACACCCGGCCCGGGTCGACGCCCTCAGGCAGCGGCATCTCATCGAGCAGCTCACGCAACCGTGCCTCGGTGAGCGTGGCGGTCTCGGTGCGGCGCAGCAGCTCGGCGGCCCAGTACGGCACCGGCCGGTCCTGGAGCGAGCGCCGCAGGGCGTGCGGCACGCCGTGGGTGTGCAGCAGCTCCGAGACAAGCAGGGCCTGCCGGTTGTCGCGGGCCAGGACCGCGCAGGTGCCGGGGAAGGACCGGAGCGAGTCCAGAGTGAACGAGTCGGTGAGCAGGCCGAGGTCGGGGAGGTCGAGCAGCAGCTCGCGCAGCTCCCCGTGGAGCCGCTCGGCCGCGATGTCGGCGCCCTCTGGGGCGCTGCCGATGCCCTGCACGGCGGGGCCGAGCGGGAGCGCGGTGCGCGCTTCGGGGGTAACGGCCCGGAAGTTCCGCGTCAGCCGCAGTTCCACCAGGTCCTCGCAGTAGGAGCCGCGCACCCAGCGAAGGAAGAGGTCGGCGCGGTCGGCGTACTCCTCCGGATTCTTCTCCCGGTCGATCTGGAAGTCGTAGATCGCCTGGGCGGAATCGCCGACCAGTGTGAATCCGCAGGAGTCCTGGAGCTGGTCGAGCAGCGACTCCACCATCTCGCGGCGCGCGCTCGCCAGGTCCTGCACCTCGTCGATGATCACGTGCGCGGGCGGGCCGGACTCCAGGGAGTCCAGCGCGCCCTTCTCGATCGCTTCGGTGGCCGCCCGGATGCGCTCGTCGAAGGAGAGCGCCGACCACTCCCCCTCCGGGTGCGCCTGCATCAGCAAGGAGTACGCCCAGGAGTCGAAGGTCTGCACCCGCACCCGCCGGGCGTGCTCGCCGTATCGGGCGATCCGGTCCCGCAGTTCACGGACGGCGGCTCGGGAGAAACTGAGGACCAGCAGTTCGGAGGCCTCCAGAGCCTCGTCCGGATCGGCGTGGCCCACGAGCGCGTCCATGCGACGCACCAACGTGTGGGTCTTGCCGGTGCCCGCCCCGGCGGTGACCAGCAGACGGGTGTCCCAGGGCTGGTCCACGACGGCCTGCTGCTCGGGAGTGAGGACGGGGTCGTCCGCGGACGAGAAGGTCACTTCTTGCTCCACAGGTGCTCGAACTTGGTGAAAGCCAGGGCGGTGTCGAAGTTCCGGATGTTGTCGCGGACGTTGAGGATCAGGCAGGTGTCCTTGCCGCCGTTGCGGGGGCCGCGCAGGCCGCGGCCGATCATCTGTTGGTACACGTTCGGGCTGTAGACCGGCCGGGCGACGACCACCGCTCGGGTGGCGGGGGCGTCGAAGCCCTGAGTGAGGACCCCGTAGTTGGTGAGCACCTGCACTCTGCCGTCACGGAACTCCCGGACACGGGACCGGCGGTCGCTGTCGGAGGTGGTGGAGTCCACGGAGGACGCGGAGATCCCGTGGTCCTTCAGCCGGGCGGCCAGGTACTTGGCGTGCTCCACCGAGGTGGCGAACACCAGCACCGGCCAGTCGTCGGGCATCGCGGTGATCTCCGAGACGATGCGGCGGCTGCGGTCGTGGTCCTCGGCCAGCCGCTGCTCGGCTGCCTTGGACAACAGGCTGAACTGCTCGGCGCTCTCCCGCTCCTGGCGGGACAACTCGATAGTGCCCCCGGTGAGTTCCCGGTGTTCGACCTGCGCCAGGACACCCAGCTCCTGGAGGTGTCCATAGGGGTCGTCGGACGGGAAGACGCCCTCGTCCAGTCGGCGTGAGCCGAAGCGGTTGACCAGGCGACGGGTCTCCTCCTCGTTGTGGCCGCGGAACGGGGTGGCCGTGAGGCCGAGCAGGTGGCGCTCGGTCCGATGCTGGGTCAGGCCGAGCGAGCTCAGGATCTCGGTGTAAAGGGGACTGGTCGCCACATGCGCCTCGTCCACCACGACCAGCGCGGCCTCCCGCAACCAGGCGTACCGGTCGGTGTCCAGGCACACCCGCAGCTTGGCGTCGGTGGCCACGACGAGCTGCGGGCCGTCGGTGACCGGCGCCGCCTCGTTCGAGGTCCACAGCCTGTTGATCGTCAGTCGGGTCTGCGCGCCGGCCTTGCTCCAGACGAACTGCCAGCTCTGCACCGCCTGTTCGCACAGCTCCTCGGTCTGGGCGATCCACAGGATCGGCCCCTTGAGCTCGCCGGCCTGCTTCACCCAGCGGATGACGGCCTCGGCGGTGACACGCGTCTTGCCGGCGCCGGTGGGCAACGACAGCATGGCGCGCTGCGGGGCCAGCCGGTCCAGCATCTCGAAGATGTTGAGGGCGAGCCGCTCCTGGTAGTCGTGCAGACGCGGGAAGTCGCGGGGGCCTTCCACCGTCAGGCTCTGTTCGAGGGTCGGGGCCCGGTAGCCGGCGAAGGGCGCGGGCAGGCCGAGGTCGGCGACGAACGAGACCGCCGCCGAGCCGCCGGTGTAGGACGACGGGGCGCTCGGGAAGCGCTCCTGGATGTCGCGGGCGTGGGTCTTGAGCACGGTGTCGCCGTGGGCGTTGAACGCCATCTGGGCGATCCGACGCCCGGTGGGCTCCTGCCCGTCCAGCTCCTGGCGCTCGGCCTCCATCAGTCCGGCGGGCAGCCGGTCGCGCAGGGCCTCCGCGCCGATCAGCAGCTCCAGCTTGGCCGTCACGTCCGCGGCCTCGCGGACCGCCTTCAGCGCGGTCCGCACCTTTTTGTCCTGCTCTTGACGGGTCTGCGCATCCAGCACGGCACGGCAACCGGCCTCGCCCATCCGCAACCCCAGCTCACGGTCGACGGCCCGGAGCGCACCCAGCCGATCCAGCGAGTCCAGAACCTTGATCACGTTGCCCTGACGGGCGCTCTCCAAGGACTTCGCCCGCGCGCCGTTCGGAGTGCGGACGACCTCCTCCAACGTGGCACAGCGCAGCAGGGAGTACGTGCTGACGGAGGCCCCCATCTTCTGGCGCAGCGTCGGGAACTCCTCGGACAGCGGTACCGCCTCCACGGTCGACTCATGCCGAGTCTCACGGCTCACGACGTCGTCATGACGCAACATGCCCCATCGCTCGACCATGAGGTCGGCGGACTCCTGGTCCGGCATCATCAGCGCAGGCACCCGCTCGGCCCGCAGCGAGCGGTACTCCTCCGCGTTCGCCGCGACGGCGATCTCGCCGTCCTCCCGGGTGCCCCAGGCGTCGCCGATCCGGCAACGGGTCAGGGAGTCCTCCGGGAAGTCGACCTCCAGGCGGGTCAGCAGGGCGTAGGTGGAGCCGACGAACACGTCGTCCTCGCTCTCCTGGAGCTTTTCCAGCAGCTGTTCCCACTGCTGGGGTCGGACCTTCTCGACACTGTCGGCAAGCCCGAGCTTGCGGGCCTTCTCCGAGCTGATGCGGGCAACCGGGAGCACGTCGCGGTATGCGTCGAGCTGCGGACCGACGGCTTCCTTCAGGGGCTTGAGTCCCTGAGAGGTCCGGACTCGACCGTGCCGGACGAGCATCCAGCGGATCGGGGACTGCGCCGTCCGACGCGTACCGGCCTGCGCGCCGATCTGCAGTGTCCAGTTCTCGATCAACGCGTCCTCGGGCAGGCCCTGGAGAAAGGCGGCGCGGGCCTCCTCCGAAAGTCGGGGCAGCAGGTGCAGCGGCCCGCCGACGGGGGCCCCCTCGATCCTGGTCCTGGCGAGGGTGGGTCTGCTCGCCCGGTTGTCGAGCGTGCGGCAGTACGCCGCGTGCACGGCCTCTCGGTACTCCTCGAACCAGGGCTCCGCCTCGGGCCTGTGGCCGGAGGTCGGGCGGTCCCGCAGACCCAACTCGCGGAAGAAGCCGGCGTCGTCGGAGTGGAACCGCATGTCCACCGCAATCCCCGGGTCGCTCTCCGCGGTGACGACGACGCCGGGCAGCATGCAGTCGCGCATGCTGTGGAAACGGCCGTCCACCGTTCGGACCTTCAGGGTGTCCATCGGTGTCGCTACCCGCTTCGTCACCTCGTGGCCCACAGCGGTGGCCCCGGCCCGGTGGAACAGCTCCCAGAAGTGGTTCCACTCCTGCGGGCCGTACGAGGCGAAGCCCTGGTCGAGGATGCTCACGAAGCGCCCCCGGACGTCGGCCTCCTGAATGCCGAGGGTGGTGAGGGCGGAGGAGAGCGACGGGTCGTCGGACAGGGCGCGGTCCACGTAGACCAGCGACTCCCGCAGACCGTCCTCGTCGGCGCGCCTGTAGACCACACCGCCCATCGGGGCGACCAGGCCGTGCTCCTCGGTGAGCACGATCTTGGCCTTACGGGCATCCGCGGCACAGTCGGCACCCGACTCGAGCATGTCGGCGACGATTCGGATCGCGGTCTCCGAAGCCTTCGCCGTGCCGTCGGAGACCAGCGCCTCGAGCCATTCGCGGACATCGGCCCGCGGCTGCTTGGTCCGCTCCAGGATGTGGCCGACCTTGCCGGAGCGGAGGGCCGTGGCCTCCACCGAGGGGTGCAGCCACGCCTTGGGGCGCCCCGGATAGGAGTGCCACAGCCGCAACCAGCGGTTGGTCGCGGTGAGGTCCTTGGCCAGTTCCGGGTGGATGCGCAGCTCGCGAGGGTTGCGCAGAACGCCGTCCTGGTCGGGCAGTGACGGACGCTGAGCCGCCATTTCCCAGATCTGCTCCAGCAGGTGCCGATCGGCCCAGCTGATGGCCTCCCTGGAACGGCCGGGCAGGAGTGGCAGGTACGCGGCAGGGTCTTCCGCAGGCGCCAGTTCGGGCAGGGAGTCCACCACCAGACGGGCGGCGACCTGGATCATCTCCACGTTGAAGGGTGAGGCGTCGAGCAGGTTCTGCCGGTCCTCGTTGGTCTTCCAGGCACCGTTGAGTATGCCGGTGAGGGACATCTCGTACTTGCTGGGGAAGTACGCCCAGAACTGCCCACGTCGACGCCGGCCCCCGGGCGTGAACAGGCCGTTGTCTTCCCGCTTGTAGTCGGGGACGGCCCAGGCGACATCGATGGTCAGACGGTCGTGCAGCTCGCCGGCGTCACGGCGGGCGGCCTCGGTCGGCTCGTGGGTACAGGTGAAGACCCGCCACTGCGAGGTGGCGGGCGGCCTCCCGACGCGCTCCTCGTGGATCGTGCGCAGGCTGCCGTCCTGCTCGGCGTAAAGGGCCCGGCGGGCGATCGGGCGCGGCCGGCGGTCCTCGAGGACCACCTGACCGACGTGCGGGGAGAACAGGTGGAAGCCGGCCGGGAATTCCTCGCGGGTCTCGTGGCCGGCCGTGCCCTGGTGCCCGTGCATGTCCTTACCCAGTCGGTCGGCAGCCCCGGGCAGCAGCGGCAGGCGGACGACGGTGGTGGCCCACTCGAGCAACTCGTCGAGCACTCGATCCCGAAGTCGCTCGGCCGCCATGTCCAACTCGCGGGCCATGCGCAGGACGGGCGCTTCGAATTCCGCACCGAGTCGCTCGCGCACGCCGGGCACGTCGCGGATGAGCTGGTACGACCAGGCCCGGTCGAAGCCGAAGCTGCCGCTGCGGCTGAAGAACTGGGGGGTGTCGGTCACCACCAGAACCGACTTCACCCCCACGCCGAACCGGCCGATCTGGCCGCCGCGCTTCTTGGACATGCTCATGCGCAGGATGGTCTCCGCGCCCTCGGCGGTCACCGGCTTTCCCTCGTTGGCGCAGTACAGGTGGGTGTCGGTGAGGACGACGTGGATCCGCCCGCCGGGCTCGTCACGGATCTCGTCGGCGGCGTTCTGAACCAGCTCGAAGAGCTGGCGGTCGCCGTACCCGCCCTGGGTGATGCGGCGCTCGCCGTTCGCGTGCTCGGGAATCAGGCCCGGATCGACACGGTAGGTCTCCAGCACGCGGGAGGACTGTTCGACAACGGTGGGGATCACGGAGGACTGCGGGTCGGCCACGAATGTTTCCACTTCGGTACAAGAGGAGGAGACGACGGTCGGTGATGAGGTCAGCAGGAGAGCCGCACGGTGAACGTGACGGTGATGGTGGCGACGCGCTGGCGGCCGATCGGGTTCCGGGCCGGGCGGGGCGCGGACTTCCGGGCGTCGGTGTTCAGGAGGACGTCGCGGTAGGCGGCGACCATGCCGTGATCGAGACCCATGACATCGAGATAGGCCTGCTGAGCCTGAGGGTCGGTCGAGAGCTGGTCGTACTGCTGGACGACCATGCGCATGTGGTCGAGCGGGGACTTCTTCGAGGACACCGGGGTACCTGCGCTTTCGCTTTCGTGGAAACAGTCACGAGGAAATGGTGCGAGGTGGTGCGGAGGAGAAAAACAGACCGTCCGGAATTCCCCGGAAGAGAACCGACGAACGAATGGAGAAAAGTTTTCCTCGGGCTTTGCAAGGCGGTGCGTCGTACAGGCCGCCCCGAGCGCAGGAGGAACCAGGTTCCCTGTCCGCCGCCTGTGCCGGAGGTGACGGAAGGGAAAAGAGATGCAGCTGTCCCCTTGGGTACGGGGGTTGCCGCGGTTGCTACCGGGACTACCGAAGCGAAACTCAACCATGAACATCGCTGGGACGCAAGAGGCGTTGTCGACCCGTTCTCACGCTCGCCCCAGCAGGCTTTTCCGGAGAATTCCGGCACGAATAGGACGGAACTTCGAGTTCCGCTTTTGAACCACTTCACACAGCACCCGAGCCAGGAGACCCGCTTGTCAAAGAACCGTTGACAAGAGTTCCAGCGTGTCAACAGCGGTGCTGTACCGTGGGACTCGCCCAGTGAAGAGGGATACGAACGGAAGCGGGTGGGACATGGAGGCGGCTGAGGGCTTCGGCCCCTGGCTGGCACGCCAGCTCAAGAACGCCAGGAAGAGCCAGACCGATCTGGCGGAGGAGCTGGGCATGACCCGAGCCGCCGTCTCGGCCTGGATCGTGGGCCGCTCGGTCCCCCGGGACGAGACCATCCGGCGCATCGCCGAGGTGCTCCGAACCGACCTGGAAACCATCCACACCCGCAGCGCCGACGCCCAGGTAGGACTACCCGTCTCCTGGTACCACCGCCCCGCCCACGCCGACGGCGGCCGCGAGTACGGCAACGCCGCCGCATTCGCCTTCGAAGCCGACGTCTCGGTCCTCGCCCGCGAGGCCACCCAGAACAGTCTCGACGCGCGCCTGGACCCCGCCGAGCCCGTCCGGGTCCGGTACACCCTTCACGAACTGACCGGCGAGGCCCTTGCCCGCTTCCGCGAAGCCGTCGACTGGGAGCGGCTGCTCCCGCACTACGAGGCGCTCACCGCCGAGAACGGCAAGCAGGGCAAGGTCTCGCGCACGATCGCCGCCGGACTGCGTGACATGTACCAGCACGACCGCCTGGTACTGCTCCGCGTCGACGACTACAACGCCACCGGCCTGACCGGCGGAGACTACGACAACGGACTCTTCGCCGCCGTCGTCCGCCGACAGCTCGACAGTCACAAGAAGGGCCCCGGGGCAGGCGGCTCGTACGGTCTGGGCAAGGCCACGCTCTGGGCCACCAGCCGGCTGGGCCTCGTGCTGATCAATTCCACCCTTTCCGAACCCCACGAGGGGCGCACCGAGCGCCGTCTGATCGGCCGGCTCGACCTCCCCTGGCGCGAGGTCGACGGCCAGGAATTCGCGGGCCCGGCCTGGTTCGGGCGTCCTGACCCGGACGCCAGGTCCGCCGACGTGGCCCGCTCCTGGTGGGCCGACGAGGAGACCGTCGAAAAGCTCCGCCTCACCCGCGAGAGCGCGGCCCCCGGGACCTCCTTCCTCATCGTCGGCGCCCACGACGTCGCCAGCCTGGCGCCCGTCACCGGCACCTTCGACGAGGAGGAGAGCCCCGAGGACGACGACTCCATCCACCGCATGCACGCCCGACTCGTCGACGCGCTGGGCCGCAACTTCTGGGCGGCGATGACCGGCGGCGGCGTCCACAAGCCGCATCTCGAAGCGTCCGTTCGCACCTACCGGAACGATGAAGTCCTCATTGCCGAGGAGCGTGTGGATCCGGTCGTCACACAGCCCTCCCGGACCCGCGCCCTGCGTGCCTTTCTGGAGGGTGACACCGTCGACCGTCTCACCGGCCCCGGACAGGTCGCCCGCGCCTCCGTGCAGCTGAACGTGCCCCTCCACGGCGGTCAGGTACGCGGCGGTGTGCCCCACGAGGCGGTGCTCCTGGTCACCCACGCCGAGGACGCCGACGGCCGCCCCAATCGGCTGGTCTCCATGCGGGGCAACCGTATGACCGTCAAGGACAGCGCCGTCACCAACGTTCCGATCGGCACCAACCCCTTCCAGGCCATCCTTCTCACCGGCCGCGCGGCCGGTGAGGACGCCCCCGGCGCCGAGGCCGCCGAGGAGTTCCTCCGCGCCTCCGAGCCACCCGAGCACAACAAGTGGGGCCAGACCGAAGAACTCCGCCTCACCTACTCGCCCTCGGCCCACCGACGCATCGCCGCCATGACCACCGCTGCCAACAGCGCGGTGCGCGATCTGGTCGCCGTGCCGCGGGCCAAGCGCCGCAGCGGGGGCGAGGCCAAGATCGCCGGCCGGCTCAAGGTGGGCGGCGGCACGAAGAAGGCGCGCCCGGCCGGTACTGCGGCCCTGCCCGAACTGGACAACGTGGACGCGTTGATCGACAACACCGGAGCCTGGTCGGTCACCGTCGACCTGCGGGTGTCGCCGGGCGTCGACACGGACCGTCCGGTCACGCCGATCGCCAAGTTCGACGTGCGCTCCGGCCCGCGTCCCGCCGCGCCCTGGAAGGACCTCGTCGCCGTCAGCGGCTGCGAGGTCGTCGACGGGTCCCTGCACCTGTCCCCCGGCAGCCGCAAGGTCGTCTTCCGAGGCGTCACCGATGTGTCCCGCCACCCGGTCCGGGCCCAACTCACCGGGCTCGTCGTCGAACTCCGCAGCGGAAAGGGGGAGCAGGCGTGAAGGTCTACCCCTACCGGCGGCTCAGCGGCAATGTGTCCTGGCGCGTCGAGAGCGCCCAGCTCAAGGCCGAGGGCGAACCTTGGGAGGACGTGGAGAGCAAGTACGTCTCCACCGTCGAGCGCGTCGTGGCCCTCGGGCCCGACGAGGACCGTCCCGACTGGGTCGAGGCGCGACTCCGTCTCTTCGCCGGCCTCCCGGCCAAGGCGTTGGACCCCACAGGCCCCTGGCAGGACGTCAAGGTCGTGGCGGTGCTCACCGAGCGCGCCACCAACACCCGCACAGCCGTGGAGTTTTCCTCGGTCTCCGTCGACGACCGCGAACGGACCGCCGAGCTGTACATCCACCGCTGCGACCTCCTCGACCGTGCGTCCCTCGCCGTACACGTCGTCGCCACCGTGGACGGCGTCCCCGGCCGGGTGATCGCCACCTCCGACGCGGAGTGGTTCGTCGACGTCGTCGAGGCCGCTCCCTCGCTCGCCCGTGAACTCGATGTCAAGATGGTCGGCTTCGCCTCCGGAGCGAGCCGACTTCAGCGCTTCAAGGACTCCCCCTGGCTGGTCGACACCACCGGACGGATCCCTGTCGTACGTGTCAACACCGACTTCGACGGGCTCGGCGACCTGATCGGTGCGGACGGCGGCAACGGCGCGGAGAAGACCGTCCGGGAACTCCTCCTCGCCCAGATGTGCTCCGAGGTCTGGACGGCAGTCTTCCACTCGGCCGTCGGCGACCTGGAGATCGAGGAGGACGGCACCCCGCTGTTCCCGCACGGCTGGCAGGGTGACGTGCTGCGGGAGATGCTCCCCGACATGTACCCCGAACGCGCCCCGGAGGATGCTCTGCGCGAGGTCCACGCGGCCCGGGCAGGCGTCTCCGCCACCGGCTGGGGGGCGCTCCAGTCCCGCATCCATTTCGCCGCCTCCCGACGCGCAGGCATCCCCCGAACGCTCTCCACCACCATCCGCGACCTGGAACGACTCACGCAGGGGGACGACGCATGACCGGCCGGCCCGAGCACCTCCCGGAGCGCCTCGCGCTGCTCCCCAACGCCGAAGTGGCAGAACTCCTCACCGAAGGACTGCTCACCGGCCGCGAGGAGGTGCAGAGCATCAAACTCAACCAGGTCACCGAACCGCTGCCGCACACGGAACGGCGCGGCGACCTGCGGCCGGTCCGGGACCTGGCCGAGGACGCCATGGCCTACTGCCGGAGCAACGGTCTCAAGGCCACTCAGGCCGACGCCTGGCTCGCTCCTCGCCTGCACGCGGCTCTCCGCCTCACCCGCCGTGAGGCGGCCGAGCCCGGCCTCTGGAACTACCTCGCCCTCGGCGTGGCCCCCGATTACGTGGTCTGGCGGCATCTGCCGGAACCCAAGGACGGCAAGGTCGCCAAGGTGGTGACCGAACGCTTTCGGGGGCAGTACCACAAGCAGGCCTTCGCCCGCCTGTGGTGGGCAGCCGAGCTCTTCCGTGACGGCTCGGACTACGGCCCCGTGGTCACTGCCTGCGGCAACCAGGACATTCTGAACACCGCTCTGCGCATGTCCGTGATCAACCACCGGCCCACCGCCCAGGCGATCGTCCGGCTGGTCGCGAAAGGGGTCATCACCACCGGCCGTGAGGTCAACGCCCTGGTGGGAGCCGTCAACGCCTCCGCCGCGACGCTGATGTACGACGTGATCGCTCCCGACGCCGAGCGTGAGTCCCGTTCGCTGCTCGCCTGGATCGACGAGGCCGAGACCGCCCGCCAGGTGTCACGGAACACGCTCCCGACCGGTCCCGAGGAGGAACGCGCGCCGGAACTCTCCGTGAGCACGCTGGTGGACTACTTCACCGATCTCTTCGCGGACGCGCCGGTACGGGGACGGGAGGAGTCGGAGGAGGACGACGGGGAGGGCTGATTCTTGGGCGGGCAGTCGGGGCCACAGCCGTCCGGAGCTCCGCAGCCCTCCTTCCGGAGAGTGGCGCGTTCCTCGTCGTCGAACTCGGGCCAGTTCTCCCGCAGCTTCTCCTCCGGCGGGAGCGGCAGAGCCAGCGCCGCCGCGAGCACGTGCATGCCGAACAACGGGGGAACGGCATTGCCCACCTGCTGCGACTTGTCGTTTCCCGACCAGGGGTAGTTGGGCGGGAAGGTCTGGAGTATGCCGGCCTCGGGGATGGTCAGGCGGTCCGGGTGGTGCGGGGTGCCGTCCGGGTGCCGAACCGCGTTGCGGGAGACCTTCCCCGTGACGGTGAACGACGGTTGGCGGTCCGTACGGATCCCACGCTTCTTCGGATCACCGCCACTGCCGTAGTTCGACACGATCTCGAAGGAGGACTTCCTGCCTTCCGGGCGTTGCTTCGTCGCCCTGAGCACTTTCCCCATCGAGACCCAGGGCTCGGGCGACTTGTCGCCCTCCTCCATCGGCAGCTGGAGGGCCTGTGCCACTGCCTCTTCGTCCTCGGGGCCGCCCTGCTTCGGCCTGTGCGGGTTGTAGGTGTGGTGAGTGGGGCCCGGAAGCGGAGGGGTGCCGTGCTCGTCGAGCCGCGCGATGAGGATCGTACGGCGACGGGTCTGGGGGACACCGTATGCCTCGGTGTGCAAGGTCTTGACCTTGGCGACCTTGTACCGGAACAGCCTCCCGCCCGGGCCGGGCAGACCTACCTCCAAGGCCTTCTTGTAGACGTCCCAGAGAGCCTTGACCTGGGGTACCTGCTCCAGGACGATCACGTCGAACGGTCGCCCCTCGCGGTTCGGACTACCGAGTGCCTTGATCGCGTACCGGAGGGGTTCCAGGACCAGAGCGGTCCTGGGATCGCCGCCCTTCTCCTGCAGCTCCTCCAGCCGCTTGTCGATCTCGTCCTCCGCGACACGCTGCACCATCAACGCATCGACGAGCTCTTCCACCTTCGCCAGGGCCTTACGCCCCGCACCGCTGCCGGCCACCGAGTACGTCTGACACGGCGGACCGCCGGCCAGCACGTTCAGTTCCTTGGGCAGCTCCTCGAACCTGTCGCGACGCACGGCACTGACGTCCGCATGCCATGTGCGGAGTCCGGCCTTGTAACGCGTCTCGCAGGCATCCTTGTCCCACTCGATCCCGAGTGAGGGGACGTCGAGCATGTGCGCGGCTACGTCAAGACCACCCGGACCGGCAAAAAGGTCCAGAATATACGGATTCTCAAGGAATCGAGCGCCTACGTCCGAGCTGGTCATGTGGCGAAAGTTTAGCCTGCGGTGGTCGGTGCGACGTACCGAGCCGGCGCTTCACCACGACCAGTTCGGTTTGCACCGCCCGTCGTTCCGACCGAGGCAGCGATCCATACGACGGGCGGTGCCGGCTCAGGAAATGGAGGAAGCGGCGGCGGGGGTCGTGTCCTGATCGGGGGTGGGGGTCTCGCCGTCGTCCAGGGAGACGTTCCGGGTCTCCTTGCTGATCGCCAGGGCGATCAGGGTCAGTACGGCCATGACGGAGAGGTAGCCACCGACCAGCCACGGGGAGCCGTCGCCGGCCTCCCAGAGGGCGACCGCGATGAACGGGGCGACGGCCGCGCCGAGGATCGAGCTGACGTTGTAGGCGATGCCGGAGCCGGTGTAGCGCACGCTGGTCGGGAAGAGCTCCGGCAGGAGGGCACCCATCGGACCGAAGGTCATGCCCATCAGCGTGAAGCCGAGCACCAGCCACAGCACCACGCCCAGCGTGCCCAGGCCGATCAGCGGCACCCACACGAGCCCGAAGACCACGATCGCGGCGGTGACCCGGAGCAGGGTGGTGCGACGGCCGTACTTGTCGGCGAGCGGGCCGGAAACCAGGGTGAACACGGCGAAGAACAGCACACCGAAGATCATCATCAGGACGAACGTGGTGTAGCTGTAGCCGAGACCCGGCACGGCGGCGTCCTTCGGGGTCCGGCCGTAGCTCAGCGAGAACGTGGTCATCAGGTAGAAGAGCACGTAGGTCGCCAGCATGGCGAAGGTGCCGAGGATCAGCTGCTTCCAGTGGCTGCGGAAGACGGTGACCAGCGGCAGCTTCCGCACCAGGCCGGACTCGCGGGTCTTGGCGAAGACGGTCGACTCGACCAGCCGCATCCGCACCCACATGCCGATGGCGACCATCACGGCGGAGAACAGGAACGGGATGCGCCAGCCCCAGCCGAGGAAGGCCTCGGAGGGCTGGGAGGGGTCGGCGCCCGCGGCGGACGGCAGCAGCGCGCCGATGATCAGGAAGAGGCCGTTGCCGATGATGAAGCCGAGCGGGGCGCCCAGCTGCGGGAAGGTGCCGTACAGGGCGCGCTTGCCGTTGGGCGCGTTCTCGGTGGCGACCAGCGCCGCGCCGCTCCACTCGCCGCCGAGCGCGAAGCCCTGCGCGATCCGCATCAGTACCAGCAGCGCGGTGGCCACCCAGCCGGCCTGCGCGTACGTGGGCAGGACGCCGATGAGGAAGGTGGCGATGCCCATGGTGAGGAGCGAGACCACCAGCGTGCCCTTGCGGCCGAGCCGGTCGCCGAGGTGGCCGAAGAAGACGGCGCCGATCGGGCGGGCGACCATCGCCGCGCCGAACACCGCGAAGGACGAGAGCAGAGCCGTCGTCGGGTCGCTGCTCGGGAAGAAGAGCTGGGGGAAGACCAGAACGGCGGCGGTCGCGTAGACGTAGAAGTCGTAGAACTCGATCGTCGTGCCGATGAGGCTGGCGATGAGCACGCGGGACCGCGGATTGACGGGTGTCTGAGCGGAGCTGGTAGCTGGTGCGGGCATTTCTCGAGTCTTTCGCGCGAGAGTGAGGAACGGTCGTCGGCGGCGAGCACCGACGGCCCGAACGGCAGCGCGCGTCCCCCTCGCGGACAGGCCGCACGAACCGCCTGAGCAGCGCGACGATCTCACGTATCTCATGTGACGGTCGGGGTATATCACGATGTGGGATGGCGGGACGGAGTGCCGGGTGCTCTCGGTGAGCGCGTTCACCCTGCCGGGCGGCCTGCCGGCCCCCTTGGTGCCGACGGTGGATTCGAGGCGACCCGTGCCGCCATGCCGACCTGTACCGGCGTGCCGAACTCGCCGGCGCTTCGATCGCCTGGCGGTGGTGGTGTCGAATCCGGCGCAGCCGACGACGAGTTCGTGGTCCTTGTCCGCGAACTCGCTGATCGACCCTGCGAATGCCGCCAGGCGCCAGGCCGATGGCGGCGGCGAGCTCATGGGGGCCGCACCCGTGCGGCGGGGCGCGTGAACCGGGGGCATGTGGACACGGAAAAAGCCGCCCCAGCAAAGCTGGAACGGCTTCCGATCTGCGATCTTCGCAGTCGGGACGACAGGATTTGAACCTGCGACCCCTTGACCCCCAGTCAAGTGCGCTACCAAGCTGCGCCACGTCCCGGTGCCCGGTCGGTCCGGGATGTCCCGGGCGGCCGTGCACGAGAACAATACCCCATGTCAGAGGGTGCGCGCTGCGCGATACAGAGAAGTGGCGGACGGGGCGGCCGAGGCCGGGATGAGTAGGCGTACTCATGTGGCGCGGGTCACGGAGCGCCACGCTACCCCTCATGAGCACTCCATCCATTCAGCGCCCGACGACGACCGCCTTCTTCGTGCAGGCGGCGCTCTCGTTCGGGCTCGTGTTCGTGGTGTCGTCGGCGTTCACCCTGGCGAAGTGCGTCCGCGACCGGCAGGAGGTCGAGGAGGTGACCAACCGGGTGGACAAGGCCCGGATCGACAAGCTGCTCATCGAGCAGGACGTGTTCAAGCCGGGGGTGTAGAGCCACACGCATGAGGGGCGCGCGCACGAGGGCATCACATAGGACGGCCACCCGCACGAGGGCGACACGTATGGCGGCCGTGCGTGTGAGGGTCGCACGGAGCGGGAGCGCGTCGCGGTCGATGGGCGCTTGACCTCAAGTTTGGTTGAGGTTGCAGGGTGGTCGGCATGACAGGGATGACGAACGCTCTCATGAGGGAACGTGCCGGGGCCGGCCCGCTCCCGTACGACCGTTACGACCAACTCGGCCCGCTCATGGGCCTGATGACCGGCGACGAGAAGCACGGGCCCGCCGCCACCTCCACCCTCGACGCCCTCTGGGTCCTGTACGACCGGGTGCTGCGGGTCTCGCCGGACACCGCCGAGGCACCTGACCGGGACCGGTTCCTGCTCTCCAAGGGGCACGGGCCGATGGCGTACTACGCGGTGCTCGCCGCGAAGGGATTCTTCCCGGTGGAGTGGCTGCCCGAGTTCGGTGCGTACGACTCGCCGCTCGGGCACCACCCGGACGGACAGCTCGTACCGGGCGCGGAGATCGGCAGCGGGTCGCTCGGGCACGGGCTGCCGCTCGCGGTGGGTACCGCCCTCGGGCTGCGCGCCCAGGGGCTCACCGAGCCCGCGGTCTGGGTGCTGATCGGCGACGCCGAACTGGACGAGGGCAGCAACCACGAGGCCATCGCGTACGCGGGGCCCGCCGGGCTGGACCGGCTGCACGTGGTGGTGGTCGACAACGCGTCCGCTTCCTACCCGCTGGACGGCGGGATCGCCGCGCGCTTCGCCGCTGCGGGGTGGTCGGTACGGACGGTCGACGGGCGGGATCACGACGCGTTGTTCGCGGCGTACACCGCGCCGCATCCGGGACGGCCGCACGCCGTCGTCGCCCGCGTCGAGCCGAAGGAGGCCTGAGCACATGGACACCATGCGGGAACGCTTCGCCGCGGTCACCTCGCGGCTGTTGGACGAGGATCCGCGACTGGCCGTCGTACTGGCCGAGATCGGCAAGGACGGCTTCGACGCGGCGCGGCAGCGGCATCCGGACCGGGTGCTGAACGTCGGGATCAGGGAGCAGCTGCTGGTCGGCGTGGGCGGCGGGCTGGCCCTCACCGGGATGCGGCCGGTCGTGCACACCTTCGCCAGCTTCCTGGTCGAGCGGCCCTTCGAGCAGGTGAAGCTGGACTTCGGGCATCAGGGAGTCGGTGGGGTGCTCGTGAGCGCGGGCGGGTCGTACGACTGGCCCGCGGGCGGCTTCACCCATATGGCGCCGGGGGACGTGGCGCTGATGGACACGCTGGACGGGTGGACCGTGCATGTACCGGGGCATCCGGACGAGGCGGAGGTGCTGCTGCGGCACGCCGCGGCGGCCGGGGACGACAAGGTGTACGTACGGCTGTCCGTGCAGAGCAACGAGGCGCCGCGGCCGGTGGACGGCAGTCGCTTCCTGACGCTGCGCGAGGGGCGTGCGGGGACCGTCGTCGCGGTCGGGCCGATGCTGGACAACGTGCTGGCGGCGACCGCGGGGCTGGACGTCACCGTGCTGTACGCGACGACCGTACGGCCCTTCGACGGCGCGGCGCTGCGGGCTGCCGTCGGCGGGACGGAAGCGGCGGACGTCGTGCTCGTCGAGCCGTACCTCGCGGGTACGTCGGCGGCGGCCGCGGGCGAGGCCCTGCAGGACATTCCGCACCGCGTACTGGGGCTGGGCGTGGGGCGGCGGGAGCTGCGCCGCTACGGCGACATGGCGGCCCACCTGGCGGCGCACGGCCTGGACCCGGCGTCGCTGCGGGGGCGGATCGGGGGGTTTGCCGGGGGGTTTGCCGGGGGGTGATGGGGGAGGCGGCGGGGCGCGCGTTCCTGGGCAGGGCCCCTCCCTCTCCCCAAGTCGGGGACGGTGACGCGGCCCCTCCCCCACCACCGCCACACCCAAGTCAAGCTAGCGGCCGCCACTGACAACGCGCTTGTCCAGCCACTCCGCCAGGTCCCGCTGCACCTCGTCGCGGTTGGTCTCGTTGAGGATCTCGTGGCGGGCGTCCGGGTACGCCTTCCAGGTCAGGTCCTCGGTGCCGAGGTAGCGGAAGTCCTCCAGGAGTTCGTAGACCAGCGTCATCCGCTGGTTGCAGGGGTCCTGGTCGCCGACGGCGAGGTGGACGGGCAGGTCCCGGGGCGTGCGGGCCAGGTTGGCCGGGTCGTTGACCTTGCGGACGGCGCGTACCCAGTCCAGTGCGAGGCCCGTGCAGAAGGGGAAGCCGCAGTGCTCGTCGGCGACGTACGCGTCGACCTCTGCCTCGTCCCGGGAGAGCCATTCGAAGCCGGTGCGGTGCGGATAGGGATCGTTGAACGAACTGAAGAGGCGCGGGATGAAGTCGGAGAGCGCGGTGCGGCCCTGCCGCGCCGCCTCGGCCTCCAGGGCCTCGATCGCGCCCTCGATCTCGGCGCCGGGCAGCGTACGGAAGGTGCCCGACAGGATCAGCCCGGCCAGCCCGTCGGCGTACTCCTGGGCGTAGTCCCGGGCGAGCATCGAGCCCATGCTGTGGCCGAGCAGTACCAGGGGGACGCCGGGGTGCAGCCCGCGCGCCGTGTCGCCGATGGCCTTGAGGTCGTCGACGGTACGGCGCCAGGCGTCCTCGCCGACGACGCCGCGCCCGCCGGTGGACGCGGCGGTGGCGCCGTGCCCGCGGTGGTCGGAGGCGAGGACGCCGTATCCGTGTGCGGTCAGGAAGCGGGCGAAGCGGTCGTAGCGGCGGGCGTGTTCGGCGGCGCCGTGCGCGATCTGTACGAGGGCGCGCGGGTGGCCTGTTCCGGGGAGCCAGGTGTAGGTGGCCACTCGGGTGCCGTCGGGCGCCTCGTGGAAGTCCTGCTGCATGGCGTCGTCTCCTGACTGCTGACGCGGGTGGGCGGACCAGGACACCTTCTCCTCCGGTGGCCGGGCGCGCCAAGGGGTGGTGTGCGCGGTGTTGACCTGTCCGCTCCGGTGCATGGAAAGATCAGCGGGTTCCTGACCGGTTGTGCACCACACGTATCCCCTGTCGTAGGAGGACCGTTGGACACCACGGACAGCTTTCCGGACGACACCGCTGGCCCCTCCCCCTTCTCCCGCCGCCGCTTCCTGCAGGGCACCGCGACGGCCGCGGCCGCCGTGGGCCTGGTGGGCGTTCCCGTGCCGGCCACCGCCCGCGCCGCCACCACCCTCTCCTTCACCGCCGCCACCAACGGGGCCGCCACCCTCGCCCCCGACGGCAAGCGGCTGATCGCGGAGATCCAGAACGTGCTGTGGTCCGTGCCGCGCTCGGGCGGTACGGCGACGGCGCTCACCCCGCCCCTCCTGGAGCCGACCCGGCCGGTCTTCGCGCCGGACGGCTCGCGGCTGGCGGTCTGCGGGTACCAGGGCGGCCAGTTCCACATCTGGACGCTCGCCCCGGACGGCTCGGGGCTGCGACAGGTGACCGACGGGCCGTGGGACGACCGGGGGCCCGCCTGGTCGCCGGACGGCAAGCGGATCGCGTTCGCCTCGGAGCGCGGTGGTGACCCGGTGGCGGGCAGCCCGTACCGGATCTGGGTGCTGGATCTCGCGAGCGGGAAGCTGACGCGGGTGACGGGGGTGCCGGGCCAGGACGGGCCGCACCAGGGCGGCGGGTGGGAGGACTTCGATCCGGTGTGGGCGCCGGACGGGGCGCGCATCTGGTTCGTGCGGGGCCGGCTCGTGGGGACCGCGCTGGAGTCCCGTACGGTCGCCTCGGTGCCGGCGGACGGCCGCGGCCCCGTCGTCACGGAGCACACCGAGGAGGCGGCCGCGCAAGTCATGGTGCCGGCCCTGTCGCCCGCCGGGCGGCTGGCCTATGTGCGGACCACTCCGGCCCCGGGCCCGACGTGCACGCTCGTCGTCGACGGGGCCGCGGTGGCGGTGGACGGCGATGTGATGCCGGTGCCGCCGCGCTGGATCTCGCGCGAGGAGCTGCTGGTCACCGTGGGCGGGCAGTTCACGGTCGTCCGGCCGGAGCGGCCGGACGCCGCCGAGACCATTCCGTTCGCCGCGCGGATGCCGGTCGAGCGGCCGCGGTACCGCGTCAAGGATTACGGCTTCGAGCGGGACGGTGCGCGCCCGGTGCGGGGGGTGCATCTGCCCGCGCTCTCCCCCGACGGCCGCCGGGTCGCGTTCGCCGCGCTCAACGGGCTGTGGGTGGCGCCTGTTTCGGGTGGCGCGCCGCGGCGTGTGGTGAAGACCGGTCCGACGCGTTATCTGCTGGCGCCGTCCTGGACGCGGGACGGCCGGGCGCTGGTGTACGCGGACGACCGGGACGGGCTGTACGCGGTGCGGCGCCGGGACGTGGCGTCGGGTGCGGAGCGGGTGCTCGCGGAGGGCGGCCGGGTGCATCCGGCGCTCTCCCCCGACGGACGGCGGCTGGCCGCGCTGGACATGTCGGGCAATCTGCTGGTGCGGGACCTGGGGACCGGTGCGGAGCGGAAGCTCGCGGCACCGCTGGGCGGGGGCGGGCTGCCGGGGCGGCCGAGCTGGTCGCCGGACGGCCGGTACCTGGCGCTGTGCGACCGCAACCGGCTCAACCAGCGGTTCCGCGAGGGCTACAACCTCATCCGGGTGCTGGACACGGAGTCGGGGGCGAGCCGGCTGCACGCGGTGGACGCACACGTCTCGGTCTCCGACCGGTACGACTCGGGCCCCGTGTGGTCGCCGGACGGGCGGTGGCTGGCGCTGGTCGCCGAGTCGGCGCTGTGGCTGCTGCCGGTGCGGCCCGACGGCACTCCGGACGGCGCGCCGCGGCAGCTGACGGAGGAGCCGGCGGACCATCCTTCCTGGTCGGGTGATTCCCGTACGCTGCTCTACCTTTCGGCGGGGCGGCTACGGACGGTGCCGGCCGCGGGCGGGGAGCCGCGTACGGTGCCGCTGCGGCTGGATCACCGGCGGGCGCGGTCGGCGAACACGGTGGTGCACGCGGGGCGGTTCTGGGACGGGGTGGGTGAGCGGGTCCGGGACGACGTGGACGTGGTGATCCGTGACGGGCGGATCGCGGCCGTCACGCCGCACCGTGCCGGGCGGCGGGCGGCCCGCCGGGTGGACGCCTCGGAGCGGACGGTGATCCCGGGGCTGTGGGATTCGCACACGCACCCTTGGCAGTTGACGTACGGCGGGCGGCAGACGGCGTTGCAGCTGGCGTACGGGATCACCACGGCGGTGTCGTTCGGCGGCTTCTCGTACGAGCAGGCGCGGCTGCGGGAGGCGGTCGCCGCGGGGGTGCTGGCCGGTCCGCGGCTGCTGAGCTGTGGTGAGCTGCTGGACGGGTCGCGGGTGGCGTACAGCATGGGGCGGGCGCACCGGACGCGGGCGGGGCTGCGCCGGTCGCTGGCCCGGGGTGCGGCGCTGGACTGGGACTTCGTGAAGACGTATGTGCGGGCGCCGGGCTGGATCATGCGGGAGGCGGCGGAGTTCGCGCACGAGCGGCTGGGGGTGCGGTCGGGGAGCCATCTGCTGACGCCGGGGGTGCAGCTGGGGCAGGACCTGACGACCCATCTGCAGGCGACGCAGCGGCTGGAGTTCGGGCGTGCGACGTCGGCGGCGGCCCGTACGTACAGCGATGCCGCGGAGGTCTACACCGGGACCGATTTCCACCTGGTCGCCACGCCCTTCACGGCGGGGGTGCTGCTGGGTGCCGATCCCGGGCTGGCGGACGATCCGCGGGTGACGGCGCTGATGCCGCCGTGGGACGTGGCGCTGGTACGGGAGGACGCGGCGCACCGGCCGACGGAGGCGGAGCTGGCGGATCTGGCCAGGGAGACGGCGTTCTACCGGCGGGTGCTGGCGGAGGGCGGGCTGGTGGCGCTGGGGACGGACGCGCCGCTGATGCCGATCGGGCTGTCGCTGCATCTGGCGCTGCGGGCGCTGCACGGCGCGGGGCTGTCGGTCGCGGAGACGCTGCGTACGGCGACGGCGTTGCCGGCCCGGGTGTTCGGTGCCGAGCGGGATCTGGGGACGCTGGAGGAGGGCAAGCTCGCGGACCTGGCGCTCGTGGACGGTGATCCGTTCCGTGATTTCGATGCGCTGGTGCGGACGACGGGGGTGCTGCGCGGCGGGCGGCTGTACGAGCAGGCCGGTCTGGTGGGCGCGTTCGAGGGGAGCCGGACCGCTGCGGTGCAGGGGGCGGGTGCCGAGGACTGGGCGGAGGTGGGCCGGCAGCTGCGCCGGGACTCCTGTTGCGAGCCCGGCCACTAGGTCTACGAGCGGGGAGGCGTCGGGTGGCGCGGGGCCGGCGTGCGGGTGCTACGGCACCGGCAGGCCGCGCTCCGCGCCACCTGGCGCTGCTCCGGTGCGCCGGGGACGAGTGGCTTGCGTGCGTGCGCTACGCACTCCATCGGTGACGCGACCCCGTCGAAATTCGGTCACACGTACCTACGGGGCGAGCAACTCTGATCACTCCTGCCCCAGTTCTGCGTTTTCGCATGTGGCAGCCCCATGGGGTGGTGAAGGATCAATGCGCACTCCAATGTCTCCGCATAAATGCGACGAGTAGAGGTTTTATGCGCCCTGCGCCAGGTATGCCAACGGGTATTGCACGCCGGGTAACCACTGAACAACTGTCCGGATTCAATCGAGGAATGACACGTACCGGATGAGCGAATTCCATTAGCGCGGACGCATAACGGAGGAGGGCTCGTCTTGCATCGCTACTTCACCGATCAGCGGCATGAGGCACTCCGGCACAGGGTGCGGGACTTCGCCGAGCGCGAGGTCCGGCCCCGCATAGCCGAGATGGAGGCAAGCCGTTCCGTTTGCCACGCCCTGTCGCGCCGGATCGCCCGCCAGGGGTGGATAGGCGCGACCGTACAGCGCGGTTACGGCGGTATGGGGGCCGGCCACCTCGCCAAGACAGTGATCATCGAGGAGCTGTCCCGGGTCAGCGCCGCCATGGGCGCGATGGTGCAGGCGTCCCAGCTCGGCGTCGCGAAGATCATCCACTTCGGCAGTGAGGAGCAGAAGCAGACCTGGCTGCCGGCCATCGCCGCGGGTGAGTGCCTGCCGACCATCGCGGTCACCGAGCCCCACTCCGGCGGCCACGTGCTCGGCATGACCAGCAGCGCGGTCCGCGACGGCGACGACTACATCCTCAACGGCCGCAAGATATACGTCGGCAACAGCCACGTCGGCGACCTGCACGGCGTGGTCGTCCGCACCGGCGAAGGCTCGCAGGGCCTGTCGGCCTTCCTGGTGGAGCACGACCGCCCCGGCTTCCGCGTCGGCCCCCAGGCGGACACGATGGGCCTGCACGGCTTCAGCTTCGGCGAGCTCTTCTTCGACGACTGCCGCGTCCCGGCGGCCAACCTCCTGGGCCAGGAGGGCGACGGGCTGGCCGTCGCCTACTCCTCCAGCGTGCTGTACGGCCGCCCGAACCTCACCGCCGTCTCCCTCGGCATCCACACGGCGGTCCTGGAGGAGACCGCGCGCTTCTGCGCGGAGCGGCAGCGGTACGGCAAGCCGCTGTCGGCGCTGAGCAACATCAAGATGAAGCTGGGCCGGATCCAGTCCAGACTGCTCACCGCCCGGCTCGCGGCGTATCACGCGGTGCACCTGCTGGACCGGGGCGAGAGCTGTGACGCGGAGCTGATGAACGCCAAGCTCGTCAACGTCGAGTCGGCGATCGAGTCGGCCCGCGACTCGATGGACATCCACGCCGCGTGCGGGCTGTTCACCGACCGCCCGGTGGAGCGCTATCTGCGGGACGCGCACCACATCTTCGCGCCGGCCGGCACCTCCGACGTCCAGCTGCTGCGCCTGGGCGAGCTGGCGCTGGGCTCCGCGCGCGGCGAGTGGTCCAGCCGGCTCTCGCACCAGGTCCGTACGCAGGAGCACGTTGCCCCGCAGTACGACCCCCAGCACGCGTACGCGGCAGCCGGCCACCACCTGACAGGAATCGCTGCGGGAGCCTGACAGGACCGGCCGGCTGCGGAAGAGGACCTACTGCGGGACAGGACCTGCTGCGGGAGAGGACTTACTGCGGGAGAGGAGAAGCGCAACGGCCCGGCGGGGCCTCGCCGAATGCCGGCGGGCCCCACCGGGCCGTTGTGTGTCACGCGGGCGCGGGGAGCTCACAGCCCCTCCGTCCGCTCCCGCTCCATCAGGTGGATCTGGTCGACCAGCCGCGCCGCCATGGACTTGATGGTCTCCAGCCCCTCGCGGCCCCACGGGCGTGGTTCGAGGTCGACGACGCACACCGTGCCGAGCGCCATGCCCGTACGGTCGATCAGCGGCGCGCCGAGGTAGGAGCGGATGCCGATCTCGTCGACGACCGGGTTGCCCGCGAACCGCGGGTAGTCGCACACGTCCTCCAGGACCAGCGCCTTGCGGCGGACGATGACGTGCGGGCAGTAGCCGTGGTCGCGGGCCATCACCCGGCCCGGCTGGGCGCTGGCGGGCGCGGGTCCCAGCTCGACGGGGGCCTGTTCCTCGGCCGGGGTGTAGAGCCCCGCGAAGTACTGCCGGTGCTCGTCGATGAAGTTGACCATGGCGTACGGCGCCCGGGTGGTGCGGGCGAGGCCCCGCGCGAAGTCGTCGAAGGCGGGCAGCGGGGCCTCGCCGATGCCGAGCGTGCGCAGCCGGGCGACGCGGGCCGGGGCCTCGTCGTCGTCCGGCGTCAGCAGCAGGTGGCGGGTCGGGTCGTACGTGGCGGCGGGCAGGCGGGACGCGGGGCGGTTCATGGCAGCTCCGAGGCGAAGGCGGGGGTCAGTAGGTGCTGGACGAGGGAGACCAGGACATTGGTCGCGGAACTGCAGTGCCGGGCGTCGCACAGCACGACCGGGGTGCTGGGTGAGAGGTCTATGGCGGCGCGCACCTCGTCCGGTTCGTAGTGGAAGGAGCCGTCGAACTGGTTGACCGCGACGATGAATTCGATGCCGCGGCGCTCGAAGAAGTCGACGGCGGAGAAGCAGTCCTCCAGGCGCCGGGTGTCGGCGAGGACGACGGCGCCGAGCGCGCCGGCGGACAGCTCGTCCCACATGAACCAGAAGCGCTGCTGGCCGGGCGTGCCGAAGAGGTACAGCACATGGTCGGTGCTGACGGTGATCCGCCCGAAGTCCATCGCGACGGTGGTGGTGGTCTTCTGCTCGACCCCGTCCAGGCAGTCGGTGCCGATGCTGACCTGGGTGAGGAGTTCTTCCGTGCACAGCGGTTCGATCTCACTGACCGCACCGACGAAGGTCGTCTTGCCGACGCCGAAGCCGCCGGCGACGAGGATCTTCAGGGCGGAGGGAAAAGGGTCGCCCTCGTGCCCGGTGTCCGGGGCGTACGGTTCACAAGTACCGGTCGTTTCAAAGACGCTGTCGGAGTCCATGCAGCACCGCCTCCAGGAGGGCTCGGTCGGTATGGGGCGACGGGCCGTGCGGATCCTGCGTGGGGGCCCGGGCGGTGAGGGCTCCGCAGTCGACGAGGTCCGCGAGGAGCACCTTGGTGACCACCGCCGGCAGGCGTATGTGTGCGGCGACCTCCGCCACGGAGACCGGACCGCCGCACAGACCGAGGACCTGCATGTGGTCCGGGCCCTGGCACGCCACCGGCCGCTTGCCGGTGGCCATCACCATCGTCAGCAGGTCGAAGTGGGCGGTCGGGCGGGTACGTCCGTTGCTGACGGTGTACGGACGGACCAGCCGGCCGGCCTCGTCGTCGAGCCAGAGCGGCTCCGACCCCTGCCGCCTCCGGCGCCGTACCGCCATGTTCAGCGCCCGCCCGCCCGCGTCTGGTGCCGCGCGGGCGTGGCGAGGTAGGGCCGTACGCTCTTGACCAGCATGCCCATCTCGTAGCCGAGCACGGCGACGTCGGCCTCCCGGCCGGCGAGTACGGCGAGGTTGGCACCGGATCCGGCGGTGGAGACGAAGAGCAGCGTGGACTCCAGCTCCACGACGACCTGGAGGACGTCGTCGCCCTCGCCGAAGCGGACGCCGGCGCTGCGGGCCAGGCTGTAGAGGCCGGAGGCGAGCGCGGCCATGTGGTCGGCGCTGTCCGGCTCGAAGCCGTGCGCCGCCTTCACCAGGCCGTCGGAGGAGAGCAGCAGGGCACTGCGGGCGTGCGGTACCCGCTGTACGAGTCCGGTCAGGAGCCAGGACAGGTCGGTCGTCGGCCGGCCGCCATGTCGCTGGGGCTGTACGTGAACGTCACTCACCATGGTTCTGGTCGTCTCCTCGTGGGCGGCTCACGGCCGTTCCGTTGCCGGTCTGGTCGTACGGGGCGCTGCTGCCGTACGCGGGGGCGGTGTCGTGGTCGGTCACCCGGGCGACGGCCGCGTCGTAGGCGTCGTCGGCGCGGTTGATGCCGCTCCGGAAGGCGGCCATCAGGCCGGGGTCGTGCTCGGGTTCGGGGCGGCCGGAGGCGCGGGTGCCGCCGGGCGGGGTGGGGTCGCCGCGGAGTTCGGGGACGAGGTGTTCCTGCTTGCGGCGGCGGGGCAGCCGGGGCCGGTCGGTGGTGGTCACGGGCGGGGCCGGGGGCAGGACGACGGGGCCGGGTTCCGGGACCGCGGCGGCGGTGGGAGCGTCCGCCGCCGCGGTCCGGCCGCTGCCGGGGCCGCGCGCATCGGCGTGTGCGGCGTCCCGGCGCGGGTCGGTGGGCCCGGCGGTGGTGCCGGCCGGGGCGGGGGTGGTGCGGGGCGCGGCCGGGGCGGCCTCGGGGTGCGCGGCCTCGGGGTACGTGGTCCCGGTGTGCGCGCCGACGGCGGCGGGCTGCGGGGCCGGGGCGGGCATGGGGGCGGCCGGGGTGGGGTGGTCCGTCAGCGGCGCGGCGGGCGGCAGCGGGCCGGGGCCGGGGTCGGCGTGGCCGTTGGCGGTCCGCACGATGCGGCGGCGCTGCGCGAGCCCCTCGGCGGGCGGTGCGGCGGGGGCGGGGGGCGGGGCGCTGTCGGCGTCCTGGTTCTGTTCGTCGGCGGGCTCCTCGCCCAACAGGCCCTGGGGAAGGATGAGTACGGCCTGGACGCCGCCGTAGATGTTGCTCTGCAGGCGGACGACGATGCCGTGCCGGCGGGCGAGGGAGGAGACCACGAAGAGGCCGATGCGGCCGTCGTTGAGGAGTTCGGCGACGTCGACGTGTTCGGGGTCGGCGAGCAGTGCGTTCATCCGGTCCTGCTCCGCCAGGTCCATGCCCAGGCCGCGGTCCTCGACCTCGACGGCGAGGCCCGCGGTGACCAGCTGGGCGCGGAGCAGGATGTGGGTGTGCGGCGCGGAGAAGACGGTGGCGTTCTCGACCAGTTCGGCGAGGAGGTGGATGACGTCGGCGACGGCGTGGCCGCGCAGGGTGCCTTCGATGGGCGGTACGAGCTTGACGCGCGGGTACTGCTCGACCTCGGCGATGGAGGACCGCATGACCTCGGTCATGGTGACCGGGCGGCTCCACTGGCGGCGGGAGATGGCGCCGCCGAGGACGGCGAGGTTCTCGGCGTGGCGGCGGATGCGGGTGGCGAGGTGGTCGACGTGGAAGAGGCCTTTGAGCAGGTCGGGGTCCTCGACGTGGTTCTCCAGCTCGTCGAGGAGTTCGATCTCGCGGTGCACCAGGGACTGGAGGCGCCGGGCGAGGTTGACGAAGACCTCGACCTTCTGCTCGCTGCCGCTGGCGTTGCCGCGGGTGATCGCGACGGCGTCGATGACGGCGGTCTCGGCGGCCCGGCCGGCGGCGGTGACGTCGTGGATGAGGAGGTCGAGGGTGTCACCGGCGGGGCGGGGCAGTGGTTCGGGGGCGCGTTGCTGGAGCCATTCGCCCTGGCGTACACGGTGCACGAGGGCGTACAGGTCGGACTGGCCGCGGGCGCAGACCTCCCGGAGCCGGGCGTAGCGCTGGACGGTGGCGCGGGCCTCGGCGGTGGCGGCCGTGCAGGCGACGGCGGTGATGCCGCACACGAGCGCGAAGCCGCAGGCGAGCACCGTCCAGGCGGCGCCGCTCAGGGGTGCTCCGCCGGACCGCGCGACGAAGGCGGTGGCGGCGGAGCAGGTCGCGGCGACGAGCAGGCAGGGCACGGCCGCGAGGCGGACGAGGCGGACGCGTATGACGGAGTCGGCGGCCGTCTCGCGGAGGGGTACGCGGCTGTGCCGGGCGCCTTCGCGATCCCGCCGCCGTCCGGGCAGCGGTGCGGGAACCATTCCCCTGGTCCCCCTGGTCCCGTGGGATTCGGGGGTGTCCTGGGGCACGTCTGTCCCCGTCCCCTGGGGAAATGCAGCAGGCATCGGCGCCCTCCGGATCGGCCGTCGGCGGTTCGCGGAGCACGCACGCTAGTTGTTGCGGGAGGGCGGATCAGACGCACTTCGGGGTTTCGCTACCCCGCGCCACCTCCCTGAGGGGCAGTTGCTCGCACGACCGTACGAAGGGCACGAACTGCCGTTCTGCTGCCGGGTTTTTCTTCCCTTCCGGTTCCGGGGTCATTCCCCCGTGGCCGGGGCACTGCCCGCTCCGCTCGCCATCGCCGCGGGTCCCTTCGGCGGCCAGCACGGCCAGCCGTGCGCGGGCGGTACGGCGACGGCCCGCCACCAGGGCTCCACGGTGAACTCGTCCGCGGGCTCGAACGGCTTGCCGGGGACCGGTGCCGCGAGCTTCGCGCCGGCCGCCACGGCGGCCGCGGCCGTACGCTCCGCCGGCTCCGCCCACGGATGCGGCGCGAGGTTGAAGGTGCCCCAGTGGATCGGCAGCAGGACACCGGCGGGGCGGCCGCCGCCGAGGTCGAGGTGGGCGCGCAGGCCCTCCTCGGGCGTCATGTGGATGTCCGGCCAGAACTCCTCGCTGTACGCACCGATCTGGATCATGGTGAGGTCGAACGGGCCGTGCGCCTGCCCGATCTCGGCGAAGCCGCCGAAGTAGCCGGTGTCGCCGCTGTGGTAGACGCGGTGCTCGGGCCCGGCGACCACCCAGGACGCCCACAGGGTGTGCTGCGGGCCGCGCAGCCCGCGCCCGCAGAAGTGCTGCGCCGGGGTGGCGGTCAGCGTCAGCTCGCCCACCCGGGTCGACTCGTGCCAGTCCAGCTCGGTGATGCGCTCCGGCGGGACGCCCCAGTACTCCAGGTCGGCGCCGATGCCGAGCGGCACCACGAAGGCGGTTCCGGTGGCGATCAGCTGCTGGACGGTGGGCATGTCGAGGTGGTCGTAGTGGTCGTGCGAGATCACGACGGCGTCGACCGGTGCCAGCTCCGTCAGGGGTACCGGCGCCGGGTGCAGCCGCCGGGGGCCGACCCAGGTGAACGGGGAGCACCGCTCGCCCCACACCGGGTCGAAGAGCACCCGCTGTCCGTCGATCTCCGCCAGCACGCTCGAATGGCCCATCCAGGTGATGCGCAGCCCGGAGGCGGGCGGCCGTCCCCAGTCGGCCGCGGTCGGCCGGTGGACGGGGATCTCGCCCACGGGGGCCCGGCGCAGCCTGCCGTCCCGGTTGAGCTGCGTACGGACCATCGGCAGGGTCTGGCCCTGACGGAGCTGCCGGGTGGCGACCGGGTTGCGGAACTGTCCGTCCACGAACTGCGGGGAGCGGCGGATCCTGGCCAGCCGCTCTCCTGTGGGCACGGCGCCGAAAGCGGCGGTGCGCCACGAGCCGGAACTCATACGCCAAGAGCGGGGAGCGGTCACGACACCTCCAGGTTCGGGACGGTCGACGGAAAGTGCGGGCCCGGCGGACGACGACGACCGCGGTGCCGCACCGCCCGGACACAACACCATCACCCTCGACGGACAACCGCGCGACCGGCCCGGGCATTCCGCGTACCGCCGGACGGGTGAGGGGTACCCACAGAACGCGGGACGACGCGTGGCGAGGATGAGCCGGGCGTGCCGTCCGGTCCTCAGGGGGCCGGCGGGAAGTCGTACCGGCGGTGGTCGCCGGCCCGGCGGTAGCCGAGCCGCTCGTACAGGGCGGTGCTGGTGCGGTTCGCGGCGTCGGCGAAGAGGAGCACCTGCCCGGCGCCCGCCGCGAGCGCGCCGCGGGACACGGCGGCGGTGACGCCCGCCGCGTAGCCGTTGCGGCGCAGCGCGGGCGGGGTGTGGACGGGCCCGACCTTGGCCATGCCGCCGACGGTGCGCGAGACGCCCGCGAAGGCCGCCGGGCGGCCGCCGTCCTCCCAGAGCGTGAGCCCGCCGTAGGTGAGCCGGTCGTCGACGGAGCCGGCGTGTCCGTGCGGCTCGCCGCCGCTCTCACGGGCGAACTCGCCCCACCAGTCCACCAGCAGCGCCCGGTCGGCGGCGGTGGCGGTGCGGGCCCGGCCGCGCGGCTCCGGGTCGGGCGGGGTCAGCTTCTCCAGCCGGTAGAGCCGGAGGTGCGTGCGGAGGCGGGCGGCGCGGCCCGTGCGGTGCTGCCAGGCCGCGGTGAAGGCGTCGGCGGCGGCCCGGGTGCCGTTGACCCCGCCGACCGGCAGCGGTCCGGCGGCGAGGACGTCAAGGAGGGCGGCGGCCGCCCGGTCCGGCATCGGGGAGAGCAGGGGCGGGCGGGGCGGGGTCCATGCGTACGCGCCGTCGACGCGGCCGTCCGGGCCCTGCCACCAGCCGTACCGGGGTGGCCGGTCGCCGTAGGCCGCCGGGCCCGAGGCGGCCAGCGTGGCGGTGACGCTGAGCAGCTGCGTGTGCTCGTCGGGGCGGGTCCGCAGGAAGTCGCCCGCCGTGGCCAGAAAGGCGTCGAGGTCGTGTGTCGTCGTCCAGTCCATAGGTCAGCGTGCCGCCGGGCGCGGTGGGTGCGCATGCGGTTTTTCAGGGGCCTGCGGCCGGGTGGCCGAGACCGCCGACGCGGAGGGTGAGGTTCACGCGGCCCTTCAGGCCGAGTGCCGCGGGAGCCGTGCCGGGGCTGGTGCGGGGGACGCCGTGGTACGCCCGTCGGGAGGGGCCGCCGAAGACGAAGAGGTCGCCGCTGCGCAGTTCGACGTCGGTCCAGGGGCGGTTGCGGGTCTCGGTGTTGCCGAAGCGGAAGAGGCAGGTGTCGCCGAGGCTGAGGGAGACGACGGGCGCGCCGGAGTCCTCGTCGATGTCCTGGTGCATGCCCATCCGGGCGGTGTCGTCGTAGAAGTTGACCAGGGCGATGTCGTACGGCGCGTCGGGCGCGTACGGTGCCGCGTCGGCCCCGCTGCCGTACGCCGCGCGCAGTGCCCGGCCGGCGAGCGTGCGGAGCCGTCCGGGGAAGGGCTTCACGGGTGCGCCGTCGCCGTCGACGACGGTGCGGGAGTAGGCGTACGGGTAGGAGTGCCGGCCCGGGCAGCCGGGGTTGTGCCGGACCGCGCGGCGGCAGTACGGGCAGCGGGGCACCGCGCTCCAGTGCCGTCCGAGGCACACCTGCCGGACGGACATCACGCCGCCGCCCGGGGTCCGTACGGTCCGCAGTCCGGCCGGCGGCCTGGCCCAGTCCCGGCACGCCGCCAGCAGTTCCCGCTGCTCCCCCGCGTCCAGCCAGTCCGGTACGTGCACCGCGCCGGGTGCCGGCTCCGTCCGCTCGCGCGGGAACGCCTCGGGTGGGAACAGTCCGTCCGCTTCGCCCTCCATGCCTCCATCATCACCCGGTCCGGCGGGGCGTCGGGTATCGGCCAAGTGGAGCCGTGGCCGGCGCGGGGCGGGCGCGGGCACCACGAGCTGAGCGGCACGCCGGGGCACGGGGCGCGGGACGGGCCGGGTGGGGCGGGTGCGGGGCGGGAGCTGTCCGGAAAGCGGTGGTGGCGGGGGCGCGGAGAACGTCCCGGGGAGTGACGGGGTGGTCACTTGCCGTTGTGCGGGGTGCGTGGCGTCTACACTCCCCGGAGCGGCTCCCGATGGGCCGTCATCGGTCTCACCAGCCAGGGATTCAAGGACACTTGTGACATTCCAGCAGGGATTCCAGCAGGACACCCGGCCGACCCAGCCGTACGACGTGCTGGTCGTCGGTGGATCGGGTGTGGACACGATCGTCCGGGTCGGCGCGCTGCCGGTACCGCAGGCCGACTCCTTCGCCGTACCGCCGATCCGGGAGTGGGCCGGGCATACGGGTACGGGCGTCGCGCTGGGCTGTGCGGCGCTCGGGCTGTCCACCGCGTTCGTGGACTTCATCGGCGCGGACCACGAGGGTGAGCTGGTCAGGGAGCGGCTGCGGGGCACCGGCGTCGACTTCGATCCGATGATCTCCCCGCACGGGACGCGCCGCGCGGTGAACCTCGTCTCCCCGGACGGCCGCCGCACGTCCTTCTACGACGGCCGGGACCCGCTCGACCTGCGGATGCCGCCCGAGCACTACTTCCCGTACCTCCGCAGGACGCGGCATGTGCACCTGTCGATCATGCACTTCGCCCGGTTCCTGTACGACGACATCCAGGAGCTGGGCGTCCCCGTCTCCACCGATCTGCACGACTGGGACGGGCTCGCCGACCACCACCGGGAGTTCGCGCTCCGGTCGGATCTGGTGTTCCTCAGTGCGGCCGGCGCCGGGGAGCGGATCGGCGCGGTGATGCGGGAGATCCTGCGGGAGGGCCGCGCCGAGGCGGTGATCGCCACGGCGGGCGCCGGCGGCGCGTACCTGCTCACCCCGGACGACTCCACCCCGCGGCACGTCCCCGCGGCCGTGCCGTCGGCGCCGGTGGTGGACAGCAACGGCGCGGGCGACGCGTTCGTGTGCGGCTTCCTGCACGGCCGGCTGGCCGGGCGCGACCTGGAGGAGTGCGCCCGCCTGGGGACGCTCGCCGGCGCGCACGCCTGTACGTCGGAGGGCACGCACACGGCGCTCATCTCGGCGGACGAACTGCTCGCGGCAGCGGCGGAAGAGGAGGAGCCCGCCGCTGAGCTGCGGGCCCCCTCGCTCACCTCGTGAACTTCACTTCCGTGAGCCGCACCCCGTGAGCCTCAGCCTGTGAGCTTCACTCCTTGATGCCCACTCCGCCGTAGAAGATCGTGTTGTTGATCTCCTCGGCGGTGGGCACGGGGCCGTCCGGGCGCCACAGCGGGACCCGTACGACGCCGGGCTCCTGGAGCCGGAACGGGCCGAAGAGCCGCTGGATCGCGGCCTTGTCACGGAGGTTGAGCGTGGCTGTGGCGTTCTTGTAGACGTCCAGGACACCGTCCCGCGCCACCTCGTCCGTACGGCCCTCCGCGTACTCCTCGTACGGCTCGCCGGTGGCGTGCGAGAGGATCAGCCGGCTGCCGGCGGGCAGTGCGTCCGCGAGCGCGGTGACCACGCCGGCCGGGTCCTCGTCGTCGCGCAGGAAGTGCAGTACGGCGACGAGCAGTACGGCCACCGGCTGCCCGAAGTCGATCAGCCGGTGGACCGCCGGGGCTGCCAGCAGCGCGGCGGGCTCGCGTACGTCACCGAGGACGAAACCGGTGCCGGGCGCCGCGGTGAGCCGGGCGTCGGCGTGGGTGGCGACGATCGGGTCGTTGTCGGCGTAGACCACCCGCGCGTCCGGCGCGCTCTCACGGGCCACCTCGTGGGTGCTGGGCGAGGTGGGGATGCCGGTGCCGAGGTCGAGGAACTGCCGGATGCCGCTGTCCGCCGCGTCCCGGACGGCGCGCCGCATGAACGCGCGGTTGGCGCGGGCGCTGTCGCGGACCTGCGGGTGCACGCGGATCACCTGGTCGGCGGCCTCGCGGTCGACCTCGTAGTTGTCCCAGCCGCCGAGGTAGTAGTCGTACATCCGGGCCGGGTGCGGCCTGCTGGTGTCGATCTCCTCGGCGGCGAAACCGCGGTCCGCCGCGGGATCGCCGTGCGCCGGGAAAACGATGTCGCTCACGCCGTCCTCATCTCTCCGCATCCGCAGGGCGCCGCGTGCAGCAGGAAGTCGGCCTCGCCGGCCTTCGCGCCCCGGATGAAGCTCTCGATCTCGCCGTGGGTGTAGATCAGCGCGGGGCCGTTGGGATCGGTGGACTGGCGGAGCGCCACCCGGCCGTCCTGCAGTCTCATCGCCTCGACGCACTCGCCGCCGTTGCCGCCGCTCCACGGCTTGTGCCAGCCTTCGCTGCCCAGTTCGCTGGCGGGCATGCCGTTGTAGATGCGTATGCGATCCATGGTTCAGATCTCCTTGCGAAAGCCACTCAGAAGGGCTGCGGTGCGGTGTGCGGGCGCGGCCTGCGCGCACATCCGGTCCAGCGCCTCCAGGAACTGCGAGACATCGCCGCGCTGGTCGAAGTACACGGCGCCGACCAGGCTCTCCGCGTACGCGATGTCGGGCAGTTCCGGGATGGGGAACCGGAAGATGTGGAACGGCCCGTACATGGCGGGGTGCGGGCCGGTGGCGAACGGGATGATCTGCAGCCGGACGTTGGGCAGTTCGGTGGCTTCGATCAGCCGGTCGAGCTGCGCGCGCATGACCTCGGGGCCGCCGACCGGGCGGCGCAGCACCGTCTCGTCCAGGACCATCCACAGCATGGGGGCGTTGTCGCGGCTGAGCAGCGACTGGCGTGCCATGCGCAGGTCGACGGAGCGGTCGATCTCCTCCTGGGCGGCGTGCGGCATGCCGGCGTGCAGCACGGCGCGCGCGTAGCCCTCGGTCTGCAGCAGCCCCGGTACGTAGTGCGGCTGGTAGGCGCGGATGAGGTTGGCGGCGCTCTCCAGGCTGACGTACGCGCTGAACCAGTCGGGCAGGACGTCCCGGAAGCGGTGCCACCAGCCGGGGCGGTTGGCCTCCCGGGCGAGCGCGATGAAGGTCTCGCTCTCCTCGGTGTCGGTGACGCCGTAGGTGGCGAGCAGCTTCTCCACGTACGGGATCTTGAGGCCTACCTCGGCCTTCTCCATGCGGCGAACGGTCGCGTGCGTGACGTCCAGGGCGTCGGCGGCCTGTTCGAAGGTGAGTCCGGCCTTCTCGCGAAGGTCCTGCAGCCTCTTGCCGAGGACAACCCGCAGGACGGTCGGAGCGCCGCCCGACCGTGCGTCCACCACTTGTGATCTCCTCCAACTGAGTTCCGTGGTCAGCAGTGTGTCATGCCATCAGAAGTGCGAACAGACTGCGATGTCGATTCTGCAATTTGCAGATTGATCCTTGCCAAGGTTGTCCAACATCGCACATAGTTGCGGAGTGCCTTCCTCCCACAACGCGGCATCGTTAAGGGGATGCGGCGGCGTCGCCGTCGAACTCCTCAGCGACGCCTTCCAATTGCCGGCGCTGCGCACCTCCGTCCCGGAGGCCCGCCGAAGAGTCACCGCCGCGCTGCGGGAATGGGGCGCCGTCGAGCAGGTGCGCGACGACGCCGAGCTGGTGGTCTCGGAGCTGTTCACCAACGCCGTGCGGCACACCGACAGCGAGTGGGTCCACTGCGAGCTGACCCTCGGCGGCGCACGGCTGCGCGTGGCGGTCACCGACCAGGGACACGGCGACTCCCGGCCGCAGGCGCAGCCGCGCAGTACGGACCGGGAGTGCGGGCGCGGCCTGCTGCTGGTCGGCGCCGTCTCCGAGGACTGGGGCGTACGGCCCGACGGCACCGGCCGGGGCCGGGTCGTCTGGGCCGATCTCGCGTACTAGCCGGTCTCGCGCGGACCAGCCGATCCCGGGTATCAGCCGGCCCGGCGGGACGCCACCGACGGGGCGTCGTCAGCGGACCGCGGCGGGACGACCGCACCGGCGAGCGCGGTGTCGCCCGCCAGCAGTGCCAGCTCGGGCCGCTTGGCCGTGACGTGGTCGCCCGAGGACTCGCCGCGCAGCCGCCGCCCGATCCACGGCACGAGGTGTTCGCGCGCCCAGTGGATGGTCTCGCGGCGGGCGACCGCCGCCGAGCGTGCGGTCTCCGGGGGCCAGGCCTGGTCGGGGTCGGCCGGTACGTCCAGGCCGAGGACCTGGGCCGCACGGAGCGCCACCCGGGTGTGGCCGTCGGGCGAGAGATGCAGCCGGTCGTCGCTCCAGGCGCGGCGGTCCTGCACGGACCGCAGCGACCACAGGTCCAGGACCGGGCAGTCGTACCGGTCGGCGATGGCCCGGACGTGGGCGGTGTACGTCGCGATCTTGCCGCGCAGGTGCTTGAGCACGGGGATGTCACGGGTGTCGAAGCCGGTGCAGAGCAGGACCGTGCCCACCGACTCCTTGAGGTCGGCGACGGCGGCGGCGTAGCGCTCGGCGACGGCGTCCGGGTCCGAGCCGGGCCGCAGGATGTCGTTGCCGCCGGCACAGAAGGTCACCAGGTCCGGGCCCAGCTCCTTGGCGCGCGGGACCTGCTCGGCGACGATCGGGTCCAGGAGCCGGCCCCGTACGGCGAGGTTGGCGTACCGGAAGTCGTGCTCCGGGCGTCGGTCGGAGAGCAGAACCGCGAGCCGGTCGGCCCAGCCGATGAACGTGCCGTCCGGGCCGGGGTCGCCGACGCCTTCGGTGAAGCTGTCCCCGACGGCTGCGTACGACCCGATCGAGCCAGCTTCGCTGCTGCTTATCTTCTTCGAATCCTCTGCCACGTCAGGACATACTTCACCTTCGGGCGTGACCTACGCCATCGTAACCAGGGGTTGACGACAGGTGATGATTGCCACTCAGTCAAATTCTGCCCAAGTCGGAATAAGAGCGAACGCCCGTCACGGGCCCGGATGAGCGCCGAGCGACCACATACCGGCGCCGAGTAGGCGCCGAACGGCGGAATGGCGACGTCATACGGTCGGGATCAGTGGCCGGACGAGCTAGTTGCCTATTGCACCAGTGCCGTATGGTCGGAACAGCCCGCTCGCCGACGAGCAGCGTCGGCGGCCGACGTCAAAGGAGCGCGCCCGTGACGACGCAGCAGCCGCCGCGAGTCCAGCCGACCGAGCCCCTGCTCGCGGAGGTGCGCAACTTCCGCGACGTCGGCGGGCTCCCGACGGTCGACGGGCGGCGGGTGCGGCACGGACGGCTCTTCCGCAGCGGCCACCTGGCGCACGCCACGGAGGCGGACGCCGCCTTCCTGGGCACCCTCGGGCTGCACACCATCTTCGACTTCCGCAACGCCGCCGACATCAAGCTCGAAGGCCCGGACGTCACCCTGCCCGGCGTGCGCCACGTCAACATCCCGCTGACCGACCCGGCCGACGGCGCGGAGTTCTGGGCGATGGTGCGCGACGGCGAGCTGGACCAGCTGCGCGCCGCGCTGGGCGACGGCCAGGCGGCCGGCCGGATGGCCCGCACGTACCGGCACATCATCTCGACCCGCACCGCCGACCACAGCCGCGTGCTGCACTCCCTCGCCGAGGAGAGCGTGCCCGCCCTCATGCACTGCGCGGCCGGCAAGGACCGTGCGGGCCTGTCCATCGCGGTCACGCTGCTCGCCGTGGGCGTCGACCGCGAGGCCATCGAGGCGGACTACCTGGAGTCCAACGACCCGCGCCGCCGGTACAAGGTGCGCCGCTCCGACCGCTCGGCGGCCGGCATGTCCGAGGAGGTCATGGCCCTGCTGGCGCCGCTCTTCGACGCCCGCGCGGAATACCTGCACGCCGCCTTCGACACCATCGAGACCACCTGGGGCTCCACCGAGGCGTACCTCACCGAGGGCCTGAAGCTCACCCCCGAGACCCGCGGCCGGCTGCGGGACCGCCTGCTGGAGGACTGAGCCTCCTCGGCACGGCACACACAAGGGGGCCCCGGCCCGTCCTGTACGGGCCGGGGCCCCGCCGTGACCGCGTACGGCCTCAGCGGTCGGCCATCGCCTGCCTGACCAGCGTCCGCCCGAAGTCCCAGATCAGCCCGCCGCCCGCGTGGGCGTCGTCCATGACGGCCGTGAACGCCGCGACGAACCGCTCCACCTCCGGCTCCCCGATGATCAGCGGCGGGATCAGCTTGATGACCTCCAGGTGATCACCGGAGACCTGGGTGAGGATGCGGTGCCGCTGGAGCAGCGGCACCACGACCATCTGCGCGAACAGTCCCTTGCGCGCCGCCTGGAGCATCGTCCAGCGGCCGCGCAGCCCCAGCGACCTCGGGCGGCCGAACTCGATGCCGACCATCAGGCCGCGGCCCCGCACGTCGTGCAGCAGCTCGTACTTCGGGATCAGCTCGGTCAGGCGGGTCCGCAGCAGCTCGCCCGTCGACCGCACCCCGGCGAGGATCCCCTCGTCCTCCATGACCGTGAGGACGGCCAGCCCCGCGGCCATCGCCTGCGCGTTGGACCCGAAGCTGGCGGAGTGCACCAGCACCCGGTCCATCGAGGAGTAGACCTTCTTGAAGACCGACTCCTTGCCGAGCGTGGCGCCGACGGGGACGTAGCCGCCGGACAGCGCCTTGGCCACGCAGACCAGGTCCGGTTCCACCCCGGGCTCGTGCTGGTACGCGAAGAAGTCGCCGGTCCGGCCGAGCCCGGTCTGCACCTCGTCGGCGATCAGCAGCGCCTTGTGCTTGTGCAGCAGCTCCTGCGCGGCCCGCAGGAAGCCCGGCGGTGCCGGGTGCACGCCCTTGCCCTGGATCGGCTCCACGACGAACGCCGCCACGTCGCCGCGCTTCAGCTCCCGCTCCAGCGCGTCCAGGTCACCCATCCCGATCGCGGTGTCCGGCAGCAGCGGCGCGAAGCCGTCGCGGAAGCCGGCCTCGCCGTTGACCGAGAGCGAGCCCGTGGTCAGGCCGTGGAAGGCGTGCGTGCAGTACAGGACGCGCGGTCTGCCGGTCGTGTACCGGGCGAACTTCAGCGCCGTCTCCACGGCCTCCGTACCGCTGTTCCCGAAGAAGACCCGGTCCAGGTGCGGCGCGTACCGGAGCAGCTTCTCGGCGAGCAGGCCGGGCAGCGGCGGGCAGTCGAAGCGGGTGAGGTCGGCGAGGTCCGCGTCCAGTACGTCGTGGAGCGCCTGCCGGACCACGGGGTGGTGCCGGCCGAGACCCATCACGCCGAACCCGGCGAGCATGTCCAGGTACTCCTGGCCCTGGTCGTCCCAGAAGTACGCGCCTTCGGCCCGCTCGTAGACCTTGTCGAAGCCGATGGTGTGCAGCATCCGCGGGAGCTGGTGGTTGAGGTGCCTGGCGTGCAGGTCGTAGCGTTCGCCGCCGCGCTCGGCGAGCAGCTTGGTGAGGTCGAATCCGGTCATGCGTCGTTGGTCTCCTTGACGGCCGCGACGGCCGCGCCGTCCGTACGGGGCAGGCTCTCGGCGATGCGGCCCGCGATCTCCGCCGGCGTCAGCCCGATGTCGGCCAGCACTTCGCCGCGCTTGGCGTGCGCGAGGAACTGCTCGGGGATGCCGAAGGTCCGCAGCGGCAGGTCCACGTCGGCGTCGCGCAGCGCCTGGCCCACCGCCGCGCCGACGCCGCCGGTACGGCTGCTGTCCTCCACGACGGCCACCGCGGCGTGCCGGGCGGCCAGCCGCGGGATCTCCGGGTCGACCGGCTTGACCCAGCGGGGGTCGATCACGGTGGTGCCGATGCCGCGCGCCGCGAGCAGCTCCGCCGCCGCCAGGCAGACCGGCGCCATCACGCCGACCGCGACGAGCAGCACGTCCTCCCGGTCGCCGCGGGCGAGGACGTCCACTCCCCCGGCGCGTCCCAGCGCGGGGATCGCGGGGCCGACGGTCTCCTTGGGGTAGCGCACGACGGTCGGCGCGTCGTCGACGGCGACGGCCTCCCGCAGCTGGGCGCGGAGCTGGTCGGCGTCGCGCGGCGCGGCGATCCGCAGTCCCGGCACGACCTGGAGGACGGACATGTCCCACATGCCGTTGTGGCTGGGCCCGTCGGTGCCGGTGACGCCGGCCCGGTCCAGTACGAAGGTCACCCCGCACCTGTGCAGCGCGACGTCCATGAGGACCTGGTCGAAGGCGCGGTTGAGGAAGGTGGCGTAGACCGCGAAGACCGGGTGCAGGCCGCCGGTGGCCAGGCCGGCCGCCGAGACGGCGGCGTGCTGTTCGGCGATGCCCACGTCCCAGATCCGGTCCGGGTACGCCTCGGCGAACTTCCCCAGGCCCACCGGCTGCAGCATGGCCGCGGTGACCGCCACCACGTCCGGCCGCTCGGCCCCGATACGGACCATCTCGTCGCCGAAGACGGAGGTCCAGGACGGCGCGCCGGGCGGGGTGACCGGCTCGCACGTGAACGGGTCCATCACGCCGACCGTATGAAAGCGGTCGGCCTCGTCCTCCAGGGCCGGCTGGTAACCGCGGCCCTTCTCCGTGAGGCAGTGCACCAGTACGGGGCCGTGGAAGCGGGCGGCGCGGCGCAGCGCGGACTCCACCGCCTCGATGTCGTGGCCGTCGATCGGGCCGATGTACTTCAGGCCCAGGTCCTCGAACATGCCCTGGGGCGCGAAGGCGTCCTTGAAGCCCTTCTTCGCGCCGTGCAGTGATTCATACAGCGGCCTGCCGACGACCGGCGTGCGGTGCAGGACGTCCTTGCCCCAGGAAAGGAAGCGTTCATAACCGTCGGTCGTACGGAGCGTGGCGAGGTGGTCGGCCAGGCCGCCGATGGTGGGCGCGTAGGAGCGTTCGTTGTCGTTGACGACGATGATCAGGGGCCGGTCGTCGGCCGCGATGTTGTTGAGCGCCTCCCAGGCCATGCCACCGGTGAGCGCACCGTCCCCGATGACCGCGACGACGTGGTCGCGCTTCCCCAGTACCTGGTTGGCCTTGGCCAGGCCGTCGGCCCAGCCGAGGACGGTGGAGGCGTGGGAGTTCTCGATGACGTCGTGGACGGACTCCTCGCGCGAGGGGTAGCCGGACAGGCCGCCCTTGCCGCGGAGCTTGGAGAAGTCCTGCCGGCCGGTCAGGATCTTGTGGACGTACGACTGGTGCCCGGTGTCCCACAGGATGCGGTCGGCGGGTGAGTCGAAGACCCGGTGCAGGGCGATGGTCAGCTCGACCACCCCCAGGTTGGGCCCGAGGTGCCCGCCGGTGCGGGCCACGGCCTGGATGAGGAACTGGCGGATCTCCGAGGCCAGTTCGGCGAGGCGGTCCGCCGGCACCTCCTTGAGGTCCTGCGGTTCCCGGATGTATTCGAGCATCGACATGCTGGGTCCCCCTCCTCTTTGTCCGTCCGACGGAGCCGTCGGGGTTCGTTCAGCCGACGGTGACGTCCGGTGCGCCGGTCGCCGCTCCCTCAGCCGCCATGCGTTCGGCGATCTTCATGGCTTCCTCGATGAGGGTCTCCACGATCTTCGACTCCGGCACGGTCTTGATGACCTCACCCTTCACGAAGATCTGCCCCTTGCCGTTACCGGAGGCCACCCCCAGGTCCGCCTCACGGGCCTCACCCGGACCGTTGACCACACAGCCCATCACCGCGACCCGCAGCGGCACCTCCATGCCGTCCAGCCCCGCGGTGACCTCCTCGGCCAGCTTGTACACATCCACCTGCGCCCGCCCGCACGACGGACACGAGACGATCTCCAGCCGCCGCTGCCGCAGATTCAGCGACTCCAGAATGGAGATACCGACCTTGACCTCCTCCGCCGGCGGCGCCGACAGCGACACCCGGATCGTGTCCCCGATCCCCTCGCTCAGCAGCGCCCCGAAGGCCACCGCCGACTTGATCGTCCCCTGGAACGCCGGACCCGCCTCGGTCACCCCCAGGTGCAGCGGATAGTCGCACTGCGCGGCCAGCTGCCGATAGGCGTTGACCATCACCACCGGATCGTTGTGCTTCACCGAGATCTTGATGTCCCGGAACCCGTGCTCCTCGAACAGCGACGCCTCCCACAGCGCCGACTCCACCAGCGCCTCGGGAGTGGCCTTGCCGTACTTCTGCAGCAGCCGACGGTCCAGCGACCCCGCGTTCACCCCGATCCGGATCGGCGTGCCGGCGTCCGAGGCCGCCTTGGCGATCTCCTTGACCTTGTCGTCGAACTGCTTGATGTTGCCCGGGTTCACCCGCACCGCCGCACAGCCCGCATCGATCGCCGCGAACACGTACTTCGGCTGGAAGTGAATATCGGCGATCACCGGGATCTGCGACTTCTTCGCAATGATCGGCAGCGCATCCGCGTCGTCCTGCGTCGGACACGCCACCCGCACGATCTGACAGCCCGACGCCGTCAGCTCCGCGATCTGCTGCAGCGTCGCCCCGATGTCCGCCGTACGCGTCGTCGTCATCGACTGCACCGACACCGGCGCATCCCCGCCGACGGCCACCGGCCCGACCTGGATCCGGCGCGAGACGCGCCGGACGGCCAGGGGCCGGGCCGGGACCTCGGGGAGCCCCAGTGCGACAGGCTCACCAATGGTCATGACGTCACCTGCTGCTTCCGGCGACGGTCTCACGGGCGGCGCGCAGCGACTCCTTCAGGGAGCCCATGGTCGCCAGGACGGCGGTGGGCTCGTAGCCGCAGTGCGCCATGCAGTTGGCGCAGCGCGGATCCTTGCCGCGGCCGTACTTGTCCCAGTCCGTCTCCTCGATCAGCTGCCGGTACGTGGGGACGTACCCGTCGCTCATCAGGTAGCAGGGGCGCTGCCAGCCGAACAGGGAGTAGTTCGGGATCGCCCAGGCGGTGCAGGGGAAGTCCGCCTTGCCCTCCAGGAAGTCCAGGAAGAGCGGGCTGTGGTTGAGCCGCCAGCGGCGCCGGTTGCCGCCGGCGAACGCCTTCTTGAACAGCTCCCTGGTCTGCTCGACGCCCAGGAAGTGCTCCTGGTCGGGGGCCTTCTCGTAGGCGTAGGCGGGCGACAGCATCATCTCGTCGACCTTGAGGTCGTCGTTGAGGAAGTTGAGCACCTCGATGATGGTCTGCGGGGTGTCGGTGTTGAAGAAGGTGGAGTTGGTGGTGACCCGGAAGCCGCGCCGCTTGGCCTCCTTGATCGCCTCCACGGCCTCGTCGAAGACGCCTTCCTTGGCCACGGACTCGTCGTGCCGCTCGCGCATCCCGTCGATGTGCACCGCGAAGGCGAAGTACGGCGACGGAGTGAACTTGTCCATCTTCTTGCGCAGCAGCATGGCGTTGGTGCACAGGAAGACATACTTCTTCCGGTCGACCAGCTGGCGCACGATCTCGTCGATCTGCGGGTGCATCAGGGGCTCGCCGCCGGCGATGGAGACCATCGGGGCGCCGGATTCCAGGACGGCGCCGACCGCCTGGGCGACCGGCATCCGCTGCTTCAGCACGCCGGCCGGGTGCTGGATCTTTCCGCAGCCCTCGCACGCGAGGTTGCACGCGTACAGCGGCTCCAGTTCGACGATGAGCGGGAACTTCGCACGCCGCCGGAGCATTTTCTGTTCAAAGAGATAGGTCCCGACCCTGATGGTCTGACGGAGTGGCATGGCCATCTGGCTCACCTCCTGGGGAGCAGCAAAGAACGGTGCCATTCAAAGAAAACGGGAAGGACGGCACGCAAGACGCGGAAGGCAGATATTCCCCCGCGTATCGTGCCGATACGGACGAGTTCATGCTCTGGAGCGTCCACGACCACCCGGACGGCCGCAACGGGGCGGGGCCCGGCCCGTAGCGCGCTGCCCAGGGTCGCGGCGGACTCCATGTCCACCGCGACCGCTCCGGCGGCGTGCAGCGCGGCCCGCTCGGTGCCGCGTACGACGTGGTCGCTGCCGAGCAGCAGGCCCCGGTGCACGGTCAGGCCGCGCTCCTTCAGGGCCGCGAGGAGCGGCGCGTTGTCGCGGCAGACGCTCTCCGGGCGGTCCGGCTGGTGCTCACGGGTGGCTTCCGCGACGACCACGTCACCGGGGCGCATGCCCGGCGCGAGGCCGGCGCAGAAGCCGCTGGCGACGACGGGCGAGGCAGCGGTGGGCGAGCCGGCGCCGAGCGCGGCGCCGACGGCCCGCTCCGCCGCCTGCGGGCCCATGCCCGTACGCAGCACGGTCGCGGCCGGGCCGCCGCGCAGCGCGAGGCGCTCGATGCCGAGCGCGCAGGCGACCAGCAGCGGTGGCGGCGGGCCCGGAACCGGGCCGTCCGGGGCGGTCATCTAGGCCCCCGGCACAGCACCGGCCGGACCGCCGCCCAGATAGCGGCCCAGGGCCGTGAGCGGGAAGACCTGCCGGTAGAGGTGGTAGTTGATCGAGAAGTCCCAGGGGAAGCCGGTGCCGGTGAAGTACGGCTCGTCCCAGGAGCCGTCGGGGCGCTGCGTGGCGGCGAGGTACGCGACGCCCCGCTCGACGGCCTTGCTGTCCCGCTCGCCGGCCGCGAGCAGTGCCATCAGCGCCCAGCCGGTCTGCGAGGCGGTGGAGGCGCCGCGCCCGATCCAGTCCCGGTCCTGGTACGAGCGCTGGTCCTCGCCCCAGCCGCCGTCCTCGTTCTGCACCGACTCCAGCCAGCTGACGGCGCGGCGGATCGCGGGGTGCGAGACCGGGAGACCGGCCGCGGTCAGCGCGGGCAGCACGGAACCGGTGCCGTAGACGTAGTTCGTTCCCCAGCGGCCGAACCACGCGCCGGTCGGGTCCTGCTCGGCGAGCAGCCATTCGATGCCGCGCCGGACGCGCGGGTCGTGGGTGGAGCCGACGTCCGCCGCCATCTCCACGACATGCGCGGTGACGTCGGCCGACGGCGGGTCGATGACCTCGCCGAAGTCGCAGAACGGCAGCCGGTCGGGAAAGGGGCTGGTGTTGTCGGCGTCGAAGGCGGCCCAGGCGCCGTTCTTCGACTGCATGCCGAGGCTCCAGCGCACGGCGCGGCGTACGGCGTCCTCGACGCGCTGCGGGTCGGGGTGCTCGACGCGGCGCAGGGCGAGGACGACCTCGGCGGTGTCGTCGATGTCCGGGTAGTTGTCGTTCTCGAACTCGAACGCCCAGCCGCCCGAGGGGAGCGTCGGCCTGCGCACGGTCCAGTCGCCGGGCCGGTCGATCTGCTCGTCGAGCAGCCAGTCGGCGGCCTTGACGAGCTGCGGGTGGTCCCGGGGCAGACCGGCGTCGGCGAGCGCGATGGTGGCGAGGCAGGTGTCCCAGACCGGGGACTGGCACGCCTCGATCATGCGGACGGGAGCACCGTGACCGTCCTCGCGCCAGACGGCGAAGCGGTCCAGGGAGGCCAGGCCCTCGCGGAGCACGGGGTGGTCCAGGTCGTAGCCCAGCAGGTGCAGGGCGATGACCGAGTAGACCGCCGGGGGCTGGATGCCGCCCCAGCAGCCGTCGTTCTCCTGCCGCTCGATGATCCAGCGGGCCGCGGTACGCATGGCGCTGCGGCGCAGCCTGCGCGGAGCGACCTTGTGGTACAGGTGCAGCGCCTTGTCCAGGCGCTGGAAGAGGCCGTCCCAGGTGGTGGCGGGGGCGAGCGGCCGCGGCGGGTTCGGGTTCCGCGGGTCGGTGTGCAGCTCGTCGAGGGCGAACGGCGCGGGGCGTACGGGCCGGTGGGCGGAGACGATCGTCAGCGGGACGATGGTCTGCCGGGCCCAGCAGCCGAAGTCGTAGATGTTGAGCGGGACCCACTTCGGGAGGGCGATGAGCTCCGGCGGCAGGTCGGGCAGGTCCTCCCACTTCCACCAGCCGAAGAGGGCCAGCCAGATGCGGGTGAAGACGCGGGAGGCGGCGACCCCGCCGCGGTCGCGGATCCAGGCGGACGCCTTGGCCATGTGGGGCGCGTCGGGCGCGTCGCCCGCCAGGCGGAGCGCGACGTAGCCCTCGATCGTGGTGGACAGCTCGCCGGGCCCGCCGTGGAAGGTGGCCCAGGTGCCGTCGTCCCGCTGCTCGCCGCGGATGTAGCGGGCGGCGGCCTCGGTGGTCCTCGCGTCCCTGATGCCCAGGAACTGGCGGAGCATCAGGTCCTCGGCGTCCATCGTCACATTGGTGTCGAGGTCGCCCTTCCACCAGCCCGCGGGGTCCTGGAGGGAGAGGAGGTGTGCGGTGGCCCGGGCGGTCGCCTGCCGCGCCGCGCCCGTCACGTCACCGGACGCCGGGGGCGGGCCCTGGAGGGCCTGGCCGGTGTTCTCAGCGGTGGCATCGCTGGCCGAAGGGGACCGGGGCGGCAGGGCCCCGGTACTTCCGTCGGTCGTCGCTGTCATGGCTTCCCCTTCTGCAGTGATCAAAGACAAATGCATGGGGCTTCCGTCGGCCGGTGCCGGGCTCCCGGTATGGCGTACCGGGCGCGGCCGGCGCCGGCCGGCGACTGCGAACTAGATCGGTGTAATCGTGATCATCTCTTCCGTACGACGACGAAGTCCGCGAGGGCGGTCAGCTGGGCACGGACCTTTTCGGGCATGTCGATCTCGTCGAGCGCGGCGATCGCGGTGGCGTGCTGGCGGCGGGCCTCCTCCGAGGTCCACTCGCGGCCACCGGCCTCCTCGATGAGAGCTGCGCGGGAGGCGAACTCCGCCTCCGTGAAGTCGGCGATCTCGGTCTCGCTCTTCTTGGCGTCGTCGGCCAGGATGCGGGCGAGCTTCTCGGACGCCGCGCCGCCCGCGTCCAGGGCCGCGACGACGGGCAGCGACTTCTTGCGCTGCCGCAGGTCGGACCAGGTCTGCTTGCCGGTGGCCTCGGGGTCGCCCCAGATGCCGAGCAGGTCGTCGACGGCCTGGAAGGCGAGGCCGAGGTGGTAGCCGTACTTCTCCAGGACGTCGGCGGTGCGGTCGTCGGCGCCGCCGAGCACCGCGCCGATGGAGACGGCGCAGGCCAGCAGCGCCCCGGTCTTGTTGCCCTCCATCTCCAGGCACTCCGCGACGGTGACCCGGTCGCGGTGCTCGTAGGAGATGTCCTGGGCCTGGCCGTCGATCAGCTTGCGGGTGGCGACGGTGAGCCGGCGCGTCGCGCGCCCGGCGTCCACGGTCTCCAGCTCCAGCAGTATTTCGTTGGCGAGCGCGAAGAGCGCGTCACCGACCAGGATGGCCTGGGCCGGGCCGTGCACCTTCCACACGGTGTCGCGGTGGCGGCGCTGTTCGTCGCCGTCCATCAGGTCGTCGTGCAGCAGCGAGAAGTTGTGCACCAGCTCCACGGCGACGGCACCGGGGATGCCGACCTCGGGCGCGGCGCCCGCGGCCTCGGCCGAGAGCAGGGCGAGGGCCGGCCGTACGGCCTTGCCGCCGTCACCCGCCGAGGGCGCGCCCGCGGCGTCGATCCAGCCGAAGTGGTACGCGGCTACGGTGTCCATGGGCGGCGCGAGCCGGTCAACGGCGGCCCGCAGCACCGGAGTGGCGAGCCTGCGCCCGCGCTCCAGGAGTGCGGTGACGCCCTCGGTGTCGATTACTGGGGAAGCCGGATGCACGGTTTCTCCTCTGTTTCCGGTGCTCGTGCTCGTGCGAGCGCGCGTACTCGTTGTCATGCCGCCTCCTGGGGCAGTGATCCCTGGGGGAAGCCGAGTTCGGTGAGTGCCTCGCGTGCGGCACTGATGCCACTGCGAACAGCGCTTTCCATGGTCGCGGGCCACCCGGTGGCGGTCCACGCACCGGCCAGGTACAGGCCGGTGGACTGGGTGCGGGCGGCGGGCCTGAGCCGGCCGACGCCCGGTGCGGGTGCGAACGTCGCGGTGCGCTCGCGGGTGACGAAGAAGTCGCGGACCTTCGCACCGCGCGCGGCGGGCAGCACCCGCGCCAGCTCCGGGAGGTACCGCTCGCGCAGCACGCCCACCGGCAGGTCGATCTCGTCCTGCGCGGCGGACTGCGAGACGGCGAGGTACTGTCCGCCGCCCTGCAGCCCCGAGGCGTCCGTACGGTCGAAGACCCACTGCAGCGGCGAGCCGAGCGCGGCGAAGAACGGACGGCGCAGCACCTTGCGGTCGTACAGCACGTGCACGTTGAGGATCGGGGCCGTGCCGATCTCCAGCAGCCGGTCCGGGCTGTCCAGCGTGCCGGGCGGCAGCAGGCCGTGCGTCTCGCGCTGCGGCAGGGCCAGTACGACGGTCTCGGCGGTCAGCTGCTCCTGGCTGTGCGGGCCGTTCTCGACGGTGACCTGCCAGCGCTTCTCGTCCGTACGGGTCACGGCGGTGGCGCGGGTACGGGTCTCCACGCGCACCCCGGCCTTCTCCAGCGCCGTCCGGGCGAGGCCGTCGTGGACGTCGCCGAGCGGGACGCGGGACCAGCCGATGTCGGCGGCGCCCGGCTCCGAGAGCAGCCCGGTCTTGAAGACCATGGCGGCGAGCCCGGCGGAGGCGTCACCGGCGCGGGCGTTGAGCGTGGCGACGCCGACCAGGTCCCACAGGGCCTCGACGGCGCGCGGCGACTGGCCGTGCCGGGCGAGCCAGCTCCCGAAGTCGGTCCGGTCCAGCGCGGGATCCGCGGGGTCCAGGGCCTTCAGGGCGAGCGCGGCGCGGCCCACGGAGGCCCGCTCGGCGAGCGAGAGGTGCGGGTAGGTGGCCAGGCTCGCGGCGAGGTGCAACGGGACGGGCAGCGCTGTACGGCGCAGCCGGCCCAGGCGCGCGCCGGCGGCGGCCCGCGCGGGGTCGGCGTCCAGGACCGGTACGTCCAGCCGGTCCTGGAGCGGCATCAGGTGCGCCCCGCCGACCCGCTCCAGGAAGTCCCGGTAGGCGGTGCAGCAGCGCAGGTAGACGTGCTGGCCGTTGTCCACGCTCAGCTCGCCGGCGGCGGAGTCGCGGCGGAAGGAGAAGGCGAGGCCGCCCAGGCGCGGCCGGCCCTCGACGAGGGTGACGCGCAGCCCGGCGTCGGCGAGCGCGAGGGCGGCGGTGGTGCCCGCGAGGCCGCCGCCCACGACGACCGCGGCGGCGCCTCCGCCACCGGCGGCACCCGTGGTGACGTGCGAGGCCGGCCGTGTGTCGGCGGAAGTCATGCGTCCTCCCGGATTGCTGCTGTCATGGACGCAGCGGTCACCCGGAGGGTTGCCCGGGGTTCCAGGGCGTGTGCGGTGCCGACGTCCACGGGCGCGCACCGGTTCGTCGAGTGCGTCATGCGCGCCTCCTGACGGCCTGCCGGCGGCCGATCGCCCGCGCGTCCAGCCCGGAGAGGCCGCGGACGGCGACGAACGCCTTCTCGTGGCCGGGCAGCGAGACCCGGCCGCGCAGCACGGCCTCGGGGTCGTCGGCGATCCGGCGGAGCAGGCGGTGGTAGATGCCGGCCATCGCGGCGACGCAGGCACCGCTGCGCCGGTCGAGCATGGGCAGCAGCCGGAACCCCTCGGCGAACAGGGCACGGGCCCTGCGTACTTCGAAGTGCACGAGTCCGGTGAAGTCCGCGCCCGGAGGCGGCACGGGGCTGTGGAAGCCGGCGGCGCAGCCGAACTTCTCCAGATCCTCGGCGGGCAGGTAGGTACGGCCGTTGCCCGCGTCCTCCCGTACGTCCCGGAGGATGTTGGTCAGCTGCAGCGCAAGCCCCAGCGTATCGGCGTACTCCGGAGCGCGTTCCGGCTCCGGCGCGCCGGGCACGGTGCCGAACACGCCGAGCGAGAGCCGGCCGATGGCCCCGGCGACACAGCGGCAGTAGGCCTTGAGGTCGTCCCAGGTGTCGTACGTCTCGCCGTGCACGTCCATCAGGACGCCGTCGATCAGCTCGTCCAGGCCGTCCAGCGGCAGCGGGAAACGGTGCGCCGCGTCCGCGAGCGCGACGGCCACCGGATCGGTGTCGTCCTCGGCGACCTCGCCGTCCTTTATGCGCGCGAGCACACCACGGGTGTCCTTGAGCCGCTGCTCCTTCTCGGCGGGCGCCAGCGCGCCGTCACCGATGTCGTCGACCCGGCGCGAGAACGCGTACAGCGCCGACATCGCCTGTCGCTTCTCGGTGGGCAGCAGCCTGATTCCGTAAGCGAAGTTACGCGCCTGCTGCCCGGTAACGGCCTCGCAGTAGCGGTACGCAGCGAGCACCGGCGCGGACGCGTGTGCACTTGCCTCCACGGTCCGACTCACCCCTCTCTTCGCAGTGTCGCCCCTACCGCGCGCAGCAGACCGAGCTTGCTGGGCTTGGGCGGTCCAGGGAGGACGTCGTGATCGGCGGCCGCCACCGCCTGGAGGGCAGCGCGTCCGCCGGCGACGAAACCGGCGAGCAGCAGCTTGAGTCTGCCGTGGACGCTACCCACCAGCGGGGCACCTTCATTCAGCAGGTCACAGGCGCGTTCCGCCTCGAATGCGACCAGCGCGCGCGCCTGTGCGCCCCCTCTCGGAGCGGCCAGGTCGGATTCGGAGACCCCGAAGCGCTTCATGTCTTCAGCCGGCAGGTAGATGCGGTCCCTCCGCAGGTCCTCGGCGACGTCCTGAAGGTGCTCGACGATCTGGAGGGCGGTGCAGATGGCGTCCGAACGGCGGACCCGCTCGGGCGTGGTCGTGCCCGTGATGCCCAGAACCAGCCGGCCCACGGGATTGGCGGACAGTTCGCAGTAGTCCAGCAGGTCCGCGTAGCTCTCGTACCGGCTGACGCGCTGGTCCTGCCGATTGGCTTCGATCAGACGCTCGAACGGCTCAGGGCTCAGCCGGCAGCGCCGTACGGTCGGGCCGAGGCGGCGCATGAGCGGGTGCCCGGGGCCGGGCGCGCGGTCGCTGTAGACCCGGCGCAGGTCGGCCTCCAGGGCGTCGAGCATCGCGAGGCGGTCCCCGGCCTGCGCCCGGTCGAGGCCGAGCAGTACGGCGTCCGCACCGCCCGGAGCGAGGTCGCCGTCGCCGATGTCGTCGACCAGGCGTGCGAAGCCGTAGACGGCCATCAGGTCGGCGCGCCAGGCGCGGGGCAGGAAGAACGGCGCGACGGGGAAGTTCTCGTGCGCGGCCTTGTCGAGGACGGCGCGCTCGGGCGCGGGCACGACAGGCTCCGGGCTCACCGGAGGCTGCCCGGCGCGTTCCGGAGCCGGAGAGATCCCGTAGCCATTGCCGTCACGTCTCCCGTTCTACACCGCCACGCTAAAACTTCATATTTCGGACACGCCGCAGCGCGCTGCCCGTCCGATCAGGGCGTTCGTCGTCGCCGTCGGATCATATTGCCCGACTTGTACCACATGTGCCGTTCGGCACCCGTACAGCTTACGCCGTACATCTCACACTGGTTCGCGGGGGTACCGAACCGCGAAGCAACGATCCGGACAACTCCACAGGGCCGCCAACTGTTCCTGCTGGGGCCAGAGTTGACCATCTCTTGAGCAACGGAAGGCCCCCGCGCCCGGAGGCGCGGAGGCCTTCGCTGCGGATACGGGTTACTTGCCCGTTTCCTTCTCGTACGCCTTGATCACTTCGTCCGTGGGGCCGTCCATGACCAGCTCGCCCTTCTCCAGCCACAGCACCCGGTCGCAGGTGTCCCGGATGGACTTGTTGTTGTGGCTGACCAGGAAGACCGTGCCGGCCTCCTTGCGCAGCTCGCGGATGCGGGCCTCGGAGCGCTTCTGGAACTTCCGGTCGCCGGTGGCCAGCGCCTCGTCGATCATCAGCACGTCGTGGTCCTTGGCCGCGGCGATGGAGAACCGCAGCCGGGCCGCCATGCCCGAGGAGTAGGTGCGCATCGGCAGGCTGATGAAGTCGCCCTTCTCGTTGATCCCGGAGAAGTCGACGATGTCCTGGTAGCGCTCGCGGACCTGGTCCCGGGACATGCCCATGGCCAGCCCGCCCAGGATGACGTTGCGCTCGCCGGTCAGGTCGTTCATCAGGGCCGCGTTCACGCCCAGCAGGGAGGGCTGGCCGTGGGTGTAGACATGGCCCCGCTCGGCCGGCAGCAGCCCGGCCACCGCCTTGAGCAGGGTGGACTTGCCCGACCCATTGGTGCCGATCAGGCCGATCGACTCGCCCCGGTAGGCGGTGAAGGACACGCCCTTGACCGCGTGCACCTCTCGCACCCCGGTCGACGGCTTGCGGCGGATGATCCGGTTCAGTGCCGCGGTGGCGCTGCCCCGGCCCGCGCCCGAGCCGTAGACCCGGTACACGATGTGCAGATCGTCGGCGATGACGGTGGGAATGCGCTCCTCGGCGGCCGCTGCCGCCTCCACCGCCGGCTGCTCCAGTTCGGTGCTCTGCTGCTCAGCCACGGCCGTACCGCTCCTCCGCCTTCCAGAAGTACACGAAGCCCACCAGGCCCATCACGACCGCCCAGCCCAGCGCCAGCGCCCACACATGGGTCGGCAGCTGCTCGTACGTGAAGGAGTCGATCAGCGCGAACCGCACCAGGTCGATGTAGACCGCGGCCGGGTTCACGTCCAGCAGGAAGTGCACGAAGCCCGGGACGGGCTTGCTCTTCATGATCTGGTCGATGCTGTACATGACGCCGGAGGCGTACATCCAGGTGCGCAGGATGAACGGCATCAGCTGCGCGAGGTCCGGGGTCTTGCTGCCCAGCCGCGCCATGATCATGGCGAGCCCGGTGTTGAAGACGAACTGCAGGCACAGCGCGGGGATCGCCAGCAGCCAGGACCAGCCCGGCACCTGCCCGAACGCCAGCAGGATGACCACCAGCACGCCCATGGAGAACATCAGCTGCTTGAGCTGCATCAGGCAGAACGAGATCGGCAGGCAGGCACGCGGGAAGTGCAGCGCGCGGACCAGGCCGAGGTTGCCCGAGATGGCCCGCGTCCCCGCCAGCACCGAGCTCTGCGTGAAGGTGAAGATGAAGACGCCCGTGACCAGGAACGGCACGAAGTCCGGCACACCCCGGCTGGTCCCGAGCAGCAGGCCGAAGATCAGGTAGTAGACCAGCGCGTTCAGCAGCGGCGTCGCCACCTGCCACAGCTGGCCCAGCTTGGCCTGGCTGTACTGCGCGGTCAGCTTGGCGCTGGAGAACGCCGAGATGAAGTGGCGCCGCTGCCACAGCTGCCGGACGTACGCCGGCAGGCTCGGCCGGGCGCCGCTCTGCGTCAGCCCGTACTTCTGGGCCAGCCGCACCGGCGTGAGCCCGTCCTCCGGGGACCGCTGGGCATTCACGGCGACCGCACTGTCGTGCCTGGTCTCGCTCACAGTTGACACTCTCGTCCTCAAGGTGCGCTTCCCGGGGTGGACACCCCGGGCCGCGCCGGATGCTGCTCTCGACCCGAGCTTGTCAGATCACCGGGGGCCGGCCCAGCCGGGTCAGGCGCCACACGGTACGCCACTTCATGGGGCGCCTGGGGCCGCACGGCTTGGTCCAGCCCTCCTTGAAGCCGCCCAGCCAGGCCCGGAGCGCGGGCCAGGAGGGGCGCCGGGCGAGCGTCAGCAGCAGCCATACCCCGAGATAGACCGGGACCAGCAGCGCCGGAAGGTTGCGCCGCGCCAGCCACACCCGGTTGCGCGCGACCAGCCGGTGGTACACCGCGTGTCGGCTGGGAGCCGTCGTCGGGTGCAGCAGGACCATGTCGGCGCGGTAGTCGATCATCCAGCCCGCGTCCAGGGCCCGCCAGGCGAGGTCGGTCTCCTCGTGGGCGTAGAAGAAGTCGTCGGGCAGCCCGCCGACCTCCTCGAAGACCTTCGTGCGTACCGCGTTCGCGCCGCCCAGGAAGGTCGTGACGCGGGAGGACCGCATCGGGTCGGCCGCGCGCAGCCGCGGTACGTGGCGGCGCTGGGTCTCCCCGGTGTCCGGGTCCGCGATGCGGAAGCTGACGATCCCGAGCTTCGGGTCGCGGGCGAAGGCCTCGCGGCACAGCTCGGCGGTGTCCACGTTGGCGAGCAGGCCGTCGTCGTCGAGGAAGAGCAGGACGTCGACGTCGCTGCCGCCGGGCCCGAAGGCCTCGATGCCCACGTTGCGCCCGCCGGGGATGCCCAGGTTCTCGGGCAGCTCGATGGTGCGTACGCCCTCGGGAACCTCCGGCACGGGCGAGCCGTTGCCGACGATCACCACCTCGACCGGGTCGCCGTCCTGCTTGGCGACCGAGTCGAGGAGGGCGCGCAGCTCCTGCGGGCGGTTGCCCATGGTGATGATGACCGCGCCGACCTTCATCGCCGTCCTCCCTGACGTACTCACTTGAGCCTGCTCGACACGAGGATGGACACGAGGTGGAGCAGGGTCTGGACGAGTGCGATACCCGCCAGTACCGCGACGCCGAGCCGCGAGAAGAACAGGTCACCGCGGACCGTGTCCACGATCGCCAGGACCAGGATCAGCAGCGACGCCTCGATCCCGAGGATCAGCCGGTGGAACTTCAGCGCGGCGGCGGCCTTGCGGGCCAGCGCCATGCCGGACGAGCGCGGCTCGGACGCCGCCTCCTTGACCGGCGGCAGCCCGCCCTGGTGGCGGGCGACACCGACGAGGTCGGTCTCCGCCTTGATCAGGATCGCGCCGAGCGCCGCGAGCGTGCCGAGGAACGCCCACAGCCAGTCGATCCGCCCCGTGCCCCAGGGGTCGGCGGCGCGCAGCCCGAAGCCGACCAGCACGGCGGCGTCGGTCAGGTAGGCGCCGACCCGGTCCAGGTACACGCCGCCGAGCGAGTACTGCTTCTTCCAGCGGGCGACCTCGCCGTCGACGCAGTCGAGCAGCAGGTAGAGCTGGACCGCGACGACGCCGAGGACGGCGCCCGCGATCCCCGGCACCAGCAGTGCCGGGGCCGCGAGCACGCCGAAGACGGTCATCAGGTAGGTCAGCTGGTTGGGCGTGATCCTGGTGTTCACCAGGTAACGGTCGCAGCGCAGCGAGATCTCTCGCATGTACAGGCGGCCCGCCCAGTGCTCACCGCTGCGGCGGTCCTTCACCCCTGCGGGGTGAACGACGGGCCGGAGTTCAGCTACCGATGGCCTTGGCATAGTCGGCGTATGCGTCCTTGATCTGGTCGGAGTTCAGATTGAGGTGTTCGAGGATCGTGTAGCGCCCCGGACGCGTCTGCGGGGCGTACTCCACGACCTGCACGAACTCGTCCACGGAGAAGCCGATCTCCTGCGGCAGGACGGGCAGTCCGTGCCGGCGCAGTACCTCCGCCATGTACGCGGACTCCTCGTGCGCCCCGCGGAGGTGCATCGCGAAGGCCGCACCCAGGCCGCACTGCTCGCCGTGGCTGGCAGCGCGCTTGGGGAAGAGGAGGTCGAAGGCGTGGTTGATCTCGTGACAGGCGCCGGACGCCGGCCGGGAGTCGCCCGACACGGACATCGCGATACCGGTGAGGACCAGGCCCTCGGCGAGTACCTGCAGGAAGCCGTCGTCGCCGACGCCGCCGGGGTGGCGCAGGACGGCCTCACCGGCCTGGCGCGCCATGGCGGCCGCGAGACCGTCGATGTCCTCGCCGCGCTCGCGCGCCGCGAGCTCCCAGTCACGGATCGCGGAGATGTTGGACAGCGCGTCGCCGATGCCGGAGCGGACGAAGCGGACCGGAGCCTCGCGGATCACGTCGAGGTCGATGACCACGGCTATCGGGTTCGGCACGCCGTACGAGCCGCGGCCCGCGTCGTTGTCGAGGGTCGCGACGGGCGAGCAGAGGCCGTCGTGCGACAGGTTCGTCGCGACGGCGACCAGCGGCAGGCCCACCCGCGCCGCGGCGAACTTGGCGCAGTCGATGATCTTGCCGCCGCCGAGGCCCACGACCGCGTCGTAGCGCCCCTTCTTCTTCATGGCGTCGGCGAGTTCGATGGCGTCGTCGAGCGTGCCGCCCCCCACCTCGAACCACTCGGCGCTGGGCAGCGCCGGCGCGAGCCGCTCACGCAGCACCGCGCCGGAGCCGCCGCTGATGGCGATGGCGAGTTTGCCGGACGACGAGATCCGCTGGTCGGCGAGGACACCGGCCAGGTCGTCGAGCGCCCCCGGCCGGATGTCGACGACGACTGGCGAGGGAATGAGCCTCGTCAGTACTGGCATGCGATCTCACGGCCCTTCGCGAGGTCGTCGTGGTTGTCGATCTCGACCCACTTGACGTCGCCGATGGGCGCCACGTCGACCTTGAAGCCGCGGTTGACCAGCTCCTGGTAGCCGTCCTCGTAGTACAGCTGCGGGTCACGCTCGTACGTGGCCTTCAGCGCGTCGGCCAGCTCCTCGGCCGCCTCGCCCTCGATGAGGGTGACGCCGATGTACTCGCCGGTGGCCTCGGCCGGGTCCATCAGCTTCGTGATCTTCTGGACGCCCTTCTCGGGGTCCACGACGACCTTCATCTCCTCGTCGGCCAGCTGCTTGACCGTGTCGAGGGCGAGGATGATCTTCTGGCCGTTGCCGCGCGCCTCGAGCAGGGTCTTCTCCACGGAGACCGGGTGCACGGTGTCACCGTTGGCGAGGATCACGTCGTGCTTGATCGCGTCCCGGCCGCACCACAGGGAGTAGGCGTTGTTCCACTCCTCGGCCTTGTCGTTGTCGATCAGCGTCAGCTTGAGGCCGTACTTCGCCTCCAGGGCGGCCTTGCGCTCGTACACGGCCTCCTTCTTGTAGCCGACGATGATCCCGACCTCGGTCAGGCCGATCTCGGCGAAGTTGCCGAGGGTGAGGTCGAGGATGGTCGTGTCGCCGTCGACCGGCACCAGGGCCTTGGGGAGGGTGTCGGTGTAGGGACGCAGACGCCGTCCGGCGCCGGCCGCCAGCACGAGGCCGATCATGCGGGTTCTCCTTCGTCGTGTACGGCGGGTGCATGGGAGGACACCCAGAAGCGGATGCTCTCGGTGAGCACCAGCAGCGCCAGGGCCCCCGCGAGGACCGTGAGCGCGATTGTGAAACCTGAGGGGGGCAGTACGGCCGCGGCGAGCGTGACCACGAGGGCGCGGCCCTCGTGTCCGCCGGTCGCCCGCACCAGAGCACGCGGCGGCGCGCCACTGCCGCCGCGGATGCGGTACACCGTGTCGTAGTGATGGTAGGCGACCGCGGCCACCAGCCCGAATGCCGCGGGCAACGCTCCGTTCACCTCGGAACGGGCCGCAATCACCAGAATCGCGACGTATTCCCCGGCCCGGAAGAACGGCGGTACGAGCCAGTCGAGGGCGCCCTTGAGGGGGCGGGCCACCGCGATCCCGGAGAGCACGGCGTAGATCAGCGCGGCGACGCAGACCCAGGGGCTGCCCCAGCCGGCGAACGCGGCGGTGGCGATCATCACAGCGGCGCCGACGGCCGCGATCACGGGCGCCGCGAAGCCGGGGAGCTTGCGGGCCGCGCCCTTGAAGGCGGCCGCGAAGCCCTCGGCGAGCGGTCCGGAGTCGCCGAGGTCGGCGAGCGCCTGGGCGGCCCGGTCGGTACGGCGGGCACGCCGGGTCAGCGAGCGCAGCACGCGGCCCGCCGTGGTGTAGCAGGCGGCCAGCGCGCAGCCGATGAGCAGGACCCAGAAGACGATGCGGGGCGTGGTGCAAGCGGTGAGGACCGCGATCAGGGCCCAGCGTTCGCCGATGGGCAGCACGATCATCCGGCGGGCCCAGACCGTCCAGCCGACGCTGTCGAGCTTGTCGGAGAGCGCCGCGGTGGGGCTGGTGTTGGCGGTGGCGTCGTGGTTCGCCTCGTTGAAGGAGAAGTCCACGACGTGCCGGACCGTCTGCAGCACCATCGCGCCGAGCGCGAGGGCCCATACGTCGTCGCCGCCGCGGGCCGCGCCGAGCGCCAGGCCCGCGTAGTACGCGTACTCCTTGGCCCGGTCGAACGTGGCGTCGAGCCAGGCACCCATCGTCGAGTACTGCAGGGAGTAGCGGGCGAGCTGCCCGTCGGTGCAGTCCAGGACGAAGGAGAAGAGGAGGAGCAGGCCGGCGGCGACGAAGCCGCCGCGGCTGCCGGTGGCCGCGCAGCCCGCCGCGACCAGCGCGGTGAGCAGGGACGCGGTGGTGACCTGGTTGGGCGTGAAACCGCGCCGCGCGCACCAGCGGGCGAGGTAGCGGGAGTACGGGCTGATGCAGTACGTCGTGAAGAAGCCGTCGCGGGACTTCACGGCGGTCCGCAGGCGTACGGCCTCGTCGTCCACGGCGCTCACCGCGGCCCGCGCCTCGTGACGCTGCTGTGCACCGGTGGGTACGGAGGCGACCAGCGAGCCGAGCTCGGGCCAGTGCACCGATACGCCCTCGGCGTCCAGTGCCTCCGCCGCGGCGTCCGGAAGTGTTTCGGCGGAGCCCGCCCTGGCGAGCGCGCGGGTGAGCGCGGCGCGCGCCTCGGGCTGCGCGGTGAGCGCGCCGGTGACAGCGGCGGCCGGGAAGCGGGGGTCGGTCAGGGCCAGCCGCAGGCTGTGCAGATGCCCGACGAACCGGGGGTCGACCAGCGCGACCCGCCGTCCCGCCGGGACCTCGGCCAGCAGCCGGGCCGCATCGGCGGCGTCGGCCGCGCTGCGGACGTCGAAGCCCAGCTCGCGCAGGTCGCCTTCGAGCGACGACCCGGCGACCGGCGCACCGGTGAGGATTGCGGTCGACAGACGAATTCACTCCCTGAATGCTGGCAAGGCTGCGTCGGCCGGTCCGCATTCGGTACGAACTACCCGGGCAGCAGTCGTGGCACACCTCGGGTCCCGGAGGGCCGGTGGCACGTCGGCAGAGGTTATCGGATCGCCGGATGCGGCCGTTCACCATGCATTCACCGCTCGGTAGCCGGACCGGCGGTGGCGTCTGCCGCGCTCATCATGGTGGATCTTGCCGTCGATGAACAACTGCGGCCCTGGTTAGGGTGCCGGTTATGACATGGCTGATCACAGGTGGGACGGGTTATATCGGCGCGCATGTGGCGAGGGCCATGGTGGCGGCGGGCGAGCAGGTCGTCGTGCTCGACGACGTCTCCAGCGGATTCCCCGAGCGGCTGCCCGCCGGGGTGCCGCTGGTGCGCGCTTCGGTACAGGACCGTGACGTGGTGGACGCCACGCTCGCGGAACACGGCGTGACCGGCGTCATCCACCTCGCCGCGAAGAAGCAGGTCGGTGAGTCGGTGGAGCAGCCACTGACGTACTACAAGGAGAACGTGCACGGGCTGACCGTGCTGCTGGAGGCGGTGGCGGCGGCCGGCGTGCGCCGCTTCGTCCTCTCCTCCTCGGCCGCGGTGTACGGCATGCCGGATGTGGACCTGGTCACCGAGGACACCCCGTGTCTGCCGATGAACCCGTACGGCGAGACCAAGCTCGCGGGCGAGTGGCTGGTGCGCGCCGCGGGCCGCGCGCACGGCATCTCCACCGCCTGCCTGCGCTATTTCAACGTGGCGGGCGCCGCGGCGCCGGAACTGGCGGACGTGGGCGTCTTCAACATCATTCCGATGATGTTCGAAAAGGTCACCGCCGGTGAGCCGCCGCGGATCTTCGGCGACGACTACGACACCCCCGACGGCACCTGCATCCGCGACTACATCCACGTCGAGGACCTGGCCGAGGCACACCTCGCCGCGGCCCGGCGGCTCACCGGTCAGGAGAACCCCGGGGACCTCACGCTCAACGTCGGCACCGGCCGGGGCGTCTCCGTACGGGAGATGGCCGACCTGGTGCTCGGGGTCAGCGGCCGCGGTGACCTGACGCCCGTCGTCGAGGGGCGGCGGGCCGGTGACCCGGCCCGGGTGGTCGCCTCCTGCGAGCGGGCCACGGAGGAGCTGGGCTGGCGCGCCCGGCACGGCATCGAGGCGATGGTCACCTCTGCCTGGGAGGGCTGGTGCCGGCGCCATCCGGAGGCTCGTGGGGCGGCAGCAGGAGGCGCACGGTCTGCATGAGACGGCGCGCGGCGACTGCTGTGCGCCGCCTGTTCTGCCACGCCGCACACAGGGCGCCACTCTGCCACTGATACGGGCGCTACTAGGGCAGACTGAACGTCGAGACCGACCGAGAAGGATGGGCATGCCGATCACACCTGCTAACGGACAGACCGCCGGAACCACGGCGGTGACCGCGCCGGACGCGGCCGCGGAGCCGATCATGCTGGAGCTGGTGGACGAGGCCGGTAGAACGATCGGTACGGAGGAGAAGCTCACCGCTCATCAGGCGCCCGGGCAGCTGCACCGCGCGTTCTCGGTCTTCCTCTTCGACGAGCAGGGCCGGCTGCTGCTGCAGCGCCGGGCGCTGGGGAAGTACCACTCCCCCGGTGTGTGGTCCAACACCGCCTGCGGGCATCCGTACCCGGGCGAGAAGCCCTTCGCGGCCGCGGCCCGGCGCACCGCCGAGGAGCTGGGCGTCGCCCCGTCGCTCCTCGGCGAGGCCGGCACCGTGCGCTACAACCACCCGGACCCGGAATCCGGGCTGGTCGAGCAGGAGTACAACCACCTCTTCGTGGGCCTGGTCCGGGACACGCCGGAGCCGGACCCCGAGGAGGTCGGGGAGTACGCCTTCGTGACGCCGGACGAGCTGGTCCGGCGCCACTCCGAGGCGCCGTTCTCGGTGTGGTTCATGACCGTCCTGGACGCGGCGCGCCCGGCGATCCGTGAGCTCACAGGGGAGAAGGCGGGCTGGTAGGCGCGGGCACACGGGCGAGCGGCAATTCGGCCCATACGACCTTGCCGCCGCTCGCCGTGTGCTCCACGCCGCTCTTCCCGCCGGCCTCGGCAGTGATCATTTTGATCAGCCAGAGGCCACGGCCGCCGAGGTCCCCCTCGTCGGCCTCCATCGCCTTGGGGCGGTACGGGTGGTTGTCCTCGACGGCGACCCGCACCCAGTCCGCGCCGACCGCCAGCTCGACGGTGATCTGCGGGGAGAGCAGTGCCGCGTGCTGCACCGCGTTGGTGACCAGCTCAGAAGTGATCAGTAGCAGGCCGTCCACGACGTCGGGCCCCGCCGGCACGCGCTGGTCGCCGAGCAGATCCCGTACCGCGTGCCGCGCCTGTGGCACCGACGACTCCAGTGCCGGAGCGGTGAACCTCCAGACACCTTCGTACGCGAGCGGGGCCGTCAGCTCCTCGGGGGGTTCTGCTGGGGGTCCGGAAGGCATCCTCACCCTTCGAGTGTTGGGAATCCTGCTGTCCGGACTGGCCTGCTGACAAAAAGTCAGCACTTATCGACAGCTTCCGACCGCTTTTCTGTGCGTCGATCACCCTGGAGATCGACTCTGACCCCTTTGTTCTTGTTTGAAGAACTGCCGGGAAGAGATGCGTTTCTCCCGCTTCGCCCCGGGTCGGCCGGCCCGGGCGACTTCTCGGGAACCGGCCGCACACACGCCAGAGGCCCCTTCCTGGAGGAAGGGGCCTCTGGCACGCACTGTTGCGTCAGTAGCGGGGACAGGATTTGAACCTGCGACCTCTGGGTTATGAGCCCAGCGAGCTACCGAGCTGCTCCACCCCGCGTCGGTGAACACCACCTTACGGGTTCCGTCCGGCAGGGCCAAATCCATTACCGGCCGGACCGGCGGCTTCCAGTCAGCGCTCGGTGACCCGGCCCGCCGCGACCTCGATCCGCCGGGTGGTGCGCACCGCCTCCAGCAGCCGGCGGTCATGGCTGACCAGCAGCAGCGTGCCGTTGTACGACGCGAGGGCGGACTCCAGCTGCTCGATCGCCGGCAGGTCGAGGTGGTTGGTCGGCTCGTCCAGCACGAGGAGGTTCACGCCGCGGCCCTGCAGGAGGGCGAGCGCCGCCCGGGTCCGCTCACCCGGCGACAGCGTCCCCACCGGGCGCAGCACGTGCCCGGCCTTCAGCCCGAACTTCGCCAGCAGCGTCCGCACGTCCGCGGGCGCCATCCCGGGGACCGCGCGGCGGAAGGCGTCCACGAGCGGTTCACCGGCCGCGTCCGGGTGCTGGAAGAGCTGGCCGCGGGCCTGCTCGATCTCCCCGACGACCACCCCTGGGCCCAGGTACGCCCGGCCCTCGTCCAGCGGGAGCCGGCCGAGCAGCGCGCCGAGGAGGGTGGACTTGCCGGAGCCGTTCGGGCCGGTGATCGCCACCCGGTCCGCCCAGTCGATCTGCAGGTCCACCGGGCCGAAGCGGAAGTCCCCGCGGTCCAGGCGCGCGCCGCGCAGCGTGCCGACCACGGCGCCGGAGCGCGGTGCCGCCGCGATCTCCATCCGCAGCTCCCACTCCTTGCGCGGCTCCTCGACGACCTCCAGCCGGTCGATCATGCGCTGCGTCTGCTTCGCCTTGGCGGCCTGCTTCTCGGTCGCCTCCACGCGGCCCTTGCGGCCGATCTTGTCGTTGTCGGGCGCCTTCCGGCGGGCGTTCCTGACGCCCTTCTCCATCCAGTTGCGCTGGAGGTGGGCGCGGGCCTCCAGGGACGCCTTGGTCTCGGCGTACTCCTCGTACTCCTCGCGGGCGTGCCGCCGCGCCCGCTCGCGCTCCTCCAGATACGCGGCGTACCCGCCGCCGTAGGTGTTCACCTGCTGCTGCGCGAGGTCCAGCTCCACCACCCGGTCCACGGTCCGGGTCAGGAACTCGCGGTCGTGGCTGACCAGGACGGTCCCGGCGCGCAGTCCCGTGACGAAGCGCTCCAGCCGCTCCAGGCCGTCCAGGTCCAGGTCGTTGGTCGGTTCGTCGAGCAGGAACACGTCGTAGCGGGAGAGCAGGAGGGAGGCGAGCGAGGCGCGGGCCGCCTGGCCGCCCGAGAGCGAGGTCATCGGCTGGTCCAGGCCGACCGCCAGGCCCAGCTGGGCGGCGGTCTCCTCGGCCCGCTCGTCCAGGTCGGCGGCGCCGAGCGCGAGCCAGCGCTCCAGGGCGGCGGCGTACGCGTCGTCCGCGCCCGGCTTCTCCTCGACCAGCGCCTGGGTGGCCTCGTCCAGGGCGGCCTGGGCCGCGGCCACGCCGGTGCGGCGGGCGAGGAAGGCACGGACGGACTCGCCCGGGCGGCGCTCGGGCTCCTGCGGGAGGTGGCCGACGGTGGCGGTGGCGGGGCTGAGCCGTACCTCGCCCTCCTGCGGGGCGTCCGTCCCGGCGAACAGCCGCAGCAGCGTGGACTTCCCCGCCCCGTTGGCACCGACCAGCCCGGTCACCTCCCCCGGCGCGACGACGAGGTCGAGCCCGGAGAAGAGCGTGCGCTCTCCGTGCCCGGCGGCGAGATTCTTGGCGACGAGGGTGGCAGACATCAGACCGACGATCGTAGCCGGGGCCGGGTCGGGCGGTCGCGAGAATTTTCGAGGCCGCCGCCCCGGCATGCACGCTTCCGGAACCCCGCGGCCCGCGTGGCCGTGATCACGGGCTCCGGGCCGGGACGCGGCCCTCGGCGCGGTTCTACGATCCCCACCATGAACCCTGGGCTCAGCACGCGTGTCAGCGGCGGTACCGCGACCGTCACGATCAGCAACCCCGCCAAGCGGAACGCCATGACGGGCGACATGTGGCGGGCGGTCCCGGAGCTGGTGGACCGGCTGGCCGCTGACCGGTCCGTACGCGTACTGGTGCTGACCGGCGAGGGGAACACCTTCTGCGCGGGGGCCGACATCGGGTCGCTGCGGGAGTCGGGCGACGAGAACCGCGGGCTCGCACAGGCCGCCGAGGAGGCGCTCGCCGCCTTCCCCAAGCCATCGCTGGCCGCGGTCCGCGGTTACTGCGTGGGCGGCGGCAGCCAGCTGGCGGCCGCCTGCGACCTGCGGTTCGCCGAGGAAGGCGCGCTCTTCGGCATCACGCCGGCGAAGCTGGGGATCGTCTACCCGGCCGCCGCCACCCGGCGCCTGGTCCGGCTCGTGGGCCCGGCGACCGCCAAGTACCTGCTCTTCTCGGGCGAGTTGATCGACTGCGCCCGGGCGCTGCGGACCGGGCTGGTGGACGAGGTACTGCCGGAGGGTGAACTGGACAAGCGGGTCGCCGACTTCTCGGCGGTGCTGGCGAGCCGGTCGCAGCTGACCCAGGCGGCGGCGAAGGAATTCGCCGACAACCTGGCGGACGCGGACACGGACACGGGTGCGGAGCGGAGCGCGTACTGGGAGGAGCAGGCGCGCGGCAGCGGCGACACGGCCGAGGGCGTCGCCGCCTTCCTGGAGCGCCGGGCGCCGCGCTTCGAGTGGACGGTGTGAGTCACCCTCCCGGCGCCGGGCCCACGGAGGGGCGGCGGTCGCCGGGAGGAGCCGTCACGAGGTGCCCTTCAGGAGGGAGCGGCCGCGGTCGCGCAGTGCCGCCACGATCGCTGCGGGCGCCTTCTCCGGCGAGCCGCTGTCGTACGGCGGCTGCGGGTCGTACTCGACGGCCAGCTGCACGGTCTGCGCGAGCTCGTCGCCCTGGAGCCGGCCCAGCAGCGTCAGGCCCATGTCGATGCCGGACGAGACGCCGGCCGCCGTGACGTACTTGCCGTCGAGGACGACCCGCTCCCCCGTGGGCTCGGCGCCGTACTCCTTGAGCTGGTCCAGCGCCAGCCAGTGGGACGTGGCGCGGCGGCCCGTCAGCAGTCCGGCGGCGGCCAGCAGCAGCGAGCCGGTGCACACGGAGGTCGTCCAGGTGGTGGCGGCGTCGGCGGCGCGCAGCCATTCGTGGAGCGGGCCGTCGGCCATCAGGTCGCTCTGGCCGGGGCCGCCGGGCACGACCAGGATGTCGGGCGCGGTGACCTCCTCCAGGGTCGCGTCGGCGACCATCGCGAGGCTGCCGCTGTCGTTGCGTACGGGCCCGGTGCGCTCGGCGACGAAGACCGTCTCCGCGCCGGGCAGCCGCCCGAGCGTGTCGTACGGGCCGACGGCGTCCAGCGCCGTGAAGCGGTCGTAGAGCAGGATCGCGATCTGCATGGGATGGCCTTTCGTCAGCGGGACGCCGACGGCTGAGGGGCCGTCGGGCAGTGCGGCCGGAACCGGCGCCGGTACTCCGCCGGGCCGGTGCCGAGGGTGCGCAGGAAGGCCCGGCGCATGCTTTCGGGGGTGCCGTAACCGCAGCGGCGGGCGATGCGTTCGATGCCGTTCGTGGTGTCCTCCAGGAGCCGGCGGGCGGCCTCCAGCCGGACCCTGTCGACATAACGACCTGGCGTCATACCGACTTCGTCGCGGAAAGCGCGTGCGAAGTGGCGCGGCGAGAGCCCGGACCGGGCCGCGAGCGCCTCGACGGACAGGTCGGCGGCCGGATGCTCGGTGATCCAGTGCTGCAGCTCGCGCAGCGGCGGGCGCTCCGCGGTCTGCGCGGCGAGCTGGGCGCTGAACTGCGTCTGGTTGCCGGGCCTGCGCAGGTAGACGACGAGGTGGCGGGCCACGGTCAGCGCGACGTCCCGGCCCAGGTCCTCCTCCACCAGCGCCAGCGCGAGGTCGATGCCCGCGGTGACGCCGGCGGAGGTCGCCAGGTCGCCCGCCCGGATGAAGATCGGCTCGGGGTCGACGTCGACGCGGGGGAAGCGGCTCGCCAGCGTGTCGCACATCGCCCAGTGCGTGGTGGCGCGGCGGCCGTCCAGCAGCCCGGCCGCGGCCAGCAGGAACGCACCGGTGCAGACCGAGACCTTGCGGCGGGCCCGCGGCGCGTGCGTGCGCAGCCAGTCGACGAGCCGCGGGTCGGGGTCGCGGGTGCCCTGCCCGCCGGGCACGAGGAGGGTGTCCGGCGGCGCCACGTCGGGCAGCGCCAGGTCCGGGGTGATCCGCAGCCCGCTGGAGCTGCGGACGGGGCCGCCGTCGAGCGTGGCGGTACGGACCCGGTAGGCGCCGGGCGTGCGGTACGCCGCGCCCGTGAAGACCTCCAGCGGGCCGGTGACGTCCAGGCTCTGGACGTCGTCGAAGAGGACGACCAGTACGTCGTGCGGGGGCATGGCCCCATCGTGGGCCGGACGGGGAGCGGCGGCAATGACGCTTTCCCCACCTTTCCTGCCACCGCGTGCCGTCGCGGTCTTCCGGGCCGCCTTCCCGTCCCCGGCCTACCAGACATACCGACGGGTCGGTAACGTGCTGCCATGACCACCACCCCTCAGGACAGCACCGCACTGCCCGACCGCGCCGGACGCCGTTGTCACAACGTCGTCAACCCGCTGCACTCCACGGTGTACTTCGCCCCCGACTTCCCCGCCGAGATGGCGAAGCTCGGCATCGAGGACCGCAGCGCCGCCTACTTCCTCGGCAGGGCCGCCGCCATGGGCCCGGTGGGCCCCGGTGTCATCGCCGCGACGTTCTACAACTTCAAGTACGAGCTGATCGCCCGGCACATCCCGGACGCCTGGTCGGTCGTCACGCCGGAGCAGGTGCTCGACGCGCGGCTGCGCGCGGCCGACAGCACGCTGCGCCGGCTGCTGGGCGACGAGCTGGTGGAGTCCGGCAAGATGGCCGAGGCGGCCCGGCTCGCGCTGCGCGCCGCCGAGGCCTGCTCCCGGCACGCGCGCCCGCTCTACGCCGCCCACGCCGATCTCCCGGTCCCCGAGGCGCCGCACCTGGCGTACTGGCACGCCGCGACGCTGCTGCGTGAGCACCGCGGCGACGGCCACCTCATCGCGCTCGCCGACGCGGGCCTCGGCCCCCTGGAGGCGCTGGCCTCGCACACCGCCAGCGGCCGCGGCATGAGCACCAAGTGGATCCTGGCGACCCGCGGCTGGTCGGCCGAGGAGTGGCAGAAGGCGCGCGAGGAGCTGCGCGACCGCGGCCTTCTGGACGCCGATTTCGGCCTGACCGAGGCCGGTACGAAGCTCCGCGCCGACCTGGAGGACGCCACCGACCGGCTGGACGCGGCCCCGTACGAGCACCTCGGTGCCGAGGGCGTGGCCCGGCTGACCGAGCTGGCCACGGAGTTCACCACCACCGCTGTCGGCAACGGGGCGTTCCCCGCCGACCTGTTCGGCGCGGGCTGAGCCGCCGCCTCCGGGGGCGAGCCGCCCGCCCCCGGAGGCCGTGCCTCTTGTCACACCTGTGCGGTCCTGCCCGGGTCACGCGACAGGCCGTACCGCGACCCTGCACAATGCAGGCTCAAGCACAGCGCGAGAAGGCAGGTCGGGAGCATCGTGACGGCAACCACCGAGTCCACCGGACCCACCCAGGCCCCCGGGGCCGCCGGGGCCCTCGGGTCCATCGAGAGCAGGATCGCCGGGGAGCTCGGCGTGCAGGAGCGGCAGGTGAAGGCCGCGGTCGAACTGCTCGACGGCGGCTCGACCGTGCCGTTCATCGCCCGGTACCGCAAGGAAGCGACGGAGATGCTCGACGACGCGCAGCTGCGCGCGTTGGAGGAGCGGCTGCGCTACCTGCGGGAGCTGGAGGAGCGCCGGACGGCGATCCTGGAGTCCGTACGGTCCCAGGGGAAGCTGGACGCGGCGCTGGAGGCGCAGATCCGGAGCGCGGAGTCCAAGGCGCGTCTGGAGGACATCTACCTGCCGTTCAAGCCCAAGCGGCGGACGAAGGCCCAGATCGCCCGTGAGGCCGGTCTGGAGCCGCTCGCGGACGGCCTCCTGAGCGACCCGTCCGTGGAGCCGCAGGCGGCCGCCGCGGCGTTCGTGGACGCGGACAAGGGCGTGGCCGATCCGGCCGCGGCCCTCGAAGGCGCGCGGGCCATCCTCACGGAGCGGTTCAGTGAGGACGCCGATCTCATCGGCGAGCTGCGCGAGCGGATGTGGACCCGCGGGCAGGTGGCCTCGAAGGTCCGCGAGGGCAAGGAGGAGGCGGGTGCGAAGTTCGCCGACTACTTCGACTTCGCCGAGCCGTTCACGGAACTGCCCTCGCACCGCGTCCTGGCCCTGTTCCGCGGCGAGAAGGAGGAGACCCTCGACCTCTCGCTGGAACCGGAGACCGAGCCGTCCGAGGGCCGCACGTCGTACGAGCAGAGCATCGCGCAGCGCTTCGGCATCGCCGACCGCGGCCGCCCGGCCGACGGCTGGCTGCTGGACACCGTGCGCTGGGCCTGGCGCACCCGCGTCCTGGTCCACCTCGGCATCGACCTGCGGCTGCGGCTGCGCCAGGCCGCCGAGGACGAGGCGGTACGGGTCTTCGCCGCCAACCTCCGCGACCTGCTGCTGGCGGCGCCGGCCGGCACCCGCGCCACGATGGGCCTGGACCCCGGCTTCCGCACGGGCGTGAAGGTCGCCGTCGTGGACGCGACCGGCAAGGTGGCCGCGACCGACACGATCTACCCGCACGTGCCGCAGCAGAAGTGGGACGCCGCGCTGGCCACTCTGGCGAAGCTCGCCCGTGAGCACAACGTGGAGCTCATCGCGATCGGCAACGGTACGGCGTCGCGCGAGACGGACAAGCTGGCCGCCGACCTGATCGCGGCCCAGCCGGAGCTGAAGCTGACGAAGGTGATGGTCTCCGAGGCGGGCGCCTCGGTGTACTCCGCCTCCGCCTTCGCCTCCCAGGAGCTGCCCGACCTGGACGTGTCGCTGCGCGGCGCGGTCTCGATCGCGCGCCGCCTCCAGGACCCGCTGGCCGAACTGGTCAAGATCGACCCCAAGTCGATCGGTGTCGGCCAGTACCAGCACGACCTGTCCGAGGTGAAGCTCTCGCGCTCCCTCGACGCGGTCGTCGAGGACTGCGTGAACGGCGTCGGCGTGGACGTCAACACCGCCTCGGCGCCGCTGCTCTCCCGGGTCTCCGGCATCGGCTCGGGCCTGGCCGAGAACATCGTGGCGCACCGCGACGCCAACGGCCCGTTCCGTACCCGCAAGGCGCTCAAGGACGTGGCGCGGCTGGGCCCGAAGGCGTACGAGCAGTGCGCGGGCTTCCTCCGTATCCGCGGCGGCGACGACCCGCTGGACGCCTCCAGCGTGCACCCCGAGGCCTACCCCGTGGTGCGACGGATCGTCACTGCGGCGGGCAACGACGTGCCCTCGCTGATCGGCAACACCGCCGTGCTGCGCACCCTGAAGCCGGCCGACTTCGTGGACGACTCCTTCGGCCTGCCGACCGTGACGGACATCCTGAGCGAGCTGGAGAAGCCGGGGCGCGACCCGCGGCCCGAGTTCAGGACGGCCACCTTCAAGGAGGGCGTCGAGAAGATCGGCGACCTGCGGGCCGGGATGCTCCTGGAGGGCGTCGTCACGAACGTCGCCGCCTTCGGGGCGTTCGTGGACATCGGCGTCCACCAGGACGGTCTCGTCCACGTCTCGGCGATGTCGAAGACGTTCGTGAAGGACCCGCGGGACGTGGTGAAGCCGGGCGACATCGTGCGCGTGAAGGTGCTCGACGTCGACATCCCGCGCAAGCGAATCTCGCTGACGCTCCGGCTGGACGACGACCACAGCGCCGGTGCCCAGAGCGGGCAGGGCGGCCGTGGCGGGCGGCGCGAGGAGCGCGGCGGCGGCAACCGCGGCGGCACCCCGCGGCAGCGTCAGGGCGGCCAGGGCGGCAACCAGGGGCGGCGCGACGGCGGCAACGGCCGCGGCGGACGCGGTGGCGGCCGGGACGCGGCCCCCGCGAACGGCGCGATGGCCGACGCCCTGCGCCGCGCGGGCCTGCTCGGCAAGGACGGCGGCGGGCGCTGAACCCGTAGGCGGCGGGCGCTGAACCCGTGGACGGCGGGCGCTGAACCCGTGGACGGCGGGCGCTGAACCCGTGGACGGCGGGCACTGAACCCGTGGACGGCGGGCGGTCGGGGCATACGTACGCTCCGACCGCCCGCCCCGTATGTCGCGCCCGCGCGTCCAGCCCGCGCCGCGCCCGTGGGCAGGCGCGGTGACCGGCGTCAGTCCTCGCCGACGTGCGTCAGCCGGTCGTCCCCGAGGCGGTGCTGGACGTCCTGGAGGAGGTCGCGGAGCAGCTCCGTCAGCCGTTCCTGCCGCTCCGGCGACAGCCCGTCGAGCAACTCGGCCTCCCGGTGGAGCACCTGGTCCACGGTCGCCTCGACGACCTCGTGTCCGGTCGCGGTCAGCGTGACCTCGACGGTGCGCGGACGCCCCTGCGCGGGCCCGCGGGACACCAGGTTCTCCCGTTCGGCACGGGCCACCCGCTGTGAGACGGCGCCGGCCGTGATCATGCTGCGGCGGCCGATCTCGCGGGTGCTGAGGGTGTAGGGCGGGCCGCTCCGCCGCAGCACGCTGAGCAGGTCCAGGGTGGCGGTGTCCACCCCGGCGGCGGCGAGGGTGCGGCGGCGGTCGTCGCCGAAGAGCTTGGCCAGCTGCCAGATGCTCGTGACGATGCCGATGGAGGACACGGGCGTACCCGGGCGCTCGCGCTCCCAAGCGGCGGCGATGTCGCGTACGGGGTCGGACGGAACCCTGCCCTCCTGCCGGCCGTCCTCGGTCGGCGTCTCGTTCTCCCTTGCCACGGCGCCCCTTCCTCCTGCTACGTTTAGCTCTAAATTTAGCTCTGAATGACTGTGAGGAGTTCAGCTTATGACACGCAACGTCCTGGTCACGGGCGGCAGCACGGGCATCGGCTGCGCGATCGCGCAGCACTTCGCCGAGCAGGGGGAGACGGTCGTCGTCACCGGCCGCCGCCCCGGTCCGCTCAAGGAGGCGGCGGACCGTACCGGCGCGCGGGCCGTGGTCTGCGACCACACCGATCCCGACGCGCTCACCCGGTTGCTCACCGAGCTGCCCGACAGCATCGACGTGCTGGTCAACAACGCGGGCGGAAACACCGACTTCGACACCGACGCGTCGTCGGACCTGGCGTCGTACGCCCGGGACTTCCGCGCCAACCTCGACGCCAACCTGGTCAGCGCCGCGCTGACGACGAAGGCCGTGGAGGAACGGCTCGCCGAGGGCGGCGCGGTGGTGCACATCGGGTCGATCGCCGCTGCCCGCGGAGGTGGTTCGTACGGCGCGGCCAAGGCCGGGCTGGCGACGTGGAACATCGATCTGGCCGGCGCCCTGGGGGCGCGCGGGATCACCGCCAACGTGGTCGCGCCCGGCTACATCGCCGGCACCGAGTTCTTCCGGGACCGGCTCACCGACGAGCGGCGTACCCAGCTGGTGACGGAGACCGCCGTCGCCCGGCCCGGCTCCCCCGCCGACGTGGCGGGCGCGGTGGCGTTCCTCGCCTCCCCGGCGGCGCGGCACATCACGGGACAGGTACTGCACGTCAACGGCGGCGCGCTCACCACCCGATAAGGCCGACGCAACGCGCTCGCCACCCGATGGGGAGACGGGCACCGCGCCCGATACGGGGACAGGCACCGCGCCCGATGAGGCACGGGGCGCGGCGCCTCGATGAGGCGACGGGCGCGGCACCCCAGGGGCGTGAGGAACGCGCATACCCGAAGAGGCGAGCGGGGCCGCCCCGGTGAAGCGAGCGGCGCCGCACCTCGTAGGCCTCGGGCGCCGCGTCCCCGTACGCCTCAGACCGCCCCCGCGTACCCCCGCAAGCGGTCCAGTTCGGACGCCACGTCGCTGAGGGTGGCGCAGTCCGGTGCGGAGTCCAGGGTGGGCGGTGCCAGCGGGCGGGGGCGGTGGCGGCGCGGTGCGTCCAGCGCCGCCGCCATGTCCGTCAGCACCGCGCACAGCCGCTGGGCGTCCTCCTCGCTGGGCCGCTGCGCCCCCTGGTCCAGCCGGACGGCCGCCGCGGTGGTCGCGTCCACGATGCGCTCGGCGGCCTTGACGACGGTCGGCCAGTCGGGGGCGCCGCTGCGGTGCGCCAGCAGCTCGGCCGCCGCGGTCTCGGCGGCCGTACGCGCCTCGCCCAGCGCCCGGTACGCGGCCCGGCGGAGGGCCAGCCGCTCCCCCGTGTCCGTACCGGGCTCGGTGGCGAGCACCTGCCGCAGATACTCCTCCGTGCAGCGCAGCGCGGCGCCCACGCGCGGCCCGACCCGGCGGCGGGGATCGGCCAGCCGCGGCAGATGACCGACGACGAGCACGATGAGGCAGGCGATCGAGGTGTCGACGATCCGCTCGGGCGCCGCCTCCGGCGCGCCGCTGACGTGGACGAACGACAGGACCATCAGCGTGATGGCCACGGTCTGCAGGGCGAAGTGCCGGGTCGCGAACGGCAGCAGCGCGCCGCCCGCCGTGGCCATCACCACCGGCCACCACGCGCCGGGCAGCACCAGCCCGGCGGCGGCGAAGACCAGCACGCCGCAGGCGGTACCGGCGAACCGGTTGACCGTACGGGAGAACAGCGGTCCGAGGTCGGGCTTGACGAGGAACGTCGCGGTGGCGGGCAGCCAGTACCAGTGCTCGGCACGCAGCGCGAGCGCCATGGCGGTGCAGGCCGCGATGCAGAGGCCGACCCGCAGCCCGTAGTCGCGCCCGGCCGGCCCGAAGACGCGGCGGCCGGGACCGCGGCGCCACGCGAACACGCCCGCGACGCCCCGCGCGAAGGAGGCCCAGCGTCCGGTGTCGAAGGCCGCGCGCGACCCGGAGGAGGCCCAGGCACCGCTCTCCTCCGGTGCCGTGCGCTCGCCGGTGTCCGCGTCCTCCTCCGCAGGCGCGCCGGGCCCCCCGAGGGCCGGGCGCACCCCCCGGAGGAGCCGCTCGTCCGCCGCTCCCGCAGGGCTCCCGCCGGCCGGCGGCTGGGTACGGGCGAAGACCACCGCCGCGTCCAGCAGCGCCCGGTCGAAGGCGCTGCGCGCGGGCGTGGAGCTCTCGGGCGCCGGCAGCCGGCCGGGCGGCCGCCCGGTCCGCAGTGCGGTGGCGAGGGCCCGCGGCCCCTCGGTCACCCGGGCGGGCAGCGGCTTCGCCTCCCAGAGCAGGGCGACGCTGGCCTCGCACAGCGTGGTGGCGGCGGCGAAGCGCTCGATGAGCCGGCGTTCGTCCGTGCGGGGCCTGCGGCGCAGCAACCGGCGCAGCCGCATGGCCTCGTCGGCCCGGTCCAGGGCCGTGGTCAGCCGGCGCCTGGCCGGTTCGGCGCCCGGCGTGCCGACCGCGGTCAGCGCCTCGGCCAGCGCGTCGAAGACGGTGGCGACGGCCGCGCGCTCGCCGCTGAGCGAGCCGCCCGGCGGCCGGGGCGAGCGCAGCACCAGCCGCAGCAGGAGCAGCCAGCCGGCGCCGACCAGCGTCAGCAGGGCCTTGGTCCACGGCTCCAGCTGGGGCAGCGGCATGCCCGCACCGAGGATCGCGGCGGCGAGCATCTGCATGCCGGCGGTGGAGCGTACGGGCCCGGCGACGCTGCCGGCGCCGGAGACGAAACCGATGCCGAAGAGGGCGAGCACCAGCCACCAGCCGACGCCCGACAGCGAGGCGCCGACGAGCATGCCCAGGGCCACGGCCAGCGCGGGCAGCCCGATGTGCAGGATGCCCTTGCGCCGGGTGCCCGGCCGGTCGTTGACGCCGGCGAGCATCGAGCCCAGACCCGCGAGCACCCCTGCGGCCGGGTGGCCGGTGGCGACGCCGGCGCCCAGCAGCGGTCCGGCGCACAGCGCCCCTCTGACCACCGCGGCCCAGGGGACGGGCAGCCGCTGCCAGCGGAAGGGGTGGGCGAGCCAGACGGGTACGGCGCGGGGCATGGGCCTCCTCGAGTCGGCTGCGTACGAATGGGGCGAGGTTTCGCCGCGTACGGGTGCGGACGGTCCGTGGGGCGTCGTCGGCCGACGGTGTGCTGCTACCAGCCTAAGGTCCCGGTTTGTCCTGGTCACTGCCAGAGGGTTAACCCAAGATCACAAAATGCCGTACGGGCTCCGGATACGGTCCTCGTATGACGAACGACGTGATCGTGATCGGGGCCGGGGTCACCGGGCTGACCTGCGCCGTCCGGCTCGCCGAGGCGGGCCGGACGGTACGGGTGCGCAGCCGGGACCGGGCGGAGGGAACGACGTCCTCGGTGGCGGGCGGGCTGTGCTGGCCGTACCGCATCCTCCCGGAGGAGTCCGCTGTCGCATGGTCGGTGCGCGGCTACGAGGCGCTGAGCGAGCTCGCCGGGACCGACGGCACGGGCGTGCGGATGGCGACGGGCACGATGGCGGCGGCGTCGGTACCGGAGCGCTGGCGGACGGCCGTACCGGGGCTGCGCGCCGCGCGCCCCGAGGAGCTGCCCGCCGGCATATCCGAGGGTCTGCGGGCCCGTACCCCTCTGGTGGCGATGGACGCGCACCTCGCGTACCTGGAGCGGCGGCTGGCCGCGGCCGGGGGCACGGTGGAGCGGCGTCCGGCCGGCTCCCTGGAGGCCCTCGCGCGGGAGGCCGGAGCGGTGGTGAACTGCTCGGGCCTGGGCGCCCGGGAGCTGGTGCCCGACCCGTCCGTGCGCCCCGTACAGGGCCAGCTCGTGGTCGTCGAGAACCCCGGCGTCGAGGAGTGGTTCGTCGATGCCGACGGCCACGCGGACACCACGACGTACGTGCTGCCGCAGCCGTACGGTGTGGTGCTCGGCGGGACCGCCGTGGAGGGCGCGTGGTCCACCGAGCCCGATCCGGCGGTCGCCGACGCGATCGTGGCGCGCTGTGCCCGCATCCACCCCGCGCTGGCCGAGGCGCGGATCCTCGCGCACCGGGTGGGGCTGCGTCCGGCCCGGCCCGCGGTGCGCCTGGAGGCCGAGCGGCTGCCCGGTGGCGGTCTGCTCGTGCACAACTACGGGCACGGCGGCGCGGGCGTCACCGTGGCGTGGGGCTGCGCGGACGAGGTGGTGCGGCTGCTGGACGCGGCGGCCTGAGCCTCCCCGGACGCGCCGGAGCGGAGGGCCGTGGCGGCCCTCCGCTCCGGTGACGCGGACGGCGGTGGCACGGGCACCGCCGGCGCGTCCGCGCGGTTCAGTCCTTCCCCGTGCCCGCCGGCCCGGGTCCGTCCTTGTCCGTGACGACCGTCGCCTCCTGTCCCGAACCGCCGTTGGCCGGTCCGATCCGGATCTCGAAGTCGCCCTCGTACTTCTCGTGTCCGGCCACGACCGCGGCCTCGATGACCTCCTCGCCGATCTGCCCGCGGACGATGAGCGGGTCGCTCCGCAGGTCCTTCAGCAACGCCCAGCACATCATGATCATGACTAGTGTGAACGGTGCGGCCACCAGGATCGTGAGGTTCTGCAGACCCGTGAGCGCGTCGCCGCTGCCGCCGCCGATGAGCAGCATGATCGCGGCCACCGCGCCGGTGACCGTGCCCCAGAAGATCACGACGGGCCGGGTCGGCTCCATCGTGCCCTTCTGCGACAGGGTGCCCATGACGATGGACGCGGCGTCCGCGCCGGACACGAAGAAGATGCCGACCAGGATCATGACAAGCACGCTCATGAGCGTGGCGACCGGGTACTGGTGCAGCACGTCGAAGAGCTGGCCCTCCACGGAGGAGGCGTCCGACAGCTTCTTGTGCTCCTTCAGGAACATCGCGGACTGCCCGAAGATCGCGAACCAGATGAGGCTCACGACGCTGGGCACCAGGATGACGCCGCCGACGAACTGACGGATCGTCCGGCCCCGGCTGATGCGCGCGATGAACATGCCCACGAAGGGCGTCCAGGAGATCCACCACGCCCAGTAGAAGACCGTCCAGCTGCGCAGCCAGGCGTCGACGCCCTCACCGCTGCTGGCGCCCGTACGGCCGGCCATCTGCGGCAGTTCGTCGAAGAACGTGGCCACACCGGTGGGCACCATGTTCAGGATGAGGATGGTCGGCCCCGCGACGAACACGAAGACGGCCAGGATCAGCGCCAGCACCATGTTGATGTTGGACAGCCACTGGATGCCCTTGGCGATGCCGGAGACCGCGGAGAGGATGAAGGCGATCGTCAGCACGGTGATGATGACGACCAGCAGGGTCGTGCTGACGCTCTCCTTCCAGCCGAGCACCTTGATGCCGCTGCCGATCTGCAGCGCCCCCAGACCCAGCGAGGCGGCCGAGCCGAAGAGCGTCGCGAAGATCGCGAGGATGTCGATGACCCGGCCGCCCGCGCCGTTGGCCCGCCGCTTCCCGATCAGCGGGGTGAACACGGCACTTATGGTCTGTCTGCGGCCCCGCCGGAAGGTGCTGTAGGCGATGCCGAGACCGACCACCGCGTAGATCGCCCACGGGTGCAGCGTCCAGTGGAACAGCGTGGTGGCCATCGCCGTGTCCATGGCCTGCGCGGCGTCCCGGGGGTGGGTGCCCGGCGGATGGGTCGTGAAGTGCCCCAGCGGCTCGCTCACGCCGTAGAACATCAGGCCGATGCCCATGCCGGCGCTGAACATCATCGCGATCCAGGAGACCGTGCGGAACTCGGGCTGTTCGCCCTCCCTTCCGAGGGTGATGCGCCCGTACTTGCTGATGGCCAGCCAGATCGCGAAGATCACAAAGCCGGACGCGGCCAGGACGAAGGCCCATCCGCCGTTCTTGATGAGCCAGTCGAGCATCGTGCTCGATGCGTTCTCGAGTGACTTGGTGGAGGTGGCACCCCAGACGATGAAGGCCAGGGTGAGCAGTGCCGTGACGCCGAAGACCACACGGTCGGTCCGGGCGGGGCGGGCACGTTGCGACTCCGTGGGCAGGTCGATCAGGGGCGTCGCCCCGCTCCCGCCCTCCGGTTCGTTCTCTCTGTCCGTCACGTGGTGACCTTTCGATGGGCTGGATTTCCCCTAGCCATTACCCCTTACCACGCTTCAACACCTGGATGAGGGCTTCGCGACCGTAAGGTGATCTGCGGACCGCCCGTCCAGCAGCAGGGGCACCAGCGCCCTCAGGGGCTGCCGCAGCCGGACGAAAGCACCCGCACCGTCGCGTTCCACCCGCACCCCGTGAAGCGCCAGCTCGTCCCCGGCTTCCGCGTACGCCTCGCCGTCCAGCCGGTAGCCGCACGGCGGGTCCTGGATGACCTCCTCGTCGGTTGCCGGGTCGTTGTCGGCACCGCCGAGGTACACAGGTCCGCGGTCGGCGTAGCCCGCCAGCCGCGCCGTGGTGGTGGCCGTCTCGATCCGGCCACGGCGCTCCCCGAGGAAGGCGAAGGCGCCCTTCAGCCCGGCGAGCTGGGACTCCACCCGGCGCCGGTTGTTGACGGCGGGGTCGTCCTTCTCGGCCTGGGTGAGCGGCGTGGTACGGGTCTCGACGAGCAGGCCGACGGAGTTCTTCACCCCCGACGTGTTGCGCAGGATGCGCGCCTGGCCGTCCCCCGCCACCTGCTTGACCGGCTCCCCGGTCTCCGGGTCGGTCCAGATGCCGTAGATGCCGGTGCTGAAGCCGCTGTCCTCGACGGTGGGGCGTACGTACCGCTCGGACAGCGTGCCGGCCTCTTCGTGCACCGCGTGCGCGGTATTGAGGTTGCGCGGCCACAGGGACAGCAGATCCTTGTCGTAGTACGGCGGGGTGGCACCGTACTCGTGCAGGTCGTACACGGTGTCCGGACGGTAGTCGCGGATCACGCGGGCCATGGTGCGGGCCTCGGCCGTCTTCAGGGCGAGGTGGTCGCGGTTGATGTCCACGCCGTCGGAGTTGCCGCGGGTGTTCGCGGCGCGGCCGTCGGGGTTGGCGGTAGGGATCACCAGGACGCTGGTACGGGCCAGGAAGCGGCGGGTCGCGTCGTCGGTGGCGTAGGCGAGGTCACGGACGGTGGACAGGCACGCCTCGCGGCCCGAGGGCTCGTTGCCGTGCTGGGAGCAGATCAGCAGGACGGAGTTGCCGTGCCGTACACGGTCGGCGGAGGGGGGCTGTGCGGCGCCGATGCGGACGAGCTGGAGCGGCCGGCCCTGCTTCGTCGAGCCGATGCGGTCGACGCGCAGGCGCGCGCTCTCCCGGTCGGCGCGGGCGAGGAGGTCCTGTTCCTCGGCCTGGGTGGTCCAGCGGGCGCCGTCGCTCTCCTCGAAGCCGGTACGCGGCCCTTCCTGGGCGGCGGCGACGGCCGGGGCCGGGCCGGCGAGGAAGGTCGCGGTGAGCGCCGTGGTGACGGCGCCGAGCAGCACGGTGCGGAATCTGTACCTCACGAAGCGGTGTCTCCCTTGAGCGGTTCGGACACGGTTCTCCGGGGCGGGCCGTCCCTGTGCGGTGCGGCCCGCCCCGAGGGTCAGCGGGCGGCCGGCACGGGACGGCCCGGGCGCGGCGCCTCCAGGCCGTCGAGCGGCCCCGCCCCGGTGCGCGGTGCGCGCGGCTCCCCGGAGAGGGCGTGCGCGGCACCCGTGAGGGGCAGCTCGGCCTTGGTGCGGGACAGGTCGAGAGTGAGGGTCGGCCTCGTGGACGGCGGGTCGATGAGCCCGGCGTCGGTGCCCCCGACGATCAGCGCGAGCCGGTGCCCGGCGGGTACGACGTGGTCGGTAGCGGCCAGGTCCAGGGTGATCGTGTACGGCTTCCCGGGTGTCAGCCGGCGGCCCTTGTCGGGATCGGCGTACGTACCGAGGTCGGCCCAGCCGCGGCTGAGGACGGTCTGCTGCACCTTCGCGGTGTCGGCCGCGGTCTCCTTGTAGCAGGCGCTGTCACCGTCCCGGCTCGCGCCCCAGCAGGTGCGCCGGTCCAGTGTCACGATGCCTTCGCCCGGGCCCGTGTAGTCGCGGATGGCGGCGGGCCCGAGGTCGGCCAGGACGGCCGAGAGGTGGGCCGTGCCGGTGGAGGGCGTGGCGGTCACGGTGACCTGTCCAGCGCCGGAGAGGCGCAGCGGTGCGGCCAGCGGCGCGGTACTGAACGCGACCTTGGCCGCGGTCGGTTCGTCGGCGTGCGCCGCCCAGTCGGTCTCGCTCAGCTTCGGGTCGTCGGTGAAGGTCTCGGTGGCACCGGACGGCGCCGGCCTGGTCCCGAGCACCCCGACACCGGGCTGCTCGCCCTTGCCGGGCCGCAGGGTCGTACGGACGGCCGTGCCGGCCGCGGGCCAGACGCGGTCCGTCGACCACTTCCCCGGGGCGCGTTCGACGTCGGCCATCGGAGCGCGGTCGATGCCGTTCTCGTAGCCCAACAGGTAGTGGTCGAACCACCGGTGCAGCGTCGGCACCCAGTCGGCCCGCCGGAAGTCGAAGGGGTCGACGTGGCCGGTCTGCGAGAGCCAGATCTTTCGCTCGACGCCGTGCTTCGCGAGCGCGTCCCACCACTGCCCGAAGTGCTTGGTGCGGACATTGAGGTCCTGCATGCCGTGCACCACGAAGACACTCGCCTTCACCTTGTGCGCGTCCTTCACGTAGTCGCGCGCGTCCCACAGGCCGGTCCGGTCGCCGCTTCGGGGGGCGCCGTCGACGAGCTCCTTCTGTACGGCGGCGCACCGCGTACGGGCCGCGGGGCTCTCGACGTGGTCGGACAGCCACTCGGGGCCGGAGTCGTAGAGCGGGGCGCCCTGGGAGAAGTAGTAGTCGTACCAGGAGGAGATGGCGCCGATGGGCACGATGGTCCTGAGGTTCGGCACGCCGGTGGCGGCCACGCCGTTGGCCACGGTGCCGTCGTAGCTCTTGCCGATCATGCCGGTCCTGCCGTTGGACCAGCCCGCGATGACCCGTTTCCCGCCCGTGGGGGCGTCGTAGGCGCGGGCACGGCCGGCCAGCCAGTCCACGACGGCCTTGGCGGACTGCACGTCGGAACGGCCGCCGACGTCCACGCAGCCGTCGGAGCGGTTGGTGCCGGCCAGGTCGACCAGGACCGTCGCGTAACCGCGCGGCACGAAGTAGTTGTCGTAGAAGAGCGGGAACTGCACGGGGCGGCCGTCGGCGTCGTAGGTCTTCTTCTGGCTCTCGTTGCCGCGGCCGCAGCAGGAGTAGTACGGGCTCGCGTCCATGATCACGGGTATCCGGCGGCCCTGCTCGGCCGGTCCGCGCGGCCGGACGATGTCGACGGCGACCCGGTCGGTCCTGCCGTCCGAGTCGCCGTCCAGCTTCGTGTCCACCCACACCGATTCGCGGATGGCGCGGTCGTAGGAGTAGACGGGTCTGCTCTCCCCGGGGACTGCGGCCCGCGGCCCTCCGGGTGCGGCGGCCCGCGGCCCTTCGGGGGCGGCCTGCGCGGTGCCTCCGGGCGGCAGCAGCACGGCCAGGAGAGCGGCGGTGGCCGCCACGACGAACGCTTGCCACGGTATGCGGCCCAGCCGCGTGCGTATGGTCACCCGCCGGACCGTAGCGCGGGGTCCTGGGGACGCGTAAGGGTGTGGCGGGGACGGAAGTGACCATGACGGCCTGATGTCGGTCATGTGTCAGATATGGCCATGCACCTGACGTGAGACGCGCCAGTACATAGGGTCGGAGGCGACCCCGACCAGGGGCGGCACCACCCCCCACGAAGGCCGGAACCTTCCGGCCTCACCGACGAGTTGGAGGACTCGTGCGTCACAGACTCCTCGTGCCGGGCGCGGCCGCGCTCAGCCTGCTGCTGGCGATCCCGGCATCGGCTGCCGACTACTCCCCCGGCGCGCCCGGTGCGGGCGACTCCTACTACCCCGAGAGCGGCAACGGCGGGTACGACGTCTCGCACTACGACCTGCGCCTGAAGTACCAGCCGAAGACGGACCTGCTGGAGGGCACCGCGACGCTGCTCGCGAAGACCACCCAGGACCTCTCCCGCTTCAACCTCGACTTCGGCCTGAAGGTCAGCGAGGTACGCGTCAACGGCAAGAAGGCGGCCTTCAAGGCCTCCGGCAAGCACGAGCTGGAGGTGACGCCGGCCGCGCCGCTGCCCAAGGGCAAGGACGTCAGCGTCGTCGTGCGGTACGCGGGCAAGCCCTCCGAGCTGAAGATCGACGGCTTCACGGCGTGGGCCCGCACCCCCGACGGCGGCGTGGTCGCGCAGGAGCCGGACGCGGCGGTGTGGTGGTACCCGAGCAACGACCACCCCACCGACAAGGCCACGTACGACATCTCGGTGGCCGTGCCGGACGGCACCCAGGCACTCAGCAACGGCGTCCTGCTCTCGCAGTCCTCCAAGCTCGGCTGGACGCGCTACAACTGGCGCTCGGACAAGCCGCAGGCGACGTACCTGACGACGCTCGCGGTCGGCAAGTTCGACATCACCAAGGACACCACGGCGAACGGCCTGCCGGTCATCAACGCCGTCAGCAAGGACCTCGGCAGCAACGAGGGCGCCGCGAAGGCCAGCATCGAGCGCACCACCGAGGTCGCGGAGTGGCTGGAGACCGTCTTCGGCCCGTACCCCTTCAACGCGCTCGGCGGGTACGTGCCGAACGTCCCGGCGGGCTACGCGCTGGAGACCCAGACCCGCCCGTTCTACGGCAAGAAGGCGTTCGACGCGGGCACCAACGTCTCCGTCGTCGTGCACGAGCTGGCCCACCAGTGGTACGGCGACAGCGTGTCCCTGAAGGACTGGAAGGACATCTGGGTCAACGAGGGCTTCGCGCGCTACAGCCAGTGGCTGTGGTCGGAGAAGGAGGGCGAGGGCACCGCGCAGGAGCTGGCGGACTACGTCTACGACCGGCACCCGGCCGACGACGCCTTCTGGACGGTGAAGCCGGGCGACCCGGGCCCGGAGAACCAGTTCGACATAGCGGTCTACGACCGGGGCGCGCTGGCCCTCCAGGCGCTGCGCAACAAGCTCGGCGACAAGACCTTCTTCTCGATCCTCAAGTCCTGGCCGACGGCGAACAAGTACGGCAACGCCTCGGTCGCCGACTTCGTGAAGTTCGCCGAGGAGAAGTCCGGCAAGCCGCTCGCCGGCTTCTTCGACACCTGGCTGTACCAGGCCGCCAAGCCGTCGGCACCGGCGGCGAAGGGCGCGTCCGTAGCGGCCGCGAAGACCGCGGCGAAGCAGCCGAAGTCCTGGAAGTCCATCGCGGCGACGAACGACGTCCACGCACACGGAGACGTCCACACGCAGGACGGGCACCGGCCGGAGTAGATCTTCCCGTCGGCCGGCGGTTACCAGAAGGTAATCGCGCCTGATTGGATGTGCGGCGCCGGATCAACCCCACACCCCCACAGGGAGATTCAGTGCCGCACTCCAAGCAGCGACGCGCACGGGCCGCCGCCGTCGTGGCCACCGCGCTCGCCGTCGCGTCGTCGCCGCTCCTCATGGCCGCCACCGCGGCGGCCGCACCGGCCCCGACAGCGGACGCCCCCGCCCTCAAGGTCCTCACGTACAACGCCTTCCTGTTCAGCAAGACGCTGTACCCCAATTGGGGCCAGGACCACCGCGCCAAGGAGATACCGGCCGCGGACTTCTTCCAGGGCAAGGACGTCGTCGTCCTCCAGGAGGCGTTCGACAACTCCTCCTCCGAAGCCCTCAAGGCGAACGCCGCGGCGGCCTACCCGTACCAGACCCCGGTGCTGGGCCGCGGCAAGGACGGCTGGGATGCCACCGGCGGCGCGTACTCCTCGCTCACCCCGGAGGACGGGGGCGTCACCGTCCTCAGCAAGTGGCCGGTGCTCCGCAAGGAGCAGTACGTCTACAAGGACGCCTGCGGCTCGGACTACTGGTCCAACAAGGGCTTCGTCTACGCCGTACTGAACGTGAACGGCACGAAGGTGCATGTCGTCGGCACCCACACGCAGTCCACGGACCCCGGCTGCGGCGCGGGCGAGGCCGCCGCGACGCGCGCGAAGCAGCTCAAGGAGCTGGACGCCTTCCTCGACGCCCGGCACATCCCGGCGGGCGAGCAGGTCATGGTGGCGGGCGACCTCAATGTCGACTCACGGAGCGCGGAGTACGCGACGATGCTGGACGACGCCGGCCTCGTGGCCGCCGATGCCCGCACCGGGCACCCGTACTCCTTCGACACCCAGGAGAACTCCGTCGCCAGGGACCGCTACCCCACCGATCCCCGTGAGGACCTGGACCACGTCCTGCACCGCACCGGCCATGCCCGCCCGGCCGACTGGCGCAACGAGGTCGTCAAGGAGCAGTCCGCGCCCTGGACCGTCACCAGTGGCGGCAGGACCTACACGTACACGAACCTCTCCGACCACTACCCGGTGACGACGGGCTGAGCCAGGCTCCGCCGACGACGAACCGGCGCGGGCGGCCTCTCCAGGCCGCCCGCGCCGGTTCTGCGAGCAGGTGTCCTCGCCGGTGCCGCGGGTCAGCGGCGCGGGCCCGGCACCTTCGGCGCCTCAGGCGCGGACGGGCCCTCCAGGCCACCGCCCGAAGCGCGTTCCGCGGCGATGCGGTTGACGCGGCCACGGACGACGAACCAGCCGGCGATCAGGGCTACGGCGATCACCGGGGCCAGCATGACCGTGTCCCGGCCGACGCCGCCGTCGAACCACATCAGGACGATGACGCCGAGCAGGAACGCGATGGTGACGATGTCGGTGACCGGAGTGCCCGGGAGCCGGAACGTGGGGCGCTGCAGGACGCCCTCCTTGGTCCGGCGGACGAACACCATGTGGCAGATCATGATCACGCACCAGGTGCTGATGACCCCGAGCGCCGCGATGTTGATCACGATCTCGAAGGCCTTGCCCGGCACGACGTAGTTCAGCACGACGCCCAGCACGCACACCGCCGAGGTGAGCAGGATGCCGCCGTACGGCACCTGGTGGCGGTTCATCCGGCCGGTGAACTTCGGCGCGGAGCCGGCCGCCGCCATCGAGCGCAGGATGCGGCCCGTGGAGTACAGGCCGGAGTTCAGGCTGGACATGGCGGCGGTGAGCACGACGAGGTTCATCACGTCGCCCGCGGCCGGCACGCCGACGTTGGAGAGCACGGTGACGAAGGGGCTCTCGCCGCCGGTGTACTTGTCCCACGGCATCAGCAGCGTCAGCAGCACGACCGAGCCGACGTAGAAGATGCCCACCCGCCACATGATCGAGTTGACGGCCTTCGGGACGACCTTGTGCGGCTCGCTGGTCTCGCCCGCGGTGACGCCGACCATCTCGACGGCGGAGTACGCGAAGACGACGCCCTGGAGGACGACCACGACGGGCAGCAGGCCGGTCGGGAAGAGGCCGCCGTTGTCGCTGATCAGGTCGAAACCGGGAGTGTGGCCGCTCACCGGGTGCTGGGTGGCCAGCAGGAAGATGCCGATCAGCATGAAGACCACCAGGGCGGCGACCTTGATGATCGCGAACCAGAACTCCAGCTCGCCGAAGATCTTCACCGAGATCAGGTTCACGGCGAGCACGACCGCGAGCGCGATCAGCGCCATCACCCACTGCGGCACGTCGGTGAAGAGGCTCCAGTAGTGCGTGTAGAGCGCGATGGCGGTGATGTCGGCGATACCGGTGGTCGACCAGTTCACGACGTACATCCAGCCCGCCACGTAGGCGCCCTTCTCGCCCAGGAACTCACGGGCGTAGGAGACGAAGGAGCCGGAGGAGGGGCGGTGCAGCACCATCTCGCCCAGCGCGCGCACGACGAAGAACGCGAAGAGACCGCAGACGGCGTAGGCGATGGCGAGCGCGGGGCCCGCGGCCGCCAGCCGGCCGCCGGCACCGAGGAACAGGCCGGTGCCGATCGCGCCGCCGATGGCGATCATGTTGATGTGCCGGGCCTTCAGGCCCTTGTTGTATCCGGCGTCGCCCGCGTCGTGCGGGGCGGTGCCGTTCCCCCCGTCCGGCGGCCGGTAGGCGTCTTCCTGGACGGTATGCGTGCTCACGGGTGGGTCATCTCGCTTTCGGGAGGGCGATGGAGCCACGGTCGGCTGCTGCGGATCGCGCGAGCCGGGCCGACGGCACACCTTCCCCGAAGGACGGCCATCCGTCTGTGAAAGAGATCACATACCGTCTCCAGGGTTTCCCGCCGGCGCCCGCCACAGGGGGCCGCTCCCGCGTACGGAGTGGTGACAATTGTGGTGAGACAGCAATACTGTCCAACATGATGGAGTCCGCTGCCGACCAGAGCCTGACCGTCGACGAGCTGGCCGCCCGGGCCGGTGTCACGGTCCGCACGATCCGGTTCTACAGCACCCGCGGGCTGCTCCCGCCGCCCGAGATCGGCCCGCGCCGCGTCGGCCGGTACGGCCCGGACCACCTCTCGCGGCTGGCGCTGATCGAGGAGCTCCAGCACCAGGGCATGACCCTGTCGGCCATCGAGCGCTATCTGGAGCAGCTGCCGCCGGACCTCAGCGCCCAGGACCTGGCCATCCACCGCGCCCTCGTGGCCAGCTGGCTCCCGGACCGGGCCGAGGAACAGACGCTGGCCCAGCTGGAGCGGCGGGTGGGCCGCTCGCTGACGGAGCAGGACCTGGACCGGCTGGCGGCGATGAGCGTGCTGGTGCGGACGGCCGAGCCGGGCGTCCTCCAGGTCGACCCGGGCCTGCTCCAGCTGGGCGTGCGGCTGCTGGACGTACCGGTCGCACTGGAGACCATCATCGCGGCCCGTACGGTCGTCATGGAGCACACCCGCTCGGCGGCCCGGGAGCTGAGCCGGCTGTTCCGGGACGAGGTGGGGGCGGCGCAGGAGGACGACGGCCCGGACGCCGCCGAGGTGGCGCGGCGCAAGTCGCTCTCCGCCCACATGCAGCCGCTGGTGGTGCAGGCCCTGGTCACGGCCTTCCAGCGGTCGATGAAGGAAGAGCTGCGGAAGTGGTTCGGCGGGGAGTGAGCGGGAAGGGGCGGGCCCCGCAGCGCCCGCCCCGGTGCCGTCAGTCGCTGAAGGCCTCCCCCTTCTCGGCCTTCTCCAGCAGCAGCGGGGAGGGCGCGAACCGCTCCCCGTAGGCCGCCTGGAGCTCCTTGGCGCGGGCCACGAAGCCGGCGACGCCGCCCTCGTAACCGTTGATGTACTGCATCACGCCGCCGGTCCAGCCGGGGAAGCCGATGCCGAAGATCGAGCCGATGTTGGCGTCGGCGACGGAGGTGAGGACGCCCTCCTCGAAGAGGCGCACGGTGTCCAGCGCCTCGGAGAAGAGCATCCGCTCCTGCATGTCCTTGAACGGGATCGAGGCGTCGGGCTTCGTGTAGTGCTCGCGCAGCCCCGGCCACAGCCCGGCCCGCTTGCCGTCCTCGCCGTACTCGTAGAAGCCGGCGCCGCCGCTGCGGCCCGGCCGCCCGAACTCGTCCACCATGCGGTCGATCAGCGCGTCGGCGGGGTGCGGCGTCCAGCTGCCGCCCGCCTCCTCGATCGCCTTGCGGGTCTCGTCGCGGATCTTCCGCGGCAGGGTGAGGGTCAGCTCGTCCATCAGGGAGAGCACCTTGGCCGGGTAGCCGGCCTGGCCCGCGGCCTGCTCGACGGAGGCCGGGTCGATGCCCTCGGCCACCATCGCCACGCCCTCGTTGATGAAGTGGCCGATGACGCGGGAGGTGAAGAAGCCGCGGCTGTCGTTCACCACGATCGGGGTCTTGCGGATCTGGCGTACCAGGTCGAAGGCGCGGGCCAGCGCCTCGTCGCCGGTCTCCTTCCCCTTGATGATCTCGACCAGCGGCATCTTGTCGACCGGCGAGAAGAAGTGCAGGCCGATGAAGTCCCGCTGCCGCTGGACGCCTTCGGCGAGGCCGGTGATCGGGAGGGTGGAGGTGTTGGAGCAGAGCAGCGCGTCCGGCGCGACGATGCCCTCGATCTCCTGGAACACCTTGTGCTTGAGCTTGGTGTCCTCGAACACCGCCTCGATGACCGCGTCGCAGCCGGTCAGGTCCTGCGGGTCGGCGGTCGGGGTGATCCGGGCCAGCAGTTCGTCCCGCTTCTGCTCGGTCGTCCGGCCCTTGGCCAGCGCCTTGGCGAGCAGCCCTGCGCTGTACGCCTTGCCCTTCTCGGCCGCCTCCTGGGAGACGTCCTTGAGCACGACCTCGATGCCCGCACGGGCGCAGCTGTACGCGATGCCCGCGCCCATCATGCCGGCGCCGAGCACCGCGACCTTGGTGACCTTGCGCTCCTCGATGCCCTTCGGGCGGTTGGCACCGGAGTTGACGGCCTGGAGGTCGAAGAAGAAGGCCTGGATCATGTTCTTGGAGGTCTGGCCGGTGACCAGCTCCACGAAGTAGCGCGCCTCGATGGTCTGCGCGGTCTCGAAGTCGACCTGGGAGCCCTCGACGGCGGCCGCGAGGATGTTGCGCGGGGCCGGGTACGGTGCGCCGTTCAGCTGCTTCTTGAGGTTGGCGGGGAACGCCGGGAGGTTCGCGGCGAACTTGGGGTTGGCGGGCGTGCCGCCGGGGATCCGGTATCCCTTGACGTCCCAGGGCTGCTGCGACTCGGGGTTCGCGTCGATGAAAGCCCGCGCCTTGGAGATCAGCTCCTCGGGACTCTCGGCGACCTCGTGGATCAGCCCGTTGTCCTTCGCCCGCGTAGCGTTGTACTGCGTGCCCTGGAGGAGGACCTTCAGGAGCGCGTCGGCGATGCCGAGCAGCCGTACGGTACGGACGACGCCGCCGCCGGCCGGGAGCAGGCCGAGGGTGACCTCGGGCAGGCCGATCTTGGTGCCGGGGGTGTCGAGCGCGACGCGGTGGTGGCAGGCGAGCGCGATCTCGTAACCGCCGCCCAGCGCCGCGCCGTTGATGGCCGCGACGACCGGCTTGCCGAGCGTCTCGATGCGCCGCAGGTCGCGCTTGATGCCCTGGCCCGCCTCGAAGGCGCGCTGGGCGTGCTCGGGGGTGACGGCGATCAGGTCGCGCAGGTCGCCGCCGGCGAAGAAGGTCTTCTTCGCGGAGGTGAAGATGATGCCGCGGACGCTGTCCTGCTCGGCCTCCAGGCGGTCGGCGACCGCGGCGAGGGAGGTCTTGAAGGCCTCGTTCATGGTGTTCGCGGACTGGTTCGGGTCGTCGAGGACGAGGGTGACGACGCCGGTCTCGTCCTGCTCCCAGCGGATGGTGCTGGCTTCACTCATGGTGCGTTCTCCGTAAGGGGTCGGGACGGACGGTCAGAGGCGCTCGATGACGGTGGCGATGCCCATGCCGCCGCCGACGCAGAGGGTGGCCAGGCCGTAGCGCTTGTCCTGGCGCTCCAGCTCGTCGATCAGGGTGCCGAGGATCATCGCGCCGGTGGCGCCGAGCGGGTGACCCATGGCGATGGCGCCGCCGTTGACGTTGACCTTGTCCAGGCTCAGGCCCATGTCCTGCACGAAGCGCAGCACGACGGCGGCGAACGCCTCGTTGATCTCGACCAGGTCGATGTCGTCGATGGTCAGGCCGGCCTTGCCGAGCGCCTTGCGGGAGGCGGGCGCGGGCCCGGTGAGCATGATGGTCGGCTCGGAGCCGGAGACGGCGGCGGAGAGGATCCGGGCGCGGGGGGTCAGGCCGTAGCGCTCGCCGACCTCCTTGGAGCCGATGGCGACCAGGGCCGCGCCGTCCACGATGCCGGAGGAGTTGCCCGCGTGGTGGACGTGGTCGATCTTCTCGACCCAGTGGTACTTCTGCAGCGCCACCGCGTCGAACCCGCCCATGTCGCCGATGGCGGCGAAGGACGGCTTGAGGGCGGCGAGCGAGTCGGCGGTGGTGCCGGGGCGCATGTGCTCGTCGTGGTCCAGGACGGTCAGCCCGTTGCGGTCCCTGACCGGTACGACGGACCGCTCGAAGCGGCCGTCCTTCCAGGCCGCGGCGGCCCGCTCCTGGGACAGCGCGGCGTACTCGTCGACGTCGCGGCGGCTCCAGCCGCCGATCGTGGCGATCAGGTCGGCGCCGATGCCCTGCGGGACGAAGTTGGTGTCGAAGTTGGTCATCGGGTCGTTGAACCAGGCGCCGCCGTCCGAGGCCATCGGCACCCGGGACATCGACTCCACACCGCCGGCCAGGACCAGGTCCTCCCAGCCGGACCGGACCTTGGCGGCGGCCATGTTGACGGCCTCCAGACCGGAGGCGCAGAAGCGGTTCTCCTGTACGCCGGCGACGGTGTCGGGCAGTCCGGCGGCGATCGCCGCGATACGGGCGATGTCGGAGCCCTGGTCGCCGACCGGGCCCACGACGCCGAGCACGATGTCGTCGACGGCGGCCGGGTCCAGGTCGGGGAAGCGCCGGCGCACCTCGTGGATCAGGCCGGTGACCAGGTCGACCGGCTTGGTGCCGTGCAGCGCGCCGGAGGCCTTGCCGCGGCCGCGCGGGGTGCGGATCGCGTCGTACACGTACGCTTCGGAAGTCACGGTGTGGAGCCTTTCGGGAAGATGAGGGTGAGCCGTGCGTAACAGAGGGTCGGGGCCGGGCCGGTGCCACCGTCAGCCGAGCAGCGAGCGGCCGATGATCTCCTTCATGATCTCTGTGGTGCCGCCGTAGATCGTCTGGATGCGGCCGTCGGTGAACGCCTTGGCGACGCGGTACTCGTTCATGTAGCCGTACCCGCCGTGCAGTTGCAGACAACGGTCGGCCACCCGCTTCTGCAGCTCGGTGGCCCACCACTTGGCCATCGAGGCGTGTACGGCATCCAGTTGCCCGTCCGAGTGGTCCACAATGCAGCGGTCCAGGAACGTCCGGGTGACGGCACACTCGGTGGCCATCTCGGCGATCTCGAACCGGACGTGCTGGAGCTTGGCGAGCGGCCGCCCGAACGCCTCGCGCTCCTTGACGTACTGGGTGGTGATCTCCAGCAGGTGCTCGGCCGCGGCGATGCCGGCGACGGCGATGCCCATCCGCTCCTGCGCGAGGTTGGTCATCAGGTGGATGAACGCGCCGTTCAGCTCGCCGAGCAGGTTCTCCTTGGGCACGCGCACGTCATTGAAGAACAGCTCGGCGGTGTCCTGGGCCTTCTGCCCGATCTTGTCGAGGTTGCGGCCCCGCTCGAAGCCCTCCATACCGCGCTCGACGACCAGCAGGCTGAGTCCGTGAGCGCCCCCTTCGGGGGTCGTCCTGGCGACCACGACGACCAGGTCGGCCAGGATGCCGTTGGAGATGAAGGTCTTCGAGCCGTTCAGCACCCAGTGGTCGCCGCGGTCCTCGGCGGCGGTTCTTATGCCCTGGAGGTCGGAGCCCGCGCCCGGCTCGGTCATCGCGATGGCCGTGATGATCTCGCCGCTGCAGAAGCCGGGCAGCCAGCGCCGTTTCTGCTCCTCGGTGGCCAGCGAGGTGAGGTACGGCCCGATGATGTCGTTGTGCAGGCCGATGGCCAGGCCAGGGGCGCCGGCCCGGGTGAACTCCTCGGCCAGTACCGCGCTGTAGCGGAAGTCCGCGTTGCCCCCGCCGCCGTACTCCTCGGGGACCGCGAGCCCCAGCAGCCCCTGACGGCCGGCGGCGCGCCATGCCTCCCGGCTGACCACGCCGTCCTTCTCCCACTGCTCGTAGTGCGGCTCGACCTCCTTCCTGAGGAAGGTGCGCACGGTCTCGCGGAAGGCGTCGTGGTCCTCGGTGAAGATCTGGCGCTGCATCTGCGCCACTTGCTGGGTCATCGCTGCGGGCCTTCCTCGGCGCCGGCTCCGGGCCGGTTCTCGGGGTGTGCGGTGGTCAGGCCCTCGGGGCCGGCGGTGGCCGGGCCTTCGGGGGGCGCGGTGGTCAGGCCTTCGGGGCGCGCGGTGGCCGGGGCTTCGGGGCGCGGGGTGGCCGGGCCTTCGGAGCCAGCGGCGGTCGGGCCCTCGGGGCCAGTGGTGGCCGGGGCTTCGGGGCGCGCGGTGGTCAGGGCCTCGGGGCCAGCGGTGGTCAGGCCCTCGGGGCGCGCGGTGGCTGGGCCTTCGGAGCCAGCGGCGGTCGGGGCTTCGGGGCGCGCGGTGGTCAGGGACGGGACGTTCCAGTCGCGGGCCACCGCGTCGGTGTCCGCACCGGGCAGGGCAGGGCCGCCGCGCACCGCGCCCGGCGTACGGGAGAAGCGCGGCGCGGGCGCGGGCTGGGTACGGCCGGCGTGCTCGACGAACGTGCCGCGGGCCGCGAGGTGGGGGTGCCCGGGCGCCTCGCGCAGCGACAGGACGGGCGCCACGCAGGCGTCGGACCCGTCGAAGACGGCCGTCCACTCCTCGCGGGTGCGGGTACGGAACCGGTCGGCGATGGCCGTACGCAGCTCGCCCCACCTGGCGAGGTCCTCCCTCGGGGGCACCTCGTCCGCGATGCCGAGCAGCCGCAGGAACTCGGCGTAGAACCGCTGCTCCAGCGCGCCGACGGCCATGTGGCCGCCGTCGGCCGTCTCGTACGTGCCGTAGAAGGGCGCCCCGCCGTCCAGGAGGTTGGCGGCGCGCCGGTCCTGCCAGGCGCCGGCCTCCAGCATGCCGCGGATCATGGTGGTGAGGTGCGCGGTGCCGTCGACGATCGCGGCGTCCACGACCTGTCCGCTGCCGCCTTCGGTACGCGCGTGCCGGAGCGCGGCCAGGATGCCGATGACGAGGTAGAGCGAGCCGCCGGCGTAGTCGCCGAGGAGGTTGGCGGGGGCGACGGGCGGGCCGTCGGCGGTGCCGGTCATGCCGAGCGCGCCGGTGAGCGCGATGTAGCCGATGTCGTGGCCCGCGGTGTCGGCGAGCGGGCCGTCCTGGCCCCAGCCGGTCATCCGCCCGTAGACGAGCCGGGAATTGCGGGCCAGGCACGCCTCCGGGCCGACGCCCAGCCGTTCGGCGACGCCCGGCCGGTAGCCTTCGATGAGCGCATCGGCCCGCTCGGCCAGGTCCAGCACCTGGCCCGGCCCGTCCGGGGACTTCAGGTCGACCAGCACCGAACGCTTGCCGCGGTTGGTGAGGTCGTGCGCCGGGTCGATGCTGATGCCGGAGCCGCCGGGGCGGTCCACGCGCACGACGTCGGCGCCGAGGTCGGCGAGGAGCATCGCGGCGAACGGGCCCGGCCCGATACCGGCGAGTTCCACCACGCGCACTCCGCTCAGCGGGCCGTTCCCTGTCTGCGCCATCGAGCCCCCAGGTCAAGAGCGGTTCCTTGTGACACCAACGCTGTAACACTCGTGATGTTAAGAACGTGTTCCACTTTCCACAAGCCCTGCCGGGAGGTTCGGGAGACGGTGCGGGAGTGTCGGGGCGGCACTTCCACCGACAGCCACCGCCCCACCCCCGAAGCGTGGTGCGGGGCTTCACGGGCGGCTTCACGGGCGGCTTCACGAGGGTCTTTGCGAGGGTCTTCGCGGGGGTCTTTGCGGGGTCTTTGCGGGGGTCTTCGCGGACGGCGCGGCCCGCCGCCATTGCCTGTCGGCCGGCCTTGGTGACAATGGCCGGATGCCTTCCACCCACCTCGCCGCCGCACTGTTCGACCCCGGCACCGGCCAGGGCTGGCGCCAGATCGCCGAGCTGTCCATCGCGCTGCTGCTGTCCTCCCTGATCGGGCTGGAACGCGAGGCGCGGCAGAAGAGTGCGGGCCTGCGCACCCACACCCTCGTAGGCGTCGGCAGCGCGCTCTTCATGGAGGTGTCGATCCACGGCTTCGGGGCGGTCACGGGCATCGACGGCATCGGGCTCGACCCGTCCCGGGTCGCCGCGCAGGTCGTCTCGGGCATCGGCTTCATCGGCGGCGGCCTGATCTTCGTGAAGAAGGACGCCGTACGCGGGCTGACCACGGCCGCCACCGTCTGGCTGACCTGTGCCATCGGTATGGCCTGCGGCGGCGGGCTGCCACTGCTCGCGCTCGCCTCGACGGCCGTGCACTTCCTCGTCGTCCGCGGCTTCCCCAAGGTCACCGACCGGATGACGCTGGCACCGTCCGTCGAGAGCTTCGAACTCCGGCTCGCCTACCGGGCGCAGCGCGGCCTTCTGGGGCGGATGCTGGAGATGTGCACCGGCCACGGCTTCCAGGTGACCGACGTCCAGGTCGAGACCGACCCCGAAGCCCCCGACCGCGTGCCCTCCGAAGTACTGCTCCGCCTGGAAGGCAGCGCCTCAGCACATGAACTGGTGGAACGCCTCGCCCAACTGGAGGGCGTCCGCGGCATCACACTGGGCCGGGAGTCGGACCGCACGGAGTGAGCCCGCGGGCCGCGGGCGCGCCCCACGGGGCTGCCTAGAGCAGCTCCGCGTCCTCCAGCAGGCGGCGGACGGTCTTCACGGCCGCCGGGCCGAGCGGCAGCTGGGGCGCTGCGGTGGCCGGGCAGTCGATGACGCCCAGGAGGTGCAGCGCCGCCTTGAAGGCGCCGAGCGCGGAGGAACTGCGTCCCATGATGTTCTCGTCGCCGGCGTCGGTGAGGGCGAAGAGCGCCGCCAGCCGGTCCTGTTCCGCCGCGGCCTCCCGCCACCGCCCGGCGCTCGCGTGCTCGTACAGCCGCAGATAGCCCTCCGGGTCGACGTTGCCGAGCCCGGGGACGACACCGTGCGCGCCGGCCAGCAGGGCGCCGTCCACGGCCAGTTCCGATCCGGTCAGCACGGAGAAGCCGCCGCTCAGCTCCCGTACCCGCACCAGCAGGCGGCGCAGCGCCCCGTCGTCCCCGCTGCTGTCCTTCAGCCCGGCCAGCACGTCGTCGGCGGCCAGCGACAGCAACAGGTCGGCAGGGAGCTTGGTGTGCGCCGACGCCGGGATGTCGTACGCGAACAGCGGTACGCCCAGCGCCGTCCGCAGCCGCGTGAAGTGCTCGGTGATCTCGGCCGGGTGGGTGCGCGTGAAGAACGGCGCGGTGGCCACGACGGCGTCGGCGCCCAGCGCCTCGGCGGCACGGGCGTGCTCCAGCACCCGGGCGGTCGTCATGTCGATGGCCCCGGCCAGTACCGGGACGCGTCCCGCAGCGGTCTCGACGACCGTGTCCAGGGCCGTGCACCGCTGCGCGTCCGTGAGGTACGCCGCCTCGCCGCTGGACCCGAGTGCGAAGAGGCCGTGCACCCCCGCGTCGACCAGCCGGGTGGTGAGCGCGGCCAGCGACCGGGTGTCGACCTCACCGTCCGGGGTGAGCGGGGTGCACAGGGGCGGTACGACACCGCGGAGGAGCGCTGGGAGGGACATGCGGCGATCCTGCCACCGTGCCGGGTGACGCGGCGCCCGCAGGGACGTGTTGACGCCACGTACAACTCGTCCCTAGCGTGCGATGCTTACCGACGCGATCACGCTGACCGTGAACACGCGCGCACATCGAACGAGCACATCGAGCAAGCACACCGAAGGGGCCGCAGCATGGGACGACAGGGCGACGCGGGGCGGACGTACGACGTCGTCCTCTTCGGCGCGACGGGCTTCGCGGGCCGGCTCACCGCCGCCTACCTGGCCGCGCACGCCCCTGAAGGCTGCCGCTGGGCGCTGGCCGGGCGCGACAAGGCCAAGCTGGAGCGGCTCCGTGCCGATCTGGCGGCCGATCACCCGGCCTGCGCCGAGCTGCCGCTGCTGCACGCCGACGCCGCCGACCCCGAGTCGCTGCGCACCGTGGCCGCCGCCACCCGGGTGCTGGCCACCACCGTCGGCCCGTACCTGACGTACGGGGAGCCCCTGGTGGCGGCCTGCGCCGAGGCGGGCACGGACTATCTGGACCTCACCGGTGAGTCGGAGTTCATCGACCGGATGTACGTCCGCCACCACGAGACGGCGCGCGCTTCGGGCGCGCGCCTGGTGCACGCCAGCGGTTTCGACTCCGTCCCGCACGACCTCGGTGCGCTCTACACGGTAGGGCTGCTGCCCGAAGGTGTACCGCTGCGGGTGGCCGGCATCGTCCGCACGAACGCCACCTTCTCCGGCGGCACCCTGGCCTCCGCGCTCACGGTCATGTCGCGGCCGCTCGGCATGGTGCGCGCCGCCCGGGAGCGGGAGCGCATGGAGCCGCGCCCGGCGGGCCGCACGGTGCGCGCCACCGCCGGCCCGCCCACCCGTGAGCAGGGCGTCTGGGGCGTTCCGCTGCCGACCCTCGACCCGCAGGTGATCGCCCGCTCCGCGGCGGCCCTCGAACGGTACGGGCCGGACTTCCGCTACCGCCACTACGCCGGCGTCAAGCGGCTTCCCGTGGCGGTCGGCGGCGCGTTGGGCGCGGGCACCGCGTTCGGGCTGGCTCAGCTCCCGCCCGCGCGCCGGTGGCTGTCGGGGCGGCTCGCGCCGGGGCAGGGCCCGGACGAGGAGCGCCGCGCCGGCAGCTGGTTCAAGATCCGCTTCGTGGGTGAGGGCGGCGGCCGCCGGGTCGTCACCGAGGTGTCGGGCGGCGACCCCGGGTACGACGAGACGGCGAAGATGCTCGCCGAGTCGGCTCTCTGCCTGGCGTACGACGCACTCCCGGAGACCGCGGGCCAGGTGACGACGGCGGTCGCGATGGGGGAAGCGCTCACGGACCGGCTGAGGCGGGCGGGGCTGCGCTTCCGGGTGGTGGAGCAGGACTGACCCGAAGGGGGCGGGTGCCGCGCGCCTTCGGGCGCGCGGGCGCATGCCCTGGAAGGCGCGCGTACTCGGGCACCGCCTCAGGCCTCCGCGAGGGCCCGACGGCACAGCGCGTCGGCGGCCCGGGTGGTCTCCGGCTGCCGGTACGACGCCGCCAGCCGCAGCGTGTGGGCGCAGGCGCGGTCCAGGCCGACGCGGTGGCCCACGGACACGAAGACCGGCTTCACGCCCGGCTGTGTCCGCAGGGCCCGGCCGACCTCCTCGCCGCCGTCCAGCAGTGGCGAGGTGGCGCCACGCTCCGGGCCCGGCGCCTCGTACGTGAAGGTGAACGGGTTCTTCGCGACGCCGATCACGGGCAGCCCGGTGAGTACCCCGAGGTGGCAGGCGAGCCCGAAGCGCCGTGGGTGGGCGAGCCCGTAACCGTCACAGACCACCAGGTCCGGGACGCGCGCGAGCCGGTCGAGCGCGTCGAGCACGGTCGGGATCTCCCGGAAGGCCAGCAGCCCGGGGACGTACGGGAAGGACACCGGGCCGACCGCCGTCGCCTCGTCCACGACGCGGAGCGTACGGGCGTCCAGCGCGACCGCGGCGGCGGCGACGACGCCCCGCTCATCGTCGTACGCCACGTCCACCCCGGCCACCGTGCCCGCGAACCCGGGCTCGGGCCCGGGGTCGTCCAGGATCACGTGGCGGCGCAGCCGGTCCTGGGCCGCGCGGGCCGTGGCCTCGTCGGCGGGCCAGTTGCGCAGTTCGTCGTCGCGGGAGACGGTTCCGTCGATCGTCATGGTCCCGCCCACGCTACCGGGCCCCCGTGGCGAGGTGAGCGACGGACCCGTGGACAGGAGGAGCAGCGATGACGATGCCCGAAGAAGCGCGGCCGGTGGTGGGCACACACAGGGGCGCGGTGCGCGGCATACAGGAAGCGCCGACTCCCGCCTCCGGGGAGGCCGCGGTACCGGTCGCGGCCTTCCGGGGCATCCCGTACGCGGCCTCTCCCGTGGGCGAGCGGCGGTTCGCCGCGCCCCTCCCCCACCCCGGGTGGTCCGGTGTCCGCGACGCGGCGCGCTCCGGGCCTTCGGCGCCGCAGGCCGCTTCGCGGCTGGAGGCCGTGATGGGGCCGCGCGCCGCGGACTGGGACGAGGAGGGCTGCCTGAACCTCAACGTGTGGACACCGGCCGCGGCACTGGCTCCCGGAGCGCCGGCCCGGGCGGTACTCGTGTGGTTCCACGGCGGCGGCTGGACGAGCGGTTCGGGCGGCTGGGACTGGTACGACGGCGCCCGGCTCGCCGCGCTCGGCGACATCGTCGTGGTCACCGCCAACTACCGGCTGGGCCCGCTGGGCTTCCTCCACCTGCCCGCCATCGGTGCCGCGAACCTGGGCAACCAGGACCAGGCCGCCGTGCTGCGCTGGGTACGGGACACCGTGGCGGCGTTCGGCGGCAACCCCGGGCGCGTCACCGTCGGCGGCCAGTCGGCAGGCGCGTACGCGGCCCTCTCCCTCGCCCTCGCACCGGACACCGGCGGCCTGGTGCACCGGGTCATCGCCCAGTCGGGGCCGTGGGGGCTGCACCCGCAGAACCCGGCGGACGCCGCGGAGAGCACCGCCGCGTACCTGCGCATCCTCGGTATCGAGCCCGAGGGCGACCCGGCCGCCCTCGGTACGGCGCTGCGCACGCTGCCGGCGGAGCAGTTGGTCACCGCGTACGGGCAACTGGCAGCCATGTCCACCCCTCCGGGCGAGGTGGCGCCGCCGATGTATCCGGTACTCGGCGGGCCCGGCGTGCCGCGCGCCTGGCAGGAGGCCGTCGCCGACGGCGCGCTGGGCGACAAGGAGCTGCTGATCGGCGCCACGGAGGACGAGATGACGGCGTTCCTGGCGTTCGGCGGAGCGGACCGGTCCCGCGTCGGCCCGCTCACCGACCGGCTCTTCGGCGACGGCATCGGCGAGATCGCCGCGCTCCGCGCCGCCCAGGGCGTCCCGGCCTACGTGTACCGCTTCACCCGCCGCCCGGATCCCGACCCGCACGGCCTCGGGGCGACGCACTGTGCCGAGCTGCCTTTTCTCTTCGGCACGTTCGACGCGTACCCCGAAGCGCCCATGCTCGGCCCCGTGGACGCCGACGACCGCGCGCTGGCCCGCGCCTTCGGTGGCGCCCTCGCCGCCTTCACCGCCACCGGCTCCCCCGACGTCCCCGGGACCAGCCCCTGGGGCCCGTGGCTCGCCGGCCCGTCTCAGGAAGTCAAGCGCTTCTGAGGACGGCACTTCAAGGACGGCGCTCGCGTACTTCCAGGGGCAGCGCATGCGCACCTTCAGAAGCGGGGCCGGCGGTCACTCCTTGCCACGCGCGTGCCGGAAGCGCGCCAGGCCGTCCGCGAGGTCGAGCAGCGGGTCGGGGTAGTCGTACCGCGCGCGCTCGCGGGCCGGCAGCTTCCACGGCTCGTGCACCGCGGCCCCCTCGATCCCCGCGAGCTCGGGCACCCAGCGGCGTACGTAGGCGCCGTCCGGGTCGTACCGCTTGCCCTGGGTGACGGGGTTGAAGACCCGGTTGGGCCGGGAATCCGTGCCGGTGCCGGCCACCCACTGCCAGTTGAGCTGGTTGTTGGCCAGGTCCCCGTCGACCAGCAGGCGGAGGAAGTGCCGGGCGCCCACCCGCCAGTCCACGTACAGCGTCTTGGCCAGGAAGCTCGCGGTGAGCAGCCGCCCGCGGTTGTGCATCCAGCCCTCGTGGGCCAGCTGGCGCATGGCGGCGTCGACGACCGGATAGCCCGTCCGCCCCTGCTGCCAGGCCTCGACCTCCGCCCGCGCCGCCTCCTCGGTGCGCCACCGGTCGTGCTTGGTCCGGTAGTCGTGCGCCGCCGCCTCGGGCCGGGCGGCCAGCACCTGATGGTGGAAATCCCGCCAGCACAGCTGCCGTACGAAGGCCTCCGCTCCGGGGCTGCCCTTCTTGCGCGCCCGGTGCACCGCCTCCGCCGCCGACACCGTCCCGAAGTGCAGGTGCGGGGAGAGCCGGGAGGTCGCGTCGCCCGCGAGGTCGTCGTGCCGGTCCGCGTAGTCCGCCAGACCGCCGCGTCCCCAGGCGGCCAGCCGCGCACGCCCTTCGGTCTCGCCGCCGCTCGTCAGGCCCGCCGAGACGTCCCGCAGCGCCGCCCGGGAAGGAATCTCCTCGGAGCCGACGCCGTCCGGCACGCGGACGGTCCGCGGCGCGCCGAGCGGCTTGCGCAGCCGCTCCTGCTCCCACCGCCTGGCGTACGCGCCGAAGACCGCGAAGTGGTCCTTCGCCTGCGGGACGACCGCGCCGGGCGGTACGGCCGTCACGACTCCGTCGTGCACGTGCAGCCGCCTGCCGTCGGCGGCCAGCGCCGTGCGCAACCGGTCCTCCCGGCGCTGCGCGTAGCCGCTGACGTCGGCCGACATGTACACATCGTCGGCGCCCGCCTCCGCGGCGACCGCGCACACGGCCTCGGCCACCTCGCCCGAGCGCACCACCAGCCGGCCGCCGCGGTCCCGCAGCGCCGCGTCCAGGTCGGCGAGGCAGTCGGCGAGGAACGCGGTGCGGTTGGGTGTGCCGAACCCGGCCGCCGCGATGGCGTCGTCCCGTACGAACAGCGGCACGACCTCCCGTGCCCGTTCCAAGGCCGCGCGCAGCGTCGGCTGGTCGTGCAGCCGCAGGTCGGCGGTGAACAGGGCGACGGACACGGTCATGGCATCACTCCGGGGCGGGACAGGCCGGACACGTACGGGCCGGGGCGGACGGGTAACGGGCCGGGACGGGGCAGGCAACGGGCCGGGCGCTCCGGCCGCCGGTGGCTCGTCCGTGCCCACGATGCCCTGCCGCTCCCCGGCCACCGTGACGGAGCAGGCCCGGACCGGTCCTGCGGCCGGAGTTTCACCGGTTCGGCGGTGGCACACGGCCGGGTGTCCGCGGCCGGCCGCGCCTCGGCGGGTCAGGCCTCCCCGAGCAGTTTCCGGCGCCTGAGGGCCTCCTCCTCGAAGCGGCGGGCCAGTTCCTGGGTCTGCTCGTCCAGTTCCAGCGGCTCGTCCTCGTCGTCGTCCAGCAGCCCCTGCGCACGCAGCTGTTCGGCGTGCACACCGGGCGGCGGGTCCGGGTCGGGGTCGGACGGCCGCGGCCCCTCGGGCCCATCGGCCCCGATGCGCACCAGACGCTCGACACGCACCGTACGGAAGCGGCGCCCCGCCACCTCCAGTTCGTCGGCGCGCTCCGCGTCCAGACGGTCCGCGGCGCGGGCGTACTCCCGCTGCGCCTCAGGGCCGAGCCCCAGCTGCCACGGCATCATGACGCGCAGGGCGAGCGCCAGCCCGTCGCGGGAGTCCTGCGGTGTGGTGGAGATGCCGCTGGACTCCGGCCGCCAGCGCCCTTCCTCGTACTCGGCGGTCATGAACGTGGCCGGCAGGAGCACGCCTCCCGGATGCGTCTCCGCGGCCCGCAGAGCGTCGGCACGGACTTCCGGAGGCACCGAGTCCTTCGGGCGGAGGCCGCCCAGCAGCTCCAGCTTGAGGATGCCCTCGGACATGCCGGTGGCGTTGACCGGGTCGACGACGAAACCCGCCGTGGGGTCCGGCACTTCACGCGCCCGCCCCACCTCTCCCGGGTCGAGGTCCGTGGGGCGCGGCGGCTCGGGCCCGTCCGGCCCCGTGCGGATGAACCGCTCCGCGCGCACCACGCGGTACCGGTCGCCCCGTACGGTCAGCTCGTCCAGCGGCTCCCGGTCCATCCGCTCCACGGCCCATGCCGCCGCCTCCCGCGCCACGCCGTCACCGGCCCGCTCGGCTTCCCGCGCCAGCATCCGGAAGTGCGACCCGAGGCTGTCACGGGCGTCCTGGGGCGTGAGCCCGCAGAAGTACGGGTGCAGCTCCCAGCCGCCTTCCTCGCGCTCCCGCGCGACACCGAAGACCGGCCCGCCGGCGAAGCGGATGTCCGGGTACGTGTCACGCGCCCGCCACGCCTCCACGTCCGCCAGCGCGGCGACCGGCTGCTCCAGGGCTGTCACTCTGATCGTCCGGTACGCCGGAACGTCGTCCTGCCGGGCAGTACGGTCGCCGGAATCACCATGATCGCCTTGCTCAGCCATGCGCACAGCATGCTCACGCGGCGCAGCCCTACGCAGCCGAACCCGCCCGATTCACCGGACCGGGTAACCGGCCCTGTAGGAGACCACGGTGGCCCCTCAGGGCGAGCGGACCTCCGGCCCCGAAGAGGCTTGTCCGGCCATGGTGGTGGGCGCGGCGGTGCACGAGGCTGATAGGGGACGGGGCGGGGTGGAGGGACGGCCGGGGGGAGACCATGGAACGGACGACGACGGAGCCGGGGACGGCCGAGGGCATGGGCGCGGCATCCGATGGCGGGGGGCTCACCGGAAGGCCACCCGTACGGATCTTCCTGCTGGACGACCACGAAGTCGTCCGCCGGGGTCTGCGCGATCTCCTGGCCGCCGAGCCGGACATGACCGTGGTGGGTGACGCGGCCGACGCCCGTCAGGCCCTGGCCCGCGCCCCAGCGCTGCGGCCGCACGTCGCGGTGCTCGACGTACGCCTCGGCTCCAGCGGCGACGGCGGGGACCACGAAGGCATCGGTGTGTGCCGGGAGTTGCGCGTCGCGCTCCCCGGACTGGCCTGCCTGATACTCACCTCCTTCGATGACGACGAGGCCCTGTTCGACGCCATCATGGCGGGCGCCGCCGGCTACGTGCTCAAACAGATCAGAGGCTCCGACCTGGTGACGGCCGTACGGACCGTGGCTACGGGACAGTCGATGCTGGACCCCGGGGCCACCGCCCGCGTACTGGCCCGTGTCCGAGGGCCGGACGCCCCCTCCGGCCCGCCCGAACTGGCCCGTCTCTCCCCACGGGAGCGGCAGATCCTCGACCTCGTAGGGGAGGGCCTGACCAACCGCCAGATCGCCGAGCGGCTCTACCTCGCCGAGAAGACCGTGAAGAACCGGGTCTCCACGATCCTGACCAAGCTCAAGGTCCGCCGCCGCATCCAGGCGGCGGTCATCGCCGAGCGCGCACGGGGCCGCGAGGAGCCGCCACCCGGCTTCCGGCAACTCCGCACCCCGTAGTACCAGTAGCCGAGAGGGCCGGTCGCCCGGTCAACGCCCCGGTCGGCCCTTCAGGTTCACCGGTCGCCTCTGAGGGGGCCACCCGTCGTCCCCGAAGGGGCACCCGTTCGGCCGGCACACCGCACCGCGCCCGCCGAGCACCACTACAGCGGCGCAGAACAGGCGCAGAACATCAGGGAATCCCATGGCCATGGCCAAGTACCGCGTCCTGATCGCCTACGGAAGCAAGGCCGAGTTCACCCAGGCCATCGCGGAGGAGATAGCCGCCGCGCTCCGTGAGGACGGCTTCGACACCGAAGTGCGCCCCGCGGCGGAGATCGTCAGCGTGGGCCCGTACGACGCCGTCGTCCTCGGTGGCGAACTGCACGGGAACCGCTGGCACCGCGACGCCCGCCGCTTCGCCCGCCGGCACTCCGCGCAACTGCGCTCCCGCCCGGTGTGGGCCTTCAGCGGCGGCACCCCGGACGCGTCGGAGGGCGACGGCTCCGACGTACCCCCTGTTCCCGGCGCACGCCGGGCCATGGACCGGGCCGGCGCCCACGGGCACATCACGGTCGGCGGCCGCCCTGACCGTCTCCCCCGCGGCCTGTTCACCCGCTCGACAGCCGCTGAGGACTTCCCGGACGACCACCGGACCATGACCCGGGTCCGCGACTGGGCTCATCACATCGCGAACGAAGTGCGCCACTGAGGAAGAAGCGCGCCGCTGACGACGGTGTGAATGGCCGCAGGTGAATGAAGGGGGACGCCGACGGCGGCGTCAGACCCGCCCGCCTCCGAAGAGTCCGCTGAGGACGTCACCGGCGAACTCCAGCCCCGCCTGCTCCCGCGGGGTCAGCTGCTCCGGCTGCTCTTGCGAGGTCAGCTGCTCCGGCTCGTCAGCGGGTGCCGCGACGGCGGACCCGGTGGCGAGCAGTCCGGCGGCGAAGAGGGCGGTGAGCATGACAGTGAATCGACGCATCATGGCTGTTCCTTCCCGTGCGGAAACCAGTGCGGCTCCATCTTCGGCCGCCCGCGAACCGCCCGCCACGCGACGCCCCACCCGCTGCTGCGAACGGACCACCGTCCCCGCCGTCCCCGCCGTCCCTGCCGTCCCCGCCGTTCACGCCTCGCACCGCCAACAGGCGCCTGCGGCACCTGCCATATATTGCAAGGATGTTCGTACTTGAATTGACCTACACCGCCCCTCTCGACCGCGTGGAAGCCGCGCTCGACGGGCACATCGCCTGGCTGGAGCAGCACTACGCCGCCGGGCACTTCCTCGCCTCCGGCCGCAAGGAGCCGCGCGACGGCGGCATCATCATCGCCTCGGTCGACGACCGTGCCACGGCGGAGCGGATCACCAAGGAGGACCCGTTCGTCACGGCCGGCGTGTGCGAGTACCGCATCACGGAGTTCATCGCCACCAAGACCGTCCCGGGCCTGGAGAGTTACCGCCAGCAGCTGCCGGCCTGACCGGCCGTCCGGCTCCGGCCGGGGGGTGCGACCGATCTTCGGCCGCACCCCCTTTTTTTGCGCCTCCCATCCCGCCGCTCACTCGTTCGAGGGATGGCGACCGAGCGTCGTTCTGCGTACAGTTGATTGCAGTCAAGGAAAAACTTGCAGCTTTGCGCATCGAGCGCCGACTGACGACTGAGGGATTCACGCAAGCACACAGCACCGATCGGCGGACGGAAGGGCGGGATCAGCCATGAGCGGCACGTCGCACATGGAGCAGGAGCTGAACAGCCAGCCGGAGACATGGCGCGAGGCCGCGCGCCTGGGCGGCGAGAACGGCGCCCTGCCGAAAGCCGGCCGGCGAGTAGCCGTCATCGGCTGCGGCACCTCATGGTTCATGGCGCAGTCCTACGCCGCGCTGCGCGAGGCCGCGGGTGCCGGTGTCACCGACGCCTTCCCCGCCTCCGAGGCGTTCCTCGGCGACGACCGCGGTTACGACGCCGTGGTGGCCATAACCCGCTCCGGCACCACCACGGAAGTCCTCCGCATACTCGAAGCCGTACGGGGCCGGATCCCCACGGTGACGGTGCTCGGAGCCCCGGACACCCCTGCGAGGGAGCTCTCCGACGAGACCGTCGCCCTGCCCTTCGCCGACGAACGCTCCGTGGTGCAGACGCGGTTCGCCACCACGGCCCTGGCTCTGCTCCGCGCACACCTGGGCGAAGACCTCTCCGCCGCGATAGGCGGCGCCGAGGAAGCGCTGACAGCGCCCGTCGACCAGGAATGGGTCGACGCCGAGCAGTTCTCCTTCCTCGGCACCGGCTGGACCGTCGGCCTGGCCAACGAGGCGGCGCTCAAGATGCGCGAGGCCTCGCAGAGCTGGACCGAGTCCTATCCCGCCATGGAATACCGGCACGGCCCGATATCCATCGCCGCGCCCGGCCGCGTCACCTGGCTGTTCGGTGCAGCGCCGGAGGGCCTGGCCAGGGAGGTCACGCGTACCGGCGCCCGGTTCGTGTCCCACGACCGTGACCCGCTCGCGGACCTCGTACTCATCCACCGCGTCGCGCTGGCCCGTGCCCACGCCCGCGGTCTGGACCCCGACAACCCACGCAGCCTCACCCGCTCGGTCATGCTCGACACGGCACGGGCCTCCTGACTGACTGGCGAGTGGCCTCTGGCTTCAGCTCCCCGCGCCCTGCCGCCCAGCTCTGGCCCGTGGCTCTAACCCGCAGCTCTGGCCCGTGGCTCTAACTCGCAGCTCTGGCCCGTGGCTCTAACCCGCAGCTCTGGCCCGTGGCTCTAACTCGCAGCTCTGCCCCGTGGCCCTGGCCCGTAGCTCTGGCCCGTAGCCCTGGGCGTGGTCCCAGTCCCCGCCCCCCGGCTCCGGCCCCGGCCCCGGTCCCCGAGCCGTCCCTATCGCACCCTCCCCCCTTCCCCTCCCCCACACCCAACGCACGTCGACCGCCTGTCCTCCAGCGCACGTCAACCACCCGCCCCATCCGTCCCTACGCCAGGGAGGCCGGCTCCATGCCCCTCGTCCCCACGTCAGAGATAGTCCGGGCCGCCGATGAGGCACGCGTCGGTGCGGTGTCGTTCAACGTCATTCATCTGGAGACCGCGGAGGCGCTGGTGGCCGCCGCCGAGCGGACGGGGGTTCCGCTCATCCTCCAGATCAGCGAGAACTGCATCCGGTATCACGGCAGCCTGCTTCCGATCACCCGCGCCACACTCGCGCTCGCGGAGGCCTCCCCCGCACGGATGGCGGTGCACCTGGACCACATCACCCAGCGTCGGTTCGTGTACGAGGGGGTGGAGGCCGGAGTGAGTTCGGTGATGGTCGACGCCTCCGCCCTCCCGTACGAGGAGAACGTCGCGACGACGGCGGAACTGGCCGCCTGGTGCCATGAGCGAGGAGTGTACGTCGAGGCGGAACTCGGCGAAGTGGGCGGCAAGGACGGTGTCCACGCACCGGGGGTGCGTACCGATCCGGACGAGGCGCTGGCGTACGTCACGGCCACGGAGGTGGACGCGCTCGCGGTGGCGGTCGGGTCGTCACACGCCATGCGGGAGCGTACGGCCGTACTGGACAAGGAGCTGATCGCGGCACTGCACGAGAAGCTGCCGGTGCCACTGGTGCTGCACGGTTCCTCGGGCGTACCGGACGACGAGCTGCGCCGGGCGATAGCCGCCGGCATGACGAAGATCAACATCTCGACCCATCTGGTCTCGGTCTTCACCCGTTCCATCCGGGAGACGCTGACCGCGGAGCCGGACCTGGTGGACTCACGCAAGTACCTCAAGCCCGCACGGGAAGCGGTGACCGAGGAGGCGGCCCGGCTGCTGGGGGCGCTCAGCGCGGCGACGGCACTCCCCGGTCAGTACTCCCCCGCGGCGCCGGCCTGCGGATGAGAGCACGCGATGAGGGAGGTGGTTCCGCCACGGTTAGGGTCTTCGCATGAAGCGCCATGAACGGATGAATGCCCTGCTGGAGCTGCTCGGGGAACGCGGCAGGGTGGATGTCGACGAGGCGGCGACCGCGCTCGAGGTGTCGGCCGCGACCATGCGCCGTGACATGGACGCGCTGGCCGAGCAGCAACTGCTTACCCGGACCCGTGGTGGTGCGGTACTGAGCTCCGTGGCGTACGACCTGCCCATCCGTTACAAGCACGCTCATCGCGCGGCGGAGAAGGAGGCGGTGGCACAGGCGGCGGCCAAGCTGGTCGAGCGTGGTGACGTGGTCGGGCTCAGCGGTGGTACGACCACCACGGAGATCGCCCGGGTGCTGGCGACGCGGCCGGACTTCGCGGAGGCCGGGCCGCAGCCGCATCTGACGATCGTCACGAACTCGCTCAACATCGCCAATGAACTGGCCGTACGGCCGCAGATCAAGATCGTGCTGACGGGAGGGGTGGCGCACTCGCGGTCGTTCGAGCTGGTCGGGCCGTTCAGTGAACTGGTGCTGCAGCAGATCTCCGTCGACATCGCGTTCATCGGCGCGAACGGCGTGGACCCGCGGATGGGGGCCACGGTGCACGACGAGGCCGAGGCTCGTATCAACCGCCTCATGGCCGAGCGTTCCGAGCGGGCCGTGATCGTCGCCGACTCCTCGAAGATCGGCGAACGGTGCTTCGCGCGGGTCGGCGACGCCGATGTCTTCGACACCTTCATCACCGACGACCGAGCGGAGGAAGCGGTCCGTCAGGAGTTCACCGACCGAGGCCTGCACGTCATCACCGCTCCCACCACTCCCACCGCTTCGACCGCCTAGACCGCCACGACCGCCACGATCGCCTCGACCGCTTCAAGGACTTCTGCTGCTTCGGACTGACGCACTTCTTCCGGGAGCCGGTCCGACCGGCCGGGCGTCGGGTCAGGGCGTCAGGTCAGGGCGTTGGATCAGGGCGTCGGGTCAGGGCGTGGGGTGGAGGACGGCGTCCGCGCCGCCGTCCATGAAGAGGAGCTGGCCGGTGACGTGGGTGTTCTCGGGCGAGGTGAGCCAGGTCAGGAGGGCGGCGACCTGTTCGGGGTGGGCGTGGCCGTTGAGCGGCATCGGGACGGCGGTGTCGACGACCTTGCGCATCTCGGGGTCGGCGAGCATGCCTTCGGTCATCGGGGTCAGAACGGTGCCGGGACCGACGGCGTTCAGCGGGATGCCCGCACCCGCCCAGTCGGCGGTGACCGCCGCGCGCCGTACCCAGCGGGCGACGGCGGCCTTGGAGGCCCCGTAGATGAGGTGCCCCTCGCCCCGGTCGATGGCGTGCTGCGCCGCGGCGGTCGCCGCCTGCTCGTCACCGGCCAGGGCGGCATCGACGATGGCCGGGTCGGCGGGGTGGGCCGCGGCGACGGAGGCGACGACGACCGCGCGGGGGTCGGTGCCGGCGGCGAGCAGCGGGCGCAGGCGCTCCAGTGTGACGACCGCGCCGAAGTAGTTGACCTTGACGGCGGCGGGCACGAAGTGTGCGAGACCGGCACAGGCGATGACGGCGTCGAGTCGGCCACCGGTGAGTTCCCGGGCGCGGTCGGCCAGTTGGGCGCGGCCCTGCTCCGTGGCGAGATCGGCCGCTATCCCGACACCGTCGGCGTCGGCGGCCCGGTCGGCTCCGATGACGGTGTGCCCTTCGGCGCGGAGGCGGGCCGCGGTGGCCTTGCCGATACCTGAGGCGGCTCCGGTGACGAGGTAGGCGCGGGGCATGACCGGTCTCCTTGCGGCTCGGGGACGATCTCAGGTCAGGGCTCGGGCTCCCGGGCTCGGACTCCCGGGCTCCCGGGCTCGGACTCCCGGACTCGGTGACGCGTGCGGCGGGAGGGTGGGTGAGGAGGCAACTCGCCTTGCTGACGGCCAACTTAGGTTAAGTGGCATGGCATGCCAATAAGGGGGAACGGTTGACACTGCGCTGTGAGGTGACTGCGAGGGAGCGACGTCGTATGGCAGTGAGGCGTGGGCGACCGTCGTTCAGCGAGGACCGGCGGCAGGCGACGCGGATGGTGATCGCCGAGGCGGCGGCCACGCTGTTCTCCGACCGCGGGTACGAGGCGACGACGGTCGAGGACATCGCCGCGGCGGCCGGCATCTCGTTGCGCACCTTCTACCGGTACTGCCCGGCGAAGGAGGATGCGCTCACCCCGGTTTTCACCGCCGGCGTCAGCGGCCTCGCCGACCGGCTGGCCGCGCGTCCCGTCGACGAGCCGCTGGCCGAGGCCGTCGGGGCGGCCTTGGCCGACGCGCCTTCACTGCACCGCCTGGCCGATGCGGACCGGGCCCGGCGGTTGCTCCGCGTGATGGGTTCGGTGCCGGCAGTCCGTACGCGCTGGCTGGCGGCCGGCCGGGAGCTGCAGGACCGGCTCGCGCCCGTGCTCGCCCCGCGTACCGACGGCGATCCCGACAGCATGGAGACCCGGCTGCTGGCCGCCGCGCTGATCGATGCGATCACGGTGGCGATGGAGTGCTGGGCACGGGAGGGCGAACCGGAGGGCGTCCTGGAGCTGACCGCTCGGGCGCTGCGGTATCTACGGATCGACAACCGCTGACGGTATGCGCGTGGCATATGTATTGCATAGGTGTTGCCTATGTCATGCGTGTGAGTGGTCACCTTGGCTGCGCCGGCGGCGGGGGTCACTCGCGGCACAGTGTCGCGGCACAGTGGCGGCGCGGGTCACTCGCGGCACAGTGTTGCGGCGCAGTGGGGCACCGTCGGCGATGTGCTCCCGGTGCGGGCGCCCCGCGTGCCCCCTCGGCCGCAGCGTGCTCCCTTGTACGGTGGGGCACCCCTTGTCCGGCTCGCGGAAAATGCGATAGTCAAGTGGACAGATCACGGGGGGACCCATGCGTAGATTTCTGGCCATAGCCATCACGGCGGCCATACTGAGCGGCACGTTCGGCATCGTGTCGGCCGAGTCCGCCTCGGCCGCTTCCCGGCAGCACCGGGTGCCGCAGTGCGTCAAGGTGACGAAGTACTTCACGAAGAAGCACAAGCGGTACGTCCGGCTGAAGAACCTGTGCGCCAAGCGGAGTGCCTGTTACACCGTCGTCGTTCCCTGGCGTCCCGATACGCGGGGCCGGCTGAAGAAGGGTGCGACGAAGAGCGTCCGCTACGGGACGGACCGCGATCCGCGGGCGCTGTACGTCAAGAACCGCTCCTGCTGAGCCCAGCCCACCGCCGCGCCGGGCCAGGGGCACCCCGAACCCCGGGCGCCCCGCCCCGGCCCCCGAGAACCCCGCCCCCGGACCCCGAGCCCCGGGCGCCACACCCCCAGGCCCTCGCGACGCCAATCCTTCACAGGTAAAACACCGGCTAATATTTATGTATGGGCAAGCACGCTAGACCGAGACGACTGGGACAGAGGGACACGAAGAGCACGCAGAGCACGCAGAGCACGCAGAGCACGCAGAGCGCGGCACGCACGGGAAGCACCACCAGCGTCAGCCCCGGGCAGACGATCCGGACCCGGCCGCTGCCGGTCAGGAGTACCGTGCGGCTGCGCCGGCCGCTGGAGACCCGGCACTGGCACAAGCCCGCCTTCAGTGCGGCCGCCGCCCTCGCCGTACCCGATCTGGCGTTGCTCGCCATGGACCGGATGGACCTGGTCCTCTACACCTCGGCCGGTGCGATGTGCGCGCTGTACGGGCACAGCAAGCCGTACGCCGCGCGCGCCCGTACCGTCGCCTGGGTGGTCCTGGCCATGATCGCCAGCCTCGCCGTCGGCCTGGTCAGCTCGTCCTTCATCGACCACACGCTGTTGCTGGTCCTGATCGCCTCGGCGCTGGCGGCGGTGCACAGGATGATGTGCGACGCGACCCGTATCGGGCCGCCCGGCAACCTCATCATCACCTTCATCTCGGCCTCGGCCTTCTTCGTGCCGCAGCGGCCGGACCAGATACCGTTCCATCTGCTGCTCGCCGTCGGAGGCGGGGCCGTCGCCTGGCTGGTGTGCATGGCGCCGTGGCTCGTACGGCCGGAGGGACCGCAGCGGATCGCCACCGCGCGGGCCCTGGAGGCGGCGGCCGGGCTGCTGCGTGCGGCGCCCGACGCCACCGCGGGCCCCCGCCACGCCACCGCCGCCGCGGTCAACGCCGCCTGGCAGACGATCTTCCTCGTACCGGCTCGCAGCACGGCCAAGTACACCGCCAGGGCCCGCCTGGAACGGCTGCTCCTCCAGGCCGAATCCACCCTGGCCGCCGCGGGTGCGCCCGCCGGTGGCAGCCATAGCGACGACGTGCCCGCCAGGGTCCGTACTGCGGACGTGCCCGCCGGGGTCCGTACTGCGGACGCGCCCGCCGGGGTCCGTACTGCGGACGCGCCCGCCGGGGACCGTGCCGCGGATGCCGAGCGTTTCGAGGCCTGGGCTCGGGACCTGCGGCGTGGGCGGCCGCTGCCTGAGGTGGCGCTGGACGCCGGACAGGCCGCGGAGCTGGCCGGCATCGCCGCCGACCAGGAGGGCGCCGAGCTGGATCTGCGGCATCCGTCCCCCGATCATCCACGCGGCTTCCGCGCCGTCTTCGCGCAGCTGCGGCCCGGGTCGCCGCTGTTGCCGGTCGGGGCGCGCGTCATGATCGGCTGTACGTTGGCGGGCTGGGCCTCCATGGCCATCGGGTCCGAGCACCCGTACTGGGCGGTCGTCACTGCGGCCTCCGTCTTCCAGGCGAACATCACACTCTCCTGGCAACGCGCCGTACAGCGTGCCCTGGGCAACCTGCTCGGGCTGCTGCTGTTCACCGCGCTGCTGCCGGTGATCCACACCGGACACCTCGCGATGGTGCTGCTGGTGCTCCTCTTCCAGGTGGGCGCGGAGGCGTGGATCCCCCGCAACTACTGGCTCGGCTCGGTCTGCGTGACACCGATGGCGCTGCTGCTCACCTCGTTCGGCAACGCTCTGCCCGCGAGCGTCCTGGTACGCGACCGCTGGGTGGACACGGTGGTCGGCGGGGTCATCGGGCTGGTCTGCTGCGTGCTGGTGACCAACCGGCGGGCCACCGACCGCATCGAGGCGGCGATGGGCCGCGTCGTCGCGGCCCAGGACGCGGCGGACGCGGTGCTCGCGGCGGAGCAGCCGGACGACCAGGAGGCGGGCTGGGCACGCGACCGGCTCGCCGCGGCGCTGGTCGAGCTGCGCGAGGCCGTCGAGGTGGCCTCCGGCGAGTGGTGGCAGCGCGCGCTGCCCGCCGAGCGCGTCACCCTCACCGAACGCGACGGCCACCGCACCCTCGCCCGCCTCGTCCAGCACCTCACCGCACCGACCCTGGCGGCGTGAGGGGGATCAGTGAGCCGATGGGGCAGTGAGCCGATGGGCCGGTGAGCCGATGGGCCGGTGAGCCGGTGAGGGCGTCGGCGGGCTTTGCCCGGCCAGGACGGACAGGTACCGGTCTCCGGTGGGCAGAATGAGCGAGCGCGGAAGATGCGCGCGCGGAAGAGCGGAAGTCGCGCGGGGAATGGGCGCGAGGAACGGCCGGACGAAGGAGAGCTGAGCGTGGCCGAGGACATCGTCGCAGGGGTGCTGCGGCAGTGGCAGCAGGTGCATCCCGGTCTCGACACCGGGCCGATGGCCGTGATCGGCCGGCTCAACCGCTGCTCCGCGCTGCTCCAGCAGGCGGTGGACGCGCCCCTCGTGCAGGAGGGACTGACCCGGGCCGAATTCGACATCCTCGGCACCCTTCGGCGTACCGGACGTGAGCTCACTCCGGGGCAGCTCGCCCGCGAGACCTTCGCTTCGGGGGCCGCCGTGACCAAGCGGCTGCGGCTGCTGGAGGAGCGCGGTCTGGTCGCCCGGCGGCCCGACGCCCGTGACCGCCGGGTCGCCCACCTCAGCCTCACCGACGAGGGCCGGGAGCTGATCGACCGGCTGCTGCCCGATCAGCTGTCGTTCGAGTCGAGCCTGCTGTCCGGCCTGTCCGGGGAGGAGCTGGGGCACCTCTCCACGGCCCTCTCCGACCTGCTGCTCCACCTCGAAGGCCGACTGGGCGCCCCACGGACCTGACCGCGGAACCACCGTCCGTGGAACCCAGCCACGGAACCACCGTCCACGGAACCAGCCACGGAACCACCGTCCACGGAACCGCCGCCCGCGGGACCGCGACATCAGCCGCGCAGCACCGCCGCCCGCCCCCGCTCCCCCGCCGCCCAGCAGGCCAGGTCCCGCGTGCAGCTCACGGTGTCGTACGAGCCGGTGTCGAGCGTGCGCCAGGTGCGGCCGCCGTCCGTCGTGAGGTCGGTGCCGGTCGGGCCGACCGCCAGCGCCGCGTGCCGGGAGTGGGGCAGCCAGGCCACGCCCGAGCGGTACGCGGGTGGTGGGGTGCTCGCCGTACGCCAGGTCTCGCCCGCGTCGTCGGTCACGGCGGCGGCCTCGGGGGACGGTTCACCGGGGCGGTAGTCGCCGCCGACGGCCAGGCCGTGCGCACGGCCGCGGAAGGCGAGGCCGAAAACCCCGCGCGCCGGGTCGCCGGCCGGGACCGGTGTGCCGGTGGCGTTCCACGTACGGCCGCGGTCGGCGGAGTGCAGGACGCGCGCGGTGGCCGCGCCGCCGGTGGCGAGCCATACGTCCCGGCCACCGCCGGGGCGCACCGGGGCGGCGCTCCCCGCCGTGACCAGGCACTGGCCCGAGGCCGCGAAGGACGCCTCGCCGGGCTGTGCCGCCGGCATGCCGCCCGACGGCAGCACGCGCCAGCTGCGGCCGCCGTCGCCCGTGGCGAGCATGCGGTACTTCCCGTCGACCGGGTCGCTCACCGCGAGGCCGTGCCGGGTGTCGAAGAAGGCCATGCAGTCGTAGAAGGCACGCGGATCGGTGTTGCGGAAGCTCTCCGTCCAGGTGGCGCCGCCGTCCTCGGTGCGGAAGATCCGCGACGCCTCGCCCTCGCCGATCGCCAGCACCACGGCACGCCGCCCGTCGAACGCCTCGACGTCCCGGAACTCCAGCCCCTCCGCGCCGGGCGGTGAGACGTTCCGCCAGGTCGCGCCGCCGTCGCGGGTGCGCAGCACGGTTCCTTCCGTACCGGCCAGCCAGGCGGTGCGGCGGCTGACCGCGGCGAGGCCGCGGAAACGGGCGTCCGTACCGGTGGGGCGCAGGACCCAGCCGCCGGCTCCCGGCCTCGCGGCGGCACTCGCCCCCGCTCCCGCCCCCCGCACTCGCGCTTCCGCTCCCTCCCCCGCTCCCGGGCGGGGCGGGCGGTGGTGACGCCTGCGCCGCGGCGGACGGCCCCGTGGCCGCGGCCACGGCGAGCAGCACACCGCAGACGGCGGCCGTCACAGCGGCCGAAGGGAAGGACCGACCGGTCCGCCGCACTTTTCCCATGAGTCCCCCGCTCCCCTGCCGCTGCCACGATCCCGCAGGAAGCTAGCCGCCTCCGGGAGCAGCGTCCAGGGCCCGGCCGCGCCGAATCGCGGGGCCCGGCGCCGGTTCCTAGAGTGAGCCGTAAGGCCCTGGGGCTTGTCCGCCAGTGAGGAGTGACCCATGGACCAGCAAGAGATCCTTACGCGCATTTCGGCGATGGTGGAGACCGAGCGGGCGCTGCGTGAGCGCATCGCCGCCGAGGAGACCGGCGGCGAGGAGGAGCGTGCTCAGCTGGCCGCGCTGGAACGCGCGCTCAACCAGTGCTGGGACCTGCTGCGGCAGCGGCGCGCCAAGAGCGAGTTCGGGCAGAACCCGGACGAGGCGGCCGTCCGCCCGTCGTCCCAGGTGGAGCAGTACCGGTCGTAGGACGGGCCGGACCTACGCAACGTCTACGCACGTACGGCGACAGGTGCCGTCCGTTCTGCGTACCGGATCGTGGTGCGGGTGGCCACACGCCTACCGAAAGCAGCGGAGCACACGTCGATCCGCTCCGGGCCGACGGCGCGCAGAGGGGGCCGGCCGGCGGCGGCGCGGCGCCGCTGAGCGGCCGCTGCCGTGCTGCGGAGGGGCCGGAGCGGAACCGCGGGGCGCAGTTGCCCACCCCCTCAGGAGCCCGTGACGCAGCTCACGCGGAAATCCGGTGCACTGCCGTAACGATGCCGCCGTCATAGATGTCGTAGAGGCAAGGAACCGCACCGGACACCAGGGAGCCGACGATGCCGGACATCATCGACCACGCTGTTCAGGCCGGCCTCATCGCGACGGAACCGCAGTCGCGCGCCGTCCTCGCTCGGCTGCGTTACAAGAGCAGTGATCCGTTCGCCGTGCAGGCGATCTTCCCGGCCGCGGCTTCCCTGGACGGCGCGGAGGTCCGCTGGACGTTCGGCCGGGAACTGCTGGCCGAGGGGATGCGGTCGCCGTCCGGGGACGGCGACGTGCACGCCTGGCCGTGCGGGCCGCGCCACACGATGCTGGAGTTCCACGCCGCCGAAGGCGTGGCGATGGTCCGGTTCGCCTCGGCGGATCTGCGTCGCTTCCTGTCGAGTACGTATCTGGTGGTGCCCCGGGGCAGCGAGACCCACTACCTGGACGTGGACGCCGACCTCGCGGCCCTGCTGCGCGAGGCGTGACCCTGCTGCGCGAGGCGTGAGGCGAGGAACGCGCAGCAGGAACCCGCCACCCCGGAGGAACGTTCCTCACGTGTACCTGATATCCCGTACCTGAAACATCCTCACCATCGGGTGTCCAAAGAAGGGCGCCTACCCCGCAGACGACAGGGATCACACCTGACATGACATAGATCACACACCTGTCACATGCACGGCTCACCCGGGCACAGCGTCTAACTGTGTGAGCCGTGCGCAGACCCGGCCATGCCCATGACCCGACAGCCGTAAGGGAGCAGCCGCGATGCAGAGTGCCATCGACCACGCCGTACAGGTCCGTCTGATCGCGACGGCGCCGGGGTCGCGTCCGGTACCCGCCACCCTGCACTACCACCCGGCCGATCCACTGGCCGTGCGGATGTCCTTCCCGCCGGAGATCTCGCTGGACGGCGCGGCGGTGGAGTGGACGTTCGCGCGGGAGCTCCTGTCCGAGGGGCTGCGGGGACGGTCCGGTACGGGAGACGTGCGGGTGCGTCCGCTGGGCGAGGACCGGACCGTACTGGAGCTGCACGTGGCGGACGGTGTCGCGATGGTGCAGATGAGCTCCGCCGACATCCGGCGGTTCCTCGCGCGGGCGTACGAGGCGGTGCCCGCCGGGGAGGAGCTGCTCGACGTGGACAGCGGCCTCGCCGAACTGCTCGGGGAGGGCTGAGCGGGACGCGTCGCGCGGCGGGTACGTCACCGACCGGTCGAGAGCGGCCCCTGTCGCCGGCCTGTCCGGACCAGACACTGTTACCGACCCGTCCGGACCAGACCCTGTTACCGACCCGTCAAGAAACGTACCGATACTGGTCGCATGCCACGAGTACTGCTCATCGAGGACGACGCCGCCGTACGGCACGGGGTCTCGCTCGCGCTGCGGCGGCGCGGGCACGACGTGGCGGCCGTGGCCAGCGGCGAGGAGGGGCTGACCACGCTGCCGGCCTTCCGGCCGGACATCGTGCTGCTGGATCTGATGCTGCCGGGCAAGGACGGCTTCGAGGTGTGCCGCCGCATCCGGGCCGACCGGCAGCTGCCGATCATCATGCTCACGGCGCGCGGTGACGACCTCGACGTGGTGCTCGGGCTGGAGGCCGGCGCGGACGACTACATCGTGAAGCCCGCCCGGGGCGAGGTGCTGGAGGCCCGTATCCGGGCGGTGCTGCGGCGTACGGCGCCGCCCGCGCTCGGTGAACCGGGCCCGCACGAGCCGGGTCCCGCACCGGTGGAGGCACACGGTGAACTGGTCGTGGACCGGGCCGGGCTGGTGGTGACCAAGAATGGTCAGGACCTGGCACTGGCGCCCTCGGAGATGAAGCTGCTGCTGTTCCTGTCGGCGGCGCCCGGGCAGGTGTTCAGCCGCCAGCAGCTGCTGGAGCACGTGTGGGAGCACGGCTACCACGGAGACGCGCGGCTGGTGGACGCGTGTGTGATGCGGCTCCGGACGAAGATCGAGGACACTCCGCGCAGCCCGCGGTACGTCCAGACGGTCCGCGGCTTCGGCTACCGCTTCGGCCCGCTGTGACGGGCGTCCGTGGCCGGGCCGGGCTGCGGCCGCTGCTGCGCGGCCTGCGGGCCCGGCTGGTCGTGGCGTTCCTGCTGGTCGCGGCGGTCAGTGCGCTGACCACTGCCGCGCTCACCTACCGTGAGGCCCGGAACGCGATCCTGGAACGGTCGCAGGACACCGCCATCAACGACCTGCGGGCGCAGATCAATTCGCTCGCGCCCGATCTGCCGGTGCCGCCGAGCCGGGCCGACCTGGACGAGTTCGCGCGGCAGCTGGACCGGTCCGGTAAGGCCCGGGACTGGGACGTCGAGGCGGACTACGAAGGCGTACCGGACAACGGCTCGGACGCGGCGGTCGCGGTGCCCGACGCGCTGCGCGAGTCCGTGGAGCGGCGCCACGTACCGGCGTTCCAGCGGGTCGAGCGCGACGGCGAGCCGTGGCTGCTGATCGGCATGCCGGTCACCCGGGCGCACGACCACGCCCCGTCGAAGCTCTCGGTGTACGCGCGGCTGCCGCTGCGGGCCGAGGAGGCCAACGTCGAGGAGCTGGTGAGCGCCGCGCAGCGGGGTGCGCTGCCGGTGCTGGCGCTGGCCCTCGTCCCCGCGCTGTTCGCGGCGCGTGGCGTGTTGCGGCCGGTACGCAAGCTGCGGCAGGCCGCCGGGCGCATCGCCCAGGGCAAGCTGGACACCCGGCTGGAGGTCAAGGGCGAGGACGAACTGGCCGAGCTGTCCCGTACGTTCAACGACATGGCGGCCCATCTGGAGGAGAACGTCGCCGAGCTGCGCCGGCTGGAGTCCAACTCGCGGCGGTTCGCGGCGGACGTCTCGCACGAGCTGCGGACACCGCTGGCCGCGATGACCGCGGTGACGGACGTGCTGGACGAGGACGCGGAGGCCGGCGCGCTGGACCCGGACACCGCGTCGGCGGTACGGCTGATCAGCCAGGAGACCGGCAAGCTGGCCCGCATGGTCGAGGACCTGATGGAGATCTCGCGGTTCGACGCGGGGGCCGCGGCGCTCCATGCGTACGAGGTGGACGTCGCCGAGGCGATCCGCAAGACGCTGCAGGCCAGGGCCTGGCAGGGCCGGGTGACGGCCGACCTGACGGCGGACGTGCGGGCACGGCTGGACGCGCGCCGGCTGGACGTGGTGGTCGCCAATCTGGTCGGCAACGCGCTGCATCACGGGGGCGAGCCGGTCGCGGTGCGGCTGCACGCGCCGGCGGACGGCCGGCTGCTGATCGAGGTGGCGGATCAGGGTCCCGGTATCGATCCGGAGGTGCTCCCGCACGTCTTCGACCGGTTCTACAAGGCCGACTCGGCCCGGGCCCGGTCCGAGGGCAGCGGTCTGGGGCTGGCGATCGCGAGGGAGAACGTACGGCTGCACGGCGGCACCCTGCGCGCCGCGAACGCCCCGGACGGTGGCGCCGTGTTCACCATCGACCTGCCGTTGCGTACGGACGAGGCGGACGAGGCGGACGAGACGGATGAGGCGGACGAGACGGATGAGTTGGACGACATGAGCGAGGCGGACCGGTCCGGTGAGGAGGAAGCATGAGCCGCAGCACGCGTACGCCGGCCGTGGCCGCCGTCCTCGCCGCGCTGCTGGCCGGTGCGCTCGCGGGATGCGGCATCGAGCCCAGTGATGTGATCGACGCCGGGGAGCCGGCGACCGGGCTGAAGTCGGACGGCCAGGAACCCGCCGACGTGCAGCTGTTCTTCCTCGCGTCCACCGGGCTGCGGGCCGCCGCCCGGTCCGCCGAGCGCCCGGCCACGCCGCAGCGCGCCGTCGACCTGCTGCTGGCCGGGCCGAACGCCGCCGAGCGGCAGCGCGGCCTGACGACCGCGCTGCCGGACCTGCGCGACCGGGTGACCGTCACCCCGCGGGACGGCCGTATCACGATCACCGTGCCGGCCGATCCGGAGCGGCTGGACCAGCCCGCGCTCAGCCAGTTGGTGTGCACGGCGGCCAACGGCCAGGTGCCGGGCGGCCGGCAGCCGGAGGAGATCGGTGTGACCGTGCGCGGCAAGGGCGTGGAGGTCGGCCCGCTGGTCTGCGGCGGCAACAACGCCTACCCGTACCTCACTCCGCGGTCGGCGTCCCCGAGCGCCTCCCCCACGGAAACGCCGTCCGGCGCCCCCACCGCCTCCCCGTCCGGCACCGCCACCCCGTCCGTGCGCTCCTGACCCGGCGGCCCGCTTCCTCTACGCTGCTTCCGGCGATCACTCCGGTCACCATGCCGACGGGGCAAGGGAGTTGCGGATGGTACGGCGGTCAGCGGCGCGCGGGAACGCGGCTTCGGGAACGTACGACTACATCGTCGTCGGGGCGGGTTCGGCGGGCTGTGTGCTCGCCGCCCGGCTGTCCGAGGACCCGACGGTGCGGGTCGCGCTGATCGAGGCGGGCGGGCCCGACCGCCGGCAGGAGGTCCGGATCCCCGCCGCCTTCCCGAAGCTGTTCAAGACGGCGTACGACTGGGACTTCACCACGACCGCGCAGCCCGCGCTGAACGGCCGGGAGCTGTACTGGCCACGCGGCCGCACGCTCGGCGGCTCGTCCTCGCTGAACGCGATGATGTGGGTGCGCGGCCACCGAGACGACTACGACGCCTGGGCGGCGGAGGCCGGCGAGGGGTGGGGCTACGACGAGGTCGTGCGCTACTTCCGGCGGGCCGAGCGGTGGGCCGGCCCGCCGGCGCCCGCGCTCAACGTGGTGGAGGGACGGGAGCGGGTGCACGGCTCGGCAGGCCCGTTGTGGATCTCCCCCGCGCGTGACCTGCACCCGCTCTCCGCTGCTTTCCTCGACGCGTGTGCGGAGTCCGGTCTGCCACGGCTGCCGGAGCTCAACGGGCCCGATCACAGCGGCTGTGCGGCGACTCCGCTGTCGCAGCGGCGCGGGCGGCGCTGGAGCACGGCCGACGGCTACCTGCGGCCCGCGCTGCGGCGCGCCAACCTCACGGTGCTCACGGACAGCGAGGCGCGCCGCGTCCTCTTCGCCGGCGCCGGCGACGGCGCCCGGGCCTGCGGGGTGGAGCTGGCGGACGGGGTGCTGCGGGCCCGCCGTGAGGTGCTGCTGAGCGCCGGGGCGATCGGCTCGCCGCAGCTGCTGCTGCGTTCGGGCGTCGGGGACGCCGACGAGCTCAAGGCGCTGGGCATCACACCGGTGGCCGACCTGCCGGGGGTCGGCCGGCATCTCCAGGACCACCTGTCGGTGCCGGTACTGCGGTACGCGGTGCATCCGGTGACGCTCACCGGCGCGGACACCCCCGCCAACATCGCGCGCTATCTGCTGGCCCGGCGCGGGCCGCTGACGTCGAACGTCGGTGAGGCCGTGGCGTTCATCCGGAGCGAGTCCGGGATGCCGGCGCCGGACCTGGAGCTGATCTTCGCGCCGGTGCCGTTCGTCCGGCACGGCCTGACGCCGCCGGCCGAGCACGGCGTGACCATCGGGGTCATCCTGCTCCAGCCGGAGAGCCACGGCCGGATCACCCTGACGGACGCCGATCCGGCAGCGCCGCCGTGCATCGAGCCCGCGTATCTGAGCGCACCGGCCGACCTGCGGCGGATGGTGGCGGGCGTGCGCTTCGCCGAGGAGCTGTTCGGCAGCGCGGCGCTGCGGCCGCATGTCGGCGGGGCGCTGCCGCCGTGGCGGGCGAGCGAGGACGACGCCGCTACGGAGGCCACGGTGCGGGCGCTGGCGGAGACGCTGTACCACCCGGTCGGGACCTGCCGGATGGGGACGGGCGACGACGCGGTGACCGATCCGGCGCTGCGGGTGCGGGGCGTCGCGGGCCTGCGGGTGGTGGACGCGTCGGTGATGCCGCGCATCACCCGGGGCCACACCAACGCCCCGACCGTGATGATCGCCGAGCGCGCCGCGGACCTGATCAGGTACGGCGAGGTCGCGCGCGCGTGAGGTTCAGCCGGGGTCCGTCGTCATCCGTACCCGCAGGAACCGCGGCCGGTACAGCGACACGTCGTCGTTGACCGCGCCGGTCGCATGGGTGCCGGGCGGGCCGAGGGTGTTGACGTCGTAGCTGAGGAGCAGGCCGGTCCGGCCGGTGAACTCCGGGTGCGCCTGCGGGTTGTAGACCGCGGTGCGCTCGGCGGACCCGGCGGGGTCGGGCGGCCGGGGCGGGGTGACCGCGCCGTTCGGGCCGTGCCAGGGGCCGTGCGCGGTACAGGACCAGTAGCTGGTGAAGGTGGCCAGGCCGTGACCGCCGCCGCCCGCCGCGTCCATGGTGAACAGCACCCAGGTGCCGCCGTCCCGGACGACGGTGTAAGCGCTGCCGACGCCGCGCCGGCCGTCGTTGCGCAGGACGGGCGCGGCCCGCTCGGGGTCGGCCCGCCAGCCGTGGCCGTCCCAGTAGCGCCAGGCGCGGTGGTCGGCGAGCCGGCCGGTGGGGACGCGGGCCAGGTACGCCTGGGCCGCCGGCTGGTCCGTGGGGGCGTCGCCGCCGTAGACGTAGGTGTGCCGCCCGTACGGTACGGCCGCTGTGCCGTACAGCACGCGGGCACCGGGGTCGGCGGCCGGCGTACGGTCGCCGACCGTGGTGACGCGTTCCAGGCGCAGCCGGGGCAGGGAGAGCGTGGCGACCTCGGTGGTGCGGGGTTCGCCGAAGAGCCAGGGGCCTTCGCCGGGGGCGCGGTTCCACAGCAGGACGCGGAGCACGCGTTCGGCCGAGCCGGGTGTGCGGGGTTCGACGCGCGCGGCCACCGGCCAGCGCCAAGCCCCGGCGGGGCCCTGGGAGCGCGGCGGGTCGGGGAAGTACCCGGCGGGCCCGGCCGGGGTCCGGCGGATCAGCGTGTCGTACGGGCGTCCCGGTCCGCCCGACAGGACGAGGGAGTTGCGGATCAGGCCGGGCGGGCCGCTGCCGTCGGCCCTGGTCCGCCAGGAGTGCGACTGCCCTTTGGGGTTGGGCGGGGGCTGGATGCGGTCGAGGAAGGTGTCGGAGAAGAGCCAGAGGGTGCGGCCGTCCGGGAGGCGTACGGAGTGGGTGCCGTCGCCGCCGGTCCAGTCGTCGAACCGGGAGTTGTCGTCGCCGTAGCGGGCGAAGGCGTCCGTGAAGCGGGGTTCGGGGGTCCAGGAGGCGATCTTCCGGGCGGTGCAGGGGGCCGCGTGCTCGCCCGTCGGTACGGCGACGAGCACGGCGGCGGCGACGGCCGCGAGGAGCAGCGCCGCCAGGGCGGCGGTGCGCCGGGACACCCGGCTGACGGGTCGGCTCATGCCCCGATCATGCCGCGCCGGGCCGCCCGCTCCGGTCAGGGCGTGCCGAGAAGCACTCCCTGGCGGGCCCGTCAGTGGTGCCCGTCGTGGCCGGGAACCGTGCCGTCCGGCTTGGCGATCAGCAGCATGCCGGCCATGCCCATGTCGGAGTGGCTCTGGACGTGGCAGTGGTACATCCAGGCACCGGCGCCCACGCCCTCGCCCGCGATGAACTGGAAGCCGAAGGAGTCGGCGGGGCCGGTGATCTTGTTGTCGATGACCTGGCTGGGGTCGTCGGGGCCCGTCAGCAGGCCCGTGCGGTTGTCGGCCCAGCGGTGCCCGTGGACGTGGAACGTGTGGTAGTACTCGCCGTGCGTGATCATGATGATCTCGACGCGGTCGCCGACGGTGGCCTTGAAGTCGGGCCCCTTCGGCAGGTTGTTGATGGTCATGTCGTTGAAGACGATGGTGAACTGGCGGTCCGGGTCGGGCAGGATGTCGCCTTCGCGGCGCACCACGACCGGCCCGTAGAGGCCCTTGCGGATGCCGCCGGTGCCGTGCTCGGTGCCGACGACGTGGTCGTGGTAGTGCCAGTAGCCCGCGCTGCCCGGGCGCCAGGTGCCGTCCTTGCGTCTGCCGGGCTTGTGCGTGCGCCAGGTGTAGGTGCGGGTGCCACCGGGCTCGATGTGGCTGCGGTTCGTCTTCGTGCCGTCGCTGGCGGTGTCGTAGTCCACGCCGTGCACGTGCAGGCTGGCCGCGACGTCGAGGGTGTTGGTGACCTCGATGTGCAGGGTGTCGCCCTCGGTCAGTTCGACGAGGGGGCCGGGGATGGTGGCCTTGCCCTTCTCCAGGCCGTACCCGAGCTGCCCGTCGGGGAGCTTCTCCATGTAGAGCTTCATGTGCCTGACCTCGCCGCCGGCGCCTGCCCTGCGGACGGAGCCGGCGGCACGGGCGGCTGCCGGAGCGGCCGTGGCCCCGACGGCCACGCCGACCGTGCCGAGTGCCGCGACCGCGGCTCCGCCGGCGAACAGCCGGCGGCTCAACGCCCCCTGCACGGCGGAAGTTCCGTCTCTCTCGGTCATCGTGCTCCCCTCGCAGAAAGCGCTCTCGGCAGTGAGCCGTCCGGAACGCTAGCGCCGTGATCTTCGTTTATCCACGGTCAGGACAAAGTTTGTTGACTTGCGGTCATAGCTATTGGCGGACCGCCGAAAGAGGTCTAGCTTCGTCGGCTGTTGCTGTGTGCTCACAGCTGTGTCCTCAGAGGGGTGGGTGAACCAATGCGTCGCGCACCACGTCGGAAAACCTCCACCACCGGACGGTGGAGACGGACGGCCGGCCTGTCGGCCCTGGCCGTCGCGGCGGCCCTGCTGGGCGGTACCCCCGCACTGGCCGGTGTGCCGCCGGAACCGTCCGTACCCAAGCTCGCCCTGCCGTCGCCGCCGGGCGGGGAGAACGTCCGTGTGCTGGTGTTCCACGGCTCGGCCGGCGAGGAACCGCCTACGGTGAACGCCGGCATCGAGGCGATCGAGAAGATCGGCCGGCAGGGACCGGCCCTTGAGCACTTCACCGTCGACGCCACGGCCGACGCCTCGGTCTTCACCAGGCCCAAGCTCGGAAGGTACAACACGGTGGTCTTCCTGACCGGCGGCGGGGATGTGCTCGACCCCGAGCAGGAAGCCGGCCTGGAGAGCTACATGAAGGCCGGCGGCGGCTTCGTCGGCATCCACGACGCGGCCCGCGCCGAGCCGTACTCCGACTGGTTCACCGGCCTGATCGGTGCCCGCCCCACCGGCGGCACGGGCACCGTCCAGCGCGCCACCGTCGAGGTCGGCGACCGCGAGCACCCCGCCACCAAGAGCCTCCCGCTGGAGTGGAAGCGCCCCGACAAGTGGCTCAACTGGGCGCAGAACCCGAGCGGTTCGGTGCACACCGTGGCCCGGGTACGGGAGAACACCTTCCGGCCGGGCACCGGCGCCAACGGTGCCGACCACCCCATCTCCTGGTGCCGTGACTACGACGGCGGACGGTCCTTCTACACCGGCATGGGCGGCACCGCCGCCGGCTTCCAGGAGACCGACTTCCGGGCCCATCTGCGCGGCGCGCTGCTGTGGACCACCCGGCTCGCGCGCGCCGACTGCCAGGCCACCATCGCCTCGCACTACAAGGCGGAGCGGGTCACCCGGCCCAACCAGCCGGGGCAGCACGACCAGATCGGCGAGCCGCACGGCGTGGTGACCGCGCAGGACGGCCGGGTGTTCTACATCGGCCGCGGCGGCGAGGGCTCGGACGCGCCCGTGATCACCGACTGGAACAACCCCGACATCGGCAAGGGCAAGGGCACCGTCCACGTCTACGACCCGAAGACGAAGCAGGTCACCCTCGCGGGCGAGGTCACCGTCTTCGGCAACAAGGGCGGCGGCGACGAGCTGGTCAAGAACGAGGAGGGGCTGCTCGGCATCGAGCTGGACCCCGACTTCGCCGACAACGGCTGGGTCTACCTGCACTACACGCCGCACTCGCGGATCGACCGCGACACGCACATGGCCGAGCGCCGCGTCTCCCGCTTCCACCTCGACCCGAAGACGAACAAGCTCGACATGTCCTCGGAGAAGGTCCTGCTGAAGTGGCCGGTGCAGATCCACAGCTGCTGCCACGCGGGCGGCGGCATGGCCTGGGACTCCAAGGACAACCTCTACATCGCCACCGGCGACAACAACTCCAGCCAGTTCAGCGACGGTTACTCCGGCAACAACCCGGAGCCGGACTTCAAGGGCGTGTCGTTCGCCGACGCCCGCCGCACCGCGGGCAACACCAACAACCTCAACGGGAAGATCCTGCGGATCCACCCCGAGGACGACGGCACGTACACGCTCCCCGAGGGCAACCTCTTCACCGGCAAGGAGACCGACGAGGGCGGGGGCAAGACCCGCGGCGAGATCTACGTCATGGGCGTCCGCAACCCCTCTCGCATCTCCGTCGACAAGAAGACCGACACGCTCTACGCGGGCTGGGTCGGCCCGGACGCGACCGAGCCGAGCGAGACCTGGGGCCCGGCGAAGTACGACACGTTCGCCGCGATCACCCATGCCTCCAACCGCGGCTGGCCGTTCTGCATGGGCAACGCGCAGCCCTACCGCGACCGCAGTCTGCCGGACCCGAGCAAGCCGCTGGGCTGGTACGACTGCGACAACCTGAAGAACGAGTCGCCGAACAACGACGGGCTGGTCAACATCCCGCCCGCCGAGCCCAACAACATCTGGTACTCCCCCGCCGGCGGCGGCCCCGACTTCCCGCGCAGTGCCGACGGCGTGCCCAGCTACAAGAAGGCCGAGCAGAAGTTCCTGCTGCCCTGGCTCAAGGGCGGCGGCCAGGCCGCGATGGACGGCCCGGTCTACCGCTACGACGCGAAGACGGCGGGTGAGGACGCCTGGCCCGCGTACTGGGACGGCAAGTGGTTCGTCGGCGACTTCTACGACGGTGAACAGCCGCGGAACGCGGTCGTGATGGACCCGAAGACCGTGGGCTCGGGCGGGCTGCCCGTGCACGCCGAGTCCCTCGACAAGATCGTGCCGGTCGGTGCCGACGGCATCCGCAACCTGATGGGCTGGACGTTCGCGCCCGACGGCTCGCTCTACGTCCTGGACTACGGGCGCGGCTTCTTCACCTCCGACGACAAGTCCGCGCTGTGGCACATCACGTACCACGGCGGCCCGGCGACTCCGCTCCCCGCGGACCTGGCCCGGAAGGACGCCTGATGAACCGGCGGCTGACCGCTCTGCTGTCCGTCCTCCTCCTGCTGCTCGGCGTCGGCGCCACCGCGGCGTACGGGCAGCCGGCGCCCGTCGCCGAGCAGCAGGTGCTGACCTGGACGGCGGGCGACGACATCACGAAGTACACCTCGGCGCCCACCACCGCCGTGGCCGGGAAGGCGACCATCGTCTTCGAGAACAGCGAGGCCACCGGCAACACCATGGGCATGCCGCACACGCTGACCTTCGTCACCTCCGACTCGGAGTACAACCAGGACGTCAGCCTGAACATCCTGGCGAACCCCGGTGACTCCTCCGGCGGCAAGCACACCGCCGAGGTCACGCTCACGCCGGGCAAGTACCGCTACCACTGCACGATCCCCGGCCACGAGACGATGCAGGGCGTCCTCGTCGTCACCGAGGGCGGCGGCGAGGACACCACGGCGCCGGAGACCTCGGCGAAGGTCGAGGGGCAGAAGAACGCGGACGGCGCGTACGTCGGCAGCGCCACCGTGACCCTGTCGGCGACCGACGCGGGCTCGGGTGTGGACCGGATCGAGTACGCGGTCGGCGAGGGCGGCTTCCAGCCGTACACCGCGCCCCTCGTCGTCGACCAGGCCGGCACCCACAAGATCCGGTACCGCGCGGCCGACAAGGCGGGCAACGTCGCGGCGGAGAAGTCCGCCGACTTCACGGTGGTCGCACCGGACACGAACGACACCACCCCGCCGGAGACCTCGGCGACGGTGTCCGGTGAGAAGAACGCGGACGGCGCCTACCTCGGTATGGCGACGGTGACGGTCACCGCCTCCGACACCGGGTCCGGCGTCAACACCATCGAGTACGCGCTCGGGGACGGCGAGTGGCAGCCGTACACCGCGCCGGTGATGGTGCACGAGGTGGGCGCGCACAAGGTCCGCTACCGCGCCGCCGACAAGGCGGGCAACGCGGCGGCGGAGAAGTCGGTGGACTTCACGGTCGTCGAGCCGCCGGCCGAGGACACCACGCCCCCGGAGACCGCGGCGAAGACCGAAGGGCAGAAGAACTCCGACGGCGCGTACGTCGGCAGCGCCAAGGTGACCGTCACCGCCACCGACGCGGAGAGCGGCGTGGCGAAGGTCGAGTACTCCCTCGACGGCGGCCCGTACCTCGCGTACGAGGCGCCGGTCGTCGTGGACCGTACCGGCCACCACTCGCTCGCGCACCGGGCGACCGACAAGGCGGGCAACACCTCGCCGGCCCGTACGGTCTCCTTCGACGTCGTCGCGGGCGGCGGAGTGCCCGCACCGCCCTGCCCCGAGTTCGACGAGCGGCTGACCGTCATCGTCGGCACGGTCGACACCGGTGTCCCGAACCGGATCACCGGCAACCGCTGCACGATCAACGAGCTGATCGAGGACGAGAAGGACTGGTCCTCGCAGGCGCTCTTCCTCAAGCACGTCACCGAGGTGACGGACCAGCTCCGGAAGGACGGCGTGATCGACAAGCGGGAGTACCGGGCGATCAACAGGGCGGCCCGCCAGTCCGGCATCGGCAAGCCCGGCCAGCACACCGGCTACCGCGACCTCTTCGACGGGACGCAGGCGTCCTTCGAGAAGTGGCAGCACGTGGGCGGCGGCGCCTTCTCGCTCACCGGCGACGGCGCCATGACCAGCAGTACGACGGTCGACGGCATGGGGATGCTGTGGTTCCCCGAGCGGCGCTTCGACGACTTCTCGCTGAAGCTCCAGTTCCGGGACGACGCGCCGGGCACCGGCAACGCCAACGGCGGGGTCTTCGTCCGCTTCCCCGACGTCCACGACCACCCCGAGGAGTCCCGGCCCGAGTGGGTCGCCATCAAGTACGGACACGAGGTCCAGATCCTGGACCGGCCGGACGGCGACATGTACAAGACGGGGTCGGTCTACGGCTTCGACCGGGTCGGCCTCGGCGGCGCGGGCGTCACGCCCAAGGGCACCTGGAACGACTACGAGATCCGGGTGGTCGACCAGCACTACGAGATCTACCGCAACGGCAAGCTGATCAACGAGTTCGACAACACCGGCGGGCAGACCTTCTACCCGCCGCGGGACGACGACCCGGGCACCGACGGCCGGCGCTACGCCTCCGGCTACGTCGGCCTCCAGGTCCACGGTACGAGCGATGTCATCTCGTACCGCAACATCCGCATCCAGGAGCTGTGAGCGCCCGGCACTCACGGTGACGACGGCGGCCGCCGGGATCCTCCCGGCGACCGCCGCTCTCGTCCGTGTCAGGCGGTCAGCAGACGCCGTCCCCCGGCTTGGGGTTGCCGAGGCCGAAGGCCGGGCGCAGCCGGAGGCCCGCCCAGGTGCCGACCAGCGCGGCCGCGCCCCAGATCCAGCCGTGCAGGCTGCCGGAGGCGATGCCGGCGAGGTACGCGCCGATGTTGCAGCCGCCCGCCATGCGGGCGCCGATGCCCATCAGGATGCCGCCGAGCACGGCGGCGAGCGCGGTGCGGGCGGGGATGCCGCGGTGCAGCTTCCACACGCCGCCCGCGGCGGCCGCGACCGCGGCACCGATCATGATGCCGATGTCGGTGAGACTGGTCTTGTCGGCCAGGACCGGGCCCGCGTACGAGGCGGCGTTCTTCGGGTCCTGCCAGAAGGCCCAGTGCTCCGGGGAGCCGCCGAGCAGGCCCACCAGCTTCGAGCCCCACAGCGCGAAGGCGCTGGTCACGCCCCACGCGCCGCCCGACACCAGCAGGACGGCGGCGCCGAGGACGGCGAGGGCCAGCGCACCGGCCCACAGGGACCAGGAGCCGCGGAAGACGCGGGCCAGGGAGGTACGCGCGGACGGCGGGGTGCCGAGCGGCGGCGGGTTGCGGCGGGCCTGGACGCGGCGGGAGACCAGCACGACCACGGCGAGCAGCACGATGGTGAGGGCCCAGGAGCCGCCCCAGCCGAGGTGGTCGGAGAAGAGCACCGGGTCGAAGGCGGGCAGGTCACGCCAGAGGTCCCACTGCCAGGCGGCCAGCGTCGAGCCGGCGATGAATCCGCCGAGGGTGAGGACGATGGTGCTCTGCCCTGAACCGACGGCGAAGAGGGTGCCGGAGGCGCAGGCGCCGCCGAGCTGCATGCCGACGGCGAAGAGGAAGGCGCCGACCAGCAGGGCGACGCCCAGCGGTCCGGCGCTGGGCGCCGGTACCGAGCCGAACAGTCCGGTGCCGGTGCCGATCACCAGGGCGAAGAGCGTGGCGGTGGTGCCGAGCAGCAGGGCGTGGGCGCGCAGCCCGGTGCCGTTGCCGACGGCGATCAGCTGCCGCCAGGCGGAGGTGAAGCCGAAGCGGGAGTGGAAGAGGGCGAAGCCCAGGGCGATGCCGAGGAGCAGCAGGATGCCGGGCTTGGCGCCGTTGGCGGTCCACACGTACGCGGTGAGACCGGCACCGATCAGGCCGGCGACCACCAGGGGCGTGCGGCGGACGGGCGGCGCGGGCTCGGCGGCGGGCGCGGGCGTGCGGGTGGGGGCCGGGGTGAGCAGGGCGCTGGAACGGGGCGGGGCCCCGGCCGCCCCGGCGGGGGGAGCGGTCGTCACGTGAGTCTCCGTGGGAGGGGTGCGATACGGGCGGGCGTACCGGAAGAACAGGCCGGACCTGGGGGCGTCAGCGGCTACAGAGCGCGTCGTCGACGTCCCACGGCGTCGCCGCGAAGAGCGCGAGCGTGAGCACACTGGCGGGTCCGAACATGCGCTCCACGGTAATACCGGCTGTAAGCCGCACGTAACGTTGTCTCGAATGACGAGACGACCCGTCCGCTCGGCGATATCGCGGTCCTCCCTCCGCGACCAGGCACAATGGGCGCATGTCCCGTCGCACCAAGCGCCCGAAGCAGGCCGCAGCCCCTGCGATCACCGCGTCCTCGCCCTGCCCCTGCGGCCTGTCCGCCGCGTACGGGGAATGCTGCGGGCGGTTCCATTCCGGGACGGCGGCGGCGCCCACCTGCGAGCGGCTGATGCGGTCGCGGTACAGCGCCTTCGTCGTCCGGGACGAGGCCTACCTGCTGCGTACCTGGCACCCGGACACCCGGCCGCCCCGCGTCGAGTTCGACGCGGGACAGCGCTGGCTGGGGCTGGAGATCCTGGAGACGACCGAGGGCAGCGCGTTCCACACCACCGGCACGGTCGCCTTCCGCGCCCGGTTCCGGTACCGCGGCGCGGAGGACGCGTTGCACGAGCACAGCCGCTTCGTCCGGCACGACGGTGCCTGGGTCTACCTGGACGCGCTCTTCGCGGAGTGAGGGCCCGCGGCCTCAGACGGCCTCCCCGTTGCGGCGTCCGGCACGAGCGTGATCCGCCGGGTCGTGTGCTTCTCGACCTGCTCCCGGGAGTACAGCAGCGGGAACGCGCCGTCCGCCGCCCAGGCGTCGAACAGGTCCCGGTAGTGCGGGCTCCCCGGATCGCCGGACTGGCCCGGCGTGCTCATCGCCAGCGAGTCGTCCCACGAGCCGACGTCCACGACCAGCCGGAAGCTGGCGCCGCCGGTCTGCCGGAAGCCGGGACCGTACGCCGTCGCGGACACCGTGTCGCCGCTGCCGCCGCGCGGCACCGGCCCCACCGAGGACCAGTCCCCCGCTCTCCCACCGAGGAGCTTCGCGAGCGGATGGTGCAGACGTGCCTGGTGGAGCGCGCCCCACCGCCACCCCGCGGCGTCCGGCCCGAGCAGCTCCGCCGCCTCGTCCCACGCGGGCCCGAGGCTGTCGAGGATCACCGTACGGACCGCCGCGTCCGGGTCGGGCCCCAGCCGGCCGCCCGGCTCCAGGAGGAGCGAGAGGTCGACCCGGGCGTCGGCGGTGGCGTCCTCGGCGGGCAGTACCCGGGCCAGCGCCTCGGCCACCCGCTCCGCCGGGAGGAGCCGGGCGAGGGCGCGCCGCAGCAGTGCGGGACGGAGGTGGCGGCGGTACCAGATCTCGAAGAGCGCGGCGGCGGACGAGTCCGCGTCGAGCGACGCGTCCCAGTCCCGCAGCAGCTTCAGCCCCGCCGCCACCCGCGGGTCCTCGGAGGTCAGCCCCGCCAGCAGCGGCTGGATGCCGCGCGCGGGCAGGCTCACGTAGTCGTTCTGCAGGGCCACGCAGTCCCGCGCCGTCCAGTCAGCGCGCGCGGCCAGCACCTCGGCGATGCGCCGGTGGCGGTAGGGCGCGTACCAGTCGTAGGTGACGGTGCGCGCGGCGTTGGGGTAGTCGTCGGGGAGGTTGAGCTGGTTGGCCGTGGCGAACCAGCCGTCCTCCGGGTCGCGTACGGAGGGCAGCGAGCCGACCGGGTGGTGCCCGTCCCACTCGTACCGGCCGTCGCCCGGTACCGGCAGCGTGCCGTCCCAGCCTCGGCGGACCGGGACCCGCCCGGCCGGGCGCCAGCCGGTCGTGCCGTCCGGCGCCGCGTAGACCTGGTTCTCGCCGGGCGCGCCCCACCGCTCCATGGCGGCGACGAAGGCGTCCGGCCCGGTCGCGCCCATGTAGTCCATGCTGCCGAGGTAGGGGGCCATGCCGGGCTCCAGCCAGGCGGCGCGGACGGCGAACGCGGCGGCGCGGTCCGGGCGTTCGTCGATGACGGGGCCGTGCCGGGTGAACCACAGGTCGGTGGTGACGGATTCGCCGCCGCGCACCGGAATGGTCTCGGTGACCTTGGTCATCGCCTCCCAGCCGTCGCCGTACACGTACCGCTTCGGGTCGTTCGGGTCGGTGCGGTAGACGTACAGGTCCTCCTGGTCGACCGGGAAGATCGTGAGGCCGAACGCGAGGTGGCCGTTGTGGCCGATGGAGACGCCGGGCAGGGCCGGCTCGCCCGCGCCGATGACGTCGAGGCCCGGCGCCGAGAGATGGGCGAGGTAGCGCAGCGCGGGCAGGGTGACGGCGCGGTGCGGGTCGTTGGCGAGCAGCGGGCGGCCGGTGGCGGTGCGGGACGGCGCGAGCACCCAGTTGTTGCTGCCGTCGATGCCCTGCCGCGGCGCCTTGGGGGCCCACGGCGGGGTGGTGGCCATCCGGTACACGCGCAGCACGTCGTCGGGGAGGACGGAGAGGTCCAGCCCCTCGGGCACCCGCAGCGCGTGCGCGGGCTCGCGGACCTTGCGCAGCTCCTCCACCTCGGGGCCGAAGTCCCGCAGCGTACGCGCCCGTTCGACCTCGTCGTGGAGGTTGTAGTGGAGGCCGTGGCTGCGGATGCGGGCGACGTCGGCGGGCTGCCAGTACGCCGGTTCGTAGTCCAGCAGCCGGAACTCCGGCGGGAGGTGTGCACGCTGCTCGCGGCAGAGGGTGACGAACGCGTTGATGCCGTGCACGAACGCGGTGGTGACCCGCTCGGCGTCCGGGCCGTACGACTCCCACTCCGCGGCCATGTCGCCGCGGTAGAGGAACAGCCGGGCCGCCCGGTCGTGTTCGGTGTACTCGGGCCCGAACGCCTCCGCCAGCAGGCCGAGGCCGCGCCGCCGCCACAGGTCGATCTGGAAGAGCCGGTCGCGGGCCGCGTTGAACCCCTGCGCGAGGAAGAGGTCGGCGCGCGAGGCGGCGTACAGGTGCGGGACGCCCCAGCGGTCGACCAGGATCTCCACGGGCGCGGCCAGGCCCGGCACTTCGAAGGTGACCGTGGTGTCGGATTCCGTCATCGGGTGGCCTCCTCGTGTACGCACGCTCCGCCCACGTAGGTCGCGCGCACCGGGATGGCGGCGATGCCGTGCGGGTCGGCGGTCAGCGGGTTCTCGCCCAGGACGGTGAAGTCGGCGAGGTGGCCGGCGGCGATCCGGCCCTTGTGGTGGGCCGTGCCCTCGGCCTCGGCCGAGCCGAGGGTGAAGATGCGCAGCGCCTCGGCCGCGGTGACCCGCTGGGAGGGCCCGACCTTCGCGCCGTCCTCGATGCCCTCGCGGGTGACCATGGACTGGAGGCCGAGGAGTGGTTCGTACGGCCCGCAGGGGTAGTCGGAGGAGCCGGCGACGGTGACGCCCGCGTCCAGGAAGGAGCGGTGCGCGAACATCCGCTCCGTGCGCTCGGGGCCGTACCAGGTGTTCAGCGCCCCGCCGTGGTAGGCGGCGTACCCGGCGAACGGTACGGCGATCGCGTCGAGCGCTCTCATGCGCGCGAGGATCTCGTCGTCGATGAGGGTGCAGTGCTCGATGCGGTGCCGCAGCCCGGGGCGCGGCAGCTCGCGCCGCGCCGCCTCGAAGGCGTCCAGGACGAGGCGGATCGCGGCGTCGCCGTTGGCGTGCACGCCGATCCGGTTGCCGTCCGCGTGCACCTCCCGTACCTGCGCGAAGAGCTCCTCGGTGGAGGTGGTCTGCAGGCCGTGCCCGTCGGGGCCGCCGCATTCGGGGTCGGCGTACGGCTCGGCGAGCAGGCAGGTGCGGCCGCCGATCGCGCCGTCCAGGAACGCCTTGACGCCGACGAAACGCAGCAGGTCGTCACCGAAGCCGCTGCCGACGCCGAGCGCCCGGGCCTTGGCGTAGTGGTCGACGGACAGCAGCATGCCCGTACGCATCGTCAGCCGGCCCTGGGCGCGTGCGGTGCGCAGCAGGGCGATGTCGTCGGGGGCGATCAGCGCGTCGCAGATCGAGGTGAGCCCGGCGGCGTGCCACAGCTCCTGGGCGCGCAGCAGGCCGCGCAGCCGGTCGTCCGGGGAGCTGGGGGTGAGCGGCGAGTCGCCGCGGGCCGTGGCCGGGTAGACCACGTTCATCAGGGCGCGTTCGATGAGCCGGCCGTCGAGACGGCCGTCCGGGTCGCGCCCGAAGTCACCGCCGTCCGGCGCGGGCGTGTCCTCGTCGATGCCCAGGGCGCGCAGTCCGGCGGAGTTGACGACGCCCCAGTGCCCGGCGACGTGGACGACGAGCACGGGGTGGCCGGGCGCCGCGTGGTCCAGCTCCCGGCGGGTGATCCGGCCGGTCTTGGCGTCGTCGTACCGGCTGCCCCGCACCCACTCCCCCGCCGGCGTGCGGGCCGCCTCGGCGGTGACGGCGGCGAGCAGCGCGTCGGCGGTCGCGACCGCGGCGGCCGACAGGTCGAGGTGGAGCAGGTCGGTGGCGGCCATCGCGAGATGGATGTGGGCGTCGTTCAGGCCGGGGACCACCGTCGCGTTCCCGAAGTCGACCTCCGGTGCGCCGGGGAAACGGTCGCGCAGCGCGGCGAGGGAGCCGGTGGCGCGTACACGGCCTTCGGCGACGGCGAACGCCTCGGGTTCGGAGCCGCCCTCGCGCTGGCTGACGATGTGGGCGGCGCGGTACAGCACCGGGGTGGTCTCGTCGATCACGGAGCCTCCTTCGGAGCGGCCGGAACCGGGGTGGTACCCGCCGTCGCCCGCGGCACGCGCTGATGTCCCGCGGGCCCGGCGAAGGTGACCGCGACGGTGACGAGGAGGTTCACCACCAGCGCGATGATGCCGCCGTTGACGCCGTACAGCGGGTCGTTGCCGGTGGCCCAGAGGGCCACCACGACCGCGAGCCCGGTGAACAGGCCCGCCACCGCGCCGGCCTTCGTCATCCGCCGCCAGAACAGCGCGAGCAGCACCACGGGCACCAGCTGCGCCAGTCCCTCGTACGACAGGACCGAGAGCTGGACCAGCGTGTTGGGGTGGAAGAGGGCACCGGCCAGGGCGATCAGTCCGGCGATCAGGCAGACCAGCTGGGAGAGCCGCTTGGTGCGTACGTCGTCGGCTGGCGTGCGGCCCGTACGGCGGCTGCGCGGGTCGGCGCCGTTGCCGCCGCCGAGGAGGGTACGGCCCCAGAGCGTGCCGATGGCGAGCATGAAGACGCTCATCGGGACGATGGCGGAGAGCGCGCCCGCGACGCCGATGACGGCCACGACGGGGGCCGGGAGCGAGTCGGTGACCAGGCTGAACAGCGCCAGGTCGGGGTTGCCGAGGGCCGGCATCACGAACAGCGCGGTGGCGCCGATCATCATCGGGACGAAGAGCAACAGCTGGTACCAGGGCAGCAGCACGGCGTTGCGGCGCAGCGCGTTGGGGTTCTTCGCGCTGAGGTAACCGGCGACGGTGGTCGGGAAGATGGTGATGGTCACGGCGTTGAGCAGCGTCGTCGTGACGAACCACAGCCCGCCCTTGCCCCCGGACTCGTGCCCGGGGAAGGTCAGCCACTCGGGCTTCTCCGCGACCATGCGGTGCATGAAGTCGCCGACGCCGTCGAGGTAGTGCGTCGGCACGTACACCGCGAGGAAGACCACCGCGAAGATCACCAGCACGTCCTTGAGCGCGCTGACCCACGCGGAGCCGCGCAGCCCGGACACCAGGATGAAGACCTCGGCGACGACGAAGGAGACGACGGCCGCGACCCGCAGGTCCACGCTCCCGTACGTCATCGCGTTCACGACGACGCCCATGCCCTGGATCTGCACCTGGATGTACGGCACCAGGAAAACCGTCGCGATCACCGCGACGAGGATGCCCACGGGCCGGGACCGGAAGCGGTGTTCGGCCATGTCCGCGATGGAGATCAGGCCGTGCCGGGCGGCGTACGTCCAGATGGCCGGGCCGACGACGTACGCGACCGCGAAGCCGACGGTGAGGTAGGCGACGAGGTAGAGGATCGGTACGCCGAAGGAGTACGACCAGCCGGCCGTGCCGAGGAAGGAGAAGCTGGTGTAGGTCTCACCGGCCATCAGCAGCCAGATGAAGAGCACGCCCAGGCCCCGGCTGGACACCGACCACTCGGCCAGGCCCTTGTCCCGGCCGCGTGCGCTGAGCACGCCGATGACGATGGTCGCGACCATGGCCACGCCGAAGAGGGACGTCGCGATCGCCGCTGAGCCGCTCATGCGGCGCCTCCTTCGGACGTGCCTCTGCGGGCGCGGGCGGTGTTCCGGTCGGCGGGGAGCGGTTCCGCCGCGTCGGCACGGTAGGCGGGGTCCAGTCGGGTGACGGCCCAGATGACGAGGGGGCTGATGACCGTCGCGGCGAGGATCCAGAACAGCAGGAACGGCACACCGAGGATGCGCGGCTCGATGCGGTTCGCCACCAGCGGCGCCAGGCAGTACAGCACGGCCGGCACGAGCAGCAGCCACAGCGCGGGGCGCCGGGCGCTCACTTCGGGCAGGCCGTCGAGCGGGTGCGGCCCGGTCTCCGCCGGGCCCTCCCGCCCGCGGTCCTCGGGGGCGTGCGACATGGGGCTCCCTTCGGGGAAGAGGGGGTGCGGTCCGGTCCGCCGTGCGCGCGGTACCGGCCGCCTGGACGTTATCGCAGGAATTCCGCAGGTCAGACGGAGGGCTCGTACCGGCCGTCGACCGCTGTCCAGCCGCCGTCCACGGACAGCACGCTGCCGGTGACGAAGGTGGAGGCGTCCGACACCAGGTAGTGGACGGCGCCGGCCAGCTCCTCGGCACCGGCCCACCGGCGCAGCGCGGACGCCTGTGCGTACGCGTCGTACCACTCGGGGTCGGCGGCGATCTGGTCGGTCAGCGGCGTCCGGACGACTCCGGGCGCGATGGCGTTGAACCGCACCCCGCGCGGCCCCCACTCGGCCGCCGCCGTCCGCAGGAACTGCACCAGGCCCGCCTTGGACGCCGCGTACACGCTCTGCCCCGGCTCGACCTGTACCGCGCGCATCGAGGCGAGCCCGACCACACTGCCGCTGCCACGCTCGGCCATGGCCGGGGCGACGGCCTGCACGAGCGCGAAGTGCGCCCGCAGGTTGAGCGCCACCACCCGGTCGAACTCCGCCAGGGTGTAATCCGCGATCCGCTTGCGGACGTTGGCGCCGACGGTGACGACCAGCCCGTCCGGCGCGCCCCAGGCCGCGGCGGCGGCCCGCACCGCGTCGGCGTCCAGCACGTCGAGTGCGTACGCGGTCGCCGTCCCGGTGCGGCTGCCGGGCGCGGCCGGCTCCGCCTCGGCGAGCCGGACGGTCTCGGCCGCCCCCTCGGCGTCCCGGTCGGCGACCGTGACGTGCGCACCGTGCGCGGCCAGCGCCCGTACGGCCTCCCGGCCGATGCCGCTGGCCCCGCCGACGACGACGATGTGCCGCCCGTCCAGCCGGAAGAGGTCGGCGTACGTCATGCGGGGCTCCTTCGCCTGGTCGATGCGGGGTACGGGGCGGCCGGCCGAGTGGATGTCATGGATGTCATGGCCTGATCACCGCCATCCGGGTCACCGTCAGTTCCTCGATGGCGAAGCGGGGGCCCTCGCGGCCGATGCCGGAGTCCTTCACGCCGCCGTACGGGGCGACGTCGCTGCGGTAGCCCGGGACTTCGTTGACGACCACGCCGCCCACGTCGAGCTCCTCGATCGCCGTGAAAGCGGCGCCCAGATCGCGGGTGAAGACCGCCGCGTGCAGGCCGTACCGCGAGTCGTCGACCAGGGCGTACGCGGCGTCCAGGTCGGGCACCGTGCGGAGCGCGACGACCGGGCCGAAGATCTCCTCGTCCCAGGCGGGCTGCCCGCCCGGGACCTCGGCGAGCAGCGCGGGGGTGAGGCAGCGCCCGTCCCGTACGCCCCCGGTGACCACCCGCGCACCGGCCGCGCGGGCCGCCTCGATCCAGGCCAGTACCCGCTCGGTGGCCGCCTCGTCGATGAGCGCGGCCACCCGCGTCGCCTCCTCGCGCGGGTCGCCGACCGCGACGCCCGCGAGCCGTTCGACGATCCTCGTCTCCAGCTCCTTGGCGACCTCCTCGACGGCGATCACCCGCTGCACGGCGATGCACGCCTGCCCCGAGGCGTAGTAACCGCCGCGGACCACGGCGTCGGCCGCCGCGTCGAGGTCCGCGTCGGCGGCCACCACCAGCGCGGCGTTGGAGCCCAGTTCGAGGACGACCTTGCGGGGCGCCGCGTCCCGCGCGATGCGGTGGCCGATCGCGGCGGAGCCGGTGAAGGAGACCGCCGCCACCGCGTCGTGCGTGGTCAGCGTGCGTCCCACCGCCGCGTCACCGGTGACCAGCTGCACCGCGCCCACGGGCGCGCCCGCCGCGGCCAGCCGCTCGCGGACCAGGTGGACCAGCCAGAGCGTGGCGAGCGGGGTGGCGGGCGCGGGCTTGACGACCACGGGGCAGCCGGCCGCGAGCGCCGGCGCGATCTTGTGGGAGGCGAGCAGCACCGGGTAGTTGAAGCCCGCGATGCCCACCACGACCCCGATGGGGCGGCGGGTCCAGAAGCCGGTCATGCCGTCCCCGGAGGGCAGCAGGTCCAGCGGCACGGTCTCGCCGTGGATGTGCGCCACCTCGTCGGCCGCCGCCTCCCACGTGGCGACCGCGCGCTGCACCTCCGTGCGGCAGTCCACCCGCGGCTTGCCGGTCTCCAGGACGAGCAGGTCCTCCATCGGACGCGCGGCCTCGGCGAGCGCCGCCGCCACCCCGCCGAGCACCCGGCGCCGTACGCGGCTGGGCAGCCGCGCCACGTCCTTCCGCAGCGCCGCCGCGTGCGCCACGGCCTGCCGGGCCAGCGCCTCGTCCCCGACCGGCGCCTGCGCGACCTCGCTGCCGTCGTACGGAAAGGTGACGGCCTCCGTACGGGGCGCGGGCACCCAGCCGTCACCGACCGGCAGCCCGCCGGGGAAGCGCCCGGTGATCTCCTCAGGCGTCATCGCGGCGCACCCCCTGGGTGAGGAAGTGGCGCGCGGCCTCGGCGTACACCCGGGTGTACTCGCCGATCTCGCGCACCTCCACGTACTCGTCCTTCTGGTGCGCGATCCACTTGCCGCCGGGCCCGTAGACGACCGTGGGCAGGCCCGCGTCGCGGGTCAGGACCGTGCCGTCGGTGGTGCCGGGCACCGCCCCGAACGGCGGCCGGCTGCCGTGCACCCGCTCGTGCGCCGCCACCAGCCCGGCGACCACCGGGTGGTCCTCGGCGATCTCGATCGCCGGGCGGTCGTCGACGACGGTCAGCGCGACCGTGACGCCGACGGTCGCCGCGGCCTCCTCGGCCTCGCGGCGGATGCGGTCGATCAGCTCGGCGTGGTCCGTGCCGGGGATCGTCCGTACGTCGACGCCGACCAGGCCGTGCGCCGGGATGACGTTGAGCTGGTCGGGGTCGCCGCCGTGCAGCACGGTCGGGGTGACGGTGACCTGCCCGGCGTGCGGATGCGCGCCGAAGCGCACCTCGGCCCAGGTCTGGGCGCGGCCGAGCGCCGCCACGATCCTGGCCCCCGCGGTGACCGGGTTCTTCCCCTCCTGGGGCATCGCGCCGTGCGCCATCACCCCGGTCAGCTCCAGCCGGAGCCGGATACCGCCGCGCGCCGAGGTGCACACCTCGTAGCCCTCGGGCTCGCAGACGACGACGGCGTCGATCTCGGCGGCCAGCGGCGAGGCGGCGAAGGCCTTGGCGCCGAGCATCATGCCCTCCTCGTCGCACAGCACGCCCAGGACGATCCGGCCGGGGAACGGCCCGGCCAGCTGGAGCGCGCGCACGCCGTAGATCATGGCGGCCACACCGGACTTCATGTCCGCCGCGCCCCGGCCCCACAGCTTGCCGTCGCGGATCTCCGCGCCGTACGGGTCGACGCTCCACACCGCCGGGTCCCCCTCGGTGACCACGTCCGTGTGCCCCTCGAACATCAGGGTCGGCCCGGCACCGCCCTTCCCGTCGACGACGGCGACGACGTTCGGCCGGCCGGGCGCCACCTCCACCACCTCGTGCTGCCAGCCGAACTCGGTGAAGAGCGCCGCGACCAGCTCGGCGGCCGGCCGTTCGACGTCGGTGGCGCCGGTGGCGTTGACCGTACGCAGCCGGATCAGGTCCTGGGTGAAGGCGACGGCCGCGTCGGCGTCGATCGCGATGTCGGTCGGTGGGTGGGTCCGGGCGGCGTGCATAGAACCTCCAAAACACCTGGCTGGTAGGCCAGTCCACTGGTCAGACCAGTTGATTTCCCGTACTCTGCTCGCACGTTCATCGGTGGGTCAAGAGGCCACCAGCAGCAATCGGCCGGAAAACGGAACGGGGTCCCGATGGCCGCCTTCGACGCTCCCTTCACGCCCGTCGAGCCGGTACGGGCCTACCAGCGGGTGGCCGAGCAGATAGAGGAACGCATCCTCAGCGGCGAACTGCCCCCCGGCTCCCGGCTGCCCGGCGAGCGGGACCTGGTCAGCCAGTTCGGCGTCGGCCGCTCGACGGTCCGCGAGGCCCTGCGGGTGCTGCAGTCGGCAGGCCTGATCCGCTCCCGCCCCGGCGACCCGCTGGGCGCCGAAGTGCTCGGCGTCTCCGCCGACAACCTCAGCCAGGCGCTCGGCCGGCTCACCCGCTCCCACCTATGCAGCCTCGGCGAACTGATCCAGTTCCGGATGGTCCTGGACGCCGAGAGCAACCGGCTCGCCGCCCGGCTGCGTACGGCGGACGACCTGGCCCGGATGGCCGGACTGATCGACCGCATGCGGTCCCTGACCGGGGCCGGGCTGCGGGCGTTCAGCGAGGCCGACGCGCTGTTCCACCAGGCCGTCGCGGAAGCCAGCCGGAACGCCCTGCTCGGGCTCTGCGCCCGCGCCGTCCATGACGCCGTCGTGGAGATCATCGAGCGCAAGATCGCCGACGCGGGCGACACCGCCGTCCGGAGGGAGCGCTCCATCGACCACCACGAGCAGGTGCTCGCCGCGATCCGCGCCGGTGACGCCCCGCACGCCGCCCAGTTGGCCCGCCAGGCCCTGCACGCCTACTACGCCGATCACGTCGAGCCGGACACGCGGGCGCTGCTCAGCGCCGCGCTGGAGCAGGAGTGATCCGGCCCGACCACACCGGCGTCGGCATCCCCCGGCTTTGACAGCGGCGGAAGCGTCTCGTTAAAGATGGTTAATACACCTTACGATGTACAAGCGAGGAACGTCTCCGATGACCGATGCCATGCGCGCACTCGGCGCCGAACTGCGCAACTGGGGCCGCTGGGGCGCGGACGACCAGCGCGGCACCACCAACCTGATCACGCCCGAGAAGGTCGTCGCCGCGGCCGGCGCGATCCGCACCGGAAAGGTCTTCGACCTGGGCATCCCGCTGGACGCCGACGGTCCGCAGACCGGGGAGTTCCGCTCGAACCCCCGCCGGTTCATGTCCCGCACCGGCCAGGAACGGGAGCTGCCCGGCGGCGGGCACGGCGCGGACGACTGGGTGATGATGCCGCTGCAGGCCGGTACGCAGTGGGACGCTCTGTCGCACATGTACTACGACGATCACCTCTACAACGGCTATCCGGCCGCCGAGCACCTCAACGCCCTCGGCGCCTCCCGCAACGCCATCCAGCACCAAGCCAAGGGCATCGCCGGCCGCGGCGTCCTGCTCGACATCGCCCGGCTGAAAGGCGTCGACCGCCTCGCGGCCGGTGCGGCGATCACCCCGGACGACCTGGACGCCGCCTGCGCCGAGCAGGGCGTGACGGTCGGCGCCGGTGACGTCCTCCTGGTACGCACCGGCTGGTGGTCGGTGTTCGCGGCGGACGGCGACCGGGAGCGCTTCATGGCCGACGAGCCGGGGCTGTCGCTGGAGTGCGCGCGATGGCTGCACGAACGGGACGTCGCAGCGGTCGCGGCCGACAACTGGGCCCTTGAGGTGCTGCCCGCGCAGCAGGAAGGGCTCACCCTCCCCCTGCACCTGGTACTCCTCCGCGACATGGGGATGACCATCGGCGAGATGTTCGACCTCGACGAGCTCGCCGCCGACTGCGCCGCCGACTCGGTGTACCAGTTCTTCTTCACGGCCCCGCCCCTGAAGTTCACGGGCGCCGTCGGCTCCCCGCTCAACCCCCTCGCCATCAAGTAGCGCCTCCCCGGCGCCAACTCCGGCCTCTTTACGGCTCGTTCGTCTCCCCCGTACGCTCCGGGCCACCGTTCGCACCGTGAGGAGGGCGTCGTCATGAGCGCGAGGGCTGGACGCAGGGGCCGGGCCGCCGTCGGTCTGCTGGCGGCGGCCGGGCTGCTGGCCGGGGTGGCGGCGCTGGGGCCGGCGCCCGCCGCCGGCGCGGCGGCGCAGCAGCGGGACGCGGTCACCGGGTCCGCGAAGGTGCTGCCGGTCCAGTCGACCGGGCCCGCGGAGAAGCGTTTCAACCTGGTCTTCCTCGGCGACGGCTACACGGCGGACGAGATGCCGAAGTTCCGGGCGAACGTCGAGAAGCACCTGAACGTGCTGTGGAGCACCGAGCCGTTCGCCTCGTACCGCTCGTATGTCAACGTGTGGGCGGTGGAGACGCCGTCGGCCGAGTCCGGTGTCGACTGCGATCCGGGGCTCGAAGCACCGCGCCGGGACACCGCGCTGGACATGGGGTTCTGGGGCGGCTGTGATGCGCAGAGCGTGCAGCGGCTGATCACGATGGACGACGCCAAGGCCAGGGCGGCGGCCGATCTGGTGGCGGGTACCACGGCCGGGAACCGGCAGATCGTGGGGCTGGCGCACAGCGACACGTACGGCGGCGCGGGCGGTACGTACGCGACCGCGTCCGGCGGCAACTCGCTCTCCTCGCTGATCACTCCGCACGAGATCGGCCACTCGCTGGGGAAGCTGCAGGACGAGTACGACTACTACCAGCGCGGCGTCCCCGGCGGCCGGTACACGGAGGGCGAGCCCGCGTCGGCGCACCACACCGTGCTCACCGAACGGCAGATGCGGGAGCAGCGCAAGAAGTGGTGGCGCTGGCTGGGTGAGGAGAGTGCGTCCGGGGGCCGCATCGGGCGGCACGAAGGCGGTATGTACAACACGAGGGGCGTCTGGCGGCCGAGCGCGCACTCGATGATGAAGACCCTGGGCTACCCCTTCGACCAGGTGGAGCGCGAGGTGATGACGCGGGCGATCTCCGCCAAGGTGAACCTCGTACAGGACCACACTTCGAACGACGCGCCCATAGGCGACGACCGCTCCGTGTGGGTCGACACACTGCATCCCACGGGTGGCGAGCTCGATGTCTCCTGGCGGCTGGACGGCAGGCCGCTCCCCGGTACGGCCGGGTCGCGCACCGTGGACCTGCGCCGGTACGCCGGGCACGGTACGGAGCCGCGCCGCCTCACCGCCACCGTGACCGACCCGACCCCCTTCGTGCGTGACCCGGCCGTGCGTGGCTCGGCGGCGCTGACCCGCACGGTCACCTGGACCGTCGACCCGTCCCTGACCACGCAACCCGCGCCCGTCGCCGCGGAGTTCACCGGCCACACCGCAACGGAAGCACCCGTGGGCGCGTCCTCCGTCCTGTACGCCGACACCACGCACCCCGTACGGGGCGTAGCGCGTGTCGCCTGGGCGGTGGACGGCCGTCCGGTGGCCGACCGGGGCAACGACCGTGACCTGGACCTGCGGGCGTTGCGGCTGCGGCCGGGTGATCACACCGTCACCGCCCGCGTCGTCGGTACCCGGCCCTCCCCCGCCACCCGGCTGAGCTGGACCGTCGACGCCACTCCGGCCACCGTCGGGTACGAGCTCTCCGAGCCGTTGCGGACCGTCCGCCGTCCCGGCAGGCCCGTGGAGTACGTGTATGACGGCCCCTTCACGATGAAACTCACCGGACGGGACGACCACGACGGTCACGTGGTGACGCAGTTCCGGGTCGACGGGGACGGCTGGTTCACGTACTTCGGGTGGCCGACGGACGCGGACGCGCCGTTCCGGTTCTCTCCCGCGGGCACCGTCATCGACGGTCTCGTGTACGGGAAGCTCGGCAGGCCCCGGGCGGTTCCGTGGGACGACGCCACGCCGGACCACGGGACCCACACCGTCGAGTACCGGGCGCTGGACGCGGCCGGGAACACCGGCCCGGCGAAACGCTTCCGGGTCACCCTGAGGCCGCCTCAGTAAGCGCGCCGACGGTCGAGTTGGGCAGTTCGCCCCGAGATCAATATGATCCGGCGATGATCATAAGACGGCGACTGGCGGCCGCGTTGTGCGGTGTGCTGGTCAGTTTGACGGGCGGGCTCGCACCGGCGACCGCCGCGGCCGGCGGACCACCGGCCCTCGCAGGAACCTCGGCCGAGACGTCCGGGGACGCCCCCAAGGTCGACCTCGTGCTCGACGTCAGCGGCTCGATGCGGGCCCGCGACATCGACGGGCAGTCCCGGATGTCGGCGGCCAAGCAGGCGTTCAACGAGGTGCTGGACGCGGTGCCTCAGGAGGTGCAGCTCGGCATCCGTACGCTCGGTGCCGAGTACCGCGGTGACGACCGCAAGGTGGGCTGCAAGGACACCCGCGCCCTGTACCCCGTCGGCCCGGTGGACCGCACCGAGGCGAAGACCGCGGTCGCCACGCTGACGCCGACCGGCTGGACCCCGATCGGCCCGGCCCTGCTGAAGGCCGCCGACGACCTGGAGGGCGGCGACGGGGCCCGCCGCATCGTGCTGATCAGCGACGGCGAGGACACCTGCCGGCCGCTCGACCCGTGCGAGGTGGCGCGCGAGCTCGCCGCCAAGGGCATCCACCTCACCGTCGACACGCTCGGCCTGGTGCCGGACGCCAAGACGCGTACCCAGCTGAGCTGCATCGCCGAGGCGACGGGTGGTACGTACACCTCGGTGCAGCACAAGGACGAGCTGTCCGGCCGGGTCAAGCAGCTGGTGCACCGGACGGTCGAGCCGTCCCTCACCCCCGAACCGGCGGAGGGCACGGACAGCTGCGAGCGCGCGCCGCAGCTGAAGCCCGGTCTCTACACCGACCGGGAAGAATTCGGCGAGCACCGCTTCTACAAGGTGGACGTGGCGCCCGGCCAGGAGCTGCGCGCCTCGGTGAGCGTCGCCGCCGACCGCGCCGTCAACGACGACTACGGCGTCCAGCTGCGTGCCTCGACGCTGCGCGGCCGGGAGATCGTGCGCGGCGAGGCCACCGGTGACGGCCGTACGGACGTGCTCTCGACCGGCCTGCGGTACCCGAAGGCCGACGACGGCAGCGCGGCGGAGGACGCGGACGGCAAGCCGGTCGCCGAGACGGTCTGTCTGCGCGTCAGCAACGCCTTCTCGGCGCCCGCATCGGTCAAGACCACGCCGGGTCTGCCCGTCGAGCTGTCCGTCGATGTCGTGGACGGGCCGGACGAGGCGTCCGACGCCGCGTTCCTGGGCCTCGGCCACGGCTGGTGGTTCCTCATCGCCGTCACCCTGATCGGTCTGCTGGCCGGACTCGTGTGGGGCTGGATCTCGCGCTGGCGCGTCACCGTCTGGAGGACCAACTGATGTCTGCCGCAGCTTCCGTACGGCGGCGCCTGTCCGCCGCGCTGCTCGCCGGTGCGGCGCTCCTCGGGACGGCGGCGGCCGGTGACCTGGCCTTCGCGGGGGCCGCCGTTGCCGCTCCCGCGTCGCCCGCCGAGGACCCGAGCCCGTCGTCCGACGCGTCCGCGTCCGCTTCTGCGACCGCGTCCGCCGACCCGGAGGACGCGCCACCGCCCACCGAGGCCGGCACCTCCTTCCGTACCGCCACGGTGATCCGGCCGGGCCAGCAGGCCACCGCGCCGGCGTCCACCGGTGACTACCTCTACTGGCAGTTCCCGGCCGACGCGGGCCAGCGGGCCAGGGTGGACGCGACGGTGGACCTGCCCGACGCCGACGCGCGGCACGGCGACTCCACCTGGCAGCTGGACGTGTACGACGGCCTGCGCCGGCGGCAGCCCTGCCGGTACGGCACGCAGACCAGGACGGCCGCTGCCGACGCCGCCACCGTCAAGCTGTCCTGCACGCTGCGCACGGTCCGGGCCGCCGCCGAGCCCTGGTCGAACGACCCGCTCCCCGGCGCGTACTACGTCCGGCTCACCGCCGTGCGCACCGCCTCCGCCGACGCCGGCCTGCCGGTCGAGGCCGCGGTGACCGCCACCACCACGGACGCGGGCAGCGCCCAGGACGTGGACGGTTCGCTCGCCGCTCCGCTGGTTCAGGGGTCGGCGGCGCGGCCCGAGCCGGACGGCGGCTGGTCCTCCGGCTGGTGGTCGGCGCGCTGGCTGTGGACCGCGGCGGGTGCGGTGCTCGCGGCGCTCGCCGGGATCGCGGGGTACGCGGTCACGCGGGGGCGCGGGCGTCCCTCGCACCTCCCGCCGGCCGTCTGAGCCGCGGATTCCATGGGGCGGGCCGGGTGGTACGTACACCCGGCCCGCCCCCGTTCGTCTGCTCCGCCCCGGCCCCTTCGCGTTCCTCGGTCCCGGCCCTTGTCGATACATGAACGCATCCCATACATTCGCGTATCGAACGGCGGCCGACGGCGGGACCAGCTCATGACAGCTCCACGGACAGCGGCACCTACCGGACCTTCTGGGCCCGCAGGGCCCAAGCGCGTCACCCGGCGCCGGGCGCAGACCCGGCAGCGGCTGCTCGACGCCGCGCTCCCGGTCTTCGCCGAGGAGGGTTTCGGGCGGTCCACGGTGGACCAGGTGTGCGAGCGGGCCGGGTACACCCGGGGCGCCTTCTACTCCAACTTCACCTCGCTCGACGAGCTGTTCCTCGCCATGTGGGAGCAGCGCTCGACGGCCATGCTGGCCGATCTGCGGGCCGCCTCGGCCCGGCTCGGCACGCTGGAGTCGGTCTCCCCGGACGAGGCGCTGCGCGCCGTGCTGGAGGTCATTCCGGTCGACGACGCGTGGTATCGCGTGACGGCGGAGTTCACGGCGCACGCGCTGCGCAATCCTTCCCTGCGCCGGGTGATGGCCGCCCGTGAGCGGGCCGTCCAGGACACCCTGCTGCCGCTCGTCGAAACCGCGCTGGCCCGCGCCGGACGGCGGGTCACCGACCGTACGGGCCTCGGGCACGCCCTGGTCGCCGTACACGACGGCACCGCGGTGCAGTGCTTGATGGAGCCGGACGACGCGGCCGTACGGCGTCGCCGCGAGGAGTTGTTCCGGCACGTGGTGAACGCCTACAGCATCCAGAGCGAAGGGGCTCCGCATGAGTGAGCGCGAACAGGCCGATGTGATCGTCGTGGGCGCCGGGCTGGCCGGCCTCGTCGCGACGTACGAGCTGGCCAGGGCCGGGCGCAAGGTGCTGCTCGTGGACCAGGAGAGCGCGGCCAACCTGGGCGGCCAGGCGTTCTGGTCGCTCGGCGGGCTGTTCCTGGTGGACAGCCCCGAGCAGCGCCGGATGGGGATCAAGGACTCCTACGAGCTGGCGCTGAAGGACTGGCTGGGGTCGGCCGGGTTCGACCGCGAGCGGGAGGACCACTGGCCGCGCCAGTGGGCGCAGGCGTACGTGCAGTTCGCGGCCGGGGAGAAGCGCGCTTACCTGCACGACCTGGGACTGCGGCTGATGCCGAACGTGGGGTGGGCCGAGCGGGGCTCCGGGCTCGCCTCCGGGCACGGCAACTCGGTACCGCGCTTCCACCTCACCTGGGGCACCGGGCCCGAGGTCGTGCGGGTCTTCCGCGAACCGGTACTGGCGGCGGAGCACCGCGGGCTGGTGACGTTCAAGCACCGCCACCAGGTCGACGAACTGATCGTGGAGAACGGCACGGCGGTCGGCGTCCGGGGCACGGTGCTGGAGCCGTCGAACGCCGCGCGCGGCGTGAAGTCCTCCCGTACGCCCGCCGGTTCCTTCGAACTCCGCGCCCAGGCCGTCGTCGTCACCTCCGGCGGCATCGGCGGCAATGCGGACCTGGTGCGCAAGAACTGGCCGGTGGACCGGCTGGGCCCGGCGCCGGAGCGGATGATCTGCGGCGTGCCCGCGCACGTCGACGGGCGGATGCTGGAGATCACCGAGAACGCGGGCGGCAACATCGTCAACCGCGACCGTATGTGGCACTACGTCGAGGGCATCAAGAACTGGGACCCCATCTGGCCCGACCACGCCATCCGCATCATCCCCGGCCCGTCCTCCCTCTGGCTGGACGCCACCGGCAAGCGGCTCCCCCCGCCGCTCTTCCCCGGCTTCGACACCCTCGCCACGCTCCGCCACATCCGGGCCGGCGGCCACGACCACAGCTGGTTCGTCCTGACGCAGTCCATCATCGAGAAGGAGTTCGCGCTCTCCGGCTCCGAACAGAACCCGGACTTCACCGCCAAGGACCTCAAGCTGACACTGAACCGCACGAAGAAGGGCCCGACGGGCCCGGTCGCCGCGTTCATGGAGCACGGCGCCGACTTCGTCGTCCGCGACAACCTCCGCGACCTGGTGTCCGGGATGAACGCGCTGGGCAGCGGCCCGGAGCTGGACTACGACCAGGTACGGCGCGAGGTGGTGGCCCGCGACCGCGAAGTGGGCCTCGCGTACTCCAAGGACATGCAGCTGATGGCCGTACGGAACGCCCGCGCCTACCTCGCCGACAAGATCGTGCGGGTCGCCAAGCCGCACCGGCTGCTCGACCCGGCGCACGGCCCGCTGATCGCCGTACGGCTGAACCTGCTCACCCGCAAGACGCTCGGCGGCCTGGAGACCACGCTCGACGCGCAGGTCGTACGCCCCGACGGCACACCCTTCCCCGGGCTGTACGCGGCGGGCGAGGTGGCCGGCTTCGGCGGCGGCGGGGTGCACGGCTACAACGCGCTGGAGGGCACCTTCCTCGGCGGCTGCATCTTCTCCGGCCGCGCGGCGGGCCGGGCCCTGGCGAAGGAGCTGGCATGACGAGCGGGCCGGGGCGCGCGGCGGAGCGCGCGGCGGGACGCGGAGCGGCCCGGCGTACGGCGCTGGTCACCGGGGCCTCCTCCGGCATCGGCCGGGCCGTCTGCCAGGCGCTGCTGGCCCGCGGCTACCACGTGCTCGCCACCAGCCGCAGCCCCGAGAAGATCCCCGAGGCCGACCGCCTGCCCGGCGCGACCTACCTCCCCCTCGACCTCACCGACCCGGCGAGCATCGAGGCGTGCGCGGCAGCGGCGGGCCCGGTGGACGTCCTCGTCAACAACGCGGGCGAAAGCCAGCTGGCCCCCCTCGAAGAACTCCCCATGGACGCGCTGGAACGCCTCTTCCAGCTCAACGTCTTCGGCGCGGTACGGCTGACGCAACTGCTGCTGCCGGGCATGCGGGCCCGGCGCCGCGGCCGGGTCGTCATGGTCGGCTCCATGCTGGCCAGCTTCCCGCTCGCCTTCCGCTCTTCGTACGTGGCCTCCAAGGCGGCCGTCAAGGCGTTCGCGACGGCCGCGCGCCGCGAACTCTCCCCGCACGGCGTCTGGCTGACCACCGTCGAACCGGGCTCCATCAACACCGGCATCAGCGCACGCCGCACCCGCTACCTCGCCGACGACTCCCCGTACACCGACGCCTTCCGCACGGTCTCCGAGCACCTGGACCGCAACGAGGCGTCCGGCGTCAGCGCGACCACGGTGGCGGCCACGATCCTCAAGGCCATCGAGGCCTCCCAGCCCAAGCCGCTCTACGCCGTCGGCAGCAACGCCCCCCTGGTCTTCACCCTCCGCCGCCTCATCTCCCGCCGCGCCGCCGAGTCCCTGGTGTCCCGCAAACACGGCTTGAGGTGAGGCGGCGCCGGGCACGCGCAGCACGCAGCAGCGGGCACGGCCTTCCGTGCCCGCTGCTCAGCCCTCGGCCGCCGCGATGACCTCGTCCAGGACCTCGCGTGTGTACAGCAGGTCCTTGATCGAGCGGTCGATCCGGGCGCGCTCCGCCGCCAGCTGCTCGACCAGCCACGGAGTGGCCGTCTCCGCCGGTCCCCCGTCGTGGTCGCGCATGCAGGGAAGGATGCCGGCGATCTTGTCGCCGGACAGCCCTGCGGCCAGCAGCTGCTGGATGAGGACCACGCGGTCGACGGCCGCCTCCGGGTACTCCCGGTGGCCTCCGGCCGTGCGCTCGGAGGCCAGCATGCACTTCTGCTCGTAGTAGCGCAGGGAGCGTACGCTCACGCCCGTACGCCGGGAGAGTTCGCCGATCTTCATGGGTTTCCCCACCCCATCCCGTCACGTCGAGGGTTGAACCTGACACCGGTGTCAGATCCTATGGTCCGGGCATGACGAACACAGCTGCTTCTCCCCTCCTCGCCCCTTACTCCTCCGACTCCCTCTCCCTCCCCAACCGGCTCGTCATGGCCCCCATGACCCGGTTCCGCGCCCACGAGGACGGGACACCGCTCCCCGTGGTCGCGGACTACTACGCACAGCGCGCGGAAGCCGGCCTCCTCATCACCGAGGGCATCTGGCCGCACCGCCGGGGCCAGAGCGGCTGGCGCATCCCGGGCCTGGAGACCGAGGCCCACGTCACCGGCTGGCGCGCAGTGACCGATGCCGTGCACGCACGCGGCGGCCGGATCTTCGCGCAGCTCATGCACGGCGGACGACAGGGACACCCGCGTGCGCGGCTGCTCGGCGACGTCCCGGCCGGGCCGTCCGCCGTACCGGTACCGGGCCCCGTGCACGTCAAGGACGGCAAGGCCGAGGCACCGCTACCGCGCGAGATGACGGCACAGGACATCCGCACCGCGATCGACGACCACGTCACGGCCGCACGCAACGCCCTGCGGGCCGGCTTCGACGGCGTGGAGCTGCACGGCGCCAACAGCTACCTGATCCACCAGTTCCTGGCCGACAACACCAACCGCCGCGACGACGCGTACGGGCACGACCGGACCCGATTCGCCGTCGAGCTGGTCACCGCGGTCGCCGAGGCCGTCGGAGCGCACCGGCTCGGGCTCCGCCTCTCCCCCGGCAACCCGCAGTTCGGCATGTCGGAGTCCGACCCGGCCCCCGTCTACCGTGCGCTGGTCGACGCGCTGGACCCGCTGGGCCTGGCCTACCTCCACGTCACCGACAACGACGACTACCCGGCCCTCGCCGATCTGCGCCCCCGGTGGCACGGCACTCTCATCGCCAACGTGGGGGAGAACCACGCCCCCACCACCCAGCAGCAGGGCGAGCACGTACTCGCCCAGGGCCACGCCGACCTGGTCTCCTACGGACGTGCCTTCCTCGCCCACCCCGACCTGCCCGCGCGCATCGCGGCGAACGATCCGCTCGCCACCCCGATCGACACGGAGCACCTCTACACGCACGGCCCGGAGGGCTACACCGACTACCCGACCCTCGAAGAAGAGCGCGCAACGCAGCTCGCCACCCGCGCGGCGTAGGCGGCGACGGGGTGCGGGGCGGTGTCCGGCCCGAAGGAGTCGTACGGCCGGCCCCAGTCGGCCAGTTGCGCCACCGCGGGCGGCGCGTGACCCGAAGAAGGTCCGCGATCCGGCAAAGCGGGAGGCGGAGTCGGCCGGACTCCCCTGGCGAGCAGCTGCAGCACGGCAGACGGACCCGACCGCGCCGAGTGGGGCGAGGCGCCAGGGGAGCATTCCTCGGGGCGGTCACCGAGGCCGACGGCCTACGGGGTCAGGAACTCCGTGAGGGCGGAGAGCATCGCTTCGGGGGCCTCTTCGGCCGGGTAGTGGCCGCAAGCGGGGATGACCACGCCGCGTACGTCGTCCGCGGCGAGCCGCATCGTCGTGGCGACCGACTCGCCCAGGTTGTCCGCCCCGCCGATGGCCAGGACCGGCAGGGTGAGCCGCCGGACCCGGCGGCGCTCGTTCTGCGCGATGGTCGTGTCGAGCGCGCGGTAGTACGCGAAGCTGGCCCGCAGCGCTTCGGGATCGGCGGCCAGGGCGTCGACGTAGTACCGGACGGCGTGCTCGGGCAGCGGCTGGGCCGCCTTCGTCGCGAACTGCTCGCCGAAGAAGAGGTGCTCCCGGCCGCTGACCAGTTGCTCGTTCAGGGCGGGGAGCCGGTTGAAGGCGAAGTGCCAGAGGCGGTCGTTGGCGGTACCGCTGCCCAACAGGGGCGGCGAGGGTGACAGTCCGGGGACGGCGGCCTCGGCGACGGCGAGGCGGTCGAGCCGGTCCGGGTGGTCGGCGGCCAGCGCGTACCCGGTCCACATCCCGACGTCGTGCCCGACCATGGCGAACCGTTCGTGCCCGAGCGCGGCCATCAGCGCCACCATGTCCGCGGCGAGCGTGCCCGTGTCGTACCCGTCCAGGGGTTTGCCGGACAGCCCGGCGCCCCGGAGGTCGGCCGCGACGACCCGGTGGTCCTCGGCCAGCCGCGGCATCAGCAGCCGCCAGGCGTACCAGTTCTGCGGCCAGCCGGCCAGCAGCAGTACCGGAGGACCCTCGCCTCCGACGACGGCGTGCAGCCGCACCTCGTCGAGGTCGACATGGCGACTGGCGAACGTGTCGGTGAATCCGGCCGGGAGGCCCGGCGGCGTGCCGTCGATCATCGGGCGGCCTTTCCGTAGCAGGGGCGTCAGCCGTTACGCTAGCCATGTTGGAACGATCGGTCAAAGATGAAGGGCGAGGTGACCTGGCGACCACTTCCACAGGAAGACGCTGGGTAGGGTCGTGGGGAGGGACGGCAGGACAGAGAGGATCGCGGCGTGGCGGGCCGGAAGCAGTTCGATGTGGGTGCGGCCCTGGACCGCGCGATGCGGGTCTTCTGGCAGCGCGGGTACGCGGACGCCTCGCTCGACACCCTCGCCACGGCCACCGGGCTCGGCCGCGGCTCCCTCTACGGCACCTTCGGCAACAAGGACGCGCTGTTCCGCCAGTGCCTGGACCGGTACGCCACCGTCCACGGCACCCGGTACGAGGAAGCGCTCGCCGCGCATCCCGGTGATCCGGTGCGTGCGGTGGCGGCGTTCTTCGACGTCACACTGGCCCGCATCGCCGATCCGTCGGTCCCCTCGGGGTGCCTCATCGCCCAGTCCGCCGCCCAGTCCGCGACCCTGCCGGAGGAGAACGGCGCCCGGGTGCGCGGCCTGCTCGACGCACAGCGCGACCGGGTACGGGCGGCACTGGCGGGCTCGTCGGCCGACACCAGGGCCCTCGACGAGGCCGCCACGTTCGTCGTCGCCGTCAACCAGTCACTGGCCGTACTGAGCCGCGCCGGCACGCCGGACGAGGAGCTGCGGTCCGTCGCCCGGCTCGCGTGCGACACGGTGGCGCACACCCTCGCCCGGCCCCGCACGGGGGCCGCGCCCGAAGGCGTCACCCAGGACTGACAGCCGTCCGCCGCCTCGGCCGCCCTTGCACCCGGAGGTCGTTTCGGCGTCGACGAGACCACCGCGCGAGCCGACCGGGCGGCGCAGCCTGTCGGTGAGGACGTTGCGCGCGACGCCACAACGGCTTCGCGCCCTCAAGTACGCCGAGCTGAACACCGGGCAGCAGGATGCCGCCACCGCTGCACTGACCAGACTGCCGCTGCGACTCGACGCGCTTGCGCCCGGTCCCGGCCCGCAGCAGCACCCGCACCTGATCGCCCGGCATCACGCGTTGGGCGCGCTGCGTCTGGACGAGCAGCTGCGCGAGTTGCTGGAGTTCGGTGCGGCCGACCCGCCCGAGCTGCCGCCCTCGTCCCGGGACGGATACCAGGCGGAGACCGTACGGCTGCTGCGTGAACGTCACGGCGAGCACGAGCGGATCGTGCTGATGCTGCACCACGCACATGCGCAGCGTGTGCCGATGCAGCTGGTGCCTGCCTGCCGGCCATGCGGCCCAGCCCTTCTGCGCTGCATGCGGGGAGTACGGCCGGCTGAACACCGGCCGGTGAACCGTGCGCGGGCCTGATGCGTCGTCAGGCCCGCGGCCGCGTCATCGCCACGCCCCGCGATGCCCCAGGCTCGTCGACAGGTCGCGGGCGCCCTTGGTGGCCAGTTCCGCCAGTTCGGTCTCGCTGGTGTCGGTCCAGCGGATCATCGGGACGGAGATGGAGAGGGCGGCGACGACGCGGCCGGTGCTGTCGCGGACCGGGGCCGCGACGCAGGAGACGTCGGGGTTGGACTCGCGGTGCTCGGTGGCGGTGCCGCGCTCGCGGATGGTGGCGAGTTCGGTGCGCAGCGCGGCCGGATCGGTGATGCTGCCGGGCGTGAGGGCGACCAGTTCGTGGCCCTCGATGCGGGCGTCCAGCTCCGCTTCCGGGAGCGAGGCGAGGAGCATCTTGCCCACCGCCGTGCAGTGCGCGGGCAGCCGGCGGCCCGCGGCGGAGACCATGCGGACGGCGTGCGTGGAGTCCACCTTGGCGATGTAGATGACGTCGGCGCCCTCCAGGATGGCGACGTGCACCGTCTCGTCGCAGGTGGCGGCCACCTCGCGGGCCACCCGCTGCCCCTCGGCCGCGAGGTCGAGCTGTTCGGCGTACCGGCTGCCGAGCTGGTACGCGCGGACGCCGAGGCGGTAGCGGCCCGGCTGGTCGGGCACGGGGACGAGGTAGGAGCGGGCCGCCAGGGTGGTGAGCAGTTCGTGCACGGTGGTGCGCGGCAGTTGCAGCTTGCGTACCACGTCGGGGGCCGACTGCGGGCCGTCCGCCTCCAGGAACAGTTCGAGTATGTCCAGTGCCCGGGTCACCGCTGGGACCAGTCGCCCCATGCCGTTCACCCACCCTCCGCCGAGCCGAATGTGTTCGTCATCCCGGTCAGTGGCCGGAATGACGAACACAGGGTAGGGCGATGAGGGTTCGGCTGTCGACGGCCGGGGCAGCACTGCCGCCGGCCGTCGCGCTCAGCACGCTGGGGCTCAGCGCGCTTCCAGTGCCTCCAGGCCCGTCGGCAGCGCCTGCGTGTGCACCACGCCCAGCCGCTGGGTGGCCCGGGTGAGGGCGACGTAGAGGTCGCTCACGCCGAACTCGGCCGGTTCCGCCACGAGCACCGTGTCGAACTCCAGGCCCTTGGCCTGCCGCGGGTCCAGGAGGACGACCGGGCTGGTCAGGTCGGGGACCGGGCCGGCGGACGCGGCGGGGAGGGCGGCGAGCAGCGCCTCGTGGTGGTGCCGCTGGGCGATGACCGCGAGCCGGCCCTCGGTGTGGGCCGCCGTCTCCCGGGCGACCGCCTCGGCGACCGCGCGCGGCAGGTCGTCGGTGCGGTGGGACCAGGGCGGTACGCCGGTGGAGCGGACCGAGCGCGGCGGCTCGAAGGCCGCGGCCGTCGGGGTACCGGCGTACGCGGACCGGATGGCCTCCGCCGCGACCTCCATGATCTCGGCGGGGGTACGGTAGTTGACGCCGAGGCGGATGTGCTCCCAGCGGTCGCCGACGTACGGCTCGAGGATCGACTCCCATGTGCCGCAGCTGCCCGGCTCCGCGGTCTGCGCCGGGTCGCCGACCAGGGTCATCGAGCGGGTCGGGCAGCGGCGCATCAGCAGCCGCCACATCATCGCGGACAGCTCCTGCGCCTCGTCGACGATGATGTGGCCGAAGGCCCAGGTGCGGTCGGCGGCGGCGCGCTCGGCCGCGGTGCGGTGGTCGGCCTCCTCGTGCCGGTCGGCGAGCAACTCGGCGTCGAGGAGGTCCTGGACACCCAGTACCTCCGAATCCTCGTCGTCCTTGCCCTCGAACTCGTGCGTGCGCGAGGCGTACGCGAGGTCGATCACGCCCTGCGCGTACTCGATCCGCTCCTGGCGCTCGGCCTCGGCAGCGGCCTGTGCCGCCGAATCGTCGTCGCCGAGCAGCTCGGCGGCCTCGTCGAGGAGGGGGATGTCGGCGGGGGTCCACTCCACCGGCCCGTCGCCGCCCTCGCGCCGGATCGCGGCCGCGTCGGCCTCCGGGAGGTGCACGGGGTCGGCGAGGAAGTCGGCGACCAGTTCCTGCGGGGTGAGGACGGGCCACAGGTCGGCGATGGCGGCGTGCACCTCGGCGCTGGCGGCGATGGCCTTGCCGAGCTGGGCGATGTCGTCGGGGCCGAGGAAGTTCGGGCCGCCGTACGGGTCGGCGCCGAGCCGGTCGGCGAGCTGGTCGGTCAGCGCGTCGATGACGCGGAACGCGAAGTGCGGGCGTGCGAGGTTGTGCGGCAGCTTCGTCTCGCGCGCCTGATGGCGGGCTTCCAGGACGATGTCCGGGTCGAGGAGGAGGTCGCCGTCGTCGTGCGGGATGACGGTGCCGGGCTCGGGGAGCCGCTGGCGGTCGCGGACGTACGCGGCCAGCGCGTCGGCCATCGCGGCGCCGCCCTTGACCGCGGCGGCCTCGGGCGTGTCCGTGCCGGTCGCGGTGATGCCGGGGAAGAGCTCGCCGGGTGAGGCGAGCAGGACGCCGGTCTCGCCGAGCGCGGGCAGCACCTCTCCGATGTAGCCGAGGAATGCCGGGTTGGGGCCGACGATCAGCACGGCGCGGCGGGCGAGCAGCTCGCGGTGTGCGTACAGCAGGTAAGCGGCGCGGTGCAGGGCGACCACGGTCTTGCCGGTGCCGGGGCCGCCCTCGACGACCATGACGCCGCGGTGCGGGGCGCGGATGATGCGGTCCTGCTCGGCCTGGATGGTCTGCACGATGTCGTGCATCCGGCCGGTGCGGGCCGCGTCCAGCGCGGCGAGCAGCACGGTGTCGGCGTCGGTGCCCTCGTGGCCGGTGCGCACCGTGTCGGCGAGGTCCATGATCTCGTCGTGCAGGGCGGTGACGCGCCGGCCTTCGGTGGAGATGTGCCGCCGGCGGCGGAGTCCCATCGGGGTGTGGCCGGTGGCCAGGTAGAAGGGGCGGGCGACGTCGGCGCGCCAGTCGATGACCAGCGGCGTGCGCTCGGCGTCGTCGCGCCGGATGCCGATCCGGCCGATGTGGTGGTCCGCGCCGTCGCGGAAGGAGAGCCGGCCGAAGCACAGGCCGTGCTCGCCCGCGTCGAGGGCGGCGAGCACCCCGGCCTGCTCGGCGACGGTCACGTCACGCTCCAGCCGCGCCTGCATCGTGCCGGCGTCGGCGACCGCCAGGGCGCCCTCCACCGCGGCCCCCGCCCCGGCGCGCAGTTCCCCGAGGCGCTCGTAGAGCATGTCGATGAATTCCTGCTCCCGGCGCATTTCCGCACGGGAGGTCTCCTCGTCGGCGGCCCGGTCCGGCCGCACGCCCGATTCTCCACCCGGCACCTGGATTGACAATTCGACTCCCGCATGGTTAAGATGACCGCATAGCGCTTCGCCATGCCCGGATTTTGTCCAGGCACGGAAACTCCCAATATACGCGCAAGCCCACCCCGGCCGCCAATGCGACCGGGGTTTCGTGGTGCTCGCGAAGGCTTCAGCCGCCGCTTCCGCGCCGCAGCCGAAGGGGGGCGTACACCGCGACCGAGACCAGGAAGGCCACGAAGTACGCCAGGTCAGCGCCGTGCAGCGCCTCGGCGACCGGGCCGAGGTACAGCGAGGTGTCCATGAAGGGCACGGCAGCGGCGAACGCGACGACGAAGGCGAGGACCGCGGGCCACCACGGCTGCGGGCGGGCGAACTCCTCGTGCACGTCGACCGGCCGGCCGCCGCGTGCCCTGGCGCGGGCGCACCAGTCGACCGCGACGACGCCGATGAAGCCGGGGATCCAGTAGCCGACGAAGAGCAGCACGTTCTGGAAGCGGGCCGTGGTGTCGGCGGCGTGCATCCACAGCACGAGCAGGAAGCCGAGCACGGCCGCGACGGCAGCGGCGAGCGGACGGGGGATGCGGACGCCCGCCGTCTGCAGGGCCAGCGAGCCGCTGTAGTCGTTCATGGCGTTGCTGCACACCGCGGACGCGGCGATGGCCAGCAGCCCGAAGGCGCCCAGTGCCCCGCCGCCGAGGAGTTCGTGCACGCCTGCCGCCGTCTGGTCGGTGAACAGTCCGGCGGCCCACAGGCCGAGCGTCTGCACCCACAGGTACGCGGCGGCCATGCCGAGCAGCGTGTACCAGAACATCCGCTGCCGGGACGCCGAGCGCGGCAGGTAGCGGCTGAAGTCGGAGGCGTACGGCGCCCAGGAGATCGCCAGGCTCAGCGCGACGGTCGTGGTCAGCAGGAACGCGCCCGCCCGGTCCGCGCCGTGCGCGGTGGCGGCCGACGGCAGCGGGACGCCGTCGAGGAGCTTGACGCCGATGACGAGGAAGGCCGCGCCCAGCACGAAGGTCATCACGGTCTGGAGGCGGTGGATGGCCTCGTACCCGAGGACGCCGACGACGCCCTGGAGGAGCAGGACGGTCAGCGCGCCCAGCCAGAACGGCCAGCCCAGCAGCCGGGCCAGCGCATCCCCGCCGAACAGTCCGATCAGCGCGTCCCAGGCGATGGAGGAGAGCCACTGCAGGACGCCGGGCAGGACGACGCCGCTGCCGAACGCGAGCCGGGAAAGAGGCAGTTGACCGGTACCGGTGAGACTTCCCCACGTACCGAGGCAGGCGGAGGGCACCGCGCCGAGGAGCGTGCCGAGCGCCATCGCGGCGAACGCCGTCCAGAAGTCGAGCCCGAGACCGATGCCCACGGTGCCGGTGAAGACGCCGGTCATGGTCAGGTTGGGCGCGAACCACACGGTGAACAGGCGGCCGGGCCCGCCGTAGCGGCTGCTCTCGGGTACGGGGCCGATGCCGTGCCGTTCGACGGACAGGTCACCGGCGCCGGCGGGCATGCGCCCGTCGAAGACGGGTCTTTCGATGGTCATGGTGCGGCTTCCAGGGGTCGGGGTTCCGGATCGGGAACGGGGTGCGGGTAGCATGGTGGGGCACACGAGACACGGGGTGCCCCATCTCAAGGGCTGAGATCACACCCGTAGAACCTGATCTGGTTCGCACCAGCGAAGGGAATGTCACGGAGGAATGCCCCTATGACGCGTCCGGCCGACGACCTGCTCGCCACCACCCGGCAGGCCCTCAACCGCGTACGCCATGAAACACCACTGGTCCAGTGCCTCACCAACCAGGTCGTCGCCAACTTCACGGCGAACGTCCTGCTCTCGCTGGGCGCCGCCCCGGCGATGGTGGACATCCCCGAGGAGGCAGGACCGTTCGCCGGAGCCGCCTCCGGGGTGCTGGTCAACCTGGGCACCCCGCACGCCGAGCAGCGCGCGGCCATGACCGAGGCGGTCGCCTCGGCGGCCGCGGCGGGCACGCCCTGGGTGCTGGACCCGGTGGCGGTCGGCTCGCTGCCCGTACGGACCGCGCTGGCCCGCCGGCTGCTCGACCAGGGTCCTGCGGTCGTCCGGGGCAACGCCTCCGAGATCATCGCGGTTGCCGGGACCGGGGGCGGCGGGCGCGGCGTGGACGCCACCGACGAGGTCGAGTCGGCGGCCGCCGCCGCGGGTGAACTGGCCCGCGCCACGGGTGCCGTGGTCGCGGTCTCCGGCCCCGTCGACCTGCTCACCGACGGCGCGCGGACGGTACGCGTCGCCAACGGGGACCCGCTGCTGACGCGGGTGACCGGCGGCGGCTGCGCGCTGGGCGCGGTGCTCGCGGCGTTCGCGCCGCCGACCACGCCGGAGGGTGCCGCGCACGCCGACCGGCTCGCCGCCGCGGCCGCCGCCGTGACGGTCTACACCGTGGCCGCCGAGATCGCGGCGGAGCGCAGCGCCGGGCCCGGCAGCTTCGCGGCCGCCTTCCTGGACGCGCTGTACGGCCTGGACGAGGAGACGCTCGGCGAGCGGGCGGCGATCTCGTGGGCGTGAACGACAGCGCCGCGGCCGTGCGCCCGGACCTCTCCGTGTACCTGGTCACGGACGCGGCGCAGGCCGCGGCGTGCGCGCGTGACGTGCCGGGCACGGTCGCCGAGGCCGTGGCGGGCGGCGTCACCGCCGTCCAGGTACGCGAGAAGGACGGCGCGGCGCGGGACTTCCTGGAGACGGTGGTGCGGATCGCCGCGGTCCTGCCGGAGCGGGTCGCGCTGTTCGTCAACGACCGGGTGGACGTGTACCTCGCGGCGCGTGCGGCCGGGGCGCGGGTGACCGGGGTGCACGTCGGCCAGTCCGACCTGCCGGTGGCCGCCGTCCGCGGGCTCGTCGGGCCGGACGCGGTGATCGGGCTGAGCGCCGCGACGGAGGAGGAGCTGCGGGCCGCGGCCGAGGAGCCGGCCCGGGTCGACTACGTCGGCATCGGCGCGCTGCACGCCACGCGTACCAAGGCGGACGCGCCGCCGGAGCTGGGCATCGAGGGCTTCGGGCGGCTGGCGTCGCCCACCCCGCTCCCGGCGGTGGCGATCGGCGGGGTGACCGCGGCGGACATGGCACCGCTCCGGGCCGCGGGCGCGGCGGGCGGCGCGGTCGTCTCGGGGATCTGCGCCGCCGCCGAACCGCGGGCCGCGGCACGGGCGTACGCGGCGGCGTGGGCCGGTACGGACTGAAGTGCCGGGGCGGCGAGTACGCCGGTACGGACTGAGCCGCCGGAGGGCGGGTGCGGGGTCTCCCCCGCGCACCCGCCCCTGACACGCGTTCAGCTCTGCCGGTCCGTCCGCACCGCCCTCGGGTCGTCCGCCGGCAGGGCCCCCTCGGCGGTGGCGACGGTGCCGACGGCGAGGACGGCCGTACGACGGGTGGCGGCCCGCCGCCGGGCGGCCAGCCGGCGGGCGGTCTCCAGCAGCGCCACGACGACCAGGGCCAGCGCGAAGGCCAGCAGCAGTCCCTTGACGGGCTCCTCGGCGAAGGCGGCGCCGCCGAGATACCCGATGGCCGTGCTGATGACGGCCCACAGCGCGGCGCCTGCCGCGTCCAGGACCACGAAGCGGCGGAACGGGAACCGCAGGCTGCCGGTGGACAGTCCGGACGCCACCCGCCCGCCGGGCAGGAAGCGGGCCGCGACCACCAGCGTCGTGGCGTGCCGGCCCACCATGGCCCGGCCCCACTCGTACCGTTGCCGCCCCTTCTCGCCGCGCAGCAGCCGGCCGATCGCCTTCGGCCCGGCCCAGCGGCCGATGCCGTGGCTGAGGCAGTCGCCGCCCAGCGCGCCCAGCGTGGCGACCACGGCCAGCAGCGCGAGCTGCGGGAGGTCGGCGCCGGTCAGCACGGCCACCGTCACCACCGTCGTCTCGCTCGGCATGAACGGCAGCAGCGCGTCCAGGCCGGCCACCAGCAGCACGGTCAGCCAGAGCCAGGGCGAGTCGAGCTGCGCCCTGACCAGCTGAGCGAGCTGGTCGAGCAGCTCAGACATGGGCCGGCGGCCGGGTGCCGCGGATCGCCGCGTGGGCCTCGGCGGCCAGCGACCGCCGGTCCTGCGCGGGCTCCAGCGCGGGGTGGGCGGTGACCCGCACCGTGAGGTCTCTCGCGCTGATCACTCTGTGCAGGCAGGTGGTGAAGTCCTCCTCGCCGAGGAACGCGGCCACCGTACTGGGCGCGCCCCGCTGCGCGTAGGTGATGGTCACCGGGCGGACCGGCGCCCCGGCGTCGATCGCGGCCTGGAACGTCGCCCGCCGGAAGCCGCCGCCGGTCTCCGTGCACCAGGTGGTGCCCTGCGGGAACACCATGACCGAACGGCCGCTGCGCAGGGTGGCGGCGAGCCGGCCGACGCTCTGCGGCAGGGTGCGCAGACCGTCCCGGTCGATGAACTGCGCCCCGGCCTTCCGCGCCAGCGACCCGAACAGCGGCCACTCGGCCACCTCGCGCTTGGCCAGCGGGGTCGAGGGCTCCACCGCCAGCAGGGCGATGACGTCGAGCCAGGAGATGTGGTCCGCCACGATCAGCGTGCCGGCGCCGCCGGGGCCGCGCGGCACGCTCAGGGACGGCGTACTGGTCTCCAGCCGCAGCCCCAGGGCGCGGAGCACCGCGCGGGCATGGGTCCGCATGACCCGCTACTCGGCGAGGCGCGGCCCGGCCGCCGTGCCGCGGGCCAGCGTGGCGGCGAGCGCCGCGTACCGGCGGGCCCGCTCCGCGCGCGGTACGTGCGGCACCGCGTGTGCGGCGCAGCCGGGTGTGCAGGGCGAGGTGACGGACCACGGGCTCATCGGGACTCTCCGAGGAAATAGCGGTAGTAGCGGTCGTTCAGCTGCTCCATGTCCAGCACGACGAAGAAGTCGGCGACGTCGAACTCCGGGTCGTACGCCGGGGCTCCGCACACCCAGGCGCCGAGCCGCAGGTAGCCGCGGAACAGCGGGGGGACCTGGGCCAGGCCGGGCACGGCGGCGGCCGTCGCCTGTGCGCTCGGCTCCCAGGGGCGGTGCGGGTGGACGGTCATGCCCTCGGGCGGGGTGTGCTTGGCCGCGCACAGGGCCCAGGCGCTCGCCGCCGTCCGCCCGCCGTCGCCCAGTGCCACCGAGGCGCAGCCCGCGAGGTAGCGGTGGCCGGACAGCAGGACGTAGCGGGCGAGCGCGGCCCACATCAGGTTGATCACCGCGCCCGAGCGGTGGTCGGGATGGACGCAGGAGCGGCCCGCCTCGATCATCGAGGAGCGGATGCCGGCCAGTGCGCTCAGGTCGAACTCGCCGTCCGAGTAGGAGCGTTCGGTGCGGCCGGGCGGCAGCAGGCGGTAGGTGCCGACCACTTCGCCGGTCGTGGACTCGGTGACGATCAGGTGGTCGGCGAGGCCGTCGAAGGCGTCCGTGTCGTGGCCGGCGAGCGCGGGGTTCAGGGTGGCGCCCAGCTCCTCGCCGAACACGAGGTGGCGGAGGCGCTGGGCGGCGCGCACCTGCTCGGCGGAGTCCGCGATGGAGGTGACGTAGGAGCTGGTCCCCGTGAGGGCGGCTGGTGTCGTCGGCATGGTGTCGCATCTCCAGTTCGCTGGGTTTCCACGGCGTGGGTTCCGGTCCTCGGCGGCCACGCACCGTTCCGGACCGACGGTAGGAGCGGGGGGTGCCGCGTCACACTGCCCGAAGGTCGGAGGCCGCCCCTGACCTTCGTCAGGGGGGCGGTTCCCCCGGCCGGAGGAGCGCGGCCGTGCCGGGTCCGGGCAGATCCCTTACTCCCCGAGGAAATAGCGCCGGTAGCGGCCGTCGAGCCGGTCCACGTCGAGCAGTACGAAGAAGTCGGCGACGTCGAACTCCGGGTCGTGGGCCGGCGCTCCGCACATCCAGGCGCCGAGCCGCAGGTAGCCACGGAGCAGCGGCGGCACCAGGGCGTAACTCGGCTTGTTCTCGCTCACTCCCCGCGGTGTCCAGGGGCGGCGCGGGTGGACCCGCAGGTCGGCCGGGGCGCAGTGTTTGATGTTGCCGAGCAGCCAGGCGTTGGAGGCGGCCTGGCCGCCGTCGGCGAGCGGCACCGACGCGCACCCGGACAGGTAACGGGCCCCGGACAGCAGGACGTAGCGGGCGAGCGCGGCCCACATCAGGTTGATCACCGCGCCGGTCCGGTGGTCCGGGTGCACGCAGGAGCGGCCCGCCTCCACCATCCGCCCGCGCAGTTCCTGCAGGGCCCGCAGGTCGAACTCGTCCTCCGCGTAGGACCGTTCGGTGCGTCCGGGCGGCAGCAGCCGGTACGTGCCGACCACTTCGCCGCTGCTGGTGTCCGTCACGATCAAGTGGTCGGCCGGCGCGTCGAACTCGTCGACGTCGTGCCCGGTGAGCGGGGTGTGCAGGGTCGCCCCCATCTCCTCTCCGAAGACCTGGTAGCGCAGCCGCTGGGCAGCCCTGATCTCTCCGGCCGTGTCCGCGATCGACGTGACGTAGGAGCCGGTGGCCGCGACAGCGGTGGATACCGAGAGCATGAGAAAAGTTCTCCCTTCGTGGGGACGGCCGGCGCCGACGAGGTGCGCCCGGCGGAAGACCGTCCGCCGGGCCTGCTGTTGCGCCGCTCGACCATGAAAGCCACGAGTGGCTGCCGGGACCCGCCATCGGCCGAAAGCCACCGCCCGCACCCGGCTTCCGGCAGGGCGCCGCGCGCGCCCCGGCACCGGGACCGACATGCTCTCCCGGCTCCTGTCCAGAGGCCGACAGGCCCTGCCCGCCGGCCGCCGGGGGTGGCAGAATCCGACTCGCTCCCACGTCGTGCCCCGCGTGGTGACCGCGGCGGGCCGCGACTGCTTGTCCCAGCAGGTTCTGATGCCGAGGGGGACCGCGATGACGTGGACCGCTCCTTCCCTGCTCCCGTTATGGACCTCCGTCCGCCACCGGCTCCGTCCGCCGCTCGTGCCGATGACCTCCCGGGCGGCCGGGGCGGGAGGTACCGCGCCGGCCGGTCCCGCCGCCGAGGGGACCGGACCGTCCCCGGTCGCGGTACGCCGGTACGCCGACCGCACCGTCATCGAGGTGCACCGCCCGATCCGCCCGACGGCCGAACCGCACCTGGGGCGGCTGCTCAACGCCGTCATCCGTCCCGGCAGCGGCACGGTCGTCGTCGATCTGCACCGGGTGGGGCGCGGCGGGGACACCACCGCGCTCGTGCGGCTGGCCCAAGTCCTCTGCGCGCACCACGAGGTGGAGTGCTCGGTCGAGTACGACGGGGCCCCGGCGGACGTGTCGTGCGCGGCACCGGACGCCGTCACCCGCTCGGTGCCGAGCAGACGGGCCTCGCCGCCGCACGGGCCGCCCGGCTCCGGTGCCGCGGCCGCTCCCCGTGATCGCTATCCGGTAACGAATGCCCGTTCGAACCTCTTTGTCCTCCTGTCCGCCCCGTACCGTGCGTCCCATGGCTCCTTCGAACTTGTTCAGGGGGCTCTCAGGGGAGGGAGCGCGGATGCGCAGCGGGGTGAAGATCAGCATTGTCGGCGGGGTGCTGACGGTGGTGGCCGGGGGTGTGCTGTACGGCGGCTACAACCTGGTCAGCGGGGTGATGGGGTACGGCGGCCAGGGCGGCAGCGCACAGGCGGCGCCGGTACGGACCGGGCCGCCGAGCGCCGACGAGACGACGGAGACGGCCACCGCCTTCCTCACCGCGTGGGCGAAGGGCGACAGCACGACCGCCGCCGCGCTCACCGACAACCAGGCGGTCGCCCGGACCGAACTGGCCGGATTCCATGACCAGGCGCACCTCACCCATGTGGTGATCACGCCGGGCAGGCGGAGCGGCACGACCGTTCCGTACACCGTCAAGGCCGAGGTGTCGTACGACGGGCGGACCGCTCCCCTGTCGTACGCGTCGGAGCTGCGGATCGTACGGGGCCGGACCACGCACAAGCCGCTGGTGGACTGGCGGCCCTCGGTACTGCATCCGCAGCTGAAGGACGGCGAGTACCTGGTGACGGGCGTGACCGGGGCCGCGGAGATCCGGGCCGTCGACCACCGGGGCCGGCCGCTGACCGAGGAGCGGTACCCCTCACTGGGTCCGGTCCTCGACGGCCTGCGGGAGAAGTACGGCAAGAAGGCCGGCGGTACGCGCGGCGTCGAGCTGCGCATCGAGGACGCGGCGGGAGAGTCGGCGCGCACGCTGCTCACCCTGCGCAAGGGCCGGGCCGGAACGCTGCACACCACGCTGGACGCGGGGGTGCAGGCGGCGGCGGAACGGGCGGTGCGGGCGTACCCGGAGTCGTCGGTCGTCGCGGTCCGGCCGAGCACGGGCGAGATCCGAGCGGTGGCCAACAACCGCGCGGACGGTTACGACGCGGCGCTGCTGGGCGAAGTGGCGCCCGGTTCCACCATGAAGATCGTGACGGCTGCCATGATGATCGAGAACGGCGTGGGCGACGCGGACGGCAAGGCAGCGTGTCCGGCCACGGTGTCCTGGGAGGGCTACACCTTCCACAACCTCGACGACTTCCGGATCGAGGACGGCACCCTCACCGACGCCTTCGCCCGGTCCTGCAACACCGCGTTCATCAAGGCGGTCAAGCCGCTCAACGACCGGGGCGTCGCCGGTACGGCGCTCGGCAGGACGGCCCGCGACTCCTTCGGGCTCGGCGCTGACTGGCAGACCGGCGTACCGTCCTTCGACGGCAACGTCCCGGAGTCGGCCGGGGTGGAGACCGCCGCTTCGTACATCGGGCAGGGCAAGGTCCAGATGTCCCCGCTGGCCATGGCGTCCGTCACCGCTACGGTCGTCAACGGCGGGTTCCGGCAGCCGGTCCTCGTACCGCAGGCGCTCGACGGCCGGACCCTGGCCACCGCACGCCCGCTGTCCCCGTCCGTCGCCCGGCAGCTGCGGCAGATGATGCGCGCGGCGACCGCCGGCCGGGGCACGGCCGCGGCCGCGATGGCGGGCGTCGGCGGGGACAAGGGCGCGAAGACCGGCTCCGCCGAGAAGGACGGCCAGTCCCGGTCCCACAGCTGGTTCACCGGCTACAGCGACGACCTCGCGGCCGCCGCGCTCGTCCAGTCGGGCGGTCACGGCGGCGACGCGGCGGGCCCGGTCGTCGCGCAGGTGCTGCGCGCCGGGTAGCGCCGCGTCGCCGACGTACCGTCAGGCCGGCCGCAGCGTGCGGGCGAAGAGGTCCAGCAGCGCTTCCCAGTGGCGGGCCAGGCCCGCCTCGCTGTAGGCGGCGGTGTCGGACATGGTGAAGCCGTGGACGGTGCCGGGGTACACCTCGGAGCGGTACGTCGTACCCGCCGCGTCGAGCGCCGCCTCCAGCTGGGAGATGTGCTCGGCGTTCATGGCGTCGTCCTGCGCGGCGTGCCCGAAGTACAGCTCCGCCCCGATGTCACCGGCCAGCCGGTGCGGGCTGTCCGGCGCGTCCGTGGCGAGGTGACCGCCGTGGAAGCTCGCCGCGGCGGCCACCCGGTCCGGGTAGCGCGCCGCGATGCGCAGGGCCAGCGCGCCGCCCATGCAGTAACCGGTCAGCCCCACCGGGCCGGGCCGGACCTCCTCCTGCGCCGCCAGGAAGTCGAGGTAGCTGCCGGCGTCGGACAGCGCCAGGTCCGGCGTCAGCCCGTGCACCAGCGGCATGACCTGCCGCAGGAAGGCTTCCCGCTGCTCCGGCCGGCTCAGGTCGGACAGCTCCACGACGGGCGCCGGGCCGTTGCGGTAGAAGAGGTTCGGCACCAGGACGTAGTACCCGTGCGAGGCGAGTTCGCGGGCCATGCCCTCCAGCACGGGACGCAGGCCGATGGCGTCCATGACGAACAGTACGGCGGGGTACGGCCCCGCACCCGCCGGGTGCGCGACGAAGGCGTCGCACGAGCCGTCCGGCGTGCTGATCGTCACCGACCTGGATTCCGTCTTCGCTTCCACGTTGTCTCCTCACCGAGTACCGGACGTTCAAGATGCATCATGCACCGACGCCGGGTCGTCGAACGCGTCCGGGGGGATGTTCGGCAAGGCTTGGCTGGTGATGCGGTAGCGCCCGTTGGCGAGCGGATGTGTGGACTCGGCGACGTGAACGGTGAGCGGCCCCGCCCACTCGTAGCCGTGTTCCGCCGCGTGCCGGGCCAGGGCGTCCGTCAGCGCCTGCCCGACGACCTCGTCCCGTTTGCCGAGCCGCTTGTGGACGTACGGGTCCAGTTCCACGTCGTAGGCGTTGGGCACCAGTATCCGGTTCTCGCTGCACACGACGGCGTGATCGTCACACTCGCGTTGCAGGGCGTTGACCAGCTGCACCGGATCGCTGCGGAACACCCTGTTGACCAGCGTGTGTTCCCAGTGTTCCACCGCGTCTTCCCATTGCGTGAGCAGTCCCATGCGGGGGCGGGTGCCCGGGATGAAACGCCTCATGCCGGAGGGAAACGCCCCCTGCGGACATCGACCGCGGAGTCACAGCGTGATCACCGTGCGCGGTATTCCAGCCATTACCACGCTTGGCAGGAAATCACACGCTTTCCAAGAACAAGACCCGCTACTGTCACCGACGTGAGAGTAGCTCACATCTCCCCCGCACGATGAGGTAGCCAGATGCCGCTCCCCGACGGCTTAGAGATGACCGCGCTCGCGTCCTGCGACGCCGGAGCGGTCCTGCAGATCAGCGGCGAGCTCGACCACTGCACCGAGCAGCTCTTCCGCACTTCCGTCGGCACCTTCCTGGACCGCGGCCACCGCCACGTCGTCCTGGACTGCTCAGCGCTCACGTTCTGCGACTCGCGCGGCCTGAACTGTCTGCTGAGCGTGCGATGGCTCCTCGAACGGCGGCAGGGCAGGCTGCTGCTGGCCGGGGTCCGCCCCAACGTCGTCCGCGTACTGCACCTGACCGGCACCGGCCGGCTGCTGCGCACCTTCCCCACCGTCGCCCTGGCCCTGGCCGCCCTCCCCCCGGACCAGCGCCCGGCCTGGCCCCCGCCGACGGCCCGGCCCCGGCTGGCCGCCGAGCGCCTTCCGGGCCGCACGGAACCTTCCGCGAAGGAGGCCCCGGCGGCGTGCGGCAGGTCTAGCGTGGAAGCAGGCTGAGGCGCGCCGGAGGACCGAGCAGGCCCGCCGCCTCGCCGCGGAACCGAGGAGGGGCCATGCTCCAGACCCGTGAACTGTTCGACACCATGACCGCCAAGGGCGGTTTCGACAGCGCCGTCCTCGCCGATGCGGTCGATGTCCTGCAGGAGTGCGAAGAGGCCGTCACCGCCTGCGCGACGGGCATGCTGGCGGAGTCGGACGCCATGCAGTTGGCGCCCTCGATCAGCCGCGACCTGGACTGCGCCGACGTCGCAGGGGTGACCCGCCGGGTACTGACGCGCGGCAGCGGACCGGACGACACCCTCGTCCACACCCAGCTGGAGGCCTGCCTGGTGGCCTGCGAGCGCAGTCACGAACTGTGCAACGAGCACGCCGGCCACCACGCCCACTGCCGCATCTGCGCGGAGACCACCCGCCGCTGCGCCGAGATGTGCCGCCGCCTCCTGGGCACGCCGCCCGGCTGACCGCCCGGACGACCCGGCCTAGTCCCTGAGGAAGGCGAGCAGGTCCCTGTCGAAGGCCTCCTCGTAATCTCCGGTCAGGCCGTGCGGTGCCCCCGGATAGACCTTCAGCACCGCGTCCTTCACCATCGGGGCCGCCTTCTGTGCGGCGGCCCCGATGGGCACGATCTGGTCGTCGTCGCCGTGGGCGATGAGCGTGGGCACGTCGATGCGGCGCAGGTCCTCGGTGAAGTCCGTCGCGGAGAACTGCTCGACGCAGTCGTACGCGGCCTTGAGCCCGACCGTCATGCACATCAGCCAGAACGCGTCCCGCGTGCCCTGCGGGACGGCCGCGCCCGGCCGGTTCGCGCCGTAGAAGGACGCGCTCAGCTCCTGGTAGTACTGCGACCGGTCGCGCCGCACCCCCTCGCGGATGGCGTCGAACACCTCGGCCGGCGCGCCCTCCGGGTTGGCCTCCGTCCGCAGCATCAGCGGCGGCACGGCGCCGAGCAGCACGACCTTGGCGACCCGCGCCGTACCGTGCCGCCCGATGTAGCGCACGACCTCCCCGCCGCCCGTCGAGTGCCCGACCAGTACCACGTCGCGCAGGTTGAGGATCTCGATCAGCCGGGCGAGGTCGTCCGCGTAGGTGTCCATGTCGTTGCCCTGCCAGGGCTGTCCGGAGCGGCCGTGCCCGCGGCGGTCGTGCGCGATGCCGCGGTAGCCGTGCTCGGCCACCAGGCACAACTGACTGTCCCAGACGTCCGCGTTGAGCGGCCAGCCGTGACTGAAGACGACGGGCTGTCCGCTGCCCCAGTCCTTGTAGAAGATCTCGGTGCCGTCCGCCGTCGTGAACGTCCCCATGACTGCCTCCATCAGGTACGGCGCGGTGGTATGCGTCCGCACGACACGGGTCCGTCCGTCCGCACGGCCCGAACCTAGACGCCCGTACGCCCGCCGCACACCACTCCGCGCCCGAACCCGCGGCGTACTTTGCCTACGCCCTCCCCTGCCACCGGCCATCCGCTCGCGGTAAGGCTTGAAATGAATTACTCTCCTTACGCACACCGCTTCCCCGGGAAAGGACCGGCCCGATGACCCGCGCCCCCGTATGGCAGTTGAGCAGGACCTTCCGGAGCTCCGCCGGCGCGGTGCGCTGGGAACGGCTCGGCCCGGAGGACGCCGAACCGGTGGTGCTCCTGCACGGCACGCCCTTCTCGTCGTACGTCTGGCAGGAGATCGCCCCCGCGCTGGCCCGGCGGTACCAGGTGTTCGTCTGGGACATGCCCGGCTACGGCGCGTCCGAGAAGCACCACGGGCAGGACGTCTCCCTCGCGGCCCAGGGCGAGGTCTTCACCGAACTCCTGGCGCACTGGCAGCTGTCCCGCCCCTCCGTCGTCGCGCACGACTTCGGCGGGGCCGTGTCCCTGCGGGCCCATCTGCTGCACGGGGTCCCGTACCGCCGGCTGGCCCTGGTCGACCCGGTGGCACTCGCGCCCTGGGGATCGCCGTTCTTCCGGCTGGTCGGCGAACACGGCCCGGTCTTCGCGCAGTTGCCGCCCGCGCTGCACCTCGGGCTGGTCCGGGAGTACGTCCGCTCGGCGAGCCACCGCGGGCTGCGCGAGGACGCCGCCGAGGAACTGGTGCGGCCCTGGTCCGGCGAGACGGGCCAGGCGGCCTTCTACCGGCAGATCGCCCAGGCCGACCAGCGCTACACCGACGAGATCCAGCACAAGTACGCCGGCATCGGCATCCCCGTCACCGTCTGCTGGGGCGCGGAGGACACCTGGATCCCGGTCGCCAAAGCCCACGAACTGGCGGCGGCCATTCCGGGTGCGCGGCTCGAACTGATCCCGGGCGCCGGGCACTTGGTGCCCCTCGACGCGCCCGTGCCGCTGCTCTCCGTGCTGCTGGACTTCCTCACCGCACCGGCATGACGGACCGGGCGCGCAGCCCGGCGGCCCGCTCCGCCGCCCCGGCCACGGCGAGGAGGAGGGGCTCGGCTCCGTGCGGGGCCACGAGTTGCAGGCCCACCGGGCAGCCGTCCGCGCCGAACCCCGCGGGAACACTGGCCGCCGGATGCCCACTGAGGTTGAACGACCAGGTCAGCGCCGTACTGTACCGTTCGCCCGGCCCTTCGTGGCCATGCGGCGGATTCGGGGTGGCCGGGGTCAGCAGGAGTGGCACGCGGCCGAAGAGCGCGGCGAGCCGGCGGTCGTTGTCCGCGCGTACCCGCTCCGCAGCGGCCCGGTCGGCGCCCGGCGTCCGCAGCGCCTGCCAGGCGGCGCCCGGATCGGTCAGCCGGACCGGCTCGTCCGTCACGAGCCGGACGACCCCCGCCTCCGCGAGCCGCTCGGCCGCCCGGCGGGCGATCTCGGCCGGCTCCCGGTCCGGCGCCGCGAAGCCGAGGTCGGCGGACCAGAGCGCGGCGACGGGCAAGCCCCCGGCGCCGACGCGGCCCGCCCCGTCCTGGCTTCCCGCACACCGGCGGCCCGCCCCGTCCCGGCCGCGCCACTCGCCCGTACCGCCCCGGCCGCCGCACACCACGTTCCAGTACGCCGCCACGTCCGCCGCGCTCCGGGCGAGCACTCCGGGCGCCGCGAGCCCCGTACGGTCCGGCGAGGGCAGCAGACCGTTGGTGACCTTCAGCCCGAACACCCCGCACCAGGCGGCCGGTATCCGCACCGAGCCCGCGCCGTCGCTGCCCGTCGCCAGCGGCACGAGCCCGGCCGCGACCGCCGCCGCCGAACCGGCCGAGGAGCCGCCGGGCGTCCGGTCGGCACGCCACGGGTTACGCGTCCGCCCGCCGGCCCCCATCCCCCAGGTCTGCCACGCGGTACCGGGCCCCGGCACGGACGTCGCCCCGACCGGCACGCAGCCGGCTGCCACCAGGGCCCGCGCCGCCGCGGCCCGTGCCCCGCGCGGGCCCTTGACGCCGAGCGGCACCCCCGCGAGCGGCAGGTACGCGCCGGCGGCGACCTCCCGGTCGACCTCGGCGGCCCGCTCCGTCGCCGCCGCTTCCCACACCTCCGTGAAGGCGTGCAGCTCCGGCTCCACCGCCGCGATCCGCTCCAGTGCGGCGCGCACGACATCGACGGCACCGAGAGTCCGTGCCCGTACGGCAGCCGCGATCTCCACCGCGGAGAGCGACGGGAAGCCGTCCGGGCCGGACGGTGATCCGGTGAGCGGTTCGTCGGCGTTCTCGTTCAGCATGGCCTGCCCCCTCAGCGCCCGAGGGTAGCCGGGCGCGGCCACCGGCGGACCGGGCGCCGACTACCCCTCGCCACCCGCCGGCGTACGGCAGGCCGGGTGGCCCCAGCCCTCGGGGTTCTTGGCGATCTGCTCGCCCGCCGTGTAGGCGCGTCCGCAGCGGCAGCGGCCGGGGAACTTGGCCTTGAGCGTGCGGGAGGAGCCCGCCCCGGTACGCCGCCTCGACGCGGCGGAGGACTTCGCACCCGTGCCGGAAGGCCGGGTACCGGCACCGGAGGACTTCGCGGAAGGGCGGCGGGCCGAGGCCGGGGCGGGCGGCGGGTGCGGGGAGCCGTGCTCGCTGCCGGCGGCCTCCTGAGTGGTGGCGGCCTGGCTGGCGGCCCGGTCGGCGAAGTCGTTCAGCGGGTCGCCGTCCACCTGGTGCGCGGGAACGTACTGGAAATCCACGGAGCGGCCCGTGAGCAGCGCGTCGATGCGGACGACCAGCTCCTGGTTGGCGACCGGCTTGCCGGCGGCCGTCTTCCAGCCCTTCCGCTTCCAGCCGGGCAGCCAGGTGGTGACCGCCTTCATCGCGTACTGGGAGTCCATCCGGACCTCCAGCGGCACGTCCGGGTCGACCACCGTCAACAACCGCTCCAGGGCGGTGAGTTCCGCGACGTTGTTCGTCGCCGTGCCCAGCGGTCCTGCCTCCCAGCGGGCGGGCTCGCCCGCCTCACCGGCGATGACCCAGCCCCAGCCGGCCGGGCCGGGATTTCCTTTCGACGCCCCGTCACACGCGGCGATCACACGTTCAGCCATGGACCGATCATCCCAGCCCGGCGGACCGCCTCGCGTCCGGGCCCGTGCGCTCCGCCTTCGGCGCGGGCCTGGCGCGTACGTGCATCCGCTCGCCCTGGCGTCCGAAGAGGCTCAGCAGCTCGACCGGGCCGTCACCGGTGCCGCCGAACCAGTGCGGCAGCCGGGTGTCGAACTCGGCGGCCTCGCCCGCCGTGAGCACCAGGTCGTGATCGGCCAGGATCAGCCGCAGCTTCCCGGAGAGGACGTAGAGCCACTCGTACCCCTCGTGCGTGCACAGCTCCGGGGTGGTCCGGCCGGCCGGCAGGACCATCTTGAAGGTCTGCAGCGGGCCGGGCTGCCGGGTGAGCGGCACCACGACGTTGCCGTTCTTGTGCTGCGGCGTGAGACGAATGCGGGGATCGCCCACCTCGGGCGCGCGGACCAGCTCGTCCAGCGGGACCTGATGGGCCTGGGAAAGGGGGAGCAGCAGTTCCAGGCTGGGGCGGCGCAGGCCGGACTCCAGCCGGGACAGGGTGCTCCGGGAGATGCCGGTGGCCGCGGAGAGCTCCGCCAGGGTCACGCCGCGCCGGGTGCGCAGACGCTTGAGGCGGGGGCCGACCTCGGTGAGGGCCTGGGCGATGGCGGGTGAGTGCTGCACGCCGTTCATTGCACCGCCGCATCCCGGGAACAGCAACGGTGTTTGCCGGATCGGTGCCGCCGCGTGGCCGTTCACGCCGAACTCCCCCCACCGGCCGCCCTTACCGATCTCTACACTGCTGTAGATACCGACCTGGCTTCACCCACCGCCGGGACCCCGACACGAGCGAGGCTTCTCCGAATGTCCGTGAACCTGAACAAGGGCCAGCAGATCAGCCTGAGCAAGTCCGACGGCGGCACGCTCAGCACGGTACGCATGGGCCTGGGCTGGCAGGCCGCACAGCGCAAGGGCTTCTTCGCGAAGCTGGCCGGCGCCCGGGAGATCGACCTGGACGCCTCGGCGGTGCTGTTCGCCGGCGGCCAGGGCGTCGACGTCGTCTTCTTCCAGCACCTGACCAGCAACGACGGTTCGGTGCAGCACAGCGGGGACAACCTCGTCGGAGGTACCGGACAGGGCGACGACGAGTCCATCGCGGTCGACCTGCGGCGGGTTCCGGCCAATGTCGACCAGATCTTCTTCACCGTGAACTCCTTCACCGGCCAGACCTTCGAGGAGGTGCAGAACGCCTACTGCCGCCTCATCGACGAGTCCACCGGCCAGGAGCTGGCCCGGTACACGCTCACCGGCGGCGGCCGGCACACCGCCCAGATCATGGCCAAGGTGTACCGCTCCGGCACCACCTGGCAGATGACCGCCCTCGGCGAGCCGGCCACCGGCCGCACCTTCCAGGACCTGATGCCGGCCATCAGCCGCCTGCTCTGACCGCCTCGGTGAGGGCCTTCCGAGGCCAATGCGGTTGCTTTTGAGCCGTGGCGGTCGTTGCCCCGCGTGTGACGGGGTGGGGAGCGGGCCGGCGGGTGCGGATCGGAATCCTGACGAAGGTATTCACCGCTGAGCTGGTCGACGCGGCGACAGCCAAGCACGACCGGGCCGAGCGGCGGCGTCGCCTGCTGCCGGCACCCCGCTGGTCGGGTACTTCGTCCTGGCCCTGTGTCCGTTCGCCCGTGAGCCGTACGAGGAGGTGCTGCGGATGCTGACCAGCGGTATCCCAGGAAGCCGGGCCGTCGCGCGGGTGAACCGGTCGTCGCTGCACCGGGCTCGCTCCCGCCTCGGGGAGGACGTGCTGGAGACCGTGTTCCGCACCGCGACGGCGAACGCAGCCTCGCCTACCCGCTGGCCAGCTCCAGCGGCCTCGGAGACCTGGTCATCGCTGACCGCGGCTTCTGGTCGGTCGAGTTCGCTCACGCCTTCACCTGGCGGGCGCGGATCTGCTGGTCAGGCTCCAGTCCAACCACCTCGGCACCGCCCAGGAGGAACTTCCGGGCGGCTCGTGCCTGTCGATGGCGCGGCCGGGCAAAGAGGTCCGGCTCCGAGCCGCACGAGAGGGCCGAGCCTGCCCAAGCACGCGATCCAAGCCGAAGAGCACCCGCCGGGCCGGGAGGCCGGCATGCGAGGGGCAGCAGAACCCGCCGCCCTGAGTGCCTGCGTCTGAGCCCGTTGCTTGGCGTCCCTTTGCCGTCGCAGGGTGGTGGCATGATGCAGCGTCATGGTGAGCTTTACAGATCTCAAAGGTTTACCGCCCGCCTACAGCCGCACGGTCGCCCTCAGCGGAGTGATGGTCGCCATCCCGGGCCAGGTCCTGGTGGACAGTGATGACGTCATCGGCCGTCTCAGCGGCGTCCTCGCTGCTCGCGATGGCGTCTTGACCACTGGTCCGGCCGACCGGGACACGGTCGCTGACTGATGGGCACGCTGTTCTGGGTTGCGGGCGTGGTGATCGCGCTGTGCGTTGCGGTGTTCCTGGCGGATCGCGTTCTGCTGGCGATGGAGGCCCGGGGCTGGATCTACTGGCGCAAGACCAAGCGCCTGTCGTCCATCGGCGTCGATCTCGTACAGGAAGGCAGCCCTGGGGCTCAGGCCGCCAAGCGGGCCATGGAACAGGAACGTGTGCGCAAGAACGTCCGGCCGGCAGCAGACCCACCAGCGCCTCTTCGTGTGGACCTGGACGCCGGAACGGTGCACATTCGCCGTCAGGACGGCGATGCGCGAGAACAGTGAACAGTGGCGTGACGTCGGCCCGAGACGTCCTGTGTCCCGGCCCGGGTTCGGGCAAAGGGCCGCTCAACTGCCTGTCGTATCGGGGGTGTTAAGCTGCGGATCTTCACGGACAGCGGTCGTCATGATGGGGGCGGAAGGCTGCATGGGGACGGGAACGGCAACCGGCGGCCTGTGGGGTCGCCTTGCGTGCTGCTGGGCGATCCTCTTCGCCGGTCTGCATGTCTACTGGGCTGTGGGGGGCGCGCGTGGCCTGAGCGTCTCTGCCGGGCAGGAACTGGCCAGCGAACGTCCGCTGTGGTTCGTTGCGCTCGGTCTGTGGGGCATGGCAGCTTTGTGCCTGGTCGGTGGCATGTTGGGGTGGCTGCTCACCCGGTCATCACTGTCAGGGTTTCTCGGAGCAGCGGTGAAGTGCCTGGGCTGGGGGGCAGCCGCGCTGCTCATGATCCGCGGACTTGCGATCGAGGTCGTCATACTGGCCGATGCCGCGTTTCTGGACAGTTCCGTCAGCGCGGAGCAGAGATTCTGGTCGCTGGTCTTGTGGAATCCATGGTTCGTCCTCGGAGGGTTGGTCTTCGGGCTGGCCGCCTGGGGAAGCCACCGGCGTCGCCCGGCTGCCGCTGTCTGAACCGACTCGCCACGATTGACGGTCCGGATCAGGCAGCCTCCGGCATCATCACGTAATCGTGGGCACGTCACGGCGCTCGGCGGGACGGACCCTGCAGGCGGGTGAGCCGGCGCGTCGTGAAGGTGATGGCGGCCCAGGCGATCAGCGCTTCACCTGCCTCCGGCAGACGTTCGTGGCCGCGACACTTACAACCGCATCGGCCTCCCGAGGCCCCCACCGCCCGCACCGCACCCGTACCGCGATCCTCCACCGCCCTCCACCCCACCCATCTATACATCGCATGTATACGTGGCATGTATAGTCCCCGGCATCCGGCGAACCCGCCTCACGTTGGAGAACTACGCATGGCTTCGAAGAAGAACCTGGTCGCCAACCGCGCCGCCCTCGCCCACAAAGTGCGGTACGCCATGGGCCACCCGCAGCGGATAGCGCCGTACGTCAAGCGGGCGGCCCGGGACCGCTGGCTGGCCTTCAAGCACCCCGACCACGTCGGCTACTACCGGGCCGTCATGGCGTCCGACACCCGGCGCAACCCCGAGGCCGCCGTCGGCAGCCAGACCCACGACCGCTGGCTCGCGCTCGGCCGGATGCAGTTCGACTACCTCCGCGAACACGGCCTGAAGCCGGAGTCCCGCATGCTCGACATCGGCTGCGGCAACCTCCGCGCCGGGTGGCACTTCATCGAGTACCTCGACACCGGCAACTACTACGGCATCGACATCTCCCCCGACATCCTCATCTCCGCCAAGCAGACGCTGACCACCCAGGGCCTCCAGGCCAAGCTCCCGCACCTGACCATCACGCAGGACCTGACCCTGGACTTCCTGCCCGACGCGCACTTCGACGTCGTGCACGCGCACAGCGTCTTCTCGCACTCCCCCATCGAGGTCATCGACGAGTGCCTGGCCCACGTCGGACGGGTGCTCGCCCCCGGCGGCTTCTTCGACTTCACCTTCGACCGCACCACCGGGACCGAACACCACGTCCTGCGCGAGGACTTCTACTACCGCACCGAGACCCTCGTCGATCTCGCCGCGAAGCACGGCCTGACGGCCCGCTTCATGGACGACTGGGAGACCCGCCGGCACGGCCAGTCCAAGATCCGCGTCACCGCGCCCTGACCGGTCAGCGGTTCCGGGGCGCTGTCCAGTCCAGCGCACGACCGGTCAGCGGGCGCGGAACCGCGCCCACACCGTCTTCCCCGGTGCCCCGGCGCGCGGCCGCATCCCCCAGGCGTCGGCCAGCGCCGCGACCAGGAGCAGCCCCCGACCGGACTCGGCGTCCGCGGGGGCCTCGGCCACTCCGCCGACGACCGGGGCCCCCGGATCGGGCATCCGCTCACCGCGGGTATCGGTCACCTCGACACACAGCCTGTCGCCGCCCTCTTCGGTGAGCCGCAGATGGAAGTCCCTCCCCGGTACGTGTCCGTGCCGCACGGCGTTCGCGGCCAGCTCGGCGGCGATGAGGGTCACCACCTCGTTGGCCGTCGAGTCGTACGGGTGGCCCCAGTCGTCGAGCCGGTGCGAGACGAGCCGCCGTGCGAGGCGTGCGCCTCTAGGGGTGGAGGTGAACCGCATACCGAAGTCACGCTCACCGGCTGCGGGTTGCCGTCCCGCTGTCACGTAAGGAGGAATTGCTCCGTTCATGCGAGAGACCCTCCCGGCGTGTGCGTACGGTGACCAGCAGGGAGGCGCTGACGGGTACGGACTGTACGCGTCGGCGCAGGTCTTGTACGCGGCACGACGCGTGCCCGTGGACGGAGCTGCGCGTTGGGGCTACGAACGCGTGGCTCGCAACGGTGCGGGAGGGTCGGTACATGGACGATCAGCAGCTGCCGGGGCACGAGGGCGCAGGCGAGCACGAGTACGAACCCGGCTCAGGCACGCTGCACGTCTTCGGGCAGCAGCTCAAACTGTGCCGTCTGCGTGCGGGGATGGAGCGGTCCCGGCTCGGAGCGCTGACGGGGTACTCCGCGTCCACGATCGCCTCGTTCGAGCAGGGCCGCCGCATTCCGCCCCCGAAGTTCATCGACAAGGTGGACGACGTACTGGACGCGGGCGGAATCCTGAAGGCCGGCAAGGAGGAGGTCGCGCGGGCACAGTACCCGGCGTTCTTCCGCGATGCGGCGCGGTTGGAGGCGGAGGCGGTTGAGCTGAATTCGTACGACACCCATGTCGTCAAAGGGCTCTTGCAGACGGAGGAGTACACGCGGGCACTCCTGGCAATGCGGCGGCCGCTCCTGGACGAGGAGACGATCGAGCAACGGGTCGCCGCACGTTTGGCTCGCAAGGACATCTTCCATAGGCAACCTGCCCCTCTACTGAGCTTCGTGGTGGAGGAGCCCGTGCTGAGACGTCCTCTCGGCGGCAAGCTGGTCCAGCGGGGACAACTGGAACAGATCTTGCTCACCGGCCAGAAGCGCAACGTCGAGATCCAGGTCATGCCACTCGACCAAGAGGACAACGCCGGGGTGGACGGACCCTTCACCGTACTGACTCGGCGAGGAGGCGAGCAGGTCGCTTACATGGAGGCGCAAGGGCGGAGCACACTGGTGACCGACCGACAAGCGGTCCATGCCCTTGCGGCGCGCTATGGGATCATCCGTGCGCAGGCTCTCACTCCGCGTGAGTCGCTGGCCTTCGTCGAGAAGTTGCTGGGAGAGGTATGAACGTCGAAGAACTCGGACAGACGACCGTTGCCGAGTCGGCCTGGTTCAAGAGCAGCTACAGCGGTGCTGAGGGCGGCGACTGTGTCGAGATGGTGGCGAGCGCGGAAGCGATTCACATCCGTGACTCGAAGGACAAGGCGGGGCCGGTGTTGTCCATAGGCCCCGCCGGATGGGCGGCATTCGTCGCGTTCGCCGCGCGGGGGTGACCGCGCACGGCAACGGGGGGCGGCGTCCCGCCCCCGAGAGTCGCTGGCCCACGTCGAGAAGCTGCTGGGAGCGAGATGAGCGTCAACGAATGCGTCGGGGCACTGCCCGAGCGGGCCTGGTTCAAGAGCAGCTACAGCAGTGGTGAAGGCGGCGAATGCGTAGAGATGGCGCAGAGCGCCGGCAAAGTCCGCATCCGTGACTCGAAGGACAAGGCGGGGCCGGTGTTGTCCATAGCCCCAGCCGGATGGGCGGCCTTCGTGGAGTTCGCCGAGCAGGCCTGGATCAAGAGCAGCTACAGCACCGGCTCGGGCGGCGAATGCGTAGAGGTGGCGCAGAGTGCCGACATGGTCCGCATCCGTGACTCGAAGGACAAGGCGGGGCCGGTGTTGTCCATAGGCCCCGCCGGATGGGCGGCATTCGTCGCGTTCGCCGCGCGGGGGTGACCGCGCGGCGCCGCCTTCGTGCGCGTCAGGACTTCTTGACCGGGCGGCGGTCCTGGGGCCGCTGAAGGGCACGGAAGTCGTCGAAGAAGCCGTAGTTGTGGGCCGGCAGGCCGCCTTCGGGCCGCTCCACGGTGCGGTTCGCGTAGAGGCTGTTCAGCAGCCAGGGGTCCTTCTGCGGCCCGAAGTCCTGGGCCATGGCGGCGGCCTGGGTCACGCCGTACGTCGCCACGGCCAGCTGCCCGGTGTCCCGGAACTTCTGCACCTGGTTCCGCAGGAAGTGCTTGTGGTTCTCGAACCAGGGGCTCATGGCGAGGAAGTCCTGCCACTGCTTCGCCGGTACGGGGTGCGCGAGGGCATCCTTGATCACCTGCCATACCGGGGTGTCCGGCGCGAGGTGGTAGCGGCTCGCGTACTCGGCCGGGACGGTGTCCGTCAGGTGCTGCTTCCACAGCCGCACCAGAGAGAACTCGGTGACCAGGAACTTCTGGTCCTTGCGCAGCCGGGGCAAGGTGTAGTCGAGGTAGGCCTGCACCTTCTCGGGACCGTCCACATGGGGGTGGATGTACGCGCCCTCGATCTCCGGCGTGGCGCGCGCGTAGGCCAGCCAGCGGTCGGTGGCCTTCGTGCGCTTGTCCGGCTGGTCGAGGAAATTGAGCGCGCCCATGTAGAGGTGGGTGCGGCAGCCCTTGGGGAAGTGCTTCTTGCGGTACGCGATGACGTGTGCGGCGACCTCCTCGTAGAAGGCGTTCAGCGCGCCCGAGTCGCGGTCCTGCTGCACGCTCTCGATGAACGGCTCGTTGCCGATGGCCAGGACGTCGACGGTGTCGAGGACGGCGTGCAGGACGCGGTCGACCCGGTCCAGCTCGGCGGTCATGTCGGGGCTGTCGGGCCGGGGCAGCGCCCGGTTGTTGTACGGGAACTTCAGCGACAGCACCGTGCGATAGCCCTGCTTCCGGGCGTCCAGCAGCTTCTTGACGGCCCGCTGCTGGGTGGCGTCGGCCTTGACCTCGGGCATCGGCACGAACCCACGGAGCCAGCCGGTGGTGAGGTCGCTCAGCTCGTCGAACGTCACGCTGTCGGGGTCCTCGTTGAAGTTCGCCCCCAGCGCGCCGCTCGGTGCCGCGGCCGCGCTTCTTCCGGCGACGTCCTGGCCGGTGTCGTGTTCCGCTGACCGTTTTCCACCGGCCGGAGTCGAGCACCCCGCAGCCACCAGAGCCGCCCCGCCCGACAGTGCCAGTAGACGCCGACGCGTAACCAAGTCCCACTCACTTTCCTGCTGGCGCATGCGTTCGACCGCGACATGCCGTCGGCCGCCGCGGTCCCACCGGTCACCGTAGTCCCTGGACTGGGCCCCGGCCCCGCCCGGCCACGTCACCCGTACGCACTCTGCCCTCAAGTACATCCGTGCCCGCCGGTCGGGCAAGGACCGGCGGGCACAGGAGGGAGACCTTATGGGGTTATTCGTCGCCCTTCCGCTCGTGGTGCCGTGGCAGCCGGCCGTGGCGCAGCCCGATCCAGACGTCGCGGGCGCGGCGGCCGGCGCGGGTGCGGCTGTGGGCCACCAGCTGGCGGGCCTGCGCTTCGTCCTCGACCATGTGCGAGGAGCCGCGGAGCGGCTTGCCGGCGGTCTCGCGCAGGAAGAACGCCGAGATCACACCGATGATGCCGGCCGCCATGAGGTAGTAGGCAGGCACCATCTTGTCGCCCGTGGACTCCACCATCGCCGAGGCGATCAGGGGGGTCGTACCGCCGAAGAGCGAGACGGAGACGTTGAAGGCGACGGAGAGGCCGCCGTACCGCAGATGGGTGGGGAAGAGGGCCGGCAGCGTGGACGCGCTCGTGCCCGCGAAGCAGACGAGCAGCAGGCCGAGGATCACGCAGCCGATGGCGGGCATCAGGATGCCGCCCTGCTTGATGAGGAGGAAGGCGGGGATCGCCAGTACGACCATCGCGGCGCCTGCCCAGAGGAACATCGGGCGGCGTCCGAAGCGGTCCGAGGACCGTCCGACGGTGGTGATCGTCAGGACGACCAGGACCATCGTGCCGAGGACGAGCAGCTGGGCGGTCAGGCTCGGTTCGCCGAGGGTGCTGGTCATGTAGGTGGGCAGGTAGGAGGTGACCATGTAGTTGGTCACGTTGTAGAGCAGCACCAGGCCCATGCAGATGAGGATGGCCTCCCAGTGGTGCGTGAACAGCTCCTTCAGACGGCCCTTGCCGGACATCCGGGCCTGCTCGACCGGGTCCTCCTCCGTGCCGCCGTCCTGCGCCTCCTTGTGCTTGGCCTCGACCTCCTGGAAGGCCGGGGTCTCCTCCAGCTTCATCCGCATGTAGAGGCCGATGAGGCCGAGCGGCCCGGCGACGTAGAAGGGGATGCGCCAGCCCCACGAGAGCATCTGGTCCTCGCTGAGCACGGCGGTCAGCACGGTGACGAGGCTGGAGCCGAGCGAGTAGCCGACGAAGGTGCCGAAGTCGAGCCAGCTCCCGAGGAAGCCGCGTTTGCGGTCCGGTGAGTACTCGGCGATGTACGTCGTGGCGCCCGCGTACTCGCCGCCGGTCGAGAAGCCCTGGACCAGCCGGCAGAGGAGGAGCAGCAGCGGCGCTGCCAGGCCGATGGCGTCGTAGCTCGGCAGGAAGCCCACCGCGAAGGTGCTGATCGCCATCATGATCATGGTGGCGGCGAGCACCCGCTGCCGGCCGATGCGGTCGCCCAGCGGTCCGAAGACCAGGCCGCCGAGCGGACGCACCAGGAACGCCGCGGCGAACGTGGCGAACGTGGAGATCACCTGCGCGCCGGGCGAACTGGAGGGGAAGAAGACCTTGCCGAGGGTGGCGGCGACGTAGGCGTAGACGCCGAAGTCGAACCACTCCATCGTGTTGCCCAGCGCCGCGGCCGACACCGCCCGCCTGACCTGGGGTTTGTCGACGACGGTGACGTCCTCGGGGTCCACCGAACTCTTACGTCGGCGCAGCAGCGTGCGCACCATGCGCTCGGTCCGTACGCTGCCCGATCCGTACCCGGCGGACTGCGTTGCCTTGCGCGCTTGCCTGGATCGTTCGTTCTGCCCGTGTTTCATGGCTCCGCGTACTCGTCGTCGGTCGGGTGGCATGGGCGGGTGCCGTCCGGAGCGCGGATGACCGCAACGACTGGCACGCTTTCGTCATCCTATTGCCGCTTTGCCCCACTGGGCACTGTTTGCCAACTCGCGCGCCGTGCGTACCGTAAGCTCCCACCTGTCCCCGCCTTACCCGCATGGACGCAGGCAAACGACCTTGCGGGGGTTCCGGTTCCGGTCGGGCGGCGCCGCGCGCGCCGGACTCTCCGTCACCCGATAGGACGCGTCGCACCGAGCGCGCCGCGATCGGCCGACCGGGGGTGCTCCTCCCGGGTCAGCCGCGGAACACCGCGGGAGTCACCCCGTACACCCGCTGGAACCAGCGGGTGAAGTGGGGCTGGTCGGCGAAGCCGGTGGCGGCAGCGGCCTCGGCCGGGGTCGCGCCGGTGCGCAGCAGCGACCGGGCGCGGCGCAGGCGCAGTTGGCGCTGGTAGTCGCTGGGGGCGAGGCCGTACTCGGCACGGAAGGCCCGATAGAGCGCGAACCGGCTGCAGCCGGCGGCGGCCGCCAGCAGCTCGGCGGGCACCGGGTCCAGGTACCGCTCGTCCAGGAACGCGCGCGCCCGCCGGGCGGCCTGGCGCCGCGCCCGGTCGGTGGGCGTACGCACGGCGAGGGCCGCGGGCCGCGAGCCGGTGGCACCGCGGCGGGCCATGGCCGTGACGGCGGCGGTCAGGCGTTCGTCGCGGATCAGCGGATCGGTGGTCCCGGCCAGCGCGGCGTGCAGCCGGGCCAGCGCGTCCGCGAGCGCGGGGTCGGTCAGCACCGGGTGCGGGAACAGCGGCAGGGCACCGGACCGGCCGTCGGTGACGTCGGCGAGCACCTCGCTCACCACGGAGGGGCCGAGGTGCACGATGCGGTACCGGTAGCCCAGCTCCGCCGCGGCCCGGCCGTCGTGCACCTCGTCCGGATTGAACGCCATCACCATCCCGGCGCCGCTGGTGTGCGCGCCGCCGCGGCAGCGGAAGCGCTGGGCGCCGGCGTCGGTGATGCCGAAGGAGTACGTGTCGTGGCTGTGCGGCGGGTAGACGTGGTCACGGAAGTGTGCGTGCATGGCCTCCACGGGACGGGTGCCGTCCCGCCAGTACCGCACCCAGTTGCCGTGCGTCGCCATGGACGCATTATGGCCCGGGGCGCGCACCAGCGTTCAAGACGGGGCGGGGTGCCGGGGGCCAGAGTCGGGGCATGCCAGGGAAGAAGGGCGTGCACAGCCCGTATCTGATGTTGTCGGTCACGATGGTGCTGTGGGGCAGCGCCTTCGCCAGTTCCAAGTCGGTGGTGGAGTACGTACCGCACTCGGTCGCCGCTCTGCTGCGCTTCGGAGGTGCCGCGCTGGCGCTGCTGGTGGCGCTGCGGCTGCTCGGCGACCGCCGGAAGGAGGCCGCCGTACCGCCGGGTGCGGGCCGGCGTGCGGCCCTGGCGGGCGTCCTCGGGGTCTTCGCCTACAACAGCGCCTTCTTCTGGGGGCTTTCGCTCGCGCCCTCCCTCGATGCCGGAATTCTCATACCGGTGATGAGCCCGGTACTCACCAGCCTGTTCCTGCTGGTCACCAAGCGCGAACGGGCCTCGTGGGCGCGGCTCGCGGGGCTGGCGCTCGGGCTCACCGGCGCGGTGATCTTCTTCCTGGGCGCGGGCGGCAGCGCCGGGGGAAGCCCGACGCGGCTCGCCGGTGACGCGCTGTTCCTGCTCAGCGCGGCGTGCTGGGCCGCGTACACGCTGGCCGGGCCGCGCGTGCTGGCCGGTGTCGACCCGCTGCGCGCCACGACGTACGCCACCTGCGCGGGCGCCGTACTGCTGGGCCTGGTCGCAGCACCCGCCGTACCGGACGTGCACTGGGGCGAACTGCCGTCGGGCGTCTGGCTGAACGCGGTGTACCTGGCGCTGGGCGCCGCCGCCGTCGCCAACCTCCTGTACTACCGCGGAGTGGCCGCGGTGGGCCCCGCCTCGGCCTCCCTGATGATGTTCACCGTCCCCGTGATCAACACCCTCTGCGGCACGCTCTTCCTCGGCGAGTCCTTCGGCGCGGTACAGGCCGTGGGCGCGGTGGTGCTGCTGTGCGGTGCGGTACTCGCCGCGACACAGGGCCGGTTGCCGTGGCGCCGCCCGTCCGCGCCGGCGCCCTCCGCACCGGCTCCTCCCGGTGAGCCGGCGCGCCGGTGACCGCTGCGGCGCCGCCACATCCGGTACGTCCCTCGGGCACCGCCATATCTCGCGCGTGACGGGGCACTGGAGCCGTCGTCCGACGGAACGGAGGCGGCGACGAGATGACGGAACGACGCGCGGCACAGCGGCAGCGGTCCCCGGGCCCCGACGGGAGACCCGGGGACCGGCCCGTGCCGGACACCGGATTCCTCGGACACCCCAAAGGGCTCGCGGTCCTGTTCTTCACCGAGGCCTGGGAGCGCTTCTCGTACTACGGGATGCGCGCCATCCTGCTCTTCTACATGTACGAGCGGGTCGCCGACGGCGGCCTCGGCATTCCGCGCGCCACCGCGACCTCCCTGATCGCCGTGTACGGCGCTTCCGTCTACCTGGCCGCGATCGCGGGCGGCTGGGTGAGCGACCGGCTGCTGGGCGCGTGGCGCGGCACGCTGTACGGCGGTGTGCTGATCATGTGCGGCCATCTCTGCCTGGCGGTGCCGGCCGGCGCGCCCGCGCTGTACGCGTCGATGGTGTGCATCGTCGCCGGTACGGGGCTCCTCAAGCCCAATGTGTCCACGTCCGTGGGGAGCCTCTACGGCGCCGACGACTCCCGCAGGGACGCGGGCTTCAGCCTGTACTACATGGGCATCAGCGTCGGTGCGGTACTCGCGCCCCTCGTGGTCGGCACGCTCGGGCAGCGGTACGACTACCACCTCGGGTTCGGCGTCGCCGCCGCCGGGATGGCCGTGGGCCTGCTGGTCTACGTACGCGGCCGCCGCCACCTCAGCCCGGCCGACCTCCGCCCCGCCCATCCGCTCCGGCGGGCCGACCTGCGCGCCGGCCCCCTCGTGGGGCTCCTGGCCGCGCCGGCCGTCCTGGTCGCCGCCGCGCTGGTCCTGTCCGCCCGCGGCGCCCTGACCGCCGGTCTGGTCGTGGACGTCATCAGCGTGTCGGCCGTCGCCCTGCCGGTCGTACTCTTCACGCACATGCTGCGCAGCCCGCGCACGACCGCCCGGGAGCGGGCCGGTGTCCGGGCCTACCTCCCCCTCTTCGTCGCCGCCGTGTTCTTCTGGCTCATCCAGGAACAGGGGGCGAGCGTGCTGGCCCAGTACGCCGACCGGAGCACGGACCTCGACGCGCTGGGCTTCCCCATCCCCTCGTCGTGGTTCCAGTCGACCGGGTCGCTGGTGCTGATCTGCCTCACGCCCTTCGCCGCCGCGCTGTGGATGCGGCTCGGCCCGCGGCAGCCCGGCGCGCCCGCGAAGTTCGGCCTCGGGCTGGTGCTCGCCGGGCTGTCGTACGCCCTGCTGGTGCACCCGGCGCTGCAGCCCGGCCGCAGCAACCCGCTGTGGCTCTTCGGCAGCTTCGCCGTGGTCACCGTCGGCGAGATCCTGCTCTCCCCCATCGGCCTGTCGGTGACCACGAGCCTCGCGCCCGCCGCGTTCAGCGGCCGCACAATGGGGCTGTGGCTCGCCTCCAACGCGGCAGCGCAAGGGATATCCGCGCAGGTCGTACGCCTCTACGACCGCCACAGCGCCGCCCAGTACTTCGGCGTGGTCGGCGGTGTGAGCGTGGCCCTGGGCATCCTCCTGCTCACCGCAGCGCCCGCGCTCACCCGCCGCATGTCAGCGGCCCGAGGCCCGGCCGTCTGACCTCCGCCTAGTAGCGCTTCGGGGCCGGCCCGGGCTTCTCCCCGCGCTCCGACGGCTGGTCCGCGTTCACCTCTTCGGCGCTGCGGTCCCGCTCGTCCTCGGCGGGCTCGCGCCGCTGCGCGGGCGCCGGCTCCTCCTCTCGCCGCTCCCCCTGCCGGCCCCGGCCCGTACCTGCCTCACCCATACGTCCTCCAGCCACGTGACGAACGGAACCGGCAACGCCGCCGGCCCCACTCCATCCCCTCACGAGCAGCCGCCCCCGGCGAGACGCGGCCACCCCGCACTGCTCCGTACGGCGGACGGACGACACCGCACACGCGCCCGGCGACTCCCAGTAGGATCGCGCCGGCGACAGCCGAGCAACGGGGGCGAGCATGGCGACGCACACAGGACGGCTCTTCCGCACCAGACGGTTCTGCGCACTCCTCACGACCGCTCTCCTGCTGACCGGCTGCGGCTCCGGCTCCGACGCCCCGCCCGACAGCAGGGTGAGCCTCACCGTCACCGGCGGCATCGCCGGCGTCCAGCACGGCATCGAGGTACGCCCCGACGGCTCGGTCTCCCTGCACGACCGCCAGGGCACTCACGCAGCACGCGCCCTCTCGGCCACCGAGCGGAAGAAGCTCACCTCTCTGCTCGGCACCGCCGAATTCCCGAGCTTCCGCTCCCGCTTCGTCTCCGGCCGGTCCTACGACCTCTTCGAATACCGGCTGACCTACGGCGGCCGCACCGTGACCACCGACCGCACCACGGACCTGGGCCCCACCGACGACCTCATCGACCACCTGAACCACTGCCTCCAGGAGCGTCGATCCCGGTCAGGCGGGTGATGGTGCGGGTGAGGTGGGTGGCGTAGGGGCGGAGACGGGGATGCAGGTCGGTCCAGTGGTCGGGGTGCTGGTCCAGGTAGACGGCTCGGGCGCGGGCCGGGACGGGGCGGTGCCGGGGCGGGAGGCGGGGTAGCGCCCAGTCGACGGCCGCGTCCTTGGTGGTGAAGGTGCCGGTGGCGAGGGTGTGCCAGATACGGGCGAGGGTCAGGACGACGTTGCGGGTGTCCTCCTCCAGGTCGGCCAGGAGTTCCGGGATGCCGGTGACCATGGCACGGCGGAGGTCGTGGGGCGGGACGGGCGCGAGTGTGTGGTGCGGTGGAGGTCCGGCCAGTGGGGTGTTGCCCAGGAGCACCATCGTGATCAGCGGTGCGAGGTCGGGGCTCGGGGACGGTGCCGGCACCACGCCGCGCTCGTACTCGGGGCGCAGCCACTCGCCGTACTGGAATTCGCAGCGCGGCGGGTAGCGCCACGGGCGGACGTCGTCCTGGACCACGACGGTCAGTTCGACGGGCCGGACGGGGCCGGGCCGGTCGCTCGGGCCGGAGATCCGCAACAGGCCGTCCACCAGCGCCCGCCGCTCGTCCGGCGTGGTGCGCCGACGCGTGACGGCGAGTACGTCGACATCACTGCGCGGTCGCGTACCTCCGAGGACGGCGGAGCCGTGCCGGTAGACGCCCGCGACGGCGTCCTCGCCCAGCACGGTGTGCACCAGCTGCGCGGTGTCTTCGGCCTGTGTCAACCAGCCCTCGCCTCCCGTCCGTTGCGTCTCCCGGTCGAGTCTCTCAAGGGCTTCGGCCGAAAGGGGGGCGACTGGGGCCGCGCTCGGTGGGCACACGTCACGGCACAAGCCGGGCGACGGGAGATCGGGCATGGAAGCTTCAAGCATCATCGGCGCCATCGTGATCGGCATTGTCATCGGCGCCCTGGGCAGGCTCGTCGTTCCGGGGCGACAGCACATCGGCATCCTGTGGACGATCCTGATCGGCATCATCGCCGCCTTCGTCGGGGCGTGGCTCGCGATGGGGCTCGGTGTCGCCGCCACCAGGGGCGTCGACTGGATCGAGTGGATCATTCAGATCGCCCTGGCGGCCCTCGGCGTCATCGCCCTGGACCGCGCCAAGGTACGCCGTTGACCGAAGACCTGTGGACCGATCGAGACGATCGAGACCTGTGCGCCCCGCCCGGGCTCACAGGTCGAAGTCCGCCCACAGGCCGAAGTCCGCTCACAGGTCGAAGTCCCCGGGGTCCAGTCCCAGTGTCTGGCACACCTCACGGACGACGGCCCGCTCGCTCTCGACGAACTGGCCGTCGGCTCCGCCTATGACGATGCCGATCTGTATGACGGCCCTGGCCTCGGACGGCTTCTTCACCTTGGCCACCTCGTGCAGTACGGCGGCCTTTCCCGCGGTGAAGTCGGGGGCCAGCCGGTCGAGGCTCTCCTCGAAACGGCGCTGGAGATCGTCCGCCGCGAAGTTCTGCAGCACCTCGTTCGTGGCGATCAGCTGTGTGACCCGGCTCCGTTCGGCCGGGTCGATGATGCCGTCGGCGGCGGCGACCAGGGCGCACATGGCCATGCTCGCGTCACGGAAGGCACCGCTCCTCAGCTCGTTCTTGCGTGCCGCGAGCTGCGCCTGCATGGCCGAGACGGACTCCTTGAGGCGGTCCCATACGGTGGGGCGTACCTCCGGAGCCACCGGCGGTACCCGGCAGTGGTCGAGGTAGTCGCGCAGCACCGCCAGGTGCTGGTCGACCGTGGGGCTGTCGATGCGGTAGTAGATCTGTTTGCCCGCCTTGCGGGCGTCCACCAGCCCACCGCGCAGCAGCAGGCGCAGATGCTCGGAGGCGGTGGAGGGCCGCAGTCCGCTGCGTTCGGCGATCTCTCCGGCGGTGAGCTCGCCGACGCCCGAGAACTGCGCCAGCATCTGCTGACGGGTGTCGCTCGCGAGTGCCTTGAGGAAGACCGCTGTCGCCTCGTCCATCGCCGCCTCCTCATGGCGCTGTTGACCATGGCGCTGTCCACGCCGTCGCACACCGCACGGACACGCCGATGCCCCGGTCGGCGGCCGGACGGTCGTGTGGAGGAGTTCACCCTCTCATGCCCGCAGGTCACCCTCTCATGCCCGCGGGCGCACCACCGGCCCGGCTTCCCCGCACGGCCCTCACCCTTCTCAGACAGCTTTCAGACGGCTCTCAGACGCCGTGGCTAGGGTGCACGGGCTTTTCGATCCCTCACGCATCCATTCCCCTTCAGACGGCAGAGCTGCCTTTCAGGTTGCTTCAAGGAGGCCCTCACGTGACTCCTGACCGGGCGGACACCGGAGGCGGGCTGCGGACGGCGCCGCCGCCCCCGCTCCCTGACGCCCCGAAAACTGCACAGCGGACCGCACAGCACGCGCACGCACCGGGCAAGCGGCGCGACGCGTTCTTCGACAACGCCAAGTACCTGGCGATCGTGCTGGTCGCCGTCGGCCACTCATGGGAACCGCTCCGCGCGGGCAGCCCCACCGCCGCCGCCCTGTACGACTTCGTCTTCGCCCTGCACATGCCGGCCTTCATCATCGTCTCCGGCTACATGTCGCGCAGCTTCGAACCGAGCGGAGTGCGGCTCCAGCGCCTGGTCACCGGCGTCGCGGTGCCGTACCTGGTCTTCGAGACCGGGTACTCCCTCTTCAAACGCTTCGCGGACCACGACCCGGGCTTCGCCGTCAGCCTGCTGGACCCGTGGTACCTCACCTGGTTCCTGATCTGCCTCTTCGTCTGGCGCCTGACGACGCCGCTCTGGAAGGCGGTGCGGTGGCCCGTACCGCTGTCCCTCCTCATCGCCTGCCTCGCGTCCGTCTCCCCGAGCATCGGTGACGACCTGGACATGCAGCGCCTCCTGCAGTTCCTGCCGTACTTCGTCCTCGGGCTGAACCTCCGGGCCGAACACTTCGCCCTGCTGCGCAGCCGGCGCGCCCGGACCATCGCCGTGCCCGTCCTCGCCGCCGCCGTCGCCTTCTCCTTCTGGGCGGCGCCGCGCATGAACTCCTCCTGGCTCAACCACCGGGACGCGGCGCAGGAACTGGGCGCGCCCTGGTGGGCGGGGCCGGTGATGACGCTGGCGACCTTCGGCTGTTCGCTCGTGCTCGTCGCCTGCTTCCTGTCGTGGGTCCCCGGCCGCAGGCTGTGGTGCACGGCCCTGGGCGCGGGCACGCTGTACGGCTACCTGCTGCACGGTTTCGTCGTCCAGGGGTCCCGCATCTGGAACTGGTACGACGCCGCCTGGGTGCACACCGGCTGGGGCATGGCCGCGGTCACCGGTATCGCCGCCGCGGTGGTGACCCTGCTGTGCACGGCCCCGGTACGGCGCCTCTTCCGCGGCGTCATGGAGCCGACGATGAACTGGGCGTTCAGAGCGGATCCGGTACAGGCCGCCGCACGGCAACGAGCGCACTGAGGTCAGGCCGCCGAGCCGCCCAGCTTCCCACCTGCCCAGCCGCCCAGCCGCCCAGCCGCCCAGCCGCCCAGCCGCCCAGCCGCCCAGGGGCACGATCGCCGTGATCTTCTACAGTGTTGTAGATTTTGCGTGCGAACGATGCGAACGACGCGCACGATGCGAACGACGGATCACGGAACACCGACGGAGGAGAGCGACGTGGCGATCACCCTGGCCAAGGGCGGCAATGTCTCACTCAGCAAGGAAGCACCGGGGCTGACCGCGGTCGTCATCGGCCTGGGCTGGGACGTCCGTACCACCACGGGCACCGACCACGACCTCGACGCCAGCGCACTGCTCTGCGGCGAGTCCGGCAAGGTCGTCTCCGACCAGCACTTCGTCTTCTACAACAACCTCAAGAGCCCGGACGGCTCGGTCGAGCACACCGGTGACAACCTCACCGGCGAGGGCGAGGGCGACGACGAGCAGATCAAGGTCGACCTCGCCGCCGTGCCGGCGGACGTGGCCAGGGTCGTGTTCCCGGTCTCCATCCACGACGCCGAGGCCCGCGCGCAGAACTTCGGCCAGGTACGCAACGCCTACATCCGGGTGGTCAATCAGGCGGACGGCCAGGAGATCGCCCGTTACGACCTGAGCGAGGACGCCGCGACGGAGACGGCGATGGTCTTCGGCGAGCTGTACCGGCACGGCGGGGAGTGGAAGTTCCGCGCCGTCGGCCAGGGTTACGCGTCCGGCCTGGCCGGTATCGCCACGGACTACGGCGTCAACGTCTGACGCCGCCGCCGACGGCGGTCAGGGACAGGTCCGCGCCGGGTCGAAGGCCGTCACCGGGAGCGGTTCGCCGTCGTAGCGTTCGATGTCGACGAGGGTGGTACCGGACGTCGGCCCCTGGGCGAGGCGGGACGTACCGATGTCCCGGGTGAGCACGTTGGGGTTGCCGTGCTTGTCAAGGCTGCCGTCGGCGCGGGTGCCGGCCGGGTCGTACCAGGCGCCGGTCGGCAGGGCGAGGACACCGGGGCGGATGTCGTCGGACAGCACGGCGCCGGCGAGGCACGCGCCCCGGTCGTTGTAGACCCGCACCACGTCGCCGTCCGCGATCCCGCGTGCGGCGGCGTCCTGGCGGTTGACCGTCAGGGCTTCCCGGTCCCGTACCTTGGCCGACCTGCTGTGCGTGCCGTGGTCGTACTGGCTGTGCAGCCGGTGCGCGGGCTGCGGTGAGATCAGGTCGAAGGGGTGGCGCCGCTGTGCGTCGCCCTCCCATTCGCGGGGCTCCAGCCACACGGGATGGCCCGGGCAGTCGTCGTAACCGAAACCGGCGACCGTCCGGGAGAACACCTCGATGCGGCCGGACGGCGTGGCGAGCGGATGGGTGTCGGGGTCTTCCCGCAGGAGCCTGTACTGATTGGGCCGGTCCTGCGGCGGCGGTGTGACGAGGTGCCCCCGTCCGTCCGCCCAGAACTCCGCGAACTCGGGGAGGGTCACGCCGTCGTCGGCCAGCCGGTCGCGGGTCCGCTCGTACAGTTCCTCGACCCACTCGTCCGCCGACCGCCCCTCGGTGAACTCCTTCTGCAGCCCCAGCTTCCCGGCGATCGTGGCGAAGGCGTCGTAGTCGGTGCGGCTCTGCCCCGGCGGTTCGGTGGCCCGGTGCATGGCGGAGAGCGTCAGGTCGGTCTTGCCGGCGGCGAAGTCGTTGCGTTCCAGCATGGTCGCGGCGGGCAGCACGATGTCGCAGTGGCGGGCCAGCGGGTTCCACCAGGGCTCGTGGCAGATGACGGTTTCCGGGCGCTGCCAGGCCCGGACCAGGCGGTTCAGGTCCTGGTGGTGGTGGAAGGGGTTGCCGCCGGCCCAGTAGACGAGCCGGATGTCCGGGTAGCTGAGCCGTCGGCCGTCGTAGTCGAACGGCTCTCCCGGGTGCAGCAGCATGTCGGCGATGCGCGCGACCGGGATGAACGTCTCGACGGGGTTGTGGCCCTGGGGCAGGGCGGCGACGGCGTGCCGCCGGCGCTCCACCCCGGTCTGCGAGATGCCCAGCGCGGCGGCGAAGCCCCCGCCCGGGCGTCCCATCGAGCCGGAGAGTGCCGCCAGCACGGTGGCCGTCCAGTACGGCTGCTCGCCGTGGTCCTGCCGCTGGACGGAGAGGCTGACGTTGAGGACGGTGCGGTGCCGGGCGATCCGCCTGGCCAGGCGGATGATGGTGGCGGCGTCGACGCCGGTGAGTTCCGCGGCCCAGCCCGGGGCCTTGGGGAGGCCGTCGCTCCGGCCCAGCACGTACCGCTCGAACACCTCGAAGCCCGTGCAGCACCGCCGCACGAAATCGGCGTCGTACCGCTCCTCCGTGATCAGTACGTACGCCAGCGCGAGCATGAGCGGCACATCGGTGTTGGGCCGCAGTGGCACCCACTCCGCTTCGAGCGCGTCGTCCGCGTCCGACCGCCACGGCGAGACGTTGACGAACGCCACGCCGTTGTCCCGGCAGCGCCGCTGCTGGTCGACGTTCTGGTGGCGGCCGACCCCGCCGGAGTTCGCCTGGGCGTTCCTGGCGGCCAGGCCGCCGAAGGAGACGACCAGCTCACCGTGGTCGGCGATCTCCTGCCAGAGCGGACTCTGCTCGACGGCGTTCCACGGCCCGCCGCCGATCACGTGCGGCATGACCGCTTCCATGGCCGCGGCGCTGTAGGAGCCGACGGAGGAGGTGAATCCGCCGAGGACGTTCAGGAAGCGGTGCACCTGGCTCTGGGCGTGGTGGAACCGCCCCGCGCTCCCCCACCCGTACGACCCGCCGTAGATCGCCTCGTTGCCGTACGTGTGGCGTACCCGGTCCAGCTCGGCGGCGATCAGTCCGGCGGCGTCGTCCCAGGAGACGGGGACGAAGGGCTCGGCGCCCCGGCCGCCGCCGTCGTACCGCGGCCCGTGCTCCAGCCAGCCCCGGCGCACCATGGGCTGGAGGATCCGGTTGGGGGCGTGGTGGGCGGCCGCCACGCCCCGCCCGATGGGCGAGGGGCGGGGGTCGTCCGCCGCGGGCTCCAGCGCCTTGACGTCACCGTCACTGTCCGTGACGACCTCGTAGTTGCCCCAGTGCGTGGCCGTGGGAGAGCGCAGCTGCCGGGGGCTGCCGTCATCAGGGTTCGAGGTCGAGGTCACTGTTTCGCCTCACGTCTGTCCGGTCGTGCGGGGTAGCGGGTCTGCGGGTCGAGGTGGTATCGACCGGGTGCCCGGCAATCACCGCAGGTATCAGCCAGGCGTCGGGTACGCCCCGAACGGATGCCGAAGCGGAGCCGTGCGCGCGGCGGTGTGCTGCCCCTCGCGGACTACCGTTCCGGCGGCGGCGTCGTGCTCTCGCGTACCACGAGGCGGGTCGGTACGAGGGTCGTGCCGCGGGCCGGTTCGTTCCGGCGGACCTGGCGGAGCACTCCCTCGACGCAGCGGCGGCCCACCTCGGCGAAGTCCTGGTGGACGGTGGTCAGGGGCGGCAGGAAGGAGCCGGCTTCCGGGATGTCGTCGAAGCCGATGACGGAGACGTCGTGGGGGACCGAGCGGCCGCGCTCGTGGAGGGCGCGGAGGAGGCCGAGGGCCATCTGGTCGTTGGCGGCGAACACGGCGGTGCAGTCGCGCTGTTCGGCGATGCGGAGTCCGGCGCGGTATCCGGACTCGGCGGTCCAGTCGCCGCGCACCGGCTCGGGCACGGCGCGGCCCGCCTCGGCCAGCGCGGCCCGCCAGGCGTCGGACCTGCGCTGTGCGGCGTAGGACTCCTCGGGCCCCGCCAGGTGCCACACCGTGCGGTGGCCCAGGTCGAGCAGGTGGCGGACGGCGGCCCGGGTGCCGCCCGTCTGGTCGGTGTCGACGACGGTGTAGCGGTCGCCGGCGTCCGAGTCCGCCACGACGACCGTCACGTGCGGTGGCAGCGTGAGGCGGGCGGCGTCCAGGAGGTGCACCTCCATGATGACGATGACCGCGTCGACGGCGAGCTCGCCCAACCGCGTGAAGGCACCGCGTACTTCGTCCTGGCTGGGCACGGCGACGGGGAGCAGGGTGACCGCGTAGCCCTCCTCCGCCGCTGAGGTGGCGATCGCCTCCAGTGTGCGGACGTTGCCCGTGGTGGAGAGCGTGAAGGTGATGACGCCGATGGTGCGGAAGTCGCCGCGCTTGAGGGCGCGTGCCGCGCTGTTGGGGCGGTAGCCCAGTTCCTTCATCGCGGCGAGGACCCGCTGCCGGGTCTCCTCGTTGACGCCGGCGAAGCCGTTCGCGACGCGGGACACCGTCTGCGAGGAGACGCCCGCGACCCGCGCGACGTCGGCCATGGACGCGTTCTGCGTACCGCGCCAGGTGCCGGTCCTGCCCCGCGCCGGGGCGCTGTCCGTTGCTTCCACCGTCTCCCTCACCCGTTGCGCCGTTCCGCTGCCGAGCGACGACCCTTGACCGCCGTCAGCGACGCAGTGTAGACATGCCGCCACCGAATGTTTACGCAAACATAACACCTTGCGGCAGCCCGCGAAGGCCCCTTCGCGCGCCACGATGTTTGCGTAAACATCGAGCTGCCGCCCGTGGGAACCAACGAGCGAGGGACGCGTGATGACGACGCTGCAACCATCGGCGGCCGCAGGGCGGCGCCCGGACAGACCACCGGCACGAGGCGGCCGCCGCTCCCCCGCACGCAGCCGCCGCGCCCTCGTGGGATGGGGTTTCCTCGGCCCCTTCGTGACCGTCTTCGCCCTGGTCTTCCTCGCGCCGCTCGCGTACTCCGGCTACCTGAGCCTGTTCCGCGACCAGCTCATCGGCGGCACCGCCTTCGTGGGCCTGGAGAACTACCGACAGGCGCTCGGGGACAGCGAGTTCTGGGCCGGGCTGGGGCGCGTCTCCCTCTTCCTCGCCGTACAGGTGCCGATCATGCTGGGCATCGCCCTGTTCGCCGCGCTCGCCCTCGACAGCGGACGCCTCTACGGCAAGGACTTCTTCCGGATCTCGGTCTTCCTGCCGTACGCGGTACCCGCCGTCGTCGCCTCCCTCATGTGGGGCTTCCTGTACGGCACCCGCTTCGGCCTGGTCGGCGACCTGAACGACGCGTTCGGCATCTCACTGCCCGACCCGCTCTCGCCCGATCTGGTCCTCGCCTCCCTCGGCAACATCGTGACCTGGGAGTTCGCGGGCTACAACATGCTCATCCTGTACGCCGCGCTGCGCGTCGTCCCGCACTCGCTCTACGAGGCGGCGGAGCTCGACGGCGCGGGCCAGCTCCGTGTCATCACGGCCATCAAGCTCCCGGCCATCCGCGGCGCCCTCGTCATCGCCGCTGTCTTCTCGGTGATCGGCAGCTTCCAGCTCTTCAACGAGCCCAGCATCCTGCAGAACCTCGCCCCGAACGCCATCACCACCTCGTACACCCCCAACCTCTACACGTACTCACTGTCCTTCTCGGGCCGGCAGCACAACTACTCCGCGACGGTCGCCATCGTCATGGGCCTGATCACCATGGCCGTCGCCTACGTCGTCCAGCTGCGCGGCATGCGCAAGGGAGCGTGAACCGATGAGCGGCCCCGCCACCACCGCCTCCCGGCCCGGCACACCACCCCACAGACCCGCGAGCCGCCCGCCCCGCCCGCGGGCGCCGCGCCGCCACACCCCCGGCCGCCCCCGGCGCAGTGTCCCGCTCACCCTCCTCACCGGCCTCGTCCTGCTCTACAGCCTGCTACCGCTGGTGTGGCTGCTGCTGAGCGCGACGAAGACACAGCAGGGCCTGGCCGGTTCGTTCGGCCTGTGGTTCGACGGCGACTTCGCCCTGTGGGACAACGTCGCCGCCACGTTCACGTACCAGGACGGCGTCTTCGTCCGATGGCTGCTCAACACCCTCCTGTACGTGGCCCTCGGCGCGGGCGGCGCCACCTTCCTGGCCGTCCTCGGCGGATACGCGCTCGCCACGTTCGACTTCCCCGGCAAGCGCGCCGTCCTCGCGGTCGTCATCGGCGCGGTCGCCGTACCGGGGACGGCCCTCGCGGTGCCGACCTTCCTCATGTTCAGCGAGATGGGCCTGACCGACACCCCGTGGGCGGTCATCATCCCGTCGCTGATCTCGCCGTTCGGCCTCTACCTGATGTGGGTGTTCGCCGCCGAGGCGATCCCCGCCGAGCTGATGGAGGCCGCCCGCATCGACGGCGCGGGCGAGCTGCGCACCTTCTTCCGGGTCGCCCTGCCGCTGCTCGCGCCCGGCACCGTCACCGTCCTGCTGTTCACGACGGTGGCGACCTGGAACAACTACTTCCTGCCGCTGATCATGCTCAAGGACCCGGACTGGTACCCGCTGACCCTCGGCCTCAGCAGCTGGAACGCGCAGGCCGCCACGGCCGGCGGCGAGGCCGTCTTCCACCTGGTCGTCACCGGCTCGCTGCTCACCGTCGTGCCGCTGATCGCCGCCTTCCTGCTGCTCCAGAAGTACTGGCAGTCCGGACTCGCCGCCGGAAGCGTCAAGGAGTGATCACACGATGCCCGCATACTCTCTTCCCCTCCGCCGCCGGCTGCGCGGCACGGTGCTCGCCTGCGTCCTCGCTCTCGGGGCCACCGCCTGCGGCGGCTCGGGCGACGGTGCCACCGGAGCCGCTCAGAAGCAGGTCGGCCCGGCGGACATCCGGAAGGCCCTGAAGAAGGGCGGCACCCTCACCGTGTGGGCGTGGGAGCCCACGCTGAAGAAGGTCGCCGCCGACTTCGAGAAGGAACACCCCGGCGTCCACGTGAACCTGGTCAACGCGGGTACCAACAACGACCAGTACACCGCACTCGAGAACGCGATCTCCGCGGAGAAGGGCGTCCCCGACGTCGCGCAGATCGAGTACTACGCACTCGGCCAGTACGCGCTGACCAAGTCCGTCACCGACCTGCGCGCCTTCGGCGCCGGCAAGCTCGCCGGCGCCTACTCCCCCGGCCCGTGGAACTCCGTGAAGTCGGGTGCCGGCATCTACGGCCTGCCGATGGACTCCGGGCCGATGGCGCTCTTCTACAACAAGAAGGTCTTCGACAAGTACGCCATCGAGGTGCCCACCACCTGGGACGAGTACGTCGAGGCCGCGCGCAAGCTGCACAAGGCGAACCCGAAGGCGTACATCACCAGCGACAACGGTGACGCGGGCCTGACCACCAGCCTGCTGTGGCAGGCCGGGTCGCACCCGTACCAGGTCGACGGCACGAAGGTCCGCATCGACTTCACCGACCGGGGCGCGCGGCAGTACACCAGAACCTGGCAGCAGCTCATCGACGAGAAGCTCCTCGCGTCCTTCACGCCCTGGAGCGACGACTGGTACAAGGCGCTCGGTGACGGCACCCTCGCCACCCTGCCGGCCGGCTCCTGGATGCCCGCCAACTTCGCGTCCGGCGTGCGGGACGCCGCGGGCGACTGGCGCGCGGCGCCGCTGCCGCAGTGGACCGAGGGCGCCGAGGCCGGCGCGGAGAACGGCGGCAGCTCCCTCGCCCTGCCCACACTCGGCAAGAACAAGGAACTCGCCTACGCGTTCGTGGAGTACGCCAACGCCGGCAAGGGCGTGCAGACCCGCATCGACGGCGGGGCGTTCCCGGCGACCACCGAGGACCTGAACTCCGAGGAGTTCCGGAACACCGAATTCCCGTACTTCGGCGGGCAGCAGGCCAACAAGGTCTTCGCCGAGGCCGCGGCGAACGTCGGCACCGACTGGAAGTACCTGCCGTACCAGGTGTACGCCAACTCGGTCTTCAACGACACCGTCGGCAAGGCCTACGTCTCCGGCACCCCGCTGTCCGAGGGCCTGAAGGCATGGCAGGACGCGTCCGCCAAGTACGGCACGGAGCAGGGCTTCACCGTCCGGAAGTGACCGCAGCCCGGCCGCACCCGAACACCACCGGAAGGACCCGCATGACCTCCCGCCACCCGTCCCGGTTCCCCTACGCACCGGGCAGCGACGGCACCCCGCGTCTCTCCTACGGCGCCGACTACAACCCCGAGCAGTGGCCACGGGCGGTGTGGGAGGAGGACGTCCGGCTGATGCGCGAGGCCGGCGTGAACATCGTCTCCCTGGGGATCTTCTCCTGGGCCCGCCTCCAGCCGGCCGAGCACACCTGGGACTTCGGCTGGCTCGACGAGGTGATGGACCTCCTCCACGAAGGCGGTATCCGGGCCGACCTGGCCACCGCCACCGCGTCCCCGCCGCCCTGGCTCACCACAGCGCACCCGGAGGTCCTCCCGGTGACCGCCACCGGTGAGACGGTGTGGCCGGGCGCGCGGCAGCACTGGCGGCCCACCTCGCCGGTCTTCCGCACCCACGCACTGCGTCTCGTGCGCACCCTCGCCACCCGGTACGCCGGCCACCCCGCGCTCGCGGCCTGGCACGTCAACAACGAGCTGGGCTGCCACAACGTCTACGACTACTCCGACGACGCCGCGCGTGCCTTCCGTGCCTGGCTGCGCGCACGCTACGCCACGCTCGACGCGCTCAACGACGCCTGGGGCACGTCCTTCTGGTCACAGCACTACAGCGACTGGGAGCAGATCCTGCCCCCGCGGCTCGCCGCCTCCCACCCCAATCCGACACAGCAACTGGACTTCAAGCGGTTCTCCTCCGATGCGCTCAAGGACCATCTGCGCGCGGAGCGGGAGGTACTGCGGGAGATCACCCCGGACGTGCCCGTCACCACCAACTTCATGGTCATGCCCGGCATCAAGGGCATGGACTACGCCGACTGGGCCGGCGAGGTCGACTTCGTCGCCAACGACCACTACGTCGTGCCCGGCCCGCAGGACCGTGACGAGCTGTCCTTCTCCGCCAACCTCACCTCCGGCATCGCGGGCCACCGGCCGTGGTTCCTGATGGAGCACTCCACCAGCGCGGTGAACTGGCAGCCCGTCAACGTGCCCAAGCGCCCGGGTGACCTCGCCCGCGACTCGCTGCTGCACGTCGCGCACGGCGCCGACGCCGTGTGCTTCTTCCAGTGGCGGCAGTCCGCGGCGGGCGCGGAGAAGTACCACTCGGCGATGGTGCCGCACGCCGGGCCCGACAGCGAGGTGTTCCGCGCGGTCACCGGCCTCGGCCGGACGCTGCGGGCGCTCGCGCCGGTGGCCGGCTCCGAGCGTGAGCCGGCCCGCGTCGCGGTGCTCTTCGACTGGGACTCGTGGTGGGCGAGTGAACAGGACTCCCACCCCACGTCCCGCCTCGCCTACCACCGCGAAGCCCTCGACTGGTACTCGGCGCTGCTCCGCCTCGGCATCCGTACCGACGTCGTGCCCGCGCACCGCACCGACCTCGCCACGTACGACCTCGTGATCGCGCCCGTACTGCACGTCGTCCCCGCCGCGCTCGCCAAGGAACTGACCCACTACGTGGAGGGCGGCGGCCACCTCGTCACCACCTACTTCTCCGGCATCGTCGACGAGAACGACCACATCTGGCTGGGCGGCTACCCCGGCGCCCTGCGCGACCTGCTCGGCATCCGCGTCGAGGAGTTCGGGCCGCTGCCGGACGGCGAGTCCGTCGCCCTCGACAACGCGACGACCGGCACGCTGTGGACCGACCGCATCACCGTCACCGCGCCCGACGTGGAAGTCCTCGCCCGGTACCGCACCGGGGCGTACGCGGCACGCGCCGCGGTGACCCGCCGTACGCCGGGGCGGGGCTCGGCCACGTACGTCTCCACCCGCCTCGGCGCCGACGGTCTCACCGGACTGCTGCCCGAGCTGCTGGCGCCTGCCGGGGTGACCGGTGAACTGCCCTCGGCAGCGGCCGGCGCGGTGGAACTGACGGTGCGTCGGGACGCGGCGAACCGCTATCTGTTCCTGGTCAACCGCACCGACGAACCCGTCGCGCTGCCCGGCCTGACGGGCGACGTGCTCGCCGGCCCGGCGGCGGACGACGGCCTGGTCCTGCCGCCCCGGGAGGTCGCCGTCCTGCGGCAGCCCCGCCCTGAGCGGTGACAGCACGCACCCACCCGCACCAACGACCCGCCCAGTGGACGAGTTGGGAGTACACGTTGGCACGCCGTACCCGCACGAGACGATTCCTCGGAGTCACCGGAACCGCAGCGCTGGCGACCGCGGCCGCCCTGCTCACGGTCCCGCCACCGGCCGCGGCGGCGCCCTCCGCCGTCACCGTCCGGCCCGACCCTTCGTACCAGCAGGAGAAGTTCGAGGGCTGGGGCACCAGCCTCGTCTGGTTCGCGAACGTCACCGGCGGCTATCCCGAGCCGATCCGCGAGAAGCTCGCGGACCTCCTCTTCGGCGACGACGGCCTCGCGCTGAACATCGCCCGTTACAACATCGGCGGCGGCAACGCGCCCGACGTCAAGGACTACCTGCGGGCCGGCGGCGCCGTCGAAGGCTGGTGGCAGGCGCCGGAGGGCACCACCCGCGACGACACGGACTGGTGGGACGCCGACGACCCGGCGGACTGGAAGCCGGACGCCGACGCGACACAGCGCTGGTGGGTGGAGCGGATCAAGGACGACGTGGACCACTGGGAGACGTTCAGCAACTCGCCGCCGTACTTCATGACGGAGAGCGGCTACGTCTCCGGCGGCTTCGACGCCGGTACCGACCAGCTCAAGGAGGAGTCCGTCCGCGACTTCGCCGCCTACCTCGCGGGCGCCACCGAGCGCCTGGAGAAGGCCGAGGGCATCACGGTCGACACCGTCGACCCGTTCAACGAGCCCGACACCACCTACTGGAGCACCCGGCTGGGCGCCGACGGCGAGCCGGTCGGCGGCCGCCAGGAAGGCGCCCACATCGGCCCCGAACTGCAGCAGAAGGTCATACGTGCCCTCGCGCCCGCACTGAAGAAGGCGAAGACCCGCGCGCGGATATCCGCGATGGACGAGACCAACCCCACCATTTTCGCGCGCAACTGGAACACCTACCCCGCCGACGTACGCGACCGCGTCACACGGATGAACGTCCACACCTACGGCACCGGCGGCCGTACCACGGTCCGCGACCTCGCCAAGGCCGCGGGCAAGCCGCTGTGGATGAGTGAGGTCGGCGGCGACTGGGGCGACGGGCAGTCCTTCACCGACATGCGGCCCGGCCTCGGCCTCGCCCAGCAGATCGTCGACGACCTGCGCGAACTGGAGCCGCGTGCCTGGGTGTTCTGGCAGCCCGTCGAGGACTACGACAACATGAAGCCGGGCGGTGAGTCCGCGAAGGGCGGCAACTGGGGCAGCATCCAGATCCCGTTCAGCTGCACCGCGGAGGACACCCTGGAGACGTGCCCGCTCCGCACGAACACGAAGTTCGACACGGCACGCAACTTCACCCACTTCATCAAGCCCGGCGACCGCCTGGTCAAGGTCGACGACACCGCCAGCGCCGCCGCCGTCTCCCGCTCGGGCGACGCCGCCACCGTCGTCCACGTCAACCGCACCACGGACACCCGAACGGTGACCCTCGACCTCTCGAAGTTCCGGCGCATCGCCCCGGGAGCCACCGTCACCCCGGTCGTGACCAGCGCGGACGGCGGACTCCAACGGCACGACGCCCTGCCGGTCAGCGGCCGCAAAGCCACCTTCACGGTGCCCGCGCAGTCGGTGACCTCCTTCCTCGTCGACGGGGTGTCCGGCGTCGCGAAGGACGCACCGCTGCTGCGCGAGGGCCGTACGTACGAACTGACCGGCGTGCAGAGCGGCAAGGCCCTCACCGCAGCCGACGACGGAAAGCACCTGGTCGTCACCGGTGCGGACCCGTCCGGAACCGACCGGCGGTGGCGGCTGCGCCAGACCGGCGGCGGTGACCACAGCAACCGGCAGCAGTACGTCTTCACCGATGCGGCGGGCGACAGGCGCCTGGCCGTCCGGGACGACGTCCCGGTCCTCGAACGCGACACCGGCCGGCGCGACGCGGCCACCCAGTGGACGATGTCGACCACCGGCGACGGCACCTGGACCCTGGTCAACGCCGCCACCGGCAAGCTCCTGGAAGTCGGCGGCCAGGCCACGCACGACGGCGCCGCCGTCACCACCTGGCAGCCCAACTCCGGCGCCAACCAGCGCTGGAAGCTGACCGACGTCACCTGACGGGCTGCCAGGCGCGCGGCACGACGGGCACGTCCGTGTCGGTGGCCGCCCCGGACAGCCGGGGCGGCCACCGGGTGCCGTCCGGTGTCGTTCAGTGCCGCTCAGTGGATGTGCGACCCGCCGTTGATGTCGTAGGTGACGCCGGTGAGGTAGCCGGACGCGGGGCGGGCCAGGAAGGCGATGACGTCGGCGACGTCGGTGACGCTGCCGGCGCGGCGCATCGGGATGTCCTCGATCATGGCGGCCTTGCGTGCGGGGTCGAGCTTGCCCGCGGTGATGTCGGTGTCGATCAGGCCGGGTGCGACGGAGTTGACGGTGACGCCGGAGGGACCGAGTTCGCGGGCCAGCGCGCGGGAGAAGCCGAGGAGTGCCGCCTTGGCCGCCGAGTAGGCGACGCCGCCGAAGACGCCGCCACCCCGTTCGGCCGAGACCGACGACAGGTGGATGATGCGGCCGAAGCCGCGCTCGGCCATGCCCGGGGCCACCCGGCGGGTGATGAGGAAGCTGCCGCGCACGTTGACGTCGAAGATGCGGTCCCATTCCTCGGCCGAGACGTCGAGGAAGCGGGTCGGCGAGGTGATGCCGGCGTTGTTGACCAGGGCGCCGACCGGCGGCAGCGCGGCCTCGGCGGATGCCACCGCGGCGTCGACCCCGTCCGGGTCGGTCACGTCGGCGGCGAGGCCCAGCGCCTGCACGCCGTGCGCCTCGGCCACCTGAGCGGCGGCGTCCTCGGCGGCCTCCTTGTCCAGGTCCAGTACGGCGAGGTGGTAACCGTCGGCGGCCAGCGCGTGCGCGGTGGCCCGGCCGATGCCCCGGCGGGAACCGGCGCCGGTGACGATGGCGGTGCGGGGGGTGGCGGAGGCGGTGGTCATGTGTACGTCCTTCGGGATTCAGTGTGCGGGCGGGAAGGCGTTGCGCAGCAGGCCGGAGAGCACCGCGCCGGCCCTGGCGGCTTCGGCGGGGCGCTGGTCGTCGGTGACGTCGTGGGTTTCGAGTTCGAGGCTGTAGTGGCCGTCGTAGCCGGTCGTCGTCAGGTGGCGGACCAGGGCGGCGAAGTCCACGTCCCCGCGGCCGATGCTGCGGTGGATGTCGCCCGGTACGGCGTCGCGGAGGTGGACATGGGCGAGGCGGCCGCCGAAGGCACGCGCGGCCTCGACGCAGTCGCCACCGGAGGCCACGACGTGGCTGGTGTCCAGCACCATCCCGACCGGGGCGGTGCCCGACGCCTCGGCCGGCCGCCGGGCACGGGTGAGGTCGCTGCACAGCCGGAGCACGTGCGGGGCCTCGGCGTACAGGGCCACGCCCACGGAGGTCGTGGCCTGCGCCGCGAGCGTCAGGGCACGAGCGACGGCCCGTACGGCGTCCTCGTCGTCGGCGTGGTCGCGGCTGTGCGTGCCATGCGCTCCGCAGGGCAGTGTGATCGCCGGTGCGCCGGTCGCCTGAGCGAGGCGGATCAGGGGGCGCAAACGGTCCTCGATCAGTTCGGGGGCCGACGCCAGTTCTTCCAGCGGGCCGATGTCGGCGTTGACCGTGCGGACACGCAGTCCGCTCGCCCGCACCACGTCGGCGATCGGCTCGACGCGCTGCTCGGGCAGCGGAACGGGCACGTGGTCGCAGACGCCGGGCAGGGCACCCAGGTCGACCTCGGTGAAACCGCCCGCGGCGATGTGGCGGAGGGCATCGTCCAGGGGCAGGCCGCGCAGCGAGATGGTGCTGCAGCCGACCCGCGGGTCGATGGCGGCCGTACCGGTGCCGGTGCCGGGTACCGCCGCCGTCACAGTTCTTCCCGTACGCGGGCCTTGATGGCGGCCACCGACAGTCCGTACCGGTCGTGCAGAGTGGGCAGCGCGCCCGCGGCCAGGAACTCGTCGGGCAGGCCGATGGGCACGATGCGTACGCCCGCTCCGGCACAGGCCAGGCAGGAGGCCACGGACTCGGCCAGGCCGCCGATGACGGTGTGGTTCTCCAGGGTGACCACGAGCCGGCCCTTCGCCGTCTCGCGCAGGATCGCCTCGGTGTCCAGCGGCTTGACGGTCGGTACGTGCAGGACGGCCACGTCGACGTGGTCGGCGGCCAGTTCCTGCGCCGCGGTCAGGGCACGTGTCGTCATCAGGCCCGTCGAGATGAACAGCACGTCGCGGCCGGTGCGCAGCTCCGCGGCCTTCCCGAGTTCGAAGCGGTAGCCGTACTCGTCGAGCACGGTCGGCACGGCGCCGCGCAACAGCCGCAGGTAGGTCGGTCCGGGGCTGGCGGCCAGGGCCGGTACGGCCTGTTCGATGTCCACGGAGTCGGCCGGGTCGACGATGGTGAGGCCGGGGATGCCACGCAGGATGGCCAGGTCCTCGGTGGCCTGGTGGCTGGGTCCGTAACCGGTGGTGAGGCCCGGCAGCGCGCCCACCACATTGACGTTGAGTCCCGGCTCGGCGATGTCCAGGCACAGGAAGTCGTAGGCGCGGCGGGTGGCGAAGACGGAGTACGTGGAGGCGAACGGTACGAGTCCCACCTCCGCCAGGCCGGCGGCGGCGCCCAGCATGGACTGTTCCGCCATGCCCATCTGGAAGAACCGGTCCGGGTGGGCCTCCCGGAAGATGTGCATGTCGGTGTACTTGGCCAGGTCGGCGGAGAGCCCGACGATCTCGGGCCGCTCTTCGGCGAGCCGGGCCAGCGCGTGCCCGAAGGGCGCCTTGGTGGTGCGCTGCCCCTCCTCCGCGATCGAGGCGATCATCGCTGAGGTGGTGAGCTTGCGGGGCGTGTTCGTGGCGGTGGCGGGGGCGGTCATGCGTCGGTTCCCTTCCGGGCGGAGTGGTAGGACTGGTCCAACTGGTCGCGGGCGACCTGCCATTCGTGCTCCTCGACCCGCATGAAGTGCGCCTTCTCGCGGGTCTCCAGCAGGGGCACGCCGCGCCCGATGCGGGTGTCGCAGATCAGTACCGAGGGCGAGCCGCGGTGGGCGCGCAGGGTGTCGAAGGCGGTGACGAGCGCGTCGATGTCGTTGCCGTCCACCCGGATCGCGTGCCAGCCGAACGCCTCCCACTTCTCGGTGACGGGCTCGGTGCGCAGCACACCCGCGGTCGGGCCGTCCGCCTGGAGGGCGTTGACGTCGACGACGGCGGTGACGTTGTCCAGGCCGTGGTGGGCGCCGGCCAGCGCCGCCTCCCAGGTGGAACCCTCGTCGAGTTCGCCGTCGGAGAGCAGGTTGTAGACACGTGCCGGGCTGCCCTGGTGGCGCAGGCCCAGTGCCATGCCGACCGCGACACCGAGGCCGTGGCCGAGCGAGCCGCCGGAGATCTCCATGCCGGGGGTGTAGGAGGCCATGCCCGACATGGGCAGCCGCGAGTCGTCGCTGCCGTACGTGGACAGCTCTTCGACGTCCAGGATTCCGGCCTCGGCCAGCGCGGCGTACAGGGCGATGGCGTAGTGGCCGATGGAGAGCAGGAACCGGTCCCGCTCCGGCCACGTGGGCTCGTCCGGACGGTAGTTGAGTACGTCCTTGTAGGCGACGGCGAGGACGTCCGCGACGCCGAGTGCCTGGCCGATGTACCCCTGGCCCTGGACCTCGCCCATGTCCAGGGCGTGCCGCCGGATGCGGTGGGCCGCGTCGTGCAGGGCGCTGACGCGTTGCGTGCGGTCGGTGCCGCCGGCGGCGTCCGTACGGGCGGGGGCGGCCGCGCGGCCGGGGCTGAGGGTGGTTTCGGTGGAGGTCACTTCCCGTGCTCCTTGGTGATGAGGTGACGACGCACGCGGGGCGGGCGTCGGGATCGGTCGAGGCAGGGGGCCGCCGGTCACCGGCCTCCGGCTCCCGCGGGGGCGGATATCGCCGAAGGCGCCTCTTCGCTCTCGGCGCGGACGGCCGCTGCCCGGTCCCGTGCGCCCCAGGTCTCACGGGTCACGAGCGTCGCCAGCAGTCCGAGCAGGCCGTAGAAGCTGAACAGGACGGCGGGGCCCGCCCAGCCGGTGGCGGAGTACAGGGCGGTGGCGATCATGGGGGTGAAGCCGGAGACGACCGCGGAGAGCTGGTAGGCGAGGGAGGTGCCGGCCGTACGGGTCTTGGTGGCGAACAGCTCGGAGAACCAGGCGCCCTGCACGCCGGCCAGGGCGTTCTGGCAGACGCAGTAGCTGACGACGAAGGTCAGCAGCACGAGCGCCGCGCTTTCGGTGCCCACGAGCAGGAACATGGGCACGCCCCACAGCAGGGTGACCGCCGAGCCCAGCAGGTAGACCGGGCGCCGCCCGATGCGGTCGGAGAGGCCGCCCCAGAAGACGGTGGCGAGTATGCCGAGGGCCGCGGCCGTCACCAGGGCGGTGAGGGAGACGGTTCCCGAGACGTCCGGCGCGGTGTCGTCGTCCAGGTAGGACAGGACGAAGGTGACGGAGACGGCGTAGCCGGCGGTCTCGGCGGCACGGAGGCAGAAGGCGCGCAGGACGTTGCGCCAGTCGTCGCGGAGCACCTCCAGGAGCGGGTTCTTGGCGACCTCGCCGGACTCCTTGAGCTCCTCGAACTCCGGCGACTCGTCGATCTTCAGCCGGATGAGGATGCCGACGACGATCAGTACGGCGCTCAGCAGGAAGGGGACCCGCCAGGCCCAGGAGCCGTCCAGCGTGCGGGTGCTGACCAGGAACGCGAGGTTGGAGAGCAGCAGCCCGACGGGGAACCCGGCCTGCGTGATGCCGGTGTAGAGGCCGCGTTTGCGCCATGGCGCGTGCTCGAAGGTCATCAGGATGGCGCCGCCCCACTCGGCACCGAAGGCGAGCCCCTGCACGATGCGGACGACGACCAGCAGGATCGGCGCCCACAGGCCGATCTGCTGGTACGTGGGCAGACACCCGATGAGGACGGTCGCGACGCCCATGATCAGCAGGGAGCCGACGAGGACCGGCTTGCGGCCGATGCGGTCCCCGAGGTGGCCGGCGATGATGCCGCCCAGGGGGCGGGCGGCGAAGCCGATGCCCAGGGTGGCGAACGACAGCAGCGTCGCGGCCAGCGGCTCGGAGCCGGGGAAGAAGACGTCCCCGAAGTAGAGCGCGGCCGCCGTACCGAAGCCGATGAAGTCGTACGTCTCGATGACCGCGCCGACGCCGCAGCCGACGGCGACCCTGCGGCGTTCCGGTGAACCTTCCGCCCGTGGCCGGGCCGGTGGTGGCTGGGGTGGTGGGATGGAGCTGACCATGCGGATCCTCCTCGATCGCCATGCGTCCGCCTGCGCTGTTGACTGTTAACAGTCAACAGATGCCGTCGATACTGGGCGCCGCTGTGGCGCTTGTCAACGCTCCGGAAGCACCTTCTTCACTTGGGCGTTACACGCGGTTGCCGCGGCGACGGAGGAGGCGCGGGCACGCGATGACCACCACGTCCGCATGGTCGGACGTCATGCCGGACGTGATGCCGGACGTGATGCCGGACGTTGACTGTTGACAGTAGACTTCCCGGGACCGCGGGCCGCCGTATCCGCGCAGGCATCACCGCACAGCACTGAAGGGGGAAACGGCGTGACCGTACCGGCATTGCCGAATCTGGACCGGTCGACGTTGCGCGAGCGCGCGTTGGTCGCCTTGCGCGCCGCGATCACCACGGGCCGTTACCGCCCCGGCGACCACCTGGGCGAGGTGGAGATCGCCTCGCGTATGTCCGTCAGCCGCGGCACCGTGCGGGAGGCGCTGCGTCACCTGCAGCAGGAAGGGCTGGTCGTCGCCGGCGCCCGCGGCATGCTGCGGGTCCGCGCCCTGTCACCGCGGGAAGTGCGCGAGCTGTTCCAGGTGCGGGAAGCCCTCGAAGGCCTCGCCGTCGCGCAGGTCATCGCCTCCCCCGACCGCGCTGCGGCGGTGACGGCGCTGCGCGAGGCGCTGCACCGCCTGGAGAAGGCCTTCGGTCCGTCCGGCGGCCTGGAGGACCAGGTGGAGGCCGATCTCGCCTTCCACCTTCTCCTCTGCGAGCTCTCCCGGAACTCGATGCTGGTGACGACGTGGCGCCACCTGGAGGGCCCCACCCGCGTCGTCGTGATGAGCGCCGCCGGCGAGCAGCGCAAGGTCACCATGTCCGCCGCCCACCACGCACCCATCGTCGACGCCATAGAACGCGCGGACACCGACGCCGCACTGGCCATCCTGCACGACCACATGAGCAGCGCCATGGCCAACCTGCAGACCTCGGCCCCCGGGAACGACGCCTGACGAGCGCGGCGGGACGGACCGCGCTCGTCTTTCAGCCGTTCAGCTGCCCAGCTCCGCCTCGAACTCGGCGGCCTCCAGGATCTGCTTGACCGTGGTCAGGTAGCGGGCGGCGTCCGCGCCGTCCACCAGACGGTGGTCGTAGGAGAGCGACAGGTACGTCATGTGGCGCACCGCGATCGTCTCGCCCAGCTCCGGGTGGTCCACGACCACCGGACGCTTGACGGTGGCACCGATACCCAGGATGGCGACCTGGTTCGGCGGCACGATGACGGTGTCGAACAGTGCACCGCGCGAGCCGGTGTTGGAGATGGTGAAGCTCGCACCCGACAGGTCGTCCGGGCTGATCTTGCTCTCGCGGACCTTGCCGGCCAGCTCGGCGGTCTTCTTCGCGATGCCCGCGATGTTCAGGTCACCGGCGCCCTTGATGACCGGGGTCATCAGGCCCTTCTCGTTGTCCACCGCGATTCCGACGTTCTCGGAGTCGAAGTAGGTGATGGTGCCCTCGTCCTCGTTGATCCGGGCGTTGATGACCGGGTGGGCCTTCAGCGCCTGGACCGCGGCCTTGACGAAGAACGGCATCGGCGACAGCTTCACGCCCTCACGGGCGGCGAAGCCGGCCTTGGCCTTCTCACGCATCCGCATGATCTTGGTGATGTCCACCTCGACCACGGAGGTCAGCTGCGCCTGGCCGTGCAGGGCCTTCATCATGTTGTCGCCGATGACCTTGCGCATCCGCGGCATCTTGACCGTCTGGCCACGCAGCGGCGAGGCCTCCAGGACCGGAGCCTTCGGCGCGGCGGAGGCGGCCGGGGCAGAGGGCGCGCCGGCTCCGGTGGAGCCGGTGCTTGCACCGGGGGCCGGAGCGGCGGTCTTCGCGGCCTCGGCGGCGGCGATGACGTCCTGCTTGCGGATGCGGCCACCGACGCCGGTGCCCCGGACCGTGGTGAGAGCGACCCCGTGCGCCGATGCCAGCCCGCGGACGACCGGGGTGACGTACGGGGCGGAACCTGCGGTCATCGGCGGTGTGACGTCCGTGCTCACGGTCAGCCCTCCAGCCCGTAGTGCCTGACGGCTTTCCGTACGGACTCCGGGTCGACCTCGCCCCGCCGGGCCAGCGTGGCCAGCGCCTGCACGGCGATCGACGGGGCGTCCACCCCGAAGTACCGGCGGGCGTTCTCCCGGCTGTCGGACAGGCCGAAGCCGTCCGTACCGATGGACACCCACTCCTGCTCGACCCAGGGGGCGATCTGGTCCGGTACGGCCCGCATCCAGTCGCTGACCGCGACGACCGGGCCCTCGGCACCGGCCAGCGCGCGGGTCACGTACGGCGTCCGGTCCTCGCCCTTCAGGCGTGCGGCGTCGCACTCCAAGGCGTCCCGGCGCAGCTCCGTCCAGGACGGCGCGGACCAGACGTCGGCCGCCACGTTCCAGTCCTCGGCCAGCAGCGCCTGGGCGTCGAGTGCCCAGTGGATGGCCGTACCGGAGGCGAGCAGCTGCAGCCGCGGCGCTTCCCCGGCGGCGTTCCCGGCCGCCTTGTACCGGTAGAGGCCGCGCAGGATGCCCTGCTCGTCCAGTCCCTCGGGCATGGGCGGCTGCACCTTGGTCTCGTTGTAGACCGTCAGGTAGTAGAAGACGTCCTCGGCGTTCTCGCCGTACATCCGGCGGAGGCCGTCCTTGACGATCACCGCGACCTCGTACGCGAAGGCGGGGTCGTAGGAGACGGCGGCCGGGTTGGTGGAGGCGATGAGGTGCGAGTGGCCGTCGGCATGCTGCAGGCCCTCCCCCGTCATCGTCGTGCGCCCCGCCGTCGCGCCGATCACGAAACCGCGGCCGAGCTGGTCGCCCAGCGCCCAGAACTGGTCGGCCGTCCGCTGCCATCCGAACATCGAGTAGAAGATGTAGAACGGGATCATCGGCTCGGCGTGCGTCGCGTACGAGGTCGCGGCAGCGGTCAGCGAGGCGAGCGAACCGGCTTCCGTGATTCCCTCGTTGAGAATCTGACCGTTCTTGGCCTCCTTGTAGTAGAGGAGCTGATCGCGGTCGACCGGGTCGTACGTCTGGCCGAGCGGCGAGTAGATCCCCGCACTCGGGAAGAGCGACTCCATGCCGAAGGTACGGGCCTCGTCCGGGACGACGGGAACCCAGCGCTTACCGGTCTCCTTGTCCCGCATCAGGTCCTTGACCAGCCGGACGAACGCCATGGTCGTGGCGATCTCCTGACTGCCCGACCCCTTCTTCAGCGCGTCGAAGGCCTTGTCGGCGGGCATGGGGAGGGGTTTCGGAGTGACCTTGCGGGCCGGGGCCGGGCCGCCCAGCGCGGCGCGCCGCTCCCTCAGGTACGCGATTTCGGGGGAGTCCGCCCCCGGGTGCGCGTACGGCACCAGCTCGTCGTTCAACCTGCTGTCGGGAATCGGCAGTTCGAGCAGGTCGCGCATCGCCCGGAACTCCTTGCCCGACAGTTTTTTCATCTGATGGTTGGCGTTGCGTGATGCGAAGCCGGGGCCGAGCGTCCAGCCCTTGACGGTCTGCGCCAGGATGACGGTCGGCGCACCTTTGTGCTCGACGGCGGCCTGGTACGCGGCGTACACCTTGCGCGGCTCGTGGCCGGCCCGCGACGTGCCGACGATCTCCTCCAGCCGTGCGTCGGTGAGCCGCTCCCCGAGGTGGCTCAGTTCCGGCCGCCCGCCGAGGAAGTGCTCACGGATGTACGCACCGTCGCGGGCGGCGAAGGTCTGGAACTGCCCGTCGGGGATGCTGCCGAGGTGCCGTACGAGCGCGCCGTCCGTGTCCTGTCCGAGCAGGTCGTCCCAGGCCCGGCCCCACAGCGACTTGATGACGTGCCAGCCCGCGGCCCGGAACTGCCGCTCCAGTTCCTGCACGATTTTGAAGTTGCCGCGGACGGGGCCGTCCAGGCGCTGGAGGTTGCAGTTGATGACGAAGGTCAGATTGTCCAGACCCTCGCGCGCGGCGAGCGCCAGCGCGGCGGTCGACTCGGGCTCGTCCATCTCGCCGTCGCCCAGGAACGCCCAGACGTGCGAGTGCGAGGTGTCCTTGATGCCGCGGTGGTGGAGGTAGCGGTTGAACCGTGCCTGGTAGATCGCGGAGAGCGGGCCGAGGCCCATCGATACGGTCGGGAACTCCCACAGCCAGGGCAGCCGCCGCGGGTGCGGGTAGGACGGCAGTCCCTGCCCGCCCGCCTCCTGCCGGAAGCGGTCCAACTGGCCTTCGCTCAGGCGGCCTTCGAGAAACGCGCGGGCATAGACCCCGGGTGACGCATGCCCCTGTACGTACAGCTGGTCACCGCTGCCGTCCGCCTCCTTCCCGCGGAAGAAGTGCTGGAATCCGAGCTCGTAGAGCCAGGCCGCCGAGGCGAAGGTGGCCATGTGGCCGCCGAGTCCGCCGCGCTGGTTGCCGCGGGTGACCATCGCCGCCGCGTTCCACCGGTTCCAGGCGGTGATCCGCGCCTCCATGGCCTCGTCGCCCGGGTACTCGGGCTCGGCGGCGGTGGGGATGGTGTTGATGTACGGGGTCTCCAGGAGCGGCGGAAGGCCGATGGCGTTTCGTTCGGCGTGCTCCGCGACGCGGCGCAGCAGGTAGGCGGCCCGGTGCGGACCGCCGGTGCGCGCGGCGCCGTCCAGCGATTCGCGCCACTCGGCGACCTCGGCCGGGTCGCTGTCGGGCAGTTGGTCGAGCTGGGACACGGTGATCCCCTTTCACGTTCCTGGGTGAGGAACCGGAGGTGCCGCGCGCTTCCGCGGCATCTCCGGCGGTCGGACGGACGGCCGGCGATGGGGGTGGACCGGTCGACGGCGACCTCAACTGGCGCCACCACATGGGTGACTTCACTTCCTGGCCTTCCGAATTACGGAACCTCTGTTCCGCACAACAGAACGTAGAGACCGCCGATCGCCACGGTCAATAGCTACCGCCGAGTAATGATCGATGATCGATCAAACGGGCCACTCGCCGCCCCCTCGCGCTCGCTTGCCTTCGCTTGCCCTCCGCGTGTCACCTCGCACAGCAACCTCTTGAAAGGCGAACGCCCCGGGGCCCGGCCTGCTCGGCAGGCCGGGCCCCGGGGCGGTGGCGGTCGGAAGTCGGTCAGGCTGTCGGCGAAAGGTCCGGCCGACGACGGTACGGCGGACAACCGTCAGGCTGTCGGCGAACGGTCAGACCGACAACGGTACGGCGGACAACCGTCAGGCTGTCGGCGAACGGTCAGACCGACAACGGTGAGGCTGTCGGCGAACGGCCAGACCGGCCGGGGACGTCGGGGCCGCTGAGGCCGCCAGGGCCACCGCAGCCACGGCGGCCGCCGGAGCCATCGGATTCGCCGAGGTCACCGACCCGACCCGTTCGATCTCCCGTCCAGGTTCGCCTTGGCGACCGCGGCCGCGAGGTGTTCCTGTACACCCGCGGGCAGCACGTCCCCCTGGACGGTGCCGACCAGGTCATGGGCCAGCCGGTGCAGCTTCGTGTTGGTGTTCTGGGAAGCCGTGACCAGCACCTGCCAGGCCGCTTCGGGGCTCAGACTGAAGGAGGCCATCAGGATGCCCCGGGCCAGGTCGATGGTCGGCCGGGTCTGCATGGCCCGCCGCAGTTGGGCGACCAGGGTGTGCAGGTCCTGGCCGGTGTGGGGGTCGGTACCCACGCAGGGGCCGCCGTCGGGTGCGGCAGGATGTGTCATGGTCTCGCCGTCTGGGTTCGGGGGCGTGAAGAGTTCCCGCGAGCCGGTCAGGTCGAGCACCCGCTCGACCGCCCGGCTCCCGGAACGCATGGTGACTGTCTTGCACTGCTCCATGGCCCGCCGGTGCAGGCTGAGCAGCAGATTGAGGCCTGAGCAGTCGCAGAACTCGACCTCGCGCAGGTGCAGGTCGATGCCGCTGACCGAGTAGCCGAGGGCATGGCGCAGGTCGGGCCGGAACCGCTGGGCGGCATCCAGGTCGAGCTCCCCCCGTATCGACACGCTCACCCGGTCGCCGTCCGGTGCGATGCCGATCGTCGCGGGCACCGGCGGGACCGACGCCGGGGTGCGGGGGCTCGTGGGCACGACTGCTTCCCCGCCGAGGGACTGCTCAGAGTGCGCAGGCTCCGGCATGACCTCTCTCCCTCGTCTGTGCCAGACCGCCGGTATCAGGCTGCCCTCCGCAGACTACACACGTCAATAAATACCTGAAACTCAGTACGTGCTTTTGAATGCGCGTATGCTCGGTCGCTAGAGTTGGCACATGGATGGAGTGCCCGAGCCACACACCGGATGGACGTTCGTCACCAATCACGCCCGAGTACTGGCGGCCATTGCCGACAACCACAGTGCCCGCATCCGCGACATCGCCGTACACTGCCGCCTCACCGAACGCGCCGTCCAGAAGATCATTTCCGACCTGGAGCGGGACGGCTACCTCTCCCACACACGGGAGGGACGGACGAACACGTACCGGATCGATCCGAGCAAGGTGCTGCGCCACCCGGCCGAATCCGGTCTGACCGTGGCAGCGCTGCTCTCACTGCTCGTCCAGGACGAGGTCGACCGCTCGCCGGTCACCGACACCAACGTCCGCTCCCACGCCAGGACCTGACCCCGACGCCCGGGGCCCGTACGGTGTTCGCGCCCGTACGGTGATTCACGTCCGTACGGTGATTCACGCCCGCATGGTGATTCACGTCCGCATGGTGATTCACGTCCGCACGGTGATTCACGTCCGCACGGTGATTCACGTCCGCACGGTGATTCACGTCCGCACGGTGATTCCCCGCTCTGCGTCACTCCGCCTCGTCCGGTGTCCGCGTCGTCCGGTGTCTGCGCCCTGCCGCAGCGAGCTGCCGCAGTGAGCTGCCGCGGGGAAGGGTCCGCCCCCCGTGAGCGGCGGCCGAAAAGCAGTCGCCGAGCAGCCCGGTGTTCCGGTTCACAGACCGGATGGCCAACCCTCCGTACCCGCTGCGCAGTGTCACCGACGACGAGTTCGTGCCCTGGGCGCGGATGATCGCCGGTACCTACGGCACGGACCGCTCCGAGGAGGAGCTGGCCGACCAGCGGGCCGCGACGGAGCTGGAGCGGACCCTCGCCGTGTTCGACGAAGACCGGCCGGTGGCCGGTGCCTCCGTCTGCAGCCGGGTACTGACCGTCCCCGGGGGCGTCATGCCGGTGGCGGGCGTCGCCTTCGTGGGCGTGGCCCCGACGCACCGGCGCCGCGCCCTCCTCACCTCGATGATGCGCCGGCAGCTGACGGAGCTGTACGAGAACGGCCGGTAGCCGATCGCCGCACTCCGGCCTTCCGAAGCCGGCATCTACGGACGTTACGGCTACGGCCGCGCCACGCTCGGGAACCGGCTGCGCTGCGACCGGCGTGCCCTGCGCTTCCGCCCGAGCGTGGATTTCGGCAACGGAACCGTCCAGTTGCCGGACGTCAACCGGTCCCGCCCCGTCAACGAGAAGGTCCACGACGAGGCGCGAGCCGCGACGGCCGGCCGGCCCGACCGGCAGGAGAGCCACTGGCGGGTCCGCCTCGCCGACCGGCCGCAGACGCGCGGCACGGCCACGTCCCTGCGTTCCGCGGTGCATCAGGACAGCGACGGCCGAGCCACCGGCTACGCGCTCTACCGCCACCGGTCCGTACCCGACGCACACGGCGGCGACAGCACCGGTGTAATGCAGGTGCTGGAACTGGCGGCTCTCTCGCTCCAGTCGTACGCCGCGCTGTGGCACTTCCTCGCCGGGATCGACCTGGCCGCCTGGATCGAGTACGAGGGCGCAGCGGACGAACCGCTGCCGCACCTGCTCGCCGAGCCTCGGACGGTCCACTCCACCCTGACCGATCGGCTCTAGGTGCGGCCGGCCGACATCGACCGAGCCTTGGCAGGACGGCGTTACGCGATGCCGGTCGACCTCGTCCTGGACGTGCAAGATCCCTTCTGCCCCTGGAACACCGGGCGCCACCGGCTCCGGGCGGAGGGCGAGAACGTCAGCTGTGAGCCGACGTCCGCCCCCGCCGACCTGCGTATGACGGCAGCGGAACCGGGCGCCGCATTCCTCGGCGGCAGCACACCGGCGGCCCTCGCCGCCGCGGACCTCGCCGCCGCGGGCCTCGCCGCCGCGGGCCTCGTCGAGGAACTGCGTCCCGGCGCACTGCGCCTCGCCTCGGCCGCCTTCCGCGGAGAACGCGAACCCTGGTACCCCGGCGGCTGGGCCTCCCCGCTCTACTGAGCGTCCGCCTATGGACCCAGCGCCTTACGCGACCGTGCTGACGTACCGACCTCCGGACTCGCTACCGCGCCCCGTTGGGGCATGCCCTGACCAACTGCATGCCGGCGCTGCGCAGCGGTCGCAGGTCGGGCTCGCGGTTCTGGGCGAGCGCCGCGCGCACCTCGCCTGCCGCCGCGCCTACGGCGGAGGCGGCCTCCCGCACCTCCGCGCCGGACGACCGCTCCGTGAGTTCAGCGACCGCCGCGTCGAGAGCATCCACCGCCGCGTCCGCCTCCTGGTCGAGGGCGGATTCCAGTACGGCATGCTCGAGGTCCCCGATGGCGTCGGACACGGCCAGCGCGAACCGCGCACAACCCACGGCCCGGTCCTGCCCCTCCGTCATGTCGCACCCCGCGAGCAGCGCGACCGCCAACACCACCGCCACGGCACCTGCTGACCGGCGCATGCCGTCACATCCCTCCGGTGAACCGTCAGGTGAGCCAGGTGAGTCAGGCGAGCCACGAGAGGGAAACACCACCGCCCGCCCGTCCCGGAGAGATCCTACGAACGTCGACTCCGTCCGAGGAGACGTTTTCCCGCACATGACGCCAAAGACGGTCACCTTCCGCCATAAACGGCACATCCCAGCCAGCCTGCCGCCCGAGGGGGTGACCGAGGTCGACCGAGGCGAACCGGCTTGCCCTGGCGACCACCTTGGCAACCGCCTTGGCGACCATCACGTTGACTACTACGTTGACCACCAGGCGAGACGAGGTGTCTTGGCATGCGGATGCGAGCGTAGGTTGAGTGGGCGTCGGGCTGGGTGCCGGGATGGGCGTGGTCCGGCGGCTGACCGCGTTCCGACCGCAGATGAGGAGCATGCGCCATGGCTTCCCCCGTTCCGTCCGCCGGGCCCTCCGTAGCGGAAAGCCCCGTCGAGAACCGCCGCGGGCGGCCCTGGCTGATGCTCGTACTGGGGACCGCGGCGCAGACGGCGTCGTTCGTCTTCGTCTACGGCGTGCCCTACCTCGTACCCACGCTGCGCGAAAAGGACGGCCTGACGCTGACCCAGTCGGGCCTCCTGGTGGCCTGTCCGACGGCCGGGCTGCTTCTCACGCTGGTCCTGTGGGGTGCCGCCGCCGACCGGTACGGGGAGCGCCGTGTGCTGACCACCGGGCTGGGGCTGATGACGCTCGCCCTGCTCGGCACCCTCCTGGCACACGGCCCCGTGGCATGGGGAGCGATGTTCGTCGCGGCGGGCGCCGCCGGGGCTTCGGTGTCCGCGGCCAGCGGCCGGGTGGTACTGGGCTGGTTCTCGGCGCGGCAGCGCGGGCTGGCGATGGGGGTACGGCAGACCTCCACGCCCCTCGGCATGGGCCTGGCGGCACTGGTGATGCCGCCCCTGGCCGCGCACAGCGGTGTTCTCGGCGCGCTCGGCTTCGCCGCGGCGCTCACCGGCGCGGTGACGGTGCTGGTCGCCCTGTTCGTCGTGGATCCGCCACGGGCCACGGCTGCGGAGAAGACCGGGCGGCGCACCGCGAACCCGTACCGCGATCCCCGGCTGTGGCGGACCCATGGCGGCAGCGCGCTGATGGTGTGGCCGCAGTTCACCGCCGGCGCGTTCGGGCTGGTCTTCCTGACCGACGTACTGCACTGGTCGGCGACGGACGCCGGACGGCTGATGGCGCTGGGCCAACTGACGGGAGCGGCCTGCCGGATCGGCGTGGGCCGGTGGTCGGACCGGATAGGCAGCCGTTTGCGCCCGATGCGTCAACTGGCGTGCGTCGTAGGGGTGCTGTCGCTCTGTCTGGCCGTGTGTGCCGTCCGGCCGGGCTGGGCGGCAGGGGTCGTACTGGTACTCACGTGCGGCCTGTCCGCCAGTACCAACGGCCTGTCCTTCACCCAGGTCGCCGAACTGGCCGGGTCCGACTGGGCCGGGCGCGCCATGGGCGTACAGAACACCGGGCAGAACCTCACCGCTTCGCTGACCCCGCCGGTCGCCGGTGCCCTGATCACGGCCACCGGGTACGCACCCGCATTCGTCCTCGCCGGCGTCTGCGCGCTGGCAGCCACCGTGGTCACACCCCGCGAGGACGGCTGAAGAGGAACCTCGCGGTCAGACATTGCGGGCGCTGCGATCCGGCCACGCTGGACGCCCGGGCCGCGGACAGTTGCGATCAGCCGCCGTTGCATATGCCGTTCTCCCAGGCCCAGGCGGCGATTTCGACGCGGTTCCGGGCGGCGAGCTTGCGCTGGATGCTGCCCAGGTGGGTCTTGACCGTGGAGAGGGACACGTACAGTTCGGCGGCCAGTTCCTCGTTGGTGCGGCCTCGGGCGACCAGCCGGACGACGTCGGTCTCCCGCGGGGTCAGGGGTTCGGTGGGGCGGGCGGTCCCCTGGGCCGGCGTCGGCTCCGGCGACCGGGACCCGCCCCGGGCGGCCCTCCCCTCCGCGCCGTTCGGCCCGGAAGCGGTGTCGGGGGGAGTCATGTGCTGCAGGAGGCGGACGGTGATGGAGGGGGAGATCATGGCGTTGCCCGAGGCTGCCGCGCGTACGGCCTCGACGAGGAGCGCCGGGGAGCCGTCCTTCAGGAGGAAACCGCAGGCACCGTTGCGCAGCGCCCGGTAGACGTACTCGTCCAGGTCGAAGGTGGTGGCGATGAGGACGTTCAACGGTTGCTGCGCTCCTGGACCCGCCAGGAGCCGGGTGGCCTCCAGTCCGTCGAGGCCCGGCATACGGATGTCGAGCAGGCATACGTCGGGGCGCAGCCGCCGCGCCTCCTCGACGGCCGCGGTGCCGTCGGCCGCTTCGGCGACGACCTCCATGTCCGGCTGGGAGTCGAGGATCATGCGGAAGGCGGAGCGGATCATTTCCTGGTCGTCGGCGATGAGCAGCCTGATCGTCATGCCGTCAGGGTCGCAGAGTGTCGTCGTCGGCGGCGGTCCGGAGGGACGCGGGTGAGCTCCGGAGGGATGCGGATGAGCTCCGAAGGGATGCGGGTGAGCTTCGGAAAGACGCGGGTGAGGTTCGGAGGGATGCGGATGAGAAGGGAACATCCGCGCAGACGGTCCAGCCGGTACCGCCCCGCCGGCCGGCGGTGAGCTGCCCGCCGAGTGCTTCGACCCGCTCCGCCAGCCCAATGAGGCCGTAGCCATTTTCCGGGCCGTACTCCTTCTCCGGGCCGTAGCCCTTCTCCGGGGCGTACCCCTTCTCCGGGCCGTAGCCCTTCTCCGGGGCGTACCCCTTCTCCGGGGCGTACTCGTTTCTCAGGTTTCTCAGGTTGTCCTCCTTCTCCAGGTCGTGCTTCTCCAGGTCGTACTTTCCCAGGTCATGCTCCTTTCCCAGGCAGTCGTCAGCCTTGTGGCCGTCAGGCTTGCGGCCGCTGTACTTGTGGCTGCCGGACTTGCGGCCGTCGGACTTGTGGCCGTCGGACTTGCGGCCGTCGGCGTCCCGGCCCGTTCGTACGAGGTGTTCGGCGCGTGCGGTCCGGCCCCGCCCGTCATCGGTCACCGACACCTGGAGCCGTTGCGGGGTGACGTCGTCGCGCAGGCGGACGTCGATGGTCACGGCGGTCGTTCCCTGGGCGTGCTTACGGACGTTGGTCAGCGCCTCGCGCACCACGTGGTGCACGGTGGTGCTGGTGCCGGGCGGCAGGCCGTGGTCGGCGAGCCGGGGGTCGAGCGCCAGCGTGGCGGCCGGGCCGGTGGCGGAGAAGTCGGCCGTGAGCTCGCGCAGTGTGCCGAGGTCACCGGCGGGGCGGGTGGCGGCGGTCCGGCCGCTGTCGCGTAGTACGGAGACCATGCTGCGCATCGAGTCCATCGCCTGCGACCCGGCCTTTTCGATGCCGGCCAGCATCCGGTCCAGCTCCTCCGGCTCCGGGGCGTTGCCCGCGGCGGAGGCGAACCGTACGGCCTTGGTCTGGGCGATGATCGCGGTGACGTGATGAGCCACGAAGTCGTGCAGTTCTCGGGCGTATTCCAGCCGCTGGGCCTGGAGACCGGCGTCGTGCTCACGCGCCCGGAGGGTGTCCAGGAGACGGAGGTAGAGGCCGAGCCCCGCCATGAGCAGCGCCCCGAACCAGATGAGGGGGACGACGAAGGTGCCTACGGTGGGCCACTGCTCGGCGGGCAGCCGGAACATGATCACGGTGGTGGTGACCGCCACGCCCAACGCCAGCACCGATGCCGGGAGCAGCGGACGCTGCCACAACGCACGGGCGATGTTCAGCAGCAGTGCGCACAGTTCTATGAAGCCGAAGGTGACGTCCGGTCGCTGTCCAAGCTGCGCGTTCACCAAGGTCACCAGGCAGGAGGCCGCCACAGCGGCGAAGCCGACCAGCGTGAAGCGGTGACGGGGTACGGCAAGGGCCGCCAGGGACAGTCCGCCGGAGACGATCCAGGCCGCTGCCACCAGCACGGAGTGGGTGTCGAGCCCCTCCAGCACGAGGCCGACGAGCAGGACGCCCGCCGCCAGGCAGCGCAGAGCCTGCCGAAGGCGGGGCCGGTCACCGAAAAAGTGGTTCATGCCATGGAACGCTACGGCGTCCGGCCGGGCCGCCGCCTCGGCCGAACGGCCGAGTGCCCGCGGCGGCGGGGCGGCGACGGATCGGCGTTCCGGCTGATTCGCCGGACCCCGGCCGCGTCCGATGATCGGTGAGCAGGTGCCGGCGGATCACCGCCACCGCACGAGCTCGCACCTTTCCTCGCACGAGCAACCGCCGGAGTCGACCATGATCACGCACAGCCGCGACATGACCACGCAGCCCGAGACCGCGCCGGTGGTGGCGTCGGCCGAGAACCTGACCAAGGTTTATGGGGAAGGCGAAACAAGGGTCGAGGCGCTCAAGGGTGTCTCGGCCGCCTTCCGCAAAGGGGAGTTCACCGCGATCATGGGACCCTCCGGGTCGGGCAAGTCCACCTTCATGCACTGCCTGGCCGGCCTGGACACACCGACCTCCGGTACGGCACGGATCGGCGGCATCGAGCTGGGCACGCTGAACGACAGACAGCTCACCCGCGTACGGCGCGAGCGCGTCGGGTTCGTGTTCCAGGCGTACAACCTGCTGAGCACGCTCACCGCTCGCGAGAACATCACCCTGTCGTCCCGCCTCGCCGGCCGTACCGTCGATCCGGAGTGGCTGGACCTTCTGGTGACAGCGGTCGGGTTGAACGACCGCCTCGACCACCGGCCCGATCAGCTCTCCGGCGGGCAGCAGCAGCGCGTCGCCTGTGCCCGGGCGCTCGCCCCGCGTCCCGCGGTGGTCTTCGCCGACGAGCCCACCGGAAACCTCGACTCCCGCGCGGGCGCCGACGTCCTGGCGTTCCTGAAGATATCGGCGCGCGAGTTCGGCCAGTCCATCGTGATGGTCACGCACGATCCGGTGGCCGCCGCCTACGCCGAGCGTGCCCTCTTCCTCGCCGACGGCCGCATCGTCGACGAGATGGCCGGCCCCACGGCGGACGGCGTACTGGACCGGCTGAAGTCCCTGGACGCCCGTGAGCCGGCCGGCACCCGCTGACGCGGAGTCGCACCTGCCGGGCCACGACTGCCGCTCCCGCCGGGCCACGATTGCCGCGCCCCGCCGGGCCACGGCCTCGACTCCCGCTCGCCTGACCTCTCGTCCTCCCTCTCCCGAAGGCCTCCGATGTTCCGTACCGCCCTGCGTTCCGTGCGGCGCCACAAGTTGCGTTTCGCGCTGCCCGTCCTCGCCGTCCTGCTCGGTGTGGCCTGTGTCAGCGGTTCCCTGCTCTACAGCCAGTCCCTGCGGCAGGCGATGACCGATGAACAGGCTGCCTCGCGCCCCGATGTGTCCGTCGAGGTACGCGCCGATCCGGACGCTCCGGGACCGCACTCCTCCGACGCCGCCCCGCCGCTGGACGAGGACTTGAGAGAACGGCTGGCCGCGCTGCCCTGTGCCGCGGCGGCGCGCGGCACTCTGGAGGGGCGCGCGCTCCTCGTCGGCCCGGACGGCGAGCTGGTCGGCTCTCCGTCGGCCGGCGGAGGCGTCAACTACGTACCGGACCGCCACGGCGCCGATCCGCGGTACCCGATGACGTCAGGGCGCGGGCCGCGTTCCGCCGACGAGGTCGCCATCGACCAGCAGTCCGCCGACAGCACCGGCTACCGGGTGGGCGACGAGGTACGCGTCATCGTGAACGGCAAGGTCCGCGACGTCCGGCTCGCCGGCGTCTTCACGGCACATGACCCGCGGCTCGCCGGCGGCGGCACTCTCACCGCTTTCGACAACGCCACGGCCGGGCGGCAGTTCGCGCCCGCACCCGGCGCGTACGCCTCCCTCACCCTGACCGCCGCCTCCGGCACCTCCCCCGCCGTCCTGGCCGAGCGTGCCGCGAAGCTGCTGCCGTCGGGGCTCCAGGCGGTCACCCGGGCCCAGTTGGACGCCGAGGCCGCCGACAGCCCGGACAGCAAGAAGCTCGGCACGCTGCTGCTGATCTTCGCAGGTATCGCCCTGCTCATCTCCAGCTTCCTGGTCGGCAACACCTTCGCCATGCTCAGCGCCGCCCGGGCTCGCGAGCACGCCCTGCTGCGTGCCATCGGGGCCACCCGCCGCTACGTCCTGCGGATGGCGCTGACCGAAGCGGTCCTGGTCGGAGCGGTCGCCTCCCTCGCGGGGTATGCGGCGGGCATCGGCGTCGCCACCGCGCTGGGGAGCCTTTTCGGTGCCACCGGCGACGTGGCCACCGCCGCCGCACCGCTGCGGCCCCTCTCTCCCACCCCACTGCTGGCCGCCTTCGGTGTCGGCATCGGCGTCACCTGCCTCTCCGCTTACGTCCCCGCGCGCCGGGCCGCCGCCGTGCCTCCGGTGGCGGCACTGCGTACGTCCGTGCCCCCGACCAGCGCCTCGTTGCGCCGCCGTCACCGCATCGGGTTCGCGGTCACCGCGGCAGGCGTGCTGCTCGTCCTCGCCGCCACCGGCAGCACCGACCTCTTCGCCCTCGCCGTGCCGGTCCTGCTGGCCGGGCTGATGATCCTCACCCCGCTGCTCGCGCTGGGTGTCACCCGGCTGCTGCGTACCCCGATGATCCGGCTGGCCGGTGTGCGGGGCACGCTCGCGCTGGCCAACGTGCGCCGCAATCCGCGGCGTACGGCCGCCACCGCCACCGCTCTGACCGTCGGTCTCACCCTGATCAGCGCCGTCACCGTGGCCCTGTACTCGCTGAGTGCCATGGCCGAGCGGGAGGCGGAAGCCGGCATGCCGACGGATCTGCGGATCACCGCGGTCGACTTCGCCGAGATCGGTGACGACACGGCGGACCGCGTCGCCCGGCTGCCGCACGTGGCAGCCGTCACCCCGACCGTGGACGCGCCGCTGGAACTCGCCGACGGGTCCTTCCTCCCTGCCACGGCCATCGACCCGGGCGCGGTCGGCCGGATCGACGGCATCACCGTGCGCGAGGGCTCACTGGACCGCCTCGGCCAGGGCATCGCCGTCACCGCCGAGACCGCCGCGGCACACGGCTGGCAGGTCGGCGACCGGGTGACCGGAGCCCTGGACCTGAGTTCCGGGGAGAGCGGCGAGAAGGCCGGCGCGGCTGACACGGCCGGCCACCGCATCGTCGCGGTCTACGACGGTCCCGAAGCCCTGTCCCCCGCGCTGCTGCCCACCGATGCCCTGCCCTCAGCAGGCCGCACCGGGCCGGGCGGGCTGCCCGCCGCCGCACTGACGTCAGTCCTGGTGGAGGCGGAGCCCGGCCACCTCGGTGCGTTGAAGGAGGAGATACGTCAGGCCCTCGACAACCCGGCCCTGCTCGTGCAGGACCACGCCGACGCGGGCCGGGAAGCCGCGCGTGCCTACGCGCCCATGCTCACCACCATGTACGCCATGCTGAGCGTCACGGTGGTGATCGGAGCCCTGGGCGTGGCCAACACCATGGGCATGGCCGTGTTCGAACGCATACGGGAGGTCGGCATGCTGCGCGCCATCGGCCTGGACCGCCGCGGCGTCGGCTCCCTGCTCCGGTTGGAGTCGGTGGTGGTGTCCCTGCTGGGATCGGGGCTCGGTCTCCTGGCCGGCAGTGCGGTCGGCGCGGCGGCCGTCGCGAGTCAGGAGGGCGCCGTCCTGGTCATGCCGTGGGGCCGACTGCTGGTGTTCTTCGCCGCGACCGCCGCGATCGGGGTACTCGCCTCCCTGTGGCCAGGACGCCGAGCCGCCGCCATACCGATCCTGCGGGCCATACGTACGAACACCGAATGAACACCACGGCTCCGCACGACACGCCCTCACCGGAAACGGCCTCACGCGCCACGGCTCCACACGACACGACCCCACCGGAAACGGCCCCACACGCCACGGCTCCACACGACACGACCCCACCGGAAACGGCCCCACACGCCACGGCTCCACACGACACGACCCCACCGGAAACGGCCCCACACGCCACGGCTCCACACGACACGACCCCACCGGAAACGGCCTCACATGCAACGGCTCCGCACCCACAGGGGCGCGGGACACGGCGCACAACCGACATCCGCTCCCCGTAGGCGCGGGCCACGGCAAGCACCCGCCCCCCCCCCCCGCGTCCTCGCTCATGAGGCGGTGGCGTCGCGCCACAGGCTCCAGGCGAGTCCGAGGCCGGCGAGGGCCACCGCCACCCGCAGTGGGGTTTCGGGGACCCGTCGGACGACTGCCGGGCCGATCCAGGCGCCCGCGAAGCAGCCGAGGCCGAGCATGAGCGCAGCGCCCCAGTCGACGGGGGCGAGGAAGGCGTAGGCGAGGGCCGCGGTGATGTTGGCGGCGCCGGTGACGATGTTCTTGACGGCGTTGGTCACCGGCAGCGGCTCGGCCGCCGACAGGGAGAGCACGGCCAGCATGAGTACGCCGGCCGCTGCGCCGAAGTAGCCGCCGTACAGACCGACCAGCAACACCGCTGCCGCCATGGGAAGTTGAGGTACGGCGGTGCCGCCGGTACCGCGCCGTGCGATCAGGCGCCGCAGGGGTTCGCGTGCCAGGATCAGCACCGAGCCGAGGGCGATGAGCCACGGTACGGCCAGCTCGAAGGCGGACGACGGTGTGCCGAGGAGCAGCGCGGCGCCGATCGCCCCGCCCAGTGCGGCGATGCAGGCGAGCCGGACGAGTCGGCGGCGCTGGCCGCGGAGCTCCGCGCGCGAACCGGCGGCGGTGCCCACGGTGTTGGAGAAGAGGGCCACGGTGTTGGTGACGTTGGCGGCGACGGGCGGAAGGCCGGCGGCGAGCAGCGCGGGATAACTGAACAGCGAGGCGAGCCCGGCGATCGAGCCGGCGAGTCCGGCGGCGACCCCGGCAGCGAGGAGGAGCACCGCGGAGGCGAGGGCCGGATGTCCGGCGATCAGCTCTGTCATATGACCGGGCCCCCGGGCGGCATGGTGTGCGGCATGTTGTACGGCGTGACCACCTGGATGGCCGAGGGCAGCGGTGGGCCTCCGTCGGGCAGCGCTCCGTGGGCCCGCATGATGATCTGGCAGGCGCGGCGCATGTCCTGGCGGAGGTCGTGGTGGAGGACGGCGGAGAGGCGGCCTTCGCGCAGCAGCCGGGTGTTGTCCTGGTCGAGGTCGTGCGCGATGAACACCGCACACTCCCGGCCCAGGTCCTCGAAGGCGTCCACGGTCGCCGCGTTCCCGCCGCCCATCGAGTAGACCGCGTTGATGGCCGGATCGCGCTCCAGCGCCGCCAGGACCAGCTCCCGCTGGGTGGCGTCCAGACCGTCGCTGTCGGTGACCTCCACCAGGGTGCGGTGCGGCTGGGTGGTGCGCATGGCGCTGCGGAAGCCCATCTCGCGCTCCTCCTCACCCCGGAAGAAGCCCCGGCTGATGGTGGTGAGGACGTTCTCCGGACGCTCGCCCAGCCACTGGCCGACGAGGTAGGCGGCCGTGGTGCCGGCGGCCCGGTTGTCGATCCCCACGTACGCGCGGCGCGCACTGCCGGGCAGATCGGTGACCAGCGTGACGACGGGGATGCCGGCGGCCGTCAGCCGGCCGACGGCCGCGACGACCTCCGGGACATCCGGCGCCTTGAGGACGACGCCCTGCGAACCACGCTCACCGATCCTGTCCAGCGTCGCGACCAGCTCACACACCCGCCCGGTCTCCCGGAAGTGGAAGCGGGCACGCACCACCGCCGGGCGCAGGGCGGGCAGTTCGGCCTCCAGCGCGGCGCGCACCGCGGACGAGAACCGTTCCGGCGCCTGCATCACCATGTCGATCATGAACGTGCGGCCGCCGATCCGCACCTGCGTCCGCTGCCGCTCCAGGTCCCTGACCGCCTGGTGCACCTCCATGACGGTGCTCTCCCGTACGCCGCCCCGGTCGTTGAGGACCCGGTCCACGGTGGCCTCGCTCAGTCCGGCCTGACGGGCGATCTCCCTGATCGGATAGGGATGCCGCATGACTCTTTCCAGGAATCGTTGGAGGCCTTGAGGGGCCTCGAGGAGACGTGAGGGCTTTTTGATGGCTCGATGAGGATTGTATGAGGTTGACGAGTTGATCAGACTGACAGGAAGGCAAGCACGGCGAAAGGACCGTCATGTCCCTCACGGATGCGGGATCACGTGCGTGGCTGAGCGAGGACGACTGCGATCTGGAGTCGTTCCGTTCGCTGGTCGAGCAGCGCACCGATCCCGGCGAGCATCCCTCCGCCGAGGGGATCGAGCAGAACGTGCCCCTGTACGACAGCGCCCGGCTGCGTGATCTCACCGGCACTCCGGAAGGGCGCCGTGCCGTACAGGAGGAGCTGGTCCGGGCCCTTCTCGACGGCCCCGGCATCGTGGTCCTCCAGCGCGCCTTCACGGATGCCGCCGTCGTGGACCGGGCGTCAGCGGCCTTCGACGCGCTGATCGAGGAGGAGCGTGCGGCGGGCGGGGCGCGCGGCGACCACTTCGCCGCGCCGGGCGCCAACGACCGGGTCTGGAACGCGCTGGACAAGATGGCCGTCCGGGAACCGGAGGCGTTCGCCGACTACTACGCCAACGACATGCTGGCACTGGTGGCCGAGGCCTGGCTCGGCCCCGCGTACCAGGTGACCTCGCAGATCAACGTGGTCAACCCCGGCGGCGCCGCCCAGCAGGTACACCGCGACTACCACCTCGGCTTCCTCACCCAGGAGCAGGCCGCGGCCTACCCGGCGCACGTCCACCGCCTCTCCCCCGTCCTGACCCTGCAGGGCGCGGTGGCCCACTGCGACATGCCGGTCGAGTCGGGACCGACGCTCTACCTGCCGCACTCGCAGAAGTACGAACCGGGCTACCTCGCCTGGCGGCGCCCGGAGTTCGTCGCGTACTTCGATGACCACCACGTCCAGCTCCCGCTGCTCAAGGGCGACGCGGTGTTCTTCAACCCCGCGCTCTTCCACGCCGCGGGCCGCAACCGCTCGGCGGACATCAGGCGGATGGCCAACCTGCTCCAGGTCTCCTCCGCCTTCGGGCGCGCGATGGAGACCGTCGACCGGGAGGCGATGGTCGACGCGGTCTTCCCGGTGCTGCTGCGCCGCAAGGCCGAGGGGGCCGGTGAGGACTGGCTGCGCCGGGTGGTCACCGTCATGGCCGAGGGGTATCCCTTCCCCACCAACCTGGACCTCGATCCGCCGGTCGGCGGGCTCGCTCCGCCCTCCCAGGCGGACACCGTCCGGCAGGCCGTGGCCGAGGAGTGGGCCCCGGGCCGGCTCCGCCAGGAACTGCGGGCCGGCGCGAAGCGCCGCCGGAGCTGACGCCAGGACCGAAGGAGAGACAGCACATGGGACTGCTCGACACCCCTCTGCTCAACGACCGGGTCGTCCTCGTCAACGGCGGCAGCCAGGGCGTCGGCGCGGGCGTCGTCCGGGCGGCCGTACGCGAAGGCGCGACCGTCGTCTTCACCGGACGCCGGAGCGAGGTCGGCGAGAAGCTCGCCGCGGACACGGGCGCGCGCTTCCTGCGGGCCGACCTGGCGGACCCGGTACAGGCGGGGGGCAGCGTCACGCACACGGTGAGGGCACACGGGCGCATCGACTGCCTGGTCAACGCCGCCGGGCTGACCTCCCGCGGTTCGCTGCTGGACACGACGCCGGAGCTGTTCGACGCGCATATGGCGGTCAATCTGCGGGCGCCGTTCTTCGCCATGCAGGCCGCGGTGGCGGACATGAAGGGCCGGAAGGCGCCGGGCACCATCGTCAACGTCGGCTCCAACTGCGCGCACGGCGGGCCGCCCCACCTGGCTCCGTACTCCGCCGCCAAGGCCGGTCTCGCCGGACTGACCAAGAACGCCGCGCACGCCCACCGCTGGGACCGCATCCGTATCAACGGCCTCAACATCGGCTGGACGGACACCGAGGGCGAGGACGCGACCCAGCGCGCCTACCACGGCGCGGGCGACGACTGGCGCGAGAAGGCCGCCCGGGCACAGCCGATGGGCAGACTCGGCCAGGTGGACGAGATCGCCGACTTCGTCGTCCTCCTGCTCTCCGACCGCAGTGGTGTGGTGACCGGCTCGGTCATCGACTGGGACCAGAACGTCGTCGGCGGACTCGACCAGACCGGCCCTCGGGGCTGAAAGGGCGTCATTTCATGCGCATGGGCATCATGGGGCTGGGCCGCATCGGTTCGTTCCACGCGGAGACCCTGTCCGGGCTGGACGTGGTGGACTCGCTGGTGGTCACCGACCCGGTGGCCGCGACCGCCGCCTCCGCGGCAGAGCGGTTCGGAGCCACCCCGGCCGACTCCCCCGAGGCGGTACTCGCCGCCGGTGTCGACGGCGTCGTCATCGCCGCCGCGACCGACGCACATCCGGAGCTGATCCTCGCTGCCGTCAAGGCCGGTATCCCCGTCTTCTGCGAGAAGCCGGTGGCCCGCGGCACCGAGGAGAGCCTGGCGGTGCTGCGCGCGGTCGAGGGCAGCGGCGTCGAGGTGCACATCGGCTACAACCGGCGGTTCGACGCGGGCTGTACGTCCGCGCGGGCGGCCGTGCTGAGCGGCGAACTCGGCCCGCTGCACACCGTACGGTCCACCACGCTGGACCCGGCGCCCCCGCCGCCCGCGTACGTGGCGGTCTCCGGCGGCATCTTCCGCGACTGCAGCGTGCACGATTTCGACCTCGTCCGCTGGGTCACCGGCCGCGAGGTCACGGAGGTGTACGCCGCCGGCGGCAACCGTGGCGCGGACTTCATCGCCGCAGCCGGCGACGTCGACACCGCTTCGGCGCTGCTCACCCTCGACGACGGGACGATCGCCGTCGTCTCCAACACGCGTCACAACGCCCGTGGTTACGACGTGCGCCTGGAACTGCACGGCATGAAGGACAGCATCGCCGTGGGCCTGGAGGACAAACTGCCGCTGCGCTCCGCCGAGCCCGGCGCCACCTTCCCCGGCGGTCCCCCGCACCAGTTCTTCATGGACCGCTTCGCCGCCGCCTACCGCGCCGAACTCACCGCCTTCACCGAGGTCGTCGCGGGTGCCCGGCCCTCCCCCTGCACCGTTGCCGACGCCGTCGAAGCGAGCTGGATCGCGGAAGCGTGCACCCTGTCGTTGCGCGAGCACCGACCCGTGACGATCGACGAGGTGCGTGCCGCATGACGGACGAGCCCATGCGTATCGGCATCCTCGGCGCGGCCCGCATCGCCGAGCGGGCCCTCGTCACACCGGCCCGTACGGCCGGCCACCGCCTCGTCGCCGTGGCCGCCCGCGACCACGCCAGAGCCACCGCCTTCGCGCGGCAGCACGGTGTCGAGCGGGTGGCCCGCTCGTACGCCGACCTCATCGCCGACCCGGAGGTCGAGGTCGTCTACAACCCGCTGCCGAACGGCCTGCACGGGCCGTGGAACCTGGCGGCGCTGGCCGCGGGCAAGCACGTACTGACCGAGAAGCCGTCCGCGAGCAACGCGGCGGAGGCCGCCGAGGTCCAGAAGGCGGCGGCCGGGGCGGGCACCGTCTTCATGGAGGGCTTCCACTACCTGTTCCACCCGGTCACCCGCCGGCTGCACGCACTGCTGGACAGCGGGGAGCTGGGCGAACTACGGCACGTGGAGACCGTGGTGGCGATGCCCGCGCCGGCGGAGAGCGATGTGCGCTGGTCGCTGCCGCTGGCGGGCGGTGCCCTCATGGACCTCGGCTGCTACGGCCTGCACGCCCAGCGGATGCTCGCTCCGTGGGCGGGCGGCGCGCCACGGCTGGTCACCGCGCGCGGTGGCGAACGGGCCGATGCGCCCGGGGTCGACGAATGGCTCGACGCCGACCTGGAGTTCCCGGGCGGCGCGACCGGCAGCGTCCGCTGCCACATGGCGTACGACTCGTGGCAGGCGAGCTGCCGGATCGTGGGGACGCGGGGCGAGGCCACCGCGGCCGACTTCGTACTGCCGCACCAGGACGACCGGATCACCGTGCGCACGGCCGCCGGCGAACGCACCGAGGAGCTCGGGCGCCGGTCCTCGTACGCCTACCAGCTCGACGCGTTCGCGGCGCACCTGCGCCATGGCGCGCCGCCGGTCCTCGGTGCCGAGGACGCGCTGACCACCATGGCGCTCATCGACGGCTGTTACCGGGCGGCCGGGTTCCCGGTCCGGCCGCGTACGGTCCTTCCGGCCACGGGGTGAGGGACAGCGGGGAGCGGGTCGGCCGCGGTGCCGTCCCGCCCCCCTTGCCGCCTACCGCAGCAGTTCAGCGGCGGTCCGGTACGCCGCGTCGGCGGCCTGACGCACCGGCAGCGCACGGTGTGCGTCGGAGAGGATCTCCACTCCCCAGGGTCCGTTCCAGCCGGCCGTGCGGAGCGCGGTGACGAGGTCCGGCAGCGCGAAGGAGCCCTCGCCGCACAGCCGGCGGTGCCGGACCGTGTCCTCGACGAGGGTGCCGACGACCTCGCTGTCCGCGTCGCTGAGCTCCACGCCCACGATGCGTGACGCAGGTACGTCCGCCAGATCGGCCGGCGGGGTCTGCGCGCGTTCGGTGTGCCAGACGTCGATGATGAGGCCGCCCGCCGGGTGACCGGCCGCCGCGACGAGTTCCAGCCCGTCGCGCACGGTCCTGATGTTGGACCAGGGCAGGAACTCGATCCCGAGCCGGGCTCCCACACCGTCCGCCTGTGCGGCCAGGCCGGCGAACTCCTCGGCCCACACGTCGAGGTCCCACGGCCCGTCCCCGACATCGGGGCCGACCTTGATGTGGCGCGCGCCGAGCGTCTCCGCGGCCCGCAGGAGGTCCCGGCGCACCACGTCCGACGCGGCACGCCGGGGTCCTTCGGTCCACCAGTCCAGCAGGAACTCCAGCTCCACGTGCACGAGCCCGTTGTCCTCGAAGAGAGCGCGGACGCCCGGGAGCCCGTACGTACGCTCGGCCTCCACCAGGTCCGCGTAGAGCAGGCCGAAGCCCGTGAACCCGGCGGCACCCGCCGCTTCCGCCCGCTCCCGCAGCCTCAGCGGGCTGCGCTGGTCGCGCGAGTCGGGCGCGGCGGCGCCCGCGGTGGTCCAGCAGGTGGCCAGCAGGTCCTCGGTGGTCATATCCGGTGCTCTCCCTCAGCGGACGACATCGGCGCACTCACAGTGCCGGCCCTTCAGCGCACCCGCAGTGCCGGCCCGCGCCTACGCCGGTGTCAGCGGCCCTGGAGTGCCCTGACGTTGTCGCCGAAGGTCCAGCCCTTGGAGCCGTCCCAGTTGAGGGACCAGGTCATCAGTCCCTTCAGGCGGTTGCCGTAGGTGTTCCAGGCCTGCGCTACCTGACTGGTGGTCAGGTAGCCGCCGCCCGCGCCCGGTTGCGCGGGCAGGCCCGGTACCTGCTTGTCGTAGGGGACCTTGATGGTGGTGCCCTGGACTACCAGCCCCTTGTTCAGGCAGTCCGTCTGCGCGGTGAACCCGGCGACCGTGCCGGCGGAGTAGGAGTCGCCGGAGCAGCCGTACATGCTGCCGTTGTAGTACTGCATGTTGAGCCACCACAGGCGCCCGTTGTCCGCGTACTTCTTGACGACGGGGAGGTACGCGCCCCAGATCGAGCCGTACGTCACGCTGCCGCCGGTGACGTAAGCGGTCTCGGGGGCCATGGTCAGGCCGAAGTTCGAGGGCATCCGGGCGAGGACGCCGTCGATGATGCGGATCAGGTGGGACTGCGAGGCCGAGAGCTGGTTGATGTTGCCACTGCCGGTGAGGCCGGTCTCGATGTCGATGTCGATGCCGTCGAAGTTGTACTTCTTCAGGATCGGCACGATGGTCTCGACGAACCGGTCGGCGACCGCGGCGGAGCTGAGGTCGATACCGGCCGCGGCGCCGCCGATGGACATCAGGAGCGTGGCGCCGTTCGCCTTCGCCTGGCACATCTCGGCGGGCGTCGCGACCTTCACCGTGGCGTCCATGCCGTCCTCCCAGAGGACGGTGCCGTCCGAACGGATCACGGGGAACGCCGCGTTGATCACGTTGTAACCGTGGGCGCCGATGCGCGGGTCGGTGATCGGGATCCAGCCGAGGCCGGGGTGGACGCCGTTGGCCGCGCCGTCCCAGTTCTCCCAGTACCCCTGCAGCACTTTGCCGGTGGGGCGGGACTTCACCGGGCAGGTGTCGGCCTGCGGCACGGCGGGTGCGGCGGCAGCCGGAAGCTGCGCGGCGAGAACGAGCGCAAGTCCAGTACCCAGCAGTCGGAGGGCCTTACCGATCATGGGGTGTCCTCTCTTGCCGCGACGGGTGGGGGAGCGTCACGGCCGGGATGAGTGGCCACACCGTAGATTGGTCCAGACCTGAGGTCAATGGGTCTGGACCACTTGCGGCGGCCGGGCCGCGAAGGATTCCCGCCGTTCTCGGCGCGCCCGCGCCCCGCCGTCAGGGTGCCGGTGCCCGGAGTTCGCCGACTTCCGGGCGGCCCGCCGGGGTGACTCAATCGCGCTGCGTGCTCCGCCTGGACTGTCGACCGGCTTCGTTGCCCGCTGCTTCACTTGAGCGGCCGGGCTCCGGTGCCGAGGCAACCCGCACGGGGCTTCTTGTGCTGCACGCGATATCGATGCCGTACGCGTCACCGATGCCGTACGCGCTGCCGATGCCGCACGCGTGACCGACACCGCGGGAAGGGACCTTGGGATGACCACCGCCCAGACGCCGGAACAGCAAGGGCAGCCGGAACAGAACGGAGGCCGGGCGCAGTTGAGCCTCGGCGTCGCCGCCGCACGGAATCTGACGACCACCACCAAGACCGTGCCGCAGATGCAGGGCATCAGCTCGCGCTGGCTGCTGCGCATGCTGCCGTGGGTCGAGGTGAGCGGCGGTACGTACCGGGTCAACAGGCGCCTGGTGTACGCGGTCGGTGACGGCCGGGTGACCTTCGTCCAGGAGGGCGCCGATGTCCGGGTCGTCCCCGCGGAACTGGGGGAACTGTCGCTGTTACGCGGCTTCGACGACCCCGAGGCGCTGCGCGCCCTGGCCGAGCGGTTCCAGCAGCGGGAGTACGAGCCGGGCCAGGTGATCGCCGAGGAGGGGCAGCCCGCCGACCAGGTCCTCCTGATCGCACACGGCAAGGTGGAGCGCCTCGGGACCGGCAAGTACGGCGAGCAGACCCGGCTCGGCGTCGTCGCCGACGGCGGGTTCTTCGGTGGTCAGGTGATCGGTGCCGAGCCCGGCAGCTGGGAATTCACGGCGCGTGCGGTGACCGCCTGCACGGTGCTGGCCCTGCCGCGCCAGGCGTACGAGGAAGTGGCCGGGCAGCACGAGCGGCTGCGCGACCACGTCCAGCGGCGCCAGGCCGAGGGGCAACGGCCGCAGAACAGGCGCGGCGAGGCCGATGTCGCGCTCGCCGCCGGGCACACCGGCGAGCCCGTGCTGCCGGGCACGTTCGTGGACTACGAACTGGAGCCCCGCGAATACCAGTTGAGCGTCGCGCAGACCGTGCTGAAGGTGCACAGCCGGGTCGCCGACCTCTACAACGACCCGATGAACCAGGTCGAGCAGCAACTGCGGCTGACCATCGAGGCGTTGCGCGAACGCCAGGAACACGAGCTGGTGAACAACCGCGAGTTCGGGCTGCTGCACAACGCCGACCACAGCCAGCGCATCTCGCCCCGCTCCGGCCCGCCCACCCCGGACGACATGGACGAGCTGCTGAGCATGCGGCGCCAGACGAGGTACTTCTTCGCGCACCCGCGCACCATCGCCGCCTTCGGCCGGGAGTGCAACAAGCGCGGGCTCTACTTCGGCGACACCGACGTCAACGGCCACCGCATCCCCTCCTGGCGCGGCGTACCGATCTTCCCGTGCGGCAAGATCGAGGTCACGCCCCAGGGCACCTCCGCGATCCTCGCGATGCGTACCGGCGAGGCGGCCGAGGGCGTGGTGGGCCTGCGCCAGACCGGCATCCCGGACGAGTACGAGCCGGGCCTGAACGTACGGTTCATGGGCATCAACGACCAGGCCGTCATCTCCTACCTGGTCAGCACCTACCACTCCGCGGCCGTACTGGTCCCCGACGCCCTCGGCGTGCTGGAGAACGTCGAGGTCGCCCGGCCGGCCGACTGACGCCCCGCCGCACTCCCGGCCCCGCCCTGGTGGCGGCGCGCCCTGAGCAGGGGAGACCTCGTTCGCCGTCGCCGCGATCCTCGTCGCCGCCGCCGTCACCTGGGCTCTGCGCGCCCTGCCCTTCGCCGTGCTCGCGCCGCTGCGCGCGAGCCCGACCGTCCAGTACCTCAGCGGGCGCATGCCCGCCGGCGTCATGGTGATCCTGGTCGTCCACTGCCTGCGCGACCTGCCCCTCACGGAACCGCGCGCCACGGGCCCCGCTCGCCGCTCCGGCCGTCACCGCCGGCCTGCACCTGTGGCGCCGCAACGCCCTGCTCAGCATCCTCGGCGGGACGACCGTCCATGTCGCCCTGGCCAGCACGGTCTTCGCCCACTGAGGACCGGCTGTCCGCATCCCCCGCCCGGGGTCGCGCGTCGGCGTTGCCGTTTCCGCAACAACTGTTGTCGTTCCGGCGCGGTGGTCGCAGTCTGCTGCCCGACCGGCCGAAGGCCGGCGACAGCAGCGAACGGAGGCCACACGATGACCGCTTACCGAGACGCCGGCCCCACCCCGAGCGGCGGCGGCAACCGGCCGCCGGGCAACCGCGTCCACCACGTCCGGGCCGGTGAGCTGGACGGCCACACGGCCATCAGCGGCAGCACGGTCGGCTCGAAGAAGCTCTGGATGGGACTGGTGGAGAACCCACCGCTGAGCGCGACGGACAACCACCACCACGGCGCGTCGGAGGCCGGGATCTACGTGGTCAGCGGCCACCCCGTGTTCGTCTTCCACGACGGCGAACAGGAGGTACGGATCTCCGCGGGCCCCGGCGACTTCCTCCTCGTGCCGCCGTTCGTCCCGCACCGCGAGGAGAACCCCGACCCGGACGAGCCCGTGGTCGTCGTGATCGCACGGACCACGCAAGAGCCGGTCAAGGTACCTCTTCCCGAGCTGTACCAGCTCAAGGAGACGGACCCGCACCAGGACGAAGAAGCGGCCCGGGCGCTCGGCTGACCCGCGCCGCCGCGAGGCCGCCGGCCGGGATCACTCCTCCCGCGGCGGCCCGCTCGTCCCCCGTACCACCAGCTTCGGATCGATCACGGCCTCGCGCGGCTCCCGGTCCCCCGCCGCCAGCCGCTCCACGGCGAACCGCACCGCGTGCTCAGCCATGAGTACCGGGTCCTGGCGGACCGTCGTCAGGCCGACCGGCATCACGTGCGACAGGTGACTGTCGTCGTAGCCGACGACCGACACCTCGCCCGGGACGTCCACGCCGGCCCGGGCGAAGGCCATCAACACGCCCATCGCGCACCGGTCGTTGCCCGCCAGGATCGCCGTGGGCAGCGGCTCCCCCCGGTCGCGCTCGGCGAGCAGCAGGCGCCCCGCCTCGATACCGGCGCCCTCGTCGTGCGCACCCGGGATCACCCGTATCCCCTCGGCCAGCCCGTGCCGGCGCATCGCGGCGCGGTAGGCGCGGCGCCGCTCCACCGAGCCGGACTGCCGGCCGCCGTCGATGTGCACGATGCGCCGGTGGCCCAGTTCGGCGAGGTGGTCCATGGCCTGCCGAACGCCCTTGCTCTCGGCCGAGTGCACGCTGTCGACGCGTGCCCCCGGCACCCTCCGGCCGACCGAGACGGTCGCCGTGCGGTGCCCCAGCGCGTCCAGGTCCGCGGTGTCGGACGACGCGCCCAGCAGGATCAGCGCCTCGCAGCGGTGGCTGATCAGCGCTTCGATCGACTTGGCCTCGTCGCGGCCGGGCGCGTTGGCGGAGAGCAGTACGTCGTAGCCGTGGCGCTCGGCCTGGGGGTAGAGGCTCTCCACGAGGTCCGCCTGGAACGGCTGGTGCAGGGTGCACATCACGCCCAGCGTGCGGCTGTGGCCACGCGCGAGCAGCCGGGCCGCGTTGTCGGGGCGGTAGCCGATCTCGGCGGCGACGCGCAGCACCCGGTCGCGGGTCTCCTGGCTCGCGCCCGGCCGGCCACGGAAGACGATCGAGACCAGTGCCCGGGAGACGCCTGCTTCCGCCGCAACGTCCGCCATCGTGGGGCGCTGCTTGCCCGATACATCCACCCGTGCTCCCGCCCTTCGACTCCGCCCACCTTACGAGCAGGCTCGCAATCCCCCGGCAACAACCTATTGACATGACATTTGAGCAAGGCTCATCGTACTCAACTAGCGCGCTCTAGTAGAGCGCGCTAGCCCGCCTCCCCCTGGGAACTTTCCGGAGTCCCACAGCGAAGGGAAAAGCCGCCATGGACATCAGGGACGACGCCGGCCCGGCCCCCGCCCCGGTCGCCGCCGCCACCGGCACCGCCCCGCGTGCGGTGACCCGGCGACTGCGGCTCATCACCGTCATCGCCACCTTCGGCGGACTCCTCTTCGGTTACGACACCGGCGTCATCAACGGCGCCCTCCCCTACATGACCGAGGACCTGGGCCTGTCCCCGGTCACCGAAGGCATGGTCACCAGCTCGCTGCTGCTCGGCGCGGCGTTCGGCTCGCTCTTCGGCGGCAAGCTGTCGGACGCCCGCGGCCGGCGCCGGAACATCCTGCTCCTCGCCGTGCTCTTCTTCGCCGGAGCGCTGGCCTGCACCCTGGCCCCGACCACGGAGTTCATGATCGTGGCGCGGTTCGTGCTCGGCCTCGCGGTCGGCGGCGCCTCCGTGACCGTGCCGGTCTACCTGGCGGAGATCTCCCCCGCGGAGCGCCGCGGCGGCCTGGTCACCCGCAACGAACTGATGATCGTCAGCGGTCAGCTGGCCGCCTTCACCTTCAACGCGGTCATCGCCGGCGTGGGCGGGGAGGCGGCCGGCATCTGGCGCTGGATGCTGGTGGTGGCCACCCTGCCCGCCGTGGTGCTCTGGTTCGGCATGCTGGTGATGCCGGAGAGCCCGCGCTGGCTGGCCTCCAAGGCGCGGTACGCCGACGCGCTGGAGGTGCTGAAGCAGGTCCGGTCCCAGCAGCGCGCCGAGGCGGAGCTGCGCGAGGTCACCGCGCTCGCCGTCGAGGACGAGAAGGCGAAGCTGGGCGGCTGGTCCGACCTGAAGGTGCCGTGGGTGCGCAAGCTGGTCGGGGTCGGCATCGGCATCGCGATCGTCATGCAGATCACCGGCGTGAACACGATCATGTACTACGGCACGGCGATCCTCACCGACGCCGGTTTCGCCGCCGACGGTGCCCTCACCGCGAACATCGCGAACGGTGTGATCTCCGTGCTCGCCACCTTCGCCGGCATCTACCTGCTGGGCAGGGTGAACCGGCGCCCCATGCTGATGGCCGGTCAGCTCGGTACCATCGCGGCGCAGTTGCTGATCGGCGTCTTCTCCCTCGTACTGCCCGCCGGCGACGGCCGCGCCTTCGCGGTCCTCGCCATGACCGTCACCTTCCTCGCCTTCCAGCAGGGCGCGATCTCCCCGGTGACCTGGCTGATGCTCTCCGAGGTCTTCCCGCTGAAGCTGCGCGGCTTCGGCCTCGGCATCGCGGCCTTCGCCCTGTGGATCACCAACTTCCTGGTGGGCCTGACCTTCCCGGTCCTGGTCGACGCGATCGGCGTCTCCCACACGTTCTTCGTCTTCGTCGCTCTCGGGCTCATGGCGCTGGCGTTCGTCCACCGGTACGTCCCCGAGACGGGCGGCCGCACCCTCGAAACCCTGGAGACGGAGCTGAAGGCCCGCTTCTCCTGACCCTTGTCCCCTGTTCCCTTGTCCCCTCCCCCTGTCACGTCCTGGGCCGCCACCGGCCCGGGAACCCGAGAAAGGATCTGCCATGACTGTGCGCGTGGGCGTCATCGGCGCCGGCTGGATCGGCCAGGAACACATCCGGCGTCTCACCGACGTCGTCACCGGCGCCGAGGTCACCGCGGTCACCGACATCGACTCCGCACGCGCCGAGCGAGCCGCGGCACGGACCGGGGCCCGGGTGTACGCCACCGGCGCCGAGCTGATCGCGGCGGACGAGGTCGACGCCGTACTCGTCACCTCGTGGGGCCCGACCCACGCCGAACACGTACTGACCGCGATCGCCGCCGGTAAGCCGGTGTTCTGCGAGAAGCCCCTGGCCACCACGGCCGAGGACTGCCTGAGGATCGTCGAGGCCGAGATGGCGCACGGCAGCCGTCTCGTGCAGGTCGGTTTCATGCGCCGCTACGACCAGGGCTACCGGCAGATGAAGGAGGTCATCGCGGCCGGCCGGATCGGCGAGCCGCTGGTGGTGCACTGCGCCCACCGCAACCCGACCGTTCCCGAGTCGTACACCTCCGACATGGCCGCGCTCGACACGGCGGTGCACGAGATCGACGTACTGCGCTGGCTGCTCGACGACGAGATCGTCTCCGCCCAGGTCGTCACGCCGCGCGCCACGAGCAAGCGGTTCGCGCACCTGAAGGACCCGCAGATCATGCTCTTCGAGACCGCGCAGGGGGCCCGGATCGACCTGGAGGTCTTCGTCAACTGCCAGTACGGCTACGACATCCAGTGCGAGGCGGTCGGCGAGGAAGGCCTCGTGCGGCTGCCCGACCCGGCCTCGGTCGGGGTGCGCACGGCGGGGCAGCACAGCACGACGGTGCTCACCGACTGGGTGGGCCGCTTCGCCGACGCCTTCGACACCGAGTTCCGCGAGTGGATCGCGCAGCTCGCCACGGGCGACGGCCCCACCGGCCCGTCCGCGTGGGACGGTTACGCCGCGACCGTCATCACCAGCGCCACCGCGGAGGCCCTCGACTCGGGCCGCGTCGTCGCCACGGACATGAAGCCCCGCCCCGCCTTCTACGGAGGGACCGCCTGAGCCTGCCCGACGCGGGCGGCGCGAGCTGCTGCACCCACGACGGTGTCCCCCGCGCCTGAGGGGGCCGCCGCCGTGGGTCCGGGCTCGGCCGGTGTTTCAGCTGCCGCCGGTGAGGGTGGCGTGGAGCAGTGCCGACAGGTCGGCCGGTGCCACCTCGCCGAGTTCGCCGAAGGCGCCGGAGCGCCGCCCCAGCACGATCCCGATGACCGCCGCGACCACCATCTCGGCACGCAGCCGGGGGCGCGGCAGCCCTTCCGCGGTGAAGCGCCGGTGCAGCGGCTCCACCAGCCGGGCGTGCAGCGCGGCGCGGGCGGCCTCGTCCGCCTCCGGGTCCCCCAGGCGCTGGACGGCGACCTGGAGGATGGGGACGAGCCCCCGGCGGTCGGCCCGCTCCAGGACCCGCAGCAGGCGCGCCGGATCGAGCAGGTCGTCCAGTTCGGCATCGCCCCGCTCGGCCTCCAGGGTGGCCAGGTACAGCTGTGTCTTGCCCCCGAAGTAGCGGGCGATGAGGGCCGCGTCCACGCCCGCGCGCCGGCCGATGTCCCGCGTGGTGGTGCGGTCGAACCCGCGCTCGGTGAACAGCTCGCCCGCCGCGCGCAGCAGCAACTCGCGGCTGAGCGCGGAATCCCTGCGGCGAGCCTCTTGTCTCCCGCTCACCGGTGCCCCTTCGTGTCGTGTCCGTCCGCGTCGGGAGCTCACGCTCCGTTGCTCGTCACCCTACGTGCCTCGGCGGCCGGTGCCGTACCGGCCGGTCCGGACACCTGCCGGGGCGGGGTGGTGGTGCGCTGGGCGCGGGCCAGCAGGTAGCCGGCCAGGGCGGTGACCACCCAGACCACGCAGCCGGCGAGCGCGGCGGCCCGGTAGCCGTCCTCCGCCGGCAGCCCGCCGCCACCGGGGTGCGCCGCGAGCACGGCCGCGCTGAGCGCACTGCCCATGGAGTACCCGATGTACTTCACCACCTGGTTGAAGCTCATCGCGCTGCCGGTCTCGTGCGGCGGTACCGCGCCCACGATCAGCGCGGGCATCACCGACATGGTGACGCCGGCGCCCACGCCGATGAGCCCCATGCCGACGAGCACCTCCCACAGCCCGTCGTGCGCGCAGGCGAACAGCACCGTCGCGCACAGGGAGACCAGGCAGCCCAGGGGCAGCAGCCGGGCGGGCGGCACGGTACGGGAGGCCAGCCGCACGAGGCGGCCCGCGACCATGCTGCCCGCCGAGAAGGGCACCAGCGCCAGACCGGCGACCACGACCGAGGCGCCGAACCCGTACCCGGCCGCCTCCGGCGTCTGCACGAACTGCGTCACCAGCGACAGCATCACGTACATCGCCACGCCGGAGAGCAGCGCGGTGAGGTCCGCCGCGAGCACCGCCCGGTCCCGGACCAGCCGCACGTCGACCAGCGGGTGCGGGGTGCGCAGCTCGTGCAGTACCCACCAGACCAGCAGCAGTACGGAAACGGCGACCAGCCCGAGCAGCCGCGCGGAGCCCCAGCCCCAGTTCTCCCCCACGGTGGTCGCGTAGAGCAGTCCGGCCATTCCCGCGGCCAGCAGTACCGCTCCCAGGACGTCCAGCGGACGCTTGGGCCGGTCGGGCGATGCGGGATGGACCACGGAGATGGCGGCCAGCGCCAGCGCCGCGGCGATCGCCGCGAACCAGAACCCGGCGTGCATCCCCAGGTACTCGGCGAGTATGCCGGTCAGCGGGTAGCCCAGCCCCACGCCGGCGGCGGAGGTGAGGGACAGGGTGGCGACGGCGTGCCGGGCGCGCTCGGGCGGCAGTGCGTCCCGCGCGGTGGCCATGGCGAGGGGGGTGAGCCCGATGCCGACGCCCTGCAGCGCCCGCCCCACGACCAGGCCGGCGAAGCCCGTCGGCAGTGCCGCCAGCAGGCTGCCCACGAGCACCACCGCCAGCCCGCCGAGCATCACGCCGCGTCGCTGCGGCCCGTCGCCCAGTCGCCCGATCAGCGGCGTGGCCACCGCGCCGACCAGCATGGTCACGGTCAGCGACCACTGGGCGACGCCCAGGGACACCTGGTCCACCCGCGCGATCGTCGGGATGAGCGGTGCGCCGAGACTACTGATGACCGCCACCAGCATCCCCACCGAGAGCAGCACGGGCAGCAGTGCCCGCTCCCTCCGCGAGGGGGTCGTATCTGCGGCTTCCACTGCGGAGTCCTCCTGTCGGCACGTTGTCATCAGCTGATGTCATCATACGATGACAAGTGACACTGCCGGTCGGCGCGCACAAACGGTCGGCACGGTGATGTCCCACTTCCTCAAGAACCCTTCGGACCCGCAGTACCGCGAGGACGCACGCCGGACGGCCCGGCCACGGAGGGCCGGCAGCCCCTATCGGCCTGACGGCCACAGGTACAGCCACAGGTACAGCCACACGTCAGCCACGTATACGCCCGCGTCGGCACACGCATACGCCCGCGCCGGCAGCGGACCGGTCTCCCCGCTGCCTGTCCGGGGGGGGACACAGGCTCTCAGCCGGTGCTGGTCCGGAAGCGGCGCCGGTACTCGGTCGGAGTGGTGTCGAGCCGGCGGCGGAACGCCCTGACGAGGGTGTCGACGGTGCCGAACCCGCAGGCGGACGCGACGCGTTCGAGTGTGGCGTCGGTGGATTCGAGCTGGTGGCGCGCCATCTCGACGCGGACCGATTCGATGTAGGCGTGCGGCGTCATGCCGAGTTCGGTCTTGAAGACCCGGGTGAGCTGCCGGTCGCTGACGTGGGCGCACGCGGCGAGGTCAGCGACGGTGAGCGGTTCGCCGATGTGGCGCATGATGTGGTGGCGGAGGTCCTCGATACGCCGTGTCGTGGCCACCTGCTGCAGCGGAGCACTGAACTGACTCTGCCCGCTCGGCCGTTTCAGGTACATCACGAGCTGCTGGGCGACGCGCAACGCGATGGCCTCGCCGAGGTCGTCGGCGATGAGGGCGAGTGACAGGTCGAGGCAGGCACTGATACCCGCGCCGGTCCACACATCGCCCTCGCGAATGAAGATCGGGTCGGCGTCGACCTCGACGGCCGGATGGTCGGTGGCCAGCTGCTGCGCGGTCGACCAGTGCGTGGTGGCGCGCTTGCCGTCGAGGAGCCCGGCCGCCGCGAGGATGTGCGCGCCGACGCACACGGAGGTGACCCTGCGCGTCCGGCCGGCGAGTCGTTTCACCCAGCTCACCACGGCGGGATCGACGAGCGGACGTACGCAGCGATCGCCGTCGACCTCGACCGAGCCGGGCACGACGAGTGTGTCGATGCTCTTCGCCGACAGCACCTCGAAGGTCGTGTCGGGGAGGATGCGGACGCCGGCGGCGGTGGTGACCGGGCCCATGGTCTCGGCGGCCAGCACCACGTCGTAGCCCGCCGCTTCGTCCGTCTCGCGTCGCGCGAGGGAGAACACCTCCGGCGGCCCGGTGACGTCGAGCAGGTCGACGCCATCGAAAAGGACGATGACGATCAGTCGTCTGACGGTCTCCACAACACTCCCCCGTGGTCGGCAACTTCCGTACCGGTAAGCGACATCCATGTCAGCATCTGCATGTCGGTATCTGCATGTTAGATGACATTGCCGACACATGGTCCTGCCCGTAGCGTCATAGGCGCAGGTCACCGCACCGGTGGGCTGCCTCCCCCGACACGCGATCCCCAGGCGGTTCCCCATGCCCAGAACGACGCTGCGTCAGCTCAACGGCCTTGACGACACACCCGCGAAGCTCGCCGACTCCACCCTGGTCCTCATCGACTACCAGAACACCTACACGACCGGTGTGATGGAACTGGACGGCTGGCAGGACGCGCTCGACGCCGCCGCCCAACTCCTGGCGCGGGCCCGCCAGGAGGGCGCGAAGGTCATCCACGTCATCAACGACGGCGGCGAAGGCACCCCGTACGACATCCGGGCCGAGATCGGCCAGATCCACCCGAGCGTCGCGCCGGTCGACGGTGAGCCCGTCGTCGTGAAGCAGGCCCCGAACGCCTTCCTCGGTACCGACCTGGACCAGCACGTCGATGCCGCGGGCAGGAACAACCTCGTCATCGCCGGGTTCATGACGCACATGTGCGTGGCGTTCACCGCCCAGGGCGCCTTCCTGCGGGGCAACCACCCCACCGTCGTGGCCGATGCCAGTGCCACCCGCGCGCTGCCGGTCGCAGGCACCGAACTGGACGCCGGCCAGGTGCACAGCAGCGCTCTCGCCACCATCGCCGACCTGTACGGAGTCGTCGTTCCGTCGCAGAAGGAGATCGTCTGATGAAGCTGCTCCGTACCGCCGCCGCCCTGGGCACCGCCGTCGTGCTCGCGGCCACCGTCACCGCGTGCGGCGGAAGTTCCGAGGCCGCCTCCAAGGAGGACAAGCCGACGTCTCCCGCCGCTGAGAAGAACATCGCGAAGGACACCACGACGCTGCGGCAGCTCAACGACTTCAAGGAGACTCCGGCCAAGCTCTCCGACGCGACGCTCATCCTCGTCGACTACCAGAACACCTACACCGAGGGTGTGATGGAACTCGACGGGTGGAAGCCGGCGGTGGACAACGCCGAGGCGCTGCTGAAGCGGGCCCGCAAGGCCGGCACCCCGGTCATCCACATCGTCGACAAGGGCTACGACCTGAAGTCGGAGGCGGGGCAGATCATTCCGGCGCTCGCGCCGGTCAAGGGCGAGCCGGTCGTCGAGAAGAGCGTCCCCAACGGCTTCCACGGCACCGACCTCGCCGACGAGGTCAAGAAGGCCGGGAACGAGAACGTCATCATCGCCGGCTTCATGACGAACATGTGCACCCTGTTCACCACCCAGGGCGCCTTCCTCAACGGCAACAAGCCGACCGTGGTGGCCGACGCCTCCGCGACCCGGCCGCTGCCGCTGAAGGGCAACCCGAACGGCATCCCCGCGAAGCAGGTACACGAATCCGCCCTCGCCACGGTCCAGGACCTCTACGGGGTCGTGGTGCCGTCGCAGAAGTCGCTGGCCTCGTAACTCGCTGACGCCGGGATGCGCGCCCACTACGCATCCCTGAGGCCGAGCTGATCAAGCAGCTCAGCCCGGTGATCGTCGTCGAGAACAACGCCGTCGGCGAGATGGTCTTCAACACCGACCTCAAGGTCGCTGACGCCCTCAAGGGCAAGGAGGACCTGCTCTCGGACGAGATCCTCCAGCAGATCGGCGGCACGGCCCCCAGCACCGAGACCGCCGCCTTCAGCGCGGCGGCCGCCGGTACCTGCCCGATCACCGGACACACCGCAGCAGTGTGATCACCGGACACACCGCAGTGGTGTGATCACCGGAACCACCGCAGTGGTGTGACGACCGGGCGCCCCTCCACCCCCACCCCCTGGGCCGGAGGGGCGCCCCCACACCTGCTCCGCCGTGTGAGGCCGTGCCCCTAGGATGCAGACACCACCAAGGCCATGATCACTAAGGGGCATGTGAAGGTGCACGACACGCCGGCCGCCGCATCGGACACCGCCTCATCGGACGCCGCCTCATGACGTCGGCACTCGTCGTCGGCGGCGGGCCCAACGGACTCACCGCCGCGGCGCTCCTGGCCAAGGCCGGCGTACGGGTCACTCTGCTGGAGGCCGCCGACGAGGTCGGCGGCGGCACCCGAAGCCACGAAGCGCTGCTGCCGGGACTGCTGCACGACCACTGTTCCGCCATCCACCCGATGGCGGTCACCTCCCCCGCGTTCCGCTCCCTCGGTCTGGAACGGCACGGACTGCGCTGGCGCCTGCCGGAGGTCGACTGCGTGCACCCGCTGGACGACGGCTCGGCCGGGGTGCTGCTGCGTTCCGTCGAGGACACCGCCCGCACGCTCGGAGCCGACGCGGGCCGGTACCGGGCCTTCATGGCCCCTTCGCGGCGGTGGGACGAGCTCGCCGGTGACGTGCTGGGGCCGCTGCTCGGCGTTCCCGCGCATCCCCTGCTCCTCGCGCGATTCGGCGCGCCGACCGTACTCCCGGCGGCCCTCCTCGCACGCGTCTTCCGCACCCCGCAGGCCCGGGCGCTGTGGGCCGGCGTCGCGGCACACGCCCTGCGCCCGCTCTCCCACCCGTTCAGCTCGGCCATCGGCCTCGGTCTCCTCACCGCAGGCCACCGCGCCGGCTGGGCCGTCGCCGAAGGCGGCTCGCGGGCCATCGCCCGCAGTCTGGAGAAAGCCCTGCGCGCGCACGGGGGCGAGGTGCGCACCGGCGTCCGCGTCACGGACGCCACGCAGCTGCCGCCCGCCGACGTCACCCTCCTCGATCTGGACCCCGGCCAGGTCGCCCGCATCTACGGCGACCGGCTGCCCGGCCGGGTACGCACCGCCTACCGGCGGTTCCGCCGCGGACCCGGCGCGTACAAGGTCGATCTGGCCGTCGAGGGCGGTGTGCCGTGGACCAACGAGCACGCGCACCGCGCCGGTACGGTGCACCTCGGCGGCACCCTGCCCGAGGTCGCCCAGGCCGAGCGGGACGTGGCGGCCGGGCGGATGCCCGCGCGGCCGTTCGTGCTCGCCTGCCAGCAGTACCTGGCCGACCCCTCCCGGTCCGCCGGGGACGTGCACCCCGTCTGGACGTACGCCCATGTCCCGCACGGGTACGACGGCGACGCCACCGAGGCCGTCCTGAGCCAGCTGGAACGCTTCGCACCGGGCGTCCGGGAACGCATCGTGGGCATGCGGGTCACCCGGCCCGCCGACTTCGCCGCCGCCAACCCCAACTTCGCCGGCGGCGACATCCTCACCGGCGCGGAGACCGTCCCCCGCCTCGTCTTCGGGGCACGGCCCACGCACAACCCGTACTCGACCGGCCTCCCCGGGGTCTTCCTGTGCTCGGCGGCCGCTCCCCCGGGCCCCGGCGCACACGGCATGTGCGGCGCCGGCGCCGCGAGATCGGCGCTGCGCCATCTCGGTGTCCCGGCGGTGTGAGCTTCAGTGATCGGTACGGCCGGTACGGCCGGCCTCGTCGGTACTGCTGAGCCGGCCGGCCAGCCGTTCGGCGCGAGCGGTCGCGTCGTCCGCGGCGCGCCGCGCCTCGCTCGTCGCCCGTTCGGCCTTCCGCAGCCGGTCGCCGGCCTTACGCTGCGCCGCCCGCGCGTCCTTCTCCTCGCGCCCGGCGTCCTTGAGCAGCCCCTTGAGTTCCGCGATGCGCTGCTGGGCCCGGTGCCGTCGGTCTTCGGCGTCCTCCGCCGCCTGCCGCGCCGTCCCGAGTGCGTCCTCGCGGGAGTGCAGCGCGTCCCCGGCGTCCGCCGCCTGCCGCTGGGCGCGCCGCCACTCCTCCCGCCGCTCCCGGCGGGCGCGAGCGGCGGCCAGGTCCGTCACCCGGTCGGCGGAGCCCTTGCCACCGGCCTTGGCTCCGGTCCTGCCACCGGCCTTGGCGCCGGTCTTCGCCGAGGCCGCCGACTTCCGGGGGCGGTCGTCGGCGGCCTGCCCAGTACGGTGGTCCGTCGACGGGGCGGGGGCCGTCCCGGTGACGGCGGGGAATCCGGTCGGGGCGGTCAGCGCCCGGGTGAGCCGCCCCTGCGCCCACTGCTCCGCGGCCTCCGGGTCGGCGAGCACCGCGTGCAGCGTTCCCTCCACCTCGCGCTGGGCCGCCTGGCCGAGGCGCTGCCCGGCCCGGTCGGCCAGCTGTTGCGCCTGCCGGGCGAGCGCGGAGACGAGCTGCCGTTGCCGCGCGGACAGCTCCCGCAGCTGCCCGCCCGCCAGGTCCCGGTGCGCGCGCCGCATTTCCGCACCGAGCTCCAGCAGCGGACCGACCTCGTCCGGCTGCTCCCGTACCAGGAGGTTCCCGGCCCACGCGGCCAGGGTCGGCCGCCGCAGCCGGCGGATCTCGGCCGCCAGCCCGCGGTCACCGGACTGCTGGGCCGCCTTGGCGCGTGCGTCGCGGGCGGCGGTGAACTCGCCCGGCGGCAGTCCGTACAGCTCATCGGCCACCGCATCCAGCTCCACCGGACCTCCTGCCTGCGCGGCGTCGACGCCCGCGTGGCCCTCGCACACTGACACGCTCCTCAAGCGTGACAGCAGGTGTACGGACGCGCACGCACAGGCGCGGGACCTGCCCCGCACGGCGCCGTCAGCAGTTGGTTACCGCTTCCGGTTCCGGTTCCGGTCCCAGGTGGTCGAGGAGCTGGAGGTGGTGCAGCTCCGCTATGGGGGCGAGCAGGTCCGGATGGCGCAGCAGTGCCGCCGCCCGGCGATCGCTTTCATCGGGCGCGGTCAGGCGGCGGAATTCGACCGCCACCCCGTCCATGTGCCAAGAGCCGGCGAGGGCGGTCACCGCGGCCACGGCCAGCTCCGGACTGCTGAGCAGGGACGCCGCCCAGCTCGCGACCACCTCGTCCACCCAGGTGCGCCATGCGTCCTCGTCCGCGCTGTCCGCGCGGTCCGCGCCGTCCGGCCCGGCGGCATCCGCGCCCGTCAGCCAATCGAGGCGGGCCGATCCGCCCGGCCCGGCCATCGTCACCAGCTCGATGTCCACCGGTGTCGGATAGCGCAGCCACGCCGCGACCGTCACGGCCTGACGCGCCTGCGCCTCCACGAGGGCGCAGCTCAGGGGGCCGCCACTGGAGGGGTACGCATACGTCAGCCACTGGGCCGTGGCAGCGATGAGGGGAGAGAGATCTGCGGGCATTACCGAGCCGTCCGAGTCCAAAAGGGGCCGAAGGATCCCAGAACGGTATCGCCGCGGCCTCCTGCCGGAAATGACGCACATCACGGCAAGCGCGTGGCCTCCGGTCCCCTCGCTTTCGTGCTGCGTCGGGCGGTGAAACCGGAACTCGTGGGTACGCGCGGGGTGGCACACGACGAACGGTACCCCTCGCACCACAGGTCACTGATGAGAGGCATGTCATGCTCCTTCCCCTCCTGGGTCTCCTGTTGACGGAGGGTCTGATGGGCGCTTCGGCTCACGCGCCGCCTTCCGTCACGTTGCCGGCCGCCGTCCTCATCGGCTGCTGGCTCCTCGCGTTCGCCGTCCGTGAGCGGGCCCGCAGCCGGCACCACCGACCCACAGGAGCCGAATGATGGAGGTCACCTGATGGAGGTCACCGCTTCCGCCCGCAGGCGCACCGGACTCCGCGACGCCGACGGCATGGCCGTCGCCTCGTTCGTCATGGGCCTTCTCGGGCTGCTGGTCCTCAACCTCGTCCTCGGGCCGGTCGCCATCGTCCTGGCCTGCCTCGCGCTGAAACGTGCCACGAGCCGCCGCCCCCGCGCACTGCTGGGCCTGGGCCTCGGAGTCGCCGACCTGGTGGTGTACGCCGTCCTGGTCGCAAGCGACAACGCAGCGTCATGGACGTTCAGCGGATAACCGAGGCCGTTCAGCGGCTGGCCATGGACGTGCAGCGGCCAGCCATGGCAGTGGAGGAAGGCCCGGCCGGGGCGCGGACGTGAGCAGTAGTAGCTGCTGTGGCACCGCTACCCGGGGTCACGAGGAAAGCGGCGCAGCAGCAGCCGCCACACCGCAGTCGCCGAGACCTGCTGCAACGCGGTCCGCTCGCGCTCTCCCCCGGTCACGGCCCACAGTCCGTCGGCGGTGCCGAGAACCCGCAGGGTGCCCGTGTGCGGGGTGCCCGCCGCATCGGGCCACCGCGTCACCACCTCCCACCACCGCGCGCCGTCCGCGGCGGAAGCCCCGACCGCCTCCAGCACCGGGTGCCCGGCCGGCGGACCGCCGTACGGTGCGGCACCGAACAGTTCCGCCACCTCCGCGGCGGGCACCGGAACCGCAGCCGCGCCGGGCACCGGCCGGGGCGCGAGCCCGACCACGCGGGCCACCGCGGCCGGCACGGAACCCGGGGCCATGCCGGCCAGTTCCACCAGGTCGTCGGGGACGTCCAGGAGCAGTGCCGCGGACTCCGCGCCCAGCCGGCCCGCACCGTGCACGCCGCTGCCGTCCGCTGCGGCGCCGCGGACGGAGAGTACGCACACCGGCTCGGCCATGGCGTCCACCACCGGTGCGACGGCCGGGTGCGGCTTCCCGTCGGACAGCACCCCGGCGTCCGACATCGCACGCAGCGCTTCGCCGTCGGCCCGCTCGCCTTCCGCCCAGTCGTAGAACGCTTCGAACAGCTCCGGGGACAGGCGCAGCCGTCCGCTGCCCCCGTCGAAGTGCGTCGCGGTCATGAGGACACTCCCCGAGGACGGAAACAGCCGGCCATCGAGGCGAACAGGTCCGCCTTCACGTCGTAGTCGAACGTGGCGGCCGAGGCGGTCACGGTGAACCCCTGGCGCCCGGCCGTCCACGACCACTGCTCCGCGGTGATGGCCCCGGCCTCGGGAAGGACGTGGTGGAAGAGCCGCCGCGTGCCGGAGCCCGCCGGCTGCTCGTCCATCAGGAAGTACTCCTGGAGGTGGTCCTCCAGCGCCCGGCCGACGGCCCGCTGCCACTGCCGCTCGTCCTCGATGTCCTCGGCCGTGACGACGACGTTGGCACGGAACGCCGCGCCGTCTCCCGGCTCCGCCGCGATCAGGGCGACCGGCGGTCCCGGCGGCTCCACCGTTTCCCAGTGCGCCGGAAGCGCGATATGGAATTCCTGCTCGTCGTACGGCCGCAGTGCGCTGCCGGTCATGCGAGCTGCCCCGCCCGTTCCTTGATGAAGGCGGCCACCTGGCGCGCCCTGCCCCTGGCCACATCGAATACGTAGGCGTCGCTCGCGGTCCGTACGACCAGCCTGGGGAATGGCGAACGCATCCGGATTCCGGGTCGCGGGCGGCCGTCCGCGCCCGCCCGCGCGGGCACCACCTCCACATCGGTGACCTGCTCCGCGGGAATCGTCACCACGGTCGGCTTTCCGCGAAGCGCATCCTCCCGCTTGGTCGCGGCGAATCCCAGGCCTTGCGGATACCAGGCCAGCTCGCCCTCGACCGTTCCCTTGCGCGTCAGTCCGTGAGCCTGCTCGTCGGTATCCGGATCGTGCACCCAGCCGCCTTTCCACTGCGCCACGGGCCCGGAAACGTTCCCGAAGCTCCTGCCCATCTCCTCCCGGCTCGGCACGGCGGGAGTCGCCGCGGCGAAGGACTCCGCCAGGGTCCCCAGAGCGCCCTGGAGCGACGCTTTCGGGACAACCCTGACCCGGCCCTGCCCCCGAAAATGCGCGCCTGCTATTGAGGGGGATGTCGGATACCGGGCGAATATCGAAGTGCGGGTGTCGTCACGCCCTCACTGGCCGGCGAGGCCGGTGTGGGCGATGCCTCGGACGATCTGCCGCTGGAAGAGCATGAACACCACCAGGAGCGGAAGTCCGGCGATCACGAGGGAGGCCATGATCTGCGCGTACCGGACGCCGAACGAGGACTGGACGTTGACCAGGCCCACGGGCAGCGTCATGCCGTTCGGGTCGGTGGTCACCAGGAACGGCCACAGGAAGTTGTTCCAGGTGGAGATGAAGGTGAAGATCGCGACGGCGGCGAGCACCGGCCGCGACAGCGGCATCACGATCGTCCAGAACACCCGCCAGCGTCCCGCCCCGTCGACGAAGGCCGCTTCCTCCAGCTCGCGCGGTACCCCGTCGAAGAACTTCACCAGGATGAACACCATGGCGGGGGCGGCCACTTGCGGCAGGATCACTCCCCAGTAGGTGTCGACGAGGCCGAGCTGCACCATCTCCGTGAACAGCGGAGCGATCAGCACCTGCGGCGGGACCATGATGCCGGCGAGCACCAGGCCGTACAGCAGCCTGCGGCCGCGGAAGTCGGTACGGATGAACCCGTACGCGGCCATGGCGCACAGCACCACCGTCAGCAGGGTCGTGACCACGGACACGAACAGCGAGTTGACGGTCCACTGCAGCAGGTCGCCGGATTCCCACACCTTCGCGTACGCCTCGAAAGTGATCTTCGAGCCGATCCACTCCAGGGGGGTCTTCGTCGTCTCGCCCTCCGGTTTGAGGGACGTGGCGACGGCCCAGACCAGTGGCAGCAGCCAGGCCGCGACGAGGAACAGGGCGACGACGAGCAGGGCGGTCCGGCCGGGGGTCAAGCGCGGACGTCTGCCCGACGCGCCGCCCGTATGTGTGGTGGTAGCGGTGCTCACTTGGCGGCCTCCTCAGCTCGGCGTCGCCGGGCCAGCACGGGCTGCGCCAAGGAGACGAGCAGGATCAGGGCGAAGAAGATGTACGAGACAGCCGAGGCGTAACCGATCCGGTAGCCGGTGAAGCCCTGCTGGTACACGTACTGGAGGATGGGGCGGGTCGAGTCGTCGGGGCCGCCGCCGGTCAGCAGGTAGACCTGGTCGAAGATCTTGAGCGAGGCGAGCACCTGGAGGACGAGCAGGAGCCCGGTGGTGCGGTTCAGCAGTGGCAGCGTGATGTGCCACAGCCGCCGCCAGGCGCTCGCCCCGTCCAGCTCCGCCGCCTCGTACAGGTGCGGCGGAATGGCCTGGAGGGCCGACAGGTAGAGCAGGAAGTTGAAGCCGACGGTCCACCAGACGGTGGTCAGGACGATGGAGAGCATGGCGTAGCGCTCGTCGGTGAGCCAGCCGATGCCCGGTTCGAGGCCGACGGAGGCCAGCAGCTGGTCGGCCAGGCCGAAGCCGGAGGGGTAGATCATGTAGAGGAACAGCATGCAGACCACGCCCGACGGCAGCAGGAACGGCGCGAACCAGCCGATCCGCCACAGCCACTGCACCACGCGCAGCTCGTTGGCCAGCAGGGCGAGCACCAGGCCGACGACGACGAGCGGGACCGTGGACAGCACGGTGAACCACACCGTGTTCCACAGGGACGCCCATACGGCGGGGTCGCCGAACGCCTCCGCGTAGTTGTCCAGGCCGACGAACTCACCGCCCACGCCGGTGATGTCGACATCGGTGAAGCTCATGCCGAGGCCCGAGACGAGCGGCCAGATCAGGAAGAGGGCGTAGACGACCAGGAAGGGCGCGACGAACACCAGGCCGTGCTCGGTCCAGCTGCGCCGGGCCCGGCCCGTGGTGCGGGTACCGCTCGCGGGGGTGGCCCGGCCCGCGTGGGACGCGGGCGCCGAGGTGGGGCTGAGCGTGGTCATGACGCGACTCCGGCGAGGGGGTTCGGGGTGTCGAGGAGCGCGCGCAGCCGCTGCTTGGCCTCGTCCAGCGCGCCGCGCGGGGTACGGGAGCCGGTGAGCACACCGGAGAAGACCGCGCCGAGCTCGATCCACATGCGGGAGGCGGAGCCGGTGAACCAGGCAGGCTCGTCGAGGGCGACGTCGTCGATGACGTCGCGGTACTCCGACTGGGGTTCCAGCTTCAGGTAGGCGGGGTCCTTGAGGACGGGCGCGTACGCGGGCACGTGGCCGCCCTCGGCCCAGTCGACCGAGTGCTTCAAAAGCCAGGCGACCAGGGTGTGAGCGGCCCGGTCGGGCGCGCCGCCGCGGTCCGCCTGGTGCGGCAGTACGAAGGCGTGGCAGTCGGCCTGGGCGGTGGGGCGGCCGAAGAGCGGTGGCACCCGGGTCATGGAGAACTTCAGGCCCGTGGGGCGGAAGGAAGGGATCTCCCACTCGCCGTTGAGGTGGAAGGCGGTCCGGCCCTCGTTGAACAGGCCGATGGAGGCGGTGTAGTCGGCGCGCCGCACCCACAGCCCCTCCTCGACGAGGGACGCCATGTATTCCAGTACCTTCAGCGCCTTGGCGTCGTCCAGGGCCAGCCGTCTGCCGTCCGCGGAGAGCACCTTGGCGCCGGTCTGCGAGTAGAAGGTGGCGAACAGCCGCCACGGGATGATGCAGTCCACGCCGAGCGTCTCGGTGACGAGGCCGGGCCGCCCGGTGACTTTCTTGGCCGCGCGCAGGGCGTCTGCGAACTCCTCGGCGCCGCGGATGGGTCTGAGCTTCCCGCCCGCCAGCAGCCCGGCCTTCTCGCACACCTCGGTCTGGTAGTAGAGGACGGTCGGGTGGGTGTCGAGCGGTACGGCGAACTGCCGGCCGTGTGCCTGCCCGCGCCGCCAGATGTTCTCGGGGAAGTCCCGCTGCCGTACGCCCAGTTCGGCCAGCAGGTCGAGGTCGAAGGGGTCGAGGAGGCGGCCGGGGCCGAACCCGGCGAGCCGGGCGAGGTGCAGCACGGCCAGCTCGGGCGCCCGTCCGCCCGCGCCGGCCATGCCCAGCTTGGTGTAGTACGGGGCGCCCCACTGGAGGGTCGCGGCCTGCACGTCGATCTCCGGATGCGCCGTGCTGAACTTCCGGAGCAGCGACTGCATGGTGAGCCCGTCACCGCCGCCGAACAGATGCCAGTAGCGCAGCCTGGTCCTGCCGGAAGCACTGGCCGACGGGGCGGCGCACCCCGCGGCCAACGGGCCCATAGCGGCCAGGGCCCCGAGGCCACCGGCGAGAACGGCCCGGCGCCGGGGCGGCGGGGTCACCCCGGCCGTCCGGGAGGTGTCGAGTGGTTGCATGGCGGCTCGCCCTTCGAGGAGTGGGTGGACCGGGGTCCCGGGCAGCGGCTCCGGTCAGGACAGCCGGATCACGGTCCAGGAGAGCGGCTCAAGGGTCACGGCCAGCTCGCCGTCCCTGAGCACGGCGCCCACGCCGGGGTGCGGCGTGACCCGCTCGGGGTCGGTGAGGGTGTTACGGGCGTCCGGGTCCGCGTCACTGAGCACGCTGTGCTCGGTGACCTGCGTCACCGGCAGGCCGTGCAGGGTGACGTGGAGCGGCAGCGACTCGCTCCGGCTGCGGTTGACGGCGAACACGGTGACCGCCCCGGTGCCGGTGTCCCGCACCGCCGTGGCGTGCAGCAGCGGCACCTCGCCGTACTTCCGCGTCTCGTACGTGGGCGAGTCCACGCGCAGGTCGAGCACCTGCCCGCGCCCGTACCGGGACGCCTGCGCGAAGGGGTAGAACGTGGTCTGCCGCCAGGCGGGGCCGCCCGGCTCGGTCATGATGGGGGCGATGACGTTGACGAGCTGGGCGAGGCACGCCACGGCCACCCGGTCCGCGTGCCGCAGCAGCGCGATGAGCAGCGAGCCGAAGACGACGGCGTCCGTGACGGAGTAGTTGTCCTCCAGCAGGCGCGGGGCCTCGGGCCAGTCGAGCGGGCCGGCCGCGGTCTCCGCCTGGAAGCGGCTCTGGTACCAGACGTTCCACTCGTCGAAGGACAGGTTGATCTTCTTCTTCGACTTCAGCCGGGCACCGACGTGGTCGCAGGTGGCGACGACGTTCTCGATGAACGACTCCATGTCGACGGCCGAGGCGAGGAACGAGTCGCGGTCGCCGTCGAGTTCCTCGTAGTAGGCGTGCAGCGAGACGTAGTCCACCAGGTCGTACGTCTCGGCCAGCACCGTCGCCTCCCACGCGGCGAAGGTGTCCATGGCCTGGCTGGAGGAGCCGCAGGCGACCAGCTCGACGTCCCCGTCCAGCTGCCGCATGGCGCGGGCGGTCTCGGCGGCCACCCGCCCGTACTCCTCGGCCGTCTTGTGCCCGGTCTGCCAGGGCCCGTCCATCTCGTTGCCCAGGCACCACAGCCGGATCCCGAACGGTTCCTTGTCGCCGTGCGCGACCCGCCGGTCCGAAAGCTCGGTTCCGCCGGGGTGGTTGGCGTACTCCTGGAGCTGCAGCGCCTCGGCCACTCCCCTGGTGCCGAGGTTGACGGCCATCATCGGCTCGGCCTGCGGCCCGGCCTTCCTGACGAAGTCCACGAACTCGCTCAGCCCGAAACGGTTCGTCTCCGTGGACCGCCAGGCCAGGTCGAGACGGCGCGGACGCTCGTCGACCGGCCCGACGGAGTCCTCCCACCGGTAGCCGGACACGTAGTTGCCGCCCGGGTAACGCAGCGCGGTGACGCCGAGTTCGCGGACCAGGGCGAGCACGTCGCCGCGCAGACCCGCCTCGTCCGCGGTGGGATGGTCCGGCTCGAAGATGCCGGTGTAGACGCAGCGCCCCAAATGCTCGACGAACGAACCGAACAGCCGCGGGTCGACCTCGCCCACGGTGAAGGCCGGATCCAGCACGAACCGAGCCGGCCGTACACCGGCAGACGGGGCGGTCCGGTCCTGGGGTGCGGAGTGCGACATGGTGCCCTCTCGGTAGTACGGATGGCGGGGCGGAGCACGTCGACGCACAGCGCGTCGCGTCCACGAGTCCGGTACATCCGTCATTCGACATCGTTCGTTCGAGATGCCGAACAACGCACGTGACTTCGAACCGGAAAGTAGACGCGACGGAAACCCAACGTCAATGCCTTGGACGGAACTTGTCGCCCCGAACCCCTCCGTCCGCACCCCCGAAGACGGCGGACCGCGTCACCGACTCACCGATCCTGGACAGGCGGGCAGTAGCCGGTCTCCTCGCCGATCGTGTTGATCTCGGCGTTGGACCGCGGGTCCCCCGCGTAGTCGACCTGGTCCGTACAGCTCACGCCGTCCTTCTTGGGGGTACCCGAGGGCTTGCCCTCCTTCTGCGGCGCCGGGCAGTGACCGGTCTCCGCGCCGATCGAGTTGATCTCGGCATTGGACCGCGGGTCCCCCGCGTAGTCGATCCGGTCCGTACAGCTCACGTCGGACTCCGCGGGCGTACCTGACGTCGCGTCATCGGACGCACCCTGGGTCTTCTCGGCCGCGGAAGTGGGGGACTGCGAGGCACTCGGCGAGGAGTGCGCGGCACTCGAAGAACTCGAAGAAGAGGAGGGCGCGGAGTCGGTACCACCGTCCTGGCATGCGGTGAGTCCGAGCGCGGCGACAGCGATCACCATGGCGGCGGCGGCCTTGCGGGCGTAACGGACTGTGGTGCGGTGCGACATGGGTCTTCCCCGTTCTCCAAGTGGTGTTCCGGACTCGTGAGAACAAGACTGGGGATCGTGGCTGATGATCCACCGCTGTACGGCTAACGTCCCGCTAACGTCCGAAGGCGCAGTTCAACGGCTCAACCGGCCCACGGCTGTCAACGGCTGTCAATGACTGTCAACGGCGAAGCTCGGCATCCAGCATGCGGATCAGCTCGCCGACCCGTCCGCCACCGGCCGGCGCCGCCGGGAACCGCTCGAGCACGTCCACGACGACCGGTGTCGCCCGGCGCGCCGCTCGTCCGACGTGTGCGGCACCGACGGCCCGCTCATCGCCGGCGATCAGCTCGGCCGCTCTGGCTGCGTAGGCGCCCGCTCCGAGGATGTGCTTGACCTGGGTGGCCTTGGCCAGCGGATGCAGATAGGCGGCGCCCGCCGCGGACATCGCCGCCCGCGCCGCCTCGCGCCCCGCGGCAGTGTCCGCGCTCTTGGCCGCCTTGAGTGCCGCCCAGGCCGTGTCACGCAGGGACGTGCCGCGCTCACCACCCCGAGCGAACACCCACGCGGTATCGATCGCCTTTCGCGGCCGCGAATCCTCCGGCTGATCGGCCTCGAACACCTCGAGCACCGCCTCCGCACACGCCGCGGCGAACGCGGTGACCTCACGAAGATCCTGCTCACTCAGAACGATCTCGCTCACTTCTCCTGCCATGGCCCCATCTTGGTGGAGGTAAAGCTGCGGTAACACTCTTCCGGTCCCCCTCCCCCAGCAGGCCTTTTACTGGCACCGTCTGGCACAGGTGTGCGCTTGCGTTCCATGAGGCGCATGCCCGTTCCAGTACGACCCGGGTGCGGTTCCGCCCGGGATCCCCACGCGTACGGCCGTACCCCCACACGGCCGGGAACGAGGAGCACCAGTGCGAGGCACCACCCCCCACACCTCCATATCTGCGGCAATCGCCGAAGCCCGGAGCGCGTTCCGCGCGCCCTTCGCCGGGTGTCACCGCGACAGACGCGGTGCGAAAGGCGCCATCGACGGATAGCCACTGGACGTAGCCGCCGACGCGGTCGGCGAGGAGCGTACTCATGTGGCCTTCCCGGCCTGCCGGGAGGGCCACTGTCGCATGCCGGATCATTCCGCGTTTTCGGAGTATTGCGTTCCAGTGCAAACCGGGCTTTTGGGCTCGGCACCCCCACGATATCGGCCCCGTACGCGCGGCCGCGGATTCAGGAGTACTGAGTGCGAGGCACTCCCCACATAGCGAACAGGCCGGAAGCCGAGGGCTTCCCCCATATCTCTCATATCTCGTCCATGACACACCCCTCGCGCCGCGCGGAACAGTCGTCGCAACCAGTGTTCATCGGCAATTCAGGGTGGCGCAGGAAACTCTCGCGCTTGCTCGCGGTCGCCGTCGGCTGTGCGTGCGTCGGGTATCTGGTGCTCGTCGGCATGCTGATCGGCGGGCTGTTGCAGCCCGTCGGGTCGCAGCCGCCCAGCACCACGGGCCCGCTACCGGCCGCCCCCCAGCGGCCGGTAGCCGGAGAGCCCGGCCCGGGGCCCGACCGGCCGGTCGCCGGAAGGTCCAGCCCGGGCCCCGACGGAGCGCAGCGCATCGACGCTCCGCGCGGGGGCGCTGAGAGGTGAGCCGGCATGCGATGCGCCGGCCCCCGCGCGGGCACTGGGCGCTGCTGCTGCTCGTCCTCACCGTGGTCATCACCGCCCTCGCCTTCGAGGGGTGGACCACGCACGAAGTCGACTCGGCGCGCTCGAAGCGCCCGTGCAGCACGCCCATCCCGCGCGCGGCGGACACCGGAGATCCGGTACTCCGGATCGGCGACGGCCGGATCGAGACGGCGGGCATGCCGGCCGGTACCGTGGCGCTCACCTTCGACGGGGGCCCGGACCCGCAGTGGACGCCGCGCGTGCTCGGTCTGCTGCGCGCGTACCACGTGAAGGCCACGTTCTTCGTCCACGGCTCGCGCGCGGCCCGGCACCCGGAGCTGATGCGGCGGATCCGCGACGAGGGGCACGAGATCGGCTCGTACACCTACACCGGTGGCGACCTCGGCGCCGCCTCTCCCCTGCGGGCACGCCTGGAGCTGTCCCTCACGCAGACCGCGCTGGCGGGCACGGCGGGTGTCCGCACCCGGCTGCTGCGGCTGCCGCACACCACCGCGGCCGACACGCTCTGCGGCGCCGAGTGGGCGGCCGCCGAACGGGCCGCCGCGGAGGGCTATCTGCTGGTGGCCGCCGACCGCACATCGCGCAAGCCGTGGCAGGGCGTGGTGTCGCAGTTCAGTCAGACGGAGCTCGGCTACCGTGAGGCGAAGGCGCTGCTGCGGGACCGGAGCGTACAGCGGTTCACCACCGTCACCGGCGGGCTCGGCCGTCCCTTCCGGAACACGCAGGCCCCGCTCGCCCAGCGGCTGGAGGGCAAAGGACTGATCTGGGCGCAGGACCTCGGGCACGCCTTCACCACCGTGATGGCCTGGGCCCTCGGTGTCGCGGGCGCGCTCAGCGTGCTGCGGCTGCTCATGCTCGTCGTCTTCGCCCGCGCACACGTACGGCGACTGCACCGGTTCCGGCCCGGCACCCCGCGGCTGAGAGCCGTGACCGAGCCGGTGACGGTACTGGTGCCCGCGTACAACGAGGAAGCGGGCATCGCCGCCACCGTCCACTCGCTGCTCGCCTCCACCCATCCGCATCTGCAGATCGTCGTCATCGACGACGGCTCGACGGACGGCACGGCGGCGATCGCCGAGAGCATCGGCGACCCCCGTGTGACGGTGGTGCGGCAGCCCAACGGCGGCAAACCCAGCGCCCTCAACACCGGTCTGGCGCACACCCGGTACGACATCGTCGTGATGGTCGACGCCGACACCGTCTTCGAGCCGGAAGCGCTGGCCCGGCTCGTCCAGCCGCTCGCCCACCCGGCAGTCGGCGCGGTCAGCGGCAACACCAAGGTCGGTAACCGCCGTGGGCTGCTGGGGAGATGGCAGCACCTGGAGTACGTCATCGGCTTCAACCTCGACCGGCGGATGTTCGAGGTCCTGGAGTGCATGCCGACGGTACCGGGAGCCATCGGTGCCTTCCGCAGGGACGCGCTGATGGGCATCGGCGGTGTCAGCGATGACACGCTGGCCGAGGACACCGACCTCACGATGGCGCTGTGGCGGGCCGGCTGGCGCGTCGTCTACGAGCAGTCGGCCGTGGCCTGGACGGAGGTGCCCGGCTCGCTCGGCCAGCTGTGGCGGCAGCGCTACCGGTGGTGCTACGGCACGCTCCAGTCCATGTGGAAGCACCGGCGCTCGGTCCTCGAGATGGGGCCGGCGGGGCGCTTCGGCCGCCGGGCGCTGTCCTACCTCTGCCTCTTCCAGATCCTGCTGCCGCTGTTCGCGCCCGTGGTGGACGTGTTCGCGCTGTACGGCGTGCTGTTCCGGGACCCGACGCAGGCGATCGTCGTCTGGCTCGGCTGCCTCGCCGTACAGATGGTCACCGCCGCGTACGCGTTGCGGCTGGACCGGGAGAAGCTGAGCGCGATGTGGACGCTGCCGCTCCAGCTCTTCGTCTACCGGCAGCTGCTGTACCTCGTGGTCATCCAGTCGGTGATCACCGCCCTGCTCGGCACCCGGCTGAAGTGGCACACCATGCACCGCGCCGGCACCGCCGATCCCTACCTGCTGGAGGACGTCCCGGACCGGGACCTGTTGACGAAATGACCGACGGACCGACGGGCGTACCGAGCTACGCCGACCGCCCCTCCTCCCACTACGGGCCGCGACGCGCCCACGCCCGCAGACCCCGGAAGCGACACCGGCTGTGGCGGGCCGCGTTCGGCCTCGTCGCCGCCGTCCTCGCGGGCGCCGTCGGCACCTACGGCTGGGCCGAGGCCAAACTCAACCGCGACGTCGACCTCGACTCGTACGGGAACCGCCCCCCGCGCGGCAAGGGCACCAACTACCTGATCGTCGGCTCCGACAGCCGTGCCGGGCTCTCCCAGGACGACCTGAAGGACCTGCACGCGGGCGGAGGCGGCGGCCGCCGCACGGACTCGATGATCCTGCTGCACACCGGCGCCCACGGCACCAGCATGGTCAGCCTCCCCCGCGACTCCTGGGTCACCGTGCCCCGCCGTACCGACCCGACAACGGGCAAGACCTCAGGTCCCACCGGGGACAAGCTCAACGCCGCCTTCTCCTACGGCGGGCCCCAACTCCTCGCCCGCACCATCGAGTACAACACCGGGCTGCGGATCGACCACTACGCGGAGATCGGCTTCGCGGGCTTCGTGAACATCGTCGACGCCGTCGGCGGCGTCCGGATGTGCCTGGAGCGCGGCATCAAGGACGAGAAGTCCGGCGCCGACCTCAAGAAGGGCTGCCAGACCCTCGACGGCAAGCAGGCACTCGCGTTCGTCCGCCAGCGGCACCAGGAAGCCGAGGGCGACCTGGGACGCACGAAGAACCAGCAGAAGTTCCTCGCGTCCCTCGCCCACCAGGCCGCCGAGCCCGGCACCCTCCTCGACCCGGCCGAGATCTACCCGACCGTCGACGCGGGCCTGGACACCCTCGTCGTCGACAAGGGCACGGACCTGCGGGACCTCACAAGGCTGTTCCGCGCGGTCCGGAGCGTCACCGGCGGCAAGGGCAAGCAGATCAACGTCCCCGTCTCCGGCATCGGCGTCCCCACCCGCAAGGGCAGCGTCATCACGTGGGACGAGGAACAGTCCCGGCGGCTCTTCGCCGAACTCAGACACGACCGCCCGGTGACGACACCGACAAGGCGCCCGAGCAGATAGCGGGACCGGCGGCCGGTGGCTGCTGGCTCCCAGCACCTCGGCCGCCCTTGGGCTCGCGGCGCGCAGCCGCCCGCCCCACCCTGGACCAGGTCCCCCTCACCCCGGGCCACGGCCGCTCGGACCCGCGCGTGCCGCACGGCCTTCCGTGGGAGCGGGCGCTCTCCCACCGTGGCGCGGAGGTGTGGGGCGCCCACGCGGTCAGGCGAGGTGGTGGACCTCCTGCAGGCCGTAGACCGGGGTGGGGAGGCCTTCGTAGCGCGCCTTCAGCTGCAGGGCGAGGTAGAGCGAGTAGTGGCGGGACTGGTGCAGGTTCCCGCCGTGGAACCACAGACCCGGCTGCTGGGTGGGCTTCCACATGTTGCGCTGTTCGCCTTCCCACGGGCCGGGGTCCTTGGTCGTGTCCGAGCCCAGTCCCCAGCACTTGCCGACCCGGTCCGCCATCTCCTGGCCGCACAGGTCGGCGACCCAGCCGTTCATGGAGCCGTAGCCGGTCGCGTAGACGACGAGGTCGGCGTCCAGTTCGGTGCCGTCGGCGAGTACGACACCGGTACGGGTGAGGTGGTCGACCTGGCCGTGGGCGAGCTTGATCCGGCCGTCGGCCACCAGCTCTGCCGCGCCCACGTCGATGTAGTAGCCGGAGCCGCGGCGCAGGTACTTCATGAACAGGCCCGACCCGTCGTCGCCCCAGTCGTGCGCGAAACCGGCCTTGGCGAGGCGTGCGTAGAAGTCGGCGTCGCGTTCGCGGATCTTGTCGTAGACCGGGATCTGGAACTCGTGCATGATCCGGTAGGGCAGCGAGGCGAACACCATGTCGGCCTTCTCGGTGGTCACCCCGGCGCGTACTGCGCGTTCGGAGTAGAGGTCCCCGAGGCCCAGCTCCATCAGGGACTCCGACCGTACGACGTGCGTCGAGGAGCGCTGCACCATCGTCACGTCGGCGCCGTGCTCCCACAGCGCCGCGCAGATGTCGTGCGCGGAGTTGTTCGAGCCGATGACGACGGCCTTCTTGCCCGCGTACCGGTCCGGGCCCGGGTGCTGTGAGGAGTGGTGCTGCTCGCCCGCGAACTGGTCCATGCCGGGGAACGAGGGCAGGTGGGGCTTGCCCGACACGCCGGTGGCGAACACGAGGTGGCGCGGGGTGAGGACGACCTCCTCGCCGTCCCGGTCCACCAGGACCCGCCAGGTCCCGGTCGTCTCGTCGTACGCGGCCGAGGTGACCTCCGACCGCGTCCAGTACGGCACGTCCATCACGCGGGTGTACATCTCCAGCCAGTCCGCGATCTTGTCCTTCGGCGCGAACACCGGCCAGTTGTCCGGGAAGGGCAGGTAGGGAAGGTGGTCGTACCAGACGGGGTCGTGCAGGCACAGGCTCTTGTACCGCTTGCGCCAGGAGTCGCCCGGCCGGTCGTTGCGCTCCACGACCAGGGACGGCACGCCGAGCTGGCGCAGCCGGGCACCGAGCGCGATACCGCCCTGCCCGCCACCGATGACCACCACGTACGGCTGCCGGTCGTACCCCAGCTGTGCCTGCTCCAGTTCCCGTTCCTCGGCCCAGGAGCGGCGGTCGGCGATCGCGCCGTGCCGCGTGCCCTTGGGCCGCAGGTCGCCCCGCGGTTCGGGGAAGTCCTTGAGCTCGCGAAGGCTGGTCAGCAGCGTCCACGCGCCCTCGTCCGTCAGCCGCAGATGGCCCTTCCCCCGCCCCACCGCGGTCTCGAACTCGATCCACGCCTCGGTGACGCCACCGGCCTCCGCCGGGGGCTCGGTGGTGCGGAACCCGGACGGCTCGGTGGTGGCGAGGCAGCCGGTGAGCAGGTCCGCGACGCCGGCCCGCCCCTCCACGGTCTTGATGTTCCAGGTGAAGGCCACCAGGTCCCGCCAGTAGCTGTCGGTGGCGAACAGCGCGGCCGCTGCCGCCACGTCCCGAGCCGCGAGTGCGGACTCGAAGCGGGCGAGCCAGTCGTCCACCCGCGCCTGAGGTGAACGGTCCTGCTGCACCGCGTCCAGCGTCTGTGTCATCGGAACTCCCTCCGACCGGCATCCATGCTGTAGCGCCGATCACACTGTGTCCGGGGGTCCGGCGGCAAGGGTTGCGCCGAATTGCACACGTGCAGGACCGTGGCGGTCGCCCCGGCCGGCTCCTATCCTGAACCGGCCGACGCGACGGTGCGCCAGGCCGGGAGGTGGTACGCGTGCACGGCGCCGTCCCACCCGGCCGGAGCCTCCCGATCCACGCCCGGGACCTGGTCCGGATGCACGAAGCGGTCATGGCCGGCACCCGCCCGCCGGTACGTCCGCGCGACATCGTCTCCCACTCCTGGTCGCGGATGCGGCAGCTCGGCCTGATCGCGGACCGCGTCAACGAGCGCGACTTCTTCGCGGCGGACGAGGTCGCGCGGCGGCGGTCCGCCTCACCGTTGCGCGACGTCGTCGACCGCATCGCCGGTATGTTCACCGCCACCTCGGACGCGGCGACCATGATGCTCGTGGTGACCGATGCCGACGGCGCCGTCCTGTGGCGGGCGGGCGCTGCCGCGGTCCGCCGCCGGGCCGACGCACTCGGGTTCACCGAAGGCGCGGACTGGACCGAGGCCAAGGTCGGCACGAACGCGATCGGCACCGCGCTGGCCGAGGCCGCGCCGGTCGAGCTCCTCGCCGGCGAGCACTTCGAACAGGGCCAGCACGCTTGGTACTGCAGTGCTCATCCGGTCCACGACCCGCGCACCGGTGAGGTGCTCGGAGTCATCGACATCAGCGGCCCGGCGCTGTCCCTGCACCCCGCGGTCGGCGTGCTGGTCGAGACGGCGACACGGCTGGCCGAGGCGGAGCTGTGGCGGTCGCACCAGGAACGGCTGGCCGCGCTGCGGCAGCTGGCCGAACCGCTGCTGGCCGGGGGCACGGGCCCGGCCCTGGTCGTGGACGACGACGGCTGGGTCGCGCACCGTGCGGGCGTCGCCGTGGGCGACCGGATCGCCGCACCGCGGGCCGGCCAGGCCGTCGCCGTACCCGGGCTCGGCGCCTGGCTGCCGGAGAAGCTGGCCGACGGCTGGCTGGTCCGCCCGGTGGGCAGCGGCCGCACCGTGCTGCTCGATCTCGACCTGTCCGGGACGCCGGTACTGCGGGCGAGTTCCGGCGACACCGCCTGGTGCCGGAGCATCACCAGGCGCCACGCCGAGATCCTGTCCCTGCTGCACGCGGCGGGCCCGGCCGGCCTGACCGCGGCCGCGCTGAGCCGGTCGATGTTCGGCGATCCCGGCCACCTCGTCACGGTGCGGGCGGAGGTGAGCCGGCTCCGCCGGCTCCTCGGAGCCGTCGTGGCCACCCGTCCCTACCGGCTCGCCGAGGGCGTACGGCTCACCCTTCGCCCCGGACGGTGAGAGGCTGCGCCCGCTTCGCGTGACCGGCCGGGACGGCCCGAGGCGACGCCCGGGAGTACAGACGTCGCCGGACCCTGCTCCCCGTCGGTGCCGCCGGCCTGCCACTGCCTCGGAGCGGTCGGGAGCACTCGGTGTCCGGTCCGGGGCGTCGGCCGTGTCCCTCGTCCAGAGCGGCTTGAGCCGGTACGTCAGCAGGTAGATGAGCGAGCCCGCACCGGCGGCGACGAACGCCCTCAAGGTCGCCGGCTTCCGGGAACGCCTTCGCGAACGGTCCCGTGTAGAGGTCGGACCGCCAGAAGGGCACCGACGCGGCAGCGCCGCCGACCCACGCCACGAAGCCCCGGTCCAGCACCCGGGACCGGTCGTAGAGCTCGGGGATACGGCGTGTGTCGGAACGGCCGCCGAGGCAGTGGTCGAGCGGCAGCACCGCGGCGAAGGGGGCGATGGCGACGACGGCGGCGGCGACACGATGGCGGCGACGGCGGCGGGGAGTCATGGGTCATGCCGTACTCCTGACTGGGGCGTGTTCCAGCTCACCCTCCGAATGCCGGACGGGACCCGCCGCGCCGCTGACCGGTCCCTTAGGGTGACCCGTGCAGCTGGTTCGCCCCGTCCGCCAGGCGGGAGGCGTCGTAAGAGGGAACCCGGTGGGAATCCGGGACTGCCCCGCAGCGGTGAGCGGGAACGACCGCCGTCATACGCACTGGGCCCGAAGGGCCTGGGAAGCGACGGCCAGTAGGTGTCCTCGTCGGTACCGATGAGGACGTGCTCGCGAGTCCGAAGACCTGCCACTGCCCGTGCACGGACGACTCGTGCGCGGACATCCCGGTGACCCCGAGGGCGGGTCGGCGTGCATACCAGGCGGCTGGCCGCGCATTGCCGCGCGAGGCCGGACCGCCTGGTCCGTCACCCTTCGCGCTCTCGTCCCGTTGCCGGGATCTCAGGGATTCATCTCGCGAAGGAGATCTCCGTGACAGCGAAGTCCGCAGCCGCGGCAGCACGGGCCACCGTGTACGGCTACCCCCGCCAGGGCCGGAACCGCGAACTGAAGAAGGCCGTCGAGGGCTACTGGAAGGGCCGGGTGACCGCCGACGTCCTCCGCGGCACCGCCGCCGGACTGCGCCGCACCAACTGGCAGCAGCTCGCCGGGGCCGGCATCCACGAGGTCCCCACCGGCGACTTCTCGTACTACGACCACGTGCTGGACACCACCGTCATGGTGGGTGCGATCCCCGACCGCCACCGGGAAGCCGTCGCGGCGGACGCCCTGGACGGCTACTTCGCCATGGCGCGCGGCACCCAGGACGTCGCACCGCTGGAGATGACCAAGTGGTTCGACACCAACTACCACTACCTGGTCCCGGAGCTGGGCCCGGACACGGTGTTCACCGCTGACTCCGCCAAGCAGGTCACCGAGCTCAAGGAGGCCGTGGCCCTGGGCCTCCCGGCCCGGCCGGTCCTGGTCGGCCCCGTCACCTACCTCCTGCTCGCCAAGCCCGCCCCGGGCGTGGCCCCGGACTTCGACCCGCTGACGCTGCTGGACCGGCTGCTCCCGGTCTACGCCGAGGTCCTCGCCGACCTGCGTGCCGCCGGCGCCGAGTGGGTACAGCTGGACGAACCCGCCCTCGTCCAGGACCGCACGCCGGCCGAGCTGAACGCCGCCGAACGCGCCTTCCGCGACCTCGGCGCCCTCACCGACCGGCCCCGGCTGCTCGTCGCCTCCTACTTCGACCGGCTCGGCAACGCCCTGCCGGTACTCGCGAAGGCGCCGGTCGAGGGCCTGGCGCTGGACTTCACGGAGGCCGCAGCCGCCAACCTCGACGCGCTCGCCGCCGTCGGCGGACTGCCCGGGAAGCGCCTGGTCGCCGGTGTCGTCAACGGCCGCAACGTCTGGGTGGGCGACCTGGAGAACGCCCTCGCCACGCTCGGCACCCTCCTCGGCCTCGCCGACCGCGTCGACGTGTCCGCCTCCTGCTCCCTGCTGCACGTCCCGCTCGACACGGCCCCCGAGCGGGACATCGACCCGCAGATCCTGCGGTGGCTGGCCTTCGCCCGCCAGAAGACCGCCGAGATCGTCACCCTCGCCAAGGGCCTCGCGCACGGCACCGACACCATCGCCGCCGAACTCGCCGCGAACCGCGCCGACCTGGCCACCCGTGCCCACTCCCCCCTCACCCGCGACCCGGCCGTCCGCGCCCGTACCGCCGCCGTCACCGAGGCCGACACCCGCCGCTCGCAGCCGTACGACAACCGGGCCGCGGCCCAGCGTGCCCACCTCCGCCTGCCGCTGCTGCCCACCACGACCATCGGCTCCTTCCCGCAGACCGGCGAACTGCGCACCGCCCGCGCCGATCTGCGGGCAGGCAGGATCGACACGGCCGGGTACGAGGAGCGCATCAAGGCCGAGATCCAGGAGGTCATCTCCTTCCAGGAGAAGGCCGGGCTGGACGTCCTGGTGCACGGCGAGGCAGAACGCAACGACATGGTGCAGTACTTCGCCGAGCAGCTGACGGGGTACCTCGCCACGCAGCACGGCTGGGTGCAGTCCTACGGCACCCGCTACGTCCGCCCGCCGATCCTGGCCGGTGACATCTCCCGCGCCGAGCCGATGACCGCGCGCTGGACGACGTACGCCCAATCGCTGACCGACCGGCCCGTCAAGGGCATGCTCACCGGCCCCGTCACCATGCTCGCCTGGTCCTTCGTCCGCGACGACCAGCCCCTGGGCGACACCGCCCGGCAGGTCGCCCTCGCCCTGCGCGACGAGGTGAACGACCTGGAGGCGGCAGGCGTTTCCGTCATCCAGGTGGACGAGCCGGCGCTGCGCGAGACGCTGCCGCTGCGCGCCGCCGACCGCCCGGCGTACCTGGCGTGGGCCACGGAGGCGTTCCGGCTCAGCACGTCCGGCGTGCGTCCGGAGACCCAGATCCACACCCACATGTGCTACGCCGAGTTCGGCGACGTCGTCCAGGCCATCGACGACCTCGACGCGGACGTCATCAGCCTGGAGGCCGCCCGCTCCCACATGCAGGTCGCCCGCGAACTGGCCGCCCACGGTTACCCGCGCGAGGCCGGCCCGGGCGTGTACGACATCCACTCCCCGCGCGTACCGAGCGCGGAGGAGGCGGCCGGCCTGCTCCGTACCGGCCTTCAGGCCATCCCCGCCGAACGGCTGTGGGTCAAACCCGACTGCGGCCTGAAGACCCGCGGCTGGCCCGAGACCCGCGCCGCGCTGGAGAACCTGGTCGCCGCGGCGCACACCGTCCGCGCGGAACTGCTCACGCGCTGACCGCGGGCGCCCTGCCGCAGGGCACACAAAGCACACACGGGTCCGGGGCACCGACGAGTGCCCCGGGCCCGGCCCCGGCGCCGACGTGCCGGCGTCCTCGGACGCGACGGCGAAGCCGTACGCCGCCCCCGGCGCACCCCGCCATGCCGGTCCTCGGCATGCCGGCCCTCGGCATGCCGGAGGAGCACCCGTATGTCCGTCCTGACCAGCGCGTCCGGGCGGTCCCCGCACGGTGACCGTTCGTGCGTCATCTGCCGACTGCGCTTCCGCCTGGGCTGAGGTCGCGTCTGCCGCCTTCGCGGAATGCGCAGGGAAAGCGCCCGATGAGCCCGCATTGAGGGAGAACGGCCGATGATCACCTTGTCGGCCGCCGGCTACGGACGCCCGGGCGGCCCCGGTGAGCGGATCCCCGCCCACGCGCCCCTCGCTGCGCATCGGTAGGGTTACGCTGAATCGAGCCACCCCGGCGGCCACACGACGCCGCCCCGGTCGCCCAGAAGGAGCCCTAGCCCCATGACACGCAGGTCGCCGTTCCGGGTGCCCGTCGCGGTGATCACCGCGAGCGCGGCACTGCTCACGCTCAGCGGATGCATGACGGTGCACGGTGAGCTGGCGGTCATCCCGGCCGTCCCGGCCAAGGGCGAGGCACAGAAGGCCCTGGAGCAGTTCGTCGCCGGGTACAACAAGGCGAACACGGCCGACGACCCGGCGGCGACCGCCACGTACGAAACGGGCCCGCTGCAGGACATCGACGAGGCCGTCATCAAGGTCGAGCGCCGGACCAACGCCCCCTTCGGTCCGCTGGAACTGCGTGATCCGAAGTTCATCATTCCGAAGATGGCGGGCTGGCCGAAGTTCTTCATGGCCGATGCGCTCAGCAACCGCAGGAACGCCCGCTGGCTCCTCACCTTCACCCGCAACAGCCCGCAGGACAAGTGGAAGGCCGCTTACCTCCTGCCGACGCCCGCGAAACTGCCGGAGTTCGCCACGGACAAGGACGGCTACGCCGAGGCGGTACCGGCCGACGCGGGGGCCGCCGGCCTGACGATCGCCCCGGGCAAGCTGAGCGCGGCCTACGCGAACTACCTCAAGACCGGCGAAGGCGACATCTTCGCACCCGGACCGGCCACCGACCGCGTGCGGCAGGACCGCGCGGCCGTCGCCAAGCAGCCGGGCCAGCGCATCGACACCATCGACCAGGCCTACAAGTTCCCGGCGATGGCGCTGCGTACGAAGGACGGCGGCGCGCTGGCCTTCTTCGGGACGCGTTTCTTCCAGCACAAGACGCTGTCGGAGGGCAGCACGATCGGCATCACCCCGAAGATCGAGGCGGTGCTGGAGGGGCCGAAGAAGAAGACCAACAGGATGAGCTTCACGAACGTCTCCGAGCAGCTCGTGAAGGTGCCGGCCAAGAAGAACGGCGGCCAGGTGACCTTCCTCCGCCAGCTGCACAAGCAGACAGCCGCCAAGGCCGAGTGACATCTGCCCCGCGCCGAGCGACACCGCCGGCGTGACGCGCCGAAGCGGCCGGCGGGGGCGTCTCCCCGCCGGCCGCTCGGTATCGGTACTGGCGTGTGCCGGTATTGACGGTATTGCCGGTATATGTCCCGGTGCGGTCCGGGGTCAGGCGGTGCCGAGACGGCCCTGGACCCATTCGTGGAACTCGCCGATGTGGTGTTCGCTCGGCACCAGGACGCCGCCCTTGGCGTACAGGCGCGAGCTCATCGCCGGCTGGCAGCGCTCGCAGGCGTCGAAGTCCTGCCGGTTGACCCGGTCGAACAGCTCGACGGAGCGGCTGACGTCCTTGCCGGACGCCACGACGTGCGGCAGGTACAGCCAGTCGCACTCCACGATCGTACGGTCGGCCGCCACCGGGTACATCCTGTGGAAGATGACGTGGTCGGGGACGAGGTTGATGAACACCTGCGGCCGCACCGTGATCGCGTAGTACCGGCGGTCCTGGTCCTCGGAGACACCCGGAATGCGGTCCAGGCCCTCCGAGCCGTCGACGGTGAAGCCCTGGACGTCCTCGCCGAACTCCGCGCCGTGCCCCACGTAGTACTGCGCCGCGAAGCCGTCGGCGAACTCCGGCAGTACCTCGGTGAGTTCGGGGTGGATCGTCGCGCAGTGGTAGCACTCCATGAAGTTCTCGATGATCAGCTTCCAGTTCGCCTGCACGTCGTAGACGATCCGCTTGCCGAGCTCCAGGTTCTCGATGTCGTACGCGCTGATCGACTCCGCGTCGCCCAGGCGCGCCACCACGTCCTGGATCACCGACTCCTCGAACGACGGCGGGTTCTCGGCCAGGCACACCCACACATAACCCAGCCACTCACGGACCGCCACGTGCGCCAGGCCGTACTCGGTCCGGCCGATGTCCGGCATCTTCGTGAGGTTCGGGGCCGCGACGAGCTTGCCCGTGAGGTCGTACGTCCAGGCGTGGTACGGGCACTGGAACGCCCGCTTCACCTCGCCGGACTCCTCCGTGCACAGCTTGGCGCCCCGGTGCCGGCACACGTTGAAGAAGGCCCGGACGGCGTTGTCCCGCGACCGGGTCAGCAGGACGCTCTCCCGCCCGACGTCCACGGTCCTGAACGCGCCCGGCTTGGCCAGATCCGCGGAGCGCGCCGCGCAGAACCACATCGACTCGAAGACGCGCTCCTGCTCCAGGCGGAAGATCTCCGGGTCCGTGTAGTGGTCACCGGGGAGAGTCGCGATCAGGCTCTCCGGAAGTCCGGTCGTAGTCATAGTTCACCTCGAAGAGAAGTGCCTTGGATAAGTCTCGAAGAGAAGTGCCTTGGATAAGTGGGGAAGGACGGTGGAAACCGCACACGGGGGCTTGCGTTCAGCTCCCCGGGCCGGACGGCTGCGCGAGCTGCTCCGTCGCGGCGTCGAGGAACCGGTCGGCGAGCCGGCCGACGGAGGAAGAACGGACCCGCACCCGGAACAGCGTGGTGCGCTGAGACGCCGACGGCTGCGGCGTGCTCGTCACCGATCGCGGTGCACCCGGGGCCCGAGGGCTCATCACGCCTCTCCTGGTGCGCCCGGGGAGAGGCCCGCGGCGCGTTCCGCCGCCTCGACGACGTTGGCGAGCAGCATCGCCCGCGTCATGGGGCCGACGCCGCCGGGCATCGGCGCGAGCCAGCCGGCGACCGCGGCGACGTCCGGATGTACGTCACCGAGCAGGCCCTCGTCCGTGCGGGTGATGCCGACGTCCAGGACGGCGGCGCCCGGCCGGACCATGTCCGCAGTGATCAGCCCCGCCGAACCGGCCGCCGCGACGACGATGTCCGCCTCGCGGACGTGCCAGGGCAGGCCCTTGGTACCGGTGTGGCAGAGCGTCACCGTCGCGTTCTCCGACCTGCGGGTGAGCAGCAGTCCGATGGGCCGGCCGACCGTGACGCCGCGGCCGATCACGCAGACCCGGGCTCCGGCGAGCGGGACGTCGTGGCGGCGCAGCAGTTCGACGATGCCGCGCGGGGTGCAGGGCAGCGGGCTGTCGACGCCGAGGACCAGACGGCCCAGGCTGACCGGGTGCAGGCCGTCGGCGTCCTTCGCCGGGTCCATCCGCTCCAGTACGGCGTTGGCGTCGAGCCCGCGCGGCAAGGGTAGTTGGACGATGTAGCCGGTGCAGGCCGGGTCGGCGTTCAGTTCGTCGATGACCGTCTCGACCTGGTCCTGGGTGGCGTCGGCCGGCAGCTCACGGCGGATCGAGGTGATGCCGACCTGTGCGCAGTCGCGGTGTTTGCCGCCCACGTACGCGTGGCTGCCGGGGTCGTCACCGACCAGCACCGTACCGAGGCCGGGCACGGCGCCGTGCCCGGCCAACACCGCTACTCGCGCGGTGAGTTCGGCGCGGATGGCGGCCGCGGTGCGACGTCCGTCAAGGATGTTCGCGCTCATGTTCCTCCCCTTCCTGGATGGACCCGGCCTAGCCGCGAAGGCGCCGCATCTTCGGGTCGAACAGCGGTTCCTCGGCGACGACCGCCGGGACGGCCTGGTCGAAGTAGCCGATGTGCAGGGCGCGGCCGGGCGTGGCCAGTTCGGCGGGCAGCCATGCGTAGGCGATGCCCTTGCCGATCGTGTATCCGTACGCGGCGCTGGTGACGTAGCCGACGGCGCAGTCCCCGTCGTAGACCGGTTCCTTGCCCATGACCACGGCAGTGGGGTCGTCGATGGTCAGGCAGGTCAGGCGGCGCCGCACCTGCTCCGCGCGCAGCTTCAGCGCTTCGCGGCCGAGGAAGTCGCCCTTGTCCATCTTGACCGCGAAGCCCACGCCGGCCTCGTACGGGTCGTGCTCGTACGTCATGTCGGTGCCGAAGGACCGGTAACCCTTCTCCAGCCGCAGGCTGTTGAACGCGCCCCGGCCGGCCGCGATGCCGCCGTACGGCCGCGCCGCCTCCCGGAGTGTGTCCCAGAGCTTCAGGCCCATGTCGGCGGTGGTGTACAGCTCCCAGCCGAGCTCGCCGACGTAGGAGAGCCGCATCGCGGTGACGGGGACGGAACCGATGTACGCCTGCGTCGCGCGGAAGTAGCGCAGTCCGTCGTGGGAGAAGTCCGCGTCGGTCAGCGGCTGGAGCACCTCCCGCGCCTTCGGGCCCCACAGGCCGATGCAGCAGGTCCCGGCGGTGATGTCGCGCACCGACACGGAGCCGTCCGCCGGGAGGTGCCGGGTGAGCCAGTCCAGGTCGAGCGCGCCGTTCGCGCCGACCTGGAAGCGGTTGCGTCCCAGCCGGGCGACCGTCACATCGCTGCGGATGCCGCCGTCCACGTCCAGCATCAGTGTGTACGTGACCGAGCCCACCGACTTGTCGACGTTCCCCGTCGTCAGGCGCTGCAGGAAGGCCGCGGCGCCCCGCCCGGTGACCTCCAGCCGCTTCAGCGCGGTCATGTCGTACAGTGCGACGCCCTCGCGGGTCGCCTGGGCCTCGGCGCCCACGATCGGCGACCAGTGGCGGGCTGCCCAGTCGTTCGGTGTGGGGATCTCCCGCCCCGCCAGCAGGGGCTCGTTGGCCGCGTACCACTGGGGCCGCTCAAAGCCCGATGCTTCCAGGAAGTACGCGCCGAGCTCCTGCTGGCGGGGGTGGAAGGGGCTGGTGCGCAGGGGTCGTGGCGCACCAGCCGGCTGGAGGGGGTGGAGGATGTCGTAGACCTCGTCGAAGTTCCGGCAGTCCCGCGCCAGGACGTACTCGGGAGCCAGCTGGTGCGGCTCGAACCGGTTGACGTCGCACTCGTGCAGGTCGAACGAGGAGCAGTGCCCGTCCACCAGCCACTCGGCGACGGCCCGGCCCACGCCCGCGGAGTGGGTCACCCACACCGCCTCCGCCACCCAGAAACCCTTCACCTGCGGCGACTCGCCCAGCAGTGGCATTCCGTCGGTGGTGAAGGAGAACAGTCCATTGATCCCCTCTTCGACCTTGGCCTCCTGCGTCGCCGGGAGCAGCGACTGCGTCTCGGTCCAGGCCTCGGCGAAGTCGTCGGGGGTGAAGCGCAGGACGGAGGGCATCTCTTCGGCCTCGTTCACCGAGACGATGTCGTCGGCCGACACGGGCATCGCGCGGTGCCCGTAATAGCCGATGCCCAGCCGGTCGTAGCGGTCCCGGTAGTAAAGGTCGGCGTCCTGGTGCCGCAGGATCGGACGTACGGCCTCCTCGTCCTGACCCGCCAGCGCCGGCACCGGCCCCGTCCAGGCCAGCTGGTGGGCGAGCGGGGTCAGCGGGAGGTCCATGCCGACCATACGGGCGACCTTCGGCCCCCAGATGCCGGCACAGCACACCACGATGTCCGCCGCGAGCTCGCCGCGGTCGGTGACCACCGAGGTCACCCGTTCACCGCCGGTTCCGTCGTCCTCGGTGCGGATGTCCAGGACCTCGTGCTCGCCCAGGAGGCGCGCTCCGCGCTCCTCGGCCGCCTTCAGCTGCGCCTCGACCGCCGGCACCGCTTTCGCCAGGCCATCGGTCGGGATCAGCAGGCCGCCCAGGACCCGCTCGGCGTTCACCAGCGGATGCAGCCGGACGCATTCCTCCGGGTCCAGCAGCCGCGCCTCGACGCCCCACGACGTCACCCAGCCGTGCCGGCGCTGCAACTCCGCCAGCCGTTCCGGCGACGTGGCGATCTCCAGTCCTCCCACCGGCAGGAAGCACGGCTCCCCGGCCACCTCCAGTGACGAGAACTTCTCCACCGTGTAGCGGGCCATCTCCGTCAGGGCTTTCGAGGCGTTCGTCTGGAACACCAGGCCCGGAGCGTGTGACGACGACCCGCCGGTGGCCGGCAGGGGTCCCTGATCGACCACCGTCACCTCGGTCCAGCCCCGGACGGACAGCTCGTCGGCCAGCGCCGCCCCCACGACACCCGCACCGATGATGACCACGCGCGGTCCCGCCATCGCCACCACCCTCCCATCAAGAAGTCGGAAGTTGCTCAATACGCAACACGCCTCGAGTTGCGCAACACACAGTGCAGCCCGCCCAGACCCCTGTCAAGAGGTGATCCCGGAGCGTCGAGAGCGCGCCGTCCGGCGGACCGAGGACGGTCACCCCGCCGGCCCCGACGCGGCAACTCCCTGATGAGCGAGGTCGATCAGAGCCCTTGACCGCAGGCCGCCCCATCCGGACCATGTTGCGTATCGAACATGCTGTTGCGTAATGCGCACTTACCAGGAGGCCTCAGTGTCCCTTCGACAGCAGCCCCACCGCGAGTTCGTCCTCACCGTCTCGTGCCCCGACCGCTCCGGCCTCGTCCACGCCGTCACCGGCTTCGTCGTCCAGCACTCCGGCAACATCCAGGAGAGCCGGCAGTTCGACGACCCCCTCCAGGACCGCTTCTTCCTGCGCATGCGCTTCAGCGTCCCGGACCCGGACATCACACTGGACGTCCTGCATTCCGGCTTCGCGCCCGTGGCGGAGGCGTACCGGATCTCCTGGAACCTGTACGACGCGTCGACGCCGACCCGTACGCTGATCATGGTGTCGAAGTTCGGCCACTGCCTGAACGACCTGCTCTTCCGGCGCAGCACCGGCGCCCTCAACATCGAGGTGCCGGCGATCGTCTCCAACCACCGCGACTTCGAACCCCTCGCGGAGAGCCACGGGATCCCGTTCCACCACATCCCCGTGACCAAGGAGACGAAGCCCGAGGCGGAGGCGCGACTGCTGGAGCTCGTCGACGAGCTCGACATCGACCTGGTGGTCCTCGCCCGCTACATGCAGATCCTGTCGAACGACCTGTGCAAGCAGCTCGAAGGCCGGGCGATCAACATCCACCACTCGTTCCTGCCGAGCTTCAAGGGCGCACGGCCGTACAACCAGGCGCACGAGCGCGGCGTCAAGCTCGTCGGCGCCACGGCACACTACGTCACCCCGGACCTCGACGAGGGCCCCATCATCGAACAGGACGTCGTCCGCGTGGACCACTCACAGGGCCCCGACACCCTGGTCACCCTCGGCCGCGACGTCGAGGCACAGGTCCTCGCCCGGGCCGTGAAGTGGCACAGCGAGAGCCGGATCATGGTCAACGGCAACCGCACGGTCGTACTCCGCTGACGTTCTTCGCTGACCGGCGGCCTCGCCCCTCGGCGGGCGCCCCGTCGGGCGCCCGCCGAGGGGCCTCCGAAGGCCCTCCGAGAGCCCTCCGAGGGCTCCCTTTCCGGTCAGCGCTTCCGCCGACCGGCGCCCGTATAGTTCCGCTATGAGCAACTACAGCACCGAGCCCGCGGGCGCTTCCGGCGGCGTGCAGTCCGTCGACCGGGCTGTCTCCGTGTTGGAGCTACTGGCCCAGCACGGCGAGGCCGGCGTGAGTGACGTGGCCGCGGCGCTCGGCGTGCACAAGTCCACCGCGTTCCGTCTGCTCGGCGCCCTGGAAGCGCGCGGGATGGTCGAGCAGGAGAGCGAGCGCGGAAAGTACCGGCTGGGCTTCGGGATCGTACGGCTGGCCGGTGCGGTGACGGCCCGCATCGACGTCGCCAAACACGGCCGGAAGATCTGCGAACGCCTCGCCGGGAAACTGGGCGAGACGATGAACATCGCGGTGCTCGAATCCCACCACGTGATCAACCTCGACCAGGTACGCGGCCCGTCCGCCATCACCGCGCAGAACTGGGTCGGACGGCTGACGCCGGTCCACTCCACGGCGAGCGGAAAGGTCCTCCTGGCCCACCTCTCCCCCGAGCGCCGGTCCGAACTCCTCACCGGTACCAGGCTCGCCCGGATGACGCCCCGCACACTGACCTCGAAGAAGAAGCTGGAGGCAGCGCTGGCGGAAACCCGGGAGCGCGGTTACGCCGTCACGGTGGAGGAGTACGAGGAGGGGCTGAACGCCATGGCGGCACCGGTCCGCTCCCGCGACGGCGAGACCGTCGCGGCGCTGACCGCCTCCGGGCCGGCCTTCCGCTTCACCGAGGAACGCATGCACGAACTCGCACCTGCGCTGGTCGAAGGAGCGGACGAGCTCAGCCGCCGCCTCGGCCACCTGGGCTGAAGCCCGGGCAAGCCCCTCAGAACAAGGGCGTACCCGGCGTCACGGCCGTGACGTCGCGGCCCCAGCGGGCGGTCACACGTACCGCGTCGGCCGTCGAGGCGACGTCGTGCACGCGCACGCACCAGGCCCCCTGCGTGGCGGCCAGCACGGACACCGCGGAAGTGGCCGCGTCCCGCTGGTCCGCCGGACGGGGCAGGCCCGTCGCCGGGTCCGCCAGCAGCTGCCCCAGGAAGGACTTGCGGGCCGCGCCCACGAGAACCGGATGGCCGAGCGCGGCGACCTCCTGGAGACGTCCCAGCAACTGCCAGTTGTGCTCAGGTGACTTGGCGAACCCCAGCCCCGGGTCGAGCACGATGCGGTCCGGCGCGATCCCGGCGTGCACCGCCGCTTCGACCCGCCACCGCAACTCGTCGACCACGTCCGCGACGACATCGTCGTACACGGCGTTCGCCTGCATGCCGGCGGAGTGCCCGCGCCAGTGCATGGCCACGTACGGCACCCCGGCCTGAGCCATCAGCGGAAGCATCGCGGGGTCGGCGAGACCGCCCGAGACATCGTTGACCAGCGTGGCGCCGGCCTCGACGGCGCGAGCGGCGACCTCGGCCCGCATGGTGTCGACACTGACGTATGCACCCGCGGCGGCGAGCTCACGGACGACCGGCAGCACACGTCGCAGCTCCTCCTCGGCCGACGGGCGCACCGCACCGGGGCGGGTCGACTCGCCGCCCACGTCCAGGATGTCCGCGCCCTCGTCGAGCAGCGCGAGACCGTGCGCGACGGCCCGCCCCGGGTCGTACCACCGCCCGCCGTCGGAGAACGAGTCGGGCGTGACGTTCACGATTCCCATGACGAGCGTCCGGGCGGGCCGGGGAAGCCCGCCCGGGTACAGCGCGGGAACTCCCTGGCTCGGCCTGGTCGCCGTGCTCATGCGGTTGCGCCTCGCGCCACCGAGGTGGCGAGCTGCTTGCGCCGGCGCGTGAAGAGCTTGGTCCGGTCCACGCCCAGTACGGCGACCGGCTCGCCGGCGCGACGGTAGACCGCGAGGAAACTGCGGTCGGCAGGGCTGCCGTCCTCGACGGTCACACTGTCGGCCCGCGCCGCGTTCCCGACGAACTGGATGCGTACTCCGTACTGATCGGACCAGAAGTAGGGCGGGCGCGGCGGGGCGGGCGGGGCGGTGCCGCCGGACAGCAGGGCCGCTACGGCCGCCGCCGGGCGCTCGTTGGCGCCGGTCCAGTGCTCGACCCTGCGATGGGTGGCGGAAGCCGCGTCGTACCAGGCCGCGCAGTCACCGACCGCGACGACGCCCGGAACGCTCGTGGTGCCGTCGGCCCCGCACCGCACACCGTTGTCGAGCGCGACGCCCGACCCTTCGAGCCAGTCGGTGCAGGCGACCGCGCCGATGCCCACGACGACGATGTCGGCAGGGATGCTGCGGCCGTCGTCGAGCACCACCGCTCCCACCCTGCCCCGCCCAGCCGCTCCCCCGGAAACCTCCGTGGCCTCCGCCCCTCTCAACCCCGAAGGCAACACGGCCGGTGACGCCCCCTTACCCACCAGCCCCCGCACACCAGTACCACACAGCAGGCGAACACCATGATCGGCATGAAGCACGGAGACAGCTGCCGCCATGTCGGGCCCCAGCGGACCGGCGAGCGGCGTGGGCCCGGCCACCACGAACGTCACGTCCAGCCCCATGACGGCGGCGGTCGAGGCCACCTCGGCGCCGACGAAACCACCACCGATGACGACCAGCCGACCACCGCGCGCCAGGTCGTCCCGCAGCCCCCGCGCATCGTCGAGCGTACGCAGCACATGCACACCGGCCGGCCCGTCACCACCGGGCAGGGTCCGCGCGGCCGCTCCCGTGGCGATCACGACACCATCCGCGCGCACCGCCCTCCCGTCGGCGAGCCGCACCGACCGCTCCCCCGTTTCCAGACCGACGGCGCACGCCCCGAGAACCCACTCGGCGGCGAGATCCTCACCATCGGCCTCCAGCGCGAGTTCGGCCTCGGCCACCTTCCCGGTGAGGAACTCCTTCGACAACGGCGGTCTGTCATAGGGCCGGTGGGTCTCCGCACCGACGATGACGAGACGCCCGTCATAGCCCTGCTCACGCAGCGAACGGGAGGCGGAGAGCCCGGCGAGCGACGCACCGATGACAGCCACCGTCCTCATGCCACACCTCCGGCCAGCCGGGCGGCGACACAGGGCGGCAGGTTCGGCGGGGCATCGGACAGCGCGACGTAGACCGTACCGTCCTCGAGGAGCACCTGGTGCGTACGCACGGGCAGCCTGGCCGGCGGCGCGTCCACGGCACCGGTACGAAGGTCGAACTTCGAGGCGTGCAGCGGGTATTCCACCTCACGCCCTTCCAGCCAGCCGTCGGGCAACGAGGCGTCCTGATGGGTGCAGGTGTCGTCGATCGCATAGACCTCGCCGTCCTCGGTGCGGAACACCGCAACGGGCGGACCGGTCTCGAGCCGGCAGGACTCGCCTCGCGGAATGCCGGCGAGACGACACGCGGGATTCATCATGACACCTCGTTGCGCATAAAGAAACAGAGAGCGTCTTCCGCAACGAGTCTGCGACCGCCCCTGGGGGCTGTCAAGGCACTTGGGGGATCAGCTCACCGGCGGCGACTACACCGACCTGAGCCGGCTGTGGCTGAACGCCCGCCACCTCAGCCGGTGCAAGGCGCGGCTGCGACAGGCGGTCCAAGGGGGTGAGCTCGCCGTCGGGTGCGGCTGGGGTGTCAGCCACGAGGAGGCCGACGAGGCAGGGCGACGACGCCTGACCGGCCGCGTGCCTGCGGCAACGGATTTCTGCACCATACCCACGCTGTCCGCGTGGCTGGGCGGCGAGGGGGCGCAGTGGTGTGCGGACCACGGTTTCGCCGCCTGACCCGATTGCTGCGTGAGTACACTCGCCCACCATGCGTGAGGCCAGTCGGTACACAAGACGGCAGGGAATACAGGTTCATCGGCCGTGCGCCGATGGCTCCGTGCGGGGCGGTGAGGGTCGAGGACGCCCCGATCAGGTTGCGGTGACCGGCAGTTCGGCCGGGGCGTGAGGCGCCGCTCGAGACGGGGCCGGCATGCGCTGTCCCGTGACCCGCGCGGGCACTGGCTGCTGCTGGTCCTCGTGCTCCCTGTGACGTTCGGTGCCCTGCTCTTCGAGGGCTGGACCACCCATGAGGTCGATGCCGCGAAGACCCGGCGTGACTGCACCACGCCCGTGCCGCAGGCCGTGGACGAAGGGGGCCCGGTGGTGCGCATCGACGGCGGTACGGTGAAGTCCGCCGCGATGCCCGCCCGTACCGTGGCACTCACCTACGACGGCGGACCCGACCCCGTATGGACTCCGCGCCTGCTCGGCCTGTTGCGCCGGCACGATGCGCACGCCACCTTCTTCCTGCGCGGCGCCGAGGCGGCCGAACGCCCGGACCTGGTACGGCGGATACGCGCCGAGGGGCATGAGATCGGCTCGAACACGTACACCGGCGCCGCCATGGGCGAGGCATCGCCGTTGCGTGCGCGGCTGGAGCTGTCGCTCACGCAGAAGGCGCTGGCCGGCTCAGCAGGCATCAGCACCCGGCTGCTGCGCCTGCCGCTGACCAGCGCGGTGGACACGATGTGCGGCCCCGAATGGCCGGCGGCGCGGGACGCCGCGGCGCAGGGGTACACACTGGTCGCCGCCGACCGGTGGTTCCGCAAACCGGCGCAGGGCGTGATCCGGCAGTACGCGCAGAGCCGTATCGCGTACGAGGAGACGGAGAAGCTGCTGGGCGACCGGAGCGTGAAGGAGTTCACCACGGTGACGGCCGGGGCCGGGCTGCCCCGGGCCGACCGGCCGGTCTCCGTCCTGGAACGGTGGCAGGGCACGGGCCTGATCTGGGTTAAGGCCCTCGGCCACGCGTTCGTGAGCATCATGACCTGGGTCCTGGTGACCGCCGGCGCGCTGGGCGTGCTGCGGCTGGCGCTGCTCGTCCTCTTCGCCCGTGCCCACGTCCGGCGTCTGACCCGGTTCCGCCCGGGCGCGCCCTGGCTGCGGGAGGTCACGGCCCCGGTGACCGTCCTGGTACCCGCCTACAACGAAGAGGCGGGCATCGAGTCCACCGTCCGGTCGCTGCTCGCCTCCTCGCACCGGCAGCTGCAGGTCATCGTGATCGACGACGGGTCGACGGACCGGACGGCGGACCTCGCCACCTGGATCGACGATCCGCGTGTGCAGGTGATCCGCCAGGCCAATGCGGGGAAGGCCGCTGCCCTCAACACGGGCCTGGCCCACGCGAGATGCGACATCGTGGTCATGGTCGATGCCGACACCGTCTTCGAGCCGGATGCCGTGCACCGGCTCATCCAGCCGCTCGCGCACCCGGCCGTGGGTGCGGTCAGCGGTAACACCAAGGTCGGCAACCGGCGGGGCCTGCTGGGCAGATGGCAGCACCTGGAGTACGTCTTCGGGTTCAACCTGGACCGCCGGATGTTCGAGGTGCTGGAGTGCATGCCGACGGTGCCCGGCGCCATCGGCGCCTTCCGCAGGGACGCGCTGATGGGCGTCGGCGGGGTCAGCGCGGACACCCTCGCCGAGGACACCGACCTCACCATGGCGCTGTGGGAGGCCGGTTGGCGGGTGGTCTACGAGGAGAGCGCCCTCGCCTGGACGGAAGTACCCAGCTCGCTGCGCCAGTTGTGGCGGCAGCGGTACCGGTGGTGTTACGGCACGCTGCAGGCCATGTGGAAGCACCGCCGTGCGGTGGCCGAGGTGGGCCCTGCCGGGCGGTTCGGCCGCCGCGGGCTGAGTTACCTCACGCTCTTCCAGGTGGCCCTGCCCCTGCTCGCGCCGGTCGTCGATGTGTTCGCGCTGTACGGGGCGCTCTTCCGCAGCCCCGTGCAGTCGGCCGGGGTGTGGCTGGCCTTCCTCGCCCTTCAGCTGGCCGTCGCGGGGTACGCGCTGCGGCTGGACGGGGAGCGGGTGCGGGCGTTGTGGTCGATGCCGTTCCAGCTCCTCGTCTACCGGCAGCTGATGTACCTGGTGGTCATTCAGTCCGTAGTGGCGTTCCTTCTCGGCACCCGGCTGAAGTGGCAGCGCATGCACCGCTCGGGCACCGCAGCCGAGCAGATCGGCGAGCAGCCCGGGCAGCAGCCGGTCGCGTACGGGAGCCTCCCGCCGCGGTGACCGGGGGTGCGCGTCAGCCCTAGCACAGCCATCGTGTCCTTCCGGGAGGATCTCCGGAAGATCCGGTGCGGAGCCTCGTGAGGTGCACACTGCCGTCCATGGACGATCGGTTGGACGGGTGGCCCTTCGGGAACCGGTACGGCGGTGACCACATCGCCGGCGGTGGTGACCACATGGCCGGCGGTGGTGACGACGGCGTCGGGGTACGTACCGGCAGCCACGTCCTCAGGGCCCCCAGGGGAAGGACCGCCCCGGCCCGCCCCGGCCGGCGGCGACGGTTCGCGCGGACGGCCGTCCTCCTGACCGGCGCGCTGCTCCTGACGGCCTGCGGTACGTACCTCTGGGCCGACACCAGGCTCAGCCGCGACGTCGACCTCGGCAGGATCGCGGACCGCCCGCCGCCGGGCCGCGGAACCAACTACCTGATCGTGGGCTCCGACAGCCGTGTGGGCCTGTCCGACCGGGCCAAGGAGGACCTGCACACCGGCGGTTCGGCCGACGCGGGCCGCCGCACCGACTCGATGATCCTGCTGCACACCGGCGCGCACGGCACCACGATGATGAGTCTGCCCCGCGACTCCTGGGTGACCGTCCCGCCGTACATCCGCCCCGATACGGGCAAGCGCTACCGAGCGTCGAAGAACAAGCTCAACGCGGCGTTCTCGTTCGGCGGCCCCGACCTCCTCGTCCGGACCATCGAGTACAACACAGGCCTGCGCATCGACCACTACACGGAGATCGGCTTCGCGGGTTTCGTGGGTGTCGTGGACGCGGTCGGCGGCGTACGGATGTGCGTGGACAGGGACATCAAGGACGAGAAGTCGGGGCTGGACCTGAAGAAGGGCTGCCATACGCTCGACGGCCGCAACGCCCTCGCGTTCGTCCGCCAGCGCCACCAGGAGGCCCGGGGCGATCTCGGGCGCAGCCGGAACCAGCAGCTGTTCCTGTCCGCGTTGGCCGAGAAGGCCGCCGCCCCGGACACTCTCCTCGACCCGACGAAGGTCTACCCGACCATGAGGGCGGGACTGGACACACTCGTCGTGGACAAGGACACGGACCTGCGGACCCTCACCTCACTGTTCGAGGCGGTGAAAGGCGTCACGGCCGGGAACGGCAAGCGCCTCAATGTTCCCGTGTCCAGCGCCGGCTTCCAGACCGCCAAGGGCAGCGCCGTGCAGTGGGACCTGCCGCAGGCGAAGAAACTCTTCGGTGAGCTGCGGGACGACCGGCCGGTGACCGTCGACGGAGGCGACGGAGGCGAAGGAGGCGAAGGAGGCAGCTGAGTCGACCGGCCGGCGGCCGCAATGCCTACTCACGACCGCAACGTCTCCGAAGGCGACTCCCCGAACCGTTGGCGGTACGCGAGTGAGAAGCGGCCCGGGTGGAAGAAGCCCCAGCGGGACGCGACGGCGGTGACGGTCGTGGCGCCCGGGTGGGAGGCCAGGAGTTCCTTGCGTACGCGGTCCAGGCGGACCTCGCGCAGGTACGCGATCGGTGTCGTGTCGAGGTGCCGGCGGAAGCCTTCCTGGAGGGCCCGTACGCCGACGCCGACGCATTCCGCGATCTCCGCGACCGTGAGCGGCTCGGCGGCGTGCCCCTCGATGACCTCCATGGCGCGGCGGACCGCGGGCGGTGCGACGCGCGGCTGTTCGCCGAGCAGCGCCGGCGTGTAGTTGTGGGGCTGGGTCATCAGCAGCTGGGTCATGAGGAGCGATTCGAGCTGCTTCATCACGATGGGCTGGCTCGTCATGCCGGCAGGCCCCTCCGCCTCCCGGCGCATGAGGTCGACGACGTTGAGCCAGGAGCGGGAGCCCGGTGTCGTGAGGTTCATGCCGAGTGAGAAGAGGATCGGGCGGCGTACGGTGCGGCCGAGCAGACTGCCCAGGTGCGCTTCCAGGGACGTTCGGTCGAACCACACGATCAGCTGCGGGTTGCCGCCGCCCCAGCGCATGTCCAGCTTTCCGGTCGGAGAGGGGACGGAAGCGAGTTCGGGGGTGGAAATGATCTCCTCGCGGCCACAGGTGATCTCGGCGTGACCCGCGAGCGGGATCTGGACGAGGAAGAAGCTCTCCAGGTCGCCCGGTGTGATCCGGACTTCCGTTCCGTAATCGAGGTAATACAGGCCCGTCCGGTCGAAGGACGCACCGTGCAGCCGGGCGTCGAGCGTCGCCGAGCGCTGCGTGATGCGCAGCTCGTGCGGGCAGAAGGCGCGGCCGACCTCGGCTCGCGCCTCCCAAATGTCCGCCGTGTGGAACTGCTGGTGATTCGCCAGGGGGAGAAGGGGGAGCTCTTCAGCGGGCATGTGCACCTCCACCTGAACCTCCGTCGCCGAGACGCGCGGTCGGGACAGTGACTCTCGTGATCCGGATAGCGGCGATGATCTTGCCATACCAAGGTTGACTCCCGACCGCCGCGGACCCGAGAAGAAACCAGGGAATCAACGATGCAGGGAGTGCCGGGCCGGACTGCGCTCGCCACGGGCGGAATCACGCCCAGCAGGCAGCCGGTCACATGCGTGCTGCGTCGCGTGCTGCGTCGCGTGCCGAGCGCGACCGGCGCGGCGACGGCCGCCGGCGCGGTGAGAAACGCCGACGCTGTGAGAAGCGCCGGCGCGGTGAGAGCCGCCGAGGCCGTACCCCGCACGTCGCGGCGCCCTCGCCGCTGCGGCCCCGGCCCGCCGACCCGGCCGGGCCCCTTCAGCCAGCCGGGTGACCCGGGACCCCTCCCCCGGTCCCATGGGTGACCCAGCTTCCCGCGGCTGCCCGCCGGCCCCCCTCCGGCGGGCAGCCGCATTCCGCATGACCGAACCCCCACTCGTTGACGCCACCACGTCACCGAAACGCTGAACCAGCACACGGCAACCCGCGGCACTGCACCGTACGGCACGGCATGTGCACCGCACGGCACCTGCACCGCACCGCTCGACACCGCACGACACCGCACGACCGAACCCCCGGAGGCCCCCCTCATGCGCAAGATCACCATTGTCGGAGCAGGCCAGGCAGGCCTCCAGCTCGGTATCGGCCTGCTCGACCACGGTTACGACGTCACCATCGTGTCCAACCGCACCGGGGATCAGATCCGCGCGGGCCGGGTCATGTCCAGCCAGGCCATGTTCGGCACCGCGCTGGCCCACGAGCGCAACCTCGGCCTCGACTTCTGGGGCGGCGCCTGCCCGCCGATCGCCGGGCTCGGCGTGAACGTCGCCGACGGCCAGGGCGGCCGGGCGCTCTCCTTCGGCGCCCGCCTGGAGGCCACAGCGCGCTCGGTCGACCAGCGCGTCAAAATGCCGCTCTGGATGGGCGAGTTCTCGCGCCGCGGCGGCCGTCTGGACATCCGCGAGGCCGGCATCGAGGACCTGGAGCACTTCGCCGCCGAGTCCGACCTGGTGATCGTCGCGGCCGGCAAGGGCGAGATCGCCGGGCTGTTCGAGCGGGACGCCGAGCGTTCCCCGTACGGCGCTCCGCAGCGCGCGCTGGCCCTGGCGTACGTCACCGGCATGGCGCCGCTGCCCGACCGCCCCGGCGTCAGCTTCAACGTCATCCCCGGTGTGGGCGAGTACTTCACCATGCCCAGCCTCACCACCAGCGGCCCCTGCGACATCATGTTCTTCGAGGGCATCCCGGGCGGCCCGCTCGACTGCTTCGACGGGCTCACCCCCGACCAGCAGCTGGCAACGTTCCAGGAGCTGCTGCGGACGTACGTCCCGTGGGAGGCCGAGCGCTGCACCGATGTCGCGCTCACCGACCAGAACGGCACCCTCGCGGGCCGCTTCGCGCCGACCGTCCGCAAGCCCGTCGCCACACTGCCCTCGGGCAGGCAGGTGCTCGGTCTCGCCGACGTCGTCGTCCTCAACGACCCGGTCACCGGGCAGGGGTCCAACAACGCCTCGAAGTGCGCGGCCTCCTACCTCGCCACCATCCTGGACCACGGCGAGCGCCCGTACGACGCCGCCTTCATGGAGCTGGCCTTCGGCCGCTTCTGGGACAACGCGCGGTCCGCCACGGCCTGGACCAACGCCATGCTCGGCGCCCCGCCGCAGCACGTACTGGAGCTCTTCGGCGCGGCGAGCACCAACTCCCGTGTCGCCGCGCGCTTCGTCAACGGCTTCGACGACCCGCGCGACTTCTTCCACTGGTTCATGGACCCGGCCGCCGCGAAGAACTACCTGGCGGAGGTCAGCGTATGAGTGCCGCGCCCGTCGGGATCAGCAACCTGCCGGCGCGTCAGCGGCGCGGCGGCCGTACGTGACGAGAGCAGGACGGCAGGACCATGAGAAGGATCGCGGTGATCGGCGCCGGGCAGGCGGGTGCCCAGCTCGCCCTGGGACTCCAGAAGCACGGCTACGACGTCACCCTGGTCACCGACCGCGGCCCCGACGAGATACGTCACGGCCCGGTGATGTCCAGCCAGTGCATGTTCGACACCGCGCTGCAGAGCGAGCGCGAACTCGGCCTGCACCACTGGGAGGACCAGGCCCCGGACATCACCGGCATCGCGTTCTCGCTCATCGGCCCGCACGGCACACCGGAAGTCTCCTGGCGCGCGCCGCTGGAGGGTCCCGCGCACTCCGTCGACCAGCGGGTCAAGTGCGCTGCCTGGACAGAGCAGTTCGCGGAGGGCAGCCGCGGCGAGATAGTGCTGCACGACGTGGGCGTCAACGACCTCGAGTGGTACGCCCGTACGCACGATCTCGTCGTGGTCTCCACCGGCAAGGGCGAGCTGAGCCGGCTCTTCCCGCGCAACGCCGAACTGTCCCCGTACGACCGGCCGCGCCGTGTGCTGGCTCTGACGTACGTCACGGGAGCGGCACCGCGGGAGGGGGCGGCCGCTGCCCGTGAGGCCGCTCCCCGTGAGGCCGCTGCCCGTGAAGCCGCTGCCCGTGAAGCCGCCGTCCACTACCGCATGGTCCCCGGCGTCGGCGAATACATCTCCTTCCCCGCCCTCACCACCACCGGACCCTGCGACATCATGGTCTTCGCAGGCGTCCCCGGCGGCCCGATGGACTGCTGGGACGACATCCACACGCCCGAAGGCCACCTCACCCGCTCGCTGGAAGTCCTCCACCGGTTCTTCCCCGACGAGCACGAGCGCTACCGGAACGCCCGACTCACCGACGCCGGCGGTGTGCTGCGCGGACGGATCACTCCGACCGTCCGGCACCCCGTCGCCCGCCTCGCCTCCGGTCGGCACGTCCTCGGCATGGCCGACGCCGTCGTGCTCAACGACCCGATCACCGGCCAGGGTTCGAACAACGCGGCCCAGGCCGCGACCCACTACCTCCACAGCATCCTCCGCCATGGCACCGCCGAATTCACCCCGCAATGGATGCAGCGCACCTTCGACAACTTCTGGCGCGGCTGGGCGCAGTGGGCCGTCGGCTGGACCAACTCACTCCTGACCGACCTGAGGCCCCACCACCGTCAACTCCTCACCGCGGCGGCCGACGTCCCCTCGGTCGCCGGCGCACTCGCCACCGGATTCGACGACCCGCGCACGCTGTACCGCTGGTGGTTCGAGGAGGCCGAGGCACACCGCTTCCTCGCCGAGAAGCGCGCCCGGCACGCCGCCCGCTTCGACAGCCGCGAACTGCGCCGCGCGCTGGGGCAGTACGCCACCGGTGTCACCGTGGTGACGGCCCGCTCCCCTGACGGCCGTAACGTCGGCATGACCGCGAACTCCTTCACCTCCGTCTCCCTGGACCCGCCCCTCGTCCTGTGGTGCCCCGGCAAGAACGCCCCGAGCCTGCCGGACTTCACCGACGCCTCGCACTTCGCCGTCCACGTACTGGCCGCCGACCAGCACCACCTCTCCCGCCAGTTCGCCACCCCGGCCGACGACAAGTTCCGCGGTGTCCCCACCACCCCCGGCATCGCCGGCACCCCCTCCTGGACGGCGCGGTCGCCCGCTTCCAATGCCGCACCGTCCAACGCATGGACGCCGGCGACCACGTCATCTTCCTCGGCGAGGTCGAGCAGTACGAGTCCGACGGCGGCGCTCCTCTGGTGTTCCACTCGGGGTACTACCACGTGGCGACGGAGCACCCGGACCTGTGAACGTGTGGGCGGCACCGCGCTGGTGCACGGGACGCCACCACATCACCCGGGCTCAGTTCCCGGCACCGCGGCGGAGTCACCGTCGTTCGCGGTCCGGGTCCGTCGGGCCCGAGGCCGTCACGGTGTGCGGTAGCCGCGGAAGGTCACCTGCGTACGCGTCCGGAAGCCGAGCCGCTCATACAGGGCGATCGCGCCCGTGTTCGCCTCGGCCACATGCAGGAAGGGACGTTCGTTGCGCGCCGTGATGCGTGTGACCAGCGCGCTGATCAGGCGCGCTGCGTGGCCGCGGCCCCGTGCCTCCGGAGCGGTGCACACGGCGCTGATCTCGGTGCATCCCGGAGGGCGCAGTCGTTCACCCGCCATCGCCACCAGCGTGCCGTTGTCGCGGATACCGAGGTAGGTGCCGAGCTCGTGGGTGCGCGGCCAGAAGGGCCCCGGTTGGGTCCGCGCGACGAGGTCCGCCATTTCCGGCACGGCGTCCGCGCCCAGTGCCACCACATCTTCCGCCACACCATCCACCGCGCCTTCCACCACACCGGTGCTGCCGGGCACGGCATCAGCGCTGTCGGAACAGCCGGTGCCGGACCAGGTCATCTGCCGCCCTTCGAGCGCGAAGACCGGCTCCCAGTCCGGTGGCGGGGCGGCCGGACAGCTGAACATGTCGGCCAGCTGCCCCCGGCCGAGCAGCCGGGCGAGATCGGTCCAGTCCGCCGCGTCCGCGTCGGCGGGAACGGCGGCGAAGGTCGCGACACCCGGCAGGTAGGTGGCAGCCCGGCCGAGCCGGCGGGCCAGGCGGGCGTGGTGACCGCGGAGCGACGTCCCCACCGGGTCATCGAGCGCGACGGCGTCGCTGTCCACCCTCATACAAACCTTTCGTGTGTTGCGTGTGTGGCAAGGAAGCCGGCCGTCAAGGATGCCACTCGAGAGCGGAGCGTCCTCGGCCGGGCACGCCCGACGCGCCTTCACGGCGATGTGAGGTCAGGGCTCCGCCCGCCGGGGAGCTTTACGCGATGCCCAGTTCTGAGCGGCTGCAGGTCCAGGATGGCCTGTAGTAGCAGGGGCGCGCGATGGCCGCGCGGCCCTACCGTGAAGGCGACCCTACCGGCGAGCTGCCGGCGCACTGCGACCGAATCCGTGAACGGCTCATCGCCTCGCCGGTCTCCTACCGGAAAGCTCTCCGAATCATGATCATGAAGAGCACCAGTGCGCTCTCCGGCACTTACTCATGGTCCGCAGTGGATGTGCCGTTCCTCCGCCAGGTCACGAGGCTGGCAGGGACCCCTGAAGGACGGCGGCTCCATCAGCACCTGTCGTGGCGGGGCACTTCCGGACAGCCGTCACTGACGCACGGAGTACCGCTGCGACTGCATTCGGGGTGGCGGGCGCGTCTGGCCGCATTCGTCACCGCTTACCACCGGCTGATCGAGACCATCGTGGCCGCCCACCCCACCGACGAGCGCCTGCAGCAGGTGATCCACATCCCTGACGCCTGGGCTCGGGACGTTGTGGCCGCCGACGATGCCCGGGTGCACTTTTTCCGGGTCGATCTGCTGCCGCAGCCCGACAACGGGATCAAGGCTCTGGAGACGAACGCCAACAGTCCGGCCGGACTGCGAAGCACCGGGATCGACCGTGCCTGTTGGCGGCCGTTCCTCACCGAGCGGGGGATCCGGCTCCCCGGGGCGTTGCCGTCGGACGCACGGATGTGGGCCGGTCAGTGGTTCCTCGATCTCGCGGAGCAGGAGACCGGCACCCGGCCCGAGACGGTGGCCGTGCTGCGTCCGCGAAAGACCGCCAGCGGCAGCACGGACGGCATCGTCGCGGACCTCGGCCAGGCCGGAGTGCGAGTACTCGTCGGCGATCCACGTGACCTGCGTACGGAGAACGGGGGCGTGACGCTGGACGGCGAGCCGGTGCGCTGTGCCTACCTCAAGGTCAGGATCGCGCACCTGCTGCGCATGCGCCGCGACCTCGGCCCGTTCGTCAAGGCGGTACGTGATCGCACGCTGTTCGTTCAGAACGGCCTCTGCGGCCGACTGATCGGGGAGAACAAACTGTGCCTTGCCGTACTGTCCGACCCGCGGTTCGCCGGCCTGTTCCCGCCCGCGGAATACACCCTCGTCAAGCCCAGTATTCCCTGGTCACGCAATATCGCCAGGTGCGACGCCGCGACCGTACAGGAGATCCGGGCCTGCCCGGAGCGGTACGTACTCAAGAAGCCGTTGGACTCACGCGGGGCGGGGGTGGTGGTGGGCAGGGAGGAGCCGGTCTCCTCGGTGTGGGAGGACGCCGTCTCTCTGGCGATCGCGGAGCGGTGGCTGGTACAGGAATACTGCCCTGCCCCCTGGATCGGCATGGACCCGCACGGACAGCCGAGCAAGCACGATCTCGCGCTGGGGGTCGTCGACGGTCAACTCGCCGCGGCGTTCAGCAGGACCGGTACGGAAGAGCGCCTCAACACCGCGCTTTCCGGGCGTATTCATCCCGTCTACCTATGACTGCCGACCGGTACGGTAAAAATCATCCGTACAGTCGTCCGATATCTCTACAGGCAACAGGACAACTCGACCGGGCTCGAGGGCTCTTGGCGACGCTGCCGGACCTCTTTACAATGGGCGCTTCCGCAAGCATGACGACCCGTGCAGCCGCAATTGCCTCACTGGAACCCTGGGCAGCCCGCCCGGATCTGCGTCACCAGCGCACATTCAACTGGAGGGCATCGTGTCCGTCTCGGTCGAAAAACTCTGTGATGTAGCGAGCGAGCTCCTGCGCACCACCCGCTACATGACGCTGGGCACCGCTTCGACCGCAGGAGTGCCGATGGCGACTCCGCTGGCCCACGCCTGGGACGACCAGGACGCTTTCTACTGGATTTCCGCAACGGACGCCGTGCATTCTGCGAACATCGAGCGCAATCCGGTGGTTTCGATCGTCGTATTTGATTCCAACCCGTCCGACGGGGGCGGCCAGGGTCTCTACGCATTCGGCCGGGCCGAGGTGCTCCAGGGCGACGCGCTGACCGAAGGCTGCGAGCTCTACTTCTCCCGCCGTTACCCTGACCCGGCCGCGCGTGCGAAGCGGTACCAGCCGCCCGCCCAGTTCCGGGACCCCGCACCCAACCGGCTGTACCGGGCGCGGATCGAGTCGTACTCGGTACTGAGCCCCGAGGGCCACCCCGTGCATGGAAACGGGGTCAGCCACCGGGTCACCATCCCGTTCCGGACCGGGCGCCTCAGCGGTACCACGTGAGCCTCCCACCCGGCACGAGCGCCGTCCTCGGTCTCGACATCGGCGGTACGGCGATCAAGTCGGCCCTGGTCGCCCCGGACGGCACACCGCTGACCCCGGTCGCACGCCACCCGGCCCGGACCACCAGACGCAGGCCGGAGGCAGCCGTCGACGCCGTGCTCGATCGCGCCGCGGCCCTCCTCGACGCAGCGGTGGCGGAGGGCGTGGTGGTCCGCGCCCTCGGCGTCGCGGCCTGCGGGGTGATCGACGAGTCGGCCGGTGTCGCCGTCTTCTCGGCTTCCTTCGGCTGGCGGGACGTACCGCTGCGGAGGCTGCTGGCCGAGCGCACCGGCCTGCCCGTCGTACTGGGACACGATGTACGGGCCGGAGGTGTCGCCGAGGCGCGGCTCGGGTCCGGCCGCGGGCACGAGGTGTTCCTCTTCATGCCCGTCGGCACCGGGGTCGGGGCGGCGATCATGCTCGGCGGACGGCCGTTCACCGGGGAGCACTCGCGGGCCGGCGAACTCGGGCATGTGGTGGTGCGGCCCGGCGGCGACAGGTGCGGCTGCGGCCGGCGCGGCTGCGTGAGCACGCTCGCGGGTGGGCCCGCTGTCGTCAGGCGTTACCGGCAGCTGGCCGGATCGGACGGCGGGGCCCCGGCGGATGCCGCCGCTGTGGCCCGGCTGGCCACCGAGGGGGACCGACTCGCGGCCAGGGTGTGGGCGGATGCGGTGGCGGCGTTGGCCGATTCGCTCACCGTCTGCCTCGCGCTCTTCGCGCCTTCGGCCGTCGTCGTGGGCGGCGGACTCGGCCGGTCCGAGGCATTCCTGCTGACTCCCCTGCGTGAACAGCTCGCCGAGCGGCTGCCGTCGCGGGTGATGCCGGAGGTGCTGCCCGCCGCCCTGCAGGACGATGCGGGCTGCCTGGGGGCGGGACTGCTCGCCTGGGAGGCGCTCGGTGACCACACCGCCACCGCACCGAAGGCCTGAGAAGACAGGCGGAGAGACGCATAATGCCCGGCGAATTGAAACCCTTTCGAGTTGATCCGCGCCCATGCAGGCGCATTTCATACTTGCCGAATTAATAGGCCGAAAAGCGTCGCCACGGCAGCCTTGTGTTCAATCCTCCCAGCCACGCACACTCAGCCGAGGAATGGTTCCTTGGTGAGCACCACAAGGAATCAATTCTCCTTCACGCAATTCACGTGATTTCCCTCCGTTCACGCGAGGAGACCTGCATGGCCACTCCCAAGGTCATCGGAGGTAACACTCCGATCAACGACTGGAAGCAGCACGAGGAGGAGGAGAACGGAATCGGCATCTACATCGATGTCGACACCTCGGCAGGAAACTTCGCCAAGACCCCGGTCTACACGGCCAACTTGTGCGGTCGAGACTCCATGTGGACGACCACCGGCGGAAACACCATCTACACGCCCACTCCCAAGGGATTCCGGATCTACGTGAGGTGGCAGGACGGCCGCCCGCTGACGGTGGAATACGCCGTCAGCCATGACTGGTACATCAGCTGGATGGCCATGGAGGTCTGAGTTCCACACGCCGACGGCCCGGTAACGCCGCCCTCGCCCGCTTCTTCGCCGGACAAGGGCGGCTCCCGTGGCGACCGCGACGAGTACGTTCACCACGCCGCCACGCGACCGCGCCCAGGCACGAGCGACCGGTCCAGGAGGTTTGATGGACGTACAGGCCCTGCACGTGTGCGAACTGCAGCGGTTCCGCGGACGCGCCGTCCCGTACCCGGCGGACCGTTCCGTGGCCGGCCTCGTCGAAGCCGCCGCGATACGCCACCCCGAGGCACCTGCGGTCGAGTACGGCAACCAGGTCCTGACCTACCGCCGGCTGATGACCGGCGTCGTTTCCCTGGCCGGCCGGCTGGCCGCCTCGGGAGTACGGCGCGGCGCACTCGTTCCGCTGGTGATGCGCAACGGCCCCGAACTGCCGCTCGCCATGCTGGCGGTTGTGAAGGCCGGCGCCGCGTTCGTACCGCTCGCCGAGCAGTGGCCCGAACCGCGGTTGCGCACCATGGTGAGCGCCTGCGCGCCCGAGGTCGTCCTGTTGTCCCCGGGCGGCCCCGAGGGGGTCTGTGACGGAGTCCCCTCCTTGACGGTCGACGTGCTCCGGCCCGGGGCCGGACCGGAGGGCCCGGCCCATCCGCCGGTCGGCCCGGAAGACCTTGCTTACGGCTTCTACACGTCCGGCTCGACCGGCACACCCAAGTGCGCCCTGAACCTCCACAGGGGGCTGGTCAACCGCCTGCACCACATGAGCCGTCGCTTCCTTGACCCGCACGAGCGGCCCATCGTTCTGCAGAACAGCCGGCATACCTTCGACTCGTCCCTGTGGCAGCTGCTGTGGCCGCTCAGCTGTGGCGGCCGGGTCGTCATCCCCGAACGGCAGGGCCTGCTCGACCTGCCCGCGACGGTAGCGGCCGTCGAGCGGCACCAGGTGACGATGACGGACTTCGTCCCGACGATCCTGAACTCGCTGGTCGAACTGTTGCGCTCACGGCCGGACCTGGTCCCGCGGCTGGCCTCGCTGCGTACGCTGCTGGTCGGCGGCGAAGAGATCAACCACGGCAGCGTCCGGGCGCTGCAGGAGATGCTGCCGGGCTTGCGGATCACCAACACGTACGGCCCCACAGAGGCCGCCATCGGCATGGTGTTCCACGATGTGGCCCGCGACGACTCCGCGCCCCTTCCGATCGGACGCCCCATCGACAACACGTGGGCCGCTGTCCTGGACGGGGAGCTGCGGCCGGCTGCCCCTGGCACGGTCGGTGAGATCTGGATCGGCGGCGACTGTCTGGGCGCCGGTTACCTGGGCGACCCCGAGCGGACCGCTCGGGCGTTCGTGCCGAACCCCTTCCCGCAGCTGCCGGGACCTTTGATGTACCGCACCGGGGACCGGGGCCACTACGGCGCCGACGACCTGCTCTACTTCGACGGGCGCGCGGACCAGCAGGTGAAGATAGGCGGCGTGCGCGTGGAGCTCTCCGAGGTCGAGCAGGCGCTCGCCGCGCATCCGCAGGTACGTGAGGCCAAGGTGGTGGTCCACGAGCACGGTGGCAGGTCACACCTGGCGGCATTCGTCACCGCGCACAGCGGTCCGTCGGCGAACGGTTTCCCTGCGGCCGGCGCCCTGACAGCCGCCGAACTGAAGCGCCACGTCAGGACACTGCTGCCAGGGGAGCTGACGCCCAGGCGGTTCACCGTCCTGGAGTCGATGCCGGTCAACGGCAACGGCAAAGCGGACCGCCGGGCGCTCGCCGACCTGCTCGACGCCACGGCGCGGGCGACCGCGCCCGCTGCGGTACCGGCGCGCAACGCCACGGAGCGGACTCTGCTGGAGCTCTGGGCGACGGTCCTCCCGGCGCCCGTGAGCAGCCCGCAGGACGACTTCTTCGAGAGCGGCGGCGACTCACTCTGCGCCCTCCAGCTCGCACTGGCCATCACCGAACGATTCGGCACCGCCTTCTCCGTCGGTGACGTGGTGGCCATGTCCACGGTCGATGCGCAGGCAGCCCACCTGGGGGCCGCGACGGCGGGACACGGACGCACGGCCGCTCCCCCGCAACGCCCGCTGGCCCCGTCCGACTTCCCGGCGGACCTGCACCTGCCGGCGGACATCGACGTCACCGCCGCCCACGCCCCCTCCCCTGTGGTCGAACGGGTACTGCTCACCGGAGCCACCGGTTTCATCGGGGCCCAGCTGCTGCACGACGTGCTCCGGCGCACCGGCGCGACCGTCCACTGCCTCGTCCGCGCCGACAGCCCGCAAGCCGCCCTCCGGCGCCTCACCGCGCATCTCCAGCGGTACCGACTGTGGTCGGACGAGACGGCCGGCCGTATCGACGCGGTCCCCGGCGACCTCACCCGGCCCTGGCTCGGCCTGACGCCTGCGGACCGCCGACGGCTGTCCGAAGACGTCGACACGGTGGTGCACGCCGGCGCCCTGGTCAATCTCGTACGTGGCTACGCTGCCCACCGCGGCACCAACGTGACCGGTACGGTCGAGCTGCTCCGGCTGGCGGCCACCGCCCGGCCCAAGCACGTGCACTTCGTGTCCACCCTCTCCGCCTGCCCGGGCCAGGTGAGGGAGGCGGTGACGCCGGCCGCCGGAGAGGTGGCTCCTTCCCTCGTACCGGAGGCGCGGTTCGACGGCTCGGAGCCGCCCGGAACCGGTTACGGCCAGTCCAAGTGGGTGGCGGAGCGGCTGGTGCAGGAAGCGGCGGACCGCGGGCTGACCGTTGCCGTCCACCGTCTCGGTGAGGTCATGCCCTCGGCCCGCACCGGTGTCCCCAATGCCGGGGCGTGCATCGAACTGCTGGTCAGGGCATGCCTACGGACAGGCACGTACGTCACCGGCGACGTGTCCGTCGACTACACACCGGTCGACCATGTGGGAGCACTCCTGCTCACCGCCCTCACCGACCACCGGGACGGCTACTTCCACCTGCTGCGTCCGCACGGTCTCGCACTCGACGAACTGCTGGGCGCCTTCGGGCACGCCTTCGGTCTGCACAAGGCGACCTATGAGGAGTTCTGGCACCTCCTGCACGCGGCGTCCATGGACGATCCGCGAGACGGGGACCTGGCCCGTGCCCTGGCAGTCCTGCCCGTGCCGTCGAACGGGCACGAGGACGTACCCGGGCAAGGACTCGCCGAGCTGTTCCACGACAGCACCGCACTGTTCAGCACGGACCGTGCAACCGAGCTGGCCGAGCGCGCCGGACTGCGTACGGCCCCCGTGGGCCCGGCCGAGATCGAGCTTTATGTCGCTCACCACCGGGAACGCTTCCGGTGAACGCGCCCGAGCGCATCGCGTCGACCGTTGACGCCCCATGAACACCTATGCTGCGCGCTGACGCAGTGAGCCCCCCCGGGCCGGCCTCGGCAGGATCACGGTCGGCCCAGCGGCCGGCGCCGGGGCTCTCCGGCGGGCTGCCACCGGCAGCACGCCCGGCGCGCAGCACCTCTGACCGAAGGGTGAGCAGTGCGATCGGTGCACATCCGCGTGTCCTGCCGACGGGCGCTGCGAGCACTCCTCGCCGCAGCGGTCATCGGCCTCACATCATGTTCACCCGCCGGGAGGACGGAGGGGCCCGTCACACTGACCTTCGCGTCGTGGGTGCCCCACATCGAGAAGGCCGTCCAGACGTGGAATGCCACGCACGACCGGGTGAAAGTGGAGTACCAGGCCATCTCGGGCGATGACCAGACGAAGATCCAGACGGCGATCGACGCCGGCGCCGGTCCCGACGTCACGCAGATCAGCCAGTTCCTGGTACCCGACTATGCCATCAGCGGCCGGGCCGCACCCATCAGCTCCTACATCGGTGACGCCGCCGGCCGGTTCTCCCCGGCCGCGTGGCGGTCGGTCGCCTTCGGTGGAGAGGTGTACGGCGTCCCGCAGGACACCGGTCCGACGGTCCTGTACTACCGGAAGGACCTCTTCGCCAAGTACGGCATCTCCGTGCCGCGTACGTGGGAGGACTTCCGGGTCACCGCCGCGGCCGTGCGCAGGGCCGACCCCGGCGCCTACTTGGCAGCGATCCCGCCGAACGATGAGCGGTGGTGGCAGGGACTGTTGTGGCAGTCCGGCACGCAGTGGTCCGGGATCCACGGACAATCGTGGCTGGCCTCCATCAACACTCCGGCATCACAACGTGTGGCCAGGTACTGGCAGGCGCTGCTCGACGGCGGTCTGGTGGTACCGCGCCAGGCTTACGGTCCCGCCACCTGGAACGCCATCCAGCGGAACGAGATCCTCACCATTTCACACGCTTCCTGGTTCTCCGAGGTCCTCTCGACCAACGTGCCCGACCAGGCCGGCAAGTGGGCGGTGGCTCCGGTTCCCACCTGGGAGGGTTCGGAGGCGACCGGTGACACCGGGGGCAGCGCCGGCATCGTCTCCGCCGCGTCGGACCACCCTCGCGAGGCCGCGGAATTCGCGCTCTGGCTCAACACCGACCCGGACAGCCTTCGGACCCTGGTCAACGTCTCGGGGCTCCTGCCCGCGGCCACGGCAGGCCTGCGCCTCGCCGCCACTGCACCGGGGGCCGAGTACTTCGGGAACCAGCAGATCAACCGCGTCTTCGTCGACGCGGCGAAGAGACTGTCGACGAGCTGGTCCTACGGCCCCGGCATGGAACATTCGTACGCGGTGTTCAACGGCGGCCTGGCCGAGGTGGTCGACGGACGACGCAAGCTGCCTCGCCTGATCGAGGAAGTACAGACCGCGACCGTCGAGCTGCTGACAGCGAAAGGACTCAGTGTGACCGTGCCCCACCACGCCCATGACACCGCTGACACCGCGCTGTCGCGCCAGGAGACACGGACATGAGCGGCCCACGGGGACGCACCGCACGCAAAGCCCGGCCCGCCACCGGCCGTCAGCGCCGGACCGACCGCGTGGCCTATCTGTTCCTCGCCCCCTTCCTCGCACTGTTCATCGTCTTCACCGTCCTGCCGATCGCCCTCGCCGCGTACGACAGCCTCTTCGCCGTCCGGTATTCAGGGCTGGGCCTCGGCGGAGGCACGCTGCGCTTCGTCGGCCTCCAGAACTACGGGGCCGCGCTGACCTCGCCCGACCTGCTCTCCGGCGTACTGCGGATGATCGTGTTCGGGCTGGTGCAGGTGCCGGTCATGCTCGGCGTCGCCCTGGCTCTCGCCCTCGTCCTCGACTCCTCCGCGTACCGTCTGCATTCCGCGCTGCGCACCGTCTACCTACTGCCGTACGCGGTGCCGATCGTGATCGGCACCCTCGCGTGGGGCTTCCTCTACACGCCACAGATGAGCCCGTTGAGCGATGCCGTCAAGGCGCTGGGCGGCCCTGCCGACCTCTTGGGCGAGACCACCGTGCTGTGGTCGATGGGCAACGTCGTGACGTGGTCCTACACCGGCATCAACATGACGATCCTCTACACGTCCCTGCGCGGTCTGCCGCGCGACGTCTACGAGGCAGCCCGTCTGGACGGCGCCGGAGAATTCCGGATCGCGTGGTCGGTCAAGGTTCCCCAGTTGGTGCCCGCACTCATCATGACCACCATCATGTCGGTCATCGGAACACTCCAGATCTTCACCGAGCCGACCATTCTGGGGAACCTGACACCGGCCATCTCCCCCACCTACACGCCGAACATGACGATCCAGACGGTCGCCATCGGGCAGCAGAACCCGCAACTCGCCGCCGCGACGGCGATCGTCCTCGCCGCGGTCACCTTCCTCCTCTCCCTCGGATTCCTCACCTTGGCCGAGCGAAGGAGCTCCCGGTGACCAGTGGTACGCGCAAGCCCCCCGGAGGACGGTCACCCCGCCCCCACGCTCCCGGCCGCCTCGCGGAAAACGGGCCGCGCAAGCGGCTGTGGTGGGGCCTGACCACAGTGCTGTTGCTCATCATCGCGGCGTACTTCCTGCTGCCGGTCTACTGGTTGTCCCTGGCCGCGGCGAAGAGCCGCTCGGACCTCTACGGCACTCCCGGGCTCCTCCCCGGAGAATTCCGCCTGTGGGACAACCTGGCCGCCCTGAGCGACTACGACGGCGGCATCTTCTGGCGCTGGATGCTCAACTCGGTGCTGTACACCGGCGGTGGCGCCGTCGCCTGCGCGCTCATCTGCGCCCTCGCGGGCTACGCACTCGCGGTCTACGACTTCCGGCTCAAGAGGCAGGTGTTCGCCACCATCATCGCCAGCGTGCTGATCCCGAACACGGTGCTGGCGCTGCCCGTCTTCCAGCTGGAGCGAAAACTGAACATGGTGGACACCTATGGGGGAATGCTGCTCCCCCTCCTGGTGCTGCCGTTCGGGGTCTACCTCGCGCGGGTGTACGCGGAGAGCTCCCTCCCCGTCGAACTCCTCGAGGCCGGCCGTGTCGACGGCGCCGGCGAGTTCCGGCTGTTCCTCAAGGTCGGCTTCCGGCTGATACTGCCGGGCGTCCTGCTCGTTTTCCTGTACGCCTTCATCAGCATCTGGAACAACTTCTTCCTCCCCCTGATCCTCCTCTACGACGAGCGGCGTTATCCGTTGACGCTCGGCCTGAACAGCTGGAACGAGAACGGATTGACCGAGCCCCAGCTGCAACACCTGGTCGTGGTGGGTTCCTTCGTGTCGATGATCCCCCTGGTCATCCTGTTCCTGACGTTGCAGGACCACTGGAAGTCGGGGATCACAGTGGGCGGCCGGACGTTCTGACGACGATCCGGTCACCGTACTGGTCGGCGAGGTCACTCCCGCCGACACCCGACTCGAACCGCTCGCGGAGAAAACGGCACACACCCACCACGCGGTGCTGCCGGCCCACCACGGCCCGGTAGTGGCCTCGGCGGCCTTCGGGCAGGCCGCCGACGCCACCGAGGCCGCCCGCTGCCCCGAGCAGGCTGTCGCGCCGGCACCTTCCCCGAGACGGCCGGCCCGCCGCCATCGCGCCAGAAGACCCTCCGGAGGGTGGATTGCGCCGATCAGGTGATCGCCCCGGGCGCAACGCCGACCGCGGGAATAGCCGCCCGGCCATCGTCCTTGTCCGAACCATGACTGTCACCGAAGACATCGGCACCATCGGTATCTGGACCGGAGCGTACGGGGCACGGTACTCGGACGACGCGACGCGCCGAGCGGAGATCGCGGACGCCGCGGCGGAGCTGGACGAACTGGGCTACGGAACGCTCTGGCTCGGGGGAAATCCGGGCGTGGCGAACGCCGTACCGGTCCTGGAGGCCACCCGGAACCTCCGCGTCGCCACCGGCATCCTCAGCATCTGGGAACACGAGCCGGCCGCCGTCGCCGCTCAGTTCGCGGAGGCCGACGCCGCCTTCGGCCACCGCTTCCTGCTGGGGCTGGGCGTCAGCCACGCGCAGCTCGCCGACGCGTACGCCCGCCCGTACTCCGCCATGAAGGAGTTCCTGACCGGTCTGGACGAGGCACCGGTACCCGTACCGGCCGGCCGACGGGTGCTGGCCGCCCTCGGCCCCAAGATGTTGAAACTCTCCCACGACCGGGCGGCGGGCGCGCACCCGTACCTGGTCACGGTCGAGTACACCGCCCAGGCCCGGGCAGTGCTCGGCGAGCACGCGACGCTCGCCCCGGAGCACAAGGTCGTCCTCGACACCGACCTCTCCCGCGGCCGCCGGACAGCCCGCGACTACCTCTCCTTCTATCTGCCGATGCCCAACTACACCAACAATCTCCAACGGCTCGGCTTCACCGAGGACGACTTCAAGGACGGCGGCAGCGACCGGCTCATCGACGCCCTCTTCGCCATCGGCGACGTCGACACGGTCCGCCGGCGCACCGACGAATTCCTCGCGGCCGGCGCGGACCACGTCGCACTCCAGGTCGTCACCGCCGACCCACTGGGCGACATCCCACGCGCCGAATGGCGACGACTGGCGGAAGCCCTGCCGCTCACCTCCCGCTGACCACCTACGGTGCAGCTGACCACCTACGGTGCAGCTGACCGCCTACGGCGCAACTGACCGCCTACGGCGCAGAGGACACCGCATCCCGCAACGGTCCCCTTTGCAGGAGACCTGACGCCCCGGCGATGGCATCCGAACGCTAGCCGCCTGCGAGCGCGCGGCTTCCGCCGTCCGGTCGACCGCGGCCTGCGGCGGGAAGCGGTGCCCGCCGTGTTCCACTCGGCCCCCGCGGTGGCGACCCCTCACAACAGTGGGGCCGCCTCTCGGCAGGAGCCGATGCGCCGGCGGTCGAAAGCATCTGCCGGCGGTCACCCGACGTTCACCGCGGAGTCGGCCAGGGGGCATGACCGGCACGGAAGTGCTCCTCGATCTGTTCGAGGGAGCGATTGCGGGTCTCGGGGATCTTCTTGGCGGCTGCCGCGGCGGCGAGCACGTTGACCGCGGCGAAGAGCAGGAAGGTGGCGGTGCCGCCGACGCCGGCCAGCAGGATCGGGAAGGTGAAGGTGACCAGGGCGTTGACGAGCCAGAGCAGCAGTACGGCGGCGCCCATGCCGAGGCCGCGGATCTTGATGGGGAAGATCTCGGACAGCATGACCCAGGTGACGGGCGAGACGGCCGCCTGCGTGGAAGACGAGGAAGGCCAGCATGCAGGCCAGGATGGAGTGACTGCGCAGGGTCGATGCGCCGGTACCAGGCTCGGCGTGAAAGGAGAAGGCGACGCCGATGGCGATGAGCGAGGCGACGATGCCGAGTTGGTCGGTGAGCAGGAGAGGTCGGCGTCCGATGCGGCCGATGAGGTAGAGGCTCAAGGCGGAGGTAGCGACGGCTACGACACCGTTGGCAATGGTCACGGTGAGCACGGCCTGCGAGCCGAGCCCCGTCTGGTGCAGGATGGCCGGCGCGAAGTACATGATCGTATTAATGCCGGTGATCTGCTGGATGACGGCGAGTCCGATGCCGATGAAGAACACCCGGCGTACCCACGGCACGGCCAGCTCCGACCAGCCACCGCCGGTGCAGACCGCCTCCTTCTCCTCCTCGATGACCTCGCGCATCCGGTCCAGTCCGGCGTCCACCACGCCGGCATCACGGATGCGGAACAGGGCGCTGCGCGCTTCGGTGAAGCGTTCCTTCGAGGCGTACCAGCGCGGGGGCTCCGGCATCAGCAGCATGCCGAGGTAGAGCAGGGTGGAGGGGATGGTGGCCAGCGCCAGCATCCAGCGCCAGGTCCGCGCGCCGCCCCAGGTGGCGGCCAGGGCCGCATTGGAGCTGTACGCGATCACCTGACCGTTGACGATCATGAGTTGGTCGACGGCGACCAGCCGTCCTCGCGCGCGGGCGGGGGCGATCTCCGCGAGGTGGACGGGGACGGTGGTGGAGGCCGCGCCGACCGCGATGCCGAGTACGGCACGGGCCACCACCATGATCCCGGTGTCCGGGGCGAGGGCGGTGCCGAGGGCACCGATGATGAAGACGAAGGCCAGGGCCAGGAAGTTGTGGCGGCGACCGTAACGGTCGAACAGGCGACCGCCCAACGCGGCGCCCGCGGCGGCCCCCAGCAGCAGGGACGCGGTGACCAACCTCTCGGTCACGGGTGTCAGGCTCAGCCCGCCGGCGGACGCGGACATCGTCATGAACGGCAGGGCACCGGCGATGACGCCGGTGTCGTAGCCGAAGGACAGCCCACCCAGGGTGGCGACGGCGGCGATGGCCGTCATCGACCGCCCTCCCTTGACGGGCTGCGGTGGGGAGGCGGCGTGGGCGGCATCGGCGAACCCTGGGAACGGGGCGGCCCGGCGGGACGTGCGCCTCAAAAGCCCCTGGCAGAACGCGTCGTTCGGAGCGCGGTCGGTGCCCTCGTCTCCCGACACTGCGGTGCGCGCTGCCCTAAAGTCGCGGCATGCGGCGAAGGACAGGAATGGCCATGGCTGGGGTTGCGTTCCTGGCCTGGGGCGAGTGGTTGAACTGGCGTTGGTCTCGAGCTCTCGTGGGGAACAGTGGGGGCGTTGCCGAGGCGGTGGTCGTGTTGGGTTACCGCAACCCCCAAGCGACGGCGAACTTCATCAACCGATGGCGGGTACGCGCGGCAATCCGCTCCGTCGCCGCTGACAGTGCGCACGGCACTCGCGTGATCTTCAGCGGCGGTGCGCCCAGCGGTACCGCCACCGAGGCTCAGTTGATGGCTGACTACGCGAAGTCGGTGCTCGCGTTCGACGGCACAGTGATACTCGAAGATCAAAGCGAGACGACGTGGCAGAACATCAGGAACGTGATCCCACTGCTCGAGGACGTCGATCGCATCAAAATCGCTTCCCAGCCTGCTCACGCTCTCAAGGCCCGCGCGTACTTGCGGCGGCAGCGCCCTGATCTCGCCGAGAAGCTGGTGCGTGCGGATGACTACCGCCCTGGCGAGTGGATGCTCCTCAAACCACTGCTCGCTCTGTACGGACTTTGGGCACTCCGCAGCCTCAAGGCCGGCGAACGGAAGCTCTCGCTGCAGACAGCCGCTGTCGCGCCGGCGTCGCACGCCGGACCGCCTTGGACGGTGAAGCCGATCCCGTCGTGGTAACCGGGTGGATCAATGAAGCGCAAGCCGAGCAGCACGTCGCCCAGCAGCAGCTCCGCACGGTCACCAACCCACAGGGCCTGACGTGGAGGTACGACTACGATCCGGCGGGCCGCCTGGCAGCGGAAACGGACTTCGACGAACGCACGCTGTCGTACACCCACGACGCGGCCGGCCGGTTGGCGAGCCATACGGCCGCGGCGGGAGGCGAATCCGCTTCGAGCGAGACGTCCTCGGCCGCACGGTGACGAAGGACACGGCGGGTGCGCTCACGCGGTACACGTACGACGGGTCGGGCGGCCTGGCGGAGGCAGTGGGCCCGGACGCGACGCTGACACTGGAGCGCGACGCGATGGGCCGGGTGACGACGGAAACAGTCAACGGCCGCACACTGAACTACATCTATGACGGGAACCTGCACATCAGCCGCGAAGATTCCCCTCAGCCCCGTCCCCCGTCCCGCACTTCGCCGACGCCTCTCCCAGCACATCGCGCTCCCTCCTTCGCGGCCGGAACATGCTCGCACGGAACGTGATCAAGTCGTGAGCGTGGGGCCAGGGCCCTCCCAGTTGCGCGCCAGCCCTTTCCCACTCGACCCACGACCGGATCTGGCGCGACGACGCGGATACCAGGCGAGCGCCTTGCCCCGAGGCGGCGCGTCACCCCGGTACCGCCCGGCCCGACGGAGTACACCTCGATACCGGTTCCCGGAGTCGCCGCTGCGCCACCGGATCCAGCCGATGGGCCGCGCTGCCGCAATGCCGCTGACCAGCCCAAAAGTCGCTGTGCGGCGTGATCGGGCGCTGCAATGCAAGCACTGGACCCGTGCGCCGGGTCGCAGCCGGCACCTCCTGGGTAGGGTCAAGCGGGGAAGAATCGGTGAATGGGGGCTGCTGCTCATGGGGTGGCGTGAGGAGATTGCTACGGCACTGGGCGAGGCGATCACGGCCATGGGCGGCACAGGTAAACCTCCTCGTTGGCAGCGCGTGGGGCGCGCAGTGCGTACCGGTGAGCCGGGACAGTACGCGGTCGACCTCCGTGGCTCCGACATCGGACCGGATCAGCTGGACGGACTGCGGCTCGCGGGCCCGGAGCCGGTCGGCATCGAGGCCGACGGTTTCTCCGTGTCCCAGGTCGTACAGAACGGCTCTTTGCTCACGGTGAAAGTGGCGGAGTTCGCCGACCTGACGAACCCCTACTTGTGGATACTGAAGCAGCCACCGACCTTTCTCATCGAGGCGCTACGCGACGGGATTGCAGGACTGCAAGAGGCTCCTCTGGCCGACGCGCTCGCCGCCGGAACTATCGGCGGGGAGGTGTTTCCAGCCCCCGACCCACCCGGCTTTCATCCTGCGCAAGGCGATGCCTACCGCGCGTGCCTCGGCAAGGGTGTACATCTGGTGTGGGGGCCGCCAGGCACGGGGAAGACCACGGTGCTCAAACGCGCCATCGGCGACCTCATTGCTCGTGGCAATCGCGTTCTACTGGTCTCGGCCACCAATGTCGCCGTGGACAACGCCCTGCTCGGGGTGGTGAAGGAAAACCGGCACAGCCCCGGTGACATCGTCCGGGTAGGTCCTCCACAGCTGAGAGAAGTCGCCGAGAACCGCGAGATCTCGCTCCCTCTCATGGTCCGTGACCGGCTTTCGGCGACAGCCGAGCGTCGTCGCGCCGTCGAGACCTCGCTGGTGGAGATGCGGGAACGGGCCGCGGAGCTCAACGCCCTGGATGCGGAACTCGCACGCTTCGATCCTTCCGCGTACTTCGCGGCACTGAAGTTGCTGCGAACGCCGGGCCAAGATCTGGACTCCCTACGGGAGCGGGTCTCGGAAGCCGAGGCACGGGCGGAAAGATCAGCGGGCCGGTGCCGAGCCGCCGAACAGGACGTCACGGACGCGGAGTCGTGCGTTGACGAGGCTCAGGAATCGCGTCAGCAGTGGGCCGACGCCGCAGAACTGCGCAAGGAGCAACTCCGCGTCCGGCAGGCAGCAGACCGGAAGGAGGCCGACGTCCTGATGGCGGAAGGTGACCTTCAGGAGCTGCAGGACGAACTACGCCAGCTCGACAGCAAGGGCGCCGTGGCTCGATGGCGCGTCCGCGAGAGGCGCCAGAAACTGCTCGATCGGCTTGCGGACACCCAGGGCAGCATTGCCGACAAACACGATGAAGCCCGGAAAGCACGGTCCACCGCGAACGCCCACGTCACCACGCTCGACATACAGCTGGCAGATCTGATCGCTGGAATCGCCCACTCACCAGAGGAGATCAACGCGTTCGACACGGCGCTCCGCGAGGCACGGGCCACGAGAGACATCGCCAGGGAGCAGGCGTCTGCCTGCCGTCGGGAAGTCGCCCGTCTGAAGCAGCTCGCGGAGCAGGTCGAGGAGGCAGAAACCCTCACTGCCCACGCTGAACAGCGACAGTGGCCGATGCGCCACGCGCGCGCGGAAGCGCTCCGCCCACAAGTGGCGGCCGACACCGAACAACGCCCCTCTCTGGAGAAGCAGTTCCAGCAGCTCCAGGGCGAGTACGAACGCCTCGCACGCAATGCTCAAGGCGAGATCATCAAGGCTGCCAAGCTCGTGGCCACAACCCTGGCCCGGTTCCGTACGAACAAGGCGGTCTACGAAGGTCCATACGATGTTGTCCTGGTCGATGAGGCAGGTGCAGCCACCCTGCCTGAGGTGCTTCTCGCCACTGCAAAGGCGACGCGGACAGCCGTCCTGCTCGGCGACTTCATGCAGCTCGGTCCCGTCATCGAGCAGAGGCTGAAGGATCTCGACCGCCCGGACGTGAAGCGATGGTTGCTTCCCGACGTCTTCCAGCACTGCGGGATACGAGACCCACAGGAAGCACAGCGGCATCCGGCCTGTATCACCCTGTTCGAACAGCATCGTTTCGGCCCGGCGGTCATGCGACTGGCCAACGCGCTGGCGTACGGCGGCGTGCTGAAGGGCGGCACACAATCTCTGGCACCGAGACCGCTGGACGACCCCGAGATCGTCGTGGTCGACACGGACGGACTGCATGAACTGGCCAGAGCGCACCTGACCGGCAGCCGCAAAGGCTGGTGGCCGGCCAGCGCGCTGATCGCCAGAGCTCTGGTAGAACTCCACCGCGAAGGCGGCGAAGAAGCAGGCGTTGTCACACCTTACGGCGTGCAGGCGGAAGCCACTCTGGAGGCGTTGCGGGACGTAGAAGCCCAGGGCGGATCACTGGCCGAAGTGGGTACAGCGCACCGCTTCCAGGGCCGGGAGTTTCCGGTGGTCATCTTTGACACCGTTGAAGGTGCAGACAGCCGCGAATTATGGATGGCGCTGGCGCGCCGAGGGACGGGCGCCAGCACCTGGGAGCGGGACGGTGTACGGCTGTTCAATGTCGCGGCAACTCGCGTCCAGACCCGCCTGTACATCATCGCCAGCTGGGAGCGCATCAGCACGGCAACCGGCGACAGGGCATTCACGCACCTGGCCGAGTTGGTCAACACCCCCGGAGTACGTCGGCTCCAGGCCAAACGCCTGATCACACCGCCCCAGGAAGACAATCGACTGCTGGGCGGATTCGGCTCCGCGCTCGCCGAGGTCCTGGGCCGACACGTCGAAGTGACAGACATCCAGGACGAGCGCTCCTTCTACAGCACCTTCGAAGACGAGATCCGCAAGGCCCGCGCATCGATATGGCTGTGGGCCCCTTGGGTCGCCAACAGGGTACGCAGCATCCTTCCCCTTCTGCGTGAGGCAGTGCAGCGCGGCGTACGAGTCACGGTCTTCATACGCGACGACACCGACCAAGTTCAGAACACCCCGAAGAATCAAGCTCTCATCGCAGATCTGCATGCCGTGGTGCACACGGTGGTCCCCGTCAACGTCATGCACCAGAAGATCGTGGTGATCGACGAACACACGGTGATGATCGGCAGCCTCAACACGCTCTCTCAGCACTGGACCCGGGAGGTGATGGTGACCATGCGCGGCGGGTACTTCGCTCGCAAGATCCTCGAACATGAGCATGCCGAGCTCTTCGCTCAACCACCGAAATGCGGCCGCTGTGGAGGCAGCTACATCGAGCTCCGCCGACGGAAAAACGGCACCTGGTACTGGCGCTGTTACGAGGCCTCCTGCAAGACGACGCCGACGGGCAGGAGCAATGCCTGGAACAAGGACATCCGGCTGTGAGGCACCTTCGGGCGCTCAGGCTGGCGCCCCCTCATAGCCGAGTGATCGCCGGAGAGGCTGCTGACCGTCGTGGCCCAGGTGAGTGCCATGCTCGTTCGCATGGTGCAGAGTCCAGAATGCACCCGGCCTTTCCAGAACACCCGTAGCGACCCGAGATGGCCTCACGCCTGCTGACCTCGGAACGTGTTCGCTCCGTGGTCGGGCGTGATCTCGTGCTCGTACGAATGATCTACCTGCTGACCACACGGATCTTCGCGTGACTCGCGCTGTGCTGATCCACCACAGCGAAGAACGCTGAGATCCTTACCTGCGGCACGAGATCACGGCGCTGCGTCGCCAGGCCGCCGCGCCCCGACCTGCTGACCTCTTCCCTTGCACCCTGCTCGCACCCAATGTCTCGCAATGTATTGCCGCCCCCCGGTTGGCGTACGGCCGAGAAGTATTGACAGCTGAGGCGCCGGCTCACCTACGACTCGGCACGGATGACCATACGGGCCGAGGCCGCCCCGGCCCCCACGGGCCAAAGAGCTCCACCAACGACACCCACCACCCCCCTCTCAGAGGGTCCTTGGGGCAATAGTGCGTGTTCAAGGGGGACTTGGACCGATGCTCCACGAATTCCACCACTAATGACTGAATTGATTGGCAACGTTATGCAGTAGCGACCGTCATAGCCAGTAAGCACAGTTCATTCGCTTCATCACGGCCGCCCCCGTATCTCCTTCACTGCGGATCAGAGAGATTCTTGTTGCCATTACCGGGAAGTTCACAGACTCCGACTGGTGTGCGATGATCGTTTGCCTTGTCACGGAGCCAGGGGCACGCGCCGCGCACGCGAGCGAGGCGTCACAGCCCGGGGGAAGGCACGATGTCGGATCTGAAGAAGGACGCGGAGAGTATCCGCACGGGGGCGCAGGCGTTGCGCCGGGTTACGCATCACACCCACCGTCCGGTGCAGGCGTTTTCGCAGCAGGCGCACGATCTGTCCGCGCTCGGCGCCCTCGGGTCGCTGTTGGGCGCGAAGGACGACATCGCCGAGGCCATGGGCACCCTGGACCGGCTCACCCGCGAGTTGAACGAGGAGTGGCGAGAGCAAGCCACGGCGATGACGGAGATCTCCGACGCCTTCGACGCGCTCGATGCGCTGCTGGGCGGGGACGACAAGGGCTGAGCCGGCGCGCACACGGATCGGCAGCACACATTTCTGACGGGGGAGGATCCACGGCGCCGTGGTCGACCTGAATCCATTGCACTACATCAACCAGGTCAACCACGCCATGGGCGAGTCCATGGCGAGCGTCCTGGAGTTCCTGGGTATCTCCGACCCGGCCGTCGACCCCGACGGCGTCCGCGAGATCGCCAAGAAGTGGCGGGAGTTGGCCGGGGCGTTGGAGGACGCCAGCCGGGATGCCGGCGCGGCACTTGAGGACGTGGAGTGGGAGGGCAAGGCCGCCGAGGCGTTCCATCTGCGGGCGAAGAAGGCGCGTGATCAGGCCGATCAGATGGCCGGCTCGCTGCGCAACGGCGCGAAGGCGCTGGATCAGTTCGCGGACGAGGCCCACGAGATGATCACCGAGATCGGTGTGATCTGTGTGGAGATCGTCGAGATGGAGGTGGCCGGGCTGGCGTTGTCGGTGCTGACCGCGGGGATGTCGACGGTGGCGACGACTCTCGCGTCGGGCGCGCGGGCAGCGCGGATCATCGCGTTGATCGCGCGGATCGAGGAGTCCGGGGCCGCGCTGGCTCGCACGATCCGTGCGGTGGTGGAGGTCATCCGGGGCCTGTCGCGGGCGCTGCGCGCGCTGAAGGAGATCAAGGGCGTCGCCACCGTGGGGCGGATGGCCGGCGAGGGCATGAAGTTCTCCGTCCTGGATGCCGCGCTGCAGGACCCGGACGCGTTCAAGGACCCAGGCAAGTTGGCGCACGTGCTGGGCGAGGGTGCTGTCCTGGGCGTCGGCGGCGGTGTGCTGGGCAAGGCCCTGGGCAAGGGGCTCAAGTCGCTCAAGCCCAGTGAGCTGGGCCGCCTCGGCAAGGCGCTGGGTATGGAAGGCTCCGGGCTGTCGCGGGCGAAGTTGCGACCGGCGGCGATGGAACAGTTGCGGGCGTCGATCCGCTCGGCGTTCAAGCGCTGCGAGCTCGACCCGATCGATGTCGCCACCGGCGACATGCTACTGCACCAGGTCGATGTCTCGCTGCCCGGCACCCTGCCGCTGCTCGTCGAGCGCACGCACCTGTCCTCCTACCGCTACGGCGGTTGGCTCGGTACCACCTGGGCCTCGACGCTGGATCAGCGGCTGCAGGCCGACGACGAGTCCATCACCTACGCCGCCCCCGACGGTGCCCGCCTCGTCTACCCCATGCCGGGGCCGGACACCACCGAGCCCCTCCAACCGCTCACCGGCACCGGCCCCGCTCTGACCTGGGACGACGAGACCGACGGCGGGTTGCGCCTGACCGACTCCGACGCCGGCCTCGCGTACGTCTTTCACTCCCCGCGTCCGATCGACGACGAGACGGCCGTGGACCTGCCCTTGCAGGCGATCGTCGACCGCAACGGCAACCGCATCGCCGTCCACTACACCGACGACGGCACCCCGTACGAGATATCCCACTCCGGTGGTTACCGCCTCGCGCTCGACCGCCACCGCACCCTGCCACGCATCGCAGCGATCCGCCTCCTCGACCCGAAGCATCCGGAAGCAGCGGGCACCACCGTCGTCGCCTACGGCTACGACGAACACGGCCACCTGACCGAGGTGACCAACTCCTCCGGACTGCCACTGCGTTTCACCTACGATGCCGTCGGCCGCATCACCTCCTGGACCGACCGCAACAACTCCGCGTACCACTACACCTACGACGAGGCCGGCCGGGTCATCCGCACCGAGGGCAGCGCCGGGCACCTCACCGGCACCCTGGTCTACGACGACGCCACCCACACCACCGAGGTCACCGACTCCCTGGGGCATGTACGGCGCTACGAGCACAACGACGCCTACCGCCTGATCCGCGAGACCGACCCCCTGGGCAACACCACACACCAGGACTGGAACGAGGATCATCGACGGATCGCGGTCACCGACCCACTCGGCCACACCACCAGGTACACCTACGACGACCGCGGTCATCCGACCGGCGTCATCCGCCCCGACGGCCACACGATCACGGTCACCCACAATGATCTCGGCTTGCCCGTCGAGGCTGTCAACGCCGACGGCGCCACGTGGCGCCGCGAGTACGACACCCGCGGCAACCTGACGGCGGTGACCGACCCCACCGGCGCCACAATCCGCTGCACCCACACACCCGAAGGCCACCTCAGCACCGTCATTGATGCGCTTGGCAACACCACTCGTGTCGAGTGCGACAGGGTGGGCCTGCCGCTGAAGGTCATCGACCCTCTGGGCGCGGTGACCAGCTACACCCGCGATGCCTTCGGCCGCCCGACATGCATCACGGACCCGCTCGGCTCGATGACCCGCCTGGAGTGGACACCCGAGGGCAAGCTCGTCCGGCAGCAGGATCCAGACGGTGCAGTGCAGCTGTGGACGTACGACGGCGAAGGCAACTGTCTGACCCACACCGACGCGCTCGGCCAGACAACCACCTTCGAATACACCGACTTCGACCTTCTGACCGCCCGCGTCGATCCCGACGGTAGCCGCTACACCTTCACCCACGACCACGAGCTACGCCTGACCCAGGTCACCAACCCCCAGGGCCTGAAGTGGGACTACACCTACGACCCGGCTGGCCGCCTGACAGCCGAGACCGACTTCGACGACCGCACCATCACCTACACCCACGACGCCGCAGGCCGCACCACCGCACGCACCACTCCCCTCGGCGATGTCGTCCGCTACACCTACGACGCGCTCGGTCGGCTCACGGAGAAGGACGCCGCCGGACTCCTCACTCGATACAGCTACGATCCGACCGGGCGAATGCTGGCAGCCGCCAACACGCACCACGAGCTGGCTCTTACTTACGACTCCGCAGGCCGCCTCACCGCTGAGGCGGTCGACGGGCGTACCGTCCGGCACACTTATGACGCCGTGGGGCGCCCCGTGCGCCGCACGACGCCGACGGGTGCCACGACCAGCTACGCGTACGACGCGGCAGGTAACCGCACCGAACTGGTCACTCCCACCGGGCATGCCCTCAGCTCCAGCCACGACCTCGCCGGGCAGGAACTCCTGCGCACCCTGGACGATGGCACCCTGACCATCGCCCAGTCCTGGGACCCCACCGGCCGCCTGGCCCAGCAACGCCTGGTCAGTGGGACGGGCACCCCCCGCACCCGCGACTACAGCTACCGAGCCGATGGCTACCTCGCGCTTCTGGAGGACAGCCACGGCGGCCCCAGCCGCTACGCCCTCGACCCGCTTGGCCGGGTCACGGGTGTGAGCGCGCGCGAGTGGTCCGAAACCTACGCCTACGACGCCGCCGGCAACCAAACCGCGGCTGCCTGGCCGGACACCCACCCAGAAGACGACGCCCGCGGCGAACGGAACTACAACGGCACCCGTCTCAACACCGCGGGCAGTATCCGCTACGAATACGACGCCGCTGGCCGCCTTACTCTCCGGCAGAAGACTCGCCTCTCCCGCAAGCCCGACACCTGGCACTACGTCTGGAACTCCGACAACCAACTTACGGAGGTCACCACACCTGACGGAACTCGCTGGCGCTATACCTACGATCCTCTCGGGCGGCGAACCGCGAAGCTGCGTCTCGCTGAGGATGGTGATTCGACCGTCGAGCAGACCACGTTCACCTGGGCCGGCTCGGTCCTCATCGAGCAAGTCACCACCGCTCCGGAACAATCGCAGAGCTCCGTCGCCCTCACCTGGGACCACGATGGCCTGCACCCGGTCGGGCAGACAGAACGTCGTCTGGATGCGATCACACAGGAAGAGATCGACGCCCGATTCTTCGCGATAGCCACAGACCTCGTCGGCACCCCGACCGAGCTGATCGACACCGCCGGCAACATTGCGTGGCACACGCGCACCACTCTGTGGGGCACTACTACCTGGTCCCGACAGAGCTCCGCATACACCCCCTTGCGTTTCCCGGGGCAATACTTCGACCGGGAAACCGGCCATCACTACAACGTTCACCGCTACTACGACCCTGCCACCGCCCGCTATCTCACACCTGACCCGCTCGGCCTTACCCCAGCCCCCAACGCGGTAACGTACGTGCGCAACCCCATGGCATGGGCGGACCCCATGGGCCTGGCGCCTTGCCTCGCCCTGGGGCTGAGTAACAAGGGGGAGCTAGCGCGATTCGCGGATGAACATGGTTTCAGGAATCTCATGCATATCCATGACAGAAACGATGTGTTGGCCATGGTGCGGCATATCGCGCACGAGCAGCCGAGCCGAAATATTCACGTGCGGCTGGACGGATTCATGATGGAGAGCGGAAAGAAGGGGACGCCGCAGGAACTATTCGAGGACTTCTATAAGGCTGGGCGAGTCGGCGGAAATTGGATCACGACACAACGTGAGATGAACATCCTGGGAGAAGCTGTGCGACGCGGCGACAGGGACTGGAGCTCCATAACCTTCTGGCAGAATGGCGAGCGGGTCCATCTGACCCAGCCAGACTTTGCTGCACTGCGCCGCGCCGCGGGCATGGTTTAGGGCACCGCAAGGCCGTGGGGCACGCAAATTAGCGCGCGAAGACGAATACGGAGCATCAAGAATGCAAATCGCCAGCTGGGAACGCGAATTTCAGGTTTGGCACTACACGTTCAGCTATGCGCAGCTTTTGCTGCGAAGCGGGCAGCGAAATGACATGGACAAGCGCATCGACGTGCTGTTCTCGAGAGTTCGCCACATGGAGCTCCCGCACGAGTTGAATGGGCTCACCATCGATGAACTCCCAGTTTCGGAGAAAGACCTACCTGCAGGCGCTTCCATCGAATACGGCGTCCCATGCAAGCTTTTCCTGATCAACGGCGGAATTGGGAAAATTTACGCCGGAGGCTGCAAATGGCATGAAGATTATGAATGGCTCGATGCGCCATCGCATTTCGGTCCTCTTCGAGGGGTCAAGTGACGGATCACCGCACAAGAACGTTCTCCGTGGATACTCGGTGTTCACATCGCGCATCCGAGAGGCATCCTCTGTGCGGCGAGGAAGGTAATACAACTCTGGTGAGCCTCTGAGGAGTGTGGACTCCAGGATTCCGTCGAGGCCCTCTCCAGGAGGGTGCGCGTGTGGATCTCTTCCCCGAAGAATTCCCGGACTCTCCAACATGCCAGCCCTATGCCTTTTGACACCGACCCTGCTTCCGTGGTGCAGCCGTGGCCGTCGCCGTCCTGCGCCTCGGTCGGCGCAGGACGGCGACGGTCACGGCTTACCGCGTCAGATGGTTCGGGCCGCGGAAGGGGAAGCTGGCCTCGCGAATCGAGTCCAGGCCGAGCAGCACCATCAGTACCCGGTCCACGCCCATGGCCCGTTCTTCGACATCGGCCAGTCCCGCGCACTGCCGTGGAAGCGTCGCCCCCGCGCCCTCGGGCTGATGGCCGCACTCACCGACCCACGGCGCGGCTTCAATGCCGTCGTCATCGGTGAACCCCAGCGCGCCTTCTACGGCAGCCGGTTCGGCAACACCTTTCCGCACTTCACCCACTACGGCGTTCCGCTAGGGGTGCCGGAGGTCGGTGGGGCCATCGATCCGGACAACGAGGCGCACGACCTGATCACGTCCGTGTTCTGCGGCATGTCCAAGGACGAGCGCAACCGCACCAAGATTCGCGTGCATTCGGCGATGGCCGCCCCGGCCCCCATGGAGGGCCGGTTCCTTGGGCGGCCGCCCGCCCTACGGCTACCGGCTCGTGGACCTGGGCCCTCATCCCAACCCCGGCAAGGCCGCCACCGGCAAGCGTCTGTACGGTCTGGCGCCCAACGCGGACGCTGCCGCCATCATGGTGCGGATCTTCGCCGAGTCCCTACGTGGACTGGGGATCTTCGCCATCGCCGAGAGGCTGACCCGGGGACGGCATCCCCAGCCCGTCCGCCCACGACCCGGCCCGCAACCGCCACCGCCACCGCCACCGCCAACGGGACACCCGGGCCTGGGCCAAGAGCGCGGTCCGCGCCATTCTCGGCAGCCCCCGCTACACCGGCCGCCAGGTCTGGAACCGGCAGCGCAAGCACGAGAGCCTGCTGGACATCGAGGACGTCACCCTGGGCTATACGACCGTAATGCGCTGGAACAACCAGCATGGCTGGGTCGTCTCCAAGCAGCTCGTGCACACCCCACTGATCGACGACGACACCTTCGCCCGGGCACAGGCCCTCCTGAGCGTCCGCGCCACCAGCGGTACTTCGCACACGGCGCACCGCACTGCCCACCCCTACCTCTTCCGCGGTCTGATCACCCACGGGCTGTGCGATCGCCGGATGCAGGACCAGTGGTCGCACGGCGACGCCTACTACCGCTGTCGGTTCCCCGAGGAGTACGCCCTGGCCAACCGCGTCGAGCACCCCCGCAACGTCCATCTGCGGGAGAGCTGGCTCGTCCCGCCGCTGGACGACTGGCTGCGCAAAGTCTTCGCCCCGCACCGGCTGCACGGCACCATCGACCTGATGACCACCGCCGCGGACGCCCCCAGCCGGGAAGACGCGGCACTCGTTGCGGCTCGGGCGACGATCACCGACTGCGATGCCAAGCTCGCCACGCACCGTGCGACCCTCGAAGCGGGCGCAGACCCCCTCCTCGTCACCCGCTGGATCGCCGAAACCCAGGCGAAACGCGCCGCCGCCGAAGCCACCCTGCGCGCCGCCACCGGCGGGCCGGACACGCCGATGAGCCGGGACGAGATCGCCCGGCTGGTGCACGGGATCAGCGATCTCGTTGCCGTCGTGCGCCGGCCCGCCCCGAGGACAAGGCCGAGATCTACCGTCAGCTGGGGCTCCGGCTCACCTACGATTCCGCACGAAGACCGTGCGGGCTGAGATCACTCCCGTTCCGCACAGGCCACAGAGCCCCAGCAACGGCAAATCCCCACGGTCTCGAAGAAACCGTGGGGAAATGATCTGTGTCCGAGGGGGGACTTGAACCCCCACGCCCGATAAAGGGCACTAGCACCTCAAGCTAGCGCGTCTGCCATTCCGCCACCCGGACTAGGTGTCGTCGGCGCGGGGCCTTGCCCGCGGCGACATGGACAACAATACCAAGGTTTCGGAGTGGGTTTCACACCCGTATCCGGAGGGCATAAGTGGGGCTTATGAGTACGCCCGGGGAGCGGGACACGAGGGGGCGGCGCCCCATTTGCGCTGGTCACGACGTGTAATGCGCGGCAGTACGTACTGTGATCGTGGCGCGAGTCGGCAGGTGAGCGGGGGGGGCGGGCGGGTGGGCCGGGGGCCACCTGGCGACCAGCCGGCCCGAAGCGCCGCAGCGGCCCGTTTTCCAAGGGCGTCCCAAGAATCGGTCGATCGTTGCGCACCCTCTGGACATCGATCAGCCGGTGCGGGATAACAAGGTTCATACAGTATTCGTCGACTGTATGCAGTCGGCAGTCGCGTGCGGCGGAGATGTCTGTTCTGTTCCCTGCTTCACAGCTTCGCCTCCCCTCTCCCCCGTCGCCCATCGCCCCCCCCCACGAAGGGACGCGTTTCGTCATGGCCAAGGTCAATGATCAAGGTGTTCAGTCCGCCGAGTCCTCTCAGCCTGCTTCTGAGCCCATCTCCCGGCCTACCTCCCGGCCCACCTCCCAGTCCGCCCCCCGATCCGATGGGTCCGCCCCTCCCTCCCCGTCCACCCAAGACCTCATTTCCGGAGGTCATCTCGTCGCCAAGGCGCTCAAGGCGGAGGGAGTCGAGGTGATCTACACGCTCTGCGGGGGGCACATCATCGACATCTACGACGGGTGTGTGGACGAGGGCATCGACGTCATCGACGTACGGCATGAGCAGGTGGCGGCGCATGCTGCTGACGCGTATGCGCGGATCACCGGTAAGCCGGGGTGTGCCGTGGTGACCGCCGGGCCCGGTACCACCGATGCGGTCACCGGGGTCGCGAATGCGTTCCGGGCCGAGTCGCCGATGCTGCTGATCGGCGGGCAGGGGGCTCACACGCAGCACAAGATGGGGTCGCTGCAGGATCTGCCGCACGTGGACATGATGGCGCCGATCACCAAGTTCGCCGCCACCGTGCCGGACACCGCGCGCGCCGCCGACATGGTGTCGATGGCGTTCCGCGAGTGCTTCCACGGGGCGCCCGGGCCGTCGTTCCTGGAGATACCGCGCGATGTGCTGGACGCGAAGGTGCCGCGGGAGAAGGCGCGGGTGCCGAAGGCGGGGCAGTACCGCGCCTCGACGCGGTCGGGCGGCGATCCGGACGCCGTCGAGAAGCTGGCCGATCTGCTGATGCACGCGGAGAAGCCGGCGATCCTGCTCGGGAGTCAGGTGTGGACGACGCGCGGGACGGACGCCGCGGTGAAGCTCGTACGGACGCTGAACGTTCCCGCCTACATGAACGGTGCGGGGCGTGGGACGCTGCCGCCCGGCGATCCGCACCACTTCCAGCTGTCGCGGCGGTACGCGTTCGCCAACGCCGACCTGATCGTGATCGTCGGGACGCCGTTCGACTTCCGTATGGGGTACGGGAAGCGGCTCTCGCCCGACGCGACGGTCGTGCAGATCGATCTGGACTACCGGACGGTGGGGAAGAACCGGGACGTCGATCTGGGGATCGTGGGGGATGCCGGCCTGGTCCTGAAGCAGGTGACCGAGGCGACGAGCGGTCGCGTCAACGGGGGTGCGGTCAAGCGGAAGGCGTGGCTGGATGAGCTGCGCGCCGCCGAGCAGACGGCGATCGGGAAGCGGCTGCCGCAGCTGCGGTCCGATGCTGTGCCGATCCATCCGTACCGGCTGGTCAGCGAGATCAACGACTTCCTGACGGAGGACTCGATCTTCATCGGGGACGGTGGGGACATCGTCACGTTCTCCGGGCAGGTCGTGCAGCCCAAGTCGCCGGGGCACTGGATGGATCCGGGGCCGCTGGGGACGCTCGGCGTCGGCGTGCCGTTCGTGATGGCGGCGAAGAAGGCGCGGCCGGACAAGGAGGTCGTGGCGCTCTTCGGGGACGGTGCGTTCTCGCTGACGGGGTGGGATTTTGACACGCTGGTGCGCTTCGACCTGCCGTTCGTCGGGATCGTCGGCAACAACTCCTCGATGAATCAGATCCGTTACGGGCAGCGCGCCAAGTACGGGGACGCGCGGGAGCGGGTCGGCAACACGCTCGGGGACGTGCCGTACGACCAGTTCGCGCGGATGCTCGGCGGTTATGGCGAGGAGGTCCGCGATCCCGCCGATATCGGGCCGGCGCTGCGGCGGGCGCGCGAGTCCGGGAAGCCGTCGCTGATCAACGTCTGGGTCGATCCCGACGCGTACGCCCCCGGAACGATGAACCAGACCATGTACAAGTGAACATGCAGGTGAGGAGCCCTGTCATGGCCAAGGATCGAAGCGACCGAACGGCCGGGGACCGGAACGATCGACCGGCCGGGGTCCGACGTGACCGAACGGCCGGGGAGCGGAACGACCAACCGGCCGGGGTCCGACGTGACCGAACAGCCGGGGGCCGGAACGACCAACCGGCCGGGGACCGGAGCGGCCGACCGGCTGGGGACCGGAGCGACCGACCGGCCCAGAACCGGAGCCGCCGGTCGGCCGAGGAGCGCCCGGGGAAGGCTCTCGCCGGCGTGCGCGTCCTCGACATGACGCACGTGCAGTCCGGCCCGTCCGCCACTCAGCTGCTCGCCTGGCTGGGCGCTGACGTGGTCAAGCTGGAGGCGCCGAGCGGTGACATCACCCGCCGGCAGCTGCGCGACCTGCCCGACGTCGACTCCCTCTACTTCACGATGCTCAACTGCAACAAGCGGAGCATCACGCTCAACACCAAGACCGAGCGCGGGAAGGAGATCCTGACGGAGCTGATCGGGCGCAGTGATGTGATGGTGGAGAACTTCGGGCCGGGCGCCGTGGACCGGATGGGGTTCTCCTGGGAGCGGATCCAGGAGATCAATCCGAGGATCGTCTATGCCTCCATCAAGGGGTTCGGCGAGGGGCCGTACACCAAATTCAAGGCGTACGAGGTGGTGGCACAGGCCATGGGCGGATCCATGGCCACGACCGGCTTCGAGGACGGGCCGCCGCTGGCCACCGGGGCGCAGATCGGCGACTCGGGGACCGGGGTGCACGCGGTGGCCGGCATCCTCGCCGCGCTGTACCAGCGCGAGCACACCGGGCGGGGCCAGCGGGTCAACGTGGCCATGCAGCACGCCGTGCTGAACCTCTGCCGGGTCAAGCTGCGCGATCAGCAGCGGCTGGCGCACGGGCCGTTGGCGGAGTATCCGAACAAGGACTTCGGCGACGAGGTACCTCGCTCGGGCAATGCCAGCGGTGGCGGGCAGCCGGGGTGGGCCGTGAAGTGCGCACCCGGCGGGCCGAACGACTACGTGTATGTGATTGTCCAGCCCGTCGGCTGGCGGCCGATCACCTCCCTCATAGGCCGGCCCGAACTGGCCGACGATCCGGAATGGGCGACACCGGAGGCCCGGCTGCCCAAACTCGGCAAGATGTTCCAGCTCATCGAGGAGTGGAGCAGCACCCTGCCCAAGTGGGAGGTGCTGGAGCGGCTCAACGCCCACGACGTCCCGTGCGGACCGATCCTGTCGACGAGGGAGATCGTCGAGGACGCGTCGCTGGCCGAGAACGGCATGGTCGTCGAGGTCGAGCACCCCGAACGCGGTCGTTTCACCACGGTCGGCTCCCCCTTGAAGCTGTCCGACTCCCCCGTCGACATCGAGCGCTCGCCGCTGCTCGGTGAACACAACGAGGCGGTGTACGTCGGCGAGCTCGGGCTGGGTGACGAGGAAGTGGCACTGCTCAGGGCGGACGGGGTGATCTGACCGATGGCGCAGCAGAGCACAGGAACCACGGCGCAGCAGGGTACTGGAACCATGTCAGAGGGCGCAGGAACCGTGGCAGCAGGCGCAGGAACCGTGGCAGCGAGCGCCGGAGCCAGGGCAGCGGGCACGGCCGCCGTGGCGGACGTGGCCCAGGACGCCGTGACGGACGCGGACCAGGACACCGTGACGAACGCGGACAGGAACGCCGTGGCGGACGTGGACAAGGAGGCCGTGCGGGCCGTGCTACGGGCCGCGCGCGCCGAGGGGCGGAGCGCGCTCACCGCTCCCGAAGGCAAGCGGATCGCGGACGCGTACGGGATTCCGACGCCGGCCGAGGGGCTGGCGGAGTGCGCGGACGAGGCCGTCGCGCTGGCGGACCGGATCGGGTTCCCCGTGGTACTCAAGATCGTCTCGCCGGACATCCTGCACAAGACGGATGCGGGCGGGGTACGGGTGGGCCTGGGTTCGGCGGCGGAGGTGCGGGACGCCTTCAGTGCGATCGTGAGCAATGCCAGGGCGTACGACCCGGCGGCGCGGATCACCGGCGTGCAGGTGCAGCAGATGGTGCCCGCGGGCGGCCAGGAAGTGATCGTCGGGGCGGTCACCGATCCGACGTTCGGGAAGGTCGTGGCCTTCGGGCTCGGTGGCGTGCTCGTGGAGGTGCTGAAGGACGTCACCTTCCGGCTGGCGCCTGTCTCGCGGGCGGACGCCGAGTCGATGCTGGACGGTATCCGGGCGGCGGAGGTGCTGCGCGGCGTACGGGGCGGGCCGCCCGTGAACCGCGACGCGCTGGCCGGACTGCTCGTCCGGGCCTCCCACCTGGCCGCCGACTTCCCGGAGATCGCGGAGGTCGACCTCAATCCGGTGTTCGCCTCGGCGGACGGCGTGCTCGCCGCTGACGTGCGCGTACTGCTCGGTGCCGGTCCGGGCACGGCGCGCCGGCGGTACTCGCGTGCGGAGATCCTCGGTGCGATGCGGCGGCTGATGCGGCCGCGGTCCGTGGCGGTCGTCGGGGCCTCCGGCGAGCCGGGGAAGATCGGCAACTCGGTGATGCGCAACCTCATCGACGGCGGCTTCCCCGGGGCCATCCATCCGGTGAACCCCAGGGCCGACGACATCCTCGGCCGGAAGGCGTACCGGACGGTGCTGGACGTACCGGGTGAGGTGGACGTGGCGGTCTTCGCGATCCCCGCGAAGTTCGTGCCCGCGGCTCTGGAGGAGGTCGGCAGGAAGGGGATTCCGAACGCCGTGCTGATCCCGTCGGGCTTCGCGGAGACCGGCGAGCACGCGCTGCAGGATCGCATCGTGTCGATCGCCGAGGAGCACGGCGTACGTCTGCTCGGGCCGAACATCTACGGCTACTACTCGACCTGGCAGGACCTGTGCGCCACCTTCTGCACGCCCTACGACGTGAAGGGGCCCGTCGCGCTGACCTCGCAGTCCGGAGGCATCGGCATGGCGATCCTGGGCTTCGCCAGGTCCACGAAGACCGGCGTCTCGGCGATCGTCGGGCTCGGCAACAAGTCGGACGTGGACGAGGACGACCTGCTCACCTACTTCGGCGAGGACGAGAACACCAGGTGCATCGCGATGCACCTGGAGGACCTCAAGGACGGCCGGGCCTTCGTCGAGGCGGCGCGGGAGACCGTACGCAAGAAGCCGATCGTGGTGCTCAAGGCGGGGCGCACCGGCGCGGGGGCACGGGCCGCCGGCTCGCACACCGGCGCGCTCGCGGGCGATGACGCGGTGTACGACGACATCCTGCGGCAGGCGGGCGTCATCCGGGCGCCGGGCCTGAACGACATGCTCGAGTACGCGCGGGCGCTGCCGGTGCTGCCCACACCGCGCGGGGACAACGTCGTCATCATCACCGGCGCCGGCGGCTCGGGGGTGCTGCTCTCCGACGCGATCGTGGACAACGGGCTGTCGCTGATGGCGATCCCGGACGACCTGGACGCGGCTTTCCGGCGCTTCATCCCGCCGTTCGGCGCGGCGGGCAACCCGGTCGACATCACCGGCGGCGAGCCGCCTTCGACCTATGAGGCGACGATCCGGCTGGGCATGCGGGACCCGCGCATCCACGCGCTGGTGCTGGGTTACTGGCATACGATCGTCACCCCTCCCATGGTCTTCGCCGAGCTAACGGCCCGCGTCGTCGCGGAGTTCCGCGCCCAGGGAATCGAGAAGCCGGTGGTGGCGTCGCTCGCCGGGGACACCGAGGTCGAGGAAGCCTGCGCGTACCTCTTCGCGCGCGGCGTGGTCGCGTACCCCTACACCACCGAGCGCCCGGTCGCGGTGCTCGGCGCGAAATACCGCTGGGCCCGGGCCGCGGGGCTGCTGTGAGGCGCCCTCTACATCCCGAGTCCTGTGCATCCATCCAGCTCGTCTGCATCCGTCCAGCTCATCTGCATCCATCCAGCTCGTCCGTATGTGACCGACAGGGAGGCGAAGTGAGATGACCGCCGAGGAGATCACGGCCCCGCGACCAGGACGGGTACGTGACATCACCGACGAACAGGGAAGGGTCTACCGGGTCGGTGCCACGGACCGGGAGATCCTCGGCTATCCGCGCTGGACCATGGTGCTGCTCCCGTGGGTGGCCATGATGGGGATCAGCGTGTTCGAGTACGCCTACGGTGCCGCCGAAGCGACGCTCTCCGAAGCACATCACTGGAGCCACACCGGCACGTTCTGGGTGCTGAGCGTATGGGTCTTCTTCCAGGCGGCGGTGGCCTTCCCCGCCGGCCGGCTGCGGGAGAAGGGCTTACTTTCCAGCCGGGCGGCCATGCTGACCGGCTCGGGCCTGGCGCTGCTGGGCTTCGTCAGCCTCGCGCACGCCCCGTCCATCTGGTGGGCGATCGCCGGCTTCGGTGTGCTCGGTGGCACCGGCTCCGGCCTCGTGTACGCCACGTGCATCAACACGGTCGGCAAGTGGTATCCGGAGCGCCGGGGCGGCAAGACGGGGTTCGTCAACGGCGGCTTCGCCTACGGGGCCGTGCCCTTCATCTTCCTCTTCTCGTACGGCTTCGACGCCGGGAACTACCGGCAGGTGCTCGACCTGGTGGGCCTGTACGTCCTGCTGGTGACGGCGGTGGCGGGGATGTTCTTCAAGGACCCGCCGAAGAACTGGTGGCCGGCGCACGTCGACCCGCTCGCACGCCCCACTCAGGGGCGTACCGCGCAGGCACTGCGCAAGAATCCGCCCGCCGCGGGCCAGTTCACGCCCCGCGAGGCGATACGTACGGGCATGCTGCCCCTCATGTGGGCCTGCCTGCTCTGTACTGCGGGCGTCTCCATCTTCGGCATCTCCTTCCAGGTGCCGTTCGCCAAGGACGTCGGATTCGGTCCCCTTGTCGCGGCGTCCTCCATGGGCATCATGTCCGTCGTCAACGGCACCGGGCGCGGTGTCGTGGGCTGGCTCTCGGACCGCCTCGGGCGCCGGGTGACGCTCACGTACGTGTGCCTCGTCCTGGGGCTCGCCCAGTTCGGCGTCCTGTGGGCCGGTGAGACCGCCGACGAGCCGCTGTTCCTGGTCTTCGCCTTCGTGTCCGGCTTCGGCGGCGGCGCGTTCTTCCCGCTCTTCGCCGCCCTTGTGCCGGACTACTTCGGGGAGAACAACAACGCCTCCAACTACGGCCTGGTCTACAGCTCGAAGCTGGTCTCCGGGCTGATCGGCGGCGGCCTGGGCGCTGCGGTGGTGGCGTCGTGGGGCTACGAGGGCGCGTACGCGACGGCCGGCTGTGTGGGGCTGCTGGCGGCCGGGCTGTCGCTGTTCCTGAAGAGGCCTGCGAACCGGCCCGGGGTGACGGTCCGCGCCCCCTAGGCTCTCCGTATGAGTGTACGAGCCAGTGACCTGGAACCGACCGGACCGTTCCCGCCCGGTCTCACAGTGCGGCATCCGCGCCCCTCGGACCACTCGGTGCTCCAAGGGGCGCTGACCGACTGGTGGGGCGGTCAGGGCGGCGAGGCAGGCGCCCAGCAGCGCCGTCTTCTGGTGCCCCGGCTGTTCCTCCAGCACTTCTCGGAGACGAGTCTCCTCGTGGAGGAGCCCGGCCCGGCGGGCTCGGAGGGCGAGACGCCCGGCGGAGCCGATGGGGCCGTGCTACGGGCGTTCCTCATCGGCTTCCTGTCCCAGACCGACCCGGGGACGGCGTACATCCACTTCGTGGGTGTGCACCCGGAGGCGCAGCGCGGCGGCCTGGGCAGCGCCCTTTACCAGCGCTTCTTCGACATCGCCCGCGGCCACGGCCGGTCCCGCGTACGCTCCGTCACCAGCCCCGTGAACCGGAACTCCATCGCGTACCACGCCCGGATGGGCTTCCGGATCGAGCCGGGCGACCGTACGGAGGACGGTGTGGCGGTGCACTCGGACTACGACGGCCCGGGGCTGGACCGGGTCTCCTTCGTGCGGGACCTGTGACGGCCGTGCCCGGTGACGGCGTCAGACGTTCTTTTCTTCCGCTTCCGCTTCCGCGTTCTGTGCGATCGCTTTGTGGTGCCGGACGACCTCTTCGATGATGAAGTTGAGGAACTTCTCGGCGAAGGCCGGATCGAGTCTGGCGTCCTCGGCGAGCCGGCGCAGCCGGGCGATCTGAGTGGCCTCGCGGGCCGGGTCGGCGGGCGGCAGGCTGTGCCGGGCCTTGAGCTCGCCGACCTGCTGCGTGCACTTGAAGCGCTCGGCGAGCAGGTGCACCAGCGCGGCGTCGAGGTTGTCGATGCTGCCGCGCAGGTACAGCAGCCGCTCCCGCGCCGCCTCGTCCGATACGGAGGCCGCGTGGGAGCGCGGGTCTCCGCCGGCCGTGGTCGGCACCGCGGGCGTCCACTCGCTCATGTCGTGTCGCCAATCTGGGTCGGGTAGTGCGTGATCGTGGGGCACACTACCCGGCCCGGACGAGGAGTACGTAAGGGACGGAACCGCGGTCTCACGGAGTGGTTCGTCCGGAGCGGCGGTCGGCCGTGTGACGCGCGGGCCCGGCTATCCCCGCAGGCGGCGGAGGTGGGAAGCGGAGCGGCGGGCGGTGGTGAGGGAGCCTGCGGGGTTGACCGCGGGGTCCACGGCGTCGTCACGTTCGACGAGCCAGTTGTGGTACTTCCGGCCGGGGAGGCGACCCACGCGGCTGATGAAGCGCCGGTAGTCGATGTCGCCGTCGCCCACGTCGACCATCCGGTAGCCGTCGCGCTCCGCGTCGTCGTGCTCGCCGTCCTTCACATGGAAGAGCGGGTAGCGGGCCGGGTCGGCGAGCACGTAGTCGAGCGGCTCGAAGGGCGCGGGAGTGCCGTCCGGACGCCTGGAGAAACGGTACTGGGCGACGTAGGCCCAGTAGATGTCCATCTCCAGCCGTACGAGGTCGGGGTCGGTCTCCGCCAGGAGTACGTCGTAGAGCCGCACCTTCGGGTTGTCCGTGGCGAAGGCGAACTCCTCCGCGTGATTGTGCTGGTAGAAGTGCATGCCGCGGGCCTTCGCCGCCGCTCCGTAGGTGTTGAAGTCCTCGGCGGCGCGCTTCCAGCCGTCGACGGTGTTCCCGTAGCGGTTGGGCCCGGACGCCGTGCCGACGTACGGCAGGCCCAGGGCCTGGGCGTCGTCGAGCACCTTCGTGAGGTTGGTGGCGAAGGTGTAGGCGTTCGGATCGGACGAGTAGTAGCCCACATGGCTGCCGATGCCGCGCAGCCCGTTGTTCCTCATCAGGCGCTTCAGCTGGGCCAGGCTGATGGGCCCGGCCGAGCCCTGCGTGTACCCGGCGAACTCCACCTCGTCGTACCCGTAGCGGGCCAGCTCTTCGAAGACTCTGGCGAAGCCGAGGGTCGAGGTCTTGTCGCGGAGTGTGTAGAGCTGGATGCCGAGGCGGCCGGGCGGGACGACGGGGCGGTGGCCGTGCGCGGTGGCGGGCCCGGGCCGTCCGCCGGACTGTGCGGCCTGTGCCTGCGAGGCGCCGAGGACGGCTGCCGCGGTGGCGCCGGCGGCCACGCCGAGGAACCCGCGGCGGGCGAGGGTGCGGGCGAGCTCGGGGTGGCGGGAGGTGCGCGGGTTGGGAACGTCGCTGGTCATTGCGGCTCCAGAGTGGATTGTCAGTGCCGTGCGGCAAGCTTGAGGAGCAAGGACTTCACGTCGGTCGCGGCGAAGGGGGTGGTGAGCGTGCCTGCGGTGGAGCAGATCAGGACGGGCCCGTCGTCCTCGTGGTCCGGGATACGTCCGTGACTGCCGCGCACGGGCTCGGGGTCGAGGGGGACGACGGCCATGCGGTAACGCATGCCGGTCTTCTTGCGGGCCAGCGCGGTGGCGGCGCGTAGCCGTACGTAGGGGTCGCGCGGGTCCATGAAGAGCTCGGCGGGGTCGTAGCCGGGCTTGCGGTGGATCTCGACCAGGCGCGCGAAGTCCGGTGCGCGCTCGTCGTCGAGCCAGTAGTAGTACGTGAACCACGCGTCGGGATCGGCGACGGCGACGAGTTCGCCGGCGCGCGGGTGGTCCAGTCCGTGCTGCTTCTTCCCCGCGTCGTCGAGGAGTTCGGCGATTCCCGGCAGGTCCGCCAGGGCCTCCCGGGTCGCGTCGAGGTCTTCGGGACGGCGGACGTAGACGTGCGCGATCTGGTGGTCGGCGACGGCGAACGCACGGGACGCGGTCGGGTCGAGGTACTCCATCCCGTCCTGGGTGTGTACCTCCAGCAGACCGGCGCGGCGCAGTGCGCGGTTGATGTCGACGGGGCGGCGGGCGCGGGTGATGCCGTACTCGGAGAGGGCGACGACGGTGACGCCGGCCGAGCGGGCGTCGTCGAGGAGGGGGGCTATGACGGTGTCGAGTTCGGCGGCGGCCGCGTGCGAGCGGGGGTCGTCGGGTCCGTACCGCTGCAGGTCGTAGTCGAGATGCGGAAGGTAGCTGAGGGTGAGGTCGGGGTGGCGAGTACGCAGGAGATGACGGGTGGCTTCGGTGATCCACCGGGAGGAGGTGATGGAGGCCGTGGGCCCCCAGTAGGTGAAGAGCGGGAAGGGACCGAGCAGTTCGGTGAGTTCGTCGTGGAGGGCGGGCGGCCGGGTGTAGCAGTCGGGTTCCTTGCGGCCGTCGGCGTAGTAGATGGGCCGAGGAGTGACGGTCCAGTCGACGTCCGCGCCCATGGCGTACCACCAGCAGACGTTGGCGACGGTGTAGCCGGGGTGGGCGCGGCGGGCCGCGTCCCAGAGTTTGTCGCCGCCGACGAGGGCGTTGTGCTGCCGCCAGAGGTGCACCTCACCCACGTCACGGAAGTACCAGCCGTTGCCGACGATGCCGTGCTGGGAGGGCAGTGCGCCGGTGAGGAACGTCGACTGGACGGTGCAGGTGACGGCCGGCAGGACGGTACGCAGCGGTACGTACGAGCCGCCTGTCGCCAGCGCCTTGAGGTGCGGCATGTGGTCGAGGAGCCGGGGGGTGAGGCCGACGACGTCGAGGACCAGGAGGGGCTGCGGCGGTGACGCGTCGGCCGGGGGCTCCGCGGTGGCGCCGGTGCTGCTCTCGTGCGCGGTCATGGCAGTTCCTTGAGGCCGAGGTCGGTGAGCAGGTCGCGGGCGAGGGCGAGTTCGGCGGCGATGCCGTCGGCGAGCCGGGCGCGGGTGCGCGGTCGCAGCTCGGGCGGCAGGGCCTGCCAGGTGTAGGTCTCGACCTCCAGGTGATGGGTGCGTGGCGGTGCGGCCGGGCCGACGAGGCGGGCGAGGGTGTCCTGGAGTACCGGCAGGGTGGAGGTGAGCGGGGGCTGCGGCGGCGCGTGGAGCGGCACGTGGAAGTGGGCACGCCAAGGCGTCCCGGTGGGCAATCCGGTGGGCAGGCCTAGCGCCCCGTCGTCCCCTTCCTGGCCGAGGGCTCCGCCTTCCTGGCCGGGGGCTTCCTCTCGCCGGCCGAGGGCTTCGTCGAGGTCGTCCGTGGCGAGGAGCACGCCGTCGGCGGTCCGGGTGCGGGCCTGGTGCAGGAAGCGTGGTTCGGCGAAGGCGGCGAGCGCGGCCCGTACGTCGGCACGTTCGGGGTGCTCGGCGTGCAGGGCGGCGGACAGCTGGCTCTTGACGACGGGGATGCCCGCACGGTCCAGCGCGTCCAGCGCCGGCCCCGGTTCTTCGAAGGAGGTGGCCAGATGACAGGTGTCGACGCAGACACCGATGCGGTGGGCGGGGACGCCTGGCTCACCGGTCAGGGCGTCGAGGGCATCGGCCAGGGTCTCGACCGTGCAGCCCGGCTCCGGCTCCAGGCCCACGCGGACGCTGCGGCCAGTGGTGTCCTGAAGCGCGTCCAGGCGCGCGGCGAGCGTGCGCAGCGCGTCCAGTGCGGTCGTGCGCCGGTGGTCGTCGAAGTTCGTACGCCAGGCGAGCGGAAGGGTGGAGATGGTGCCCTCAGCGACGTCGTCGGGCAGCAGCGCGGTGAGCAACCGGGCGAGATCGGCGGTGTATTCCAGGCGGGCCGGTTCGGTCCAGTCCGGGCGGTACACCCGGTACTTGACGTCGCTGTCGCCGAACCCTTCGTACGGGAATCCGTTGAGCGTGACGACCTCCAGGCCGCGCGAGTCCAGCTCCTTGCGCAGGAGCCGGAGCGCCGAGGGGTCGACGGTCAGCACGCGGGCCGCGGCGCGGGCCAGCCACAGGCCGATGCCGAGCCGGTCCCGGCCGAGCCGTTTGCGTACGGGCTCGCAGTGATCGCGGAGTTGGGCGAGTACACCGTCCAGGGTTTCGGCTGGATGGACGTTGGTGCAGTACGCGAGGTGGACGGTGGAGCCGTCGGGGTGCCGGAAGCGCATCGGTCCGCCGCCTCCTCATTCCCCGCCGCGGAGGATGGAGTTGCCCTCGTGCAGGGCGCCGGGGTCGGCGATGTCGAGGTTCAGCCGGCCGCTCTGGCCGTAGAACGCGACGGGGTTGCGCCACAGCACCTGGTCCACGTCGTCGTCGGAGAAGCCGGCGGCGAGCATGGCCTCGCCGACGTGACGGGTCTTGAGCGGGTCGCTCCGTCCCCAGTCCGCCGCGGAGTTCACGAGCACCCGCTCCGTGCCGTGCACGCGGAGGATCCGCACCATCCGCTCCGGGTCCATCTTGGTGTCCGGATAGATGGAAAAGCCCAGCCAGCAGCCACTGTCAGTGGCGTCCCCTACGGTTGTCTCATTGAGATGGTCCAGGACGACGCGATCGGGGGGCAGGTCGGATTCGCGCAGGACGTCGAGGGTGCGTTTGAGCCCGGCGGCCTTGTCGCGGTGGGGGGTGTGGACGAGGGCCGGGAGGCCGTGGTCCACGGCGAGTTGGAGCTGAGCGGCCAGGGCATTGTCCTCGGCCGGGGTCATCGAGTCGTAGCCGATCTCGCCGACGGCGACGACCGAGTCTTTTACGAGGTAGCGGGGCAAGGCGTCGAGGACGGGGGTACAGCGGGGGTCGTTCGCCTCTTTGGGGTTGAGCGCGATGGTGCAGTGATGGGCGATGCCGTGCTGGGCGGCCCGGAAGGGCTCCCAGCCGAGAAGGGAGTCGAAGTAGTCGAAGAAGCTCGCCGGTGAGGTCCGTGGCTGTCCCAGCCAGAAGGCCGGCTCGACGAGGGCGCGCACGCCCGCCGCGTACATGGCCTCGTAGTCGTCGGTGGTACGGGAGGTCATGTGGATGTGCGGATCGAAGATACGCATCGGGGTTACGCCTCCTCGGAAGACGGGATGGCGGACGGGCCGGTGGAGGGACCGGCGGACGGGCCGGCGGGTGCGCCGGCAGAGAGGGGGGACAGCTGGGTGAGAGCGAGAACGCGCGGGAGATCGTCGGGTACGGGACGACCGGCCGAGGTGCGTTCACGGGCGTAGTCGCCGAGCATGCGGGCGAGTTCGGCGTCACCGCGGGAACGTTCGGCGAGACCGGTGACGGCGTCCACCGACACGCCGGTGAACAGGCACTTGAGTACGGCGTGCCGCCAGGCGTGCGCATCGAGGTGCTGTGCGGCGTACGGGCCCACGGCCGCGGCGACCAGCCGCGTGTCGTTCGTCCGCAAGGCGTCCTCGACGAGCGGCAGGCCGTCCCGGCCCTCCGTACCCAACGGCAGCTGCGGCAGTGCGAGGAGCACGGCCCGGCGTTCGGCGGCCGTGCCGTGCTCGTACAGCCGGGTGACGGTGGCGCCGTCGGCTCGGGCGGCGCACAGGATCAGCACCCGCGCGACCTCGGCGGCCTCCGGGTCGGCATGATGCGGCGGTTCCCTCCGCACGCAGTGCCGCCCGGCGGACGCGAACCGCATCTCCCATACGGGAGGGGTGGATGGCCTCGGGGCGGGGCGGGCCGGGGTGACTTCGGTGTCGGCGCCCGCGGGGGTGACTCCGGCGGTGGGGGCGGTTCCCACGGGGGATGCGGCTCCGGTGGCGTGGGCGGTGGCTTCGGCGAGGGCCTCGTCCAGCCAGGCGCGGGCACTGCCACCGAGGCGGTCTCGGAGCGCCTTGTCGAGACGAGCGACCCAGGCGTCGTCGGGGGTCAGCACGGGACACCTCCGTTGCGGCCGGCGGGGGCGGCCGGGTGCCCTGGCGGTCGCACTGGGGCTCCCGCGGCCGGGGCCGACCCCGGGGCTGGGGCCGACCCCAGGGCTGGGCTCGGGGCCGATTCCGAGGGCGGGGCCGATTCCGAGGCCGGGGCCGTTTTCGAGGGCGGGGCTGGCTCCGTCGCCGGGTCCGGGCCCGCGGCTGGGGGCGGGGGTGGGGTCGAATTTGGGGGTGGGGCGGCGGAGTTGGGGAGGTGGGAGCGGAGGTAGTGGAGGGAGGTGCGGGCCTGGGTGGGGCCGGCGTGGGAGTGGCGGGGGAGCTCGACGCTCACCAGGCCCTGGTAGGCGGTATCGCGGAGGGCGGCGAGCACGGGCGGGAAGTCGATCTCGCCGTCCCCGAAGGGGAGGTGCTCGTGGACCCCACGGCGCATGTCCTCCAGCTGGACGTGCCGGGTCCAGGGGGCGGCGGCACGTACGCAGTCGGCGGGCGGCAGCGGTTCCAGGCACTGGCAGTGGCCGATGTCCAGGGTCAGCCCGAGTACGTCCGGGTCGGGCGCGCCCATGAGCGTACGGAGGCGGTGGAAGCCGGCGAGGTCGGAGAGGAGGTGGCCGGGTTCTGGTTCGACGGCGAGCGGCAGGCCGGCGTCGGAGGCTGCCTCGGCTACCGGGGCCAGGGCGGCGGCCAGGCGCTGCCAGGAGTCGGGGTCCGGGCTGCCGGGGTCGCGTACGCCGCTGAAGCAGTGGACGGCGGTGGCGCCGAGGTCCGCGCCGATGCGGACGGCGGTGCGTAGGAGGGCGGCGCGGGCCGCGCGGGCTTCCGGGTCGGGGTCGATGAGAGTGGGGTGGTGTTTGCGGCGCGGGTCGAGTACATAGCGGGCGCCGGTCTCGATGGCGACGGCGAGGTTCGTGGCCCGTAGCGCTTCGGCCACTCGCGCGGTGCGGGCGGCCAGGCCCGGGGCGAGGGGGTCGAGGTGCATGTGGTCGAGGGTGAGCGCGACGCCGTCGTAGCCGAGATCGGAGAGGAGGGAGAGGGCGTCGGTCAGGCGGAGGTCGGTGAGGCCGTTGGTCCCGTAAGCGAGGCGTAGGGGTCGTCGCGGGGCGGGAGTGGCGGATGCCGAGGGGGCGGCGAACGTCGAGGGGACGGCGGACACCGAAGGGACGGCGGACACCGAAGGGGCGATGGACGCCGAAGGGGTGACGGACGCCGAGGGGGTGGGGAGGGGCGAGGGCGACGCGTCCGGAGGTGTGGACTGGGCCGGGGGTCGTAGGGGGCGGGTGGCCTCGGCAGGGGGCCGCGGGGGTGTGGGGGTCATGTCGGACTGACCTTCCGGGACAGGCGACGGGCGACGGGGATGAGCGCGAGCACCGCGGCTCCGGTGGCCGGGGCACCGGCTCGCGCGGCGAGGGCCGCCTGTAGCGGGATCATCGCGCGGATGCCGCCGCCGACGGCCCGCTGGAGGAAGTGGGGCGAGGGGTTGAGCGTGGCGACGAGGAGGGGGCGGGCGGCGGTGGCGGCGTACCCGGCCGCGAGGAACCGGGTCACCAGCGCGGTGGAGGTGGGCCGTGTGGAGGTGAACCGTGTGGGAGTGGGCCGTGTGGGAGCGGGGGCGGTGGCAGGGGGCTTGGTGGCTGGGGGTGAGCCCGGGGTTCGGAGGTGGAAGGGGGGACGCGCCGCTGTGGTGTGGGCGAGGGCGGTGACGGCGGCCAGGGAGAGAAGGGGCAGGGAGGAGGAAGAGCCTTGGGCCTCGCGGCGGGAGACCGTGGTGATGGTGAGTGTGTGGGCGCCGAGCAGAGCGGCTGCGGGGAGGGCGTGAAGAGCGGCAGGCCGTGCGGGAGAGCCGGGGTCGGTGGTGGCGATGGCGCCTTGGAGGAGGTCGAGGGTGCGGGCGCAGGCCATGGCTGTGGGACCGGCGGGGGTGTTCTTGAGGTACAGGTCGTAGGCCCAGACGGTGGCGGCCAGGGCGGTGGCGGTGGCCAGGGCCGGGCGGCCGGCAGCCGCCGCGCACGCCAGACCGGCAGCCGTCAGGCCGCCGGCTGCGGCGAGTGCCGCGCCGGGGGCGATGCGGCCTGAGGGGATGGGGCGCTGCGGGCGTTCCAGGGCGTCGATGTCGCGGTCGGCCCAGTCGTTCAGGGCCATGCCGGCTTCGTACAGGAAGAGGGAGGAGAGGGTGGCAAGGGCGGTACGGGAGTTGGGGCGCAGACCGGCTGCCGCGGCACCGGCGAGGAGGTCGCCGGGGACGCTGGCCGGCGCCGAGACGCGGAGCAGCTCCGCCCAGTCGCGGAGGGGGTGGGAGGGCTGCCGTGGCTCCTCGCCGGCTTGTCCTGTCGGCCCGTTGCCGGGTCGGGCGGCTCGCCGGACGGTTCGCCGGGCGGCTCGCCGGGCGGTTCGCTGGGCAATTCGCCGGGCAGCTCGCCGGGTCGGGGTCCGGGCCGATGCCGAGACCGGGGCCAGGCCCGAAACCGGGACCGAGGCCGGAACCGATGCCGAGGTCGAGGTCGAGTGCGGGGTGGCGTCCGACCCGGTGCCGCCGTCAGTCCCGGTGCCGCCGTTAGTCCCAGTGCCGCCGTTAGTCCCAGTGCCGCCGTCCGCCTCGGCTGCCGGGTCGGCATGGGCGTGGGTGCCTCGAAGCCAGCCGCTCAAGCGGTCCCGATGGCTCGAGCGGTTTCGACGGCTCAAGCGGTTCCGGCGGCGTGTGCGGCCCCGGAAGGGGCCGGTGCCGTGGGGTAGGCCGCCGGGGGTGTTCAGGTCGGTCATGCGGTGGCGGGGAGGGGTGGAGGGGCGGAGGAAGTTCGGGAGGGGCGGGAGGGGGATCATGCTTGGGCCTCCCGCAGGCGGGCGGCGAAGGTGGTGGTGAGGGCGGTGTACTGGTCGGCCAGGGCGGCCGGGCCACCGTCCGGGTCCTTGAAGTAGAAGCCGAGCCCGGGGAGCGGGCCGCTGAGGCCGGCCGCGTGGGCGGCAGCCACCAGGCGGGCCAGGTCGAGGACGAGCGGGGCGGCGAGGGCCGAGTCGCAGCCCTGCCAGATGGTCTGGAGGATCACCCGGCTGCCGAGGAAGCCGTCGACGGCGATGTGGTCCCAGGCCGTCTTCCAGTCGCCCAGTGCCGGGACGTTGTCGATGTGGAGGTCGCCGGGCGGCAGTTCGCCGAGGGTGTCGCGGAGTACGGCGGCCTTGCCCGCCTCCTTCGCGGCGGCCGCGGCCGGGTCGGCGAGTGCCGCGCCGTCTCCGCCGCCGAGCAGGTTCGTGCCGGACCAGGCCCGTACGGTCAGCGCGCGCTGCGCCATCATCGGGGCGAGGACGGAACGCAGCAGGGTCTGGCCGGTCTTGCCGTCGCGGCCCGCGTACGGGAGGCCGCTGCAGCGGGCCATGTCCCGGAGGAGGGGGTGGTGCAGGCCGGTGGAGGGGGTGAAGTTGACGTACGGGCAGCCGGCACGGAGTGCGGCGAGCGCGTAGAGGGAGCTGGTGGGGAGGTGGTCAGTGGGCGGCCGCTGCCCGCGCGACGGCGCCGGGTCCGGCCGGCCGGTGCCCGACTCACCGGAGCCCCACTGCCCGGTGCCCGACTCGCCGGAGCCCGGCTGACCGTCGTCCGACTGCCCCACATCTGCCTGGCCGGAGACCGGTGCCGGTAGGGCTTCCGTGGAGGCGACGTTGATGACGATCACGCGGTCCAGGGCGTGGGTGCGGCGGAACGTGCGCAGGTCCGTCGCGAAGGCGGCCACCAGGGCGTCGTCGTCGCGGGTGTCGCCCGGCATCGGGCCGCCGGGGCGGATCTCGGCGTCGGCGGCGGCGAGTTCGGCCTGTACGGAGCGGGGCAGGCCGTGCGGCAGGACACCACCGGCGGCCAGCTGTTCGGCGCGTTTCGGCAGCGGGCAGGAGGTGATGTCGTGGCCGCCGAACACCAGGGAGGCGAGCGGTGGCAGCGGGACGCCGGCGAAGGCCGCCGTCTCGGTGATCATGCCCGTCGGCTCGTGCAGGCCCGCGGCGAGTGCCGCGCAGCCGGCGACGACGGTCGTGGCGACCGAGCCCCGCGCGCCGATCAGCCACACCCCGGTGCGGCCACCACCCGAGCCGGTCCCATCTCCCGCATTCGTACCAGCCGCACTCGTACCAGCCGCACCCGTATCCGTACCCATGCACCCTCCCACATCCGTGCCCGAAGCGCCGTCCCTGCGCGCGTACCTACGCCGTCCCTGCGCCGTACCTGCGCCGTACCTGTCGGAAGTCCCGCCCTTGGCCGAAGCTCAGCCGTCAGGCAGCAGCCCGCCTCCTCACCCCAGCGGCTTGATCCGGATGTGCCGGAACGCGACCTTGTCCTCGGGGCCGTGGTTCTGGATGCCGAGGTAGCCCTGGCGGAGGGAGCGTGCCGGGTCGCGGTTGGTGAAGTCGTTGATCTTGCGACCGTTGAGGAACACCTTCAGGCGTTCGCCCTGGACGCGGATCTCGTAGGTGTTCCACTCCCCCGGCGGGTTCAGGGCCGCGTCCCTGGCCTTGATGTCCGCGGCCTTGAAGCCGTAGACGGAGCCGGTGGTGTGGTCGGGGGTGTCGGTGGCGTCGATCTGGATCTCGTAGCCCTTGTTCACCGCGGACCAGGGGTCGTCGGAGGCCGGGAAGCCGACGTAGACGCCGGAGTTGTCGTCCCCGGACTCGCTCGCCATCTTCCAGTCCAGCTTCACCGAGTACGCCTGCTGCTCCTTGGCGGCGTACCAGAGCATGCCCATGCCACCGTCGGAGGTGAGCGTCCCGTCGTCCTCGTTCAGGGTGAAGGAGCCGGGGCCCGCCTGCTTCCAGCCCTCCAGGCTCGTCCGCGTACCGTCGAAGAGCGGCGTGTAGCCCTGCTCCGGGCGGCAGTCGGCCTGGGCGAGGCCCGCGGCGTAGCGGATGCCGCCGAGGAGGTGGGTGCGGAAAGCTGGGTCGGCGTAGGACTCCTTGGTGTGGCCGGCGCCGGTGTAGAAGGCGCGGCCGCCGCGGTACTCCTGGCACCAGGCGAGCGGGTGGTCGTCGCCCATCGTGCCGCCGGTGTACGTCGTCTCGTCGAGGGTGGCGAGGACGTGGGCCCGCTCGCGCGGGTTGGTGCGGTAGTTGTACCACTCGTCGGTGCGGTCCCAGGCCGCCGCGAGGTGTGCGGTGGCGGGGTGGGCGCGGTCCTCGACGCGTACGGTGGCGGGCTGGATCGCCGGGTGCGACTGGAAGTAGGCGCCGGCCAGGCCGCCGTAGAAGGGCCAGTCGTACTCGGTGTCGGCCGCCGCGTGCACGCCTACGTAGCCGCCGCCCGCTGCGATGTACTTCTCGAACGCGGCCTGTTGGGTGGCGTTGAGGACGTCTCCGGTGGTCGACAGCCACACGACCGCGTCGTACCGGGCGAGGTTGCCGGGCGTGAAGGCGCCGGCGTTCTCCGTCGCGTCGACGGCGAAGCCGTGCTGCGCGCCGAGGTCCTTGACCGTGGCGATGCCCTCGGGGATCGAGTCGTGGCGGAAGCCGGCGGTCTTGGAGAAGACCAGGACGCGGGCGCCGTCGGCCGCCGTCCCGCCCGGTTGCGGTGCGGCGGCGCCGGGCAGCGCCGTCGTGGCGAGCAGGGCCGCGGCGGCGGCAGCGGTGACGCCGAGCCGCCGTACGGCCTGCCGTCTCGCGGTGGACTGGTGCGGGTGCATGTGCGGAGTCCTTCCTCCAGCGGCGGGGGGGTGGCTGGGCAAGGGGCCGCTGAGCGGGTGTGTTCAGGTGAAAGGCCGCTGAGCGGGTGTGATCGGGTGAGGGGCGGACGCTACGGGTGGTCCGCCCTACGGGTGGTCCGCCCGCCCCTCACCGGTCGTGCGCTACTTCGTCGTGATCTCGAAGTCGTCCACGTCGTACAGCGCTCCCGTGCTGCTGCCCTTGAAGACGAGGTAGAGCGTCGTCGTCCCGGCGGGCGGCTTGGCGATGGCGGTGCTGACGTCGGTGTACGTCTCCCAGCCGCCGGTCACCGGCACCTTGGCGGTGCCGAGCAGCCTGCCGTCGGGCTTGCCGCTGCGGACCTCCAGCGTGCCGCCGGCGCCGGCCGAGGCGACCCGCGCGGTCAGCTCGGTGGCGTTGGAGACGATGTAGGGGGTGAAGCCGATCCAGTCGCCGTTGTGGATGTCACCGACGGTCTTGCCGCCGTGTGCCGGCGTGTGGTCGACCGCCTTGACGCCCTTGGACGTCTTGAAGTGCTCGGCCTGGCGGTGCTTGGGCTGGGTGACGTTCTGGTCGTGAGTGGTCAGCGCGGGCTGGCCGTTCGCGCCCTTGTCGGTGTACTCGGCGTCGAAGACACCGAAGATGTTGGCGTTGGGGTCGTGCTCGCCGTCGGCCAGCGTCTGGATGGTGCCCTCGCAGCCGTTGGCCGAGGTCACGGCGTGGCCGTGGTTGTCGTGGCCGAGGATGTGGGTGACGGTGACCTTGGAGCAGTCGATCTGCCCGTCCTCGGGGTCGGTGACCTTGACCTTGAAGGGCACCTTGTCGCCGAAGGTGAAGAGCTGTCCGTCACCGGGGAGTTCGAGCGTGACCTTGGGGGCGGTGTTGCCGACGGTCAGGTGGACGCTGGCCGAGCCGGTGCGGCCGGAGGAGTCCTTGGCGGTGACGGTCGCCGTGTAGGTGCCGTTCTTCTTGTACGTGTGGGCGGGGTTCTGCGCCGTGGAGGTGGCGCCGTCGCCGAAGTCCCAGGCGTAGGTGAGCGCGTCACCGTCCTGGTCGGTGGCGGTCGCGCTGAACTTCGCCTTCAGGGGCGCCTGGCCCGAGGTGCGGTCGACCTTCGCCTCGGCGACCGGCGAGTGGCCGTCGGTGGCGTTCTCGATGCGGTACAGCGCGGAGTGCTCGTCGCCGCCGAACCAGCTCAGCCCGTAGTCCAGCACGTACAGCGCGCCGTCCGGGCCGAAGGACATGTCCATGATCTGGGTGCCGCTCCAGGGGACCGGGTTGATCGACTGGACCTTGCCGTCGGCGTCCTGCTCGATCCGCTTGATCCACTGCCGGCCGAACTCCCCGGCGAAGAAGTCACCGTCGTAGGACTCGGGGAACTTCACCTTGGAGTCCGACGCGGCGTCGTAGCGGTAGACCGGGCCGGCCATCGGGGACTCCGAGCCGCTGCCGAACTCCGGTACGGAGTCGTTGTCGTACGGGATCCAGGCGGGCTGGGCCGGGGGCAGGTCGGTCAGGCCGGTGTTGTGCGGCGAGGTGTTCTTGGGCGCGGCGCAGTCGAAGGGCTCGCCGGAGGTGCCGGTGGCGAAGTCGTAGTCGACGTAGGCGTCGTTGTCGCCGGTGCAGTACGGCCAGCCGTAGTTGCCGGCCTTGGTGACACGGGCGAACTCGACCTGGCCGGCCGGGCCGCGGGTGGGGCTGGCGGCGCCAGCGTCGGGACCGTAGTCGCCGACGTAGACGATGCCGGTGGTCTTGTCGACGCTCATCCGGAAGGGGTTGCGGAAGCCCATGGCGTAGATCTCTGGCCGGGTCTTCTCGGTGCCGGGCGCGAAGAGGTTGCCCTCGGGGATGTCGTACGAGCCGTCGGCGTTGACCTTGATGCGCAGGATCTTGCCGCGCAGGTCGTTGGTGTTGCCGGAGCTGCGCTGGGCGTCGTACGCGGGGTTGCGGTCGGCGCGCTCGTCGATGGGCGTGTAGCCGTCGGAGGAGAACGGGTTGGAGTCGTCGCCGGTGGAGAGGTAGAGGTTGCCCTGCGCGTCGAAGTCGATGTCGCCGCCGACGTGGCAGCAGGTGCCGCGGGAGGTGGCGACCTCCAGGATCTTCTTCTCGCTGGCGGTGTCCAGCGTGCCGTCGGCCTTCAGGACGAAGCGGGAGAGACGGTTCACGCCGTCGAACTTGGCGAAGTCGGCGGCGGTGCCGTTGTCCGGCGCGTCGCCCGCGGGGGTGTCCAGCGGGGGCGCGTAGAAGAGGTAGATGAAGCGGTTGTCCTTGAAGCCGGGGTCGACGCCGACGCCCTGGAGGCCCTCTTCGTCGTGGGTGTAGACGGGCAGCTTGCCGGCGACCTTGGTGTCACCGGCGGCGTTGGTCAGCCGGAGCGTGCCGTCGCGGGAGGTGTGCAGGACGGAGCGGTCGGGGAGGACGGCGAGCGACATGGGCTCGCCCACCTCCGCCGCACCCTTGGCGAGGGTGACCTGCTGGAAGTCCTCGGCGAGCGGGGCCGCGTCGGCGGCCGGGGCGGCGACCGAGGGGGTGCTGCCGAGCGAGAGCGAGCCGGCTGCGAGCAGGCCGCCGGCGAAGAGTGCGAGTGCGGAGCGGATTCTGAGACGTCTTCTGTGCACGCGGTGCCTCCCGGGCGGGTCGATTGCCGTGCGGTGGGCGGTGCTGGGGAGTTCAGTGCGCTGTGCGAGCCGTCATGTACGTGTACGTGACACAAGAGGCGAAGGTAGTCGCATCGGCTCGCTACGGATAGACCTTTGCAGTCGCTGGTACGTACTTCTGCCCGCAGAAGGACAAAGAAGGGCGAGCTGTCAGCTGTCCGAGCTGCCGAACGCCGCGTCGAACGACGCCGTCGGCGGCTCGTAGTCGTACGCCTTGAGCCTGGTCAGCGCCTCGGGAGCGCCCTGCCGGCGGTCCATGCCCGCGTCCTCCCACTCCACCGACACCGGCCCGTCGTAGCCGATCGAGCGCAGCATCCGGAAGCAGTCCTCCCACGGGACGTCGCCGTGCCCGGCCGAGACGAAGTCCCAGCCGCGCCGCGGGTCGCCCCAGGGGAGATGGGAGCCGAGCCGGCCGTTGCGGCCGTCCAGGCGCTTCCTGGCCTCCTTGCAGTCGACGTGGTAGATCCGGTCGCGGAAGTCCCAGAGGAAGGCGACCGGGTCCAGGTCCTGCCACACGAAGTGGGAGGGGTCGAAGTTGAGGCCGAAGGCGGGCCGGTGGCCGACGGCTTCCAGGGCCCGGTGGGTGGTCCAGTAGTCGTACGCGATCTCGCTCGGGTGGACCTCGTGGGCGAAGCGGACGCCTTCGGCGTCGAAGACGTCGAGGATGGGGTTCCAGCGCGTGGCGAAGTCCTCGTAGCCGCGCTCGATCATCGCCTCGGGGGCCGGCGGGAACATGGCGACCAGGTGCCAGATCGACGAGCCGGTGAAGCCGATGACGGTGTCGACGCCGAACGCGGCGGCCGCGCGCGCCGTGTCCTTGATCTCGGCGGCGGCGCGCTGCCGTACGCCCTCGGCCTCGCCGTCGCCCCAGATGCGGGCGGGCAGGATCGCCTCGTGGCGCTCGTCGATGATGGCGTCGCAGACCGCCTGGCCGACCAGGTGGTTGGAGATCGCCCAGCACTTGAGGCCGTACTTGTCGAGCAGCGCGTGGCGCGAGTCGAGATAGGCGGGGTCGGCGAGCGCCTTGTCGACCTCGAAGTGGTCGCCCCAGCAGGCGAGTTCCAGCCCGTCGTAGCCGAAGTCGCGAGCCATGCGGCAGACCTCCTCCAGAGGGAGGTCTGCCCACTGACCGGTGAAGAGAGTGAACTGGCGTGGCACGGTACGGGACCTCCTCAGGCCGATACGGGGGTGTAGACGCAGTTCTTCGCGGCGCTCTCCTCCACCGCTGCCAGTACGCGCTGCACACGCAGCCCGTCGGCGAAGGTGGGCGCGGGGTCGGTACCGGCGGCGATGGCATGCACCAGGTCGCGGGCCTGGTGCACGAAGGTGTGCTCGTACCCGAGGCCGTGGCCCGGCGGCCACCAGCCCTCCAGGTACGGGTGGTCCGGCTCGGTGACCAGGATGCGGCGGAAGCCGGCCGCGACGGACGGTTCGGTGTGGTCGTGGAAGGACAGCTCGTTGAGGCGTTCCAGGTCGAAGGAGAGCGAGCCGCGGTCGCCGTTCATCTCGATGCGGAGCGAGTTCTTTCGTCCGGCGGCGACCCGGCTGGCCTCGAAGGACCCCAGCGCACCCGAGGCGAAGCGGCCGGTGAACAGCGCCGCGTCGTCCACGGTCACCTCGTCCGTACCGCCCGAGGGCAGCGGCCGGTGCCGTACGAACGTCTCGGTGACGGCCGAGACGCCCGTCAGCGGCTCCCCCGCCAGATGCTGCGCGAGGTCGACGATGTGGGCGCCGAGGTCGCCCAGGGCGCCGGAACCGGCGCTGTCCTTGCGCAGCCGCCAGGTCATCGGTGCCTGCTCGTCGACCAGCCAGTCCTGGAGGTACGTCGCGCGCAGGTGGCGCAGCCGGCCGATCCGGCCCTCCGCCACGAACCGGCGGGCGAGCGCGGTGGCCGGCGTACGGCGGTAGTTGAAGCCGGTCATGGCGATCCGGCCGCGGGCCCGCGCCGTCTCGGCCGCCGCCACCATGGCCTCCGCCTCCGCGACCGTGTTGGCCAGCGGCTTCTCGCACAGCACGTGCTTGCCGGCTTCGAGGGCCGCGACGGCGATCTCGGCGTGGCTGTCGCCGGGTGTGCAGATGTCGACCAGGTCGACGTCGTCGCGGGCGATCAGGGCCCGCCAGTCGGTCTCCGCCGCGCCCCAGCCGAGGCGGTCGGCGGCGGCGCGTACGGCACCGGCGTCCCGGCCGCAGACGGCGTTCATGGCCGGGCGGAGCGGCAGGTCGAAGGCGCGGGCGACGGTGCGCCAGCCCTGGGAGTGCGCCGCGCCCATGAAGGCGTAGCCGACCATGCCGATCCCCAGCGCGGGGCGGCCGTCGGAGGTGGGGTCCTTCGCGTTGTCGTCCATGCATCACCTCATCGGTGGTGGTCAGGTGTGGGGGTACGGGGCGCGGCCGGGCTCACGAGGCTCCGGCGGGGCGCTCCGTGTCAGTTGAAGCCGGTCGGGAGGTAGTCGTCGACGTTGTCCTTGGTGACGACGGCGGAGTACAGGGTGATGGAGGCGGGGATCTCCAGCTCGGCCATGCCGCCGATGCCCTTGCCCTGGCCGAGCGCGCGGGCCAGGTCGATGGCGGAGGCGGACATGGTGGGCGGGTAGAGCACGGTGGCCTTCAGGACGGAGTTGTCCGCCTTGATGGTGTCCATGACCTTGCGGGAGCCGGCGCCGCCGACCATGAGGAAGCCGTCGCGGCCCGCCTGTTCGATGGCCCGCTCGGCGCCCACGCCCTGGTCGTCGTCGTGGTTCCACAGGGCGTCGAAGTCGGGGTGCGCCTGGAGCAGCCCGGCCATCTTGGACTGGCCGGACTCGACGGTGAACTCGGCGGCCTGCCGCCCCACCTTCTTGATGTTGGGGTAGTTCTTCAGCGCGTCGTCGAAGCCCTGGGTGCGCTGCCGGGTCAGTTCCAGGTTGTCGATCCCGGCCAGCTCGACGACCTTGGCGTTCTTCTTGTCCTTGAGCTGCTCGCCGATGTAGTGCCCGGCATTGAGGCCCATGCCGTAGTTGTCGCCGCCGACCCAGCAGCGGTAGGCCTGCTGGGAGGCGAAGACCCGGTCGAGGTTGACGACGGGGATGCCGGCCCGCATGGCCTTCAGCCCTACCTGGGTGAGCGCCTTGCCGTCGGCGGGCAGGACGACCAGCACGTCGACCTTCTTGTTGATCAGGGTCTCGATCTGCCCGATCTGCTGCGCTGTGTCGTTCGACCCCTCGGTGATCTCCAGGGTGACGTCCTCGTACTGCTTCGCACGGTCCTTGGCGTTCTGGTTGATCGCGTTCAGCCAGCCGTGGTCGGCCTGCGGTCCGGCGAAGCCGATGGTGACCTTCTTGCCGGGCTTGTCGTCGACCCCGCCGGCCTGCTGCTGCTTGCCTGTGCCGGCCGAGGCGTTGTTCTCGTTGCTGGTGCAGGCGGTGAGGAAGGCGCCCGCGGAGACGGCGGCGGCGCCGAAGAGCATGTTCCTGCGGCTGGTTCCGGGAATCCGTGGGGTGTGCTCGGTCATGGCGTGCGGCCCTTCTGTACCAGTACGGCGGCGACGATGATGGCGCCCTTGGCGATCTGCTGGACGGCGGTCTCCAGGTTGTTCAGGGCGAAGAGGTTGGTGATGGTGGTGAAGACGAGGACGCCCAGGACGGAGCCGGTGATGGTGCCGCGGCCGCCGCTGAGCAGGGTGCCGCCGATGATGGCCGCGGCGATGGCGTCGAGCTCGTAGAGGTTTCCGTTGGTGTTCTGTCCGGAGCCGGTCAGCACGATCAGCAGGAACGCCGCGATGCCGCAGCACAGTCCGGACAGCAGGTAGAGCAGCAGCCGCTGGCGGCGTACGTCGATGCCGGCCAGCCGGGCGGCCTCGGGGTTGCCGCCGACCGCGACGGTGCGCCGCCCGAAGGTCGTACGGTTCAGCAGCAGCCAGCCGATGACGGTGACGACGGCGAAGACCAGCACGATGGGCGGGATGCCGAGCAGGTACGCGTCCCGGCGGCCCAGCGCGAGCACCGGGTCGACGGACACGACCTGGGTGCGGCCGTCGCTGATCTGGAGTGCCAGGCCGCGGGCCGAGGCCAGCATGGCGAGGGTGGCGATGAAGGGCACGATCCCGCCGAGCGACACCAGCAGGCCGTTGACCAGCCCGCAGCCCAGGCCCACGCACAGCGCGCACAGCAGGATGCCGCTGAGCCCGAACTGCTGGGTGGCCACGGTCGTCGCCCAGACGGTGGCGAGCGCGACCATCGCGCCGACCGACAGGTCGATGCCGCCGCCGATGATGACGAAGGTGACACCGACGGTGACGACACCGATCACGGATGCCTGGGTGAGCACGAGTTGGAGGTTCTGCACGCTCAGGAACTGCTCGGGCTTGGTGAGCGCGCCGACCAGGACGAGCGCGGCGAGCACGCCGAGCAGCGAGAGGTTGCGGATGTCGGGACGGCGCCGGGCGCGGGTGCCCGGTGCTTCCTTGGCGGGCGGCACGGCCGGGCCCGGCGGTGCGGAGCCCGCCTCGGCCGGGAGGGCGTGTCCTTCGGAGGTGTTCACGGGCGGTCTCCTCGCGGTGTCGGGGCCGGCGTCTCCTCGGGCGCGGTACCTGCCGGGGCCGGTACGGGCCCCGGTCCTTCGCTCATGACCAGGTCGAGCACCCGGTGCTCGTCCAGTGCCGCCGCGTCCCCCTCGTGCACGACCCGGCCCTCGCGCAGGACGAGCACCCGGTCGGCGAGCCCGAGCACTTCGGGCACCTCGCTGGAGACCAGCAGCACGGCCATGCCCTCGTCGGCCAGCCGCCGGATCACCGCGTACAGCTCGGCACGCGCGCCGACGTCCACGCCGCGGGTCGGCTCGTCCAGCAGCAGGACCCGGCAGCCACGGAGCAGCCAGCGGGCCAGTACGGCCTTCTGCTGGTTGCCGCCGGAGAGGGTGCGGACCGGGCGGTCGGGGTCGTCGGGGCGCAGCGACAGGTCACGGGTGGCGGCGCGGGCACCGGCCCGTTCGGCGTGCCGGTCCAGCCAGCCGGCGCGTGCGAAGCGGGGCAGCGAGGAGAGGGAGACGTTACGGCTGACGGACTCCAGGAGCAGCAGCGCCTGGGACTTGCGTTCTTCGGGGGCGAGGCCGATTCCGGCGCGTACGGCGGCGGTGACGCTGCCGGGGCGCAGCGGCCGGCCGTCGACCAGTACCCGGCCCGCGGTGGGCCGCCGGGCGCCGAAGACGGTCTCCAGGATCTCCGAGCGGCCGGAGCCGACGAGCCCGGCGAGGCCGAGGATCTCGCCGGGGTGCAGCTGGAAGTCGACCGGCGCGAACTCGCCCTCGCGGGCGAGGCCTTCGACGCTGAGGACGGGGGCCGGGCGGTCGGTGGCCGCGCGCCGTTCGGGGAAGACGTACTCGACGTCGCGGCCGGTCATCAGGGCGACGATGTCGCGGGTGGGGGTGGCGTGCGCGTCTAGGCCGCGGGCAGCCGTACGGCCGTCCTTCAGTACGGTCACCCGGTCGCCGATCCGGCGGATCTCCTCCAGGCGGTGGGAGATGTAGACGACGGCGACGCCGGCGGAGGTGAGGGCCGTGACGATACGGAAGAGGTTGTCGACCTCGTCGGGGTCGAGCGCGGCGGACGGCTCGTCCATGACGATCAGCCGTACGTCGTGCGAGAGGGCGCGGGCCATCGACGCGATCTGCTGGCCGGCGGCGGAGAGCTCGCCGACGGGGGTGGCGGGATCGATCTCGGGGTGGCCCAGCCGGGCGAGCAGCTCGGCGGTCCGGTCGCGGGCCTCGCCGGTGCGGACGAAGCCGCCGGTGGCGCGTTCGTGGCCGAGGAAGACGTTCTCGGCGACGGACATGTGCTCGACCAGGTCCAGTTCCTGGTAGATGGTGGCGATGCCGAGCCGCATCGCGGCGATCGGGGACTTCAGGGTGACGGTCTCGCCGCGCCAGCGGATCTCGCCGCCGTCCGGCTGGTGCGCTCCGGCCAGCACCTTGATCAGGGTGGACTTGCCCGCACCGTTCTGGCCGAGCAGGCAGTGCACCTCCCCCGCCACCACGTCCAGGTCCACGCCGTCCAGCGCGCGGACGCCGGGGAAGGACTTGGTGATGCCGGTCATGGTGAGCAGCGGTCCGGTGGCTTCGTGCGCCGCGGACGGCGGAGGTGCGGGGCGGTGCGCTGGTGCCATGGCGGGCCTCCTCGGCGGTACGCCGGCGAGCGGGCAGGGCGGATCAGGGCGGAGCGCGTACGGGCGTGCGGCATCGCGAACTGACGATGCGTCACTCAGACAGTGCAGTGATGGCGCAGAGGTGGTGCACGTGCACAGGTGGAGCGGAGGCGGTACGGCGGTGGTGCGGCGGTGCTTCCCCGGTCCCTGCGGTGCCGGGGACATGACTCAGGCCGGTGAGAACAAGTGGTCGCTGATCAGCCGGGCCGCGCCGGTCACACCGGCCAGCGGGCCCAGCTCGCCCAGGACGATAGGGAGGTTGCCGGTCGCCAGGGGCAGCGACTGGTGGTACACCTGCGTGCGGATCGCGGCCAGCAGTGTGTGGCCGAGGCCGGTCACCCCGCCGCCGATCACCACGAGGCCCGGATTGAAGAAGCTGACGAGCCCGGCGATGACCTGCCCGGTGCGGGTGCCACCGGCCTTGATCAGTTCCAGCGCGGTGGCGTCGCCGGCGGAGGCGGCCACGGACACGTCCGAGGCGGCGAGCGCGCCCGCCGCCTCGAGCCGGGCCGCGAGCGTGGCCGACCGGCCCTCGCGCGCCGCGTCCTCCGCGTCCCGGGCGAGCGCGGCACCGCCGAAGTAGGCCTCCAGGCAGCCGGCATTGCCGCAGGCGCAGCGGCGGCCGTCGGGCTCGACCTGGATGTGGCCGATGTCGCCGGCGCTGCCGGTGGTGCCGCGGTAGACCGCGCCGCCGACGACGATGCCGCAGCCGATGCCCGTACCGATCTTGACGCAGAGGAAATCCTGCGAGGTGCGGGCCACCCCCGCGTGCTGCTCCCCCAGCGCCATCAGGTTCACGTCGTTGTCGACCATGACCGGGCAGCCCAGCTCCTGGCTGAGCGCTTCCCGTACGGGGAAGCCGTCCCAGCCCGGCATGATCGGCGGTGCGACGGGCACGCCTTCGGGGAAGCGGACCGGGCCCGGCACGCCGATGCCCGCGCCGTCGAACCCCTCGGCGAGCCCGCTGTCCTTCAACTTGTCCGCCAGCGCGAGGACTTGCTCGAAGACGGCGACCGGCCCGTCCCGGACGTCCATCGGCTGGGTGAGGTGACCGAGTACCTCCAGTTCGGCGTTGGTGACCGCCACGTCGACCGAGGTCGCGCCGATGTCCACGCCGAGGAAGCGCAGCGAGGGCGCGAGCCGGATGTTGTGGGAGCGACGGCCGCCGCGGGAGGCGGCCAGGCCGTCGGCGACGACGAGGCCGGTCTCCAGCAGCCGGTCGACCTCCACCGCCAGCTTGGAACGCGACAGGTCGACCTGGTCACCCAGCTGAGCACGGGAGTTGGGCCCCTGGTCGCGCAGCAGGTGAAGGAGCCGCGCCTGGTGCGCGTTCGCGGGCCTGGCTGTCATGCGCCTCACGCCGCCCCTCCAGCCGTCCTCGGCATAGACCGTCATCGAGAGCCACCGGCGGGAGTTGGCGGGAAACCGCACACCGTCTCGCCGGGCTTTCGAGGGGAACGTAGCAGCGCTTGTCCGCACGAGGAAGTACTACGGACCGAATCCGTACGGACTTTCTCCTGACTCAGGACAAAGCCCGGCTCAGAACCCGGCCCGACTCAGGACAAGGAAGGGTCCGGCGCGCCACGACCGGCGCCTGCCCGCCTGGACGGGACGCCCGTGACGGCTCAGGCTCGCATGCCGCCGTCGACGCGGAGGACCGTGCCGGTGACGTAGGAGGAGCGGTCGCTGAGGAGCCAGGCGGCAGCCTGGGCGATCTCGTCCGGATCGGCGGCGCGGCCCAGCGGGGTCCGGGCGTTGAGCTGCTCGATGGTGCCGGGGGATTTCTCGTCCCACTCGTACAGCATCTCGGTGAGTGTGGTGCCGGGCGCGATGGCGTTGACGCGGATGTTTTCCGGGCCGTAGGTGACGGCTGCCGACGCGGTGAGGCTGTTGACCGCCCGCTTCGCTGCGCCGTAGGCGGGCAATGCGGGGTTGCCCATCAGGCTGCCGACGCTGGAGGTGTTGACGATGGCCCCGCGCTTCGCGGTGGCGCGGATGGCGGCGATCTCGGCGGTCATGGCCAGCCACGGGCCCTTGAGGTTGACGGCGCAGACGTGGTCGAACTCGGCCTCCGAGAGCTGGTCCATCGGGCCGGGCGGCTGGCCCGTCGCGCCGTTGTTGAAGGCCACGTCGAGCCGGCCGTACAGCTCCACGCAGCGGTCGACGGCGGCCCGGACGCTTGCCGGATCGGCCAGGTCGCACACCACGTGGTCCGCGGTGCCGCCGGCCGTCCGGATCTCCTCGGTCACCGCTTCGAGCTGGGTCTGCGTGCGGGCCGCGAGCAGCACTCGGGCCCCCTCCCGGGCGAACAGCCGTGCCGCTGCCGCGCCGATACCGCGACCGGCGCCGGTGAGGAAGGCGACCTTGCCGGCGAGCAGGCCCGAGGCCGTGGTGGAGGTGGTGGAGGTGTTCGGTGTGTGGGTCATGCTGAGGAGCCTGTGTCCGGCCACCGCGATCATCCAGGCACCGGCAGTACCTGGCTGGGCACCGTCACCCCGCGCACACTGGGGGCATGGATCGACGAGAACTGGCTGCCTTCCTGCGCAGCAGGCGCGAGCGCATCACCCCTGGCGACGTGGGGCTGCCTGCCGGGCCGCGCCGCCGCACCCCGGGACTGCGCCGCGAGGAGGTGGCGCAGCTGGCGTTCATCTCGACCGAGTACTACACGCGCCTGGAGCAGGGCCGCGCCCCGCATCCCTCCCGTGAGGTGCTGGGCCAACTCGCCCGTGCGCTGCGCCTGTCGGACGCGGAGCGCGACCATCTCCATCACCTCGCCGGTGCGCCTCCCGCACCCCCGGCCGGGCCTTCGCGGGAAGTGCGGCAGAGCATCGTCGACCTGCTGCACCGGCTGCCGGAGGCCGCGGCCGTCGTGTTGTCGGCGACGTATGAGGTCATCGCCTGGAACGAGCTGGCCGCTGCCTTGCTGGAGGACTTCTCCGTCCTGTCGCGCCGGGACCGGAACCTCATCCGACGCGCCTTCCTCGGTCCGTACCGGCACGGCCGACGGCTGTACGGCGTCTCGGACGCGGACGAGTTCACCCGGACCTCGGTCCAGCACCTGCGCGCCGCGGCAGCTCGCTATCCCAACGACCCTGAAGTGACCGGCCTGGTCAAGGAGCTCCTCGCCGGCAGTGAGGAGTTCGCCGGGCTCTGGGCCACCCACGACGTGACCGCTCGGCCCACCCTCTGCAAGACTTTCGCGCACCCCCTCGTCGGCCCCGTCGCCGTCAACTGCGACGTCCTGGACATCGCTGACCGGGACCAGCGAGTCGTCCTCTACACCGCTGCCCCCGGCTCACCGTCGGAAGAGGCACTGCGGCTGCTGTCCGTCGTCGGCACGCAGCGCATGGGCGTACCCGGCTGACCTGCCCCCAGCCGTGGCCGAGATGCTGTGGGCACCGGTCCCGGGGCGCTCACCGCCTGGCAGAGCGTCTACGACCGCTTCGTCCCGTGTCGCGACGCGGGCGCCCTCGAGGCACCGCTCGACGGAACGATCACGACGACGGCGCCCTCCGCCCCGCCACATGGCCACGGCTGGAGACAGGCCCTACTTCGCCCCCTCGCGCTCGTGGTACGTGCGGCGGGTGTGCTCGGTGTGGGCACGCATAATCTCGGTGGCGCGCTGTCCGTCGCCCTTGGCGATGGCGTCGATCAGCTCGCGGTGCTCGGCCCAGGACCGCTTGCCGCGCTGCCGGGCGACCGGGGTGTAGTACCAGCGCACCCGCCGGCCGACCTGCTCGGCCAGCCCGGCCAGTACGGTGTTGCCCGCCAGGTCCATCACCTTGGCGTGGAAGGCCGCGTTGGTGGCGACGGCGAGGTCCACGTCGTCGTCACGGACCGCCTGTTCACCCCGGTCGCACAGCGCCGCCAGCTCCTCGACGCCCGCCTCCGAGGCGTTGGCGGCGGCCAGCCGGGCCGCCTCGGCCTCCAGCAGCGTGCGCACGCCGAGCAGCTGGTCGGCCTCCTCCTCGGTCGGCTCGTGCACGAATGCGCCCTGGGCAGGGCGCAGATCGACCCAGCCGTCGGTGTTCAGCCGCTGCAGCGCCTCGCGCACCGGCTGGCGGGAGACGCCCAGATGCCCGGCGAGCTCGCTCTCGACGAGGTGCTGACCCGGCTGGAGCGCGCGGGTCGTGATCAGTTCGAGCAGCGCTTCGTAGACCCGTTCGCGCAGCGGGCCGGGGCGTTCGAGCTTCGGCACGGTCCCCTGCGGCAGTCCAGCGGACAGCATCGCGGTCCCCCTCTACGACTCGGATCCGAAACGATCCAGGTGATCCAGGATGATCCAGGACTCACCGGATTGGTTATCGTCTACAGTCTACCGAGCGCCACCGACCCGCCACCGCACGCTCCGGTGATCTGCGTCACCCGGACACTCCGGGCACGGCTCCGTTTTCCCCGTGTCGCCGCGACTTCCCTGTGTCGACCCCGACTGCACGGGTACGCGGGGAGCCCTGCACGTTCCCAGAGAGGAGGAGCCCGGACCATGTCGAAGATCGAAGAGTCGGTCGAGGTTGCCGTCCCGGTGACGAAGGCCTACAACCAGTGGACACAGTTCGAGGAATTCCCCCGCTTCATGGACGGGGTCGAGCGCATCGAGCAGCGCACACCGAAGCTCACGCACTGGGTCACCAAGATCGGCGGAGTGACCCGCGAGTTCGACGCGGAGATCACCGAGCAGATTCCCGACGAGCGGATCGCCTGGACCACGGTGGCCGGTGAGACGCGCCAGGCCGGTGTGGTGACCTTCCACCGCCTCGACGACCAGCACACCAAGGTCATGCTCCAGCTCGACCACGACCCCGAGGGCATCGCCGACACGGTCGGCGACAAGCTCGGCTTCATACGCAGCAAGGCCACCACGGACCTGAAGAACTTCAAGAAGTTCATCGAGTCACGTGGCACGGAGACCGGCGCCTGGCGCGGCGAGGTCTGACCCGGACACCGCCGCCGCGGAACCTTGGGTACGGCGGCCCGGCCGGACTCACCTCCGGCCGGGCCGCCGGCGTGTGCCCGGACGCCGTCGGGTCTCCGCGTGCGTACGCCGGAACATCCCCTGGAGAACGGGCGTTGCGGCGACCATGGAACCGCGACTCACACTCCCGGACGGCACCCGGATCGCCCACGACGCGACGGACACACCGGGCACCGGTGCGGGTACCGGTACCGGCACTGAGGCACCGCTCGCCGTGTACGCCCACGGCATGTCGCTCAGCCGCGACGTCGAGGCCGGGATGGACCTGTTCGGCTGGGACGCGGTGCGCCGGCTGCCCGGCCGGCGGCTGGTCCGCTACGACGCGCGGGGACACGGTGCGTCGACGGGCGGCGCGGACGCGTCCGGCTACACCTACCGGCACTTCGCCGACGACCTGCTCGCACTGCTCGACCGCCTCTCCCCCGGCCGGCCCGTCACCGGCATGGGGTCCTCGCTCGGCAGTGCGACCGTACTGACCGCCGCGGTACGGGAACCCGCACGCTTCGACCGGCTCGTCCTGCTGATCCCGCCGACCGCCTGGGAGACCCGCGCCGCGCAGGCCGGCCTCTACCGCAAGCTCGCCGACGCCACGGAGAAGGGCGGCCCGGAACTGCTCGCCAAGGTCACGGCAGCGGCGCCCGTGCCGTCCTCCCTCGCCGGCGCCCCCGGCTACCCGGCGCGCTCGCTCGGCGTGCACCGCGAGGCGCTGCCTTCCCTGCTGCGCGGTGCCGCGCTGTCCGACCTGCCGGCCCGTGCGGAGATCGCCCGGCTGACCCGGCCGGCCCTGGTGCTCGCATGGGCCGACGACCCGGGCCATCCCGTCTCCACCGCTGAGCAGCTCGCCGGGCTGCTGCCCGGGGCACGGTTGCACGTCTCGGAGGACGCCGCCGACATCCGCACCTGGGGCGACCGCATCGCGGAGTTCCTGGCCGACTGAGCGGACGGCCGACCGAGCGGACGGCCGACCGGGCGGCGGGGCCGGGCGGACGGCTGGGCGGTGGGGGCTGTGGCCGCCGATCTCGCGTACAGGACAATGAGGGGCGAGGGCCGTTCCGGCGGCTGCCACCACCTACAGAACCGGGACTGATCAGTATGGGCAGGGTCACCGAGCGACGGCGCGTCATCCGCATCCGCGACGGAGCCGTGAGCACCCGCCCGGACACCCTGGTCGCCGAGGAGCCGCTGGAGATCCGGCTCGGCGGCAAGCCGCTGGCCATCACGATGCGCACCCCCGGCGACGACTTCGCGCTCGCGGCCGGCTTCCTGGTCAGCGAGGGCGTGCTCGGCAGCGCGGCGGAGCTGGCGAACATCGTGTACTGCGCGGGCGCCACGGAGGAGGGCAGCAACACGTACAACGTGGTCGACGTGCAGCTCGCGCCCGGCGTCGCGGTCCCGGACATCTCCCTCGAACGCAACGTCTACACGACGTCCTCCTGCGGGCTGTGCGGCAAGGCCAGCCTGGACGCCGTGCGGACCACCGCGCGCTTCGCGCTGAAGGACGACGACGGCATGACCGTCGAGCCGGCCACGCTCTCCGTACTGCCCGACCGGCTGCGCGCCGCCCAGCGGGTGTTCGACCGCACCGGCGGGCTGCATGCGGCGGGGCTGTTCTCGGCCGACGGGGAACTGCTGGACCTGCGGGAGGACGTGGGCCGGCACAACGCGGTCGACAAGGTCGTCGGGCGGGCACTGCAACAGGACCGGCTGCCGTTGTCCGACACCGTTCTGATGGTCTCCGGGCGTGCCTCCTTCGAACTCGCCCAGAAGGCCGTGATGGCGGGCATCCCCGTACTCGCCGCGGTCTCCGCGCCCTCCTCACTCGCGGTCGATCTGGCGGCGGAGACCGGCCTGACCCTGGTCGGCTTCCTGCGCGGCAGCTCGATGAACATCTACGCGGGCGAGCACCGCATAGCCCTGGACCCGCTGGGCTGAGGGCCTGTCAGACCCGGCGGGGGCCCCCGGGTCTGACGGTCCGACAGCCGCCGCTCTCAGGTGCCGCGGTCGTCCAGGCCCGGTGCGGCTATCCGGGTGAGCAGGTCGACGAGCTGGTCGCGTTCGGCGGGGGTGAGGGCCGCGGTCAGTTCCGCGTTGGCCGTGTCGCCGAGTTTTTGAGTACGGCGCAGCGTGCGGGTGCCGGCCGGGGAGATGGTGACGGCGTTCTTGCGGCGGTCGCGTGGGTCGGGCGCGCGGACGACCAGTTCCTCCGCGACCAGGTCGTTGACGATCGTGACCATGTCCTTGGGGTCGATGCTCAGGCTGCGGCCCAGGTCCGCCTGGGAGACCGGGCCCAGTTCGGCGACGGCCGACAGCACGGCGTGGTGCATCATCCGCATGCCCTCGCGGGCGAGCGCCTCGGCGACGAGCCGGTGACCGCGGGCGGCGGCGCGGCCGAGGAGCCAGCTGGGCAGAGCACGAATGCGCGCGGGTGTGTAGGGGGTTTCGGCCATGCCTTCAGCGTATCGAGCGGACGCAAAGCCATTGGGGGCTCCAACGTTTCTGCCGTCGGCGGGCCTGCCACCTCCCCACGGCGTACGAGAGGTACACGTGCGGCGTGCGGGCAGGCCCGCTTCCGGCCAATCCGAGTGACGCACACTCCTTGCCGGGGCGCCTGCGGGACAAGTACCTTCCTCCGCACGAACATGGGACGTGGGATGTCCATACGTGGGATGTCCAGATGACCCGTCCGGCGGGCCACCGGGAGCCTCCCGGACCCGTCGCGCGGCCGACGCCGATGCCTCGCCGATGCCTCGAAGGGCAGGTCGGACCATGACGTCAGATCCGAGCGCACTCAACAGTCCCGGCCCGAGACCCGGGCGACGCCGCTGGTGGGCCACGCTGGCCACAGCGGCGATCGCCTTCCTCCCCCCGATTCCCGCGAACGCCCAACCCCCCACCGAGGCCGCCCCCGTCGGTCTCGACCAGCAGGTGCTCTTCAAGGCCTCCCAGGAGAAGGGCTACTCCTGCTTCCGTATCCCCGCGATCGTGACGACCCCGCGCGGCACGCTCCTGGCCTTCGCCGAGGGCCGGGTGGACAACTGTGGGGACGCCGGCGACATAGACCTGGTGATGAAACGGTCCACCGACGGCGGCCGCACCTGGAGTCCGCTCCAGGTCGTCAATGAGGGCGGCGGCGACACGCACGGCAACCCGGCACCGGTCGTGGACCGCCGCACCGGGCGCGTCGTCCTCGCCGAGACCTACAACAAGGGCCGGGACGACGCCGCCAACTGCGACGTGCCCTGCGACCGCAGACCGCACATGCAGATCAGCGACGACGACGGGCGCACCTGGTCGAAGCCGAAGGACATGACCCCCGCGCTCCGGCCGCCGTCGTGGAACTCCTGGTACGCGACCGGCCCCGTGCACGGCATCCAGCTGACCCGCGGGCGGCACGCCGGGCGGCTGGTCTACACCGTCAACGCCGAAAGCTACGGAGGCGGCCGTATAACGGCCAACCACGCCGCCCTCATGTACAGCGACGACGGCGGCAGGACCTGGCGCACCGGTGCGCTCGACACCTGGCGCACCGCTTCTGACGGAACGTTCCGTCAGAAGCCGTCTGAGATGACGCTCGTGGAGCGCTCGGACGGGACGATCTACGTCAACGGGCGCGAGCAGGACGGCACCGACCTGGGCCACCGTACGGCGGCCGTCAGCCGGGACGGCGGCAAGTCCTTCGCCCGGCCGTTCGAGGCCATTCCCGACCTGTACTCGCCCATGGTCCAGGGCTCGATGCTGCGGCTGCAGCCGCGGTCGCCCGGCAGCCCGGGCCGGCTGCTGTTCGCCGCGCCGGCCGACCCGGACCGGCGGCGCACCATGACCATCCGTTCCTCGTACGACGAGGGCCGTACATGGGAGGGGGTGGACCGGGGCGCCCGGATCACCACCGACTGGTCGGGCTACTCGGACCTGGCGAACATCAGGCCTGGCGAGGTCGGGCTGCTCTACGAGGGCGGCGCGGTGGACGCGCGGGACGAGATCCGCTTCGCGCGGTTCACCGAGGAGTGGCTCGGGCCGCGCCGCGGTCCGGACCCGACCACGCCGGACCACGGGTTCGGCGCCCGGCCGGCCGCCGTCCTGGGCGGCGCCCGCGCCACCGAGGGCCGTTTCGGGCAGGCGCTGGCGTTCGACGGCAAGGACGATGCCGTCCGGCTGCCGTTCCGCTCCTCGCTGCCGCTGGGCGACCGCGACTTCACGTGCAGCCTCTGGTTCCGGTACGAGGCGAAGAGCGGCGAGCAGCCGCTGCTGTGGATGGGCGGCGTGGGCAGCAGGGCGCCGCAGGTGGCGCTGCGCGCCGACCCCGCCAAGGACCGGCTGACGGCGGACCTCACGGCGCTGACCGGCGCCGGGCCCGCGAAGTCGGCGCAGGTCACCGCGGCCGGCGCGGCCAACGACGGACGCTGGCACCACCTGGCGCTGCGCCGGTCGGGCGGCCGGCTGACGCTCACGGTGGACGGGACCAGGACCACGTCGGTGGCGGACGTTCCCGGGTCGGTCAGCCGGAACGACACGTTCGGGGTGCACCTCGGCCAGAAGCCGGACTCCCGGTCGCACTTCACCGGCGCGCTGGACGACGTACGCGTCTACCGGCGGGCCCTGAGCGACCGTGAGCTGGCCGATGTCCGCGAGCGCAACCTGCCGGCCGCGGCGCCGGCCGTGCTCCGGCTGCCGCTGGACCGGGTGCGGGGGAACTGAGGGGGTGCGGAGGGGGCGGCCGGTCAGCGGGTCTGGGTGCGCTGCGCCAGGTCCGGATAGCCGACGATCAGGCCGTCCCCGTCGCACTCCAGGTCACGCTGGAAGGCGCCCGAGGTGTACCGCACCCGGGCGCCTTCCTCCGTACGGGCGAGGTGCTCGTACCGCTGCGGGGAGGGCTGGACCGCCAGCTCCGGCACCGACACCCACGCCATCACGAAGTCGTGTTCACCCGGGGAGCGGTGCAGCCCGTGGCGCAGCAGCGGCATCGTGTTGGTGAGGGGGCACAGTCCGAGGTCGCAGTCGAGCGCGGCGGCCAGTCCCGCCAGCGGCTCACCGCCCGCCGTCCACCGGCCCTCGTCGTCCCGCCGCAGGTCCAGCTCGCGGCTGCCGGCCGCGCTCTCGGCACGTACCCGCAGCCGCCGCGTCACGAAGTCCTCGCCGGTCTCCAGCTCGTACGTGATCCAGTAGGCCTCCGGTACGGTGCCCACCGCCCGGCCGTGCGCGGACAGCGTCCGCTCGCCGAGGTCGACCCACGCGGTCTCGATGCCCTTGCTCGCGGTGACGTCCCAGGTGAGAACGTGATGGCCCGTCATGCAGGCACCCTAGCGGCGCGCTCCCACCGCGTCGTCGGCCGACACGGCGCCGGGCCCGCCGTCCTGGCCGGGCCCGCCGTCCGCCGCCTGCTCCGCCGCTTCGGCCGCCGCCGCCTGGCGGGCGTACCGCTTGGAGATCACCGCGCACACCATCAGCTGCATCTGATGGAAGAGCATCAGCGGCAGCACGGCGAGGCTGGCCTGCGCGCCGAACAGCACGCTGGCCATCGGCAGCCCGGCCGCCAGGCTCTTCTTGGAGCCCGCGAACGTGATCGCGATGCGGTCGGCGCGCGGGAAGCCGAGCTTCCGCGAGCCGTACGTGGTGAGCGTCAGCATCACGGCCAGCAGGACGGCCTCCACGGCCACCAGCTCCACCAGCCGCCAGAAGGAGACCTTGCTCCAGATGCCCTGGACCATGCCGGTGCTGAACGCGGTGTAGACGACCAGCAGGATCGAGCCGCGGTCGACGTAGCCGAGCACCTTCTTGTACCGGGTCAGGAAGCCGGATATCCAGCGGCGGAGCAGCTGTCCGGCGAGGAACGGCACCAGCAGCTGGAAGACGATCGAGAGCAGCGAGTCGGCGGAGAAGCCGCCGCCGTCGCCGCCGAGCAGCACCGCCGCGAGCAGCGGCGTGATCACGATGCCGACCAGGCTGGAGAAGGAGCCCGCGCAGATCGCCGCCGCGACGTTGCCGCGCGCGATGGAGGTGAACGCGATCGAGGACTGGATCGTGGAGGGCACCAGGCACAGGAAGAGCAGCCCGGTGTAGAGCTGCGGCGTCAGCAGGTACGGCACGAGGCCGCGGGCCGCGAGGCCGAGCAGGGGGAAGACGGCGAAGGTGAACGCCAGCACCGTGAGGTGCAGGCGCCAGTGGCGCAGTCCGTCCATCGCCTCACTCGTGGACAGCCGGGCGCCGTACAGGAAGAACAGCAGGGCGACGGCGCCGGTCGAGGCGCCCTCCGCGCCGGTGGCCACGGGGCCTCTGGCGGGCAGCAGCGCCGCCAGCACGACCGTGCCGATGAGCGCGAGGATGTATCCGTCCACGGGGAGCCAGGAGGGGATCTTCAGCTGAGGGCGGCGCATGGTCTCTCTATCGGTCGGCGGCTCGGGCCGGGGCGTGGTGTCTGTCGCGCCCCGGGGCATGGACGGTGCCCTCTCCAGGGTGCGCCTGATCACGGCCATCGGGAAGCCCTCTTACCGTAGTCACTGCCATGTCGGAACGTGATGGGCGGGTACGCTCGTGGTGTGTTCGATCCGGTACAGCTGCGGACCTTCCTGGCCGTGGCGCAGACCCTGAGCTTCACGCAGGCCGCGCAGCGCCTCGGTGTGCAGCAGTCGACCGTCAGCCAGCACGTACGGAAGCTGGAGGCGGCGGCCGGGCGCCGGCTGTTCGCGCGGGACACCCACGGGGTGGACCTGACGGAGGACGGCGAGGCGATGCTCGGCTTCGCGCGCACGATCCTGGAGGCCAACGAGCGGGCCGCGGGCTTCTTCGCGGGGACGCGGCTGCGCGGCCGGCTGCGGTTCGGCGCGTCCGAGGACTTCGTGCTGACCCGGCTGCCGGAGGTGCTGGAGGGCTTCCGCCGGGACCATCCGGAGGTCGACCTGGAGCTGACGGTCGAGCTGTCGGGGACGCTGCACGAGCGGCTGGCGGCCGGGCGGCTGGACCTGATCCTGGCCAAGCGGCGGCCGGAGGACCCACGGGGACGGCTGATCTGGCGGGACAAGCTGGTGTGGATCGGCAGCGAGCGGCTGCGGCTGGACCCGCAGCGGCCGGTACCGCTGGTGCTGTTCCCCCAGCCGGCGGTGACCCGGGGCCGTGCGCTCCAGGCACTGGAGGCACAGGGCCGCGAGTGGCGCATCGCCTGTACGAGCGGCAGCCTGAACGGCCTGATCGCGGCGACCCGCGCCGGGCTCGGCGTGATGGCGCACTCGCTCGGCATGATCCCGCCCGGGCTGGTCCGGGTGCCGTCCCGGGCGGGCCTGCCCGACCTCGGCGGCGTCGACTTCGTCCTGGTGCACGGCCGTCCCGACGGACCGGCGAGCCGCCCGGCCGAGGCACTGGCCGCCGCGATCCTGGCGGGCGGCGACCGGCTGCACCTCTGACCGCCGCGACGGTGCACCGGCGATCAGAAGCCGCTGTCGTCGAACTGGTCCAGGAGAACGTCGGCGGGGGTCTCGTCCGGTACCGCGCTCGCGCCGTTGAGCGGCTGTTCCGTCCAGATCACCTTGCCGCCGGGGACGTACCGGGTGCCCCACCGCTGCGCCAGGTGCGCCACCAGGAACAGCCCGCGGCCGCCCTCGTCCATGCTGGTCGCCCGGCGCAGGTGCGGCGCCGTGCTGTTGCCGTCCGCCACCTCGCAGACCAGGCTGCGGTCGCGGAGCAGCCGGAGGCTGATCGGCGGCGCGCCGTACCGGATCGCGTTGGTGATCAGCTCGCTGAGGATCAGCTCGGTGCTGAACCCGATGTCGGACAGCCCCCACTCGCGCAGCTTCGCGCCGCACTCCGCGCGCAGCCGGCCCACCTCCGCCGGGTCCTGCGCCACCTCCCAGTCCGCGACCCGCGACGGATCGAGCAGGCAGGTGCGGGCGATCAGCAGCGCGATGTCGTCGGACGGGTGCTCGGGCACCATGGCCTCGACGGCCGCCCGGCACATCTCGTCCGGGCTGCGCCCTGCGGCGCCCGCGAGTGCCGTGCGCAGCATGGCGAGGCCGGTGTCGATGTCCTGGCCGCGGTCCTCGACCAGGCCGTCGGTGAACAGCACCAGGTCGGTGCCCTCGGGCAGGCGCAGCTCGGTGGTCTCGAAGGGGTGGCCGCCCAGGCCGAGGGGCGGGGAGGGCGGTACATCCGGATGGCTGACCGTGCCGTCCGGGCCCACGAGGGCGGGGCCCGGGTGGCCCGCCCTGGCCATCGTGCACAGCCCGCTGACCGAGTCGTAGATGGCGTACAGGCAGGTCGCTCCGGTGACGCCTTCCCAGCCGCGCCGCGCCTGGCCGGTGTCCTCCTCGCTGTCGATACGGGTGACCAGCTCGTCCAGGTGGCCGAGCAGTTCGTCCACCGGCAGGTCGAGCGAGGAGAAGTTGTGCACGGCGGTCCGCAGCCGTCCCATCGTCGCCGCGGCGTGCAGCCCGTGCCCCACCACGTCCCCGACCACCAGCGCCACCCTGGCACCCGGCAGCGGGATGACGTCGAACCAGTCGCCGCCCACCCCGGCCTGGGCCGGCAGGTACCGCCAGGCCACGTCCAGCGCGTCCTGCTCCGGGAGGCCGCGGGGCAGCAGGCTGCGCTGGAGGGTTACGGCCATGGCGTGCTCGCGGGCGTAGCGGCGGGCGTTGTCGATGCAGACCGCGGCGCGTGCGGTGACCTCCTCGGCGAAGGACAGGTCCTCCTCCTCGAAGGGCGGCGAGTCCGCCGACCGCCAGAAATTGACCATGCCCAGGACCACGCCGCGGGCCCGCAGCGGAACCGTCACCAGGGAGCGCACGCCGGCCTCCAGCAGCGCGGCGCCCCGGACCCGGTCCTGGTCGGACCACTCGACCGCCCGGGTCAGGTCCGCCACGAGCGCCGCCCGGCCGCCTTCCAGGGCCCGCACCTGAGGGGTGGTCGACACGAAGTCGATCAGCTCACCGACGGGATAGATGCCGGGCTCGCCCGGTCCGCCCTTGGCCGCCGTCCGCCGCATCCGCCACCCGGAGTGCACCGACGGCTCGTCGCCCTCCGTCACCGCCTCCAGCAGGTCGACGGTGACGATGTCGGCGAACCGCGGCGCCGCCACCTCCGCCAGCTCCTCCGCCGTGCGCACCACGTCCAGCGTCGTACCGATGCGCACACCCGACTCGTACAGCAGCTTCAGCCGTTCCCTCGCGAGCTCGGCGCGGCCGGTCAGCGCGGCCAGTTCGGTGGTGTCGCGCAGGGTGGTGACGCTGCCGCGCGGTCCGCCGGCGCGTTCGGTGGACCGTACGTTGACGGCCAGCAGGCGGTTGCCCGCGTGGTGCACCTCGTCGGTGGCCGACCGGCCGGACCGCATGAGCTCCACCAGCCGGTCCGGCAGCCCGATCTCGTCGACGGTCCGCCCCTCGACGGCGTCGGGCAGGTCCAGCAGGCGCCGCGCCTCGTCGTTGACCAGTTGCAGCCGGCCTTCCGGGCCGAGGATCACCACGCCTTCCCGTACGGCGTGCAGGACCGCGTCGTGGTGCTCGTACATCCGGGTCATCTCGGCCTGGCCCAGGCCGTGCGTCTGGCGGCGGAGCCGCCGCGTCACCAGGGCCGTGCTGCCGGCGGCCACTACCAGCCCCAGTCCGGCGGCGCCGAGCAGCACCGGCATCTGGCGGTCCACGGTGTTCTCCGCGCGCTCCAGGGTGATGCCGGCCGAGACCCCGCCGACGAGGGAGCCGTCGGGGCGGTTGACGGGGGCCGTGGTGTCCACGGCGGGCCCGACCGGGCCGTCGTCGATGACCTCGGTGAACGGACGGCCGTCGCGGGCGGCGTCCATGGCCGCGCCGAAGGCGCCGACCACGTGCTTGCCGATCAGTTTCCGGTCGGGGTGGGTGATGCGGATGCCGTCCAGATCGAAGACGACGAGGTAGTCCAGGCCCGTCCGTTTGCGCACGGCCTCGGCCTGCGGCTGGAGCACCGCCGTGGGGTCGCGGCTGTCCATGGCCCGGGCCACGGCGGGCGAGGACGCGAAGGTCTCGGCCACGGACAGGGACCGCCGCTCGGCCGCCTGCTTGCTGTCCCGCTTGGCCTGGAGGGCCAGGGCCGTCACCGCGGCGACCACCAGCAGCACCACGATCACGGCCTGGAGGATGAAGACCTGCCCGGCGAGGCTGCGCGGATTCAGCAGGGAGCGCGGCCACGCCCATGACCGCTGCCGAATCCGACGAAGTCCCGTCATATCCAATTCTTAACACTGCTGCCCCCCCCACGCCGCAGAGCCGCGCGCCCGGCTCACACCTGACCGGCCGTCACCCGGGGAGCGCCGGCACCGGCTCGGGGACGGGCCCCGGACGGCCTGCGCAGGGCGACGCCGGTCGCCGTGCATGGATCGGTGGTACGGGGTACCTCGGACACCGGGCGGTCACCACCTGGCGCGGACCGGGGGCCGGCTGTCGGGGCGGAGCCCCCGGCAGGCTGCCTGCTCGGCGTCCCGCGTGACAGGACCGGACGAGGGTCGTCAGGAGGAGTCCGGCGGCCCGGTGGCCGTACCGGCCCGGCCCTTCCCGGGGTGCGGGCCGGCAAGGGGTGGGGCAGCGTGGTTGCCGTCCCGCCGAACGAGACGAAGGAGTGCCGGCATGGCTGACAAGGGCGCGATGGACAAGCTCAAGGGCAAGGCCAAGGAGATGGCCGGCAAGGCCACCGGCGACCGCCGGATGAAGGGTGAGGGCCGCGCCGACCAGACCAAGGGCAAGGCCAAGGACGCGGTGGACGAGACCAAGAACCAGGCCAAGGGGGTCAAGGACTCCCTGACGGACCGTGACCGCACCGACGAGACCTGACGTCCCGCTCCGCACCACGCGGCCCGGCGCCCCGCTCCTTCACGAGCGGTCGCCGGGCCGTCTCGTGTCCGCCCTTCGGCCGGACACGCTGTGCGGCGACCGGAAGGCCGCGGCACCGACGCGAACCGGTCAGCGATGCAGACCCCCGTCCAGCACCACCGACCGCCCCACCTGCACAGCGCGGGGTGTCACACATGAAACAGGCCACCCACCCAGTCAGTCAAATATCCTTTAGTGAGTGAGGGGCACCTAACGATCCTTTGGCACTCGGTAGAGTGGGGCGATGCCCACCTCGGAGAGAGACCTCGCAGTATGAAAGATTCCACGCCATTTGCAGCGAAACTGAACCTGCTGTTCCAGGCCAGTGCGTATCTGCACCCGGACCGGCCGGGTGAGCGTGTCGAGTACACGAACAAGCAGGTGGCGGACAAGATCGCCGAGGACGAGGGCAAGGGGAAGATCACCGCGGCGTACATCGGCATGCTGCGGCGGGAGGACGGCCCCAACCCGTCGCTGGAGAAGGCCGGGCTCCTCGCACGGTTCTTCAAGGTCCCGCTCGACTACTTCACCGACGGGCCCACGGCCGACGCGGTCCTGGAGGAGCTGCGCCGCCTGGTCGCCTCCCGCGCCGCCGAGTCCGCGCCCGCGCCGGCCGGCGACGACGAGCAGATCAGCCTCCTCGCGCGCAGTGCCCGCCGGCTGTCGCCCGACAGCCTGCGCCTTAGCCTGGAGTTCGTCCAGAGACTGGGGGATCTGGAGGAGAAGGCACCCGACCGGCCCTGACGCATGAGGATCGACAGCAGTGAAGCATCGCCGCACGCGGCACATCGAGACCGTGCTCGACACCCTCGATCTGCCTGAGCCGCTGACTTTTGACGCTCTCTTCGAAGCCGTGCGGGACCAGCACGTGCGGCCGCTGAAGCTGCACCGCGATCCGCACCCGATGATGCTCAGCCGCCCCTGCGGCCTGTGGTGGCGCGGCCCGGACGGCACCGACCACATCTGGGTCGCACCGGAGACCCGCGGCGCCCAGGAACTGCACATCCTCGGTCACGAGATCGGGCACATGCTGCTCGACCACCCGCCGATGGAGCTGCCGCCCACCATGGCGCCCGACATACCCGAGCCGCCCCCGGAGGCGGCCCAGCCCTTCAAGTACCTCCCGCCCGAATACCTCGACGCGGGCCCCGCCCTCCTCGGCCGCGCCCGCGCCCAGGCCGCCCGGCAGGATCCCGAGTACGTCCGCCGGGAGGACGAGGCCGAGGCGTTCGCCTCGCTCCTGCGCCGGCGGGCCGCCGCCGGCACCCGGACCGGCTCCACCGACCCCTTCCTCGACCGGCTGAGACACAGCCTGTGACCACTAGGCAGCCCCACCTGTGACCGACGACGACGCGATAGCCCTGCTCACGATCATTCCGCTGTGGGGCGTGTGCCTGTACCGCCTGCGCCACCGTGACACGGCCGGCAAGCGTGCCCTCCTCTACACCTTCCTCGCCCTGGCGATCGGCGCCACGCTGCGCCTGAGCCTGCTCTCGGACCTCCTCGACGACCTCACCGGCATCCAGAACAGCGCGGTCCTGCCCAAGCACCTCTCGGTCAGCGTCTCCTGCGTGCTGCTCACCGGCTGGGTCGACTCCTGCGTACTGCCCCGGGTCCCCGAACCGCGCTGGCGCAAGCTCACCTCCCCGCGGGCCCGCATCATCGTCATGGCCCTCGCCGCCACCGGGCTGTGCGCGCTCTTCCCGTTCACCGCGCCCGCCGACGCCACGCCCGACGGGAACGTCAACTTCATCGGCGCCCAGGCCGGGCACCTCCCCGGCACCGCCTACCTGGCGTTCTACCTCCTGCCGATGGCGTTCGCGCTGCTGCTGTGCGCCCTGTTGTGCAGGGTGGCGAGCCATCACCCGGACAGCACCCGGCTGTTCAAGCTCTGCATGCGCTTCATGGCCGTCGGCTGCTGGTTCGGCGCCGTCTACCCCTGGTACCGCGGTTTCTTCCTCGTGTACGGGCTGACCGGCGCTTCGCTCCCCCTCGACCCCGACGCCGTCGACAAGGTGGCCAGCCTCATCCAGGTCGCCACCATCCTGCCCGTCATCGCCGGCAGCAGTGTGCGCGTGGTCGACATGGCCGCCGACCGTATCCGCTACCGCCGCTGGCTCCTCGCGATCCGCCCGCTGTGGCTCGACCTCATCGCGGTGCTCCCCGAGGACGTGATGGCCGCGAAGCTCACCGCCGCGCCGTCACGGGCCGCCGACCGCAGGCGGTTCCGGAATCTGTGGCACCGCCTCGACCAGCGCGTACTGGAGATCAGCGACGCCGCCTACGAACTCCTGCCGTGGATCGACGGCGACCTGCCGCGCCGCGGCCTGGCGGCGGCGCGCGCACGCGGGCTGCACGGCGCGGACGCCCGCGCGGCCGCCGAGGCGGTGTGCCTGCGCGTCGCGCGCCGCGCTGCCGCCCAGGACGCACCCCCCGCCGAGGACCGTCCCGCCGCGCCGTACTCTCCGATCCGGATGTCCACCGACCTCGCGACCAACGCCCGGTGGCTGGCCCGCGTGGCCGGCCACTACACCTCGCCCCTCCTCGACGAGATCGAGGAGACGCTGACCGCCTCAAGGACGACGCACCGATGAACGCCACCCCCGCCCCCGCCCCCACTCCCGCGCCGGCCGACGCGACCGCCGCCCCCACCCGCCGGACGCGCGTCGCCCGGGCCGTCACCGACGGCATGGACCCCAAGAACGTCATCCTGCTGGTCTGCCTGGCCGTCGGCGCCGCCCAGGAGAACGTCCTGACCGGACTGGGCTGGGCACTCGAAGCCATCGTCTTCTCGGCACTCATCCCGCTGGCCTACATCAAGCGCGGCATCAAGGCCGGCGACTGGGAGGACCGGCACGTGGGCCAGCGCGCCCGCCGGATGCGGCTCATCCCCGTCATCATGGCGTCGGTCGGCGCCGGCGTCGCCCTCATGCTCTGGTTCGACGCACCGCGCCAGATGATCGCGCTGGTCGCCGCCATGCTCGCCACGCTCGCGGTGATCCTGCCGATCACCGCGGCCTGGAAGGTCAGCGTGCACACCGCGGTCTCCGCCGGGGCCCTGGCCATGCTCGCCGTCACGTACGGGCCGCTCACCTGGATCGCCGCGCCGCTCGTCGCCGTCATCGCCTGGTCCCGGGTCGCCCTCCGCGACCACACACTCGCCCAGACCGTCGTCGGAGCCCTCGTCGGCGTCGCGGCGGCCGGCGCCGTCTTCACCTGGGTGAGCGGCTGACGGGAGCGAGTCAGCCACATTCGGGCTTGTCCTGGCCGGATCCAATCGGAAAGATTTGGTGCAGAAACAGTCCCTGTGGCGTGATCGTTCCGCATGTTACTCACGGGTTCATGTCCGGGGTTCTCCGAAGTAGCCCGTTTTCGCCGGATGACCTGGGCCTATGACGACGGTTCGGGCGTTTGGCAGCCACTGCCGTTTAGTGGTTCTCGTGGGGTACGGTCTCGGCGCTGCTAGGAGCACCACGAGGAGCGGTCATTGCGCGAGTACTCCGTCCCCCCACTGGCGACGGCGCCCCGGGTCGGTGGTCTGGCGGACGTCGTCTTCGAGAACGCCGAGTCCGGCCCCGACCGGGTCGCGCTCTGCCGTAAGGACGCCGCGGGACGCTGGGAGGAAGTCAGCGCCGCGCGGTTCCGCGACGAGGTGATGGCGCTCGCCAAGGGCCTGCTGGCACAGGGCGTACGATTCGGCGACCGCGTCGGCATCATGTCGCGGACGCGGTACGAATGGACCCTGTTCGACTTCGCCCTGTGGTCGATCGGCGCGCAGCCCGTACCGCTGTACCCGACCTCCTCGGCCGAGCAGGTCTTCTGGATGCTGCACGACTCGGCCGTCTCCTCCTGCCTGGTCGAGCACGAGGACCACGCGATGACCATCGGGTCCGTCATCGACCGGCTGCCGCACCTGCGCCTGCTCTGGCAACTGGACGCGGACCCGGTCACCGAGCTGACCGAGGCCGGCCGGCACATCGAGGACGACGTGGTGCACCGGCACCGCATGGCGGTCACCCCGGACGCCCCCGCGACCATCATCTACACCTCCGGCACCACCGGCCGCCCCAAGGGCTGCGTGATCAGCCACGCCAATTTCATGGCCGAGGCCGACAACGTCGTCGAACGGTACGAGAAGGTCTTCCACTCCAAGCCGGGTGACGAGGCGTCCACCCTGCTCTTCCTGCCGCTGGCGCACGTCTTCGGGCGGATGGTGCAGGTCGCCGCGATTCGCGGCCGGGTCAAGCTCGGCCACCAGCCGAACCTCTCGGCCACCGCACTCCTCCCGGACCTGCAGTCCTTCAAGCCGAGCTTCATCCTCGCGGTGCCCTACATCTTCGAGAAGGTGTTCGCGGCGGCACGCCGGAAGGCCGAGAGCGAGGGCAAGGTCGGCCCGTTCGACAAGGCCGTGGACGTGGCGCGGCGGTACGCCGAGGCGTTGGAGCACAAGGCCTTCGGCACCGGCTCAGGGCCTGGCCCGGGCCTGCGCATGCAGCACCAGCTCTTCGACAAGCTGGTCTACAGCAAGGTGCGGGAGGCGATGGGCGGCCGGGTGCGGCACGCGATGTCGGGCGGCTCGGCGATGGAACGCCGGCTCGGCCTCTTCTGGGAAGGCGCGGGCGTCACCATCTACGAGGGGTACGGCCTGACGGAGTCCACCGCGGCGGCCACCGCGAACCCGCCCGAGCGGACCCGGTTCGGCACGGTCGGCCTGCCCATCCCCGGTACGACCGTGCACATCGCCGACGACAACGAGGTGTGGATCCACGGCGGCCAGGTCTTCCAGGGCTACCTCAACGACCCCAAGGCCACCGACGCCGTGCTGCACGACGGCTGGCTCGCCACCGGCGACCTCGGCCAGCTCGACGAGGACGGCTACCTCACGATCATCGGCCGCAAGAAGGAGGTCCTGGTGACCTCCGGCGGCAAGACGATCTCACCGGTGCCCCTGGAGGAGCGGGTCAGGGCGCACCCGCTGGTCGCCCAGTGCATCGTCGTCGGCAACGACCGGCCGTACGTCGCCGCGCTGGTCACGCTCGACGCCGAGGCCGTGACGCACTGGCTGCAGATGCGCGGCAAGCCGTCCATGCCGCCGACCGACCTGGTGCGCGACCCGGATCTGGAGACCGAGATCCGGCGCGCGGTGGTCGCCGCGAACACGCTCGTCTCGCAGGCCGAGTCGATCCGTACGTTCCGGATACTGGCCAGCCAGTTCAGCGAGGAGCACGGGCTGCTGACGCCGTCGCTGAAGCTGAAGCGGAAGGCGATCGAGACGGCGTACGAGGCCGAGGTGGCGGCGCTGTACGGGTGACGGCGGATCCCACGGGCGGATCTCCTGGCGTGCACGGGAATGCCTGACTCCAGATGATCGTTGAGTCCGGTAGAACCTGTACGCCGACAAGAAGGATCGAATCGCTCGTGAGCAAGGTCCCCCACATCACCCTCAACAACGGCGTCACCATGCCGCAGCTCGGCTTCGGCGTCTGGCAGATCCCGGACGACGAGGCGTTCAAGGCTGTCGGCCACGCCCTGGAGGCCGGGTACCGCAGCATCGACACCGCCGCGATCTACGGCAACGAGGAGGGCACGGGGAAGGCCCTCGCCGCGTCCGGCATCGCCCGTGACGAGCTGTTCGTCACCACCAAGCTGTGGAACACGGAACAGGGCTACGACTCCACCCTGCGCGCGTTCGACGCCTCGCTGGCCAAGCTGGGCCTGGACTACGTCGACCTGTACCTCATCCACTGGCCGCTGCCGGCCCGGGACACCTACGTCGACACCTACAAGGCGTTCGAGAAGATCCAGGCCGACGGCCGCGCCAAGGCCATCGGTGTCTCCAACTTCCAGCCGCCGCACCTCCAGCGGCTGCTGAACGAGACCTCGGTCGTCCCCGCGGTCAACCAGATCGAGCTGCACCCCGAGCTCCAGCAGAGCGACAGCCGCGCCTTCCACGCCGAGCACGACATCGCCACCGAGGCCTGGTCCCCGCTGGGCCAGGGCAAGGGCCTCCTGGAGAACGCCACGATCGGCAAGCTCGCCGAGAAGCACGGCAAGACCCCCGCGCAGATCGTGCTCCGCTGGCACCTCCAGCTCGGCAACGTCGTCATCCCGAAGTCCGCGACCCCGTCCCGGATCAAGGAGAACTTCGACGTCTTCGGCTTCGAGCTGGACGCCGACGACATGAAGACCATCGCCGGCCTCGACGCGGGCAACCGCCTCGGCCCGGACCCGGACACCTTCGACCTGGCCTGAGCCCCGGCTCACCGCGCACGGCGCCGCCGCCCCCATGATGGGCGGCGGCGCCGTCGTCGTCCTCCGGGCCTCGGCTGCCCATGGGCCGGGCTCCGCCACGGACTCCTCATCCGTATGGCCTACACCGAAGGAGCGCCCCGCGTCGCCTGCGCGCTCTGGAAGCAGGAGCAGGACGACCAGCGCAAAGAGTGTTTGCCATGCACAAGCAACAGCTGTACGACATGGACACGTCCACGGTGGAGTGGCGCAAGAGCAGCAGGAGTGGTCCCGAACAGTACTGCGTCGGGGTAGCCGAGCTGGGCGGTGGCGCCATGGCGGTGCGGGACTCCAAGAATCCCCAGCGCAGTGACCTGCGCTTCACCCCCGAGGAGTGGGCCGCGTTCCGCGACGGCGTGCGTGACGGCGAATTCGGCTGAACGGGGACGCTTCGCGGGCGGGACCCGGCCACGGGCGGGTCAGGCGTAGTTGACGCCGTTCCTGCTGAGGACGAGGAGTTCGCCGATGTCGAGGAGGGACCTCCCGTCCTCAGCGGAATCGTCCGGCGCAGCGGACGACGCGGCGTCGGACGAAGCGGCGTCGGACGAGTCGGCCGGTGCCGGCGGAGGTGCCGCCGCGGCGGCGCCCGCAGCGCCCAGTACGACGAGGGCCGAGAGCACGGTCGCGGCGACCGCTGTACGCACACGCATGAACGTTCTCCTTCGATCGGAACGTCACTTCCTTGACCCGGTGCGGATACGGGGTAACGGGTACGCCGCCGGGACCACCCGAACAGCCGCGGGGAGAGGGGGCACGGCGCACCCTCCGGCCCAACTGTCATACGATCTGCGTCGGTCGACGGAGCTTGGGGGCAAAGGTGTCGGGGCGGGGAAAGCGATGGCTGGCCGTGGCGTGGGGAGCGCTGGTGATCGGCGGGGGCGGGATGACGTTGTGGCTGAACGGCGGCCCTGACACGCCCGCGCCGGAGCCGGACTTCGGGTGGTTCCCGATGTCTCCCGGGCCGTCTCCGGTCGGGGCCTCGCCCGAGCCGTGCCCGGCGCACCGCACGCCGTCCCCGCCGCCCACGCCGCAGCCCAAGGTCGGGCCGACGGATGACACGGACACACGGTTCGGTGAGTACGACGAATCCCGCCTGACGGTCATCGCCGTCGATTGCGCGGAGGCCGCCGACTGACGGTGCATCAGAAGGAGTGGCGGCCGGTCACTCCGCCCGGCCCGCGTGGACCGTCTGGGCCGAGAGCAGGAACGCGTCGGGGCGGTGGGCGATGCCGGCCTCGTCCTCGGGGTCGGTGAGGCGGGCCAGCACCGCACGGTCCGATGCGTCGAGCAGGTCGCCGTACATGTCGGCGGCGCGGGAGAGCCGGGCCGCGACATGGTCGCGCGCGGCGCCCGTGAGCGGCGCCGGCAGGTCGAGCAGGAAGGTGCGCGCTGCGGTGTCGCGCAGTCCCGCGGCGGCCAGCATCGCCGGCCAGTCCTCGACGGTCCCGCGGTGCCCCGGCAGCGCCGCGCGCATCTCCGCGAACCACTCCTCCTGCGCCGCGTCCATCCTGGCCTGCAGCCCCGGCCGCCCGATGCCGATGTCCCGCGGCAGCATCCGGTCCGGCAGCCCGCCCTCGGCCACCGCGAGCACACCGCCGGGCCGCAGCCGCCCGGCCAGCAGCGCCACCGCAGCCTGCTGGTCGCCGACGTGGTGCAGCACCTTGCTGGTCCAGACGAGGTCGGCCGCGCCCAGCCCTTCGAGGCCGCCGGGCAGCTCCGCCTCGTGGGTGCGGACCCGGTCGGCCAGGCCGAGCCGCGCGGCGCGGTCGCGGACCCGGGCCAGCAGCGCCGGTGCGGGGTCGACCGCCACCGCCTCGGCACCGGGGAAGGCCCGCGCCAGCAGGCAGGTGAGGACGCCGGGGCCGGAGCCGACGTCCCAGATCCGGCGTACGGGCGCCTCTCCCGTCGCGTGCTCCTCCGCGCCGCCCAGGAGCGTGCGCAGCCAGTCGGCGGCCTGTTCGTACATCGGCGTGGCGATCTCGGCCTGGCGCTCCAGGACCGGGGCCAGTTCGTCCCAGTCCACCTGCGTGGCGTCGGGCCCGTGGCCGTGGCCGTGGCCGTGGGCGGGTCCGTTTCCGTGTCCGTCGCCGTGGCCGTGCGAGTGGGGGTGCGGGTGCGCGTCGGTCATGGCACGAGCCTCCGGCACCGGCCGCCGGAGGGCAACGACCGCCGCGGCCCGGCAGGCGGCGGAGCCGGGCGGCCCCCGGGCGCTCAGGCCAGGTCCGTCACCGTCACCGTGACCGTGAACGACGCGACGCCGTGGTGTTCCGGACCCTCCGGCGCGAACGCGCGCTCGACCGCGGCCGTCACCTCGGCGCGTACCGCGCGGGTGACGTCCAGCGCCCGGTGGCCGCGGCGTACCGCGAGGTGGACCCGCAGCCGCCACAGGCCCGGTGCGTCGCCCGGCTCCGCGCGGACGCCCGCGACACGTGGTCCCTCGGCGGGAGCGAGCAGCGGGACCGCGCCCCGTACGAGGTCGCCCAGGCCGGGGCGGAGGAACGCCACCCCGGACGTGTTCCGGGCGGCTTCGGCGGCGGTCCGCTGGAGGAGCGTCCGCAGCTCCCGGTCGGTCCTGCCCCGCCCCTCCGCCTGCTGTGCGCCGCTCATGCCGACTCCTCCCCCGCGTCCGCTTCGATGAGGTCGACGACGGCGACGTCCACGGTGGAGACGGCCATGCCGACCGCCTCGTCCGCCGCAGCGCGCACCCGCCGGCGTACCTGCTCCGCCAGCTCCGGCAGTTCCCGGCCCGGCCCCACCGCGACCTCCAGGCTCACCGCCATCGGGCCGCCGGGCGCCGTCAGTGTGACCTTGCAGCTGCCCGCGAAGACGGCGGGCAGCGTCTCGGCCGCCGCGCGGAACGCCTTCGCGGCCGCCGCCTCGGTGATCCAGGCGTCGTCCGCCGGCTCGCCCAGCGGCAGCGTGCGGCCGGGCCGCAGTTCGGTTCTGACCAGGTCCATCACCCGCGCCGTGAGCCGCTCGGCGGCTTCGGCGTCCGCCGCTTCGGCGGCCTCGCCGGCGGCGCCGTTCCGGGCCTGGCGTACGTAGTCGTCCAGCACCCCGAGCTGCGCCAGGGCTTCCTGGCAGTGCGGGCAGCCGGCCGTGTGCGGGTCGTCCGGTGCCTCCTCCGCCGTCTCCCAGACCTCCGAGAGCGTGCGGCCGCACGGCAGCGCCGGGTCCTCTTCGTACGCGTCGCCTACCGCCATGCGCCCATCGCCTCCGTCAGATAGCGGCGTGCCCGGAAAACCCTGCCGCGCACCGCCTGGTGCGTGCTGCCGACGATCTCGGCGATCTCGTCGTAGGACAGCCCCTGCAGTTCACGCAGGACCCAGCAGGCGCGCTGTTCGGGGGTGAGTCCCCGCATGGCGTCGCCCAGCGCCCGGACGGCCGCGTGCGACTCGGCGGCGCGTACCGGTGACGAGGCGTGCTCGGGCGCGGGCGGCTCGGGCACCGAGCCGAGGTCCTGGGTGGGGCGGCGGGCACGCAGGACGTTCAGGCAGCGGTTGGTGACGATGCGGTACATCCACGTCGAGAACGAGGCGTCGCCGCGGAACTCCGGAATCCGCCGCCAGGCGTTGACGAACGCGTCCTGCACGGCGTCCTCCGCGTCGGTCCTGCTGCCCAGGAGACGGGTCGCCAGGCGCAGCAGCGACGGGCCGTGCCGCCGTACGAGCACCTCGAACGCCCCTTCGTCCCCCTCGGCGGCCCGCGCGGCCAGGAGGCCATCGCCGGGTTCGGGCACCCGTCCGCTCCTCTCCGTCGGTACCGCGGAACATCCGTGCCAGGCATCACTGCCCCGTGGCCCATTGGGGCACGCCTCGCGCCCGATGTCCCGGTACGGCACGCAGAAAGGGCTCCGATTACGCCCATTATCCGATCCTTCGCCCGGTACGGAGGCCCTGGCGCGGTACGGAGACGTCGCCGGACGGGGCAGGATGGGGCCTGGGCCGGAAGCGGAACGGTCCGTACGGAAAGGAAGACCAGCACGATGGAGGTCGGCGATGAGCGCCGGGTACCGGGGCAGCAGACGCCGGAGCGGACCGGACCGGACACCAAGGCGGGGCGCTCGCTGCCGGGCTGGCGCCAGTGGCGCACCGCCCTGCGCCGTACGCCGCTGTCCGTGTGGAACGACGACCTGACGGACTGGGCCGCGAGCCTGACGTACTACTCGGTGCTGGCGCTGCTGCCCGCGATGATCGTCACGGTGTCGCTGATCGGGCTGGCCGACCCGCCCGCGACCGGGCAGCTGATCGCCCACATCAGCGCGCTGGCACCGGCCCAGTCCGGTGACACCCTGCACCGCGCACTGGTCTCCATGTCCCATCAGCGGACCGCCGCCTGGCTGGTGGTGGGCGGCGCGACGGTCAGCGCCGTGTGGTCCTCGTGCAGCTACCTCGCGGTGTTCCGGCGGGCGCTGCACGCCATGCACCGGGTCAAGGACGACCGGCCGCCGTGGCGCAAGGCGCCGCGCATCCTCGGTACGGCGCTGGTGCTGCTCGCCTCGCTCATCGGCAGCGCGGTGGCCCTGCTGGCCAGCGGGCCGCTGGCGCGTGCGATGGGGCGGGCCGTGGGCCTGGGCCATGCCGCCGAGGCGACCTGGAACGTGGTGAAGTGGCCGTTCCTGCTGTGCATCGTGACCGTGCTGGTGCTGGTGCTCTTCCGGTCGGGGCCGCCGGCCTCGCGCGGGGTGCGGCGCGGGGCGCCCGGCGGCGTCCTCGCGGTCCTGCTGTGGCTGGTCTCGTCGGCGGGGTTCGCGCTCTACGCGTCCGCAGTCGGCACGTTCAACCGGCTGTACGGTTCGCTCGCGGGGCCGGTGGTGTTCCTCATCTGGCTGTGGTTCTCCCACCTGTCCCTGCTGACCGGCGCGCAGTTCAACGCGGAGCTGACGCGCGCTGCACCGCACCTCGCGCGGGGCCGGGTCAGCGGGCCCCGTGGCCCGCTGCGACGGCTTCGATCCGCTGTGCGAGGACGAAGTCCCGCTCGGTGACCCGGCCGCCCGCGCTGTGGGTGTTCACCGCGATGGTCAGCTTGTTGTAGCCCAGCGTCTGTTCGGAGTGGTGGTCCAGCTCCTCCTGGATCTGGGCCACGTGGATGACCATCGCGGCCGCCGGGAGGTGGCTGTCGAAGCCGTACGTCCTGGTCAGCAGGTTGTCGGCCACGGACCAGCCGGGCAGCTCCGCCAGCCGGTCCTCGATCTCCTTGTCGGTGAGCGGGTCCACCTGACCGTTCATGCCGTGCCGCCTCTCAGCCGTCGCGTGCGTACGTGCGTTCCAGCTTTTCCCCCAGCCTCGCACGCCGAACCCGCTTTCGCGCCAATGTGCGCACGGGTCGGCGGGGTACCGGGGGGGAGTCAGCCCTCCTGGCGCGCGGCGACCAGCGCGGCCACCCGCTCGACCGCGAAGGCGTAGCCCTGGACGCCGCAGCCCGCGATGACGCCGTCGGCGCGGTGCGAGACGTAGGAGTGGTGCCGGAACTCCTCGCGGTGGTGGATGTTGGAGATGTGCACCTCGATGACGGGCAGGCCGTCGCAGGTGTTCAGGGCGTCCAGGATCGCGACCGAGGTGTGGGAGTACGCGGCCGGGTTGATCACGATGCCGGCGTGCGCCGTGCGGGCCTCGTGGATCCAGTCGACGATCTCGCCCTCGTGGTTGGACTGCCGGCAGTCGACGGTGCCGCCGTGCGCCTCGGCGGTCCTGGCGCACAGCGCCTCGACGTCGGCGAGGGTGTCGGAGCCGTAGATCTCCGGCTGTCGCTGCCCGAGGAGGTTCAGATTGGGGCCGTTGAGGACCAGGATCGGCGCGGTGGCGAGGGTACGGGGCATCGTGCTCTCAACTCTCCGTTCGGTACGGCGCTGTCAGGGCGCCAGTATCCCCTCCGGCGCCTCTTCGGCCGCCGCGGGGCCCTCGGCGGCCTCGCGCTCGCGCACCGTGCGCCGCGCCCGCATCCACGCGTACACCAGGATGCCGGCGAAGAGGAACAGCACGCCCTGGTAGATCGCCGCGTACCCGGCGCCGGCCACCAGCCAGAAGGTGAAGCCGAAGGCGACCAGCGCGAGGATCAGGTCGCGGGCGAAGCGGCCTGGCCGTACCTCGTCGCGGCGGCCGGTGAGCAGGTAGTAGATCTGCGCGGCGGCGGCGAGGAGGTAGGGGACGGTGGCCGAGAAGGTGGTGATCAGGACGAGGATCTCGAAGACGCCGCCGGCGCCGGAGACGTAGTTGATCACGGTCAGCGCGCTGGCCAGGACCGCCGAGGCGAGCACGCCGAAGGTCGGCACGCCGCGCCGCTTCTTCTGGAAGGCGGCCGGGAAGAGGCCGTCCTGCGCCGCGGCGTACGGGGACTGGGCGCTCATCAGCGTCCAGCCGTTCAGCGCGCCGACGATGGAGATCACCGCGGCGGCGGCGACCAGCATGCCGCCCCAGTGGCCGCCGAACATCACGTTGATGGCGTCGGAGAACGGCGCCTTGGAGTCGACCAGCTTGTCGTGCGGGACGGTGCCGAAGACGGAGACCGTGCCGAGGAGGTAGACGACCGCGGCGCCGACGACGCCGAGGACGGTGGCCCGGCCGACGTTCCGCTGCGGGTTGCGCACCTCGCCCGCGCTCATCGCGGCGGACTCCAGGCCGAGGTAGCTGTAGAGCAGGAAGGCGGCCGCCGCGGACAGCCCGCCCAGTGCGCTGCCGCCGCCCGCGTTGAACGAGCCGAGGTTGTCCGCGTCGAAGAAGAACAGCCCCGCGACCGCGATGAAGAGGAGCGGGATGAACTTCAGGATCGTGGCGACCAGCTGGACGGCACCGACGTAGCGGGTGCCCGCGAGGTTGGACAGCGCCGGGAGCCAGAGCGCGGCCAGCGCGACGGTCAGGTCCAGGCCCGTGGAGGCGTGGCCGGGGAAGAGCACGTGGACGTAGCCGACGGCCGCGACGGCGAGCGCCGCGTTGCTGACCCAGGCCATGGTCCAGTACGACCAGGCGGACAGGAAGCCGGCGAAGTCGCCGAACGCCTCGCGGGCGTAGACGTACGGGCCGCCGGTGTCGGGGTGGCGCTGCGCCAGCCGCCCGAAGACCAGGGCGAGCGCGATGGCGCCCAGGGTCAGGACGCCGAAGGCGACGAGGCTGACGGTGCCGAAGGGGGCGACCGAGGCGGGCAGCAGGAAGATGCCGCCCCCGATGATGTTGCCCATCACCAGGGCGGTGGCGGTCCCCAGACCGAAGCGGCGGGTGTGCCGGTCGTGCATGGCGCGTGGTGGCTCTCTCTTGTGCTCTGCGCCCGAGGTCGCCGGGCGCCCTGCGCACCGGGGCCGGGGTCCGGCATCCGGGCGCGCCGCGCCCGGCCGGGTGGCAGCGGGCGCCCCACCATGGTCCGGGACCGCGGAGGCCGCCTCCAAATCAGCGCTGTTTGTCCTGCGGGCCGCCACCGGCAGGCGGAAAAGCTTCGGGCCCGGCGTCCCGCCGCCGCATTTCGTCCACGACGGGCCGAACGCCCCCGGCGGCCGAAGGCTCTCCGGTGACCAGCGGTTTCCCGGCGGCCGACGGCCTCTCCGCGTCCGGCCGCGTCCCGGTGGCGGGCGGTTCCCCCATCGGTACCGCCGGCCCGCCGCCCTCGGTCAGCCAGCGGCGGAAGACATGGTGCAGGCGCTCGGCACCGACCAGTTCCGTACCTTCCGCCACGGGCGGGGTGAGGCCCTCGGGCCACAGGAGGAACGGCCGGGACTGCTCACCGCCGAGACCGCCGTGCGAACCGATCTGCTCCTCGAACGCGTGCACCTCGCCCGTCTCCGGGTCGCAGGACGAGTTGATCATGATGTCGGCGACGTGCGGGAAGCCGTCGGTCCGGCGTACCGCGTCCGCAGCGCCCGGCCCGAACGGCGCCAGCGGGTCCTCGCCGATCACCAGCCCGCTGTCGAGGTGGTGGGCGCCGCCGCGCGGTCCGAGCACCACCGCGCCGTGCTCCTCGGACCGGACGAGCAGGAAGCCGATGCCGGGGTGCTCGGCGAGCGTGCTCAGCAGCGCCGGATTGCGCCGGTCGATCTGCTCGCGGGTGGCCCGGCCCGCTGTCGACGGGAAGGACACCAGGCCGAGGTTGCCGGAGGCGAGCACGATCGGCTCGGCGGCCCGGCGCGCTCGCCGGGTGGTCTCCTCGGGCTCCTCCTCGGGGCGGCGCAGCGCGGCGCGCGCGGTGTTCCTGGCCTCGGCGCCGGTGGGGCTGCGGCGCGCCCGCCGGGACACCGGCAGTCCGCAGCCTGCCCGCACCAGGTCCTCCAGCGTCAGCCCGTACCGCCCGGCGAAGGTCTCGCCCGGGCTCTGGCCGTGGTCGGAGAGGAGCACGATGCGGTAGGGACGCGGGGCGTGCCGGGCCACCTTGGCGATCAGCGCGAGCGAGCGGTCCAGGCGCCGCAGCACCAGCCGGGCGTCCCGGCTCTCCGGTCCCGAGTGATGCGCGACCTCGTCGTACGCGACCAGGTCGGCGTAGATGGCGGTACGGCCCACGAGCATGTCGCCGATCACCGCGGCGACGACCACGTCCCGTTCGACGACGGTGGCGAAGGCCCGTACGAAGGGGTAGAGGCCGCCGCGCTTGACCCGGGGGCCGTCGCCGCGGAAACGGGCCCGCAGCGACTGGCCGATCTCGCGGAAGACCTCGACGAAGAAGGAGGCGGCGGTGCGGGTGGCGTTCGCCGGGTCGGAGAAGTACGCGAAGTAGCCGGCCCGGGAGCGGTTGTACCGGCCGCGCCGGGCGGCGACCGAGAGCACCAGCGCGAGCTGCGCGGCGCCGCCGCTGAAGAGGTTGCCGCGGCTGGCGCCGTCCACGGTGAGCAGACCGCCCCTGCCGGTCCTGACCACGGCGCGGCGCTGGAGCTCGGCGGCGCTGGTCGGGCGGTTGCTGACGATCACCTCGCCGGTGTCCTTCTCGTACCAGCGGAAGGCGGGCAGGTCATGGTTGGTGCCGTGCAGGATGCCGAGCTGGCTGGCGCCGGTCTGGCTGGACCAGTCGGTGCGCCAGGGGGTGAGCGTGTGGGTCGTACCGGCCCAGGCCGCGACGGTGGGCATGACGGGGTCGGGGCCCGCCAGCGCGTCGGCGAGCACGTCGTGCCCGACGCCGTCGAGCTGGAGGAAGAGGGTGCCGGCCGGGGCGCCCGCCGGGTCCTGCACCACCGGCCTGCGGCGCCGGAGGGCGAGCCGGGCCAGCCGCCGGCGGTAGGCGTCGTCGTCCCCGACGGCGAGGGCCGCGCCGGTCGCGGAGGAGACGGCGGACATCACGGCGGCGACCACCACCGCGGTCTCCGGGGAGGCGGCGCCGCGTCCGTCGGGGATCAGCCAGAGCGCGACCAGCAGCAGGGAGCCGTTGAGCGCGAAGACCAGCAGGCCGAGCACGAGCGCGGGCACCAGCAGCAGGGTCCGGACGAGCAGCGGCCACACCAGGGCGCCGAGCAGGCCGTAGGCGCCGGCGGCGAGTGCCGCGGTGATCGCGATGCGGGTGGCGCTGTCACCGTCGGCGGACTGCAGCCGGAAGTCGGGCAGCGCACCGGCGAGCACGAGCATGGCGACGGTCGAGACCGCCCAGACCGCGATCATCCGCAGCAGGCCGCTGCCCGCGCTCCGCCACCGGGGTCGCCGCACTCCGCACTCACCTTTCCTCGCCGATGTCCGGCGCAGCCGATGTCCGGTACCGGTGTCCGGTACGCGCCTCAGCGTGCCACACCGCCCGGAGAGACCGGATCGCGGCGTTACGGCACGGGTGCGCATCGGGCATGAGGACGGTGACGGCAGAGCGGGCGGCCTCGCGGGCAGCCTCGGGAAGTGTTTCCGCCCGGCGGTCCGATGCGTGGATTTGGCAGGATGAGGCGTGATCACTTTGCATACGCAGCGGCTTGCACTGCGCCGCTGGCTCCCCGGGGACCTTGAGCCGATGGCGGCCGTGAACGCCGATCCCGAAGTGATGCGCTGGATCGGGAGCGGCGCGACGCGCAGCCTGACGCAGACCGCGTCCGGGATCTCCGCCTGGGAGCAGGAGTGGGACATCGAGGGCTTCGGGCTGTTCGCCGTTGAGCTGCGGGATTCGGGGGAGCTGGCGGGGTTCACCGGCCTGTCCGTACCGCACTTCCTGCCGGAGGTGCTGCCCGCCGTGGAGATCGGCTGGCGGCTGGGGCGGCCGTACTGGGGACGCGGCATCGCCACGGAGGCGGCACGGGCCGCGCTGGACTACGGGTTCCGCGAGCGCGGCCTGGAGCGGATCATCAGCATCGCGCAGCGCGGCAACGAAGCGTCCGAACGGATCATGCGGAAGCTGGGCATGCGCCCGTACCGCGAGACGGTGGACCCGACGTGCGGCCGGGCGGTCCGGGTGTACGTCATCGACGCGCCCGGCTCCGCCGTCGGCCGGCCGGCTCCGCGGTCGGCCGACGTCAGCGGTACGGGTGGCTCCGGCACGGCTGACAGCTAACGGCCGACCCGCGCCCAGACCGTCTTGCCGATCTGCCGGTCCCGCACGCCCCAGGCGGCGGCCAGCGCCGCGACGAGCACGAGGCCGCGCCCGGTCTCGGCCTCCGCGTCGGCTTCCCCGAGGACCGGGTACGTCTCCCCCGCGTCCGACACCTCCACGGTGATCTCCTTCTCGCCGTCCAGCCCGATCCGGACCTCGAAGAGCCGGCCGGGAACGCGGCCGTGCCGGACGGCGTTGGCCGCCAGCTCCGAGACGACGAGGACGACCGTGTCGGCCGTGTCCGGCGCGACGCCGTGCGCGAGCAGCGCCCCGCGGACGGCCCGGCGGGCCGCACCGACGGACCGCGGTACGGACGTGAACGTTCGCCGCCAGGGGTGACCGGGATGACTTTGCGCATTCATGGGTCCACTGTCAGTGGCAGTCACTACGCTCGGTAGTGGTTTCGCGTCGAGCGTTGACCGACTGTTGAAGCACGTTGAGCGGCACATCGAGGGGGTGGCTGCAATGGGGCAGCCGAAGAAGAAGGCCGTGAGCCCGGCACAGCAGTACCTCGCGGAGGTGCTCCGCCTCCTGCGCACGGCCCGCGGCCTGTCACAGACCGAGCTGGGCACGCTGATGAGCTACACGGGCGCGGCGGTGAGCGCGGTGGAGACGTGCGCGAAACCCGCGACGGACGAGTTCCTGGAACGGGCGGAGGAGGCGCTGGAAGCGGGCGGGGTGATCCTCGCGGCGGCGAAGTACCTGCGGTTGGAGCGGTATCCGGAGCATTTCCGGGGCGTGGTGCAGCTGGAGCAGCAGGCGCTGAGCCTGTCCTCGTACTGCACGCAGCTGATCCACGGACTGCTCCAGACCGAGGAGTACACGCGTGCGCTGCTGGGCTGCGCCTTCCCGCCACTGGAAGAGGAGGAGATCGAGGATCTGGCAAGGGCACGGATGGAGCGCTGGGCGCTCCTCGACCGCAAACCGATGTGCTGCATCAGCATCATTCACGAGGAGGCCGCTCTGCGGCGGCGGCTCGGCGGCCTGGACATCATGCGGCGCCAGTATGAGCACCTCATCGAGTGCGCTCAGCGTCCCAATGTCGCGCTCCAGGTGATGCCGATGAGCGAGGGCGAGCACGCAGGGCTCCCGGGCCCCATGACGGTGATCGAGACCTCGGAGCCCACGACCCTGGTCTACACGGAAGTGGAGGGGCAGAGCACTCTGGTATCGCGCCCGGAAGACGTCGGAGTACTGACGCGGCGCTATGCCATGATCGGGCGCCAGGCCCTCCGGCCGGAGGACTCTGTGAAGCTGATCGAGCAGTTGAGGGATGAGCTATGAGCGACCTGAAGTGGTTCAAGAGCAGCTACAGCGACTCCACGGGCGGCGAGTGCGTCGAGGTCGCCTATACGTGGCGCAAGAGCTCGTACAGCGACTCCTCTGGAGGTGACTGCGTCGAGGTCGCCCTCGCGCCGGCCACTGTCCACGTCCGGGACTCCAAGGACCCCGAGGGGCCGTCCCTCGGGGCCGGGCCGGACGCCTGGGCGGCCTTCATAGCCTTCGCGGCTCGTCGCTGACCGTAAGGCGTACGCTCGGGAGCGGGCGCGGCAGCCGCCGCGCGCGCACGGAGCGTACGGAGGTCATAGGTGTCGGTGGAGGTCACCTGGTGGGGGCATGCCACCACGACGGTCGAGGACTCCGGCACCCGGCTGCTGACCGACCCGCTCTTCGTCCGGCGCCTGGCCCACCTGCGGCGGCGGCGCGGCGCCGTACCGGACGGCCGCGCGGCGACGGCCGACGCCGTCCTCATCTCCCACCTGCACTCCGACCACCTCCACCTGCCCTCGCTGGCCCGGCTCGCGCCCGGCACCCGGCTGATCGTGCCGCGCGGCGCGCAGGACGCGCTGCCGGGGCTGCGCCGCACCGCGGCCGCGCGCGGGCTGCCCGTGACGGAGCTCGGCGTCGGCGAGGAGACGGTGGTCGGCGAGCTGACCGTGCGGGCGGTGCGCGCCGAGCACGACGGGCGGCGGCTGCCGTACGGGCCGCACCGCGTCCCGGCGCTGGGCTATGTGGTCCGGGGCTCGGCCACGACGTACTTCGCGGGGGACACCGGGCTCTTCGACGGGATGGCGGACGAGGTCGGGAAGTGTGACGTGGCGCTGCTGCCGGTGGGCGGCTGGGGTCCGTTCCTCGGGCACGGGCACCTGGACGCGCACCGCGCCGCGGTGGCGGCGGCCCGGCTCGCGCCGCGCGACGCGGTGCCGGTGCACTACGGCACGTACTGGCCGATCGGCATGGACGCGGTGCGGCCGCACGAATTCCACGCGCCGGGGCAGGAGTTCGTACGGCAGTCGGCGCTGCTGGCTCCCGAGGTGACGGTGCATCAGCTGCAGCACGGGGCGCACGTACGGCTGGCGGCAGGCCGGTGAACGTCCGCCCGGCGGCCGGTGCGCTCACTGAACTCGCCTCCCAAGCACCGCAGTTGACCGACCAGCTGGCGGCTCTGGTGCCGCCGGAGACCACCCAGCAGGCGGCCGGTTACCCCTCCCTCTTCGTCCTGGTGGTCCTCGGCTCGCTGGTGCCGGTGGTCCCGACGGGCGCACTGGTCAGCTCCGCCGCTGCGGTCGCCTTCCACCACACCGCGCCGTTCTCGCTACTGCTGGTCTTCCTTATCGCGTCGGCCGCCGCGTTCCTCGGCGACATGGGGCTGTACTGGCTGGGGGCGCGTGGGGTGCGGTCGAAGAACGGCTCGCGCTGGCTGGAGCGGCTGCGCGAGCGGTCGGCGCCGGAGCGGCTCGCGCAGGCCCAGGCCCGGCTGGACGAGCACGGCGTCCTGGTGCTCGTGCTGTCCCGGCTGGTGCCGGCCGGGCGCATCCCGATCATGCTGGCGTGCCTGCTGGCGAAGCTGCCGGTCCGCTGGTTCGCCCGCGGCGACCTGCCGGCCTGCCTGGCCTGGGCGGCGACGTACCAGCTCATCGGCATACTGGGCGGCTCGCTCTTCAGTGAGCCGTGGCAGGGCGTGGCCGCGGCGGTGGGCCTGACGGTCCTGCTGAGCGCGGCACCGGCACTCTGGCGCCGGATCCGCCGGATCCCGCGGCCGCACGACCGGTCGCTCTGACGCGCACCGCCGGACGACGAGGCGGGCGTACCGTCCTGTCGGTGCGTCACCCGCCTGACGACGATGCTCGTGCATCGGGCCCGACGGCGTGTCACCCGCCGCCCGTTGCGGCCCCCTCCACCCCGGCCTCGATGCCGCGCCCAGCTCCCACCACGACTCGGCCACGTCGACCTGACGCGCACCACCGGACGACGATGCTCGTGCACCGGGCTCGACGGCGCGTCACCCGCCGCCCGTTGCGGCCCCCTCCCCCCGGCCTCGATGCCGCGCCCAGCTCCCACCACGACTCGGCCACGTCGACCTGACGCGCGTCACCGGACGACGATGCTCGTGCATCGGGCCCGACAGCGTGTCACCCGCCGCCCGTGGCAGACCCCTCCCCCGGCCTCAGCGCGGCGCCCAGCTCCCGCAACGAGTCGGCCACGTCGGACACTTCGAGCGGGTCCGGGGCGGCCAGCAGGCGCCGTCGGCGGTCACCGTCCGCGGCGAGCAGCGCTTCCGTGCTCAGCCGGACGCGCAGCGCCTTGGGGTCGTCGCCGAAGCGGTGGCCCCCGCGGGCCGCCCAGGGAGCCAGCGCCCGTTCCAGCGCGGCGGGTCCCGTCACGCCGTGGGCGGCGAACACGGGACGCAGCGGTTCGAGGTCGGCGTACAGGTGGCTCCCGGCGTGCGGCGGCCGGCACACGGCTCCGGCGGCGGTGAGCGTGCGGTGCAGTCCGGCGGCGAGCCGGCCGTGCAGCCGGGCCGCCGCCGCGGTGCGCTCGCGGACGGCGGCCGGCTCGGCGAGCGCATGGCCGACGGCGGCGGCGAGCGGCCCCGGCAGCGGGGTCGCGAGCCCGGCCAGCGCGTCGAGCGTGGCGGCGCACAGCGCCTCGCCGGGGCCGGTGGCGGGAAACCGGGCGAGCGCGGCGGGCCAGGAGGCCGGTACGAGCGTGGCCCGCAGGTCGGCGAGGACCACGACGCTGCCGGGCAGCATCTCGCCAGGACTCAGCACCACCGTGTCGTGCGGATCGTGCAGCAGGTCGCGGCGGGTCTCGTCGCTGACGATCCACAGCCCCTCGTCGGCCGCCGCCTCGCACACCTCGTGCAGCTGCTCGGGCGGCGGGCAGGTACCGGTGGGGTCGTCGGCCACGGACAGCAGCAGCACCCGCGGGTCGCCGCCCGCGTCCCGGGCCCGGTGCACGGCCTCCAGGAGGGTGAACGGGTCCGGTACGCCGCCGGACTCGGCCGGTACCGGCGCCGGGTGCACGGCGCGGCCCAGCAGCCGGGCCTGCGGCGCGTACCACGCGGCGCACGGCCGCGGCAGCACGACGTCACCGCCGGCCGCGGCGAGCAGCGCGAGCAGCAGGGCGGGCGCGCCGGGCCCGGCCAGTACGCGGTCGGCGGCGGTCCCCAGGCCGCGGCGCTCGAAGTAGCCGCAGGCCGCGGCGCGCAGCGGCCGGGCGCCGCCGGGCGGTTCGGGCACGGTGCGGTCCGCGGCGGCGGCGAGGTGCGCGGCCAGTTCCGGGAGGACGGGCAGTCCCATGGGCGGATCCGGATCCGGGCGCGGCTCCGGGGCGCTCGGCTGCATCCGTACCTCCACTCTCCACGGCAGGTCGTCGGGGCCCGCGCGGTGCACGGGCCCCGACCACCCTCGCAGATCACGGGGGTGCCGGGCGGGAGGACACGTCACCGCCCGGGGCGCGGGCCTGCCGTCAGCGCCGGCCGTCCTTCTCCCGCAGGACGCGCAGCTCCCGTTCCAGGCCGCGGCCGCGCGTCTCCACGACGGCGGCGGCCAGGTCGTGCAGCTTGCGGTTGGTGCGCTGGGAGAGCCGGCGCAGCATGCCGAACGCCTCCTCCGCGTCGCAGCCCAGGACGTACATCATGATTCCGCAGGCCTGGTCCACGACGGGGCGGGAGCGCAGCGCGGCGTCCAGCCGGCCGACCTCGGCCAGTGCCCGGCGGTAGTTGCGGTCGCGGGCCAGCCCGGTGGCGGCGAGGTCGCCGAGCGCCGCGGTCGCGCAGTCTCCGGTGTCGGCGGTCAGGCCGGGCCGGAAGCCGTAGACGGTGACGGTGACCGCCATTCCGTCGCGGAGGTACGGCAGGGTGGTGCTGGAGCGTACGCCGGCCTCCAGCGCCTCGGCGCGGTAGGCGGGCCAGCGGTCGTCGTGCAGCAGGTCTCCGGAGGCGACGGGCCGCCCGGAGGTGAGGGCGGCCTGGATGGGCCCTTCGCCGGTCTCCCACTGGACGCTGACCAGTGAGGACAGGTCGGGGTGGGTGACGGCGGCGGGCGGGTCGGCCGCCGCCTCGCCGGTGGTGACGGTGGCCGTGGCGCCGCAGCTGTCCGGGGTGCACCGCGCGGCCACGTCCGCGAGGTTCGCCAGGCTCCGGGCGGACGAGACCTGCGGGTCGCCGGATTCGTCCACCGGGCAGAGGGTGTGGGTCGCCATTGCTAGTCATTCCCTCGGTCGGTGCGTCGAGCGAGCGGCGCAGCATGCGTGCTGCGCCGCGGCCGTCCCCGCATATGTCGGGGGCCCGGCCCGTAGGGGGTCGGATTCCCTCCGGGAGGGCACGGAAACGCCGGTATCACGCCGGTGTCCCGCCGTTCGGAGGGCGAGCGCCGAGGACCGGCCCACCCGCCCCTCGTTTCCCGAGCGTACGTCTTCCGGACGTGATGGGTTCCGGGCGGAGCCGGTACCGGCCGGTCCGGATACGGTGTGGACATGGCCGGGGTAGAACAGTCAGCTGGCGGAGAGCTCGCGGACTTCCGCAAGCGGGTGGAGGAGCTGCGGAGCGCGCGCACGCTTCCGTCGCACGAGCAGCAGTCCACGCTGGACGCTGCCCTTTTCGAGCTGCAGCACGTCGTCGACGTGCTGCTGCCGCGGTACGAGGGGCTGGCAGCGGCCGGCCGCCAGAACGGCTCGCGTGCGGGGACGGAGGAGCAGCAGCTGCTGCGGGCGCTGTTCCAGCGGACGCCGTGCGTGGTCGCGCTGCTGGACCCGGACACGGTGGTACGGCGGCTGAACTTCGCCGGGACCATCCTCTTCGGGATGCGCGCGGGGTACGCCACCGGGCGTCCGCTCACCGGTTCCCTGGCTCCCGAGGTCCGGGCCGCCTTCCGGTCGCAGGTCGCCGCGGTGGCCCGGAACGAGGGCGACCGCAGCATGGTCGTCCGGCTGCTGCGGACGCCGGACGGGCCCGGCGAGCCGCTGCGGGCGACGATGACGGCGCTGCGCCCGCCGCAGGAGCCCGGCACCGCCGTCCTCACCGTCTTCCACACGGGAGGCGGTGCTTTTCCGACGCGCGAAATACCGTCACTTAACGGGATGTGGCGCGAGGACGAACAGCGGGAGGACCGTACGGAACAGCGTCGCGGCGGCCACCCGGCACCGCCCGCGCAGCGCGCCGCGCCGTCGGCCCGGCGGCTGCCGGACACGCCCCGGCCCGTCCCGCGCGCGCACCTCGCGGAGGTGACACAGGGCGCCGAGCTGATGGACCTGCTGGACGACACGACCACCGCGCTGCTGTCCGGTCCGGCGGGCGCGGCGCCGGACGCCGGCCGTCCGCCGGCCGCGGTGGAGCGGGCGGTGCGGGAGCTGAACGGCCGGTTCGCCGACTGGGTGGTCCTGGACGAGGCGGCAGCCGGAGCGGACTCGGAAACGGACGGGCACGCGCCCCCCGTGCTGCGCCGCGCGCTGGTCCTCGGTCCGGAGGACAGCGACGACCTCACGGCGGCCCTGGCCGGGCAGGACCCCGCGGGCTGTCCGCTCGCCGAGGACACCGCGCGGACCGGCAGCTCGGCCCTCCAGGTGCGGCCCGACGACATGGCGGCCTTCGGGCACGACCCGGAGGGCGCACCGCTGCTGGCGCGCGCCGCCGTCACGTCGCTGCTGTGCGTACCGCTGCGCGAGCCGGGCGGTCCCGTACGGGGTGTGCTGACGCTCTTCCGTACGGGCGCCCGGCGCGCGTTCAGTCTCGCGGAGGCCGGTGTCGTCGACCGGTTGTCGCGTCACCTGGGGCTGGCGCTGCGCGACGACCGGCCCTGAGGGCCGGCCGGGCGCCGCGGTCAGGATGCCGCGTACTCGCTCTGCCGCGCGCCGACCTGGTCGGCGAGGCGGCGGCAGGTCCGGCTGATGATCCGCGAGACGTGCATCTGGGAGATGCCGAGCCGGTCCGCGATCCGGCTCTGCGTCATGTCGCAGAAGAACCGCATGTAGAGGATCTCCCGCTCCCGCTCCGGCAGTTTGCGGAGCTTGGGCTTGACCGCCTCACGGTCCAGCACGAGGTCGAAGCCGGACTCGGGGGAGCCGAGCGTGTCGGCCAGTGAGTAGCCGTCGTCGGCGCCGGGCAGTTCGGCGTCCAGGGACAGCGTGGTGAAGCTCTCCAGCGCCTGGCTGCCGAGCAGCACCTCCTCCAGGGACATGCCGGTGTGGTCGGCGATCTCCTCGGGGGTGGGCCCGCGGTCGTCCACGCTGCGGGTCAGTTCCTGCCGCGCGGCACGGACGCGGTTGCGCAGCTCCTGCACCCGGCGGGGTACGTGCAGTCCCCACATGTGGTCGCGGAAGTGGCGCTTGACCTCGCCGACGATGGTCGGCACGGCGAAGCTCTCGAAGGCGCAGCCACGCTCGGGGTCGTACCGGTCCACCGCCTTGACCAGGCCGAGCGCCGCGACCTGCTGGAGGTCCTCGGCGGCCTCGCCGCGGTTGCGGAACCGCAGCGCGAGCCGTTCGGACATGGGGAGCCAGGCGCAGACGACGCGTCCCCGCAGCTCCTCGCGCTCGGGGCCGTCCGGCATGGAGACCAGCCGCTGGAAGTCCCCCGCGGTGTCGGGTGCGTCGTGGTGGGAATGGCGGCCGCGCTGCCGGACGCCGGGGGGAGGTTTGCCTGCCGAGGCCCGGCGCGGCTTGCTGCGGTGGGCCGGTTTGCCGGGCGGCCGGCTCGGTGCCTGCTCGCTTCGCCGGCGGGCGCCGCGCTGCTCGGTGCGTTCTATGGTCGTGTGCTGTTCTTCGGCCTGGGATGTCATGGGCATGGTCTGGGCTCCCTGATCCGTCGACTCAGAGTCCGTCGACCCGCGGAAGCGCTGCCGGTACAGGCGCGCCCGTCATCAGTCACACGACTTCCGCGGGCGTGCCTCCGGTCCGAAGCACGGTTAGTCGCGTGCCCGGCCCCCCTGCCCGTAAACACGGTCAGGCGAAGACAGTTCGCCGTGCGCGCCGTACATCCGCCCCCGGCCGGCCCCCCGACCGGCCGTACTCCCCGCAGTGGTTACCGCTCACCGTTTTCCCACACCCCCCGCCCGGTACGAAGAACCGCCAACGGCGCCTCCTGCGCCGGCCCCAGCCGGTTCAGCCGTCCGTCCGGAGTCCGGCCACGGGCGCTTCGTAGTACCGGACCGTGACCGGCGCCGGCCCGCCCCAGTCCTGCTGTTCGCTGCGGACGGGCAGCCAGCCCTGCCGCTCGTACAGCGCTGTCGCGGCCGTGTCGGCGGTGTGCACGGCCAGTACCGGCGGCAGCCCGCCGGATGCCGCGGCCGCCGCGGCCGTCACCGACCGCAGCAGCCGGCCGCCCAGGCCCTGACCGCGCGCCGCCGGGGAGACGTAGAGCCGGCTCACCTCGCGCCCGCGCAGCGCCGCATGGCCGACGACGCGGCCCTGCCCGTCCTCGGCGACCCACGCCCCGGTCAGTCCGTCAGGGGTCAGCCAGCCGGCCGGATCGGCCGGCCAGGTGTACGGATATCCACTGTGCACATGCACCGCGCGCAGCACGCGTACCAGCTCGGGAAGGTCCGCCGCGGTCCGTGGTCTGATCATCCGGCCATCGAACCACGCGGCGGGCATGGCGGGGGGCCTCCCGGGTACAGCCTCCAGCATCCCCCGCAGGAGGCCGGCCATGGGTGCAGGAGAAGGAAGAAGGCGATCAGGCAATGGCACAGTTGGTACGGGAAGTCATGACGCCGGCCGTGACCGCGGTGCATCCCGACGCGTCGCTCGTGGAAGCGGCGCAGCTCATGCGCGCACACGACATCGGTGACGTCCTGGTCGCGGAGGACGGCAAGCTGGTGGGCGTGGTCACCGACCGGGACATCGTGCTGCGCGCGGTGGCGGACGGGGTGGATCCGCTGAGCGTGCCCTGTCACTCGGTGTGCACTCCGGAACCGGTCACCGTCGGTCCGGAGGAACCGGTTTCGGCCGCGGTGACGCTGCTGCGCAGGAACGCGGTACGGCGGCTGCCGGTCGTCCGGGACGGTGCTCCGGTGGGCATGGTGAGCATCGGCGACCTGGCCCGTGAGCGGGACCCGGACTCCGCGCTGGCGGACATCAGCCGCGCCGCACCGGACGGGGCGCCGGACCGGCGATGACGCGTCCGGGACCGCTGCCGTCTGCGGTGGTCCCCCTGGGGTACATGTGGCTCATGCGCACTGTACTGAGCACCTGGGACCACAAGACGTTCAACGGGGTCGCCACCCGGCACTGGCCCGGCGCCGATCGGGTACTGCCGAAGCTGAGCCGGGCCGCCGACCACGGCCTGCTGTGGCTGGGGTCGGCGGCCGCCGCCGCGGCGTGCGGCGGCCGGCCCGCGCGCCGGGCCGCGCTGCGCGGCGTCGCCTCGCTGGCGGTCGCGTCCCTGACCGTGAACACCCTGGGCAAGCGCTCGGTACGGCGGGAGCGGCCGCTGCTGGACGCGGTGCCGGTGATACGGCAGCTCGCCCGGCAGCCCTTCACGACCTCCTTCCCGTCGGGACACGCCGCCTCCGCCGTGGCGTTCGCGACCGGTGTGGCGTTCGAGAACAAGTGGTGGGGGCTGACGGTGGCGCCGGTCGCCGCCGCTGTCGCCTTCTCCCGGGTCTACACCGGTGTCCACTACCCGGGCGACGTGCTGGCGGGCGCGGCGCTGGGCGCGGGCGCGGCGTTCGCGGTCCGCGGGTTCGCGCCGACCCGGGCCCAGATGGCGCCGCCCGCCAGGCCGCGGGCCGACGCGCCCGCGCTGCCGGACGGCGACGGGCTGTACGTCGTCACCAACCAGGGTTCGGGCCAGCGCACCGGCGCGCACAGCGACCAGGCCCAGGTCATCCATGACGTGCTGCCGCGGGCCGAGGTGACCGAGTGCGGCCATCAGGGCGCGGTGCCGCTGGACAAGGCGCTCCAGGTGTCGGCCGAGCGGGCCGCCGAGCGCGGGGGTGCGCTCGGCGTGCTGGGCGGGGACGGCACGATCAACGCCGCGGCCACGGTCGCCAAGCGGCACGGCGTGCCGCTCGCGGTGCTGCCGGGCGGCACCCACAACCACTTCGCGTACGACCTGGGCGTGGAGACGATCGCCGAGGCGGCCCGGGCGGTGGAGACCGGCGAGGCGGTGGCGGTGGACCTGGCGCGGTTCCGGCTGGGCTCGGGGCAGGAGTCGACGTACTTCCTCAACACCTTCTCCATCGGCGCCTATCCGGAGCTGGTGCGGATCAGGGAGGAGTGGGCCGGGAAGATCGGCGCCTGGCCGGCCGGGGTGCTGGCGGCCTGGCAGGTGCTGCGGACCGCGGCGCCGGTGACCGTGGAGATCAACGGCAGGCGCCGCGAGCTGTGGACCCTGTTCGTCGGCAACTGCGCCTACCGGGGGCTGGGTTCGGCGCCGGTACGGCGGCACGACCTGGCGGACGGCGTGCTGGACGTACGGATGGTGCACGGCGGCCGGCTGGCCCGCACCCGGCTGCTCACCGCGGCGCTGACGGGTGCGCTGAAGCACTCCCCCGTACTGAGCGAGGCCCGGCTGCGGACGCTGCGGATCGGCGGCCTCGCGCCCGGCACCGACCTCGCCTACGACGGCGAAGTGGCGCCCGCATCGCCGGAGTTGGCGTTCGACAAGGAGAACGAAGCACTGATCGTCTACCGCCTGCTCCCCGACTGAACCTCCCCACCCGCTCGAATAATGAGACGGGACTCTCATACTCCGAGATAGCGACGTACGGTACGGAGCACGGTGCGGAAGCGCACCGTGCCCGCACCGAGCATGCGAAGGAGCAGCCATGTCGCAGGAGTCCGCCGTCTACACCCACGGCCACCACGAGTCCGTACTGCGCTCACACACCTGGCGCACCGCCGCCAACTCCGCCGCTTACCTGCTGGACTCGCTGAAGCCGCACATGAAGGTCCTGGACGTCGGCTGCGGCCCCGGCACCATCACCGCCGACCTGGCGGCCCTGGTGCCGGAAGGCTCGGTGACCGGCCTGGAGCACGCGCCGGGCGTGCTGGAGCAGGCCCGGGCGGTGGCGGACGAACGCGGCCTGGCCAACGTCCACTTCGCGGTCGGCGACGTCCACGCACTGGACTACCCGGACGACACCTTCTGCGTCGTCCACGCCCACCAGGTACTGCAACACGTCGGCGACCCCGTACAGGCGCTGCGCGAGATGCGCCGGGTCACCGCACCGGGCGGCATCGTCGCCGTGCGCGACAGCGACTACGCCACGATGACCTGGCACCCGGCGGTCCCGGGCATGGACGAGTGGCTGGACCTGTACCGGCGCGTGGCGCGCGCCAACGGCGGCGAACCGGACGCCGGGCGCCGGCTGCGCGCCTGGGCGCTCGCGGCCGGCTTCGCACCGGACGCGGTCACCTCCTCCGCGAGCGCCTGGTGCTACGCGACCGACGAGGAACGGGCCTGGTGGAGCGGCCTGTGGGCGGACCGCACCCTGGCCTCGTCCTACGCGGACCGGGCGACCGGGGGCGGGCACGCGACGCGGGCGGAACTGGAAGCGATCAGCGCCGCCTGGCGGGAGTGGGGGACCCGGGAGGACGGCTGGTTCGGCGTGCTGCACAGCGAGATCCTGTGCCGCGTGTGAGGACTCTCTGGAGGTCCGTCCGGCGATCCCTTCGGATGATCGCGTCGTCACGCCGGGACAACTAGGCTCCTCCCCATGGACATTCTGGGAACCTCACTGCGCGTGTGCGTCGACGACCTCGATGCCGCGATCCCCGTGTACGAGCGGCTGACGGGCGCAGAGGCGCAGCGCTTCCAGCGCGGTGGCGTCGCCGTCGCCGCGGTCGGCTGCTTCTTCCTGATGAGCGGCCCCGAGGCGGAGCTGTCCGTACTACGCAAGATCACCGCGACGATCGCGGTGACCAACGTGGACCAGGCCGTGGACGACCTGAAGGCGGTGGGCGGCCAGGTCATCGCGGGTCCCCTGGCCGGCTCCGCCGGCCGCAACATGGTCGCCCGCCACCCGGACGGCTCGATCTTCGAGTACGTGGACCGGGTGGCGATCAGCTGACGGCGGTCAGGAGAGGGAGAGGTCGAGCACGATCTTGCCGCGGGCACGGCCCGACTGACTGCGGCGGAAGGCCTCGGCGGCCTGCGCCAGCGGAAGTGCCGTGTCGATGTTGACGGTGAGCTTGCCGGCGTCGGCGAGCTCGGCGAGCGCGGTGAGGTCGGCGCTGTCGGGCCGCACCCACACCAGGTGGCCGCCCTTGCCGACGACCTCGTTGTCGACGACCGACGCCACCCGCTTCGGGTCCTTGAGCACCTGCTGGGAGACGTCGACCGCCTCGCCGCCGACGAAGTCGGCCGCCGCGTCCACGCCGCCGGGAGCCAGCGCGCGCACCCGGTCGGCGAGGCCGTCGCCGTACGTCACCGGCTCGGCGCCCAGCGAGCGCAGGAAGTCGTGGTTGTGCTCGCCCGCCGTGCCGATGACGCGGGCGCCCCAGGCCACCGCGATCTGCACGGCGAACGCGCCGACGCCGCCCGCCGCCGCGTGCACCAGCACCGTGTCGCCGCTGCCCACGCCGAGCCGCTTCAGGGCCTGGTACGCCGTGAGCCCGGCCAGCGGCACGCCGGCCGCCTGCTGCCAGTCCAGCGCCGCCGGCTTGCGCGCGAGGGTGCGCACCGGCGCGGCGACCAGCTCGGCGAAGGTGCCGTGCTGCACCTCGTCCTTGCGCACGTACCCCATCACCTCGTCGCCGACCTGGTACTCGGTGGCGTCCATGCCGACCGCCTCGACGACGCCCGCCACGTCCCAGCCGGGGGTCAGCGGGAAGTGCACGTGCATGATCGGGTCGAGGTAACCGGCGAGGATCTTCCAGTCGACCGGGTTGACGCCGGCCGCCTTCACCCGGATCAGGACCGAGTCGGGCGCCACCTTCGGGTCCGGCTGGTCGGTGAGTTCGAGGACGTCGGGGTCGCCGTAGCTGCTGCTGGTGATTGCCTTCATGTCCCGGTGAACGAGCGGCGGCCGCTGATCATTCCGTCCGGCGCGCGTACGGGTGAGGTCCCGGCCCGGGGGCGGGCGCTCAGGCGGGCCGCATCCGGTACTCGTACCGCTCCGGGAGGGGATGCTCCGTCCGCGCCCGGGCCCGCACCTCGTCCGTGATCCGCCCCTCCCCCGCGACGAGCCGTTCGGCGATGGCGTACCAGGTGTCGCTGAGCGTCTCGTCGCCCTCGCGGAGGTCCGCGACCTCGAGGCCGTCGTCGAAGACCGCGCGGGCGCCGGTCACGTCCCCTTGCGCGAGCCGGACCTGCGCAGTGAGCAGCCGGAAGCGGCCGCGGACACGGTCCTCGGGGCGCAGCCGGGCGAGGACGGCCGCCGCTTCGTCGGCGCGGCCCGCCGCGATCAGGGCGGGCACCGCCTCCCTGGCCAGCGCGGGCAGCACCGGGAGCCAGGAACGGGCCCGCCGGGCCGCCTCCCTGTCCGCGCCGTCCCCCGTCGCCGCGCGTTCCGCCCGGCCGGCCTGTTCGTCCGCGCACGCGACGGCCTCGGCGTACCGCTGGGCCGCCCGGCCCGTCTCCCCCGCCGCGGCCTCGGCCACCGCCAGGCAGTACAGCGGCCAGCAGCTCCGGCCGGCGGCCAGCGCGCGCTCCCAGCTGCGGACGGCCTGGGCACGGTCGCCCGCGTGCCACTGGGCGACGCCGAGGTGGAAGTCGGTGGTGGGGCCGGGCCGCGCGGACTCCAGGAGATCGCGCCAGGCCGGTGCGACCAGCGACGGACCCGGTACGCCCGGCTCGTCGGGCAGGTCCCCGGTCCGCAGCAGCTCCCGCCACGGCTCCTGTTCCGCGCCCAGGGTGTCCTCGGTGAAGGGCAGGCCCGGCAGGTCGTACCCGGCGCGGGCCACCTCCAGCGCGCCCCACCCGGACCCGGTGGCCAGCCGCTCCTTCGGGTCGAGGTCGGCGTACGGGCGCCAGGCGGCGTACGCGGCGTCCACGGCGGCGCGCGGCAGTACCGCTTCGAGACGGTCGGCGACCGCACCACGGGCCGCGCTCCAGTCCGCCCCGTGCACCGTGCGCGGGTCGGCGGCCAGCGGCCCGTACGCCTCCAGCCACGCGAACTCCGCCCCGGCTTCGAGGGGTACGTACTCCAGCTGGGTGCGCGCCGGTCCGGCCTGGATCTCGGCGTATCCGGAGGTGCCCGGCTCGGTCAGCCACTCCTGCCAGTGCCGGCCGGCCCGGCCCGCGCCCCAGAGGAAGAGCTTCCGGCCGCGCAGGGTGTCGGTGGAGGTGTGCACGAGGCCGTGGCCGCCGGCGTCGAGGGAGGCGATCCACCGCCGCTCCGCCGCCGCGATCTCGTAGAAGTAGTCGGCGGGGTACTCGCTGCGCAGCGGGTACGTGCGGTCGACGCCGCCGGACTCGGGGACCGGGACGCGGCGCAGCGTGCGCTCGTATCCGAAGTGCCACGCCTCGTCGGCGGGGGCGAGGACGCGGGTCCCCGCGTCCTCGGGGACGGCGATGTTGGACCACCAGTAGACGGGTGCGGTGTGGTGGTGGGGATTCTGTATGCGAACGCCCACATACAGAAAGTCGGATCCGTCCGGCAGCCAGAGGTCGACCTGGAAGGGCAGGTCGCGCAGGCGCTCCCACTCCCACAGGCGCAGCATCTCCCCGCCGTCCGGCGCCGGCACGCGTGCGGCGTGGACGGGAGCGCAGGAGAGCGTGGTGTGTCCGGTCGCGCCGATGTTCCATTCGATGCCGCCGGAGAACCACGCGCCGTTGAGCGCGAAGTCGGCGGGCTGGAACACGGGGTTGCGGTAGAGCAGTTCGCGTCCGGTGGGCTTGTGGTGCAGCGAGTGGACGCGGCCGCCGAGGCCCGGCAGGACGGTGGCGCGCAGCCGGTCGTTCTCGATGACCAGCGCGTCGAGGTCGGTGGGTGTGCGGTGCCGGCCGTAGCCGTCCCGGCGGCGTACGGGGAGCAGCGAGTCCAGCGGGCGGTACCCGAGCTGCCGGGCCATGTCGGCGGGCAGGCCCGCGTCCTGGGGGACGGTGACGCGGTGCACGTCGCGGGGGCCGGCCAGCGCGGGCAGCGGATTGTCCGGGCCCAGGGCAGCGGCGGGCAGGGTGAGGGTGGTGCGTCGCACGCTCGTGGCCACAGCGCCTCGCAGTCGGAGCGGGCCGCCCCGGTCGCGGCGGCCGTCTGGTGACCATGGAACCTTCTCACGGCCGCCCTGAACAGGGCGGCCTCCGGTCAGCGTTGCGCGAGAAGAATTCGCGCGACAAGCCGTCCGGGGATGATGGATGCTGAACTCGTACACCGTACGAGACGTGCGGGGCAGGCCCGGCGAAGGCGAGGACGAGGGATGGTCACCGAGCACACCTACCGTGTGATCGTGCGCGGCAAGTGGGACGGGCTGACCGAGGAGGCGCGGGCCCGGCTGCTGGCGGCGGCCGGGGACCACGGCCTGGCACAGGTGCGGTTCACCCCGGAGGGCTCGCTCGCCTACGACACCCCGCTGTCGTCCTTCACGTACCGGTACGTCGTCGTCTCGGACGCGGCGGACGGCGAGGAGATGGCCGCCGCGCTCGCCGAGGAGAAGGCCGAGGAGGCGCTGCGCGCTGCCGGGTACGGCTGGCGCGACCTGCGGTCCTCGGCCACGGACATGGACACCATGAAGGTCAACCGGCGGCGGCGCTGAGGAGGCGGGCCGGCGATGGGCGGATCACGGCACTCGAGGACGGTCCATCTCGCTGGTGATCGCCCAGCGCTCATGGTCCCGCCAGGCGCCGTCGACGAAGAGGAAGTCGGGCGAGTAGCCCTCCTTCCGGAAGCCGTTGCGCCGGGCGAGCGCGATCGACGCGGTGTTCTCCGGCTGGACGTTGACCTCGATGCGGTGCAGCCCGAGCGGCCCGAAGGCGTACCCCAGGACCAGCTGGAGACCCTCGCTCATCAGCCCGCGGCCCGCCGCGTGCGCGAAGGCTCCGTAACCGGCGGCGCCGCAGCGGAAGCCGCCGTGCACGATGTTGTTGATGGTGAGGTAGCCCGCGATCCGGCCGTCGGCGAGCTCGCAGATCAGGAAGCCCTCGCGCTGCGGCTCCCGGAGCCGGTCGAGGTAGGCGTCGTAGGCGGCCTCGTCGGCGGGCGGGAAGAGCCAGGGCCGGTGCAGCCCGGTGCTCTCCCGCGCCCGTGCGGTGAACTCCGCCCGGTCCTCGGACCGGAACGGCCGGATGCCCACGCGCGGACCGCGCGCGAGGTAGAGGTCGGACTCCGGTGCGGTACCGGCAGCGGAACGTCGGTCGTCGGCCATCGTCGGATGATATCGGCCGGGTGTACGAGGCACCCCGTGCCCCGGAAGGTCCTGTCCTCACCACCACGCGGGTGCGTCCGCGCCCCACTCCCCGGGCGGCCGGGCCCAGTTGACCGGTCCGCCGTCGAAGGAGACGGGTGGCAGCGCGTGCCGCAGGCGGCCCGCGGGGCTGTCGCACTCGGCGAGCCGCACGGCCGGGTCGTACGCGTCGGCGGGGGCGGGGACGCGCCGCGGCAGGACGTCGGTGAGCAGCGCCGCGGTCCGGGTGAGTGCCAGCGTGGCCAGCCGTGCACCGCCCGTACGGGACCGTTCGGTGAGCGCCCGCAGCACGGCGGCGGCGAGCAGGTAGCCGGTGGCGTGGTCCAGCGCCTGCGCGGGCAGCGCGCCGGGGGTGCCGTCGGCCGCCGCCTCGGTCACGGCGATGCCGGTGGCGGCCTGGACGAGGCTGTCGAAGCCGCGGCGGGCGCCCCAGGGGCCGTGGTCGCCCCAGGCGGACAGCCTCGCGACGACGATGCCGGGGCGGCGCTCGGCGAGCGCTTCGGGGGCCAGCCCGAAGCGGTCCAGGGCGCCCGGCCGGTAGCCGGTGACCACCACGTCCGCGGCCGACAGCAGCTCCTCGAACGTCCCGCGCCCCGCCCGCGAACCCAGGTCCAGTACGGCGGAGCGCTTCCCGAAACCGGTGTCGGCGTGCGCCTCCCGGCTCTCCGGCAGGCCCGGTGCGTCAAGACGCAGCACGTCGGCGCCGAGCAGCGCGAGCGTACGGGTGGCGACCGGCCCGGCGATCACCCGTGTCAGGTCCAGCACCCGCAGCCCGGCGGCGGGCAGCAGCGGGCCGCCGGCCAGGCCCGGCGGCCGGACCGGTGGCGTGCCGGCGCCGATCCTGTCGAGGGTGAGCAGCGGCTGCCGGGCCACGGCCGCGCCCTGCGGGTGGCCGGACCACTCCTCCGGGGCCCGCACGGCCACGGCGAGGCCGCCCGCCGCGTACACCGTCTCCTCGGTCTCCGCCGCGCCACGACCGGCCAGTTCGGCGGCGAGCGTTTCGGGCCCGGCGGTGTCCGGCAGGCCGAGGGCCGCGAGCAGCCGGTCGCGGTGGTGCGGATAGTTGGCGTGGGTGCGCACGTGGCCGTCGGCGGTGCGCCAGAAGCCGGAGAGCGGCGCGAACGACGCGGGTGCCCGGCCGTCGATCCGCAGGTGCCGCTCGCTGAGGAAGGCGGTGGCCACGGCGCCGTCGTCGACCCGTACGGCCGGCAGCGCACCACCGGTGCGGGCCGCGGCGAGCTCGGCGCCGGCCAGTGCGCACCCCGCGACGGCCGCTCCGGCCAGGTCCATGACCGGCAGCCGCGCCGGCAGCAGCCCCCGCGCACCGCCGTGGCGCACCCGCCCGGCCAGTCCGGCCTCGCCGCCGAGCGCGGCCCAGACCAGGGCCGTCGCGTCCGCTCGGTGCCCCGTGTCGTCGTCCATCCGGCCAGTGTGGCACTGAGTGCCATTCGCGGGAAGGGCACTGATCGGGACGGTGGCCGGAGCCGGATCGGCGCGAAGCGTTCCCCCGCACCCGGCACTTCTCGGCCAGGCACGGACCGGGCGGACGGGGTCAGTCGGGCACAGCGGTCCCACCCGGCAGGCGCCACACCCCCGCACTCCGCCCCGTACGCCCTGCTCAGCGTCCCTCTAGCAGACACTCCGGAAACTCGTGTCAGTAAGCGACGGCTTGGCCGAACTTGGCGTAGTGATTTCTCCTGACAAGACGTGAAATGAGAAAGGCACAACCGAGTTAGCGCACCGGAGGTACGCCGTGTCGGAAGCCATATCGGAAGCGGTGCCGGGAACCGTCGCGTTCCCGCAGGACCGCACCTGTCCCTACCACCCGCCCACCGCCTACGCGCCCCTGCGCGAGCAGGGGCCGCTCTCCCGTGTCCACCTCTACGACGGACGGGAGGTGTGGGTTGTGACAGGGCACGCCGAGGCACGCGCCCTGCTCACCGACCAGCGGCTGTCGTCCGACCGGCTGAACCCCGACTTCCCGGTCCCCAGCGCCCGGTTCGAAGGGCTGCGCGACGAGGACCGCAAGAGCCGCGCCACGCTCCTCGGGGTGGACGACCCCGAGCACAACGTCCAGCGGCGCATGCTGATCCCCAGCTTCGGCCTGAAGCGGATCGCGGCGATGCGCCCGCGCATCCAGCAGATCGTCGACCGCCTGCTGGACGACATGGCGACTGCCGGGCAGCCGGCCGAGCTGGTCACCGCGTTCGCGCTGCCGGTGCCGTCCATGGTCATCTGCGAGCTCCTCGGTGTCCCGTACGCCGACCACGAGTTCTTCGAGGCCGCGTCGCGGCGGCTGCTGCGCGGGCCGACCGCGGACGACTCGCGTAAGGCCCTGGACGACCTGGAGGCCTACTTCGGCGAACTGATCACCCGGAAGGAGGCCGAACCGGGCGACGGGCTGCTGGACGAGCTGATCGCCGACCGGCTGCGCACCGGCGAGCTGCCGCGCGACGAGCTGGTGGGCATGGCGATGATCCTGCTGATCGCCGGGCACGAGACGACCGCCAACATGATCTCGCTGGGCACGTTCACGCTGCTCCAGCAGCCCGAGAAGCTGGCGGCGCTGCGCGCGGACCCGTCGCTCATGCCGACCGCGGTCGAGGAGCTGCTGCGCTACCTCTCCATCGCGGACGGGATGCTGCGGGTGGCGACCGCGGACATCGAGATCGGCGGGGTGACCGTCAAGGCCGGTGAGGGCGTGGTCCTGTCCACCTCACTGATCAACCGTGACGCCGCGGCGTACGCGTCGCCGGACGAGCTGGACTGGGACCGCTCCGCGCGGCACCACGTCGCGTTCGGTTTCGGCATCCACCAGTGCCTCGGACAGAACCTCGCCCGTGCCGAACTGGAGATCGCGCTGCACTCGCTCTTCGCCCGGTTCCCCGGCCTCCGCCTCGCGGCCCCGGCCGAGGACATCCCGTTCAAGCCCGGCGACACCATCCAGGGCATGGTGGAACTCCCCGTCGCCTGGTAGCAGTTGGTACACCGCTCACCGCACCACGGCCGGCCCCGTCCCCGACACGGCAGCACCTCCCACCGCGCCGGGCCGGCTCCTCCGCAGCAGCCCCCCTACGGACCGAGGGAAGCCACCATGCCGAACCCGTACATCGACATCGACACGAGCGTCTGCATCGGCGCGGGCCAGTGCGCCCTCACCGCGCCCGACACCTTCACGCAGGACGACGACGGCTTCAGCGCGCTGGTGCCGCGCGCCGCCGACGCGCCCGCCGACCCGCTCGTCCACGAGGCGGCCCGGGCCTGCCCGGTGGGCGCGATCACGGTGAAGGACTGACGGGCCCCGCGCCCGGCTACCGCCCCGCCAGCGGGAGTTCGACCGTGCCCGTGTCGTCCGGCGCGCTGACGACGGTCACCGGCTTGACGCCCCGGTTGCCGTAGTACGCCGTGTCGCTCGCCGCGATGACGAACCGCAGGCGGTGGCCGGGCTGGTAGCGGTGCACGACGGCCGGCAGCTCGACGGTGAAGGGACGGGTCACGTCCGGCACCCGCGCGGGCGCCACCAGCCGGTGCACCAGCGTCTTGGACCCGTCCGGCGCGACGTCGTACAGCTTGGCGAAGAGGACCAGCTTGTCGGCGGCGTCACCGGAGTCCTGCACCTTCTCCGTACGCGGTGAGACGACCTCGAGGGTGGCCTTCGGGGCGCCCACCACGTCGACGGGCCCGCCCTCGACCGGCTCCGAGGTCCAGTCCAGGTACGTGCCCCTGATGTCGTACGGAGCGGGGTCCGGCAGACCGAGGAGACCCGCGAGCTGGCTCTCCGAATGACTGGTGGGCAGCAGCCGGTTGCGGTACTCACGGCTGCCGCGCGCCACCTTCGCACGGTCGTCGACGAGCTTGCCGTCGCCGGACAGGTACAGCTTCCAGGAGTCGCCGCTCGCGGGGAAGGCGGCCGACGTGCCGTACGTCTGCCCGGCGGGCATCCAGTCGCGGTAGTAGGCGAACGCGGGCCCCGTGTCGATGCCCTTCCTGTGCTGGAGGTAGCGGTCGAACCAGGCGAGGATGCGCTGCCCGACGTAGCTCGTCTCCAGATTGCCCTCGGCGAGGTTCAGTTCGCCGGACGCCGGGTCGGTCATGCCGCCGCTGTGACCCCAGGACTGCCAGATCATCTTGGTCTCGGTGCCCTGCGCCTTCAGCGTCCGGTACGTGGCCGCCGCCTCGTTGAGGTTGAACAGGCTGTCCGCCTGGCCCTGCACCAGCAGGGTCGGCGCCTTCACGTCCTTCAGGTACGAGACCGGGCTGACGCTGCGCGCGTAGTCGAGCATCCGCTTCGTCCTGTCGGCGGGGTAACGCCCCGAGTCCAGCAGGCGCTTGGTCTCGCAGGCCTTCGCGACGAAGTGCAGACAGCCGGCGCCGCCGAGCCGGGACGGGTCCAGGCTCGGATTGAGCAGCCCCTGCGCCTCGCCGATCAGGAAGAAGCCGTTCGTCCACTGCTTCTTGTAGACACCGGGGACGTCGTTGCTGACGCTGCCCGCGGGCTGGTCGGCGTTGTTGGGGTCCAGCGCGTACGCCAGGTCGTTCCAGGTGATCATCGGCACGAGCGCGTCCACGCGGTCGTCGACGGCCGCGGTGGCCATCTGGATGGCGCCGCCGTACGAGCCGCCGATCATTCCGACGCGCGGGTCGGTGGCCTTCGTCCCGTCCGCGCCTTCTTTGGTGACGTAGTCGACGCGGGTGCCGTCGTCGGCGGTGCGGGTGCCGGCGAGGAAGTCGATGAGCCGGCCGGCGGCCTTGCCGTCGATCGTCGGGTCGTCGAGCGAGATCGGGCAGCCGGACTTCCCGAAGCCGAGGCCCGAGTAGGAGAGCGCGACGTAGCCGCGGGCGGCGAACGCCCGGGCCGTGGCGGCGGTCGAGCCGTCCACCTTGTTGCCGCCGAAGCCGTTGGTGGTCAGGATCGCGGGGGCTGGGTGCGCCGCGTCGACGCCTGCCGGACGGTACAGGTCGGCGTCGACCGTGCAGTCGCGGTCACCGGCCCGCACGGTCAGCTTCACGGCGGTGACGTCGAAGGGGTCGGCGGCCGCTGCCGGGCCGGCGAGCGCGAGCGGGGCCGCCAGGGAGACCGCGGCCAACAGGGCGAGTGATGTACGCAGAACGGGGCGGGACACTGCTCGGTACACGCTGACCTCCACAGGGACACGCCATACCTACCAGTCAGTACGGCGCGCTCATGGTCCGGCATGCGTTTTGAACATGTCAACGGAGTCGACACAACTTCTTACCGGCGCGTCAGCTACGGCCGGTCGCACGGTCGTTGACCGGTTCGTCAGAGCAGCGGCGGCACGTCGAACGTCAGGGTGCCCGCGTCCGCGTCCAGGGTGGCCGGCACGCCCAGCGGCACCGTGAGCGCCGAGTCGCCGTGCCCGAACCCGAACTCCTCGACGACCGGCACCCCGAGCCCGCCCAGCCGGTCCGCCAGCACCGCGCGGATCCGGTCGTACGGACCGCAGCGCGCCCAGGAACCGAGCACGACCCCGGCGACGCCGGCCAGCGTGCCGGAGCGCAGCAACTGGGTCAGCGCCCGGTCGACGGAGTACGGCTGCTCCCCCACGTCCTCCAGCAGCAGGAGGCCGCCGGCCGCGTCCTGGCGGGCGGCCGGGGTGCCCACCTCGCTCGCCAGCAGCGCCAGGCAGCCACCGAAGGTGACGCCGTGCGCCCGCCCGGGGAAGAGCGTGCGCGCCGTGCCGGGTGCCAGGGTCGTCACGGCCGTGTCCCCGGGGGTGAAGAGCGTGCGCCGCAGGTGCTCGCGGGTCGGCTCGTCCTTGAGGAAGACCTCGCCAGCCACCGCGGGGCCGTGCAGCGTCGCCACCCCGGCGCGCAGCGCGAACGCCTCGTGCACCACCGTCACATCGCTGAACCCGATCAGCGGCTTGGGCCGCGCCGCCCGGACCGCCGCCCAGTCCAGCAGGTCGACCATGCGCTGGGCGCCGTACCCGCCGCGCGCCGCGAAGACCGCGGCCGTCCCGGGGTCGCACCAGGCGTCCTGGAGATCACGGGCGCGGCACTCGTCCGGCGCCGCGAGGTGAGGCAGCCCGGGGTGGCCGGTGCCCACATGGGGCGACAGGACCGGGTCGAGGTCCCAGCCGCGCAGGATGTCCAGACCCGCGTCCAGCCGCTCGGGGGCGACCGGGCCGCTGGGCGCGACCACGGCCACCCGGTCCCCGGGGCGCAGCCGCGGCGGCCTGGCCGCGGGACGCACGGTCACCGCGGCCCCTCTCCCGCGCGCCCGCCCCGCGCTCGCCCGGGACCGGTCACATGCCCAGCCACTCGCTCGGCTACGGTCACTTGCCCAGCCACTCGCTCGGCTACGGTCACTTGCCCAGCTCCAGCATCGGCACGTCCGTACGCGCGATGCCGAAGGTCTGCGCGTACAGCGAGAGTTCGGCCTCGACGGCGCGGACGATGGTCTCGTCCCGGCGGAAGCCGTGCCCCTCCCCCTCGAACGTCAGACAGGCGTGCGGGATGCCGCAGCGGGCCACCTCGGCGAGGAACCGCTCGGCCTGCGCGGGCGGGCAGATCACATCGTCCAGGCCCTGGAGCAGCAGGAACGGCACGGAGATCCGGTCGGCCTGGTGCAGCGGCGAACGGTCCCGGTACCGGTCGGGGACCTCGGCCGCGGGGCCGACCAGCGACTCCAGGTACCGCGACTCGAAGTCGTGGGTCTCCCCCGCCGGCCCAGCCCGCCAGGTCCAGCACCGGGTAGCTGATCGTGCCGCAGGCGTAGAGGTCCGTACCGGCCAGCGACGCGGCGGTGGTCCAGCCGCCGGCGCTGCCGCCGCGGACGGCGAGCCGGGAGCGGTCGGCGGTGCCCTCGTCGGCCAGCGCCCGGGCGACCGCGGCGCAGTCCTCGACGTCCACCACGCCCCACTGCTCGCGCAGCCGCTCGCGGTACTCCCTGCCGTACCCCGTCGAGCCGCCGTAGTTGACCTCCGCGACGCCGAAGCCGCGCGAGGTGAAGTAGGCGATCTCCAGGTCCAGGACGAGCGGGGCGTGGCCGGTCGGGCCGCCGTGCGCCCACACCACGAAGGGCGCCGGCTCGCCGTCCGGCGCGGTGTGCGTGGGGCTGTGCGGCGGGTAGACGTGGGCGTGGATCTCCCGGCCGTCCGGGCCGGTGAACGTGCGCTCCTGCGGCTCGGGGTAGTACGCCGGGTCCAGCACGTCGGTGTGCCGGGCCGCTATCACCCGCGCGCGGCCCGTCACCGTGTCCAGTTCCACGATCTCGTACGCGCTGCGCGGGCTCGCGGCGATGCCGATGACCCGGCTGCCGTGCGCGGCGAGCGAGGGCGCCCACTCGGTCCACGGCCCCACCGCGTCGACCAGCTCGCCGCTGACCGGGTCGAGGATGCCCAGCGCGGTGGTGCCGTGGCCGTGGAGCACCGCGACGGTGCCGTCGGCCAGCGGCAGGAACCAGCGGTGGCCGATCTTCCACAGCGGCCCGCCGAACTCCTCCCGTCGCCCCGGACACAGCCGGGTCGCCGAAGCGGCCCCGCCGTCCACCGCGTCGGGATGCATGCGCTGCAGCTCCCACCAGCCGGCGGGGTCGGACACGAACAGCAGTGAACCGTCGGCGGCCCACTCGATCTGCGCGACGGACTCGTCGGTGCCGCCCACGAGGGGCCGGATGCCGGTGAAGCCACCGCCCTCGGTGATCTCCGCGTGCATCACGACCGTGCCGTCCCACGGCATCTGCGGGTGGTCCCAGGCGATCCAGGCGACGCGGCGGCCGTCCGGGGAGAGCCGCGGGCCCGTGACGAAGCGGTGCCGGTCGTCGCTCAGCTCGCGCACGGCCGCGCGGTCCTGCGCCGCCGAGCCGTCCAGCGGCACGGCGGCGATCAGCCGACGCACGTCCGAAGGGCCCTCGCCGGTGAACTCCTCCAGTACGCACCAGACCTCACCGCGGTCCGGCAGCACCACCGGGTCCGCCCACCGCAGGCCGCCGCCCACGGCGGAGAGCGGGGTGAGCGGCCGGGGCTCGCCGCCCCCGTCCGGCGCGTACGCGTACAGCCGCTGGTCGGCGAAGTGGACGAAGACGAGGAGCGGCGCGCCCTGCGCGTCCTGGGCACCGGCCCAGGGCTGGCCGCCGTACTCGATGACCCGGCTGCGGACGTTCCACGGCGGTGGCAGCACCGACTCCTCGGCGCCCTCCGGACGGCGCCGGACCAGCGCGCGGCGGCCGCCCTCCTCGGGCCGCGGCGCGGTCCACCAGACCTCCTCACCCACCACGCCGAGGTACTCCGGACGGCCGTCGTGGGCGGCCACCAGGCGGGCGTCGATGGGTGACGGCCAGGTCCCGTAGGGCGCCGTGGTCACCATGGCGGTGTTCCTCTCAGTCCGTTCGTCTCCGGCAGCGCGCGGCGGGCCGCTCCCGCGCGCGCTCATCCCCTGCTGTGCACCATGAAGTCGTCCAGCACCCGCACCCCGAAGTGCAGCGCCTCCACCGGCACCCGCTCGTCGACGCCGTGGAAGAGCGCCTGGTAGTCGAAGCCCTCGGGCAGCTTCAGCGGCGAGAAGCCGTACCCCCTGATGCCCAGCCGGGAGAACTGCTTGGCGTCCGTGCCGCCCGACATGCAGTACGGCACGACCTTGGCCTGCGGGTCGAAGCGCTCGACCGAGGCCCGCATCGCGGCGTACGTCGGCCCGTCCACCGGGGCCTCCAGTGCCACCTCTCCGTGGTGGAACTCCCACGCCACGTCCGGCCCGGTGAGCCGGTCGAGCGTGGCGCGGAACTCCTCTTCGCCGCCGGGCAGCACCCGCCCGTCCACGAAGGCCGTGGCACTCCCCGGGATGACGTTGACCTTGTAACCGGCGTCCAGCATCGTCGGGTTGGCGCTGTTGCGCACCGTCGGCGCGACCAGGTCGGCGGCCGGCCCGAGGGCGGCCAGCAGCGCGTCGACGTCCCGCGCGAGGGCGTGCGGGTCGGTGGCGTCCAGCCGGGCCTCGACCCCGTGCAGCGCGGCCAGCTCGCTCAGCGCGGCGCGGACGGTGGGGGTGAGCCGCACCGGCCATTCGTGTGCGCCGATGCGGGCGACGGCGGCGGCGAGCCGGCTCACGGCGTTGCTGCGGTTCACCTTGGAGCCGTGGCCCGCCTTGCCGTTCGCGGTGAGCTTCAGCCAGGCCGTGCCGCGCTCCCCCGCCGCGATCGGGTACAGCTGGAGACCGTCGTTCGCGTGGAAGGTGAAGGCGCCGGACTCGCTGATGCCTTCCGTACAGCCCTCGAAGAGGCCGGGGTGCGCGTCGGCGAGGAAGCCGGAGCCGTCCTCGGCGCTGGCCTCCTCGTCGGCGGTGAAGGCGAGCACGATGTCCCGCCGGGGGCGGACCCCGGACCGCGCCCAGGCCCGCACCGCTGCCAGCACCATCGCGTCCATGTTCTTCATGTCGATCGCGCCGCGGCCCCAGACCACGCCGTCCCGGACCTCGCCGGAGAAGGGGTGCACGCTCCAGTCGTGCGGCGCGGCGGGCACCACGTCCAGATGGCCGTGGACCAGCAGCGCGTCGGCGCACCGGTCGGTGCCCTCGATGCGGGCCACCACATTCGTCCGGCCGGGGCTGCGCTCCAGCAGGATGGGCTCGATACCCGCCTCCGCCAGCCGCGCCGCGACGTACTCGGCGGCCGGCCGCTCCCGGCAGTCCCCGCCGCCCCGGTTGGTGGTGTCGATCCGGATCAGCTCCGAGGTGAAGCGGACCACCTCCTCCAGCGCCAGGTCGTCGACGGCACTGTCCGGCCGGGCGGCCGGCGCGGTTCTTTCGCCGTCGATCAGCTCCGCCTCATCGGTCATCTGCTCAGCCATACTGCTCCTCAACGGCGGACGAGACGAGGGTGGTGACCGCTTTGAAGCAGCGGATACCTTCGTACATGGTCGGGCTCTCGTAACGGACGCGGCGGGTGCCGCTGCGCTCCACGCCCGGCACGACCGTGGCGGCGCCCACGAGGTGCTCGGCGTCGAACTCCACCTCGACGGTGAACGGGCCGCGTCGCACGGGCTCGTGCCGCCGCGCCAGCGCCGCCGCTTCCCTGGCCCCCGCCCTGATGTCGGCGGCGGTGCGGGCCGGCGGGCGGCACACCGCCGCGTACCGCGACACGTAGTCCTTGACTGCGATGCCCCGCGCGTCGGGTGCGTACCCCTTCGCGTCGGCGCACGTCCGGTCGTCGCCGGTCACCAGCACCACCGGGACGCCGTACTCGGCGACCACGAGGGAGTTCAGGTAGCCCTCGCTCGCCGGGGTGCCGTCGACCCAGACGCCCGTGATCGAATTGGCGAGGTAGGTGTGCGCCAGCACGCCTTCCGTGCCGGCGCCGGTGTGATAGCCGACGAAGGCTATGCCGTCCACGTCGCCGTGCTGCACGCCCTCGACCATGCTCAGCGACTTGTGCTTCCCGGTCAGCAGCTGCGCCCGCTCGTCCAGCTTCTCCAGGAGCAGATTGCGCATCGTCCAGTGCGCCTCGTTCACGAGCACCTCGTCGGCACCGCCGTCGAAGAACCCGGCGATCGCCGCATTGACGTCGGAGGTGAACAGGTGACGGCAGCGCTCCCACTGGCTCGCCCCCGGCAGCACGTCCGCAGGCCAGGTCACGCCGGTGGCGCCCTCCATGTCCGCAGAGATGAGGATCTTCACCATGCACCAGTCCTATCGCAGGTCACGGGCCTGACGCCGACGACCCCCGCACGGCGCGGGGATCTTCACACCTCGTCACGTTACGCGAGGCGATCCGCCCGGGCCATGCCTGTGGAAAACTCCTGAGGTCCAGTCCACCGAAGAAGCGGGAGGAGCAGTGCCCGGACCCGTCGGCGAGGTCGTGACCTGCGGTGACGATGTCCCCTCTCGGGTCGCGGCGCGCCGCCTCCGCGGCACGCGGGTACCAGAGTGCTGCGGCTTCCCCTTCCCTACCTTGGCGAGCGCCGGTGCTTCCCCATTCACTCCGTCTTTTCCGTTACGTCTCCGCACACGACCGCTGGACCCCGCAGGAGGTCTGCGAGCAGCTCGGCATGACCGCCGACGAGGTGGCAGAGGCCCAGGAGGAGCTGCTGCGCCTCGGTCTGCTGCGGCACTCCGAGGAGCAGCGCACGGCCCCACGGGCGACCGCCCCCGAGGCGGCGCTGCTGCGGCTGCTCGCCGCCGAGGACGAGCTGACCGGCCGGCTCGCGGAGCGGATCCGCGACGTGCACGGGCAGATCAGGGAGTTGCGCGAGGCGTTCCTGCCCCTCCAGCTGGCCCGGGCGGCAGGCCCCGGCCTGGACCTCGTCACCGGGGACGAGCGGATCACCTCGATGCTCAACGACATCGTGGACACGGCCTCGTCCGAAGTCCTCGCCATGCATCCGGGGCGGGTACTGCCCACGGAGGACCTGGACTTCCGCACCCGCCGCTACCGCAAGCTCCTGGAGCGCGGGGTGATCGTACGCAGCATGCACCTGCACCCGATGACCCGGCTCGCGCAGACGACCGCCCACCTGGAGGACCTTCGGGCGGCCGGTGCGCAGGTGCGTCTCGCCACCGCCCTGCCGTTCCGCCTGGTGGTCGTCGACCGGGTGCAGGCGCTGGTACCGGCGCTGCACATGGACGTCCCGGACACCATGATGGTGGTCAGGGGCGAGGAGCTGACATCCCTTCTGACCAAGGTCTTCACGATGTTCTGGGCGACCGCGACGCCGCTGGGGAGCTTCGGTCCGGGCGGCGGAGGCACCGAGCTCACCCCGCAGCACCGTGCCACGCTGCGGCTGCTGGCCGCGGGGCGCAAGGACGAGGCGGTGGCGCGCGAACTCGGCATCTCCCTCCGGACGCTGCGGCGGCTGACGGCCGATCTGATGGCGCGGCTCGGGGCGAAGAGCCGCTTCCAGGCCGGGGTCGAGGCGGTGCTGCAGGGACTGCTCGACTGAGCCGGACCGTACGGGCGGCGGGTCAGCGCGCACCCGAAGGCGCTTCGGCCAGCGCCGCGCCGAAGCGGCGCATCCCCTCGGCGATGCCCTCCGGTGGGTAGCTGCTGAAGGAGAGGCGCAGCGTCGCACGGTCGGGCTCGCCGGGGTAGAAGGCGGCGCCGGGCACGAAGGCCACGTCGTGCCGGAGCGCCGTCCGCAACAGTGCGGCGCTGTCCGTGCCTTCGGGCAGCCGCACCCAGAGGAACATGCCGCCGTCGGGGTCGCTCCAGGTGGTGCCGGGCGGCGTGACCTCGGCGAGGGCCTTCGTCATGGCGTCGCGGCGCGGCAGGTAGGTGTCCCGGAGGGTGCGCACCCGGGCGTCGAGGTCGGTCCCGGCCAGGTAGTGCGCCACCGCGGCCTGGTCGACGGTGGAGGTGTGCAGGTCCGTGGCCTGCTTGGTGATGGTGAGGGCGCGCAGCAGTTCCCCGGGGGCGCGCAGCCAGCCGAGGCGCAGGCCGGGCGCGCCGATCTTGGAGAAGCTGCCCAGGTGGACCGAGTTCTCCTGGCCGCCCGGGTACGCGCTGAGCGGCGGCAGGGCCTCGCCCCGGTAGCGCAGCTCGCCGTAGGGATCGTCCTCCAGGATCCAGAACCCGTGCTCGTGGGCGAGCCCGGCCACCTCGCGGCGCCGTTCGCCGGTCAGGGTGCGGCCGGTCGGGTTGGCGAAGGTCGGCACCAGGTAGAGCAGCGTGGGCCGGTGCCGCTCGACGGCCTCCCGCAGGGCGGCCGGGTCGAGGCCGTCCTCGTCGCTGCGGACCGGCACGACGGTGGCGCCGGCCAGCCGGAAGCACTGGAGTGCGGCGAGGTAGGTGGGCTCCTCGACCAGGACGACGTCACCGGGCTCCAGGAGGGCGGTCGCGACGAGGGAGATGGCCTGCTGGGAGCCGGTGGTCACCAGCAGGTCGTCGGCCGTGGACGGAAGGCCGCGCACGGTCAGCCGGCGGGCGAGCAGGCCGCGCAGTGCCGGATCGCCCTCGGTCGGCGAGTACTGCAGGGCGCGGCGTCCCGTGGCCGGCGAGAGGACGTCGTGGAAGGACCGCCGGAGCCCGTCGAGGTCGAAGAGTTCGGGCGAGGGCAGGCCGCCCGCGAAGGAGATCACCTCGGGCCGGTCGATGAGCGCGAGCAGGTCCCGCACGGGGGAGCTCTGCACGCCGCCCAGCCGGCCCGCCATCGGGCTCTTGGGGGCAGTGGTTCGGGGGATGGTGGTCATACGGTGTCCTCCAGGCACAGTTGCGTCGGCGATGCGGTGAGCACGCAAGGGGTCAGCACGTCCACGCGCAGGGGGGCGGGTGCGGCCGGGTGCCGGCGGTCACCTCGGGCGCGGTCGGCCCGGCCGTCACGAGGTGGCCTGCCAGGTACCGCAGTTCTTCGGGGTGTGCACCACTCTGCCCTGCCGGTACGGCGGTCACCGGCCGGAAGACCGGCAGCGAGGTGCCGTGGCACGGAGCGGCCAATCCGGTACCGGGCGACGGGAACGCGGCCGACGGACGGTGCTCCTCGGTACCGTGATGGTGTGACCGGAACCTGGGAGCACACCGACGCGGGCGTGCTGCGCCTGCCCTCCGGGCGGCTGGTGCGCGGCCGGGGGCTGCGCCGGCCGCTGCCCGCCGGGCCGTCGCCCGCGTACGGCATCTATCTGCTCGGCAAGCGGCCACCGGAGCTGCCCTGGGAGTCCCGGTGGCTGCGCTGGCCGGACTTCTGGCTGCCCAGCGACCGTGCTCAGGCACGTGCGGCGCTCGGTGAGGCGTGGGACCGGGCCGGTGCCGAGCGGGTCGAGGTCGCCTGCGACGGGGGCCGCGGCCGCACGGGCACGGCCCTGGCCTGTCTCGCCGTGCTGGACGGCGTACCGGCGGACCGGGCGGTGGAGTTCGTGCGCCGCCACTACGACCGGCACGCCGTCGAAACGCCGTGGCAGCGGTGGTACGTCCGCCGCTTCGCCGGCTGAGGCTCAGGGGAGCAGCCGCTCCACGAGCAGCAGTGCGCCGATCACGATCATGGCGGCGCCGGAGAGGCGGGTGACCGCGCGGGCGACGACGGGCCGGGCGCGCAGCACGGTGCGGGCCAGTACGCCGACGCCCGTGTAGACCGCGCCGCAGTTGGCCATGTGCACCAGGCCCAGCACGCCGATCTGGGCCGCCAGGGGCCAGCTGCTGCCGCCCGTGTGGGCGGCGGCGAACTGCGGGAGCAGGGCGATGTAGAGCAGCAGCGCCTTGGGGTTGAGGCCGCTGATGCCGGCGCCCTTGAGGATCCGCGCCCCGGGCGCCGCACCGGCCGGCACCTCGGCCGGGTCGGCCGACGCGGGTGCCGCGGGTGCCGCGGGCCGGGCCAGGGTCGTGACCCCGAGCCAGATCAGGTACAGGGCGCCGAGCACCGTCAGGGTGGTGAGCACCGGAGGGTTGTCCGCGACCACGGCTGCCACACCGGCGACGACCACGAGGGTGAGCCCCACGTAGCCGAGCATCAGGCCGCCGACCGCCGGGAGGACGGACCGGTCGCGGAGGCCGGCGGTGATGGCGTACGCCCAGTCCGCGCCCGGCACGAGGACGAGGAGGACGGACACCGCCCAGAAGGCGGCTATGGAACTGGCAGCCATGACGTGGTTCTCGCTGGTTCTCTCTGTGCGGACGGCGGCAGAGAGGGAGATTAGTCGCGAGAGACCGGAAAGTGTTCCCCGACAGTGTCGTCCCGGTAGCCATCTGTGGAAGGATTTTCCCCATGGACGACTTGGACCGGACAATTCTTGCGGAGCTCCAGGAGGACGGCCGGCTCACGGTCACGGAGCTGGCGGCGCGGGTCGGGCTCAGCCTCTCGCCGTGCCACCGCCGGCTGCGTGAGCTGGAGCGCAGCGGCGCGATCCGCGGCTACCGCGCGGTCGTGGACGCCGAGGCGGTCGGGCTGAAGTTCGAGGCGCTGGTCTTCGTGACCATGCGCCAGGAGGACCGCAGCACCGTCTCCGCCTTCGAGGAGGCCGTCGCGGACATCCCTCAGGTGCTGCAGGCGCAGCGCCTCTTCGGCGACCCCGACTACCTGCTGCGCATCGTCAGCACCGACCTGCCGGCCTTCCAGCGGCTCTACGACGAGAAGCTGGCCACGCTCCCGGGCGTGCAGCGGCTCAGCTCCACCCTCGTGATGAAGCACGTGGTGTACGAGCGGCCGCTCCCGGCGTGACCACCGGACGGCCCGGGGCGCGGACGGCTCGACGGCCGCCCGCGCCCCGGGCCGTACCCGAAGGCCTCAACCGGCGGTGTCGGCACCCGTGGGGAGCGGCGGCTCGGCCTCGATGCGGGCCAGTTCCCCGTCGGTGAGCAGCCGGGAGCGGATGAGGAAGCGGACCCCCTCGGGGGCCTCCAGCGAGAAGCCGCTGCCCCTGCCCGGTACGACGTCGACGGTGAGGTGGGTGTGCTGCCAGTAGGCGAACTGGTCGGCGCTCATCCAGAACGGCACGTCCTCGGAGACGTGGCCGAGGAGGACGTCGGCGGCCCCGACCTTGAACTCACCGCGCGGGTAGCACATCGGGGCGCTGCCGTCGCAGCAGCCGCCGGACTGGTGGAACATCACCGGACCGTGCGTCTCCGTCAGCCGGCACACCAGATCCTCGGCGGCCGGCGTCAGTTCGACACGTCGGGTGCGGGTCCCCATCAGAAGAACCCGAGCTTCTTCGCCGAGTAGCTGACCAGCAGGTTCTTGGTCTGCTGATAGTGGTCGAGCATCATCTTGTGGTTCTCCCGGCCGATGCCGGAGTTCTTGTAGCCGCCGAACGCCGCGTGCGCGGGGTAGGCGTGGTAGCAGTTGGTCCACACCCGGCCGGCCTTGATCTCGCGGCCGAGGCGGTAGGCGGTGTTGCCGTCGCGGGTCCACACGCCGGCGCCGAGGCCGTAGAGCGTGTCGTTGGCGATCTTCAGGGCTTCGTCGACCGAGTCGTACGTGGTCACCGAGACGACCGGGCCGAAGATCTCCTCCTGGAAGATCCGCATGTCGTTGGTGCCGCGGAAGATCGTCGGCTCGATGTAGTAACCGCCCTCGTAGCCCTCGACGGTCCGGGAGGCACCGCCCGTGACCAGCTCGGCGCCCTCCTTCTTGCCGATGTCGATGTAGGAGAGGATCTTCTCGAACTGGTCGTTGCTGGCCTGCGCGCCGATCATGGTCGCCGGGTCCAGCGGGCTGCCGCTGGTGATCGCCTTCGTCCGCTCGACGGCGCGGGCCATGAACTCGTCGTAGATCGAGGCGTGGATGAGCGCCCGGGACGGGCAGGTGCACACCTCGCCCTGGTTGAGTGCGAACATCACGAAGCCCTCGACGGCCTTGTCCAGGAAGTCGTCGTCGGCGGCCATGACGTCGGGCAGGAAGATGTTCGGGCTCTTGCCGCCCAGCTCCAGCGTGACGGGGATGATGTTCTCGCTGGCGTACTGCATGATCAGGCGGCCCGTGGTGGTCTCGCCGGTGAACGCGACCTTGGCGATCCGCGGGCTGGACGCCAGCGGCTTGCCGGCCTCCACGCCGAAGCCGTTGACGACGTTGACCACGCCCGGCGGCAGCAGGTCGGCGATCAGGTCGATGAGGACCAGGATGCTGGCCGGGGTCTGCTCGGCGGGCTTGATGACCACGCAGTTGCCGGCCGCCAGCGCGGGAGCGAGCTTCCAGGTGGCCATCAGCAGCGGGAAGTTCCACGGGATGATCTGGCCGACGACGCCGAGCGGCTCGTGGAAGTGGTACGCGACGGTGTCGGCGTCGATCTCGGAGATCGAGCCCTCCTGGCCGCGTACGGCGCCCGCGAAGTAGCGGAAGTGGTCCACGGCCAGCGGCAGGTCGGCGGCCAGCGTCTCGCGGACCGGCTTGCCGTTCTCCCAGGTCTCGGCGACCGCGAGCTTTTCGAGGTGCTCCTCGATGCGATCGGCGATCTTGTTGAGGAGGTTGGCGCGCTCCGTGGTGGAGGTGCGGCTCCACTTCGGCGCGGCCGCGTGCGCGGCGTCCAGCGCGAGCTCGACGTCGGCCGCGGTGGACCGCGCGACCTGCGTGAACGTCCGGCCGTCCACCGGTGAGGGGTTGTCGAAGTACTGGCCCTTCACCGGCGCGACCCAGTCGCCGCCGATGAAATTGTCGTAACGCTGCTCGAAGCTGACGACGCTGCCTTCTGTGCCGGGCTGCGCGTACACCATTGTGGCGCTCCTCGGGAGTACGGGTACGGGGTGCGGCCCACTCTCACCCCGTGAGGTTGGCGAAAGGTTGGCGCGGTGTGTCAGCCGCGCAGCGCGGTGTTCAGTCGCGCAGCGCGGTGCTCAGGCGGCCCGCCGCGAGGGCCCGGCGGGGGTCGCCCGGTGGCAGGACACAGAGCGCGTGCTGGTGGATCTCGGCGTCGTGCGGGGCGCGCGCTCCGTAGTCGAGCGCGTGTTCCGGTACGGCGCTGGCCAGCACCGCCTCGCGCACCGCGACCTCCAGGTGCTCGCGCCAGGCGACGATGCCCGGCGCCTCGGACTGCGGCAGCAGCGGGCCTCTGTACCGGGACAGCGCCCCGTCCAGGTCGCCCGCCGCCAGCGCCCGCAGCACCTCGGCGGCGTCGCAGGCGACGGGCGTGGTCAGCGCGTATCTGCGGGTGGCGACCGCGCCGCCGAGGGCGCGCCGCAGGTGGGACACCTCCGCCTTGAACGTCGAGGCGGTCACCGGGCGTTCGCCGTACAGCGCGTCCCGCAGCCGCTCCGGGGTGTACCCCGCCGGCTCCAGCGCGAGCAGGGTGAGGATCTCCAGCTGGCGGGGGCGCAGCCGCATTCGGGCGCCGCCGCGTACGGCCTCCTCCGTACCGAGACAGGTCAGCCGGACGCCGGACGCGCCGGTCGCCGCCGTACCGCTTCGCCGTCGCTCACCGAGGTCGGCGCGGAGCCGGGTCTCGATGGTGGAGACCAGGGTGCGGACGGTGGACATGGCGAGCGGGTGCGAGCGGTCCCAGGTCGTCGACAGGTCCAGGACACCGAGGATGCGGCCGTCGGGGGCGTGGATCGGGGCGCAGTAGCAGGCCCAGCCGTGCAGCGCGGCGACCAGGTGCTCGGCGGAGAAGACGGCGCTGGGACGGCCGGTGCGCAGCGCGAGGGAGAGGGCGTTGGTGCCCATGGCCTGCTCGTCCCAGCGGCCGCCGGGCGCGAAGTTGACCCGCTCGGCGCGCCGCCGCATGACGCGGCCGCCGCAGGTCCACAGGAGGGTGCCGGACTCGTCCGTGACGCCGGCGACGAATCCGGCGTCGTCGGCGATGCTGTTCAGCTCGTCGGCGAGGTCGTCGACCGGCCGCCGCAGCGGCGACTCCGCCCACCGGGGCCGTACCTCACCGCCGTCGGTGACCGGGGCGCTGCCGACGCCGGGGTCCACCGTATGCAGCGAGCGGACCCAGGACTCGGTCACCTCGCGGCGCAGCGGTGCCTTCCCGTCCACCGCCCGCCGGGCCGTCCGCAGCTCCGGGACCCAGCGGGACCATTCGTTCTCCAGCGCGGCTCTGCGCTGCCGGAGGTCACTCCGCACTGCTGACATGGGCGTTCCCGAACGTTGTCGTCTTCAGCAGGGTCATCGACCTTGTCGTCTCCAGCAGGGTCAACCAATAATCGTCCCCCGGCAGCTTCCGTAGCGCACCTGTCCGACCGGACAGGATCTCCCCGTCCCGGTGGACGGTATTGCGCCCACCCCCGCCGCCTCTAGCGTTGTGCGCATGTGACGAGGGTGTTATTGATCGGTGAACCGTAAAAATACTGCGCTCCGCGCCCGGAGCACAGACCCCCATTCCAGGAGGGTGCATGCCGCTGTCGAACGGCACCGTGACGGCCGGCGGTACGGAAGCGGCCCCCGCACAACTGGCCAAGTTCCATGCGCCCGAGGTCGTGTTCGGGCCCGGTTCGCTGGCGGAGCTGGGCCACTGCGCGCTGCGTATCGGAGGCCGCCGCCCGTTCCTCGTCACGGACCCGGGCCTGATCGAGGCGGGCTGGGTGGACGAGGCGGTCGGTCATCTGCGGCAGGTGGGGCTGCGCCCCGTGGTGTGGCACGCGGTGACGCCGAACCCGAAGGACCACGAGGTGGAGGCCGGTTTCCAGTGCTACGCGGAGAGCGGCAGCGATGTGATCATCGCGCTGGGCGGCGGGTCGTGCATCGACGCGGCGAAGGGCGTGGCGATCCTCGCCAGCAACGGCGGCCGGATCCTGGACTTCGAGGGCGTGGACCTGGTGGGGCTGCCGATCCCGCCGACGGTGATGGTGCCGTCCACGTCCGGTACGGGCGCGGACGTCTCACAGTTCGCGGTGATCACGGACACCGCGGAGCAGGTGAAGATCACGATCATCAGCCGGACGCTGGTGCCGGAGATCTCGCTGATCGATCCGCGGCTGCTGACCACCATGCCGGACTGGCTGAACGCCGCGACCGGCCTGGACGCCCTCACGCACGCCATCGAGTCGTTCGTCTCCCGGGCGCACAATCCGCTCACCGACACCCTCGCGCTGCACGCCGTCCAGCTGATCACCGGCCACCTGGTGGGCACACAGGTACGGCCCAAAGAGGTCAGCCCGCGGCTGGCGATGGCGCAGGGCTCGCTGGAGGCGGGGATGGCCTTCACCAACGCGATCCTGGGCGCGACGCATGCGATGAGCCACCAGGTCGGCGGCCTGCTGGACGCACCGCACGGCGTGGTCAACGGCGTGCTGCTGCCGCATGTGATCCGCTTCAACGCGGCGGCCCGCCCGGACCGCTTCGTCGCGCTGGCGGAAGCGGCCGGACTGCCCACCGACGGGGTACCGCCGGAGGAAGCGGCACTGGCGCTGGCCGAACGGGTCCGGGCGCTCGCGGACGACGTGGGCGTGCCGAAGGGCCTGGCCAGCCTCGGCGTCGCCGAGACCGATCTGCCGCGGCTGGCCAGGACCACGCTCAAGGACGCCTGCCTGGCCACCAATCCGCGGGACGCCGGGGCGCAGGACATCGAGGCGCTCTTCCGCGCGGCGCTGTGAGGCGGTCGCGATGAACTACGCAGGTCAGGGACCAGGAACAGGTGTCGGGACGGATGCAGGTCAGCGGCCGGGCGCCGGGACGGATACCCGTCAGGGTCCAGGCGCCGGGACGGATCTGGGCGCGCTCACAGGTCTGCGCTCGGGAAAACGGTCCTTCTACCCGGCGTACGTCCGCTCCACCGAACGCCTGGAGCGGGCCGTGGAGGCGCTGGACGGCATCTCCCGCGCCCTGGTCCGTACGGCCGAAGGCCCGCGGGCGCTGGTCGAGGCGGTGGTACGGGCAGCGGCCGAGCACCTTCAGGCGCGCCGGCTGCTGCTGGCGGTGGCGGACGGTGCGCTGCGCGCCGCCCGGCCGCGGTTCCTGCTGCTCGCCGACGACGTGCTGATCGACGACGAGACCAGGCTGCCCGCCGACGTACGCGCGCACCTGGTGGTGCTGCGGACCCGGCCGTGGGAGGCGGAGGCGGCGGGCGGCGGCGACGGCTGGGTGCGGGCCCCGATGACGCTGGACGACGAGCCGGTGGGCGGCATCGCGGCACAGCCCGGCAGTGGGCTCGAAGTGGCCGACACCGACCTGGCGATCCTGCGCGTCCTCGCGAACCAGGCGGCCGTCGCACTGCACAACTCCTACCTCTTCCACTCCGCGACCCGGCTGCGCGGCCGTACGGAACAGCTCTCCGAGGCCGCCGCCCGGCAGGCGAAGGACCTCGCGGCACGCAGCGCCGAGCTGGCGGAGACGCAGGCGCGGCTGGTCGAGGCGATGCAGCGGCAGGCGCTGGACGACGAACGCCACCGCATCGCCCGGGAGTTGCACGACAGCGTCACGCAGTACGTGCTCAGCGCGGGCATGACGATGGAGGTGTGCCGGGCCGAACTGGCCGCGCTGGGCGGCCCGGTGGCGGATGTCGCCGACCGGCTCTCGGCCGCCAAGGACCTCAACCGGCAGGCCGTGGAACAGCTGCGGGCCGCGATCTACGCGCTGCACCACACCTCCGACGAGCCGCCGGGACCGCTCCCGGTGATGCTGGAACGCCTGTCGTCGGTCCATCTCCGGTCCGAGCTGGAGGTGCGCGTACGGGTGGCGGGCAGTCCCGTGCCACTGCCACCGCATGCCGAGCAGTCACTCCTGCGGCTGGCCGGCGAGGCGCTGTTCAACGCGGCGGCGCACGGCGGGGCCGGCCGGGCCGTGATCCATCTGGGATACCGCCCGGACACCGTCGTGCTGAGCGTGTCGGACGACGGTACCGGCGACCCGGCGCAGCTCCGGCGGGCGCTGCGGCTGTGCCGGGCCGCCGACCTGTCGGGCCGCCACCGCGGGCTGGCCAACATGCTGGCCAGGGCCGAGGAACTGGGCGGCGCCCTGTCCATCCGGCGGGCGCGGCTGGGCGGCATCCAGCTGCGGGTGGAGATTCCGCTGCCGGTCCGTGCCGATCCGGAGGACCCCGATGACCAGTGAGACGACCCCGATGACCACAGAGCAGCGCACGTCCGACGCGCCGGCCGCCGCGGCCGCCGAGGCCACCGCACGGGTGCGGGTCGTCCTCGTCGACGACCACGCGATCGTCCGGCAGGGGCTGCGCTCCATCCTGGAGCGGGAGCCGGATTTGGAGATCGTCGGGGAGGCCAGCACGGCGGCGGAGGCCGTCGCCGTCACCGAGCGCACCGGCCCCGACATCGTGCTGCTGGACCTGAAGCTGTCCACCGGGGCCGACGCGGAGGGCCTGGAGCTGTGCGCGCGGCTCACCGAGCGCCATCCGGGCCTCGCGGTCCTCGTCCTCACCACCTTCCTCGACGACGCGCTGGTGGTGGGCGCGATCCAGCACGGCGCGCGCGGCTATGTGGTCAAGGACGTGGACACCACCGAACTGCTGCGCTCCATCCGGGCCGTGGCCCGCAACGAGAGCGCCTTCGACTCCCGCTCGGCGGCCGCGATGGTGCGGTCCATGCGGCCGCCGGCCGACCGGCCGGTCTTCACCGAGCGGGAACTGCGGGTGCTGGAACTGCTCGCCCGGGGGCTGAGCAACCGCGACATCGGCACCCGGCTCTACATCTCCGAGACCACGGTGAAGTTCCACGTCCGCAACATCATGCGGAAGCTGGACGCGGCGAGCCGGGCCGAGGCGGTGTACGAGGCGAGCAAGATGGGTGTGATCTGACGGGGCCCGCCCGCTGTGCTCAGGCCGGATCGAGCACCAGCCAGCCGCCGTGGAAGTCCGTGACGGTGAAAGGGCGCCCGGTGGCCCGGCCGAGCGCGGTGAGCTGGTCCCGGTCGAAGCTGCGGACGTGCCCGTACGCCGCGGTCGGCTCGTCCTCGTACGGCACCGCGATCACCACCCGCCGCCGGGCCAGCCGCAGGGCTTCGGTCACGACCGCGGTGCCGTGCCGAGGGTCGAGATGTTCCAGCAGGTGGATGGCGGTGACGGTGTCCACGGAGCGGTCCGGGAGCGGCACCCGCGCGGCGTCGCAGGCGAGGGTGCGCAACGGCGTCCCGCGGGCCTCCGCGACCGCTTCGAGCAGCCGCATCGTGCCGGGTGACACGTCGGAGGCGAGGACGGTGTGCGTGTCCCGCGGCCGCCGTCCGACGAGCAGCAGGGCGAGGAAGCCGAAGCAGGCGCCGAGGTCCAGGACGGTGCCGGGCGGCACCAGGTCCAGGGTGCGGCGGTAGACCGGCGTGAACCCGGCGATCGAGGAGTGCCCGGCGGGCTCCGCCGCCTCCCAGCAGGCGCGGATGCGGGCCAGGGTGTTGTCGTAGAACCGGCTCCAGGAGCGGACCGGGCCGTCCACGCAGGAGCGCACCACCCCCGTGAAGACCCGCTCGAAGACGTCGGGCCCGGACAGCCAGCCGGGCGCGAACAGCTCCCCGGCGAGCAGCCCGGCCAGATCGTTGTCGAGCGCTTCCGGGGCGATCCGGTGGGTCACCTCGATCCGGTGGGCACGGCGGCGCAAGCAGAAATGGTCCGTCCGTACGACCGGGGGTTCCGGGGCGCCGGCATTCTCGCGGGTGCCCGCGCGGACCACGCTGACCAGATGGTCGGCGTAGTGGCCAGGGCGGTGCGGGGCGAGCGGGTCGATGGCGGTGGCGGCGAGCCGGAGCCGGTCGGGCGCGGTCACCGGCCCGTCACCTCCGCCGCGATGCGGTCGGCCGTGCGCCGCAGCCCGGCGAGGTCGCCGACGACCTGCACGCGGTCGCAGAACTCCGCGTACCGCGGCAGGTCGCACGCGCCCAGGCCCCAGGAGTAGCGCGGCTCGGGGGTGAGCCACAGGGTCTGCCGGACGCGGCGGGTCAGCTCGGCGAAGGCGTCGATGCCCGGGTCGTTGCCGTTGCCGCGGCCGTCGCCGAGTACGAGGAACGTGGTGCGGCGGTTGAAGGCGCCGCCGTGGTCCGCCAGGAGCAGGTCGAAGGCGCGGCCGTAGTCGGAGTTGGCGTCGGTGTCGAGCAGGCCGCCGGCCGGGAGGCCGTCGAAGACCAGGCCGAGCGCGCGCTCCAGCGGGTGCTCGGCGAACAGCTCGGTGATCTCGGTCGGTTCGTCGACGAAGGCGAAGGTCCGCACCTGCGCGAAGAGCGACTGCAGGCCGTGCACGAGGTGCAGGGTGAAGCGGGCGGTGGACCGTACGGAGAGCGAGACGTCGGCGAGGACGACGAGGCGCGGCTTGTCCTCGGCGCGGGTGACGGTGACCGGGCGGAACGGTACGCCGTCGTACCGCATGTTCCGGCGCATCGTGCGGCCCGGGTGCACCCGGCCGCGCGGGGTCGGGCGCTTCCGGCTGGTCAGCGCGCCGTGCAGGGACCGCGCCACCCGGCGCAGCGCCTCCTCCAGTTCGGCCCGCTCGTCCTCGTCGACGCGCTCGGCCCGTACCTGCTCGGCGATCCGGGTCTCCACGGCGGCCGACTCCAGCTCGGCGAGCCGGTCGAGGTGGCGTTTCAGCAGCTCGGGAAGGTTGTCGAGGGTGCCTGCGAGACGGCGGCGCAGCGCGTCCAGCGCCTCCCGGTCCAGGTCGTCCGTGTCGTCACCGGTCGCGAGCCACCCGAGGAGGGCGTCCTGCTGGGCGACCGACAGTTCGGTGTCGATCCGGTGGCCGGTCGCGGCGGACAGCTCGCCGGGGATGCCCGCGCCGTGCAGCCGCTCGGTCTCCAGCTGCACGGAGGGCACGTCCTCACCGCCCGCCCGCGCGCCGTCCTTGGACAGCACGATCTCGTCCGTCATCGACGCCAGGTCGATCTTGTTGGCCTCCTGGTGGAGGTTGTACTGCTCGGCCAGGTCACGCTGGTCGAAGTAGTCCCGGATGTCGGCCGGCTTGCCGTGGCTGTGCCCCTGCTGCGGGGTCTCCGAGGGCTCCTCGGAGACGGTGAAGGACTCCAGGGCTCCGGTGTCGGTGAGGTCGTCGTGCTCATGGGTGTGCCCGTGCCCGTCGTCCCGTTCGCCGAGCGGGCGCAGCGAGAAGAACGCGGTGAACAGCTCGTCGAACACCGCGTCGTCCCGCCGGTCCTTCACCAGCGCCAGCCGCAGCGCCTCGCGCAGCGTCTCCCGGTCGGCCAGCACGCCGGGCTGGGCCGCGCAGCGCATCGCGTCCATCGCCTCCGACACCGACACCCGCAGGCCGTACAGGCGCAGGATGCGCACGAACCGGTGCAGGCCGCTCTCCACGTCACCGCCCCCTCACGCCTTGCGGCGGGTGATCGCGGAAAAGGCGCGGGCGCCCTGGCCGGAGCTGTCGTGGTCATGGTGGTGGCCGTGTCCGTGGCCGTGGCCGTGTCCGTGTCCGTGTCCGTGTCCGTTGTGGTGATCGTCCGGTACGGGCAGCTCCGCGTTCGGGTCGACGAGCCGGGGCAGCACCTCCAGCGCCCGGTCCATGTCACGCTCGTACTTCAGGACCACGTTCGCAGTCTCGGCGAGCACCTGGGCGTCCAGCTCCTCGACACCGAGGACGGCGAGGGTGCGGGCCCAGTCGACGGTCTCGGAGATGCTGGGGCTCTTGCGCAGGTCCAGCTCGCGCAGCCCGCGCACGACCTCCACCAGCCGGCGCACCGCGGCCTCCGGCAGCCCGGTCTCCTTGGACCGCAGGATCGCCAGCTCCCGTTCCGCGTCCGGGTAGTCCAGGAAGAGGTGCAGGCAGCGGCGCTTGAGCGCGGCGGACAGGTCGCGGGTGTTGTTGGAGGTGAGCACGACGTACGGCGGGACCTTCGCGGTGTACGTACCGATCTCCGGCACCGAGACCTGGAACTCCGCCAGGCACTCCAGCAGCACCGCCTCCAGCGCCTCGTCCGCGCGGTCCACCTCGTCGATCAGCAGCACGGCGGGCTGCTCGCCGCGGATGGCGTCCAGCAGCGGGCGCGGGGCGAGGAAGCGGTCGGAGAAGAAGACGCTGTCCTGCCCGCCGATGCGCTGCACGGCGCTCGCCAGGTCGGGTGCGTCGGCGGTGATCTCGCCGATCTTGTCGCGCAGCATCTGGGTGTAGAGCAGCTGCTTGCCGTAGTCCCACTCGTACAGCGCCTTGCTCTCGTCCTGGCCTTCGTAGCACTGCAGGCGGAGCAGGCGGCGGCCGGTGGCCGCGGCGAGGGTCTTGGCGAGCTCGGTCTTGCCGACGCCGGCCGGGCCCTCCAGCAGCACCGGCTTGTCCAGCCGGGACAGCAGGAACACGGTCGTGGCCAGGCGCCGATCGGCGATGTAACCGTGGGCGGCGAACCGCTCGGTCACCTCCTCGACCGAGGCGAACACGGTGGTGGTGTCGGTGAGCGCCTCATCGGTGAGCGCCTCATCGGTGGGTGTTTCGTCGGTGGGTGTTTCGTCGGTGGGTGTTTCGTCGGTGGGGGCGGGTGTGGCGGGCACGGCTCCTCCGTCCGTCCGGGGGCGGGGCACGGGGCCGGTGTGCGGCCGGCCCCGCCCGACGCGGCTGTGGGTCGGACTCGGCTGCGGTTCAGCCGAGCAAGTCGTCCAGGTCACCGGTCATGCAGTGCTCGACGACCGGCCGGACGGTGTCGAAGGTGCACTCCTTGGCGTTGCCCGGGGTGCAGGCGTCGCCGAGGACGTGGTGCGTGATGCGGTCGACGTCGGCGGCGTCACCGCTGATCACGGAGGCCTTCGCGTAGTACGCGGTCGGGCCCTGGCCCAGGCGGTTCTTGGCATACGAGTCCTGCTTGACGTCCACGAACCGCTCGGGGATGCCGACGTCGCGGAGCAGCCGGATCCCGGCCTCCAGCGCCGCCTCGGCGGCCCGCACCTTGGTCATGCCGTGCGTGTCCACGCCCATCGCCTCGGCGATGTCGGCGAACCGCTCGTACTGCGCCGGCATGTTGAAAGCCCACACCCGGGGCAGCGCGATGGCGTTGTTGAGCCCGTGGTGGGTGTCGTAGAACGCGCTGACCGCGTGCGAGATGGAGTGGATGATGCCCAGGCCGCCGGAGTTGAAGGCCTGCGCCGCGATGTACTGCGCGTACATCATGCCCTCGCGCCCGGCCAGGTCCTGGCCGTTCCACACCGCCTGCCGCAGGTGCTGCGCGGTGAGCTTGATCGAGTGCAGCGCGTTGCCCAGCGAGGGCTGGAAGTTGAGCCGGGAGACGTACGGCTCGGAGGCGTGCGCGAGGACGTCGAAGCCGCACTGGGCGGTGTAGTCCAGCGGGCAGTCGTAGTACAGCGTCGGGTCGTCGATCGCGAGGGTGGCGACCGAGGCGTCGTCGAACGCCACGTACTTGTGCGGGTTCTCCGGGTCGGTCGTGGTGTCGGTGATGACGTAAGCCCACGAGGTCTCCGAGCCGGTGCCGGCGGTGGTGGAGACCGCGATGTGCGGCGGGTTCTTGGGGTTCTCCGACTTGTTGAAGCCCTCGAACTCGTTGACGCTGCGGCCGTCGTGGGCCACCGAGATCCGCGCGCCCTTGCAGGCGTCGTGCGAGGAGCCGCCGCCGATCGAGACGAAGGAGTCGCACTTGTTCCGCTGGTACAGCGCCACGGCGTCCATGACGTTGTAGTCCTTGGGGTTGGACTCGACCTGGTCGTACACCACGACCTCCAGGCCGTGGTACTTCATCGACTCCACGATCTTGTGCACGGTGTCGCTGCCGCGCAGCCCGGTGGTCATCACCAGCACCCGCCGGAAGCCCAGCTTCTTCGCCTCGGGGCCGATCAGCTCGTGGGCTCCGGGGCCCAGCAGCGCCCGCGGGAACGGGTGGAACTCCTTGATCGGGAACGGCTTGAGAAGTTCGTCTACCTGCATCGGGACACGTTTCCTCTCCGCGGTGGGGAGCTCGGACGGGCCGAACGTAGGGGGCCCGCTTCCCGCCCCGGAAGCGGTGCGGGAGCGATCCCGGTCGGCCGGACGCCCGGACGGCACGGACGCAGGGCACGGGCCCCGTCCGATCGGAGGGGGCGACGGCGGCCGAAGGCACGGCGAGACGGGACGGGCCGCCGCCCTAGCGTCGTTCCAGGAGCCCGACGGCTCCCCCACTCACCCGTCCAGAGAGGACTTGAGATGTACGAGGACGCCCGTACCACCGAGCCCGCCACCGCCGCCGACCGGCCCGCCACCGCAGCGGAGGACGGCATCGTCGAAGAGGTCCTCGTCGAGGAGGTCTCCATCGACGGCATGTGCGGCGTCTACTAGGCCACCGCCGTGCCCTCCCCCTGTGGCCCCTTCGACGCCGGACGGCCCTACCGGCTCAACCCGAGTGTCGCACTGCGCCCCGAGCCGTTCGGGGCGCTGGCGTACCACTTCGGCAACCGGCGGCTGTCCTTCCTGAAGGCACCCGAACTCGTCGAGCTCGTCACCGGGCTCGACCGGCACCCCAGCGTGACCGAGGCGCTGGACCGCGTCCCCGGGCAGCGGCGCACCGCCTTCCTGCGCGCCCTCGCCTCGCTGGCCGCCGCGGACATGATCATCCCGCAGTGATGCGGACGAGAAGCAGAACCTGATGCGGAAGAGAAGCGGAAGAGAAGCGGAAGAGGAGTCCGGTGATGACCACCCTCTACGAAGCCCCGCCCGAAGCCCCGCACGACGGGCCGGTCCCGGCCCTGGTCGAGCAGTTCAAGGGCGGCCTGCACGCCCCGATCTGCCTGACCTGGGAGTGGACCTACGCGTGCAACCTGTCCTGCGCCCACTGCCTGTCCTCCTCGGGCCGGCGGGACCCGATGGAGCTGACCACCGACGAGATCAAGTCGGTGATCCGGGAACTGCAGCGGATGCAGGTGTTCTACGTGAACGTCGGCGGCGGCGAGCCGACCGTACGCCCGGACTTCTGGGAACTGCTGGACTACGCGATCGCACACCAGGTGGGCGTGAAGTTCTCCACCAACGGGCTGCGGCTCACCCCGGAGCGCGCCGCGCGGCTGGCCGCCACCGACTACGTCGACGTCCAGATCTCCCTGGACGGTGCGACCCGCGAGGTCAACGACGCGGTACGCGGGCCCGGTTCGTACGACATGGCGCTGCGCGCGATGGAGAACCTGGCGGCGGCCGGCTTCGCCGACTTCAAGATCTCGGTGGTGATGACCCGTCAGAACATCCCGCAGCTCGACGCCTTCGCCGCCCTCGCCGACCGGTTCGGGGCGCAGCTCCGCCTCACCCGGCTGCGCCCCTCGGGCCGCGGCGCTGACGTGTGGGACGAGCTGCACCCCACGGACGCGCAGCAGCGCGAGCTGTACCGGTGGCTGGTCGCCAACGGCGAGAAGGTGCTGACCGGCGACTCCTTCTTCCACCTCAACGCGCTCGGCTCGACGCCGATACCCGGCCTGAACCTGTGCGGCGCCGGGCGGGTGGTCTGCCTGATCGACCCGGTGGGCGACGTGTACGCCTGCCCGTTCGCCCTCCACGACGCCTTCAAGGCGGGGAACGTCCGCTCGCCCGGCGGCTTCGACGAGGTGTGGCGTTCCTCGGCGCTCTTCGCGCGGCTGCGCGGCGAGCAGGCCGCCGGCGCGTGCACGTCCTGTTCGGCGTTCGACGTCTGCCAGGGCGGCTGCATGGCCGCGAAGTTCTTCACCGGGCTGCCGCTGGACGGCCCGGACCCGGAGTGCGTCAAGGGCCACGGCACCGCCGCGCTGGCCGCCGTCGACCGGCAGGCGCTGCCGCCGCAGGGCAAGGACCACTCGCACCGTACGAGCCCCACGCCGCGCCCGGTGTCCCTGGGCATGCCGTCCGTACGCGTCCCGGCCAAGCCGTGCGACACCAGCCCGCTCTTCGACGTGGACCCGCGGTGAGTGAGCAGTCGCCACGTCGCGCGACCGGACACCGAACAGAGACGACGAAAGAGAGAAGACCATGAGCGGTTGGTTCGAGACGGTGGCGGAGGCCCAGCGCAGGGCCAGGAAGCGGCTGCCGAAATCCGTCTACAGCGCGTTGCTCGCCGGTTCCGAGAAGGGCGTCTCCTACGACGACAACACCGCGGCCTTCGCGCAGCTCGGGTTCGCCCCGCACGTCGCCGGGCTGTCGGCCAAGCGGGAGATGGCGACGACGGTCCTGGGCGAGCAGCTGGCGCTGCCGGTGATCATCTCCCCGACCGGTGTGCAGGCGGTGCACCCCGACGGCGAGGTGGCCGTGGCCCGCGCGGCCGCGGCCCGCGGCACGGCGATGGGCCTGAGCTCCTTCGCCAGCAAGCCGCTGGAGGACGTCGTCGCGGCCAACCCGCGGACGTTCTTCCAGATGTACTGGATGGGGACCCGGGACGCCATGCTCCGGCGGATGGCACACGCCCGCGAGGCCGGGGCCAAGGCGCTGATCGTCACGCTCGACTGGTCCTTCTCGCACGGCCGGGACTGGGGCAGCCCGAAGATTCCCGAGCGGCTGGACCTCAAGGCGATGGCGCGGTTCGCCCCGGAGGCGCTCGCGCGCCCGCGCTGGCTGCGTGACTTCGTCAGGTCCCGCAGCCTGCCCGACCTGACGACACCCAACCTCAGCGAGCCGGGGCAGGACGCGCCCACGTTCTTCGGGGCCTACGGCGAGTGGATGCAGACCCCGCCGCCCTCGTGGGAGGACGTGCGCTGGCTGCGCGAGCAGTGGGACGGGCCGTTCCTGCTCAAGGGCGTCTGCCGGGTGGACGATGCCCGGCGCGCGGTGGACGCCGGGGTCACCGCGATCTCGGTGACCAACCACGGCGGCAACAACCTCGACGGCACCCCGGCCCCGATCCGCGTACTGCCGGCCGTCGCGGACGCGGTGGGCGACCGGATCGAGGTGCTGCTGGACAGCGGTGTCCGCCGGGGCAGCGACGTGGTCAAGGCGCTGGCGCTCGGCGCGAAGGCCGTCATGATCGGCCGCGCCTACCTGTGGGGCCTGGCCGCGAACGGCCAGGCGGGGGTGGAGAACGTGCTCGACATCCTGCGCGGCGGCATCGACTCCGCCCTGCTGGGCCTCGGCCGCTCGTCCGTCCACGAGCTGACCCGCGACGACGTGGTGGTCCCGCCCGGCTTCACCCGCACCCTGGGCGCGGTCTGAGATGCCGGCCGCGCACCTTGCCGGCCTGGCCTGGCCGGACCTCACGGACCGCGGCCCCCTCGTACTCCTCCCCCTCGGCTCCTGCGAGCAGCACGGCCCGCACCTGCCGCTGGACACCGACGCCGCGGTGGCGGGCGCCGTCGCCGAGCGGTCCGCGGCGCGGCTCGTGGCCGCGGCAGCCCCGGTGGACGTGGTGGTCGCGCCGGTCCAGCCGTACGGGGCGAGCGGCGAGCACGAAGGGTTCGCCGGCACGGTCTCCCTCGGGCAGGCCGCGCTGGAACTGCTGGTCCTGGAGCTCGGGCGCTCGCTGCTGCGCTGGGCCGGGCGGCTGCTGCTGGTGAACGGCCACGGCGGCAACGTCGAGGCGCTGTCCCGGGCGGTGGCACGGCTGCGGTACGAGGGCCGGGACGCCGCCTGGTGGCCGTGCGTACCGCCGGGCTCCGACGCGCACGCCGGGCGCACCGAGACGTCGATGATGCTGCGGCTGCGGCCGGAGGCGGTACGCACCGGCCGCGCGGTCGCCGGGGCCACCGATCCCCTCGGCCAACTGCTGCCGCGGCTGAGGGCGAGCTCCGTCCGCGCGGTCAGCCCCTCGGGCGTACTCGGTGACCCGGCCGGGGCGCACGCGTCGGAAGGGGAACGGCTGCTCGCCGGGATGGCCGAGCGGCTGGCGGCGGACGCGGGCGGCTGGCAGGTGGACGAGGGCGGCCGGCTGGGTTCCCGGCGCGCACAGCGGCCCGGCGCGGTGCCGGAGGGAGCACGATGACGCGGCCGGAACGGCGGGTGGCCGTGGTCACCGGCGCCGCACGGGGCATCGGCGCCGCGGTCGTACGGCGACTGGCGGGCGAGGGCTGGGCGGTGGTCGCGGTCGACGCCTGCGCGGACGACCCCGGTGTGCCCTACCCCCTGGCGAACCCTCAGCAACTTGCCGCCCTGGAAGACGAGTTCACCGACGTACGCGCCGTACGGGCCGACGTGCGCGACGCCGGCGCGCTCGGCCGTGCCGTCGAGCTGGCCGAGCGGGAGTTCGGCGGGCTGGACGCGGCGGTGGCGGCGGCCGCGGTCATCCTGGGCGGCGGCCCGGTCTGGGAACAGCCCGAAGCGGACTGGCGGACGCTCTTCGACGTGGACGTCACCGGCGTACTGAATCTGGCGCGCGCCGCCGTGCCCGCGCTGCTGCGCAGGCCCGAGCCCCGGCACGGCCGGTTCGTGGCACTCGCCTCGGCGGCCGCGCACCGCGGCCTGTGGGGCCTGGGCGGCTACTGCGCTGCCAAGCACGCCGTGCTGGGCCTGGTCCGCGGCCTCGCCTGCGACCTCCAGGGCACCGGCGTCAACGCGGTCGCGGTCTCCCCGGGCTCCACCGACACCGCCATGCTGCGCGCCACCGCCGACCTCTACCACCTCGACGACACCGCCGACCTGGCCAGGAGCCAGCTGGTCGGGCGGGTGCTGGCGCCGGAAGAGATAGCCACGGTGGTCGCGTGGGCCTGCGCCCGCGAGGCCGGGGCCGTCACCGGCTCGGTCCTGCACGCGGACGGAGGCTTCAACGGATGACCAGCACGGCCAGGACGGCCAGGACGGCCGAGACGCCTGCCCCCACCCCCCTGCCGGGTCCCTGGGACACCCGGCTGCCCGTCGGCTTCGCCGTCGAACTCGCCGCCGACGCGCACCGCTCGCGTGACGGGCGGCTGCTGCTCGGCGGCGCGCCGCCCCGCCTGCTCCGGCTCGGGCCGACGGCCGCGCGGCTGCTCGACGGGGGCCGGTTCACCGTGACCGGCCCGACCTCGGCGGCGCTCGCCCGGCGGCTGCTGGACACCGGCGTGGTGCACCCGCGGCCGCCCGCCGGCGCCGTACCCGCGCGCCCGGAGAACGGTACGGAGAACGCGCACACCACCGTCGTCGTCCCCGCCCGCGGCCGGGCCGGCCTCGTGGACCGGTTGCTGGCCCGGCTGCGGGCCGACCCGCAGACCGCCCGGCTGCCGGTGGTCGTCGTCGACGACGGGTCGCGGGAGCCCGCGGCGCTGGCGCGCGCGGCGGCCCGGCACGGCGCCACCCTGCTGAGCCACCCCCGCAACCTCGGCCCCGCCGCGGCCCGCAACACCGGGCTGCGGCACGCCACCACCCCGTACCTCGCCTTCCTCGACTCCGACGTGGCGCCCGAACCGGGCTGGCTGGCACCGCTGCTGGCCCAGTTCGCCGACCCCGCTGTGGCGCTCGCCGCGCCCCGCATCATCGCGGCGCCCCTGGGCCCCGGCGTGCGGCGCGGCGTCCTAGACCGGTACGAAGCCGTCAGGTCGCCGCTGGACATGGGCCCGCGGGAAGGACCCGTCGTACCGCTGTCGGCGCTCGCGTACGTGCCGAGCGCGACGCTCGTCGTGCGGCGGGCCGCGCTCGGCGCCGGCTTCGACCACCGGCTCCGCGTCGCCGAGGACGTGGACCTCTGCATGCGGCTGTACGCGGCGGGCTGGCGGCTGCGGTACGTACCCGGCGCCACCGTGGGCCACCACCACCGCACCGGCCTGCGCGGTTGGCTCGGGCAGCGCGCCGGGTACGGCACCGGTGCCGCCGAACTGGCCCTGCGGCACCCCGGGCAGGTGCCGCCGCTGCACGCCGCGCCCTGGTCGGTGGCCGCCTGCGCGCTGCTGCTGCGCGGGCGGCCGCTGCCGGCCGCCGCCGCGGTGGCGCTGACCGGGGTGACCGCGGCGCGGCTGGCCCGCCGGATGCCGGACGCCGACACGCCGGTACGGGCTGCCGCGCTGCTCACGCTCGCCGGGCTGCGCGGCACCGCCGAACAGCTGCTGCGCTGCGCGACCCGGCACCACTGGCCGCTGGCGCTGGCGGCCGGCGCGGCGAGTCGCCGGGCCCGTCGGGTACTGCTCGCCGCCGCGCTGGCCGAGGGGCTGCTCGACCACCGGCGGGCCGCCTCGGGCCTGGATCCGCTGACGCACGTGGCGGTCCGGCGGCTGGACGACTTCGCGTACGGCTGGGGCGTGTGGCGCGGCGCGCTGCGCCGGCGGACCGCGGGGCCGCTGCTGCCGCGCATCGTACGGGCCGCCACCGTGCCCGCCCGGCGCCCCGCCGGTGGCCGGTCAGCCCCGTCACGGCAGGCCGCGCGCCCCGCGCACCAACCTTCCGCCAACCTCCCCGCGCCACATTGAGCGCACTCCCCGCTCGCCTGAGCGCATCACCTGTCCCGACGCCCGCCCCCGGAGGCCCCCTCATGTCCGTCCCGCCGCCCACCGAAGAGTCCGCCGTCGCCGCAGCGACCGGCCCGGCAGGTGATCCGCGCCCGCAGACCGACGACGAACTCACGGCCTTCTGGGCCGGGCAGGCCAGGCGGCTGCACTGGGAGACGCCGTGGGCCGAGGTGCTGGACTGGTCCGACGCGCCGTTCGCGCAGTGGTTCTCCGGCGGCCGGCTGAACGTCGCGTACAACTGCGTCGACCGCCATGTCGCGGAAGGCCACGGCGACCAGGTCGCCTTCCACTGGGAGGGCGAGCCGGGCGACACCCGCACGATCACCTATTCCGACCTCCAGCGCGAGGTCTGCCGGACCGCCAACGCGCTGCTCTCGCTGGGCCTGACCGCCGGAGACCGGGTGGCGGTCCAGCTGCCGATGATCCCCGAGGCGGTCTTCGCGATGCTCGCCTGCGCGCGGCTCGGGCTGCCGCACAGCGTGGTGTTCGGCGGGTTCTCACCGGCGGCGCTGCGGTCCCGCATCGAGGACGCCGAGGCGAAGCTGCTGATCACGGCGGACGGGCAGTACCGGCGGGGTACGGCCGTACCGATGAAGGACGGTACGGACGAGGCCACCGCGCACACGCCCAGCATCGAGCACGTCCTCGTCGTCCGGCGCACCGGCAGCGACGTGGCGTGGACCGAGGGGCGGGACCTGTGGTGGCACGAGCTGGTGGACGCACAGCCGGACCAGCACGAGGCGACGGCGTTCGACGCCGAGCACCCGTTGTTCCTCCTCTACACCTCGGGCACGACCGGTAAGCCCAAGGGCATCCTGCACACCACCGGCGGCTACCTCACCCAGGCCGCGTACACCCACCGCACCGTCTTCGACCACCGTCCAGGCCAGGACGTCTACTGGTGCACCGCCGACATCGGCTGGATCACCGGGCACACGTACCTCGTGTACGGGCCGCTGGCCAACCGCGCGACCTCCGTGCTGTACGAGGGCACGCCCCACACCCCGCACGAAGGCCGGCACTTCGAGATCATCCAGAAGTACGGGGTGTCGATCTACTACACAGCGCCGACGCTCATCCGGTCGTTCATGAAGTGGGGCGAGGACATACCGGCCCGGTACGACCTGTCCTCGCTGCGCGTCCTCGGCAGCGTCGGCGAGCCGATCAACCCCGAGGCCTGGCGCTGGTACCGCGAGCACCTCGGCGCCGGACGGGCGCCGGTCGTGGACACCTGGTGGCAGACCGAGACCGGCGCCATCATGATCTCGCCGCTGCCTTCACAGGCCGGGGCGAAGCCGCCGAAACCCGGCTCCGCGCAGGCCCCGCTGCCCGGCACATCGGTGCGGGTGGTGGACGACCAGGGCGTGCCGGTCGGCAAGGGCGAGAGCGGCTACCTCGTACTGGACCGGCCGTGGCCCGCGATGCTGCGCGGGATCTGGGGTGACGAGGAGCGGTTCCGGGAGACGTACTGGTCACGGTTCGCACGCCAGGGTTACTACTTCGCGGGCGACGGCGCGCGGTACGACGAGGACGGCGACATCTGGCTGCTGGGCCGGGTCGACGACGTCATGAACGTCTCCGGGCACCGGATCTCCACCGCCGAGGTCGAGTCGGCGCTGGTCTCGCACCCGAGCGTGGCCGAGGCCGCGGTGGTCGGCGCGGCCGACGCGACGACCGGGCAGGCCATCGTCGCGTTCGTCGTCCTGCGCGGCAGCGCGGCGGGCGCGGGCACGGACATCGCGGGCCCGCTGCGCACGCACGTGGCCCAGGAGATCGGGCCGATCGCCAAGCCCCGGCAGATCACGGTCGTGCCGGAGCTGCCGAAGACCCGCTCGGGCAAGATCATGCGCCGGCTGCTGCGGGACGTGGCGGAGAACCGCGAGATCGGCGACGTCACGACCCTGGCCGACGCCTCCGTCATGGGCTCGATCAACGCGGGCCTCGACGGCCGGTGACGCGTCCGCTCCCCGCCCGCCCCTCCCCGAAAGGCACCCTCACCCATGCGCTTCGTCCTCGTGGGCCCGCCCGGTGCGGGCAAAGGCACCCAGGCCGCCCTGCTCAGCGAACGGCTCGGCGTGCCGCACCTCTCCACCGGCGACCTGTTCAGGCAACACCTGGCCGATGACACCCGGCTGGGCCGCGCCGCCCGCCGCTACCTCGACGCGGGCGAACTCGTCCCCGACGAGCTGACCGACGACATGGTCCGCGGCCGGCTGGCCGAGCCGGACGCCCGCGACGGTTTCCTGCTCGACGGATACCCGCGCACCGTCCGGCAGGCCGACGTGCTCGCGGACCTCCTCGCCGCGGACGGCACCGCGCTGACCGCCGTACTCGAATTCGCCGTGGCCGAGGAGGTCGTGGTGGACCGCCTGCTCGGCCGCGGCCGTCCCGACGACACCGAGGACGTCATCCGCAACCGGCTGCGGGTGTACCGCAGGCAGACCGCGCCGCTGCTCGCGACGTACGCGGACCTGCTCCTGACGGTCGACGCCGACGGCACGGTGGCGGAGATCGCCGAACGGGTACGGAACGCCGTCGCCGCCGCCGCGGGCCGTGCGTGAAGCCGGTACCGCCCTCACACCTCCCGGGGCCCCGCCAGCAGCCAGTTGGTGGGGACCTCGACGGGGGTGCCGTCGGAGCCGGTCTCGGTGGTGATCAGGGGGAGGCGGCCGGAGCCGGACATCTCCAGGCCGTGTGCGGCCAGCAGGTCCGGTACGGCACCGTCGGGCATCTCGGCGGGCGCGATGCCGTGGGAGAAGATGGCGCGTACCTTGGGCGGCGGGCCGTCCGGGCGCTGGACCAGGGACATCAAAACCGCCTTCGCGGCCTCGGAGGGCTCCACGAGGAAGACCCGGCCGCGTCTGCCGAGGAGACGGGCGATGCCGGCGACGACGCGCGGCCGGTCCTCGGGTGCGCACTGGTGCAGTACGCCGCGTACGTAGACGTTCGCCTCGCCCACGTCCTCGTGCAGCGCCTGCACCTGTGCGGCGTCCGCCGCGTCCACCTGGCGGTATTCGGCCACCTGCGCCGGATCCTCCCGACGGGCCCGGTCAATTGCGGACGCCGAGACGTCAACACCGATCACGCGCGGATAGCGTTCGGCCAAAAAGCGGGTCTGTGTACCGTTCCCACACCCCAGATCGATCACCGGCAGCGCCGGGTCGAAGTGGTCGGCGAAGAGCGGGAGGTGGCGTGCGGCCGCCAGGGCCGGCGCCGCGTCCCAGAAGACCTCGCCCTCGCCTGCCGGCGCATCGCGCCAGAAGCCTTCCCATGCCGTCGGACCGTGGCTCGATGCGCTCATGGCCAATTGCTACTGCCCGGTCTCGGCACCCCGCAAGAGTGGCAACGATTCTTTCAGAAGTGGTGGACGCTCTTTCACCTGATGTTCGAACGTGATACTGGACGCGCCTGCGGCAGCGACTGCTCGAACCACACCGTCTTGCCCGTGGCCGTCCGGCTCGTGCCCCACTCACGGGCCAGCCGGCTCACCACCCGCAGGCCGCGCCCGTACTCGTCCTCGTCCCGCACGCTCAGCAGCTGCGGCAGGCTGTGGTCGTCGTCCGACACCTCGCAGAGCAGCGCGTCCGTCCGCACCAGGCGCAGGACGACATGCTCGGAGTGGGCGTGCCGTACGGCATTGGTCACGACCTCGCTGACCAGGATCTCGGCGGTATCGGCCGCGGACTCCAGACCCCAGCGCGCGAGCTGGTCACGGACCAGCCGGCGGGCCCGGGAGACCTCGCGCGCCGCTATGGGCAGCCGCCACTCGGCCACGTCCGCACGCGCGATGCCGTTCAGCCGGGCCATCAGCAGCGCCACGTCGTCCTTGCGGCCGCCCCGCCCCGCGTTCAGCGTGGCCGCCAGCGACCGGATGATCGTGTCGCAGGCGTCGTCCATGGAGGCGGCCGGATGGGCGGCGGACTCCGCGAGCGCGGCCAGCCCGACGCCGATGTCCTTGCCGCGCACCTCCACCAGGCCGTCCGTGCACAGCACGAGCCGGTCACCGGGCGCGACGGGCACGGTCACCGCGTCGAACGGCACGCCGCCCACCCCGATCGGCGCGCCCGTCGGCAGGTCCAGCAGCTCGCTGCGCCCGTCCACGGCGCGGACGACGACCGGCGGGATGTGCCCGGCGTTGGCGATGGTCAGCCGGGACCCGATCGGGTCGTAGACGACGTACAGACACGTCGCGAGGTAGTTGTCGCCGAGGCGCTGGGCGAGGTCGTCCAGACTGCGGAGCAGCTGCGCGGGCGGCATGTCGATGGCGGCCATCGTCTGCACGGCCGTCCGCAACTGGCCCATCATCGCCGCGGAGTTCAGACCGTGTCCCATGACGTCGCCGACCACCAGCGCCGTACGGGAACCGGGCAGCTTGATGGTGTCGAACCAGTCGCCGCCGACCCGGCCGAGGCGGGTGCCGGGCAGATAGCGGGTGGCCGTGTCGCAGCCCGCCATCCGGGGCTCGATGTGCGGGAGCATGCTGTCCTGGAGCGTCTCCGCGACGTTCTCCTGGTACGTGTACATGCGGGCGTTGTCGAGCACCAGGCCCGCGCGGGCCGCCAGTTCGGCACCCGTGACCCGGTCCATGTCGTTGAACTCCGCGCGCTCCGGATGGCGCAGCAGGATCATGAAGCCCAGGACGACGTTCCGTGCCTTCAGCGGGACGACCAGCATGGAGCGCAGGTTGATCAGCGGGCTGATGTCACGCTTCTCGAACTGCGCGGCGATGGCGTTGCCCATCTCCTCGCTGATCCGCGGGATCAGCACGGGCTCGCCGGTGGTCATGCACTGGAAGAACGGGGTGTGCGCCGGGAACGGCATCGACTCGCCGACCGGCACCACGTCGTCCCAGCGGCCCGGCTCGTCGTTGTGCTCCACGGCGACGCGATGCCACATCGTCGTGGTGTCCGGCGGGCCGTCGGGGAAGCCCTCACCCGCGATGACCTGCTCACGCAGGTACGTCCCCGCGACGTCCGTGAAGCGGGGCACGACCGCCTCGCTGACCTCCTGGATCGTCCGGGCCAGATCGAGGGAGGAGCCGATGCGGCCACTGACCTCGTTCAGGAACTCCAGCCGCTCGCGGACCGCGGCGTACTCCAGATCCGACTCCAGTTCGGCGGCGGCCGCCGCGGCGGCCTGCGGATCACCGGCCGCCCCGGAGGCGGCGCGGAGCAGCCGTGCCCGCCGCTCCACCCGCCGGGGCACGCCCCAGTCGGGCGTGACCGGGAAGCGCTCCTGCTGGCTGATCTCCAGTACGGGATAGCCCAGTTCGAGCACCTGGGAGACGATCCGGGCGCTCTCCTGCGGGCTCATGCTCGGCAGGATCTCGGGCAGCCGCCGGGCCAGCTCCTGGGAGCCGGGGAAGTCCGTGTGCAGCGCGAAGGCCGGCGCGAACCGCTCGCCCTCCCGGCCCTCGTCCGCCGCGCCCTCGCCGTGCAGCCGACCCGCGTCGGCCGCCAGCACGAGCAGCCGCTCGGCGCCCGGCCCGACCAGGGGGTACGCCCACCACAGTATGTCGACCCTGCCGCGCTCCGGATCGGCCGTACGGGCCCGCCCGGCCCGCGGGTAGGAGGTCTCGCCGCCGAGGGCCGACTCCAGGTCGGGGCCGTGCCCGTCCTCGGCACCGTCCGGACCGCGCCACTCGTCGGAGCCCAGCGCGCCCGAGACGGGCATCAGGTCGACGGCGGGCGCGCCCACCGCCTCCTCGCGCGAGGGACCGAAGAGCCGGCATGCGCCCCTGCTCCAGTGGGACACCAGGCCGCGGGCGTCGACCACGACGACGGCCAGGGGAATCCGGCCGGGCTCGGGGCCCCGCGGCGCGGGCACCCCTGGTGCCGCGCTCACCATGTCGTCGCCGTGCGACGGGCCACGCTCCATGGGCGGTTGCTCCTTCGTACGCGTCCGCATGATCTGCGTCCCGCTACCACGGTACGGCCACACGCTGCCTGGCGGGGCGCATTCCGGGAAGTGCGGTACGGGGCGCGAACACCGTCCTGCCTCGCATTACTCCACGGCACGCGCGTCTTTCCCATCCCCCGCTCACCTCCCGCCGGCCCCGTGGACGACCGTCGTCCACGAGCACGGGACCGTAGCGGAAAGAAGCGCCGCGCGGTGGCCGCAGAAGCGCGAAGGTGCATATTTCCGCCGAGTGCGCATCCCTGATGCACGTGCGCTCCGGAAGGCGCGCCTGTCCGGCTCACCGTGGCGTGCCTCCGGAGCCCAGCGGTCAGTCCTCGTGCCCCAGTTGCAGATCGCGCTCCGTGCGGCCGCCGCCCGCGACCTGGAGGACCGTGGCGACCGGTGGGTAGCCCGCGGCGACCACGGTGTACTCACCGGCGGCCATGTCCACGAAGCGGAACAGGCCGTCGGGTCCGGTGGTCGCGGTGTCCACCACGTTGCCGCCCGCGTCCAGGAGCGTGACCCGGGCGTCCTCGACGGGCCGTCCGCCGCCCGCCCGTACGGTGCCGCGCAGCACGGCGCCGCCCGCCAGTTCGACGTCCTGGCGGGTCTCACGGGACGCGTGGACGGTCACCGGCAGGGCCGCCGGCCGGAAGGCGGGGGCGCTGGAGGCGAGCGTGTACTCCCCCGCCACCAGCTCGCCGATCACGTACCCGCCCTCACGCCCGCTGCGCGTCGTCGCCACCACCTCGCCGCGCACGTCCGTCAGCGTCACCATGGCGTCGCGTACGGGCGTGCCGTCGGCCGTGGTGACGGTGCCCGCGAGCCGTCCCGCGCCGCCCAGGACGACGTCCAGGTCGACCGGCCGGTCCCCGACGGTGACGGTGACGGCCTGTGGCTGGTGCCCGCCGGCCGACGCGATCAGCACGTACGCCCCGGAGCCCGGGGTGCTCAGCGCGTACCGCCCGTCCTCACCGGTCGCGCCGCGCCCGATCTGCCGCCCGGCGACGTCGATGAGGGTGAGCGCGGCGCGCGGGACGGCGGAGCCGTCGTGATGCCGCACGGCGCCGCAGACCGGTACGCCGGCCGGGGCGTACCGGTCGGCGGCGGCGGATGCGGTGCGGGCGGCGGGGACCGTCGCGACGGCCTCGCCGCCGCCCCCGCCGGGTGCGCTCTGCGGGCCGTGCGGGGAGTAGGCAGCGTGGGACACCGAGGAGTTCTCCTTGAGGAAGAAGGCAAGCAGGAGCCCGAGGAGGAGCACGGGCACGAGAGGACGGAAGAGGCCGGGCACGGCCTCCGCGTAGGCGGCGGGGTAGCCGTCGTGGAGCGGGCCCGCGGCGCGTCCGGCGAGCACGGCGCCGAGGACGGCCGTACCGGCGGCGGCGCCGAGCTGCCGGGCGTACGTACTGGCGGCGAGGGCGGTGGCGCCGTCGGCGGGGCGCACGGCGTGCCGCAGGGCGACGGGGAGGACCGGCAGGACGAAGCCGGCACCGAGGCCGAGGATGCCCGCCCAGAGCGCGCACGTGGCGCGTGCGGTGTCGGGCTGGAGGTGGGACAGGAGCCACATACCCTCGGCGGCCAGCGCGCAGCCCAGTACCGGGAACAGCTTGTGGTGCCCGGTGCGTCCGGCGAGCCGGCCGGAGACGGCGGCACCGAGGAGGATGCCGCCCGCCATCAGGAGCAGCGGCAGCCCGGCCCCGGTGGCCGGGGCGCCGGGGCCCTGGAGGAAGACCGGGAGGTACACGACGGCCCCGAAGAGCGCGGCGCCGGTCACGCCGCCGACCACGCCGTTGGCGAGAAAGGCACGGTCGCGGAGGAGGCGCGGCGGCAGGATCGGTTCGGCGGTGACGTGTCCGACCGCCACGAGGAGCAGGGCGCTGCCGAGCGTGCCGCAGCAGAGACCGAGGACGACGCGCGAGTCCCAGGCGTACTCCGTGCCCGCCCAGCAGGCCAGCAGGAGCGCGCACACGGAGAAGAGCGCGAGCAGCAGGACGCCCACCGGGTCGGTGCCCGGACGGCGGGCGGGCCGGGGTGCCTTCAGGGCGACGGCCACCACGAGGAAGGCGGCCAGCCCCAGGGGGACGTTCACGGCGAAGCACCAGCGCCAGGAGGCGTGTTCGGCGAGGAGGCCCCCGACGAGCGGGCCCGCCACTGTGGCGAGGCCGTAGCCGGCGCCCGTGAGGACCAGGGCGCGGACGCGCGCCCGGTGCGGCGCGGTGTCCGCGGCCAGCGCCTGTACGCCGCCCATGATCCCGCCGGCGCCGAGGCCCTGGAGGGCGCGGCCGGCGAGCAGTCCGTCCACCGTGTGCGCCCGTGCGGCCAGCGCGGATCCGGCCACGAAGACGAGGAGGGCGAGGAGGAGCGCCGGCTTGCGCCCGAAGCGGTCACCGGGTCTGCCGAACAGGGGCAGCGCGACGGCCGAGGCCAGGAGGTACGCCGGGACCACCCAGGACATCCGGCCGGCGCCGTGCAGCCGGCCGGCGATCTCCGGGAGCGGCACGGCCACGACGGTCTGGCCCAGCGCCGCGAGCAGCAGCGCCGGACCCAGGCCGAGAACGGCCGCGAGGCGGACGCGGCGGGGTCCGGGCCGGTCCTCCTCGGCGGGGCCGGGCTCCGCGAACCGCCCCGCTCCCTCCGTGGCCGTCGTCCTCCCGGACGCCGGCCCCGACGCCTCATCCGGCTCCGCCAGGGTGGTCACACGCACGTGCTGCTCCCCTCGTCACGCCTGTAGCCGCGCCCTGTTCTCGCATCGGGCGACAAGTGCGATCAAGCGTGACGAAACGGCGTGTACGGGTGGGATCGGCCGTCAACCGCCGTACGGGGGAGCCGCGTCGGGCCCTCATCAGGGCTTTAAGCCGTCGGCCCCGGGCGGCGCGCGTCATGCGGACGCGGTGGGAAACCACCCGATCCGGTGAGCGCTCGGAGCCCGGCCCCCGCTCCCCGGCGGGCGCCGTTCACCCCTGGGCGGGCGCCGTCACTTCTTCATGTGCGCCTCGAGGTTGGTGAGCAGCGCGTCGTAGATCCGGCCGAGGCCCTTGGGCGCGAAGGTCCGCTCGAAGAAGCCGCCGACGCCGCCCGCGCCCTGCCAGGTGGTGGTGACGACGACCCGGGCGCGCTGCTCGCCCGCCGGGGTGACGGTCCAGGTGGTGACCATCGAGGAGTTGCGGTCCTTCTCGACCAGCTGCCCGTCGGTCGGCTCGTCGACGTCGAGCAGGCAGTCCCGCACGCGCTTGCTGGTCGCCTGGAGCTTCCAGTGCACCAGGGTGCCCTTGCCGTCACCGCCCTCGCGGACCTCGTACTCGCTGAAGTGCTCGGGCAGCAGCTTCGGGCGGGTGCCGGAGTAGTCCGCGAGCGCGTCGAAGACGTCCTCCGGGTCCGCCGCGATCTCGCGCTGGGTGGTGGCTTCGACCTGGCCCATGTGTGCTGTCCTCCAGGGTGCTCGCTTGCTGGTGGTGCGGTGTGCGGCAAGCCAACCACTCCGGCGCTGCGCGCCCAAATCCGGGTTGACAGCACCGAAGGGAACGCCTGTTCTATTATCTTCGGCGGGGGGCCGCAGCACCCATGAGGAGGCGCGATGCGCTGGGAGAACTTGAGCGAAGGCTCGGCGGACCCGTCAGGTCCGCCGCGGACGCCCGCGCTCTTCGGTACGGACGTGGTCAGCCGGACCATCGACACCCCGGAGTTCCGCGGAGTGACGTTCCACGAGGTACGAGCCAGGTCGATCGTGAACCGGGTGCCGGGCGCCTCCCGTATGCCGTTCGAATGGACGGTGAACCCCTACCGGGGCTGTACGCACGCCTGCGTGTACTGCTTCGCCCGGCGCACCCACAGCTACCTCGACCTGGACACCGGGCTCGGCTTCGACAGCCAGATCGTGGTCAAGGTCAACGCGCCGGACCTGCTGAGACGCGAGCTGTCCGGAAGACGCTGGCGCGGCGAGCACATCGCCATGGGCACCAACGTCGACTGCTACCAGCGGGCCGAGGGCCGGTACCGCCTGATGCCCGGCATCATCGGCGCCCTCCGCGACCACGCGAACCCGTTCTCCATCCTCACCAAGGGCACGCTGATCCTCCGCGACCTGGACCTGCTGCGCGAGGCGGCCGAGGTCACCGACGTCGGCATCTCGATGTCGGTCGGCTTCCTGGACCGCGAGCTGTGGCGCACGGTGGAGCCCGGCACACCGTCCCCGGAGCGCCGCCTGGACACCGTCCGCACCCTCACCGCGCACGGCATCGGCTGCGGCGTCCTGATGGCCCCCGTCATCCCCTTCCTGGGCGACCACCCCGACCAGCTGCGCGCCACCGTGCGCGCCGTCGCGGCGGCCGGCGCGTCCTCCGTGACGCCGCTGGTGCTGCACCTCAGGCCGGGCGCCCGCGAATGGTTCATGGCCTGGCTGGCGCGGCACCACCCCCTCTGGTGCGGCGGTACGAGCGCCTGTACGCGGACGGCGCGTACGCCCCGAAGTGGTACCAGCGGCGGATCACCCGCCAGGTGCACGAACTGGCCGCCGAGTACGGCATCGGCCCCGCACGCGCCGCGGCGCACCGCCGCATCACGCCTCGCCCGGCCCACCGGGTACCGGCACAGGCCGGGCCGGCGGACGCGGCCGGCCCCACGGGCGCGGCGTCCGGAGCCACCCAGCTGACGCTGCTCTGACCACACTTCCGGCGCCCACGGGACGGTGATCGTCTAGGGTGACGAGTCGCCCACCGGTGGCGGGCGGCGTACGGGGAGACACGCCACGGCACCCGGGCCGACGGGAGCCGGGGGCGCCGCGGAGCACAACAGGGGGATGGCACATGAGTGTCCGGCAGCGCATCAGTACGGCCCGTTCCGGGATACCCGGCCCCTTCGCCGCTGCCGCCGCGCTGACCACCCCGACCCGCCCCGACCGGATCGAGGACCCGCTGATCGCACGGGTCCGGGTGGCCCGTACGGCGCTGGGGCTGGCGGCGACGGCGTGGCTGCTGTTCACGTATCCGCTGCGCGAGGGGCGCGCCGACTACCTGTTCGACCAGGCACTGAACCTGCTCTTCGGGTGCGGTGTCCTGTTGGTGAGCGGCACGGTGGGAGTTACCGTGTTCTGTCTGGCCGCCCGGCAGCCGCTGGGCCGCATGTACGCCCGCCGGGTAGGCGGCCCGCTCCGTGCGCTGGCCGCGCTGCCTCTGGGGGCAGGGCTGGTCTGGCTGATGTCCGCCGTCCTGCGGGGCGAGGTCGTCTCGACCTCGATGATCGGTGCGCACGATGTCTTCGGGGGCTTCTTCGGCACCACGGTCGGCACGCTGCTCACCGGACTGTTCATGGCCGCGCTGTTCCTCCTGGGCGGCCTCGTGTGCGTGGTGGTACTGGTCTCGGCCGCCTGCTTCACGCTCGTGGCCGCCGTCCGGGGCCTCAACTCGTGCTTCCGCACCGCGGACGTCCACGAGCTGCTGCCCCCGGTGCTCTCCCCGCTCCTGGTCTGGTCGCTGTTCGTCGTGCAGCTCGTCGACGGCCCCGACGTGGTCGCTCCGCCCGAGGTCTTCCTCCCCTTCCTCCTCGGCGGCCCGCTGTCCGTCACCGCCCTGGCCTTCTGGGAGGTGCGCAGGCTGCGCACCCTGTACGGCGTGACGCTGCGGTCGACGTGGGGGCGCTAGTGGCTCGTCTCACATTGTTGACCGGACAATCGACGTGCCTGCCGTCGGTCAGCAGACCGGCTTCAGGACCTGATCTTGGAGGTGGTCGTGGGACGTCGAGCGAGCGCGTTCGTCCGGCCGGCGAGTATGGAGGAAGGCCGCAAGCTGCAGCGGATCAACAAGCCTCTGAGGTGATCAACCGCTTAAGGCAGTCACGGCCGACATGCGGAACGCGGCCACCAGTCGGCTGCTGTCCGCGGCCCGGGTTGCCACGACGATGTGGCTCGGTTCGACGCCGTGCAGCGGGATGGCGGTGAGGTCGGGTCGGTTGCCGCCGGTGTGCAGGGCGGCCGGGATGATGGCCACGGCCTGCCCGGCGGCTATGTATTCGAGCTTGTCCTCGATGGTCTCGACCGAGGGTCCGTCGGGTGCGGGGCGGCCTCCCGGCCGCGGGTCGATGCGCCAGTACGCGTCCCATTCCGGATCCGGGAAGCGGGGGATCGGCTCGCCCTCGATGTCGTCGAGCGTGACCGACTCCTTGCCCGCCAGCCGGTGTCCGACCGGTACGAGCAGCATCTTCGGCTCGTTGTAGAGAACCGTCACGTCCAGGCCGTCGCTCTGCAGCGGCAGCCGGGTGATCGCCGCGTCGACCCGCCGGTCGAGCAGGGCCTCGCGCGGCTCGTTCCACTTCAGGTGCAGCGTGCGTACATCGGCGTCGGGGTGTTGATGCCGCAGGTTCCGCACCACCGGGGTGACGATCAGGCCCGCGGTGTAGCCGACGGTGATCCGGGTGGGCCGCGCGGCGGCCCGGGCGGCGGCCGTGGCCTGCTGGGCCGAGCGCACCAAGGCGCGTGCGTGGGGGAGGAAGGCCTCACCCGCTTCGGTGAGCCGCGTGCCTTGTCGCGTCCGGTCGAAAAGCCGCGCACCCACCTGGGCCTCGAGCCGGCTGATCTGCCGGCTCAGCGACGGCTGCGCGATGTGCAGTTCGGCCGCGGCTCGGCCGTAGTGCAGATGTGACGCGACGGTGGTGAAGTAGCGCACCAGCCGAAGGTCGAGATCCGTCATGTCTGAATGGTATGACGTGTTCCGGAACAGGTCTTTGATGACCGGGAGTCCGCGTCCCTACCGTGAGATCCATGGCAAACGACAACGAAATCGCGGTCCGGCGCTTCTACGAGGCACTCTCCACCGGTGACAGCGCGCTGGTCGACGAGGCCCTCGCCGCCGGCTGGGAGGCCGTCCCGCCCCTGCGCACCGGGGGCGGCCCAGAGGGATGGAAAGCGAGCATTGCTCACCTTCGTGGTGTGTTCAGTGACCTGACCGTCGAGATCGAGCACGTCGTCGTGGACCGGGACATGGTCGCAGTGCGGGCGGTCAGCCGCGGGAAGCACACCGGCGAGCTGCTCGGCGTCGAGGGCACCGGCCGCGAGGTCGAGTTCCGGGCGGCCGACTTCCACCAGGTGGCCGACGGCCGCATCGTGCGCACCTGGCACCTGGAGGACTACTTCTCGATCGCCACCCAGATCGGACTGGAGTTCACCCGTGGCGCTTGACGGAAAGACGGCGGTGGTGACGGGGGCGGTCCGGGGCATCGGATACGCCTACTGCCGGCGGCTCGCCGCGGACGGCGCGCACGTGGTCGCCGTCGACGTCGACGACCCGGTGGACGCCGTGAGCGAGCTGCCGGGCGGCGGCGACAAGCTGGGACTGGTGTGCGACATCAGTGAGCCGTCGCAGGTCGACGCCGTGACCCGCACGGTCCTCGACCGGTACGGGCGCTGCGACATCCTCGTCAACAATGCCGGCGTCTTCCCCTTCACCGATCTCGAGCACATGTCGATCGAGCTGTGGCGCAAGGTGCAGGCGGTCAACGTCGAGTCGATCCTGCTCTTCGCCCGGGCGTTCGCGCCGGGGATGCGGGCCGCAGGGTGGGGGCGCATCGTCAATACCGGCTCAGGCATCACCCTGACCCAGAACCGCGACCTCGCGTACCTGACCAGCAAGGGCACCGTGCACGTGCTGACCCGGGCGCTCGCCAACGAACTCGGCGAGAGCGGCATCACGGTCAACGCGATAGCACCCGGTCTGGTGGCGACCCAGGGCTTCCTGGGCCGGGCCCGGCCGGGCGGCCCGACAACCGACGAGGTGTTCGCCCGTGTGACGGCCCTGCAGACCATCAAGCGCCAGTCGGACGCGGCGGACCTCGGTAACGCCCTGGGCTTCCTGGTCTCCGACGACGCCGACTTCATCACCGGCCAGATCCTGCACGTCGACGGCGGCATGACACGTACGGGAGCCTGACATGCTCGAAGCCATCGCCGACCGTTTCAGCACCTCGCCACGCTCGCCCGTGCTGCACTACCCCGCCGAGCACGGGCTGGACTTCGAGGACGTCACGTTCCCCTCCGAGGACGGAATTCCACTCGAAGGCTGGTTCGTGCCGCCCCCGGCTCCGACCGGATCGTGATCGTCAACCATCCACGGTTCTTCAGCCGTTCGGGGCTGCCGTCCCATCTGGAGCCCTGGCGGTCGGTCAACGGCGAGACCGGCAATGACATCGAGGTCGACTTGGTGCCGGACATCGCGCTCCTGCACGCCGCCGGCTACCACGTCCTCGCCTACGACCTGCGCAACTTCGGCCTCAGCGGCGCCGCCAACGGTGGCGTGACCACCAGCGGCAGATTCGAGTCGCGCGACGTCGTCGGGTCCCTGCGGTATGCGCGGTCGCGTCCTGACCTGCGCGGGTCGCGGATCGCGCTGTTCAGCCGCTGCCTGGGCGCCGATGCCACGCTGTTCGCGATGCAGCGGGCCCCGCAGGAGTTCACGGACGTCTGCTGCCTGGTCGCGTGCCAGCCGCTGTCGCCGCGCGCGGTTCTGGAGCGAACGCTCGAGCGGCGCTGCATCCCGGCCGAGCGGATGGAGGAGCTGGACCGGCTGATCAGACTCCGCACCGGCTTCGGCCTCGACGAGATGTCCCCGGTCGAGACCGGCGCGGCCGGCAGTGTCCGGGTGCCGACGCTCGTCTACCAGGTCCACGACGACCTCATGACGCGGCCGGCCGATGTCCAGTCCATGTTCGACGCCATCCCCTCGGACGTGCCGAAGGAGTTGTTCTGGATCCACGGCACCACGCGCCGCTGGGACGGATACCTGCACTTCCAGAAAGACCCGGACCGCATTCTGGAGTGGCTTGCCGGCCACATGGGCTAGTGGTTTGTCCTGCGGACTTGGCCGGGTATTCGGTCCGCTGCCGGATCGGTGACTCGGGCGCGAAGCGGACCTTCGGCTCGGCGCGGCCGTTCCGGCAGCGTATGAAGGCGGCGATGGCGGCGTTCTGCTCGTCGTGGGTGCGGTGGCCGGTGCCGTTCAACGCGAAGTAGCGCAGGGCCGCAAAGGCCGACTCGATCCAGTTCAACCACGAGCCGTAGGTCGGTAAGAAGACCAGTTCGATGTCGTTATCAGCCGCCCAGGTGCGGACCTCGGCGTGCCGGTGCGGGGAGAAGTTGTCCAGCACGATGTACAGCTTCTCCCCGGCCCAGCGCTTGCGCAGTGCCTTGAGCAGGCCGAGGAATGCGCGCCACCGCTTGCGCTGGCGGATCCGGTAGTAGATCTTGCCGGTGGCCAGGTCGAGGGCGGCGAGCATGTGCATCACCCCGTCGTAGCGGTTGTAGGTCGCCCGCAGCCGACGGGACACCCGTCGATCACCCGGTCAATGATGCGAGGCGAGTCACTAGCCGCGGAGCGGCCCGCCTCGTACGCTGCTCCGGTGCGGATCGGGGAACTGGCCGCGGCCACGGGGACGACCCCGCGGGCGCTGCGCCACTACGAACAAGAGGGGCTGATCGGCTCCGTACGCGAGGCCAACGGCTACCGCGACTACGACGAGCGGGCGGTCGCGCGCGTCCGGAACATCCGGCACCTGCTCGACGCCGGGCTCACGCTGGCCGACGTGCGCTGCTTCGCGGGCTGCCTGGACGGCGACATGACGACCGCGCCGCCGTCCCCCGAGGGCCTGCGGATCGCCCGGGAGCGGCTGGCCGCGATCGACGCGCGGCTCGCCGCCCAGACCGAGGCCCGCGACCGGCTGGCCCGCGCGCTGGCCGCGGCACAGGCCCCGCCCGGGCAACCGCTCACGCCACCATCGCTCCCCCGTCCACCGGCAGGATCGCGCCCGTGACGAACGCGGCCTCCGGGGCGGCCAGCCGCAGCACGGCGGCCGCCACCTCCTCCGGACGGCCCAGCCGTCCCAGCGGGGTGTGTGCGAGCTGCCAGGCGCGCACGGCCGCCAGCCGGTCCGCCGAGAGCCCCTGGTGTTCGCCGATCGGCGTCTCGACGGCGCCCGGCGCGACGCCCACCACCCGTACGCCACGCGGCGCCAGCTCCACCGCCCAGCTGCGGGTCAGCGTGTCCAGACCGGCCTTGCTCGCGGCGTAGACGGCGTTGCCGGGCCAGGCCCGCTGCCCCACCGCCGTCGAGATGTTGACCACCACGCCCCCGGCGCGTTCCAGGTGCGGCAGCGCCGCCTGGGTCAGCAGCACGGGTGCCACCAGGTTGGTCGCCAGCTGCGGCCCGATCGATTCCGCCGTGAAGGACCCCAGCGCCCCGCTCCGCACGATCCCCGCGTTGTTGACCAGGACGTCCAGCCGTCCGTACGTCCCGGCCACGTGGTCCGCGATCCGGTCCGCCGCCCCGTCGGCGGTGATGTCGGCCGCGTACGGCGTGATCCCGGGGCTGCCCGCCGCGGCCTCCGCCAGCGGCTCCGGCCGCCGCCCGACGGCCACCACGCGCGCCCCCGCCGCCGCGAAGGCCCGTGCGGTGGCCCGCCCGATGCCGGTCCCGGCTCCGGTGACCACCACGACCCGCCCGTCGCATTCCTGTTGCTGTTCGCTCATGCCGGCGAGTCTGGAACCCTGCCACCTACGTCAAGGTCAACCCACGGGCGGCCCGGCCCGGAAACGTCCACGACACCGGGCCACCGCGCACCTAGCCTGCCCCCATGGGTGAGCTGCGGATACGACGGATGACCGAGGACGACATCGGCGCGGTCTGCGCGATCAGGATCCGCGGCTGGCAGTGGGCCTACGCCGGGCTGGTACCGCAGGCCTACCTCGACGGGCTGGACGTCGCCGAAGAGACCGAGCGGCGCCGGGAGTTCTTCACCGAGGCGCCCGCCGAGGTGGTCGACCTCGTGGCGGAGCGCGCCGGTTCGGTCGCGGGATGGGCCGCCTTCGGGCCGTACCGCGACGCGGCGACCGGCCGGCGGGACGACGCGCAGGCCGAGCTGTACGCCCTGTACGTCCGGCCCGAGCAGGTGGGCACGGGCATCGGCCGCGCACTGATGGACGCGTCGCTCGGCCTCACCCGGGCGCACGGCTACTCCGGGATGCGCCTGTGGGTGCTCCGGGACAACAGCCGCGCGCGGCGCTTCTACGAGCGTGCGGGCTTCGCCCCGGACGGCGCTGCGGAGGCCGAGGAAGTCGCGGGCGCCCTCGTACCGGAGGTCCGGTACGCGCGGCCCCTGTAGTCCGGCTCGGGCCCGCCCCGAGGCACGGCAGGTGCTCAGCCCTTCCCGTTGCCCCTGCTGCGCCTGACGTCCAGCCGTGCCAGCGAGGCCGCCGCCGCTGCCGCCAGGCGCGGGTGGTCCAGGGCCGAGGTCAGGGCCGGGACGGCGCGCCGGTCGCCGAGCGCGCCCAGGCCCTCCACGCAGGCCAGGGCGACGCGCCAGTACGGGGTGTGCGGGGTCAGGAGGCGTTCGAGGGTGGAGATCAGCGCCGGGACGGACTCGGGGGCACGGAGGTCGGCCAGCAGGCGTACGGGGTGCAGGGCGTAGGCGGTGCGGAGGGGGTTGGTGGCGAGGGCCGCGGCGGCGCGCGCCGTGCGGGGGTCGCCGAGCCGGGCCAGCGCGTGCGCGGCCGTGGCGCAGCGGACCGGGTCGCGGTAGTTCAGCAGCAGGACGAGCGTCTCGAAGGCGCGGCGGTCGCCGGCGCAGCCGAGCGAGAAGGCGGCGATCTCGCGGATCCACAGGGGCCGCTCGACGGCGGTGAGCATTCTGGCCAGCTCTTCTCTGCCCGCCGGGGTGTTCTTGCGGGCGAGGCCCAGCAGGCGTTCGTAGGTGACGAGATCGGCCGGTGACCGCAGCTCGCCCCGTACCCGGTCGGTCAACTCGTGGAATTGGTCTTCCATTTGCGATGCTCCTCCCCCGCTGCCTCGGCGTGGCCCGCGCCACAGATTAATTCCCCCTTTTCCCCCTGGCGCTTGCCATTACCCGCGAGTTAATCTGCCGGTACGAGCAGCACCCCTGCTCCGGCGGCCTGGTGACGCAGCCGCCATGAGTGAAGTCGGTTCGGCACCGCACAGCACGACACACAGCAGAGTGACCGGCAGCGACCCCGGGACAGGGTCCGCCGCACAGCTCCCTCCGTACGCGCCCTTCGTCCGCGTCGGCCGCGTGTGCGCCTCACCCTCAGTCGTCACTTCTCCCCTGCCCGCAGGGGAACACCCTCTGGAGTCTCGTGATGGGCTTCTCGTCCACCCCTGATTCGCCCCTGTCCCCCGCCACCGCCGCATCCGGTATCGCGACCGTCGCCGTCGTCGGCCTGGGCACGATGGGCACCGGCATCGCCGAGGTGCTCGCCCGCGCCGGCCGTGAGGTCATCGGCATCGACATCGACGACGCCGCGGTCCGCCGCGCCGTCACCGCACTGGAATCGTCCACCGCCCGCGCCGTGCGCCGCGAGCGGATCACCGAGCGCGAGCGGGCCGGCGTGCTGGCCCGGTTCCGCACCTTCTCCGACCTGCAGGCCGCCGCCGAGGCGGACCTGGTGATCGAGGTGGTGCCGGAGGACTACGAGCTCAAGCGGCAGATCATCACCGCGCTGGACGGCATCGTCCGCCCGGACGCCGTGCTGGCCACCGGCACCAACTCGCTCTCGGTGACCCGGCTGGCCGCCGACTCGCAGCGTCCCGAGCGCGTGCTCGGCCTGCACTTCTTCAACCCGGCGCCCGCCATGCGGCTGGTCGAGGTGGCCTCCTCGGTGCTCACCGCGCCCACCGCCGTCGCCGCCGTCACCGAGCTCGCCCGCGAGCTGGGCAAGGACCCGATCGCGGTGGGCGACCGGCCCGGCTTCGTCGCCGACGGCCTGCTCTTCGGGTACCTGAACCAGGCCGCCGCGATGTACGAGGCGAAGTACGCGACCCGTGAGGACATCGACGCGGCCATGAAGCTGGGCTGCGGCCTGCCCATGGGCCCGCTCGCGCTGCTGGACCTGATCGGTATCGACACCGCCCGTACGGTGCTCGAGGCGATGTACGCGGCCTCGCACGACCGGCTGCACGCTCCCGCGCCCATCCTCGGCCAGCTCGCCGAGGCGGGGCTGACCGGCCGCAAGGCGGGCCGCGGCTTCTACACGTACGAGACGCCCGGCTCCGCGACGGTCGTGCCGGACGCCGAGAGCCCCACGGACCGGCACGAGCAGGCAGCCTCGCGCACGGTGCGCAGCGTCGGCGTGGCCGGGTCCGGGACGATGGCGAGCGGCATCGCGGAGGTCTTCGCCAAGTCCGGTTTCCAGGTCGTGCTGGCGGCCCGCAGCCAGGAGAAGGCGGAGGCGGCCAAGGCCCGCGTCGAGAAGTCGCTGAACCGGTCGGTGGCCAAGGGCCGGCTGACCGAGGAGGCCCGGGACACGGCGCTGGCGGCGATCACCCCGGCGGACACCCTGGACGCCTTCGCCGACGTGGACCTGGCCGTCGAGGCGGTGGCCGAGGACCTGGAGATCAAGCAGCAGCTGTTCGGGACGCTGGACAAGGTCTGCAAGCCGGGCGCGGTGCTGGCCACCACGACCTCCTCACTGCCGGTCGTGGCGTGCGCGCGGGCCACCTCGCGGCCCCAGGACGTCATCGGGGTGCACTTCTTCAACCCGGCACCCGCCATGAAGCTGGTGGAGGTCGTGCGGACGGTGCTGACCGCCGACGACGTGCACGCGACGGTGCGCGCCGTGTGCGCCAAGGTCCGCAAGCACCCCGTGGACTGCGGCGACCGGGCGGGCTTCATCGTGAACGCGCTGCTCTTCCCGTACCTGAACAACGCGGTGAAGATGGTCCAGGAGCACTACGCCTCGCTGGACGACATCGACGCCGCGATGAAGCTGGGCGGCGGCTACCCGATGGGCCCGTTCGAACTGCTCGACGTGGTGGGCCTGGACGTCTCGCTGGCCATCGAGAAGGTGCTGCACCAGGAGTTCCGCGACCCGGGCCTGGCCCCGGCGCCGCTCCTGGAGCACCTCGTCGCCGCGGGCTGCCTCGGCCGCAAGACCGGCCGCGGCTTCCGTGAGTACGCCAAGCGCTGACGCCGGGGGTGGCTGGGGCGGGCTGCTCGACCCTCTGGGCGGCTCGCCCGCGGCCTTCCGGCCGCCCGTTCCCCGGGCGAATGCCGCAGGCCGCGGGAATATGAAGTACCGTCCCCACATGTCCCAGCCCGCTCGTACGCAGCCTTCCGACGGAAACGACACCACCCCCGGCTCCCGCCGCGCGGCCGCCCAGCGGCTCAAGATGCGCCGCGAATTGGCCGCGGCGGCGATGGAACTGTTCGCCACGAAGGGCTACGAAGCGACGACAGTCGACGAGATCGCCGCGGCGGCGGGCGTCGCCCGGCGGACGTTCTTCCGCCACTTCCGCTCCAAGGAAGAGGCGATCTTCCCCGACCACGACGACACCCTCGTACGGGCAGAGGCGGTGCTGGACGCGGCACCCGCGCACGAGAACCCGCTGGACACGGTGTGCCGCGGCATCAAGGAAGTCATGCGCATGTACGCGGCCTCGCCGGCCGTGTCGGTGGCCCGCTACCGCCTGACCCGTGAGGTGCCCACGCTGCGCGAGGCGGAGATCGCCTCGGTGGCCCGCTACGAGCGCCTCTTCACCCGGTACCTCCTGGGCCACTTCGACGAGGGCGCGCACCGCGAGGGCAACGACGACCCGCTGCTGGCCGAGGTCGCCGCATCCGCGGTGGTCACCGCGCACAACCACGTACTGCGGCGCTGGCTGCGGGCGGGCGCGCAGGGGGACGTGGAGGCGCAGCTCGACCACGCCTTCGCGATCGTCCGCGAGACGTTCGGCACGGGCATCGGGGCCGGCCGTACGCCCGCGAGCCCGCCACCCGCCGCGACGGCGGCCCGGGAGGGCGAGGTACTGGTGACGGTGGCCCGTACGGACGCCCCGCTCAGCGAGGTCATGCGCACGATCCAGAAGGCGCTGCGCGAGCACAACAGCTGAGCAGCGGACCGCGGAAGCGCCGTCACGCCCTGGGCGTGGCGGCGCTTCGTCATGCGACCCGCGAGTAACAAACATCACCCCCTCCCGCCTCACAGCACCGGATCGTCCGCTTTGCGGTGGTTCTTGTTGCTCATGCGTGCCGCCCAGGTGTCATCTGAGGGAAATTGTTGGCACGCAGTGCCTTGTCGACTGGCACGCGGTGTCATACGTTGATGTTGTCCGGGCGGCCGGTACACCCGATCTTCGGCGTACCGGTTGTCCCCGCGTACCACTGGTCCGCGCGCCCGGATGCCTGCGTCACAGGCAACCTCCCGCGCACACCCGCGCCTGCCGAGCACCACCTCAGCCGAACCGACGGCACCGCCTTCGCACCACCCCCGACGTTCCCTCAAGCCGTTCCCTCAACAGGCTTCGCCGGAGGCACACCGTGAACCACATTCTTGACGCGATCACCGCGCCCGACAGCACCCGCGAGGACTTCGCGAACCTGTCCCTCCCCGAGTCGTACCGCGCGGTCACCGTGCACAAGGACGAGGCCGACATGTTCGCCGGCCTCCCCAGCAAGGAGAAGGACCCGCGCAAGTCGCTGCACGTCGAGGACGTGCCGGTGCCGGAGCTCGGCCCGGGCGAGGCCCTGGTGGCCGTGATGGCCTCCTCGGTCAACTACAACTCCGTCTGGACCTCGATCTTCGAGCCGCTGTCGACCTTCGCCTTCCTGGAGCGCTACGGCAAGCTCTCGCCGCTCGCCAAGCGCCACGACCTGCCGTACCACGTCATCGGCTCCGACCTGGCCGGCGTCGTGCTCCGCACCGGCCCCGGCGTGAACTCCTGGCACCCCGGCGACGAGGTCGTCGCGCACTGCCTCTCGGTCGAGCTGGAGTCCTCCGACGGCCACAACGACACGATGCTCGACCCCGAGCAGCGGATCTGGGGCTTCGAGACCAACTTCGGCGGCCTCGCCGAGATCGCGCTCGTGAAGTCCAACCAGCTGATGCCCAAGCCCGACCACCTGAGCTGGGAGGAGGCGGCGGCCCCGGGGCTGGTCAACTCCACCGCCTACCGCCAGCTGGTCTCCCGCAACGGCGCCGGCATGAAGCAGGGCGACAACGTCCTGATCTGGGGCGCGTCCGGCGGCCTCGGCTCGTACGCGACCCAGTTCGCGCTGGCCGGCGGCGCCAACCCGGTCTGCGTCGTCTCCAGCGAGGACAAGGCGGAGATCTGCCGGAAGATGGGCGCCGAGGCGATCATCGACCGCAAGGCCGAGGGCTACAAGTTCTGGAAGGACGAGCAGACCCAGGACCCGCGCGAGTGGAAGCGCTTCGGCAAGCGCATCCGCGAGCTCACCGGCGGCGAGGACATCGACATCGTCTTCGAGCACCCAGGGCGTGAGACCTTCGGCGCCTCCGTGTACGTCACCCGCAAGGGCGGCACCATCACCACCTGCGCCTCGACCTCCGGCTACATGCACGAGTACGACAACCGGTACCTGTGGATGTCGCTCAAGCGCATCATCGGCTCGCACTTCGCCAACTACCGCGAGGCGTGGGAGGCCAACCGCCTGATCGCCAAGGGCAAGATCCACCCGACGCTGTCGAAGACGTACTCCCTGGAGGAGACCGGCCAGGCCGCGTACGACGTGCACCGCAACCTCCACCAGGGCAAGGTCGGCGTCCTCGCGCTGGCCCCGGAGGAGGGCATGGGCGTCCGCGACCACGAGAAGCGCGCGAAGCACCTCGACGCCATCAACCGCTTCCGGAACGTCTGAACCGTCTAAGAGGGCGAAGACACATGACTGAGCGTCAGAAGGATCGTCCGTGGCTGATGCGGACGTACGCCGGGCACTCCACCGCCGAGGCGTCCAACGAGCTGTACCGGCGTAACCTCGCCAAGGGCCAGACCGGCCTGTCGGTCGCGTTCGACCTCCCGACGCAGACCGGTTACGACCCCGACCACGTGCTCGCCCGCGGCGAGGTCGGGCGGGTCGGGGTCCCGGTCTCCCACCTCGGCGACATGCGCCGGCTGTTCCAGGACATCCCCCTGGAGCAGATGAACACCTCGATGACCATCAACGCCACCGCGATGTGGCTGCTGGCGCTGTACGAGGTGGTCGCCGAGGAGCAGGGCGCGGACATCTCCAAGCTGTCCGGGACCACGCAGAACGACATCGTGAAGGAGTACCTGTCGCGGGGCACGCACGTGTTCCCTCCCGGGCCTTCGCTGCGGCTGACCACCGACATGATCACGTACACGGTGGCGCACATCCCGAAGTGGAACCCGATCAACATCTGCAGCTACCACCTGCAGGAGGCCGGGGCCACGCCGGTGCAGGAGATCGCGTACGCGATGTCCACCGCCGTCGCGGTGCTGGACGCCGTACGGGACTCCGGGCAGGTGCCGGCGGAGAAGTTCGGCGACGTCGTCGCGCGGATCTCCTTCTTCGTGAACGCGGGCGTCCGCTTCGTCGAGGAGATGTGCAAGATGCGCGCCTTCGGCCGCATCTGGGACAGGATCACCCGCGAGCGGTACGGCGTCGAGAACCCCAAGCAGCGCCGCTTCCGCTACGGCGTCCAGGTCAACTCCCTCGGCCTCACCGAGGCGCAGCCGGAGAACAACGTCCAGCGGATCGTGCTGGAGATGCTGGCCGTGACGCTCTCCAAGGACGCGCGGGCACGTGCCGTACAGCTCCCGGCCTGGAACGAGGCGCTGGGCCTGCCCCGCCCCTGGGACCAGCAGTGGTCGCTCCGCATCCAGCAGGTCCTCGCGCACGAGTCGGACCTGCTGGAGTACGAGGACATCTTCACCGGGTCGCACGTGATCGAGGCGAAGGTGGACGCGCTGGTCGAGGAGGCGCTGGCCGAGATCGACCGGATCCAGGAGATGGGCGGCGCGATGGCCGCCGTGGAGTCCGGCTACCTCAAGTCCCAGCTGGTCGCCTCGCACGCGGAGCGGCGCGGCCGGATCGAGTCCGGCGAGGAGAAGATCGTCGGCGTCAACTGCTACGAGTCCACCGAACCCAACCCGCTCACCGCAGACCTGGACACCGCCATCATGACGGTGGACCCGGCCAACGAGGCGCGGGTGGTGCGGGCGCTGCACGAGTGGCGGGACGCCCGCGACGAGGCCCGCGCCCAGGAGGCCCTGTCGGCGCTGAAGAAGGCGGCGGCCGGGGACACCAACCTCTTCGCGGCCACCCTGGAGTGCGCCAGGGCCGGTGTGACGACCGGGGAGTGGGCCTGGGCCCTCCGGGACGTCTTCGGCGAGTTCCGGGCCCCCACGGGCGTCTCCAGCGCCCCGCTGGCCGTCCCCGCCGAGGAGGGCAGCCCGCTCGCGGCGGTCCGCGAGAAGGTCGCCCGTACCGCCGAGGAGCTGGGCAGCGGCAAGCTGCGCCTGCTGGTCGGCAAGCCAGGGCTGGACGGGCACAGCAACGGTGCCGAGCAGATCGCCGTACGGGCCCGCGACGCCGGCTTCGAAGTGGTCTACCAGGGCATCCGGCTGACCCCCGAGCAGATCGTCTCGGCGGCCGTCGCCGAGGACGTGCACTGCGTCGGCCTGTCCATCCTCTCCGGCTCGCACGCCGAGCTGGTGCCGGACGTACTGGCCCGGCTGCGCCGCACCGGCGTCGACGACATCCCCGTCATCGTCGGCGGCATCATCCCCTCGGCCGACGCGGCAGCGCTGCGCGAGGCCGGTGTCGCCGCCGTCTTCACCCCGAAGGACTTCGGTATCACGGAGATCATCGGCCGTATCGTCGACGAGATCCGTACCGCGAACAAGCTCGACCCCCTGGAGGTCCCCGCATGACCAGCCCCGTGAACCGTCTGCGTCCGCGCCGCTCCTGCCTCGCGGTCCCGGGCAGCAACCCGCGCTTCCTGGAGAAGGCCCAGGGCCTCGCCGCCGACCAGGTCTTCCTGGACCTGGAGGACGCCTGCGCGCCGCTCGCCAAGCCGGACGCCCGGCACAACATCGTGAAGGCGCTGAACGAGGGCGACTGGACCGGCAAGACGCGCGTGGTGCGGGTCAACGACTGGACCACCCACTGGACGTACCGGGACGTCATCACGGTCGTCGAGGGCGCGGGCCCGAACCTGGACTGCATCATGCTGCCGAAGGTGCAGGACGCCCAGCAGGTCGTGGCGCTGGACCTGCTCCTCACCCAGATCGAGAAGACGATGGGCTTCGAGGTCGGCCGGATCGGCATCGAGGCGCAGATCGAGAACGCCCGGGGCCTGAACAACGTCAACGAGATCGCGGAGGCGTCGCCCCGCATCGAGACGATCATCTTCGGCCCGGCCGACTTCATGGCGTCCATCAACATGAAGTCGCTGGTCGTCGGCGAGCAGCCGCCCGGCTACTCGGCGGACGCCTACCACTACATCCTGATGAAGATCCTGATGGCGGCGCGCGCCAACGACCTCCAGGCGATCGACGGCCCCTACCTGCAGATCAAGAACGTGGACGGCTTCCGCGAGGTCGCCGGGCGCGCCGCGGCGCTGGGCTTCGACGGCAAGTGGGTGCTGCACCCGGGCCAGGTCGAGGCGGCCAACGAGGTCTTCTCGCCCTCCCAGGAGGACTACGACCACGCCGAGCTGATCCTCGACGCGTACGAGTACTACACGTCCGAGGCGGGCGGCAAGAAGGGCTCCGCGATGCTCGGCGACGAGATGATCGACGAGGCCAGCCGCAAGATGGCGCTGGTCGTGGCCGGCAAGGGCCGGGCCGCGGGCATGCGGCGCACCAGCAAGTTCGAGGCCCCGGAGGCGTAAGACATGCAGTTCGGCCGCACCTACGAAGAGTTCACCGTCGGCGACGTGTACAAGCACTGGCCGGGCAAGACGGTCACCGAGTACGACGACCATCTGTTCTGCCTGCTGACGATGAACCACCACCCGCTCCACATGGACGCGAACTACGCGGAGTCCACGACCGACTTCGGAAAGAACGTGGTGGTCGGCAACTACATCTACTCCCTCCTGCTCGGCATGTCCGTGCCGGACGTCTCCGGGAAGGCCATCGCCAACCTGGAGATCGAGTCGCTGAAGCACGTGGCGCCGACCTTCCACGGCGACACGATCTACGGCGAGACGACCGTCCTGGACAAGACGCCGTCGAAGTCGAAGAACGACCGCGGCATCGTGCACGTCGAGACCAGGGGCTACAAGCAGGACGGCACGCTCGTCTGCGTCTTCCGCCGCAAGGTGATGGTGCCGACGGCCACGTACATCAAGGAGCGCGGCGGCGAGCAGCCCGGCCGCCCGGAGCTGAAGACCCCCGCGGCGAAGGAGAAGTAGCCATGGCGCGCCTGGCACAGACCGAGGGCCTGACGGACATCCAGCGGGAAATCCTCTCCACCGTCCGCGATTTCGTGGACAAGGAGATCCTTCCGGTCGCCACCGAGCTGGAGCACAAGGACGAGTACCCGGCGCAGATCGTCGAGGGCCTCAAGGAACTGGGCGTCTTCGGGCTGATGATCCCCGAGGAGTACGGCGGCCTCGGCGAGTCGCTGCTGACGTACGCCCTGACGGTCGAGGAGATCGCCCGCGGCTGGATGTCGGTGTCCGGCATCATCAACACCCACTTCATCGTGGCGTACATGCTCAAGCAGCACGGCACGCAGGAGCAGAAGGACCACTTCCTGCCGAGGATGGCGGCCGGTGAGATACGGGGCGCCTTCTCGATGTCGGAGCCGGCGCTCGGCTCGGACGTCTCGGCGATCTCCTCCAAGGGCGTACGGGACGGCGCGGAGTACGTCCTGAACGGCCAGAAGATGTGGCTCACCAACGGCGGTTCGTCGACGCTGGTGGCAGTGCTCTGCCGGACGGACGAGGGGCATCCGGAAGGCACGCCGCCGCACAAGTCGATGACGACGTTCCTCGTGGAGAAGGAGCCCGGATTCGGCGAGGTGCGCCCCGGACTGACCATCCCGGGCAAGATCGAGAAGATGGGCTACAAGGGCGTCGACACGACCGAGCTCATCATGCAGGACCTCCGGATCCCCGCGAACCGGGTGCTCGGCGGCGAGACCGGACGTGGTTTCTATCACATGATGGACGGCGTCGAGGTCGGCCGGGTGAACGTCGCGGCGCGTGGCTGCGGCGTCGCACAGCGTGCGTTCGAACTGGGTGTGGAGTACGCACAGCAGCGCCACACCTTCGGCAAGCCGATCGCACAGCATCAGGCCATCCAGTTCAAATTGGCCGAAATGGCGACAAAGGTTGAGGCGGCCCATGCCATGATGGTCAACGCCGCCCGCAAGAAGGACTCGGGTCAGCGGAACGACCTGGAAGCAGGGATGGCGAAGTACCTCGCCTCCGAGTACTGCAAGGAGGTGGTGGAGGACGCCTTCCGCATCCACGGCGGATACGGCTTCTCCAAGGAATATGAAATCGAACGCCTGTACCGCGAGGCGCCCATGCTGCTCATCGGTGAAGGTACCGCTGAGATCCAGAAAATGATCATTGGGCGCCGGCTACTGGAGGAGTACCGAATCCAGGGCTAAATGTCCGTTTCGGGGTGTTTTCTTCGAGAAGAAGATCACACCCCGTCACGGCACTTCGGCCACGGATTGGCGTTGGCTCTTGGCCAGTTGCCGCTCGCAACCGATAGCATCCCCGGAAAGCCGCGCGTCCCCCATTCCTACGCGGCATCCTCCGCTACGAAGGTCATCCATGCCCCACAGCCAATCCTCTGCTCACCGCGGTCGCGTCCGCCTCGCGCGCGGAGCGTCGCCGTGGCTCCTGCCGACCGTCGCGACGGCAGCGGTCAGCCTGGCCCGCTCCCGGCGCTCGGGACGCTGGGCCGCCGTCGCCGTGCCCACCACCGCCCTGGCGGCGGGCATGCTGTGGTTCTTCCGCGACCCCGAGCGCGACATCGCGCAGGGCCGCGTCATCTCGCCGGCCGACGGCGTGGTGCAGAGCATCATGCCGTGGAAGGACGGACGCACCCGCGTCGCGATCTTCATGAGCCCGCTGAACGTCCACGTGAACCGCGCCCCGCTGGCCGGCACGGTCACGTCCGTCGAGCACATCCCCGGCGGCTTCGTTCCCGCGTTCAACAAGGAGAGCGAGAACAACGAGCGGGTCGTCTGGCACTTCGACACCGAGCTCGGTGACGTGGAGATGGTGCAGATCGCCGGTGCGGTGGCCCGCCGCATCGTTCCTTACGTCCCGCAGGGCACCAAGGTCGAGCAGGGCGAGCGCATCGGTCTGATCCGCTTCGGCTCGCGCGTGGACGTGTACCTGCCCGAGGGCGTCGAGGCCGCGGTCGAGGTCGGCCAGGCCACCACAGCGGGGGTGACTCGTCTTGACCGTGATTGATCCCGATACCCAGGCGGGCTGGGTGGCCGAGGAAGAGGAGGACGACGACATGCCGCTGTCCACGCGGCTGTCGATAGCGGACACGCTCACCCTCGGCAACGCGATCTGCGGCTTCATGGCCGTCTACTTCACGACCACCGGCGTCCTCATCCCGCACCTCACGGGCATGGACGACGGCGGCATGGCGCGGCACAGCGCCGCCATGGCCGTGATCCTGATGCTGCTGGCCTCGGTCTTCGACCTGTTCGACGGCCTGGTCGCACGCAAGCTGCGGGCCTCGGCGATGGGGGCCGAGCTCGACAACCTCTCCGACCTGATCAGCTTCGGCCTGGCACCCGCGTACTTCGTCGTGACCTGGGGCATGGTCGCCCAGGACGCGAACCAGCGGGTGTCGGTGGTCGCGGCGGTGGTGGTGCTGCTGGCGGTGATCCTCCGCCTGGCGCGCTTCTCGTGCGTACCGGTACCGAACGGCATGTTCCAGGGCATGCCGGGCCCCTTCGGGGCGCTCACCGTCGTCGCGATCGTGCTGCTGGAGCTGCCCTTCCTGCCCACGCTGCTCGCCATCATCGGCGTCGCGTGGCTGATGGTCAGCCGGGTGGAGTACCCGAAGCCGCGCGGGCGGCTCGCGGTGGCGGTGCTCTCCTGGATCGTGCTGAGCATGGGATTGCTCGCGGCGTGGGCGCTCGACGCGCCGGGCGGCCAGCTGCTGCTGCAGACGGGCTGCGCGCTCCAGATCGTGACGGGCGCGATGATCCCGCTCTTCGCGACGGCCCGCCGGGTGAACACGTTCCGGGACAACCGCCGCGAGGCGAGGGCAGCGCAGCTGCCGTAAGTTCCGGCGGCGGGTGACCGACGTACGGAGGCCCGGTACGAACCCAAGGTTCGTACCGGGCCTCCGGCGTTGTGGGGGCCGCCGCCGCGAACGGCGCCCAGGGGGCGCGGGGAACTGCGCGAGCGACCACTGCGGCGCCGCAGTGGGCCCACGACGGGACCGGCCCCGCGAGGCCGGTGGCCCCTGCGGGAGCGTGTGGGCCGGGCGCGCAGTTCCCCCCGCGCCCCTGACGGGGCTAGGCCAGGAAGTCCCGGGCGAGGGACTCCGCCGCCTGCTCAAGGAGCGGGCCCGCGAGGGCCATGCAGCGCGCAGGGTCCGGCTCCAGCGCCGTCAGCGGGTACGCGCGTTCGATCCCGGCCTGGAGGAGCGCCGACGGCGGCAGGAGCAGCCGTCCGCAGACCGCGACGACGGTCAGCCCACGGGCCCGCGCCGCGGCAGCGACCCCCGCCGGCGCCTTACCGTGCAGCGTCTGCTCGTCCAGCGAGCCCTCGCCGGTGATGACGAACGTGGCCCGCTCCAGGGCCGGGCCGAAGCCGAGCACGTCGAGCATGACGTCGATGCCGGGCCGGAACTGGGCGCCCAGCCCGACGAGCGCGCCGTAGCCGATGCCGCCCGCGGCCCCCGCGCCGGGCGCCACCGCGTACTCGGCGGCCTTCGGGCCCACCGCCGCTTCCAGTACCTTCGCGTAGTGGGCCAGCGCCGCGTCCAGCGTGGCGACGTCCGCCTCGCTCGCGCCCTTCTGCGGCCCGTAGACAGCGGGTGCGCCCTTCGGTCCGGTCAGCGGGTTGTCCACGTCGCTGGCCAGCACGATCTCCGTGGCGGCCAGTCGCGGGTCCAGGCCGCTGAGGTCCGCGGTCGCGAGGCCGGCGAGCGGTCCGCCGCCCGGCGCGACGGGCTCGCCCGCACGGTCCAGGAAGCGCGCGCCGAGCGCGGCGAGCATGCCGGCGCCACCGTCGTTCGTGGCGCTGCCGCCCACGCCGAACACGATGTTCCGGGCACCCGCGTCCAGCGCGGCGAGCAGCAGCTCTCCCGTGCCGTACGTGGTGGCCGTGAGCGGTGCGAAGACACCCTCCGGGAGGTGCTGGAGGCCGGACGCCTCGGCCATCTCCACCACGGCCGTACCGTCGGCGCTCAGCGCGAACGTGGCCGTGACGGGCGTACCGGTGGGCCCGGTGACCCGCGCCTCGTGCCGGGCGAAGCCGGCGGCCAGCGCCGCCGCGACCGTGCCGTCGCCGCCGTCGGCGACCGGGACGGCCGCCACGGACAGCTCCGGTACGGCACGCCGCAGGCCGGCCGTGACGTGCTCGGCGACCTGGACGGCCGTCAGCGAGCCCTTGAACTTGTCCGCGGCGATCAGCACGTGTGCTGCCGGTGCCCCTGTCGTTGCTGCGTCCACGTCCGCCACCCTGACTCCCCTTGCCGTCGAACTGCAGTCGCGCCGCTGTGACCCTATCCGGCGGCGGACGGGGAGAACAGAGACACCGCTCCAGTTTTCCGCGAAGCGGATATTTTTTTCCGCTTCCGTACGGTCGTACGGTACCCCGGCTCCGCGCACGGCGTCCCGGGTCGGCGTGTTCGCGTCCGCACGCACCCCGGCGGTCTTCGGTACACCTGAAGGCATGAAGCCGTCGCACAGCAGTGCCGCCCCGACCGCTCCGCGGCCCGGCCTGGCCGACCGGATCCACGGCGGCTGGCTCGGCCGGATCGCCGGGAACATGCTCGGCAAGCCCGTCGAACGCGGTGACCTCTGGACCCGCGAGCGCATCGACCGCTACCTGCGCCGCGCCGGCGCGCTGCCGCTCGCCGACTACCTCCCCCGCCGCCGAGCGCCGGGGACGCCGCGGAGCTGCGCCCGGAGTGGCGGGAGTGCGTACGCGGCGGGGTCGACGGCAGCTGCCGCGACGACGACGTCGACTACTCCGTGCTCGTCCTGGACCTGCTGGAGACCCACGGCACGGACTTCACCACCGAACAGGTCGGCACTCTCTGGCTGCGCCGGCTGCCGTACCTGCAGACCTTCACCGCCGAGCGCGCCACGTACCGCAACCTCGCCGCCGGCATCCATCCCCCGCTCGCCGCCACCACCGACAACCCGTACCAGGAGTGGATCGGCGCGCTGATCCGGGCGGACGTCTACGGCTGGGTGTCACCCGGGCAGCCCCGCCGGGCGGCCGCGCTGGCCCGCCGGGACGCGGTCCTCTCGCACACCGGAAACGGCGTGTACGGCGCGATGTGGGCGGCGGCGCTGATCGCGGCGGCGTTCGAGGCGAGCGGTCCGCGCGAGGCCGTGGAGGCGGCGCTGGCCCGCATCCCCGCGAGCAGCCGGCTGGCCCGTACGGTGCGGCACACCGCGGCACTGTACGAAGCAGGCGCCGGGTGGTCCGACACGCTCGACGAGATGGAGCGCGAACTCGGCCACCTGCACTGGATCCACGTCGTCCGCAACGCCGCCGTCCTCACCGCCGGGCTGCTCTACGGCGAGGGCGACTTCACCTCGACGATCGGGCTGACCGTACGCGGCGGCCTGGACACCGACTCCAACGGCGCGACGGCCGGTTCGGTCGCGGGCGTGCTGTGCGGTGCGGCGGCCATCCCGCCGCAGTGGACGGAACCGCTGCACGACCGCCTGCGTACGGCCGTGTTCGGCTTCGACGGCGTACGGATCAGCGAACTGGCCGCACGGACGTACCGGCTGGCGGTCGCCGGCGGGGCGCCGCCGGAGTGACCGGTCCTGCCCTCAACTCGCCGGTTCTGTCCAGTGGTAGGTCTGGTGTGCGGTGCGTCCGTCCGACGTGGTGCTGATGTGCTCCAGCACGTCTTCCAGCAGGTCCACGTCGCCGGTGCGGACCAACGGCCCGGTGCTCGGGCCGTGGACGACGTGGGGGGCGGCGCCGCCCGTCACGGCGAACGCCGCCGCCAGGCCGAACGCCGCGTACGCCGGGCGTCTCATCGTGGTGCTCCGTCCGTCGTTACGGGTGGGACCCATGGTGCCAACAGCGCACGCGGTGCGGGCGTTAGGCTCGCGGGGTGACCTTGGATTACGCCGCATACATCGCAAGCCTGCCGCGGGTTCTCGCGGGCGCGGGCACCGTCTTCCGTGACGGCGCCGGGCGCGTCCTGCTCGTCGAGCCCAACTACAAGGACCACTGGATCCTGCCCGGCGGGACGGTGGAGTCCGACCAGGGCGAGTCACCGCGCCAGGCGGCCCGCCGGGAGACCGCCGAGGAGATCGGCCTGGACATCGAGCCGGGCCCGCTGCTGGCAGTTGACTGGGTACGCGGAGAGCAGCGCCCGCCGCTGGTGTCGTACCTCTTCGACGGCGGGGTGCTGGACGAGGACCAGCTCGCCGCGATCCGCCTCCAGGAGGAGGAGCTGCTGTCCTGGCGCCTGGTCGAACAGGCGGAGCTGGCCGACTACGTGGACGCGCGGATGGCGCTGCGGCTCGGCGCGGCGCTGCGGGCCCTGGCCGACGGCCGCGGACCGGCCGAACTGGAGGACGGCGTACCGCCGCAGCGCCCGGCGTAGCCCGCGGGCCGCGGCGGCCGTCGTGTCACACGGCCGCCGCGTCACACGGTCCCGGTCACCCGCTCGCGCGTCACACGGCCGTCGCCCGCTCGAAGTCCAGCAGGTGGCGCTTGCGTTGCAGGCCGCCGCCGTAGCCGGTCAGGCTGCCGCTCGCGCCGACGACGCGGTGGCAGGGCACGATGATCCCGACCGGGTTCTTGCCGTTGGCCAGCCCCACGGCACGGGCCGCCGACGGCTTGCCGAGCCGGCCGGCGAGCTCCCCGTACGAGACCGTCGCGCCGTACGGGATCTCGCACAGCGCCGCCCACACGCGCCGCTGGAAGGGCGTGCCGTCGAGGTGGAGCGGCAGGTCGAAGGCGGTCAGCTCGCCCGCGAAGTAGGCCTGGAGCTGCTTGATCGCGGTGGCGAAGGGCTCGGCACCGGGCTCCTCGGGATGCCCGAAGCTCTCCTGCGGCGGCCGGTGCCGCTGGTCGGTCATGTAGAGGCCGGTGAGCGCGCCGTCCTGGGCGACCAGGGTGAGCGGCCCGACCGGCGTACCGGTCATGACGGTGTGCGTACGCACGGGGACGGTGCCGGCGGACAGGGCGTGGACAGACATGGCGTATCCCTCAGTACGTCCCACCGTCGGTGGGGAGATGGTTGATCGGATGGTCGTCGGTGGCCCAGAGGTACTGGACCGCGTAGGCCCGCCAGGGGCGCCAGGCGGCGGCGCGTGCGTGCAGCGCTGCCGGTGTGCCGGGCAGCCCCAGTCCCTGCGCCGCGCGGCGCACGCCGAGGTCGGTGGCGGTGAAGGCGTCGGGGTCGCCGAGCGCCCGCATCGCGATGCACTCGACCGTCCAGGGGCCGAACCCGGGCAACGCGGCGAGGGCGGCGCGGGCCTGCTCGCGGTCGCCGCCGGGCCCGAGTTGCAGCTCTCCGGCGGCCAGCGCGGCCACCAGTCCGGTGAGCGTGGCACGCCGGGAACGGGGCATGGCCAGGGTCTCCGGGTCGAGTCCGGCCAGCGCCGCCGCGCTCGGGAAGAGGTGGGTGAGGCCGCCCTCGGGGTCGTCGATCCGCTCCCCGTAGGCGGCGGCCAGCCGCCCCGCGTGGGTACGGGCCGCCGCGGTGGAGACCTGCTGTCCGATCACCGCCCGTACGGCGAACTCGTCCGCGTCCACCGTGCGCGGCACCCGCCGCCCGGGCGCCTTGGCGACGAGCGGCGCCAGTACCGGGTCCTCGGCCAGCAGCCCGTCCACCGCCTCGGGGTCGGCGTCCAGGTCGAGCAGCCGCCGGCAGCGCGCGATGGCACCCGCGAGGTCCCGCAGGTCGGTCAGGGACAGCCGGCACTCCACGTGCTCCGGGCGCGGCGTGAGCGCCACGATGCCGTGCCCGTACGGGAGGCGCAGGGTGCGGCGGTACGCGCCGTCCCGCCACTCCTCGACGCCGGGGACCGCGGTGGCGGCGAGGTGCCCGAAGAGGTTGTCCGGGCACAGCGGCTTGCGGAAGGGGAGACGGAGGGTGAGCGTGGTGCGGGCCGGCGGGCCCGGTGCTCCGGGTCGCGCCGCCGGGGCCACGGGGCGCGTGGGCCGCGCCCGCTGCCGCAGGTCGCCCGGCGACAGCGCGAAGACCTCCCGCACGGTGTCGTTGAACGCGCGGATACTGCCGAAACCCGCGGCGAAGGCGATCTCCGCCATCGGCAGCGCGGTGGTCTCGATGAGCAGCCGCGCGGTCTGGGCGCGCTGGGCCCGCGCGAGGGCGAGCGGTCCGGCGCCCAGCTCGGCCAGCAGCTGCCGTTCGACCTGCCGCGGGCTGTACCCGAGGCGCGCGGCCAGCCCCGGTACCCCGTCCCGGTCCACCACCCCGTCGGCGATCAGCCGCATGGCCCGCGCGACCAGGTCGGCGCGCTCGTCCCACTGCGGGGAGCCGGGCGCGGCGTCCGGCCGGCACCGCTTGCACGCCCGGAACCCGGCCTGCTGCGCGGCGGCGGCGCTGGGGTAGAACCGCATGTGGGCGGGTTTGGGAGGGACCACCGGGCAGCTGGGCCGGCAGTAGATCTTCGTCGTGGTGACGGCGGTGAAGAACCACCCGTCGAAACGGGCGTCCTTGGACTGCACGGCGCGTACGCACCGCTCGGTGTCGGTGTGCATGCCTCAAGGATTCCGCAGGCGGCAGCGGGTGGCTGGCGAGAATCCGACATGAACGTGGCGGCCCGGCCTACCCCTCCAGCGCCGCCGCGAAGGCCGCACGCGCCCGGTCGTCGAACACGACGAAGCGCACCTCGTCGAACGGTCCGGTGCCGCCGGCGAGCGCCTCGCGCACCGTCCGCACGGCGATCCGCGCCCCGTCCTCCAGCGGCCAGCCGTACACCCCCGTCGAGATCGCGGGGAAGGCCACCGTCCGGGCGCCCAGCCCGGCCGCGACTCCCAGCGATTCCCGGTAGCAGGAGGCGAGCAGCGCGGACCGGTCCTCCTCCCGCGAGTACACGGGCCCCACCGTGTGCACCACCCACCGCGCCGGCAGCTCCCCCGCCGTCGTGGCCACGGCCTGCCCGGTCGGCAGCCCCCGCCCGTACCGCGAGGCCCGCAACGCCCGGCACTCCTCCAGGATGCGCGGCCCGCCCTTCCGGTGGATCGCCCCGTCCACGCCCCCGCCGCCCAGCAGCGAGGAGTTCGCCGCGTTCACGACGACATCCACGTCCTGCTCGGTGATGTCCCCCGGCACGAGCGTCAGCCGCCCGTCCTCGCCGTACTTCTCCGCGGTTTTGCCCATGGAGGCATCATGACGCAGCCGACGCGCCTGCCGCAGGACACGCGGCTCCCGTCAGCGCCTGGTCTGCCGGATGCGCCGCCAGGCCGCCCTGGCGGCGTTGTGGCCGCACATGCCGTGGACGCCGCCGCCTGGCGGGGTGGCGGAGGAGCAGAGGAAGACGGCGGGGTGGGAGGTGGCGTAGGGGATGCGCCGGGGCTTGGGGCGGAGGAGGGTCTGCAGGCCGGAGAAGGCGCCTACGCCGATGTCGCCGCCGACGTAGTTGGCGTTGCGCGCGGCCAGTTCGGGCGGGCCGGCGGTGGCGCGGGCCAGGACGAGGTCGCGGAAGCCGGGGGCGAAGCGTTCCAGCTGGGCCTCGACGGCGTCGGTGAGGTCGCCCGTCCAGCCGTTGGGGACGTGACCGTACGCCCAGAAGGTGTGCTTGCCCTCGGGGGCGCGGCTCGGGTCGGTCAGGGTCGGCTGCGAGGTGATCAGGAAGGGGCGTTCGGGGGCGCGGCCCTGATGGACGTCGCGCAGGGCGCGGCCGATGTCGTCCGCGGTGGGGCCGACGTGGACCGTACCGGCCCGGCGGGCCTCCTGCGAGGTCCACGGGACGGGCCCGGACAGCGCATAGTCGATCTTGAAGGCGGCGGGGCCGTAGCGGTAGTGGGCGAAGGCGTTGCCGAGGCCCGCGATGCGCGCCAGCGCCGTCGGTGAGGTGTCGAAGATGTACGCGCGGGCGGGCGGCAGGTCGTCCAGCCGCTTGACCTCGTACTCCGTGTGGATCTCGCCGCCCTGGTCCCGGAGGTACCCGGCCAGCGCGTCGGGGACGGCCTGCGAACCGCCGCGCGCGACGGGCCAGCCGTGGGCGTGCGCGGCCAGCGCGAAGGTCAGGGCGATGGCACCGGTGGCGATGCCGGTGAGGGGATGGATGACGTGGGCCGCGCAGCCGGCGAGGACGGCGCGTGCCTTCTCGTCCCGGAAGCGGCGGTTCAGCACGGACAGCGGGGGGATGCCGGCCAGGCCGAAGCGGGCGAGCGTCACCGGGTCGCGGGGGAACCCTTCGAGGACGCCGCGCATCATGTCCCGCGCGAGCGTGTCCCACTTGCCGCGGAAGGGGTCGACCAGGCGGCGGTACGCGCCGGCGTCGCGGACGCCGAAGGACCTCGCGGTCTCGCCGACGGAACGGGACAGCACGGCGGCGCTGCCGTCCGGGAACGGGTGCGCCATGGGGAGTTCGGGGTGCAGCCACTCCAGGCCGTACCGCTCCAGGGGGAGGTCACGGAAGGCGGGCGAGCCGATGCCGGTGGGGTGGACGGCCGAGCAGGGGTCGTGCCGGAAGCCCGGCAGGGTCAGCTCCTCCGTACGGGCGCCGCCTCCGATGGTGTCGCGGGCCTCGAAGACCTCGACGGACATGCCACGGCGGGCCAGTTCGACCGCCGCGGTCAGGCCGTTCGGTCCGGCCCCGATCACCACGGCATCGAGCATCGTCGGCACCTGCGCCACTCCCCTCGTGTCGGTCCTCCGCGTCGAGGACCGGTCGGCGGCTGCCGGCAGGGGTCAGTCGGCGGCTGCCAGCAGGTCGAGGATACGCCGGGCGGTCGCCGCGTCCCGCGCCGCCGTGAACGGCAGGGTGTTGCCCCCGGCTATGCGGAACGGCGCGCCGGACAGCGTCATGCTGCTGCCGCCCGCCTCGTGGACGAGCAGCAGGCCGGCCGCGTGGTCCCAGGGGTTCTCCCAGGTGAAGGCGATGGCCTCCAGCGTGCCGCGGGCGATGGCGAGGTACTCCAGGCCCGCCGAGCCGCAGGGGCGCGCCGCGATGCCCTCGCAGACCAGGCCGGACAGCGCGCGCTTCTCGGCGACGGTGGTGAAGTCGTGGTGGGACATGGCGACTTCGAGGGTCTTGCCCTCGTGCGGCGAACCGGCCAGCAGCTTCCGGCCGTTCAGCCGGGCACCGCCGCCGCGCACCGCGACGGCCATCTCGTCCAGCGCGGGCGCGTACGTCCAGGAGGCCAGCAGCTCGCCGCGGTGGGCGAGCGCGACCAGGGTCGCGAAGCCGGGGTCGCCGTGCACGAACTGCCGGGTGCCGTCGACCGGGTCGACGATCCACACCGGCGCGTCGCCGTGCAGCGCCGCCAGCACCGCGGGGTCGGCGTGCACCGCTTCCTCGCCCACCACGGCCGAGCCGGGGAGCAGCGCCGTCAGGGCTGCCGTGAGGTGTTCCTCGGCGCGCCGGTCGGCGACGGTGACCAGGTCGTGCGGGCCGTTCTTCTCGACCACCTCGTGGGCGGCGAGCTGCCGGAAGCGCGGCAGGATCTCCGCCGCCGCTGCCTCGCGGACGGCCTTCTCGACGGCGTCCAGGTCGACCGCTGCGAGGACCGCGTCGGCCGCCGTCCCGGCGGTCGCGCCGGCCGCCCCGGCCGGCCCCGTCACGTCCGTCCTGTCCGCCCTGTCCGTCCTGTCGTCGTTGTTTGCAGGAATCGCAGGAATTGCTTCGATCATGTCTCCATGGAAACACGGGGCACTGACACGGCAGCTGGAATGCAGGTGAACCGGGGGTGAAGCGGGTCAGGCGCGTTCGGCGGTGACCAGCCAGGCGGTGCTGCGCATCCAGACCCCGCCGCCGGGCCGCTCGTACCGGCGCAGGGCGTCCGCGAGGGCCGTACGGGCGCGACCGGCGGCCGGCCCCGCGGCCTCCAGAGCGGCGCGCCCCGGGCCCGACTCGCACAGGAAGCGCGTCGCGTCCTCGGCGTCATCGCCCCAGCGGCCCTGTGCCGCCGTCTCCCCCGCCCGTACGGAGCGGAAGCCGGCGCCGGTGAGCACGTCCTCGATGCGCGCCGGATCGGCCAGCGAGAACATACCGGGCGCGCCGGGCGAGAAGTCGGGGCCGGGCCCCGGTACGTGAGCGGCGAGGCCGGCGAAGACCTGCGCCCAGTCGTTGCGCCCGGGGTCGGCCATGCACACGAAGGCGAGCCGGCCACCGGGCCGCAGGGCGCGGCCGACGTGGCGGAACGCGGCGGACGGGTCGGCGAAGAACATGATGCCGAAGCGGCTGACGGCGGCGTCGAAGGCGGCTTCCGGGAGCGGGTGCGCCTGTGCGTCACCCTGCTCGAACGCCACGTTCTCCAGGCCCTCCGCGGCTGCGAGCGCCCGCGCCCTGGCCAGCATGGGGCCCGAGAGGTCCAGGCCCAGGACGTGCCCCTCGCGGGCCGTGCGCGCGGCGAGCCGGCTGGTCTGCCCGGCGCCGCAGCCGATGTCCAGTACGCGGGATCCGGCCTCGATCCCGGCCGCGGCCAGCAGCGGACCGTTGAACCCCTCGTTCACCGCGTTCCAGCGGTCGTGGTGGTCGGCCCAGTGGGCCCCTTCCGCGCCGTTCCACGCGGAGAACTGCCCGGTGTTGACGACCTCGTGCATCACGATCTCCCCTGTCGTTACGGGTCATCGGCGCCTAGAATGGGCGCCTGCCCAAACAGTATGGGCGATCGCCCATACTGGCAAGGACTGCGCCCGGGGCCGGGCCGGCACGGACTGCGGACGACAGGGAGGACGTACGGATGTCACCGCGAGGTGTGGCCATCACCGATGTCAGGGAGCGGCTGTTCGACGCCGCCGAACGGGTGCTGCTCCGGGACGGCCCGGGCGGGCTGACCAACCGGGCGATCACGGGAGAGGCCGGCTGCGCCAAGGGCCTGCTCTACCACCACTTCTCCGACCTGGACGACTTCACCGCCCAGCTCTGCCTGCACCACTTCGAGCGCGCGGCCGCCCGGGCGACCGCGGTCCTGGGGCGGCCGGGCGCCGCGACGGTCACGGAGAACGTCACCGCCGCCGCGCATGCCCTGCTCGGCACGAGCGGCCCGCGGATCGCCGCCCTGGCCCTCACCCGCGCGCCGGTGACCGAACGGGTACGCGCCGCCATGCGGGACGGCGCCCCGGGGCTCGGCACCGTGGAGGAAGCGCTGACCGCCTACATCGAAGCGGAGCAGGCCCTCGGCCGCGTCGCCCGGGGCACCGACAGCGCCGCGCTGGCGCTCGCCGTGGTCGGCACCACCCACCACCTGCTGATGACGGGCTGGACGTCAGCGCCCGATCCGGGCGAACGCGTATCCGCCCTGGTCGAGGCCTTGCTCGGGAACGTCGCCCCGGGCGGCGCATGACCGGAGGCGCTGCGGCCGGCCGGCCGAAGCGGTCGAGCGGTTACCGAGGCGCCTCTCAGCGGCCGACCGCGTACCCCTGCATGCCGCGCGGGTTGGCCCCGGCGGAGAGCACACCGGTCTCCGGGTCGCGGGCGACCGCGCACAGCCGCCCCTCGGACCAGGCGTCACCCACCGTCACGTCGTGACCACGCGCGCGCAGCCCCTCGACGACCTCCCCGCCGATCCGGGACTCCACGGTCACGCTGCCCGGCCGCATGGCGCGCGGGAAGAACGATCCCGGGAAGGAGTCGGTGTGCCAGTTCGGCGCGTCGATGGCGCCCTGGAGGTCGAGCCCGCCGCGTACGGGGGCGCGCTCCGTCACGGCCAGGAAGAAGTGCAGCTGCCACTGGTCCTGCTGGTCCCCGCCGGGCGTACCGAAGGCCATCACCGGCACCCCGCCGCGCAGGGCGAGGGACGGCGTCAGGGTGGTGCGGGGGCGGCGGCCCGGGGTGAGGGAGTTCGGCAGCCCCTCCTCCAGCCAGGCCATCTGCAGCCGCGTGCCGAGCGGGAAGCCGAGGCCCGGGATCACCGGGTTGGACTGCAGCCAGCCGCCGGAGGGCGTCGCCGAGACCATGTTGCCCCAGCGGTCGACGACGTCGATGTGGCAGGTGTCGCCCCGGGTGGCCCCACTGCGGTCCACCTCGGGGGCGACGGCGGGCGGCGCCGCGGCCTCTTGTGCCGCGGCCTCTTGTGCTGCGGCCTCCCGTGATGCGGCGCCCGTCCCCTTGGCCACGGTGGGCTCGCCCGCGCCGCTCCCGGAGACGCCCAGCGCGTCGAAGCCCGGCTCCCCGGCGGCGACCGCGGCGGCGTGCTTGCTGAGGCGCGGGGCGCGGCCCCCTGGGCTGCCGGGGCGCAGCTCGTACGAGGCGGTGTCGGTGATCAGCTCCCGGCGCGCGGCGTTGTACTCCGGGGAGAGCAGCGTCTCCACGGGGACGTCGGCCGCCCCGGCGTCCTCCGCGTCGCCGTACCAGGCCTCGCGGTCCGCCATGGCCAGCTTGGTGCCCTCCACGAGGGTGTGGACGTACTCGGCGCTCCCGTGTGCGGGCAGTTCCCCGGGGAGCAGCGCGAGCTGCTGGAGGAATGCCGGGCCCTGGGACCAGGCGCCCGCCTTGGCGACGGTCCAGCCGTTCCGGTCGTATGTCACGGGCGCCTCGTACGTGGCCCGGAAGGCGGCGAGGTCGTCGCCGGTCAGGGTGCCGGCGTGCCGCTCGCCCGAGGTGTCCATGGCCGGGCGCGCGGCCTGCGCCGCCATGGCCTCGCCGATGAAGCCCTCGCGCCAGATCCGGCGGGCCGCGTCGATCTGCGTCTCGCGCCCGGGACCGGCCGCCTCGGCCTCGCGGACCAGCCGCTCCCAGGTGTCGGCGAGCGGCCGGTTGCGCAGGAGGCCGCCGGGGGCCACGGAGCGGCCGCCGGGCAGGTACACCTCCGCCGAGGTCGTCCACTCGGTCTCGAAGAGCTCACGGACGGTCTCCACGGTCTCGCCGACGCGTTCGACGGCCGGGTGGCCGTGCCGCGCGTACCCGACGGCGTACGACAGGACCTCGGCGAGCGTCTTCGTGCCGTGGTCGCGGAGCAGCACCATCCAGGCGTCGAACGCGCCCGGCACGGCGGCGGCGAGCGGCCCCGTACCGGGGACCAGGTCGAGGCCGAGGGAGGTGTAGTGCGCGACGGTGGCGCCGGCCGGGGCGGGCCCCTGGCCGCACAGCACCTGTACGGGGCCGCCGGCCGGGGCGAGGATGATCGGGACCTCGCCGGCCGGGCCGTTCAGGTGCGGCTCGACGACGTGCAGCACGAAGCCGGCGGCGACCGCGGCGTCGTAGGCGTTGCCGCCGCCCTCCAGGACCGCCATGGCGGACTGGGAGGCCAGCCAGTGGGTCGAGGAAGCCATCCCGAACGTGCCGTTGAGGGTCGGGCGAGTGGTGAACAAGCTTGCTCCTGTCGGTGGATCGGTGGTCATTCGGCTGCCAGGTGGCACGCCACCCGGCGGCTCCCCGGCAGCTCCCGTAGCTCCGGCGCTTCTGTGCGGCAGCGGTCGACCGCCACCGGGCACCGCGTATGGAAGTGACAGCCCGGAGGCGGTGCGAGGGGGCTCGGGAGGTCGCCGCTGAGGACGATGCGTTCGCGGGTGCGCTGGAGTGCGGGGTGCGGTACCGGGGCCGCGGAGAGGAGCGCCTGCGTGTACGGGTGCAGGGCGGCCGCGAAGAGGCGGTCCGTCGGGGCCTCCTCGACGATGCGGCCGAGGTACATCACGGCGATCCGGTCCGCCAGGAACTCCACGGCGGCCAGGTCGTGGGTGATGAACAGGCAGCCGAAGCCGCGGTCCCGCTGCAGGTCGGCGAGGAGGTTGAGGACCGAGGCCTGGACGGAGACGTCCAGCGCGGAGGTCGGCTCGTCGGCGATCAGCAGGTCCGGACCGACGGAGAGCGCGCGGGCGAGGGAGATGCGCTGGCGCTGGCCCCCGGAGAGCTCGTGCGGATGCCGGTCGGCGTGTTCGGGGCGCAGCCCGACCTGGCCGAGCAGCTCCTCGACGCGGGCCCGCAGGCCGGCCCTGGGGACCAGGCGGTGCAGCCGCAGCGGCTCGGCGACGATCTGCCCGACGGTCATGCGCGGGTCGAGCGAGGAGGACGGGTCCTGGAAGACCAGGTGCATGTCGGTGCGGAGGGGGCGCAGGGCACGGCGTGAGAGGTGGGTGATGTCGGTGCCCTTGAGGGCGACACGGCCGCCGGTCGGCTCGTCCAGGCGGACCACGCAGCGGCCGACGGTGGACTTGCCGCTGCCGGACTCCCCCACCAGACCGAGGACTTCACCGCGCCCGATGGTCAGGCTGACGCCGTCCACGGCCCGTACGGTGCCGCCGGGCGCGGTGAAGTGGCGGCACAGGTCGCGCACTTCGAGGACGGGCGTGGCGCCCGCTTCATATGCGGAGGCGCCCGGCCCTCCCTCGCGCGGGGCCGGGATCTCGTGCACGGCGCTCATCGGGCGGCCTCCTCGTACGGGGTGGTGACGGGGTGCCAGCAGGCCACCTGGTGGTCCGGGTCGGGGGTCAGCCGCGGCCGCGCCGTCCCGCACCGGTCGTCCGCGTGCGCGCAGCGTTCGGCGAAGGTGCAGGCGTCCGGCTGGACGGTCAGGCTGGGCACCAGTCCGGGGATCTCCGGCAGCCGGCGCTTCCCTTCCTGGCCGGGCCGCAGTACCGCACTGAGCAGCCCTCGGGTGTACGGGTGCCGGGGTGCGGTGAACAGCTCGTCCACCGGCGCCTGTTCGACGGCCCGGCCCGCGTACATCACGAGCACCCGGTCGGCGGCATCGGCGACGACGCCGAGGTCGTGGGTGATGAGGACGATGGCGGTGCCGAGGCGTTCGCGCAGCGTCTGGAGGACTTCGAGGATGCCGGCCTGGACGGTGACGTCGAGGGCTGTGGTCGGCTCGTCGGCGATGAGGACGGCCGGGTCGCAGGCGACCGCGATGGCGATCATGACGCGCTGCCGCATGCCGCCGCTGAGCTGGTGCGGGTACTCCGCCACCCGGCGCTCCGGCGCGGGGATGCCGACCAGCGCGAGCAGTTCGACGGCGCGCTCCCTGGCCTCCTTGCGGCTCAGGCCCTGGTGGCGGCGGAGCACCTCGCCGATCTGCCGGCCGATGGTGAGGACCGGGTTCAGCGAGGTCATCGGCTCCTGGAAGATCATGGCGAGGTCCTTGCCGCGGACCTTCGCCAGCTCCTTCTCGGCGGCCCCGGCCAGCTCCCGGCCGCCGAGCCGTACCGAGCCGGTGACGGTCGCGGTGGCCGGGAGCAGGCCCATGACGGCCATGGAGGTGACCGACTTGCCGCAGCCCGACTCGCCGACGACGGCCAGGACCTCGCCGGCCGCCACGTCGTACGACAGGGAGTCGACGGCGTGCACCGTACGGGTGTCGGAGCGGAAGGAGACGGAGAGGTCGCGGACGCTCAGTACGGGCGCGTCGGACGCGCCGGGCGCGTCAACGGCGTGGTGCACGGTGCTCATCGGGTGCCTCCGCGGGGGTCGAGGACGTCCCGCAGGCCGTCACCGAGCAGGTTGAAGGCCAGCGTCGCGGCGACGATGGCGAGGCCGGGGAAGACCGCCATCCAGGGCGCGGGACCGAGGAAGGGCTGGGCGCCGGAGAGCATCACGCCGAGCGAGGGGGCCGGCGGCTGGACACCGAGGCCGAGGAAGCTCAGCAGCGCCTCGCCGATGATCGCGGCGGGGATGCCGACCGTGGCCTGCACGATCAGCGCGGAGGTGGCGTTGGGCAGGATGTGCCGGAAGAGGACGGTGCCGTCGCCGCCGCCGTTGACGAGCGCGGCCCCCACGTAGTCCAGGTGTTTCAGGCGCAGCGTCTCGGCGCGGGCGATGCGGATGACGGCCGGCACCTGTGAGATGCCGATGGCGATGGTGGCGTTGAGCAGGGACGGGCCGAGGACGGCCGCCAGGCCCACCGCGAGGACGAGGAACGGGAAGGCGAGCAGGGTGTCGGTGAGCCGGGAGACGGCAGAGTCGGCGTACCTGCCGTAGTACCCGGCGGCCAGGCCCAGCGGTACGCCGACGAGGAAGGCCAGCAGTACGGCGAGCAGGCCCACCTGCATGGAGGCGCGGGCGCCGTGGATCACCCGGGAGAGCTGGTCGCGGCCGAGGTCGTCGGTGCCGAGCCAGTGCGCCCAGGAGGGCGGCGCGAGGGCGGCGCCGAAGTCGGCGCGTGCCGGGTCGTACGGGGCGATCAGCGGGGCGCAGAGCGCGGCCAGCACGAAGACCGCGGCGATCACGGCACCGGTGAGCGCGAGCCGGTTCCGGCGCAGGGCGCGCAGCCGGGTGCGCAGGGTGCCGGCGCGCGGCGCCGCCGCGGGCCCGTCCGGGGCGGCCGGGGTGCCCGTGCCGGCCGCGGAGCCGGTGGTGTCCGGGGTGGCAGTCATCGGGCGCCTCCGAGCCGGATCCGCGGGTCGATGACCGAATACAGCACGTCGACCGCGAGGTTGATGAGGATGTAGGCGGCGGAGGTGCACAGCACCACGCCCTGGAGCATCGTGTAGTCGCGGGTGAAGACGGCGTCGATGGTGAGCTTGCCGAAACCGGGCAGGACGAAGATCTGCTCGGTGACGACGGCGCCGGAGATCAGGTGGCCGAGCTGGAGGCCGAGGACGGTCACCACCGTCACCAGGCTGTTGCGCAGCGCGTGCCCGCCGATGACCTGGCGCCGCGAGAGCCCCTTGGCGCGCGCTGTGCGCACGTAGTCCGCTGAGAGGTTGTCGAGCATCGCGCCGCGGGTCTGCCGCATCACGACGGCCGCCAGCCCGGAGCCGAGGACGACGGCGGGCAGGACCATGCGCCGCAGGTTGTCGACCGGGTCGGTGCCGAAGGGCACGTAACCGGAGGCCGCGAAGACCGGTACGGCGATGGCGAAGGCCAGGACGAGGACGATGCCGAGCCAGAAGGTGGGGACGGAGAGGCCCAGCAGGGCGATCGCGTTGGCCAGCCATTCCGTGGCCTTGCCGCGCCGGACGGCCGCGAGCACCCCGGCGCCGATGCCGAGGACGACCGCCAGGAGGAGGGAGAGCGCGGCCAGTTCGAGCGTCACCGGGAGGGCGTTGCGGATCGAGTCCAGGACGGGGAGGCCGGTGCGGGCGGAGGTGCCGAGGTCGCCGGTGAGGGCGTGGCCGACGAACCGCCCGTACTGGATCACGATGTTGTCGTTCAGCCCGTACGCCTCGCGGACCGCGGCCAGCGCCTCGGGGCTGCGTTCCTCGCCGGCCAGCGCGAGGGCCGGGTCGCCGGGGAGCGCGCGGATGCCGGCGAAGACGACGACGCTGACGAGGAAGAGGGTGATGACCGATTGCCGGAGCCGGGTGAGGAGGTATCTGCTCATCGGGCGTACCCCGCATCCTTGACGCGCACCAGTCCGTCGCCGTAGACGCGTACGCCGGCCACGTCCTGCCGCGCCACGACGTAGTTCTTCTGCCGGTAGAGGTAGATCAGGGCGTGCTGGTCGCGGATGTGGTCGGTGAGCTGCCCGTAGACACGGGCGCGTGCCGCCGGGTCCTGGGTGGTGCGGCCCTCCGCGATCAGCCGGTCGATGTCCGGGTCGGAGATGCCGTAGGTGTTCATGGCGCCCGCCGTGCCGACGAAGGAGGCGATGTTGCCGTCCGGGTCGAGCCGCCCGGACCAGCCGCTGACGTACGCGTCGTACTGCCCGGCGTCGGTCTCCTCCAGGAGCGTCGCGTACTCCATGGGCCGCAGCCGTACGTCGAAGCCGGCCTCGCGGGCCATGGCCTGGATCACCTGGCCGAGGCGGCTGTCCTCGGGCGAGGTGGAGACCTTCAGCTCGATCCGGACGGGCAGTCCGACGCCGGCCTCCTTCAACAGCCGCTTGGCGCGCGGGAGATCGCGCTCCGGGCAGTCGGCGGTCCCCGGTGCGATGGCCGACTCGGGTGAGACAGGCCCGCAGGCCGGCTCGTACATGCCCTGGAAGACGACCTTGTTGATCAGTCTGCGGTCCAGGGCGAGCGCGAAGGCCTCACGGACGCGCGGCTCGCGGGCGAGGACCGTGTGGAGCTTGCCCGGCTTCTGCCCCGTGCCGTGGACGTTGCCCGTGTTGAAGCCGAGGCCCTGGTAGCCCAGCGAGGGCGAGTTGAAGAGCTGGAGCTGTGACTCGGTCAGCGAACTGCGTACCTCCACCGGGCCCATCTGGTCGCCGACCTGGACGTCGCCGGAGCGGAGGTTGGCCAGCCGGACGTTGCCGTCGGTGATCGTCTTGTAGACGACCCGGTCGAGGTGGACCGTGTCCGCGTCGTAGTAGCGGGGGTCCTTCGCGAGCACGATGCGGTCGCCCGCGACGCGCTCGACGTACTTGAACGGGCCGACGCAGGAGGGGTGGTTGGTGAAGTTCTTGCCGTACCTCTCCAGTGCCGTGGGCGACATGACCATCCCCGCGCGGTCGGCGAGCACGCCGGTGAGCGGGACGTACGGCTCCTTGAGGCGGATGCGGACGGTGTACTTCCCCGTCGCCTCGGCCTTGACCAGCGGGCCGAGTTCGGTGGCGCGGGCCGATCCGGGAAGGGTGCGGTGGCGTTCCAGGGAGCGCGCGACGGCGGCGGCGTCGAGCCGGGTGCCGTCACTGAACGTCAGGCCGTGGCGCACCCTGATGGTCACCGTCCGGCCGCCGTCGGAGGTCTTCGGCAGGGCCGCCGCCAGTTGCGGTACGACCTCGCCGGTGCGGTCGGTGTCGTACAGCTTCTCGCACATGCCGGCGAAGACGGTGCGGCCGACGAGGGTCTGGGCCAGGGTCGGATCCAGTTTGTCGGGGTCGGCCTTGAGGGCGACGGTGAGTGTGCCGCCGTCCCGTACCGGGCGCGGGTCGGTCATCCGGACCCCGCCCACCTCGGTGGCGGACGAGGTCAGCGACCCGCACCCCACGGTTCCGGCCATCAGCCCTGCCGCCCCCAGAACAGCCGCTGTTCGGCGCACGTGGTCCTACCTCCCGCATGAGTGGTGCAGACGGCGAACGATCAACTTGCGTGGGTGGTGCGTCACACGATCGGCCGGCTCGCATGACGATGCGGTCGCGAACGATCACGAGGAACGAATGCAGCAGACCGTATTTCGCATACAGATGACCGGCAAGAGGTTGTCCCGGATCTTGGGCAGTTTCTGGTTACAGCTAAATAACCGGGCCCGACAACTCGCCCGAGTCCCCCGCCGCCACCCGCCCCGCCCTGCGTACGCTGGCCGCATGAGCAGCACGGTCGACTCCCCCGACGGCGCGGCCCGGCACCCCCTGGTCGCCCTCCTCAGCGGCGCCGGGATCTCCACCGACTCCGGCATCCCCGACTACCGCGGCCCGAACGGGGTGTGGCGCCGCGACCCGGAGGCCGAGAAGCTCGTCACGTACGACTACTACATGACCGACCCCGAGATCCGGCGCCGGTCCTGGCTGATGCGGCGGGACGGCCCGGCGCTGCGCGCCCGGCCGAACGCCGCGCACGAGGCCGTCACCCGGCTGGAGCGCTCCGGCGTCCCCGTCCGCGTCATCACCCAGAACGTCGACGGGCTGCACCAGCTCGCCGGGACGCCCGACCACAAGGTCCTGGAGCTGCACGGCACCGCCCGCACCGCGGTCTGCACCCAATGCCACGCCCGGACACCGATGACCGACGCGCTGGCCAGGGTGACCGCCGGTGACCCGGACCCGAAATGCCTCGACTGCGGCGGCATCATGAAGTCGGCGACCGTGATGTTCGGCGAGAGCCTGGACCCGGAGGTACTGGACGCGGCGATCACGGTGGCGAAGAGCTGCGACGTCTTCGTGGCGGTGGGCACGAGCCTGTCGGTCCAGCCGGCTGCCTCCCTCGCGGGCCTGGCCGCCGAGCACGGCGCCCGCCTGATCATCGTCAACGCCGAACCCACCCCGTACGACGCACTGGCCGACGAGATCATCCGCGACCCGATCGGCGAAGCCCTCCCCCGGCTGCTGGACCGTTTGCACCCGTGACCCGGCAGCTCGCCCCCTTTGCCGGGAATGACAGGTCCGGCGTTACGGTTGTCCGGGCGGACGGCCGGTCGGGCGGCCCGCGAGAACGTGGAGGGTGAGCGCCGTGCAGAGCAGGCATCACGGTGAGTACAAGGTGCCCGGCGGCAAGCTGGTCGTCGTCGATCTGGAGGTGACGGACGGCGCGCTGCGCCACGTCCGGGTCGCCGGGGACTTCTTCCTGGAGCCGGACGACGCGCTGCTCGACATCAACGCTGCGCTGGAAGGCGCGCCCGCCGACACCGGGGCGCGGGGCCTGGCGGACCGCATCGAGGCCGCGCTGCCCGCCGGCGTCGCCCTGATCGGCTTCACCGCGGAGGCGGTCGGCATCGCGGTCCGCCGGGCCGTCGCGCAGGCCACCGACTGGACCGACCACGACTGGCAGATCATCCACGAACCGCCGCAGGAGCCCGCGCTGCACATGGCGCTGGACGAGGTGCTGACCACCGAGGTCGCCGAGGGGCGGCGCCCGCCGACGCTCCGGGTCTGGGAGTGGGACCGCCCCGCCGTGATCATCGGCAGCTTCCAGTCGCTGCGCAACGAGGTGGACCCGGCGGGCGCCGAACGGCACGGCATCACGGTCGTCCGCCGGATCAGCGGCGGCGGGGCCATGTTCGTGGAACCCGGCAACACCATCACCTACTCGCTCTGCGTCCCCGAGTCCCTGGTCCACGGGCTGACCTTCGCGGAGAGCTACGCGTACCTCGACGACTGGGTGCTCGGGGCCCTCGGCGACATGGGCATCAACGCCTGGTACAAGCCGCTGAACGACATCGCGACGGACGCCGGGAAGATCGCCGGCGCCGCCCAGAAGCGGATCGTCGCCGGCTCCGGCGCCGTCCTCCACCACGTGACCATGTCCTACGACATCGACGCGGACAAGATGGTCGAGGTCCTGCGCATCGGCAAGGAGAAGCTCTCCGACAAGGGCACCACCAGCGCCAAGAAACGCGTGGACCCGCTCCGCCGCCAGACCGGCCTGCCCCGCTCCGAGGTCATCACCCGCATGATCGCCTCCTTCCGCGCCCGCTACGGCGGCACGGACGGCACGGTGACGGAGGCGGAGTTCACCCGCGCACGCGAACTGGCGGCGGGCAAGTTCAGCTCTCCGGAGTGGACGACGCGGGTGCCGTAAGAGCGGCACCCCGCGCGGCGGTCGACGCACGGGCCACGGCGCGCGCCACCCGTAATGCAGGGGCGCGCCCGTAGGCAGGCCGGGCGCGCCCGTAGAAGGTCACGGAGTACGCAGCATCGTCGTGGTCGAACGCGGCGAGCTCGGCAGCGGCAGCTCGGGCAAGCCCATCGGCGGGATACGCGCCCACTTCTCCGGCCCGCTCGACATCGAACTCGGCAACCGGAGCCTGCGCGCCTACCAGGACTTCCCGCGCCGCCCGGGCGCCGACATCCGCCTCGAAACGCCGGCTGTCGGCGGGCGGCAACCGGCGGCGGCCGCGAATCCGGCTCCGATGCCTGGCGCGGCTACATGCGCCCGGCCGCCAACACCATCAGCTACTCCAGCCACCTCGCGCCGGCCCAGGACGTCAGCTTCCTTCAGTCCCGCTGACCGCCGCCTCCCCGCACCGGCGCCGCCCCTGCCCGTAGCGAAACCGTACTTCCCCATGTCCGGTGCCGCGGAGGCTTGCTCAACCTGGGCCTGAGGGGTGCCGAGCCGGGCCCTTCACGGGCTCACGAGGGGCCGTGGGCGCCAGCCACGATGAGAATAATCGGCGCCGAACCGAGCAGAGGGAGGAATCGTGGCGTTGCCCACGGCATCGGATGCGGACGCCGTGCCTGAACGCGCCGACGCCCAACCGGTCATCGAAACCCGAGGGCTGCGGATGCGCTACGGCTCGAAGGACGTGCTGCGCGGCGTGGATTTCCACGTACGCCGTGGCGAGGTGCTCGCGTTGCTGGGACCGAACGGGGCCGGCAAGACGACCACCATCGAAATCCTCGAAGGGTTCCGCAAGCGCTCGGCCGGTGAGGTCCGTGTGCTGGGAACCGACCCGGACGACGGTGACGAGGCGTGGCGGGCCCGACTGGGGATCGTGCTGCAGTCCTGGCGTGACCACAGTTGGTGGAAGGTCCGTGAACTGCTCGATCACCTCGGCCGCTACTACGCGCCGTACGGCACACCGCTTCGCAACCGGCCTTATGACCTCGACGAGATGATCGGCCTGGTCGGGCTGACCGAGCATGTGAACGCCCGGGTCGGTGCGTTGTCCGGTGGGCAGCGGCGCAGGCTGGACGTGGCCGTCGGCCTGATAGGCAACCCGGACCTGCTCTTCCTCGACGAGCCGACCACCGGTTTCGACCCGGAGGCCCGCCAGGAGTTCCACGGGCTGGTGCAGCGGCTGTCGGATCTGGAGGACACGACGATCCTGCTCACCACGCACGACCTGGGCGAGGCCGAGAAGCTGGCCGACCGGATCGTGATTCTGGCGGGCGGCCGGATCAGGGCCGACGGCACGGCGGCCGAGCTGGCGCACCAAGTGGTGAGCAGGACCGAGGTCCGGTACACGCTCCACGGCAGGCCGCGAGTGGAGTCGGTCGAGGACGCGACCCGGTATGTGCGGGGACTGTTCGAGGAGCACGGCGACGCGATCGGTGACCTTGAGGTGCGCCGGGCGAGTCTGGAAGACGTCTACCTGGCCATGGTGCGGGAGATGGAGGAGGCATGAAGCCAGGCGCGGTCGCTCTGCGTACGGGGCTGCAACGTGGCTGGATCGAGTTCCGGCAGACGGTGACCAACGGGGGACAGCTCATCGGCTGGCTGTTCTGGCCGGCCATCGCGCTGGCCGTCATGTATTTCATGCGGGACACCACAGTGCCCGGCACCGACTTCTCCCTCGGCACCCATGCGGTCCCCGGGATCCTCGGGATCAACACACTCTTCACCGGCCTGGTCGGGCTGGCGTTCACCTTGATCACCGACCGGGAGGACGGCACGTTGCTGCGTGCCAAGGCGACGCCGAACGGCATGCTCGGCTACGTCACCGGCAAAGTGCTCGCGCAGGCCGGTACCACCGTGGCGGTGCTGCTCATACTGCTGGTTCCGGTGGCGTTCCTCTTCGACGGCCTGCAGTTGGACGCGGTGTCGTCGTGGGTGACCCTGGTGTGGGTGCTCGCGCTCGGCATGCTGGCGATCCTGCCGGTCGGCGCGATCCTCGGCTCACTCTTCCGCAGCACCCAAGGACTTGTTCCGATCATGGTCCTGATCATGGTGCTCGTCGGCTTCTCCGGGGTGTTCTACCCGGTCACCGCGCTGCCCGAGTGGGTGCAGTGGATCGCGCAGGTCTTCCCGGTCTACTGGCTCGGCCTCGGACTGCGCGCCGCGTTCCTGCCGGACGCCCTGGCCGCGTCGGAGATCGGCGAATCCTGGCGGTTCCTGGAGATGGCCGGCGTGCTCGGGGTGTGGGGAGTCGTCGGCTTCCTGGTGGCACCGGGCGTACTGCGCCGGATGGCGCGACGTGAGTCCGGCTCGGCCGTGGCGGCCCGCCGCGAGAGCGTCGCCAGGCGAGCGGCGTGAACCGAACACATGGGGAGGCACAACGATGAGCACGGCGTTCGCACAGCGGAACAATCTCGATCCGCGCCAGTTCTGGCTGCACGGCAAGGAGCCCGACGAGCCGGTCAGCTTCGACGAGCAGTCCGGGATGTGGAACGTCTACGGACATCAGGAAGTGCTCGATGTCCTCGCCGACACCACGACCTTCTCCTCCGACACCGCGCGGCTGGTGCCCATCGAGGGTGAGTTCTCCCGGGGCAACCTGCTCAAGATGGATCCGCCCGAGCACAACAAGTTGCGCAAGCTGGTCGGCCACGCGTTCACCTCGAAGATGATTGCGAGCCTGGAGCCGAGGATCGTCGATCTGACGCACGAACTGCTCGACACATCCGCCGGTTCCGGGCGGATGGAAGTGGTCGAGGACCTGGCGTACCCGCTGCCGGTGATCGTCATCGCCGACCTGCTCGGCCTGCCCAACAGCGACCGGGACCTGTTCAAGCGGTGGGTCGGTGAGGTCTTCGAGCGGCCCGAGGGATTCACCCGCGGCGAGCCCACACCGGAGTCCACGCAGAACGCCGTGGACCAGATGGGCAAGCTGATCGCCTACCTGCACGAGCACGCCACCGAACGCCGGGTGAAACCGAGGAACGACCTGCTGACCAGGCTCGTCGAGGCCGAGGTGGACGGTGAGCGGCTGAGCGACACCGAGGTGGCGAACTTCGGTGCCGTGCTGCTGATCGCGGGGCACATCACCACGACGATGCTGCTGGGCAACACCGTGCTGTGCATGGACACGTTCCCGGAGGCGCGGGCGGCCGTGCAGTCGGACCGGTCGCGGATCCCCGGGATGATCGAGGAGTCCCTGCGGTACCTGAGTTCGTTCGCGGCCATCTCGCGCTGCACCAACCGGCCCGGCCGGGTCGGTGGCAGAACCATCGAGGCCGACCAACTGGTGCTGCTGTGGCTCGCGGCCGCCAACCGTGACCCGAGGCGGTTCGACCGGCCGCACGAGTTCGACATCACCAGGGACCCCAATCCGCATCTGGCCTTCGGGCGCGGCGTGCACTACTGCATCGGCACTCAGCTGGCCCGGATGGAAGGCAGGGTGGCGATGAACGTGCTCTTCGACCGGTTCCCCCACTTCCGCGTGGATCCCGATGACGCGCCGCAGTTCCAGCCGAGCCCGTACATGACGGGCGTCACCAGGCTGTCGCTACTGACCGACTAAGGGAGGAAGAGCATGCTGGGCAGGGTTGGAGTACGGCCCGCTGAGGTCGACAACCATCCGTGGGCCGAAGTCGTCGACGCGGTCGCCGAGTTCGAAGACCTCGGTTACGGCACGGTGTGGACGGCCGAAGGGTTCGGACGGGACGCGCCGACCCAGGCGGCACTGCTGCTGTCCGCGACGTCACGGATCACCGTGGCCAGCGGCGTCGCCAACATCTACCGGCACAACCCGTACACCTTGGCGCAGGCGCACCGCACGCTGACCGAGGCCTTCCCGGACCGGTACCTGCTCGGCCTCGGGGTGGGCGTGCCGCATCTGGCCGAAATGGTGGGCGGGACGTGGGGCCCGCCCGGTGTGATGATGCGTGACTTCCTCGACCGGATGGACGCGGCGATGTACGCGGCCACCCCGCCGCGGACCGAACTCAGAACGGTCCTCGGCGCGGTGGGCCCGAGAATGCTCGCGCTCGCCGGGGAACGTACCTGGGGAGCGCACCCGTACTTCCTGCCGGCCGAACACACCGCTTACGCGCGGGAGATCCTCGGCCCGGACAAGGTCCTCGCCGTACAACAAGGCGTCGTGCTGAACTCGGACGGAGCAGCCGCACGCGAGACCGCCAGGGAGAACGTGCGGTACTGGATCGAGCACAGCTCCCAGCTGCCGTCCCGCTGGCACGCGGTGCGTGACCTGCTCGGCTTCACCGAGGACGACCTGCTCGACGGTGGCAGTGACCGGCTCGTGCACGCGATGGTCGCCCACGGTGACGTCGGTGCTGTCGCCCGACGGGTACAGCAGCAGTTCGACGCCGGCGCCGACCACGTCTGCATAGAGATCCTCTCCGCCCCGGGGGCCGAGCCCACCCTGGCCAGGAAGCAGTACGCGGAGCTCGCCGCCGCTCTGGTGTGAGCGCGCTCGTCGGTGGTCATCGGGGTGCGGACCCCGATGACCACCGACGAGGGATCATGCCGGGGCCCCGACTTCGGCGGGGTGGTCGGGAACGGTCCCGGACCTGCGGGGCAACGCGGCGGCGACGAGCACGGCGAACAGTCCGACGAGGACGCTGATGATCAGCATCGTCGTCACGGCGGACCACGTCGGAAGGGTGGTCGACGGGATCACGTCGCTGGCCAGCGTGGCGCCGCCGACCTGCGCGCCGAGGCTTCCGCCGACGGCGCGGACGACGAACATCAGCCCGGTCACGCTCGTCACCCTGGCAGCCGGGACCGCCGTCACGACGAGGTTCATCGCCTGCGTCAGCCCGAGCCCGATGCCCAGGCCCATCAGCGCCGACGAGGTGATGAGCAGGCCGAGTGACGGCCGGTCGAGCAGCAGCACTCCCGGCGCGCCCAGGATCGGCACGCACGACAACACCATGAGCGCCTTCGCGCCGACCAGACGTTCCAGCGGACGGACGACGAACGCGCTGACGCCGGCGAGCACACCGGACGGCACCAGGATCCAGCCTGTCACGGTCGCGTCGGACGCGAGCCCGTAACCGGTCGCGGTGGGAGCCGCGGTGATCGTCGGGAGGGCGGTGTACGTGGCGAAGACGGCCCAGCCGACGGCGAACGAAACGGCACAGACGACGAAGACGGTCCGCCCGCGCACCCGCAGATCGATCAGCGGATTCGCCAGCCGCCGCTGCGTCATGACGAAGGCGGCGAGCAGCACCGCCGCGCCGGCTGCCGTGGCGATGAACCCGCCGGAAGCCCAGCCCCACGTCGGGGCGAGCGTCAGACCGGTCAGCAGCACCAGCAGGCCGCCGCTGAGCAGTCCGGCGCCCAGCCAGTCCACGCTGCCGCGTGTCGTGGCCACGGTCGCCGGAAGCGCCGGGAAGGCCAGGCCGATCAGGGCGACCAGGAGGACGAACGGCAGCCAGAAGAGCCAGCGGTACGACATCACGGACGTCAGGGGGCCGGCCAGCAGCGGACCCGCGACGACACCCAGCGACGAGGTCCCGATGATCAGTGCGTTGCCGCTCTTGACCCGGTCCTCCGGCAGGGCCTCGCGCATCAGGCCGATCGACAACGGCGTGAGTCCCAGTCCCGCGCCCTGCATCATCTGGCCGATCGCCAGCACGGGCACGTTCGTCGCCAGCCCGGCCAGTGCGGTGCCGAGCGCAACGACCGCCAGAACGATGAGGAACAGTTTCTTCTTGTCGTAGAGGTCACCGAGGCGGCCGATCAGCGGGGTGCACACGGCCCCCGACAGCAGCAGTCCCGTGAACACCCAGGCGATGGACGACGACGTACCACCGACGCCCGCCTGGATGAGCGGGAGCGCCGGTGCGAGCATCGCTTCGAGCGTGCTGTAGACGAACGTGACACCACCGACGACGATGAGCATCGGCATGAGGACTCCGTAGGGGATCAGGCCGGGACGGCTTCGACGACCGACGCGGCTCCTGCGGTGGGCACCACGCGGCGCAGTGCGAACCCCGCAGTGGCGAGCAGCCGGCGGTACTCCTCGGCCGTGCGGTGCCTGCCGCCGAACTCCAGGAGCAGGTCCAGGTCCACGACCTTGCCGAGATGCGGCGAGTTGTCATCCGGCAGGACCAGTGCCACCAGCAGCAGTTCGCCGTTCTCGCCGATGGACGCCCGCACCGAGCGCAGGATGTCCACCGCCTTGTCCTCCGGCCAGTCGTGCAGGACGTGCTTCAGTATGTAGGCGTCCCCGCCGGTCGGCACGGCGTCGAAGAAGGACCCGCTGTGGATGGTGCAGCGGTCGGCCACTCCCGCTTCCGCCAGCACCGGCGGTGCGCTCGCGGTGACCGACTCGATGTCCAGCAGTACGCCGTTGGCGTCCGGCGTGGCCTGCAGGATCGCGGCCAGCAGCCGTCCCTGCCCGCCGCCGACGTCCACGATCGTGCGGAACCGGCTGAAGTCGTACGCCTCCAGGATGGTGGGGATCTCGATGCTGGAGCTGAACGTCATCGCCTGGTTGAACAGGTCGGCGTACTCCTCGTCACGGGCCAGGTACTCGAACACTCGCATGCCGCGCAGTTTCCAGAACGCCGGCTCACCGGTGACGACCGAGTGGGTCAGCCGGCCCCAGGTCTCCCACGTGATGGGATGGCCGGCCATCAGCACCAGGGCACGCACGGAGTTCGGTGCGTCGGAGCGCAGTGCGTCGGCCATCGGTGTGAGGGTGAAGCGTTTGCCCGGCTCTTCGGCGAAGATCGCCCGCGTGGTGAGGGCGCGGAGCAGACGGTAGACGCCGTCCGGGTCCGCCTCGACCTTGGCGGCGATCTCTTCGGCGGTCCTGGGGCCTTCGGCGAGCACGTCCGCGATCCCGAGTTTCGCGGCGGTGTAGATGGCTTGCGCGGTACAGCCTCCGACCACCATCTCCATGAGGTCGTCGGTGGGACTCTGGGTTTCGACGTCACCGGGCATACGCACTCCTTGCGGGTGTGGGCTCGTGTCCGTTCCGAGACGTCAAACTAACGAGCCGTACCGGTAGCGGGCGGACACGCCGAAGAGCTGCCGACACCGCCACTGCCGCAGGTCAGCCCCCGTCTGCTGCCGTGGTGCTGTTTCGCTACGGAAGCCGGAACCCGCGCGGCCGCCGCAGGGCGTGCGGCGGCCGCGCGGGTTCCCCGGTGCCGGTACCGGTCAGCCGTGCCGGGTCACCTGCCGTGCTCCCCCTTCCCGGTGCTGAGCTGCTCGGCCAGGCGCCGCAGTTCGGCCTCGTCGAGTGCGGCATGCGCACCGAACTCGCGGGCGAGCGCGGCCCGCAGCCGCTCACTGACGGAAGCCTCCGCCGGGTCGGCGACCGTGACCACCACGCGGCCGATGAGGGCCCGGTCCTCCTTGAGCGCGTAGGCCTCGGCAACCCGGTCGAACGGCAGGACGTGGGTGACGGTGGGGGTGACCTTGCCGGAAGCGAGGTGCTCGGCGGCGACACGGAGCACTTCGTCCCGGCGGTCCGCGTGCCGCAGGAAGAACTTCTTGGTGTTGAAGCTGTGGAAGCTCTGGTTGTCGACGAGCCGTGACAGGTCCGGCCCGGAGGATGCCTGGAGCCCGAACACCGCGATCTCGACGTACCGGCCGTCCGGGGCGAGGACGTCGATGCCCTGCTGCGCGGCACCGTCTCCGAGGGTGTTCACCACGACGTCGACGCCCGCACCGTCCGTGCGCCGCAGCACTTCGCCGACCACGTCGGCGCGGCGGTGGTCGATGGCGTCCCGCACCCCGAGCCCGGCCAGGTGGGCGATCTTGTGCTCACCGCCCGCCGTGGCGATGACCTCGGCACCCGCGAGCCCGGCCAGCTGCACCGCGATCAGACCGGTGGTGCCGGTGGCCGCGGGGATGAGCACCCGCTCGCCGGCCCGCACCCCTGCCCGCTCGAACGCCAGGTACATGGCCAGGAACGGGACCAGGAAGCCGCACGCCTCCTCATGGCTCACGTGCGGGGGCTTGGCCACTGCGAAGTCCTCACCGGTCACCACCACCGAGGCCTGGCCCCCCATCTCGGGCCGGGTCAGGGCGATCACCTCGTCCCCGGGGGAGAACCGGGTCACCCCCGGCCCGACCCTGCGGACCACCCCCGACACCTCCACGCCGGGGGTGAAGGGGAAGTCCGGCATCATCGGGTAGAGCCCCTTGGCGAGCAGGAAGTCCGAGAAGTTGATCGGGAACGCCCTGACCTGGACCTCGATCTCACCCCGGCCGGGCGCCACCGGCTCGATCGGCACGATCCGCAGATGCTGCGGGCTGCCGGGCCGCTCGAACCGGACGGCTCGGAACCCCGCGGGCGCGCCCTGCGCAGGGGTGGGGCCGGGGCCGGGCACCGCGTCCGGTACGGGGGCGGGCGCGGTCTCCCGCGTGCTCCGCTCCGGCCGGGGGCGCGGCGCGGGCTCCGGAGCGACGCGGTTGCCGTACTCCTCGACGATGTGCGCCGTGAGCGCGTCGACCGACGGATGCTCGAAGACCACGATCGTCTTCAGCACGACGCCGAGGGCGTCGTTGAGCTGGTTGGTCAGCTCGACGGCGACGATCGAGTCGATGCCGAGGTCGGACAGCGGGAAGTCCGGCCGGACCTCGCTGACCGGCAGGCCCAGGCATCCGGCCACCCTTTCGGTGATGAGCGCGCGGACCTCCTCGTCGCTGCGTCCTCCTGGTGCCACGGACCCGGCGGAGCGAGCGGCGGCGGCCACGGCGCCGGCCGTGCGGGACTCGGCGGACGCGGGCTCCGCGGACGTGCGTCCAGCGGACGCGGGCTCTGTGGTCGCGGCCCGGCGCACCGGGCGAACGGCTGCCGCCGGGTGCTCCCCGGCGGTAGCGACGATCACCCGTTGCGGGAGGGCCCCCGGCCCGGCCGGCGTGCCGAGGACGGCCACGTCCCGGAAGCCCGCCCACTCCAGCCGGTCGCGCCACATGTGCGGGTCCAGCAGGGGCGAACCGGGGAGCCTGCGATGGGCGTCGTCGAACCGCCACCAGCCGTCCAGCAGGCCGAACGTCACGGTGTGGAACGGCTGTACGGCGGTCACCTCGCTCAGCACCAGCCGCCCGCCCGGAGCGACCAGGCCCCGCACCTCCTCCAGCACGGCGTCCAGGTCACGGGTGGCGTGCAGGACGTTCCCCGCCACCACCACGTCGTACCGCTCCCCGGCGAACCCCTGCGCGTCGGCGGGGCGCTCGATGTCCAGGACCCGGAACCGCACACCCGGCCGTTCCAGCCGGGCCCGGGCCTGCCGGAGGAGGCCCGCGGAGACGTCGGAGACGTCGTACTCCACCGCCGTGCCCGCCTCGGCCAGCGCGGACAGCACGGCCTCGGTGGTACTGCCCGTCCCCGCGCCGATCTCCAGCACCCGCAAGCTGTCCCCGGCCTGGGCGATGACCTGCCCGGCGACCAGCGCGTTGCAGTGGTCGACGAGCGACTCGCCCCGGTAGACGGCGGTGACCAGGTCCGCGGACCCACCGGGGAACAGCACCTCGGTGGCCTCCCGGGCGCCGGTGAGCACTTCGGGCATGGCGTCGAGACAGCGCACCACCAGGTCCAGCCGGGCGCCGAGGTTCGGGAACCGGGCGCGGAGCGGCGCCGGGTCGGGCGGCGCGGGCCGCGCGGCCGTCACCGGGACGGTCACCGCTCCCCCGTCCTGTACGAGGTGGCCGCTGCGCACCATGAGGTGCACCAGCGCCGTGACCAGCCGCCGGTACCGGGGCAGTGCGCCGAGCAGGTCCGGCAGGTCCTCGACCCGGTACCGCTCGTGGGGGCGGGCGAACAGGCCGAGCCCGCCCATGGCATGCGAGAGGGCTTCCCCGATGAAGGCGTCCAGCGCCTCCCGTTCGGCGGGGTCCCCGTCATGAGCGGGAACCGGAGGAGCCGCGGGGGCCACCGGGCCGCGCTCGACACCGATCGCGGCAAGTACCGGCTCGTCCGCGCGCAGCGCCACCACTCCGCGCTCGCCGCAGGCCAGTACACGCTCGATCGCGTCGATGCCGTCCTCCGGTTCGATCGGCCGGTATCCCCTGGCGCTGAGGCTCTCGTGGTGGTCGGCGACCCGGCCGACCCGCGCCCACGGACCGAACCCGATGAACTGCACGGGGAAGGGCAATGACGTGGCGAGCCGGTGTGCGTGGGCGTCCTGAGCGGTGGAGGCGGCGGCGTAGTTGGCCTGTCCCGCCGCACCGGTGAACGACTGCACCGAGGACAGCACCAGAAGGAAGTCCAGCGGATCGGCCGCGAACACCTCACCGAGCACGCGCGTCCCGTCGGTCTTGGGGGCGAGGACGGCGTCGAACGCCTCGTCACTCAGCCGCTCCACGATCCCGTCGCGCAGCACCATCGCCGCGTGCACCACTCCGTGCAGCGGGCCGTGCGTGCGCGCCTTGGCCGCCACCGCGCGCATCGCGTCCAGGTCGGTGACGTCCGCCTGGTGGTACGTGCCCCGCCCGCCCAGCCGGGCCAGCCGGGCCAGCGCCCGGTCGATCCGTTCGTCCTGCGGGCGGCGTCCGACGAGGAAGATCCGGGCGGAGACGGTCTTCGCGAGGTGTTCCGCGAGAGCGAGGCCGATGCCGCCCGCCCCGCCGACGATCAGGTAACTGCCGCCGTCCCGGAACACCTGCCGCGCGGGCGGTGGCAGCTGGACCGGGCGCAGCCCGCGGACCAGCCGACGGCCGCCCAGGAGAGCGACCTCCCGGTTGTCCTGGTGAGCGGGTTCCGCCAGCAGCGCGTCGGCGGCCTGCTCAGCGCTCATCGCCGGGTCCGCGAGATCGACGCAGCTCACCCCGGCCCGCGGGTACTCCTTGGCGAGGGCCTTGCTCATCCCGGTCAGCTCAGCGGCGGTCGGGTCGGTGACCCGCCTGCCCCACACGTCCTGTGCGCCGGAGGTGACCGAGCGGATGGACCGCACCTGCTGGATCATGTCGGCCTCGGCAAGTCCGCGGACCAGCCGGAACAGTGCCTTCGCGCCCTCACCGGCGCCGGCCGCCAGGGCCAGGAACCACAGATGCCGCACCTCCCCGAGCCCGCGCAGGCGGTCCGCCAGGCCAGGGCGGGCGATCTCCGCCACGCTGAGCAGGCGCACCGGGTCCTCATGGCGAGCGGCCAGCGCGTCGGCCAGTTCGGCCGAACCGGCCGAGTGGACGATCAGGGCAGACCCGTGCACCGGCTCGGCGGGCGCCGCCTCGGCACGCCGCCAACAGGGCCGGTAGAACAGGCCGTGCCGCTCCGCGCGCACGACGACCTCGCGCAACAGCACGCACGGACGGCCGGTCCCGTCCAGCACCGTCACATCGTGCCCGCCCGCACCCCGTGCGCGCACGTGCACGTATCCCGTGGCCGGCGCCGGGGCCAGCAGCTCGACCGACTCGGCCGCGAACGGCAGCCGGGTGGTGCCCGGCTCCGCGCCCGTGAGCACGGTGACGGCCTGCAGCGCGGCGTCCAGGACGGTCGGGTGGAAGGTCATGCGGTACGGCACGGGGGCCTCGGCGGTGAACCGGGCCAGCAGCTCCCCCTCACCGACGGCCGCGTGCTGCAGTCCGCGGAACAGCTCGCCGTAGACGATGCCGATCTCTTCGAAGGTGCGGTAGATCTCCTCCCGGCCGTGCTCCTCGGCACACCTGCGCCGGACGGCGTCCAGGTCGTACGGCGCGGGTGGTTCCGCGGCACCGCCGCCGGGCACCCACAGTCCGGTGCTGTACGTGGTGCCGTCGGCCGTACGGAGCTCGTGGGCGATGCCTCCGTCCCGCTCGGTGAGACGGATCAGCACCTCGCATCCCTCGTCGGGCACCACCAGCGGACGCAGCCAGGCCATCCGGGTCAACCGGCGTGGCCCGCCACGGTGTGCGGCCAGCGCGGCAGCGGCCAGCTCGGCCTGCACGACGCCGGCGAGCACGGGCGAGCCGTGCACCCGGTGTTCGTCGACGAGGCGGTCCCCGCGGCGCAGACGGGTGCGGTAGACCGTGCCGTCGCCGTCCGGCGTGCCCGGCCCGTCCACCAGCGGGCGCGGTCCGGGCCCGGTCGACCCCGGTACCCAGTAGCGGTCGCGGGCGAACGGATACGTGGGCAGGCTGAGCCGCCTCGGGGACCGCCCCGCGTGCAGAGCCGTCCAGTCGGGCACGGCCCCGGCGACCCATCCCTCGGCCAGCTCGTCCGGGCCGCCCACGACGGCGGGTCCACGACCGCCTTCGGCCACGCCCACCCGGGTGTGCGGCCCTGGCACGCCGGTGGCGGCGAACGCCGCCAGTTCGTCGGCGAGTTCGGCTGCCGATCCGGTGACCACGGCAAGGCGGTGCGCCATCGGTTCACGGCCGTGCTGGAGCGTGTACGCGATGTCGGCGAGCCGGCCCGCCGGGGAGGGCGCGTCCTGGTCGCCCGGTGCCGTCTCCGTGGCCAGCTCGGCCACCGTCCTGGCGGGCAGCGTGTCCGGATGCCCGCCGGGCAGGCCTGCCGCATCCAGCCGGCCGGCGAGCAGACGGGCTTGGTGCCTGGTCATTCCTAGGTCGGCCAGCGGTTCGTCGTACGGCACCTCTTCCGGGTCCACGCCGAGGACGGCAGCGACCTCGGCGACCAGCTCCGGACCCGGCTCCGCCGGCTTCGGCCCGGCCTGGTCATGCGGTCGTACCGCCTCCGCGAGGAGGGCGGCGTACGCGCGCAGTCGTTCCTCGCCCTGGGCGGAGAGTACGAACACCTGCTTGCCGGACGGGGCGGGCCCGGCCTCGGGAGCGACGTACTCCTCCAGGAGCACGTGCCCGTTGACCCCGCCGAAGCCGAAGGAGCTGACCCCCGCGCGACGGGGCAGTCGGGTGCCGTCGGCGGCCTTCGGCCGGGGCCAGGGCATGGTGCGGTCCACAATGGACAGCGGGGAGCCGTCGAGCCGGATCTGCCGGTTCACCTCGTCCAGGTGCAGGTTCCCGGGTATACGGCCGTGTTTCATGGCCAGCACCACTTTGAAGATCCCGGCCAGTCCGGCGGCCGCTTCGAGGTGGCCGATGTTCGACTTGACCGAGCCGATGAGCGTGGTCGGTTCGGTGAGCCGCGGCAGCCCGGCACGGTCGCGCAGCTCGGTGAAGGCCCGCTTCACCCCGTTGACCTCGATCGGGTCACCGAGCGCCGTGCCGGTGCCGTGGAGCTCCAGGTATCCGACGGTGGCCGGATCGGCGTCCGCCTCCTCGAAGGCGCGCACGATGAGGTCCGCCTGCGCGTTCGGGTTGGGCGTGGTCAGGGTGTTGACCTTGCCGCCGTGGTTGACGGCGCTGCCCCGGATGACCGCGTGGATGTGGTCGCCGTCCCGCTCCGCCTGCGCAAGCGGCTTGAGCAGCAGGGCGCCCACCCCTTCCGCCCGCACGTACCCGTCGGCTCCCGCGTCGAAGGTGCGGCAGCGGCCGGTGGGGCTGAGCATGCCCGCGCGCGCGAACGAGATGAAGACGGTCGGTGACAGCAGCAGGTTGACCCCGCCGACGAGCGCGGTGTCGCAACTGCCAGCACGGATCGATTCCACCGCGGAGCGCAGCGCCACCAGCGAACTGGAGCATGCGGTGTCGATGGGGAAGCTCGGTCCGGTGAGGCCGAGCAGGTACGACACCCGGTTGGCGAGAATGGCGTGGAACATGCCCGTGGTGGTGAACGCCTCGACCGGCACCCCTGCCTCGCACAGCAGGTCGTAGTAGTCGTGGCCGGCGGCGCCGACGAACAGGCCGGTGCGGCCCTTCGCCAGGTCGGACGGACGGTAGCCCGCCTCCTCCACCGTCTTGTACGCGGTCTCCAGGAACAGCCGCTGCTGCGGGTCCATCAACTCGGCCTCGCGTGGCGAGATGCCGAAGAACCGGGCGTCGAACCGGTCCACCTGGGGAACGAAGCCGCCCCACCGGCTGTTCGTCCGGCCCGGACCGGCGGTGGAGTGGTAGTAGTCGCGCCAGTCCCACCGGTCGGCGGGGATTTCGGTGACCATGTCGTGTCCGGCATCCAGATGGCGCCAGAACTCGGACAGGTCGGAGCTGCCCGGCAGCATGCCGTGCATGCCGATGATCGCGATCGGTTCGGTCCCGGACGGGCGGGCGGGGGGTTCATGGACCGTGACCGTGGTCGCCGCCGGACCGGGGGCCGGCCGGCGGGCCGGGGTGAGCCGGGCCGCCAGTTCCGCCGAGTAGGTACCGGCCAGATGGCGGGCGACGTCCTCCACCGTCGTGTACTCGAAGAACAGCGCCGGGGTGAGGTCCACTCCGAGCCGCTCCACCAGCCGGTTGGCCAGCGTGGTGAAGGACAGCGAGTCGAAGCCGTAGTCCCCGATCGGCCGTTCCCGGTCGATCCGCGACGGATCGAGCTTGGTGATGGCCGCCACCTCCGTGACGAGCACCTCCGCGACGGCGGCGGCGAAGTCGCCGGAGTCGTCCTCCGCCGCTCCGGCCCGCTCCCCGGGACCGGCCGCGGGCACCACCGCGGGCACGGATGACACGGCGGTGGCGGGCCCGGCCGTCCCGCCGAGTGCGCGCGCCAGTACGGCTCCGTCACCCGGAGCGACCAGAAGCTGCCGGTCCTCGCCGGCGAGCACCGAGGCCAGTGCTGCCAGTCCCGTGCCGGTGGCGAGCGGGTGCAGTCCGAACGCCACCCGCAGCGCCTCGGCGGCCTCGGCGTCCACCCCCATCCCGCCGTCGGCCCACAGCGGCCAGCCGACCGAGACGGTCCGGCCGGGGCGCTGCTCGGCGAAGGCGTCGAGGAAGGCGTTGGCGTAGGCGTACCCCGCCTGTCCCGCACTGCCCACAGCGGCGGCCACGGAGGAGAACAGACAGAAGAAGTCCAGCTGGTGGTCTGCCACCGCCGCGTCGAGGTGCACGGCACCGAGCGCCTTCGCGGCGACGACGTCGCGCAGCCGCCCGGGATCCTGGTGCACCAGGTATCCGTCCCGCAGCACGCCGGCGCAGTGGAACACTCCGTGCGGCGCGCCGAACGCGGTCTCGGCCGCGCGCACCGCGGTGCGCGCGCCCTCAGCGGTGGACACGTCGGCGCGGACGTAACACGCCTGGCCGCCCGCTGCCCGCACCTGGTCGATGATCCTGGTGACGCGCTCGTCCTCGGCGGAGCGGCCGGCAAGCACCACCCGGGCACCGGCGGTCTCCGCGAGCCGGCGGGCGACATGGGCGCCCAGACCACCGGCACCGCCGGTGATCAGGTAGACACCACCGTTCCGCACCGCCGGGGCCGTCGCGGGCGCGGGAGTGTGACGCCGCCACCGCCGCACCGTACGGCTGCCGCCACGGTGGCGTACCTCGACGCCGTCAGCCGTACCGAGCGTCTCGGCCGCCAGTTGCTCCGGCGTGGCGCCGGCGACCAGCACGTGCGAGATACGGGGGCTTTCCCTGGTGAGCGTACGCAGGAAGCCCCCGAGGGCCTGGTACCCGGGCACGCCGTCCGGAACGGCGCACACCAGCCGCACGGGCCGCTTGTCACCGGAGCGCAGCATCGCCCGGACGAGGCGGGACAGCGGCAGCAGTCCGTCGGCCAGCTGTGCCTCCAGGTCGCCCTCCCCGGCCTGCGGCCATGCGAAGAGCACGGTGTCCACCGGTCCTGCCGCCGCCAGCAGGGCATCGAAGTCCGCGTCGGAGTCCGGGTGCGGCGCGAAGGGACCCGCTTCCGTGCCGTCCTCCGGGCGGGGCACCGCCACGGACGAGGTCACCGGCGCTCCGGCCTGCCGGGACAGCTCACCGGTCAGCCGCGCGCCCGCGTGGTCCGTGGGCGCCAGGACCAGCACGGAATCCGGGACGGTGGTCGCGCCCAGCTCCTCCTCGGTCCATTCGGGGCGGAAGCAGGACCACGTCTCTCCGCCGGTCCAGGGACGGACCCAGAAGTCCAGCGCCCGCAGCACGGTACGGCCGGACTCGTCGGCGAGGTGCACCTCCAGCTTGCAGCCCTCGGCGGCCGCCTTGCGCACCACCACGTGCGCCACGGCGGTGGCGGGTACGTCCCCGAAGATCTCGATGGTGCCGATGCTGAACGGCAGGTACAACCGCTCGAACCGCTGCCCCAGCAGCCACAGCGAGGCCTGGAACGCGGAGTCGAGCAGGCCGGGGTGGAGCACGCAGCCGTGGCCGCCGGCCGGCAGGCGGAGTTCGGACAGCGCCTCGTCACCGTTCCAGTGCAGCCGCTCGACGCCCTGGTAGAAGGGCCCGAGGTCGAGGCCGCGCTCGCGGACCGCGGAGTAGAGGCGTTCCCCGCTCGCCGTCTCCGTGCACCGGGCCCGGATCGCCGGCACGTCCAGGGGCGGCAGGTCGTCGGCAGGCGCCGTCTCGACCTTGCCGGTGACGTGGGTGGCCCCCGGGCCGGTGACCTCGTAGTCGCCGTGGTCCCCGGCCCGTAGTGCCACCCGCAGGGTGCGGGGCTCCGGCACGGCGATCGGCGTCGACCACACGTTGTTGCGCAGCCGGACCACGCGGCCTGCGCCCGGCTCGGCGTGCGCCGCTGCGCGGACCAGTTCCACGCAGCCCGCGGCGGGGAAGACCGGGGTCCCGTCCACCTTGTGCTGCGCCAGCACGCCCTCGTCCCCGGTGAACTCGACGGTGACGCCGTCCTCCGACCGTTCACGTACCCAGGGGTGTGCGGTCTGCGGTGCCGCAGGCGGGGCGCTCAGGGGCGCTGCCGTCGCCACGCGGGGTGTCTCGGGCAGCCGGCAGCGCTCCCGCGCGAACGGGTAGCCGGGCAGCCGCACGTGCGGCGCCGGGCCGTCGTGCAGCGACTCCCACGGCACGTCGGCACCCGCCGCCCACGCTCCGGCCACCGCGGCCCAGTCGCGCCGGGCGAGCGCCTCGGGCAGCCGCGCCAGCAAGCGCGTACGGGCGTCGCGGTCCCGTACGGTGGTCCAGTGGTCGCCCGCCGGCTCCCGGCCCGCGGCGAAGGCGGCGAGCCGGTCCGCGAGTGCCGACGGATCGCCGACCAGGAGAGCCAGCCGCTCGGACTGCGGCTCGCGGCGCACCTGAAGCTGGTAGGCGATCTCGGACACGCGCAGCTCGTCCGCACGGGCCCGGATCGCCTCGGACAGGTTGGCGCAGTGCTCGGCGAGCCGTGCACGGTCGTCCGCGGAGACCACGACCAGGTGCTCGCCGTGCTCGGTGCCGCGCGGGTGCTCCTGGCGCGGTGCCTCCTCCACGACCACGTGCGCGTTGGCGCCGCCCGCCCCGAAGGCGCTGATGCCCGCGCGCCGGGGCAGACCGCGCCCGGCCGCGCGGGGCCAGTCGGCCACCTCGTGCTGGACGGTGAACGGCGTGGCGGAGAAGTCGATACGCGGGTTCGGCTCCGCACTGTGCAGAGAGGGCACGAGGGTGCCGGACTCCATCTGCAGGAGCACCTTGGTCAGTCCCGCCATGCCCGCCGCCGACTCGAGATGCCCGACGTTGGTCTTCACCGAACCGATCGCGCAGCTCCCCGCCGGTACCCCGGCGAAGGCCCGGGTGAGCCCCGTGATCTCGACCGGGTCGCCGAGGGCGGTGCCGGTGCCGTGCGCCTCGACGTATCCGACGGTGGCCGGTTCGACCCCGGCGTCCGCGAGCGCGGCGGAGACGACCTCGGCCTGCGCGGCCGGGCTGGGCACGGTGTACCCGGTGGTGCGGCCGCCGTGGCCGACCGCGCTGCCCTTGATCACTCCACGGATCGGGTCGCCGTCCGCGAGGGCGGCACGCAGCGGCTTGAGCAGCGCCGCGCCCACTCCCTCACCGGGCACGAACCCGTCCGCTCCGGCGCCGAAGGTATGGCAACGGCCGGTACGTGACAGCATCTGGAGGCTGCACAGCCAGTCGTACTTGGCCGGGTGGAGGTAGAGGTTGACGCCGCCGACGAGAGCCATCCGGCACTCTCCGCGTGCCATGCTGCGCGCCGCGAGGTGGATGGCCGTCAGCGAGGACGCGCAGGCGGTGTCCACCGGCATGCTGGGCCCGTGCAGGTCGAGCCAGTAGGAAACCCGGTTGGCGACGGACCACTGCGGCGACGGCGGCACCACCGGATTGCCGGCGCGCTGCTGGTCCGGCCCCCACAGCAGGTGCGTCTGCGTGGTGACACCGACGAACACGCCCACCGAGCGCGCGCCCGGCACCTCCGGGTCGCCGAGGCGGCGCGGTGGGTACCCGGCGTCCTCGAACGCGTGCCACGCGGTCTGGAGGAAAAGACGTTCCTGCGGGTCCATCAGCTCCGCCTCGCGCGGGGAGATGTTGAAGAACAGCGGGTCGAACGCGTCGACGTCGTCGAGGAACGCGCCCGACTCGCAGTAGGTCTCGGGGCCGGGGGTCCAGCGGGACCGTGGTATCCCGGTCACGCAGTCGCGGCCCCGCAGCAGATTGCGCCAGAAGGCGTCCAGGTCCGGGGCTTCGGGATAGCGCCCGGCGAGCCCGATGACCGCCACGTCACCGTCCGCCACGTCACCGTCCGCCACGTCACCGTCCGCCAGACCGGCGGCACCGGGCACCGTCACGCCGGCGCCGGGGCGCTCGGCCGCTGGACGGTCGTCGGTGACGCGGACGGCCGGGGACTCCGGCGTGGTGGCGGCTGCGCCGTAGTGGGCGGTCAGTTCCGCCGGGCGCAGCTGCGCGATCCGTTCCGCGGCGGCTCCGAGCGTGCGGCTCTCGAAGAGCAGCGTCTCGCCGACGGAGCCGATCCGCGCCTCGGTCCGGGCGTTGAACTCGCTGATCACGATGGAGTCCAGTCCGTACTTGTCCAGCGTCAGGTCCAGGTCCACGTCCTCGGCGGGGACCCCACGCAGCTCCCCGATGACGTCGGCCACGTGCTCCTTGGCCCAGGCGACCAGCTGGTCCTGGTCGGCCTCCGGTGCCGGGGCGGTGTTCCGCTCCGCCGGTTCACCGGCCGGGGTGACCGGGCCCGGGGCGGGGTCGAGCAGCTCGGGCACCCGGTGCGGGACGCCGTGGACGAACGACCGGGCGCCGGTGGCACCCGCGAGCAGGCGGTCGAGTACCGCCAGTGCGGTGGCGGTCGGCATGGGCAGCACCCCCGCCTCGGGGCTGAGCACGCCCCGGTCCGTGACGGTCATGCCTCCGTCGCGCCATACCGGCCAGCCGATCGACAGGGTACGCCCGGACCGTTCTCCCACGGTTCGCAGTGCTTCCCGCACTTCGGCGAACTGGTCCAGGAAGGCGTTGGCGGCCGCGTAGTCGGCCTGTCCCGGGTTGCCGACCGCGGCGACCATCGACGAGAACAGCACGAACAGTTCCAGCGGCTCGTCCCGGGTGGCCTGGTCCAGGTTGACCGCGCCGAGCACCTTCGGTGCGAACACCGCGCGCAGGTCTGCGGAGGACTTCTGCGCCAGGTACCCGTCCCGCAGCACACCGGCGGCGTGCAGGACCCCGGTCAGCGTGCCGAAGCGCTCACGTACCCGGCCGACCACCTCGCGCGCCTCGGTGGGGTCCGACACGTCTGCCTGGAAGTAGGCCAGCCGGTCCGGCCCGCGATCCCCGGAATCCGGCGAACGGCCCACGACGGCGACCCGCACCCCCGGTACGGCCAGCAGATGCTCGGCGACCAGCCGGCCGAGGCCGCCGGTGCCGCCGGTGAGCAGGTAGACACCGCCGGGGCGGACGCCCGGAGCTCCGGGGGTGGCGGGAGCGGCCGGCCGGGCGGGGACGTAGCGGCGGGTGAGCCGGCCGCCCGCCGCGTGCCGGACGAGCTCCGTGCCGTCCGACCGCCCGAGTTCCTCGGCGACGAGCTCCCAGGTGGCGCGGGCACCGAGGTCGCCGGGGACCGCGACCACGCGGAACGGTACGGTGTGGGTCTCCCGCGCCAGGCTCCTGGCGAGGCCGGTGAGGGCGGCCAGTTCGGGCGAGACCAGACCGCCCACCAGCGGGCCGACCGCGAGCACTCGCGTGCCCCGGCCGTACACCGCGTTCGCCACCCGCAGTGCCGCGACGGCCGTGTCGGTGGCGGACCCGGTGCAGCAGAGGACCACCGCATCGGGCGGCACGCCTTCGTCGAGGGTCCGACGCCACGCTCCGGGGTCGTCGTCCGGCAACGCCGCCATGTCGACGGTGCGTACCCGGCCGGGCAGGCACTCACCGGGGAGGTGCGTGCCGGCGGCACCGGACGGGACGAGCACCAGCACCGAGTCCACGGCGGGCGCGGGCACCCGCTCGGTGGTCTCCCACTCGGCACACAGCTCGACGACGCCTTCCTCCGCGGTCGCCTCCGCGGCGCCGGAGGCGACGGGTCCCGGCCCGCTCCCGTCGGCGGATTCCGGGGCGGCAGGCGCCGGCACTCCCCGTCCGGCCGGCGGGACCCGGTGCTCCACGCTGTCGAACCGCGTCGTGGGCAGGGGAACCTTGGCACCGGCGGTGGCCACCGGGTGGTCCGCCCAGCGCACCTCCACCCCGCGCCGCCACAGCTCCGTCAAGGGCTCGGTGAACGGGTCGGCACCGGAGGTGACCAGGACGTCGCCGACGCCCTCCCCCACGCCCACCACCGAGTGTCCGTCGGGCGCCGCCACGGCGGACCCGGGGAGCTCGGCGAACCGGGTCCAGGCATCGGCACCGGCCAGGTCGTCCGGCAGGCCGCTGAGCCGGCGCAGTGCCGGATAGCGGTCCTCGTCCGCCAGGTCGGCACGGTCGGGGTGACGGGGGGCGACGGCTTCGCCGGCCAGCAGGCCGAGCACGTCGCCCGGTTCGACCACGCCGTCGAGCAGCAGGTCCAGCAGTTCCACCGCGCTCGTGTCCGCCATGTGCCGGGTCAGTGGCAGGCCCCACTTGCGGTTCAGCCGGTCCGAGGCGTTCTGCGTGGCCAGGGCGACCACGAGCGGATCGGTGATCCGGTCCGGTTCCCGCGTCAGTTCGTCGTCCCGGCCACGCTCCCGCAGCGCCCGGCGCCAGTCCGCCAGGTTGTGCTGGTACGTCCGCTGGGCGTCCAGTCTGCTCGCCAGCTCCACCAGGCGGGTCAGCTCCGCGGTGTCCACCGCCGCCCCGCGCAGCCGAGCGAGATAAGCGGCATCCACCCTGAGCGGGGTGACCACTCGGCCGGTACCCGGCACGGCCAGCGGCAGCGAGGGGGCACGCAACGTGCCCTGTGCCGTTCCGCCCGCGGCCAGGTCGGCCGCGGTCCGCGGGTCCAGCGCCCCCAGCGCGGCCAGCGCCGGCCAGATGCCCGGCCCGCTCGCCAGCACCTGAGCCGGCCGCAGGCCGAAGCGCAGCAGCGCCGACGTCACCGCGGTGGTGTACGCGCACTGCTGCCGCGGACCTCCGTCGGCCGCACGCAGCATCTCGGCCAGCGGTGCGTCGATCACCTGGGAATACGTGTCCACGAACGCCTCGACGCCGTCGGGGACGTCCAGCAGGCCGACCCGCAGCGCCCAGGGACCGTCCGGCGCGGTCTCCGGCGCCTTCCCCGCCAGCAGGGCCGTGATGTCCTCGATCCCCGTGACCACGCCCCCGATCCGGTGCGGCAGATGCGTCCGGCCGACCGCGAGCGTGGTGCACATGTCCCCGACCGGGCTCCGCGGGCGGGTCCGCCGCCAGCTCTCGGTGAGCTTCTCCAGCGACGTCGCCGAGGCCGCGGACAGCAGGAACGGCAGGGGGCCTGCGGGCCCGGACGGGCGTTCGCCGGGCAGGTACTCCTCGACGACGAGGTGCGCGTTCACCCCGCCGAAGCCGAACGAGCTGACCCCGGCCAGCCGGGGCATCCCCGGAGCGGACGGGTGCCAGTCGGCGTTGTCCGAGGCCAGGCGGAACGGTGAGCCCTCCAGCCGGATGAGCGGGTTGAGCGTACGCATGTGCAGGTTGGGCACGATGCGGCGCTCGGACATCATCATGAGTACCTTGATCAGCCCCGCGACGCCTGCCGCGCCCTCCAGGTGCCCGATGCTGGACTTGACGGCGCCCAGCGTGCACCAGCCGGTGCCGCGCGAGGCCGGTGCGAACACCTGGCGCAGCGCCTCCACTTCGATCGGGTCGCCCAGTGACGTGCCGGTGCCGTGGGTCTCGACGAACGTGATGTCCGCCGGACTCACGCCCGCCCGCTCGATCGCCTCGGAGACCACCTCGCGCTGGGAGGCCACGGTGGGCGCGGTGATGGTGGCACGCTTGCGCCCGTGGTTGACGGCGCTGCCGCGGAGGACCCCGTAGACGTGGTCGCCGTCGCGTACGGCGTCGTCGAGCCTGCGCAGCAGCACCATGCCGACACCGTCGCCGGGCACGAACCCGTCGGCGTCCCGGTCGAAGGTGCGGCAGCGGCCGGTGGGACTGAGCATCTTGGACTTGGAGAATCCGATGTACTTCCACGGGTGCAGGTTCAGGTTCACGCCGCCCGCCAGCACGTGGTCCGCCTCGCCCGTGGCCAGCGCCTGCATCCCCAGGTGCACGGCCACCAGCGACGAGGCGCACGCGGCGTCCACCGCCAGACTGGCACCGCTCAGTCCGAACACCTGGGACAGCCGGTTGGCCAGCAGGCAGTCGTAGACGCCGAGGACCGAGTGACTCTCCACGGTGTGTCCGGGACTGGTCAGCTCGGCCATGTGGTCGCGTTCCATGTTGCCCACGTAGACCGAGGTGCGGGACGCGCCCAGCGCGGCGACCGTGGTGCCGGCGTCCTCCACACAGTGCTGGGTGACCTCCATCAGCAGCCGCTGCAGCGGATCCAGGAGACGGGCCTCACGCGGTGAGACGCCGAAGAACTCGTGGTCGAAGTCGTACGGGCGGTCGATCAGGCCACACCATTTGCTGACGGAGCGATCGGGAGCGCTCCGGTCCGGGTCGTACAGCTCGGAGGCGTCCCACCGGTCGGCAGGGATCTCGCGGACGGCGTCGATCCGCTCGGTGAGGTTGGTGAGGAACTCACGGTGATCGCTCGCTCCGGGGAGGCGGCATCCGATGCCGACGACCGCAATCCCTGCGTTCCGCGGCTGCTTGCTCATTGGCTCACTCCTGCGAGATGGTCGGCTGCGGCAGTCATCAGCCGGTCCGCGATGTGGTCGATGTGGCGGTCGGGCCAGCGCTCCAGGTCCGTACCGGCAACCCAGTCGTTGAAGGCGGCGAGTGCCGGTCCGCACTGGATCTGGAAGTCGACGCGGCGGTCCTCGTCGCCCTCGATCGCCAGGCGCTGGCTCTCCGCGAGGTACCAGCGGAACACCAGGGCCATCCGGTGGTGCGGATCGCGTTCGGCGCGCTCCGCCTCCCCCGGGTCGTGCGCTGCGAAGTACGCCCGGGTGTCACGCCAGACCTCTTCCAGCGGGCGGCGGAACCACCGCTGTTCGAGCATGTCGCGGGTCCGCTCGTCGAGCTCCTCCAGCGAGGCGTGCGCACGGTGGAGTTCGAGCAGCTTGCGTGCCCGTGCCGGGAAGAAGACACCGTGCCGCAGCACCTGGGTCTGCCCGCCCGTCTCAAAGGCCCCGGCACTCGGGACGTAGTCCGTGTCACCGGCCCCGAGGCGCTCCAGCATGTCCTTGGCCACGCCGCTGATCCCCGACTCGGCCGTGCACAGGTTCACCGACCCGGTGAGGACGAAGTCCGCACCGAGCAGGAACGCGGCGGCGACCGCCTCCGGCGTGCCGAGCCCGCCCGCTGCGCCCAGCCGCACTCGTTCCGCTCCGCGGCGCGCCCGCAGCCGCAGCGCCGTGGGGAGCAGCACCGTGAGCACACCACGGTCGGTGTGACCGCCGGAGTCCGCCTCCAGGCAGATGTCGTCGGCGGCAGGCAGGAGCGCGGCGAGCTCGGCCTGCTCCGCTGTGACCGCGCCCCTGCCGCGCAACGCGCGCACCAGCTTCTCCGGCACCGGACGCAGGAACGCCTCGACCGCCTCGGGCCTGGTGACCTTGGCCAGGACACGGTGGCGCGCCACCACCTCGCCGTCGGCTCCCCGGGCCAGGCCACGCAGCCGGTAGCGCGCGAGTGCCGGAGTGACATCGGTGGCACCCGACGCCTCCAGCACGCTCACTTCATGGGAGAGCAGCAGGTCCACCAGCCGCTCCGCGCCCGGTCCCGCCGGCAGGTTCACCCCGAAGGTGCGGTCGCCCACCTGGGACCGCAGCCGGCCCAGCGCCGCGTCGACCGCCTCCGGAGCCAGTCCCCCCGCGCCGTAGAAGGCGAGCAGTCCGGCTCGGGCGGCCCTGGCGACCATGGCCTCGGACGCGATGCCGCGGAACATGGACCCGCACACATAGGCGTGCCGGACCCCGTACTCGGCACGGAACCGGTCGCTGCCCAGGGCACGTCCCGGTGCGGAGGTACCGGTCGTGCCCGCCCCGCGGCCGCCGGTGACCGGCTTCCGCTCCGGTGGCGCCGCCGGGGCGGGCACGGTCGGTCCGGCCGCGCGGATCTTGTCCACCAACCTGGTGAGCACCGTCCCGGGGCCCACCTCCACGAGCTCGGGAACCCGCTGGGAGAGCAGATACCGCACGCTGTCCTCCCAGCGCACGGGCTGGACGAGCTGGGCCGTGAGTACGGGGCGGATGTCGCCGTCGGGGTACGGCGCACCGGTGGTGTTGGCGATCACCGGCAGCCGGGGCGCCCGCAGGTCCGCAGTCGCGAGGAAACCGGCGAAGTCCCGCGCGGCGGCCGCCATCCGGCGGGAGTGGAAGGCGCCGCTCACACGCAGCGGGACGTACCCGGTGGCACCGGCGGCCAGGAAGGCGGCCCTGGCGCCGAGCACCGCCTGGCGGGGGCCGGACACCACCACCTGACCGGCGCCGTTGAGGTTGGCGACGTCGACGGCGGACAGCTCGCCGTCCGACAGCACGCCTCGGACCTGGTCCTCGTCCAGCCCGACCACCGCGGCCATGGCACCCTCGGGCGCCGCGGCCATCAACGCGCCGCGCTTGCGCACCAGTCGCAGCCCGGTGCCGAAGTCGAAGGCGCCCGCCGCCCACAGAGCGGAGTACTCGCCGAGGCTGTGGCCCGCGAGGAACGCCGCCCGGTCACCGTGTTCGCGCTGCCAGGCGCGGTAGTGCAGCGCGTTGGCGACGAACAGCGCGGGCTGGGTGAACTCGGTACGGTCCAGCTCACCTCTCGGGTCGTCCCGGCAGAGCTCCTCGACCGAGTAGCCGAGGATGTCGTCCGCCTCCGCGACCAGGTCGGGGAACTCCTGGAACAGCCCGTCGGCCATTCCCCGCCGCTGGGAGCCCTGGCCGGGGAACAGCAACGCCACCGGCTCGACGGGCCGGCGGGCCGGGGCGGGGGCAGGGGCAGGGGCCGGGCGGCAGATCTCCCTGATTTTCGCCAGCGCCGTGTCGGGAGGCACGAAGGGGTGGAGCAGTGCCTCCGCCCGCGCTCCGGAGCCGGTACGGAAGGACTGCGCGGCGAAGTTCGCCAGCGTCGGGGACGGGCCGAGGTCGACGTAGCGCACCCCGTCGTGCTTCGCCTCCAGCGTCCGGATCGCTTCCTGGAAGCGGATCGGGCCGCGCACCGTGTTCCACATGTGCTCGGGCGTGACCCGGTCGGTGACCGCGCCGGTCGCGCAGGAGACCAGCTCCACCTTGGGGGCGCTCAGCGGGATGGCCGCCATCATCCGCTGATACGGCTCAGCCACCACATCCACCTGGGCGGAGTGGAAGGCGTAGCGCACCGGCAGGCGTTGACAGGCCGTGCCCTCGGCGCCCAGTGCCCGCTCGGCCGCGTCCAGCGCGTCGGGGGCGCCGGACACCACGAAGTGCCGCGCGTAGTTGACCGCCGCCAGCTCCAGCCCCCGCCAGCGGGGCAGTTCCGGGTCGAACCGGGTGACGTCGGTGAGCACGGCGAGCATACCGCCGGGCGGGCACAGGTCCTCGGTGAGCCGTACCTGGGCGGCGACCGCGCGGGTGAGGTCTTCGCGGTCCAGCACCCCCGCGGCGGCCGCGGCGGCGTACTCGCCCAGACTGGTGCCGAGTACGTAGTCCGGCGTGATGCCCTCGGCCAGCAGCACGTCCAGCAGGCCCAGTTCGACCATGAGGATCGCCGGGTGGGTGTGGGCGAAGCGGTCGAAGGGGTCGCGCAGCCCCCTGTCGGTGCGGTACAGCTCGTCCAGCTGCCCCGGCAGCCCGGCGTCGGCGAACATGGTGTCGAGCGACCGCAACGTGTGGTCGAACACCGGATGTGTCGCGCGCAGTTCCCTGCCCATGCCGTAGAACTGCGAGCCCTGCCCCGCGAACATGAACACCATCGGGTTCGCCACGGTGATTCCCTCCTCAGTGGTCAGGCGGACGACGACGTAGCAGCGGGCAGGCCGGCGTCCGGGCTCATCGTCGCGGAGCCGGATGGCGGCGGCGGGCCATCCGGCTGCCCTGCCGCTCCCCGTGAACCCGCTGGTCGGCGCGTGGTCGGCGCGGACCTTATGGGCCTGCTACGGGACCGGCCGGGGGCGCCGGGGTCCGGTAGCGGTCACGCAGCCGGTGCTTCAGCACCTTGCCCGCGCCGGACAACGGCAGTTCGTCGAGGAAGTCGTAGCCGCGCGGGACCTTGTAGCCCGCCAGCCGGCTGCGCAGGTGGGCGTCGAGTTCGGCGGCCGTGGGCCGCCGGCCGGGGGCCGGCACCACCACGGCGTGCACCCGTTCGCCGTACCGGTCGTCAGGGACACCGATCACCGCGCAGGACGATACGCAGGGATGCGCGTGCAGGGCGTCCTCCACCTCGGCGGACCAGACGTTCTCGCCGCCGGTGATGATCATGTCCTTGATCCGGTCGACCACGTACAGGTAGCCGTCGGGGTCCAGGAAGCCCGCGTCGCCGGTGTGCATCCAACCGTCCCGTACCGCCTCGGTGGTCGGTCCGGGCATGCCCCAGTACCCCTGCATGACGTGCCCGCCCCGGCAGAGGATCTCCCCGACCTGGCCGGCAGGTGCCTCCTCGCCGTCCGAGGTGGCCACGCGGACCTCGGCGTGCGGCGCGGCCCGGCCGGCCGAGTAACGGTGCGGCCCGCCGTGGTCGGCGGGACCGAGCAGGGTGACCGCGGGCGACAGCTCCGTCATGCCGTACGCCTGCACCAGTTCGACGTGCGGGAGCAGGCGTACCACCCGGTCCAGCAGCTCCCTCGGCATCGGCGAGGCCGCGTACACCAGTCGCCGCAGGCCGGCGAGGGCTTTCGGGTCGAAATCCGGGTGATCGAGCAGCAGCCGCAGCATCGTCGGCACCAGGAACAGGTCGGTGACGCCGTGCTCGGGCAGCGCGCTGAGCAGCGCGGGCGGGTCGAAGCCCGGGAGGGTCACCTGGGTGTTGCCCGCCACCGACTGCATGACCCAGTGTGCGAGGTCACCGAGGTGGAACATCGGCGCGGTGTGCAGGAAACGGCCGCCGGGGGTGGCGAGGAACCCCGATGCCAGGCAGCCCAGCGCAGAGGTGAGCAGGTTCGTGTGGCTGAGCATGACGCCCTTCGGCGCACCCGTCGTGCCGCCGGTGTAGAACAGCGCGGCCAGCGCGTCACCCTGCCGGCGCGCGTCCGGCACCGGTGCGCTCGCGGCGATCAGCTCCTCGTAGTCCCAGCAGCCCTCGGGGGCCGGGCCCTCGCCCGCGTACACGACCTGCCGGACACCCGGGCAGTTCTCGCGCAGCGCCGGCACCGTACCGGCGAACGCGTCGTCCACGATGAGCACCCGGGCGTCGCAGTCGTTCAGTGCGAGCGCCACCTCCGGTGCGGCCCACCGGGTGTTCACCGGGGCGAGTACCGCGTCCGCCCACGGTACGGCCATGAGGTGTTCGAGGTAGCGGTCGGAATTCAACGCGTACATGGCGACCCGGTCGCCGGAGGTGACGCCGAGCGCGCGCAGCCCGGCCGCCAGCCGGGCCACGCGGTCGACGTGGGTGGCGAAATCACGCGCGCGGCCGCCGTGGACGGTGGCGGTCCTGTCCGGGTACTGCTGGCGGGCCCTGTGCAGTGGCTGGGTCAGATACATCGGGGCCCCTTATCGGTGGGGTGCGCAGAAGAGGGGAGCGGGCAGCGGGAACTCCGCCGCGGTGGCGCCGCATTCGAGCGCCCACAGCGCGGCCTCGGGGCCCTGCTCGCGGGCGTACCGGCGGATGAGTTCCGGATCGGGTGCCAGGGCCGCGACGTCCGCGACGCCGCTCGCGAACGCGTCGACGTCCGGTCCGGGCGTGGCCGCGCCGTCGTACGGGCGGGTGCGCTCCGCCATGGACCGCACGGTGCCGGCGTCGAACCGCCCGGTGAGTCCGAGTGCCGCATAGGCCCGCTCGCCTGTGACGGCACCCATGAACGCGGACGCCGCAGGGCCGGGCGTGACCGCTTCCCGGCGGCCGACGGCCCGCTCGCGGCGGGGCGGCACACCGGAGGCGGCCCAGCGCGCCGCCCACTGGGCGACGATGCCCGCGGCATTGCGGTCGGCCGGGTTGTGCAGTCGCATCATGTCCCACTTGTTGGCCATGGCCACCACGACCAGATCGAGGTGCGGGTAGACCCGCGCGTCCCACCAGTACCCCCACGGGTAGGCGGCGGAGTGGCCCCACCACCACAGCCGGCCGTCGCGCTCCGGGTCGCTCATCTCCAGGCCCGTCCCCGCGAACGTGTCCGGGGTGACCGGGCTGGACCGGGTGACCCTCGGGCGCAGCATCGCCTCCAGGCCCGCGGGGCTGACCACGCCGTCCGCGCCCTTGCCGGTACGCAGCAGCGACTGGAACAGCCGGGCGTAGTCGAGGGGTGAGGTCACCAGCCCCGCGCCCGGGTAGGTCGCCGAGTGGTAGACGGGCGAGGGTACGCACCACGGCCCGAACCCCATGTACCCGGTGGCGTGGCCGGCGGAGTCCACCAGCTCGTCCCACCGGGACGGCTGTCCGGAGCCGGTGGGCAGGGCGGAGGAGTCCATGGCCAGCGCCTTGAAGACCGAACGGTCCACGTAGGACGCGTAGTTCTCACCCGTGACCTGCTCGACGGCGCAGCCCACCACGGACATCCCGAAGCTGGAGTAGGCGAACCGGCCCGGCGGGCCGTAGAGCGGGCACACCCCGCCGTACTCCGGAGTGGTGCCGGCCTCGTGGCGCAGCGCGACGTACTCGGCGATCGGGCGGGGCCGGGTCAGCTCGGCGTCGATGATGTCGGTGCGGTAGCCCCCGATGTGCGCGGTGAGCATCCCCGCCGTGATGGGCTGCTCGGCCTCCGGGTTGGCGGGCCGGGCACCCGGGGGCAGGAACGGTGCGATCGGGCCGTCCACCTCGATCTCCCCCGCTTCGGCGAGGCGGGTGAGCGACAGCCCGACCAGCGGCTTGCTCAGGGAGCCGGCGGTCGCGGACGAGGAGCCCGTCATCGGCACTCCGCCGGCCAGGTCCGCGTACCCCGCGCCCATTCCCCGCAGTTCGGTGCTCGTGGCGAGGGCGACCGCCACACCGGGGGTGCTCGTGGCGGCCAGGATCTCCGGCAACATCTCTTCCAGCGCGTCGGCCAGGTCGTGGAACATGCGCCCTCCGGGCGGTCAGGACGCGCGGGTGGCGTCGATGCGGGTCATGACGTCGGCGAGCGAGGTGCACGCCGGATCGGTGATCGCGGTCAGCGCGGCGGTCAGGCCGCGCCCGACGCGGTCCACCTGGTCCCTGTCGAACCGGCCGTTGTCGAACATCAGCCGCACCGCGGGCTGGGGACCGTCCTCGACGATCAGCGTCAGCGGGTAGTTGTTGGAGTCCGCGACCCGCAGCGCCCCGGCCGGGCCGCCGCCGTGCAGGGCCGCCCGGACCTCGTCGGCGACCGGATAGTTCTCGAACACCACGACCGTGCTGAACAGCGGTTGGCGCCTGCTGACCTCGGCACAGCGCGCGACGGTCGTGAGCGGGGTGTGCTCCGAGGGCATCCGGCCCCGCGCTTCCTGGATGTCGCGGAGCCAGCCGTCCAGCGGACCGGCGGACCTGATACGCACGCGCAGGGGCAGCGTGTTGATGAACATGCCGATCATCTGCTCGATGCCCGCCAGTCCCGACCGGCCGGAGACGGTGGCGCCGAAAACCACGTCGTCCGTACGGGCGTGGCAGGCGAGGACCAGTCCCCAGGCGGCCTGGAAGACGGTGTTGCGGGTGAGCCGCGCGGCCCGGACGAACGCCGTCAGCCGTTCGCCGAGCCCCGCCGGCAGTCCGACGTCGTACAGCTCGTGGCCACCGGGCCCACCGGGGTCCCGGCCGGGCGGCAGCGGGGTGGGCCGGGTGAATCCGGCCAGGTAACGCGTCCAGAACTGCTGGTCCGGCGTGCGGTCCTGGTCGGCCAGCCAGGCCAGGTAGTCGCGGAACGGCCTGCGGGCCGGGCGTCGCACCGGAGCGTCGTCGCGGATGGCTCGGTACAGCGTCAGTACGTCGTCGACGAGGATCGCACTGCTCCACCCGTCGATCACCAGGTGGTGGGCCTCCATCAGCACGCGCCATCCGTCGGGGCCCTCGTCGATCAGCGTGATCCGCACCAGTGGGCCCTGCTCCAGGTCGAACTCCCTGCCGGCAGTGAGCAGTTCGTCGAGCGCCCGGTCCCGTTCGGCGGCCGGCCGCGCGGACCAGTCCAGCCGGGCGACGGGGAACCGCACCCGTTCGGAGACCACCTGGAGCGGCCGGTCCACCAGCCGCCACATGACCCGGGTCCGCAGCACCGGCACCCGGCTCGCCGTCTCCTGCCAGGCCTGGGTGAACGCGTCCGGGTCCAGCTCGCCCGCCCGCCAGGACAGGCGGGTCGTGTAGAGCCGGGAGTCACCGCCCTGCACCGTGTGGAAGAGGATGCCCTCCTGCACCGGGGAGAGCGGGTAGATGTCCTCGATGCCCCGGCACGAGCCGAACTGCCGCGCCAGGTCGGCAGTGGACAGTCCGGCCAGCGGGAAGTCCGCGCCGATGCGGAAGCCGGTGTCCGGACGAGCGGCGGCCCCGGCGATCTCGGCCAGGGCCGTGACGATTCCGGCGGCCACCGCTTCCATGCTCGTCGCCTCGAACGCCCCGGTGTCGTAGGACACCGCGACCCGCAGCCGGTCACCGGCCACCCACGCGACGACCTCGACCGGGTAGGGGCGGGGCCGGGTGCTCGCACCGAGAGCGCGCACCGGCTCACCGACGGGGGTGAACCGATCGTGTCCGGAGCCGGTGTCGTCCGTACGGCCCAGGTAGTTCAGCTGTACCTCGGCGCGGGCGAGCCCGGCCAGCAGGCCGTCGGCGCCCAGGCCGGACAGCAGACCGTAGCCGATGCCGCGGCCGGGCACCGCCGCTGCCGCCTCCCGCACCGCGGCCAGGCAGCCCACCACGTCCTCCTGGTCGTCGACCCGTACGGCGACCGGATGCACGGCGGTGAACCAGCCGACGGTGCGTGTCAGGTCGACATCGGTGAAGAGCGGCTCCCTGCCGTGGCCCTCCACGTCCACGAGGACGTCCGGTGAGCCGGTCCAGCGCCGCAGCGCCAGCGCGAGTGCCGCCAGTACGGTGTCCTTCGCCTCGGCCTGGAAGGCGGCAGGCACCTCGGCGAACAAGGCGCGGGTGGCCTCCTCGGAGAGCTCGGCCCCGACGACCGCCATGGCCTCGCGCGTGCCCGCCTCCCCCGGCTTGCCGCGCTCGCGCGGGAGCGGCCGCGGGACCGTGGGCAGGAGTGCCCGCCACGTTTCCGCCTCCCGCCCGAGCTCCGGGTCGGCGGCCCGCTCGTGCAACCGGTTCGCCCAGGTCCGGAAGGACGTGGTCTTCGGAGGCAGGTCGCCGCCCTGGCAAAGGGTGACCAGGTCCTCCAGCAGCACCCGCCAGGACACCACGTCCACGCACAGATGGTGCACGGCGAGCACCAGGATCCGGCCGGTCAGCGTGGCGCGCAGGACCACGCCGGCACCGAGGTCGAAGCCGTCGACCGCGTGGCGCAGTGCGGCCTCGACTCCGGCGGCCGGCTCCAGGTGCTCGATGTGGTGCCGGGGCTTGTGCGGGCGGATCTCCTGCACCCAGCCGTCGTCGGTCCGGAAGAACGCGGCGCGCAGCTGGTCGTGGTGCGCGACCAGTGCGTCGAGTGCGGCGTCCACGGTGGACGGCTCGAGGCCGGGCGCCAGGTCGAGCACCGTGTACTGGGTGAGGTGATCGCGCTCCGGATCGCCCTCCGCGAAGAAGGCGTGCTGGACCGGTGTCAGCGGGCTCCTGCCGGTGATCTCTTCCTGCTCCGCGACCGGTGCCGTGCCGTCCTCGGACAAGGTCGCCTCGGCGGCCAGGTCGGCCAGGACCTGATGCCGGAACAGCTGGTTGGGCGTGATCCGGTAACCCGCAGCGCCGGCGCGCGAAGCCACGTCGATGGCCCGCAGCGAGTCCCCGCCGAGGGCGAAGAAGTTCTCGTCGGCACCGACCTCGTCCAGCCCGAGCACCGCACACCAGATGTCGGCGAACACCCGCTCCTCCCGGGTGCGCGGCCGCACCAGCGCCTCCCGCGCGGTGACGGCGGGCTCGGGCAGCGCCCGCTGGTCCACCTTGCCGTTGCGGTTGAGCGGCAGCGCGTCGAGCCGCACGATCACGCTGGGCACCATGTACTCGGGCACTCTCTCGGTCAGGTGCGCGCGCAGCCGGGGGACCACGGACTCGTCCGCGGCCACGACGTAGGCGACGAGCCGGTTGTCCCCGGACGGGCCGCTACGGGCGACGACGACCGCCTCCCGCACCTCGGGGTGGGCTGTGAGGTGCCCCTCCACCTCCCCCGGCTCGATCCGGAAGCCGCGGATCTTCACCTGGTGGTCGGCACGGCCGACGAACTCCAGGTTGCCGTCACCGATCCAGCGCACCAGGTCGCCGGTGCGGTACATCCGGCTGCCGGGACGGCCGAAAGGATCGGGCAGGAACCGCTCGGCGGTCAGTCCGGGCTTGCCGTGGTAGCCACGGGCCACGCCCGTGCCCGCCAGGTACAGCTCACCGGTCACGCCCTGGGGCACCGGGGCGCCGTGCCGGTCGAGGACGTACATCCGCGTGTTCCAAGCCGCGCGCCCGAGCGGGACGCGGGTGATTCCCGGCTCCAGCCGCCAGAAGTTCGTCTGGCCCGACACCTCGGCCGGCCCGTACTGGTTGTGCAGCTCCACCCCTGGCAGCACCTCGTGGAAGCGGTCCACCAGGCCCGGTGTGATCGCCTCGCCGCCACAGTGCACCTGCCGCAACGACGTGCACTGCGCGGCCCGCGGCGTACCGAGGAACGCGCGCAGCATCACGGGCACGAAGTGGACCAGCGTCACCTGCTCGTCCTGGATGAGCCTGGCCAGGTAGTCCGGGTCCCGCTGGCCTCCGGGGCGGGCGACGACGACGGTGGCGCCCGCGGTCAGCGGCCAGATCACCTCCCACATGGACGCGTCGAAGGTGAACGGTGCCTTCTGCAGCAGCCGGTCGCCGGGGCCGAGGCCGTACTCGGCGGTGTCGCACGCGATGAGGTTCGCCGCACCGCGGTGCGGGGTGAGGATGCACTTGGGCTCGCCCGTCGAGCCGGACGTGTAGACGGCGTGCGCGATGTTGTCGGGAGTCACGCCGGTGACCGGTGCGGTGGTGGGCAGGCCCGTCAGCGCCTTCAGGTCCGGGTCCAGCTCGACGACGGGGACGACGTCCCGCGGCAGGCCGGGCCGCCCTTCGCGCTGTGTGACCACGGCCAGGGCGCCGGTGTCGGCCAGCAGGTGGCGCAGCCGCGACTCCGGCTGCTCCGGGTCGAGGACGACGACGACAGCGCCGGCCTTCATCACCCCCACGAGCGCGACGACAGCCTCCACCGACCGCTCGGCGCAGACCGCGACGATGCGCTCCGGCCCGGCACCGAGCGCGCGCAGCCGGTGCGCCAGGGCATTGGCGCAGGCGTCGAGCCGGCCGTACGTCAGCTCACGGTCCGCGTCGCGCACGGCGATCCGTTCCGGCCTGCTGCGGGCCTGTCCGGCGATCAGGTCGTGCAGGCAGGACTGGTCGGCGTCGGGCCGCGCCGTGTCGTTCCACTCCTCCAGCACCCGGACCCGCTCCCGCTCGCTGAGCAGCGGCAGCTGGGAGACCGGGGTGTCGGGGGCGGCGACCGCGGCCCGGGCGAAGGTGCGGAAGCTGTCCCCGAAGCGTTCGATGGTTTCCGCGTCGTAGAGGTCGGTCGAGTATTCCAGCCGCGCCACCAGTCCGTCCGGCCCTTCGGCCAGTCCCATGGCGAGGTCGAAGTGGTTGGTGCCGGTACCGGTGGGGAACGCGGACACCTCGACGTCCGGCAGGGTCGGCGCGACCTCGCCCACGCCGCCCTCGACCTGGGCCAGCAGCAGGTCCGCCGACCGGCTGTTCCGCTCGGTGACCTGGAAGCTGATCTGGTGAAGCGGGTGGACGCTCAGCTGCCGCACCGGCTGCAGCCGTTCGACCAGCATGTCGAACGGCAGCTTCTGGTGGTCGAAGGCGTCCAGCGCCGTACGCCGGACCCGGCCGACCAGTTCGCGGAAGGTGGGGTCGCCCGACAGGTCGGTACGGAGGTTGACGCTGTTGATGAAGAACCCGATCAACGGCTCCAGCTCAGCGAGGTCGCGCCCGGCCACCGGCGAGCCGACGACCACGTCGTCCTCCCCGGTGTAGCGGGCCAGGAGCGCGTCCAGCACCGCGAGCAGCACCATGAACAGCGTGGCGTGCTCCGCCGCCGCCAGCTCCCGCAGCGCCGCGGTGGTCCCGCCGTCCACCGTGAACAGGTGCTCAGCGCCCTTGTACGTGGGCACGACCGGGCGGGGCCGGTCCCGCGGCAGGGTGACGATCTGCGGCGCGTCGCGCAGGGCCGCGACCCAGTGCTCCAGGTCGGCAGCGAAGCGTTCGCGGGTGGCCGCGGAGCGCTGCCATGCGGCGAAGTCGGCGTACTGCACGCGCAGTTCGGGGAGGTCGCAGGCGCGCCCCGCGAGGTGGGCCTCGTAAGCGGTGCGCAGTTCACGGAAGAGTACGCCCAGCGACCAGCTGTCGACGACGATGTGATGCATGCTCAGCAGCAGCACGTGGTCGTCGGGGGCCATGGCGAGCAGGGTGACGCGCAGCAGCGGCCCGCTTTCGAGGTCGAAGGGCCGCGCCGCCTCCTCGCGGGCCAGTCGGCGCGCCGCCGTCTCGGCGTCGGGCTGCCCGGTCAGGTCGGCCACGGTGACCGGAACCGGCGCCGGATCGTCGATCACCTGCACGGGTTCGGTGCCGTGCGTGGTGAACCTGGTGCGCAGCACCTCGTGCCGCGCGACCACTTCGGTGAACGCGGCACGCAGCGCGGACACGGCGAGCGGCCCGCGTATCCGGTAGGCCAGCGGGGCGGTGTAAACGGGGCTGCCCCCGATCAGCCGGTCCAGTACCCACAGCCGCTGCTGGGCGAAGGAGAGGGGAAGCGGGTGATCGCGAGAGGCCCGCCCGATCGTGTCCGACGCGAGACCGTCGCGGCGCAGGAGCAGACCGAGGAGTTCCCGGCGGCGCGCCGCCGACTGATTTCCTGCCGTCATGTGTGCATCGTCGTGGAGCCGTACGGCGCCCGGGGGGCACCCGGTTGACGCGCCACCGGAGGGAAATCTCCTGATCGGCCCGGGCCGCCGGGCCGGCCTATGGGCGCGCTACGGAAAAGCGCTCCCGGACGGGACGGCGCGCGGCGATTCCGTAGTCGACTCGCGGCCACCGCCGCAACACGCGGCCCACCTGCGGATTCGCCCGGACATGACGCCGAGCCCGTGTCGTCTCCCCGGCAGGTGTGCCCTCCAGCATGGGCGTGAAGCCCAGCCGGAGGAAGTATGACGACCGAAGTCACCTCACCGTCGATCACAGGCGAGGCCCTGCCCGCCGACCAGTTCCAGCTGCACGAGAGCGAAGGCACGCTCGACATCGAACGTGTCCTGGATGTCCTGAACGGCAGACTGGCCGCCTATCGGGTACGGCATTTCGTGCCCGCGGCCGAGTGCGCCACCCTCACACGCAATTTCTGGGACTCCCCGCACCGCACCCCGCGGCACGGCGAGGGTGCCGACGGCGTCGAGGCCTACATTCTCGGCGCGTCACACATCGAGCGGTCCACCCTGGACTACTTGACGGCCGCCGAGGCCGCGCGGGAGGCGGTGGACGCACTGTACGCCGGCGCGTCCGACCCGATCGCGCGACTGCGGGATGCGCTGGCCGGGCGGCTCGACGTCGCCCGCGCCGCCGAGCACGACGGCCGGAAGGCCGGTTCCTCCAAGGCGGTGTGCTGGAACAACGACTCCCGTGAGTTCCTGCTGCTGCCTCACGACGATCTCGCACAGCTCAGCGACCCGCTGCAGGCGGACTTCGAAGTCCAGCGCATCCGGCGGGTGATGGCGGTCAACGTCTACCCGCACGTCCCCGGTGGGCGCGGTCAGTTGCGGCTGTGGAACGTCGCGCCCGACGACCGCACCCGCGCGCGCCTCGGCGTCCGCCACAGCGGCTACCCGTACCCACCGGAGCTGCTGACGGACCACGCCTCGCTGACCGTCCCGGTGGCGACGGGCGACCTGTGTGTGATCAATGGCAATCTGGTGCACGCCGTGCTCGGCGGCGGCTCGGCGGCCGAGCGCGGCAGGCTCCTGCTGACCTGTTTCACCGGCCTGGCAGGTGATGAATTCCTCTGGTGGACCTGACCTCCGGGACACGGGACCGAGGCGGGACCGCGTGCGGAGGCCGGCCGCCGGCTACGCCTCCTCCGCGGTCATCCGCTCCCGCAGGCTCTTGGGCCGCATGTCCGTCCACACCGCGTCGATGTGGTCCAGGCACTCCTGCTTGGATCCGGCCGTTCCGGTCTCCCGCCAGCCCGCCGGCACCTCCCGGTGCGCAGGCCAGATCGAGTACTGCTCCTCATCGTTGATCACGACGGTGTAGCGGGTCCCGCTCTCGTCGCCGGTGCCGTTGCCCGTACTCATGTCGTTCCCTCTCCCATCTGTGCTGTCACTGCGTCCCGGAATTCGCCGAACGACGGGGTCTCCCACACCTGCACCATGTCCACCTCGACGCCCAGTTCGCGCCGCAGGTAGGACACGATCCGGGTCACCATGATCGAGTCACCGCCGAGCTCGAAGAAGTCGTCGTCATCGGTGAGCGCCGGCACGTCGAGCACCGCACGCCAGGAGTCGGCGATCACCGCCGGGGCGCCGGTGGGGGCGGCCGTCACAGGGTCGGTTCCTGCTCGGTCAGACATAGTTGCTCTCCGTCCGCAACTGGGCGGCGCCGTCGAATCGCTGCGCATCGAGGGGGCTGACGTCGACGAACGGCTCCTTGTTCAGCACCAGGTCACGCACGATCTCTCCGGCCGCCGGCCCCTGCATGAAGCCGTGCCCGGAGAACCCGGTGGTGTAGAGGAAGCGGCCGACGTCGGGGGACTCGCCGATCAGGGCGTTGTGGTCCGGCGTCACTTCGTACAGGCCCGCCCATCCGCCGGTGATACCGGTGCCCAGCAGACCGGGCACCCGCGTGGCCATCTTCTCCGCGAGCTTGGACAGCCATTCGTCCGTACGGTTCATCCGGAAGCCCGGCAGCTCGTCCGGGTCGGACATGCCGAACATCAGGCCCCGGCCCTCGCGGCGGAAGTAGAAGGCCGAGGTGAAGTCGAGTGTCATCGGCACCCGCACGTCCGGGTCGACCGGCTCGGTGAACGCCAGCTGCCTGCGGTACGGGGTGACCGGCAGCCGCACGCCCACCATCTCCCCCACCGCGGACGACCAGGCACCCGCCGCGCACACCACCGTCGATGTCTCGATGCGGCCGCCGGTGGTCTGCACGGCGCGGATCTCGCCGCCGCGGGTGTCGATCCCGAGCACCTCGCAACCGGTCAGGAGCGTGGCGCCGTGGCGTCTGGCACCGACGGCGTACCCGAGGACGACCGACTCCGGCGTGCAGTAGCCGTCCTCCGGCGAGAACGCAGCCGCCAGCAGTCCGTCCGTCTCGATCAGCGGGGACAGGCGCTTGGCCTCGTCCGGCCCCACCATCCGGCTGGGCACGCCCAGTTCGTTCTGCAGGGCGACGCCTGCCTCGAAGGAGGCCACGTCCTCCGGACGCGACAGCAGGAACAGGTAGCCCACGGTGTGCAGGTCGATGTGCTGCCCCGGCTGCCTGCCGAAGTGATGGTAGGCGGCCAGGCTACGGGCACTGAGCTGGATGTTGAGCGCGTCGGAGAACTGCGCGCGGACCCCGCCGGCGGCCTTGCACGTGGAGCCGGACCCCAGCTCGTCCCGCTCGACCAGGACCACGTCGCGTACGCCCGCCTCGGCGAGGTGGAACGCGACGCTCGTGCCCATGACCCCGCCACCGACGATCACCACCTCGGCAGAGGATGGAACGTCCATTCCAGACTCCCTCACGCTCGCTCGCACAGGCCGGTCCTCATCGTCGCCGGGTGGCCTGACACCTCTCGGCCGTCTCGGGTGCCGCCCCCGTGCGACGGAGCCCGAGACCAGACGGCCGTCCGGTGAGGCGGCAGTGGATTCGGTACGGGAACCGACGTGGTCGCGCGTCCGATGGGCGTCCCGGCGCCGTCCGCCGTGGGACTCCCGTATCCCCCCTGCCGGAGCGGCCCTGAGCAGAGACGATCGCCCGGCCGGGACGTCGGCGGCTGCCACCTCCGTGCGCATGTCCCGGGACACCATGACGTCTCGTGGCAGGCGCAAGAGCAACAGCGAGCGCGACCATCGGTCGCGCCTTCAACGGTCCTCCGCACACAGCCCACGGCGGGTATGCGTGCGCCGTCTTCGCCCGGGCTTCCGGTCTGGAGCCGCCGGTGGCTGTGACGCTGCTCGCCGCACCGCCGCTGGAAACCCCGATGGCGGTCGCGGGCGTCGGCAAGCGTGTCTGCGTCCGTACGAGTGACACCCTGGTCGCCACGGTTTCCTCGGTGGCCCGGTCGCCGGGGGCGGTACCTCCGGTCGACCTCACCACCGCACGGATCGCGGCCCACGGTTTCCCCGGCCGCACCGGGCACCCGTTCCCGAGCTGCTTCGTGTGCGGCCCCGACCGGGCGGACGGGCTGCACCTGGCTCCCGGCCCCGTTCCCGGCCGGCCGCACACCGTGGCCTGTCCCTGGACCCCGCGCAGCGACGACCCGGACATGTTGTGGTGCGTGCTCGACTGTCCCGGCGGCTGGGTCGACGGGCGTCCGTCCCCGTTGGTGCTCAGCAGGCTCTCGGTCGTCATCCCCGGCCGGGTCGAGCCGGGCGCTCCCCACGTGGTGGTCGCCACGCGGCTCGGCGCGCACGGCCGCACGGTGAGCGTCGGCAGCTCGGTCCACACCCCGTCCGGACAGCTGATCGCCACCGCCGCCGCGGTATGGACGGCGGTCCCCGACGGGCTGCGGTACAGCGACTGACCCACCCGGCCGGCGAAGCAGGAGAGCCCAGCAGAGGAGGACTGCATGCATCACGCGAGCACCATCACCGCCGCGTTCGCCCGTCAAGTGGCGGCCCGGCCCGACGCCGTCGCGGTCAGCGCACCCGACGCCACCCTCACGTACTCCGAACTGGACGCGCGCGCCGGCCTCCTGGCCGGGCGGCTGCGCGGACTCGGTGTGGTCCCCGAGTCCCGCGTCGCCGTCGACCTGCCACGGTCGGCCGACCTGGTGGTGACTCTGCTGGCCGTACTCAAGGCGGGCGGCTGCTACCTCGCCCTGGACCCGCAGCAGCCCGAGGAGCGCCGCGCGCTGGTGCTCAAGGACGCGGGCGCACAGGTGGTGGTGACGCCCGATCTGCTGGCGGCCACCGCCGGGACGCCCCCGGACACGGTGCCGCCGCCGGACACCGTCCCCGAGAGCACGGCGTACGTCGCCTACACCTCCGGTTCGACCGGCGTCCCGAAAGGCGTGTGCGTCCCGCACCGCGCGGTGGCGCGGCTCGTACGGGGGCAGGAGCTGCTGCCGATACGGCCCGACGACGTGTTCCTGCTCCTGGCACCCGTGGCCTTCGACGCGTCGACACTGGAGCTGTGGGGTCCGCTGCTCAACGGCGCCCGCCTGGTCGTGGCTCCCCCGGAGGACCTGTCCCCGGCCGATATCGAGGAACTGGTCCGGCGGGAAGGCGTCACCACGCTGTGGCTGACCGCCGGGCTGTTCCACTCGGTGGTGACCGCTCACCGGCTGCGGGGCATGCGCGGGCTGCGCCACCTGATCGCCGGCGGCGACGTGCTCTCCACCGCTCACGTCGACCGAGCACTGCGTGAACTGCCGGACACCCGGCTGGTCAACGGGTACGGCCCCACCGAGAACACCACGTTCACGGCCTGTCATGTGCTCACCGAGCCGGTCGGCGAAGGCCGGGTGCCCATCGGGGTGCCGGTCACCGGTACCACCGTGCACCTCCTCGACGACCAGCTGCGGCCGGTACCCGACGGCCAGGCCGGGGAGCTGTACGCGGGCGGGTCCGGTCTCGCGCACGGCTACCAGGGCGACCCGGCGCTGACCGCGGCGCGCTTCCTCCCCGACCCGTTCGGCGCCACCGCGGGCGGGCGGCTCTACCGCACCGGGGATGTGGCCCGTCGCCGTCCCGACGGGGCGCTGGAGTTCCTCGGCCGCACCGACGCCCAGCTCAAGATCCGCGGCTTCCGGGTCGAGCCGAACGAGATAGAGGCGGCCCTGTGCACCCACCCGGAGATCGACGACGCCGCGGTCGTCGCCCAGCGGCCGCACGGCGAACAGCTCCTCGCCGCCTTCTACGTGACCGAGCGCACGCTCACCACGGCCGAGCTCCGCGCCCATCTCGCCGCACTCGTGCCGCGCTACATGATCCCCGCGGTCTACCTGCGCGTCGACGAGCTGCCGCTGAACCGCAACGGCAAGACCGACCGGGCCCGGCTCGCCGCGACGACCCTGCCCGGTCGCCCGGAGCTGAGCACCGACTACCGCCCCCCGGGCAACGAGCACGAGGCGTGGCTCGCCGAGCTGTGGGCCGACCTGCTGCAGATCGACGAGGTGGGCGTGGACGACGACTTCTTCGAGCTGGGCGGGCATTCGCTGATGGCCACCCGGATCACCGTCGAGATCGACGAGCGGTACGGACGCGCGGTACCCCCGGTCGCCTTCTACGAACACCCGACCATCGCGGAACTCGCCGAGATGCTCACCACCGGGGAGGAGAACCAGTGAGGATCACCGCTCCGTCCCACGACGCCGGCGTCGACCTCGGCACGGTCGACCTGGCGGACCACGACTTCTACGCCGCCGGGGACCCGCACCCGGTCTGGGCCCATATGCGCCGCCACGCCCCTGTGCACCGCAGCACGCTCCCGGACGGGCGCTCCTTCTGGTCGGTGACCCGCTACCACGACGTCGACGCCGTACTGCGGGACCACACCAGGTTCACCTCCAGCAGGGGCACACTGCTCTCGGTGCTGGGCGGCACGGACCCCGCGGGCAACAAGATGATGGCCGCCAGCGATCCACCGGTGCACACCGCGCTGCGCAAGCCGATGTCCAAGGTGCTCTCCCACCGCGCGCTGCAGCCGCACAACCCGCAGATCCGCCGCGTGGTGCACCGCATGCTCGCGCCGCTGCTCGACGGCGGCGTGTGGGACGTCGCCGCGGCGGGCTCGGGCTTCCCGATGGCGTTCACCGGCACGCTGATGGGCCTCCCGGAAGAGGACTGGGCCCAGCTGGCCCGGCTGACCACGACGGCCGTCGCACCGCAGGACGCCGACTACCGGCGTTCCGAGGGGCACGGCACGCTGGCCGCGGCCCACCACGAGCTGTTCGCGTACTTCTCCGGGCAGGTGCGCAGGCGCCGCCGCGACCCGGGCGACGACCTGGTGGGGTTCCTGGTCGAGATGGAGGCGGACGGCCGCAAACTACGCCACGACGAGATCGTCTACAACTGTTACAGCCTGCTGCTCGGCGCGAACGTGACCACACCGCATGCCGTCGCCGCGACCGTCCTGGCGCTCATCGAGAACCCGCGGGAGTGGGACCGCTGGCGGGCCGACCCGCCGCTGACCCCCACCGCGGTCGAGGAGGGACTGCGCTGGTCGTCCCCGGCCAACCACTTCATGCGCTACGCCACCCGCGACATGGTGCTGCACGGGCAGCGCATCCAGGAGGGCGAGGCGGTGGTGGCCTGGCTCGGCTCGGCCAATCGCGACGAGGACGTCTTCGCCGACCCGTACCGGTTCGACATCACCCGCAGCCCCAACCGGCATGTGGCCTTCGGCTTCGGGCCGCACTACTGCATCGGCGCACCGCTGGCGAGGATCGCGCTGGCCGCGCTGTTCCACGTGCTCGTCACCGCCGTGGAACGGTTCACGGTCGCCGGTCCCGTGGAGCACCTGGCGTCCAACTTCGTGGCCGGCATCAAGAGCCTGCCGCTGACCGCGCGGCTGTCCCCGGAGGCGGGCCGCGCCATCGAGGCGGCGGTGGCCGAGGACGGGCCGGTGGTCGTGTGAAGCCCCGGCGCGACAAGACCTTCCTGCGGCCCCCGCGTGACGACTGCCCGACGCGGCTGTTCTGCTTCCCCTACTCCGGGCTCGGTGCGTCGATGTTCAACCGGTGGCCCCGCCGGATCACGGACGGCGGCTCGGACATCGAGGTGTGCCTGCTGCAACCGCCCGGCCGGGAGAACCGCCTGCGCGAGCCGCACTACGGCACCTACGAGGAGCTGGCCGAGCAGCTCGCCGACAGCCTGGAGCCCTACCTGGACCGTCCGTACGGCTTCTTCGGCCACTGCGGGGGCGCGCTGGCCGGGTTCGCCACCGCGGCGATGATTGCCGGCAGCCGGCTCCCCGCCCCGGCATGCGTGTTCGTCTCCTCCCAGGTCGCGCCGCACCTGGGGCCGTACGGCCGGTACCTGTCGATGACCGACCAGCAGCTGACCGTCGAACTCGAACGTCTGACCCGCGCCATGGGAGGCGAGCCGCACCCGGCCATCCTGGCGATGAACCTGCGGGTGATGCGTGCCGACATCACAGCCAACCAGCTGTACCGCCTCGACGAGCCGGTCGTCCTGCCCAGCGACGTGTGGTCGATCGGCTGGCGGTACGACGTGGAGATCCGCCCGCAGCAGATGGTCGGCTGGGCCACGTACGCCGCGCCAGGACAGTTCCGGCACGTCGAGCTCCCCGGGACGCACCACGCGTTCCTGACTGCGCCCGAGGCGCTGCGGCGGGAGCTCGCCGCAGGTTTCGCCCGCACTACCGAGAGGCAGATCCGATGACTGAGCAGAACGGCACCGCCGCGACCGGGCCCGTGCGCTCGTACACCGAGTGGGACCCGCTGGAGGAGGTCATCGTCGGGATCGTCGACGACGCCAGCTTCCCGCCCTGGCACGAGGCGCTGCCTCCGGTGCTGCCGCAGGACATGCACGAGACGTTCCGCCGGCACGCGGGCCGGCCGTTCCCGGCCGAGCGGGTCGAGGCCGCGCGCCGGGAACTGGACGAGTTCGCGCACATCCTCGAAGCGGAGGGCGTGACCGTACGGCGCCCGGAACCGATTCCGCAGCGCACGACCTACAGCACACTGCACTGGTCCAGCAGCGGCATGTACGCCGCCATGCCGCGCGATGCGCTGCTGGTGGTCGGCGACGACATCATCGAGTGCCCGATGGCCTGGCGCTCCCGCTACTACGAATCGCTGGCCTACCGGCCGCTGCTCAAGGAGTACTTCCGGGGCGGCGCCAAGTGGAGCGCCGGCCCGAAGCCCGAGCTGCCGGACGAGCAGTTCGACCAGGAGTGGACGGACGGACCCGGACCGGACGGCTCCCCGCGCCTGGTCGTCACCGAGTTCGAGCCGACCTTCGACGCCGCGGACTTCACCCGCTGCGGCCGCGACATCATCGCGCAGAAGAGCAACGTGACCAACGACTTCGGCATCGAGTGGCTGCGGCGCCACCTCGGTGACGAGTACCGCATCCACGTGTTCGAGTTCAACGACACGCACCCCATGCACATCGACGCGACCCTGGTGCCGATGGCCCCCGGGAAACTGCTCATCAACCCGGAGCGGGTGCCGAAGGTCCCGGACCTCTTCAAGGACTGGGACGTCATGGCCGCTCCCCAGCCGGTCATGCCGGACGCTCACCCGCTGTACATGACCAGCAAGTGGATCAACATGAACATCCTGATGCTGGACGAGGACCGGGTGATCGTGGAGCGTCAGGACGAGCCGATGATCCAGGCGCTCAAGAACTTCGGCTTCACCCCGGTCCTGTGCAACTTCCGGAACTTCAACAGCTTCGGCGGCTCGTTCCACTGCGCGACGCTCGACGTGCGCCGCCGCGGATCGCTGCGCTCGTACCTCTGAGGAGTCACCGTGCGGATCTGGAAGCACACGCCCAAGGACGCCTTACTGCTCGGCTACAGCATTGCGCAGCCGGTGCTGACCGTCCGGGCGGCGACACTGTGGGACTCGTCCCCGGTATGGGCCGGGGTGGGCGGCGGGGTGCTCGTCGCGGTGCTGACCGCGTACAACATCATCGTGGTCTCCCATCTGTTCACCCATGTCCCGTGGTTCACGTCCGCCCGGCTGAACGCGGTGGGGTCACTGCTGAACTCCGTCAACATCGGGCAGTCCGTGCAGGCGTACCACCTGACGCATGTGCGGAACCACCACCGCTTCAACAACGACCCGATCGGCGAGGACGGCACCACCCGAGACACATCGTCGACCTACCGCGACGGCCGGGACGGTGAACACGCCCCACTGCTCCGCTACATCGTCCTCGGCGCGCTGGAGACGTTCGCGGACCGGGGCAGAGAAGTGCTGATGGTGCACCGGCTGTGGCGGGTCGGGCCGCGCGAGCGGAAGCTGCTCTCGCTCGCGCACAACCGGGAGCCGAGACGCACCCGCGAACTCCGTCAGATACAGGCCGACCGCGCCGCGCACTGCCTGGCGCTCGCCGGGCTCGCCTGGATCTCCTGGCAGTGGACGCTGCTGGTCTACCTGCCGGCCTTCTTCGTCGCGCTGGTACTCGTCAACGTCCAGAACTACTACCGGCACTACGGTGCCGACCCCTCCGACCGGACTGCCGACTCGGTCAGTTACTACGGCAGGTTCTACAACCTCATCGCGTTCAACGACGGTTACCACCAAGAACACCACCTCAGCCCGGCCAGCCACTGGTCGCAGCTGCCGGACGTACGCGAACGGCGCCTCGACGGCCTGGACTCCCCGCCCCGGATCATCAGTCCCGTGCCCGCCATGCTGGGCTTCCTGCACCGCAGCCGTCCGCTGCTGCACCGCCGCGAGGCCGGGAGCACCCGGTGACCGCCCTCGTCCACCATCGGATCGCGGCGCGCGCGGCCGCCCGGCCCGAGGCCCCCGCGGTCGCGAGCGGCGCCGGAGTGCTGCGCTACCGGGAGCTGGAGGAGCGCGCCAACCAGCTGGCGCACCACCTGGCCGGTCTCGGCGTCGGGCCGGAGTCGCGGGTCGCCGTCCACCTGCACCGGTCCGCCGAGTCGATCGTCGTGCAGCTCGCCGTGCTCAAGGCAGGCGGGGCGTACGTCCCGGTGGACCCGGCCCAGCCGCCCGGCCGGATCGAGCACGTACTGGCGGACGCCGCGCCGGCGGTCCTGGTCACCCAGGGACCGGCGCCGGTGCCGGCCCCGGCCGGATCGGCGCTCCTGGACCTGACCCGCGACGCGGCGGCCGTCGCCGCCCGGCCGGTGCACGCACCGCACGTGCCGGTACTGCCGGACAACCTGGCCTACGTCATTCACACCTCGGGCTCGACCGGGACTCCCAAGGGCGTCATGGTGCCGCACTCCGGTCTGGCCAACCTCGTCGCGTGGCACGTGCGCCGTTACGGACTCGGACCGGGCGAGCACACCGCGCACGTCGCGGCACTCGGCTTCGACGCCTCGGTATGGGAGGTGTGGCCCACCCTCTCCTCGGGCGCTCTGCTGCACCTGCCGGACGAGGAGGACCGGTCGCGGCCGGACCGGCTGCTCGCGTGGCTGGCAGCAGAGGGGATCACCGTGACGTTCCTGCCCACGCCGCTGGCGCAGGAAGTGCTCCGGCTGCCCGCCCCGTCCTCGCGGCTGCGCACGGTGCTCACCGGTGGGGACGCGCTCACCGCCGCCCCTGCTCCCGGCACTCCGTACGCCCTGGTCAACCACTACGGGCCGACCGAAGCCAGCGTCGTCACCACGGCGGCCACCGTACCGGCGGGGGCACCCGGCGTGCCGCCCATCGGCAAGCCGGTCACGGGGGTCCGGGTGCAGCTGCTCGACGAGGACGCGCAGCCGGTCGCCGACGGGGCGCGCGGCGAGCTGTACGTCGGCGGGGCCGGGATCGCCCGCGGCTACCTGGGCCGCCCCGGCCTGACGGCCGAGCGGTTCCTGCCCGACCCGTCGGGGCCGCCGGGCAGCCGCCGCTACCGCACCGGTGACCTGGCCGCCAGGCTGCCGGACGGCGCCCTGTGCTTCCACGGCCGGACCGATGACCAGGTGCAGGTCCGTGGCTTCCGTGTCGAGCCCGCCGAAGTCACAGCGGTGCTGTCCGAGCACCCCGAGGTGGCGCGGGCCGCGGTCGTCGTCCGGTCCGGCCGCCTGCTCGGGTACGTGGTGCCGCGCGCCGGGGACGGCCACGGACTGGCGGAGGCAGTACTGAGACATGCCGCGGCACGGTTGCCCGAGCACATGGTGCCCGCGCTCGTCCGCGTACTCGATGAGCTGCCGCTGACCGTCAACGGCAAGATCGACCGGGACGCCCTTCCCGACCCGCTGCCGCCGGCGCCGGACACCGTCGTCGGTCCCAGGGACGCGCTGGAGGAGCTGATCGCCGAAACCTGGTACGACGTACTGGAGCTGCCCGACCGCCCGGCGCACGTCCACGACGACTTCTACGCCCTGGGCGGCCACTCCCTCCTGGCGAGCCGGCTGACCGTCCGCCTGAGCGACCTGTTCGGCGTGGACCTGCCTCTTCAGACCACGTTCGGCGCCGCCACGATCGCCGCCCTGGCCCGGGAGGTGCGTGCGCGGGAACCCGCCCCCGGGCACCTCGCCGACGTCATGGCCCGGCACCGCCAGGTGGCGGCGATGTCCGACGAGGAGGTCGAGAAGCTCCTCGCCGAACTGGGGGATGCCTGAGGTGGTGCGGGCCGGGCCGGCCGGTCAGCTCTTGCGCGGTACGACGTTGACCAGCCCGGGCGGGCGGACGATCACACGGGTGACCTCGGCGCCCCCCAGCGCCTCCACGACCTTCTCCGAGGCCAGGGCCAGGGAGCGCAGCTCGTCCTCGCCGATCGAGGGGGCGACCTCCAGGCGGTCGCGGACCTTGCCCGCCACCTGCACCACGCAGGTCACCTTCTCGTCCGCGGCCAGCGCGGGGTCGGCCTCCGGCCAGCCGTGCTCGATCACCGAGGCCGTGCCGCCGAGTCGCTCCCACGCCTCCTCCGCGGTGAACGGCGCGAAGCAGGACAGCATCCTGGCCAGAGCCTCGGCACCCTCGCGTACGGCGGGGTCGGCCGGCCCGGGCCCGGTGTCGACGGCCTTGCGCAGCGCGCTGGTCAGCTCCATCAGCCGGGCGACGGCCACGTTGAAGCGCTTACGCTCCATCAGCCCCGTGGTCTCGGCCACCAGCCGGTGCACCCGCCGGCGCACCTCCAGGTCGCCCTCGTCGGCCGTGCCCCGGCTCTCCGGCGCGACGTCGCCGCAGAGCCGCCACACCCGCGCGAGCCACTTCACCGAGCCGGTCGGGGACACGTCCGCCCAGTCGATGTCGTCCTCGGGCGGGCCCGCGAACACCATGGTGACCCGGACGGCGTCAGGACCGTACCGGGCGATCTGGTCCTGGAGGTTGACCAGGTTGCCCAGGCTCTTGCTCATCGCCTTGCCATCCATGATCACCTGGCCCTGGTTGGTCAGCCGGGTGAAGGGTTCGACGAAGTCGACCATGCCCAGGTCGTAGAGGACCTTGGTGATGAACCGGGCGTACATCAGGTGCCCGGTGGCGTGCTCCTTGCCGCCGACGTACTCGTCGACCGGCAGCCACCGCCGCACGCCCTCCGGGTCGAACGGGCCGTCGGCGTAGTCCGGGTTCGGGTAGCGCAGGAAGTACCAGGACGAGTCGACGAAGGTGTCCATCGTGTCGGTGTCCCGCTCGGCCTCCGCACCACAGCGGGGGCAGGGCACCCGGGCCCACTCGACGGCGCTCGCCAGCGGCGACACCCCGCTCTCCGGGCGGAGCTCGTACCCGCTCTCCGGCAGGCGTACGGGCAGCTGGTCGTCGGGGACCGGCACCTCACCGCAGGAGGAGCAGTGGACGATCGGGATCGGCGTGCCCCAGTACCGCTGCCGGGACAGCAGCCAGTCGCGCAGCCGGTAGTTCACCGCCGCCTCGCCGGCACCGCGCTCGGCCAGCTCGGCGGTGACGGCGGCGATCGCCTCCTGCTTGCCGAGGCCGTCGAACGCACCGGAGTTGACCAGCGTGCCGTCCCCGGTGGTGGCCACTCCGGTCTCGGCGGGGTCCGGCTCGCCGGTGTCCAGGACCACCCGCACGGGGAGGCCCATCACCTTGGCGAAGTCCAGATCACGCTGGTCATGGGCGGGCACCGCCATGACCGCGCCGGTGCCGTAGCCGGCGAGCACGTAGTCGGCGGCGTAGATCGGGAGCTTCTCCCCGTTGAGGGGGTTCACCGCACAGCGGTTCAGTGCGACGCCGGTCTTGGGCCGGTCCGTGGCCAGCCGCTCGACATCACTCCGGGCGCGCACCTTCTGCAGGTACTCGTCGAACTCGGCCCGCTGCTCCGGAGCGCACACCTCCGCCGCCAGCGGGGAGTCGGCGGCCACCACGAAGAACGTGGCGCCGTACAGGGTGTCGGGCCGGGTGCTGAACACCCGTACGGGCTCGTCCCGGCCCTCGACCGCGAAGTCGATGTACGCCCCCTCGGAGCGGCCGATCCAGTTGCGCTGCATGGCCAGGATCTCGTCCGGCCACTTGCCCTCCAGCTCGGCCATGTCGTCGAGCAGCCGCTGCGCGTAGTCCGTGGTGCGGAAGAACCACTGCGTGAGCTCACGGGGCTCGACGTCCGTGCCGCACCGTTCGCACTTCCCCTGGAGGACCTGCTCGTTGGCGAGCACGGTCTTGTCCACCGGGCACCAGTTGACCCCCGCGGACTTGCGGTAGGCGAGCCCCTTCTCGAACAGGCGGAGGAACAGCCACTGGTTCCAGCGATAGTACTCGGGGTCCGACGTGTGCAGCCGGGTGCGCCAGTCGAAGGAGACCCCGATACGACGGAACGACTCGGCCTGGACGTCGATATTGCCGTAGGTCCAGTCCCGGGGATCCAGGTTGCGCCTGAGGGCGGCGTTCTCCGCCGGCAGACCGAAGGAGTCCCAGCCGATCGGGTTCAGGACGTTGTCGCCGCACAGCCGGGCGAACCGGGCCGAGGCGTCGCTGATCGAGTACACCTCGGCATGGCCCATGTGCAGGTCACCGGAGGGGTACGGGTACATGCTGACGAGGAAGGAGCGGAGCCGCTCGCCGTCCTCGTCAGCGGTGAGGCCCTGTGCCTCGAACACCCGGCGCTCCTCCCACACCCGGATCCACTTGTCGATCACGGAGTGCGGGTCGTACCCGTCGTGGCTGATCGTCTCTTGCGCGGGCACTTTCTACCTCATCGCTGAATGTGTGTACGGACAGGGAATGACAAGCGGCTGCGAAGCGGAATGTGTCCCGACCTGGGCCCGGCAGCATAGGAAAGCACGCTACTCACAGGAATGCTCCTAGTCCAATACCCTCCACCCCCATGCACAGTTGGGGACCCGCGACACGGACACCACCGTGCCGGGCGGCCTGGAACCGCGGTGGCCGGAAATCCACGGCAGGGCATCGGTCACCTTCGCTCTCGCGCCGGCGGAGCCGGGAGAAATCCGGTCCGGAGGAAGTACTCCAGGTACCGGTCCAGCAGTTGTACGTCGACTTCGGCGGCCGGCACGGCGGCGCCCGCCAGTGCGCGCTCGGTGTTGTCCCGGGCGAACACGACGGTGCCGAGCGCGCCGGAGACCTCGGTCTGCGCGGCGACCAGGCTCAGCGAGGGGTCCCCGGCGGCTGCCGAGGACAACCGGTCCTGCCACTGCGCGGCCGGGAGCAGCGCCAGCGGGTGGCCCGTCGCCCGCAGCCGGTCGACGACCAGGCCGACCGGTACCGGCCGCGGGTTCGTCAGGTGGAACGTGGTGCCGAGGGAGCCGGACCGGCGCGAGAGGTGAACGATCGCGCCCGCCACGTGGTCGACCGGCACCAGGTCGGCGGCGAGCTCGACATCGGGGGCCGCACCGATGCGGCACATCGCACGCACGAGGTTCCAGAACGCGTCGTCCGTGCCCGCGGCACCGGTGCCGGAGTGGCCGCTCACCCGGCCCGGACGGTACGTGACGACCGGTACGCCGCGCTCGCCGGCGGCACGGACCAGTTCCTCGGCCACCCACTTGCTGGCCACATAACCGTTGGGCAGCACTTCGGCCGGCGGCACCCGCCGGTCCTCGGCCAGCACCGGCGGGTTGTCGCCGGTGCCGTAGGCCAGGCCGGTCGTGGACACGAAGTGCACCGGCTTCAGCCGCCGGGTGGTGGCCAGGCGCAGGATCTCCTGCGTGCCGGACACGTTCGGTGACCGCAACCGGCCGTAGGACTCCAGGTGGTTCACCCGCGCGCCGTTGTGGTGAATGGTGTCCAGCGTGACCGCCAGGCCGGCGAACCGCTCCTCGCCGAGGCCGAGCAGCGGGAGACCCAGGTCCCCCGCGAGGACGGTCGTCCGTGCGGGCACCGTGTCGTCCCACAGCCGGAACGACCGCAGTACGTCCTCGACGCGCTGCGTGGCCACCGCGTCGTCAGCCGCCCGGACCAGGCAGTACACGTGCGCGCGCGTACGGTCCAGCAGCTCGCGCAGCAGGAAAGCGCCCACGAAGCCGGTGGCGCCGGTGAGCAGCACGTGCCGCGGGTCGGCGACACGCTCCGGGACGACCGGTTCCGTACCGTCCACGGTGATCGCCGGATCGAGCCGGGCATCGGCGGCGAGCGGCAACTCACGCCCGCCGGTGCCGTGCTCGGTGGCACCGGCCACGCGCTCGGCCAGCTCGGCCATCGACCGCGCTTCGAACACGGCGCGTACGTCCGCCCCGGTGCCGAACTCCCGGCCCAGCCGATAGGCCAGCTCGGCGGCGCGCAACGACGTTCCGCCCAGGTGGAAGAAGTCGTCGTCGGCCCACACCCGTTCCAGGCCGAGCAGTTCGGCGACGCAGCCGGTGACGGTCCGCTCCGCACCGGTGCGTGGCGGTACGCGCCGCCCCGCCCGCTCCGGTGCCGGGGCCACCGGCGGCGGCAGCGCCCGAGTGTCGACCTTGCCGTTCTCCGTCAGGGGGAGAGCGGGCAGGCACACGTACCGGGACGGCACCAGCTGCCGGGGCAGCGCCGCGGCTGCCGCGCTCCGCACCGCCGCCACGTCCACCCGCGCCCCGGGCAGTGGCACGACGTAGGCGACGAGGTGGCGGAGATCCGCTTCGGCGTGCTCGGTGACATGGGCCTGCGCCACGTCCGGATGGCTCTCCAGCACCGCCTGGATCTCGCCGGGCTCGATGCGCACACCGTCCCGCTTGAGCTGCCGGTCCGCCCGGCCCGCGTAGTACAGGCTGCCGTCCCGGCACCTCCGCACGAGATCCCCGGTGCGGTACAGGCGTGCCCCGGGCACGGTGCTGAACGGGTCGGGTACGAACCGCTCCGCGGTCAGGGCGGGCCTACCGGGGTAGCCGCACTCCGGGGTGACTGCGTTCCCGCCCTGGTACAGCTCGCCCCGGCTGCCCGCCGGCAGCGGCCGCAGCGCGGCGTCGAGGACGTGGCCGCGTACCCCGGGCCTGGGCACGCCGACCGGCACCTCGGCCGGCACGTCCTCCTCCGGTGGGAGGGACCAGGTGGTGGCGTAGATCGACGCCTCGGTCGCACCGTAGATGTTGACCAGGGTGACGTCCGGCGCGAACTCCCGCACCCGTCGGATCAGCTCCGGGGTGAGCGCTTCGCCGGTGCAGAACAGTGCCCGCAAGTGCGGCAGCGCCGGCGGGCCGGCGGCCAGGAACGCGCGGACCAGCGAGGGCACCAGGAACATCGCGGTCACCTGCTGCGCCTCGGCGAGCCGGGCCAGGGCCCGCACGTCCGCGACCGCGTCCGGTGGCACGACGACCACCGTGGCGCCGGAGCACAGTGGCCAGAACAGCTCCATGACGGAGACGTCGAACGTCAGCGGCGCCCGGTGCTGCACCCGGTCGCCGACGCCGAGCGGCAGGATGCTCTGCTGGTGGCGGACCACGTCCACGACGCTCCGGTGCGGAATGGTGGCCGCCTTGGGCCGGCCGGTGGATCCGGATGTGTACATGACGTAGGCGTAGTCCGCGCCGGACCCGTGCCCGGCGGGTTCCCCACCGGGATCCTTCAGCCGTGCGTGCCAGCCGGGCTCCAGCGGCACCACGGGCCCGGCCGTCGGCGGCAGGGCCGGTGCGAGCCCGGCGGAGGTGACCACCGCTGCGGGCGCGGTATCGGCCAGCAGGAACTCGGTGCGGGCGAGCGGCACATCGGGGTCCAGCGGTACGTAGTACCCGCCCGCCCGGAACACGGCCAGCGCGACGATCGCGAAGTCGATCGAGCGGCCGAGATACACGCCGACCGCGTCACCGCGGCGCACGCCCTGATCACGCAGTACCCGGGCGAGCAGGTCCGCCCGCTCCCCCAGCTCCCGGTAGGACACCGATTCGGCGCCGCACACCAACGCGGTCGCCTCGGGCACGCGGGCGATCCGATCGGCGAGCAGCTCATGCACCGTGCCCGCCGGCTCGTCGCCCGGCGCGGTCCCCGCTGCCCGTGTCAGCTCCGCCTGCTCGCCGTCCACCAGCAACGGCAGCTCGGAGAGCGGCCGTTCGGGGTCGGCGCAGGCCGCCGACATGACCTGTGCCAGCCTGCGCAGCAGCCGGTTCGCCGCGAGTTCGTCGAACACGCCGGTGTTGTAGGCCGCGACCAGTTCCAGCCCGGCCGGTTGCTCCCACGCCACCAGGTCGAGCTTCTCCTTGGCGGCCCCACTGTGCAGCTCGACGACTTCGCCGTGCACCCCCGGCAGGTCCAGCAGCGACGCATCGGTGGCGTTCTGGAAGCCGAGCCGCACCTGGTCCAGCGGGTTGCGGCCGGCATCACGGTCGATACCGAGTTCGCGCACCAGCCACTCGAACGGCAGCCCGGCGTGGCGGAACGCGCGCAGCGCCTTCGCCCGTACCTGATGCAGCAACGCGCGGAAGGACGGATCGTCCGCGCAGTCGGTACGCAGCACGAGCTGATTGACGAACAGCCCGATGAGGTTCTCCAGCTCGGCCGCGTCCCGGTTGGCCGACGGGAACACGGTGGCCACCTTCGGCACACCGGTGAGCCGGTGCAGCACCGCGTGCAGCGCCGTTTTGAGCATCATGAAGAGCGACACCCGCTCGGCGCGGGCGAACGCCCGGACCGAGCGCAACTCAGGCTCGAATACGAGGAGTTGCGTCACACCGCCCGCGTGGCCCCGGTCGCCCCCGGCCGGCAGGACCCGGGGCAGCTCGAACGGCGCCAGGTCGCCCGACAGCTCCGCACGCCAGTGGTCGAGATCGGCGGACGCGCTGCCGCCGGCGGTGAACCGGTCGCGCTGCCACAGGGTGTAGTCCGCGTACTGGACCGGCAGCACGGGCAGGTCCGGCCTGCCGCCGGCGACCCGTGCCCGGTAGCACTCCGAGAGGTCCCGGAAGAAGACACTGATGGACCAGCCGTCCCAGACCAGGTGATGCACCGCCAGGAACAGCAGGTGGTCGTCGTCGGCGAGCCGGTACAGGTGGAACCGGCCCATCGGCCCGGCGGGGTCGATGTACTGCGTGGCCCGCTCCGTGGCGTCCGCCAGGGCGGCCGGGTACCGTTCCGCCGGCGCCGCCCCGGTGAGGTCCGTGGTGGCCACCGCCGGTGCCCCGGCCGCCCGGACGTACTGCAACGGCCTGCCCTCGGGGGCGTGGATGGTGGTGCGCAACACCTCGTGCCGCGCCACGATGTCGTCGATGGCCCCGGTCAGTGCGGCCCGGCGGAGCGGCCCGCGCAACCGCACCGCCATCGGCGTGGTGTAGGTGGGCTCGCCGGGGCGCAGCTGGTCGGCGATCCAGATGCCGTCCTGGGCGAACGACAGCGGCACGGGCCCGCCGGACGTGGCGCGGCGCTGGATGAGCCGGCCCACGGCGCTCACCTGCTCCCCTCGTCGGCCCCCGCGGCGACCGCGAGCGGTGCGGCGTCAGCCGTGCTGTCCAGGTACCAGACCCGGAGCAGGCCGTCGTCGCCGACGTGCGCACTGCCCGGCAGCTGCCAGCTGGGGGTCCACTTGAGGCGGTCCTCGTAGGAGTAGCCGGACGCCAGCAGCACCCGGCCGTTCTCGTCCCGGTCCAGGATGGTGCCCTCGTACAGCGTGATCTTGCCGATGTCGGTCATCACGGTGAACATCGGCTTCGCCCGGCCCGACGTCAGTCCGGACGAGGTGAGCCTGCGGGCCAGCCGCAGTCCCTCGTCCAGCGTGGTGCGGTGGTGGTCCATGCCGCGGAGCGGTACGCAGTGGAACAGGTAGTGCATCTCGATGCGCAGCCCGCGGAGCTCCTCGACCAGGTCGACCAGGGTTCCCAGGTCGTCGTTGACGCCCCGCAGCAGCACGGTCTGGTCGTAGACGGTCACCCCGGCCTCGAAGAGCCGCTGGTAGGCCTCCCGCACCTCGGGAAAGAGCTCACCCGGATGATTGACGTGGGTGGCGATCTCGATCCGGAACGTCGATCTGGGCCGCAGGGCACGGACCATCCGGTCGTCCACGCGGCGCGGGTCCTGCAGCGGGACCCGGGTGCCGATGCGCACCATCTCCACGTTGGGCGCGTGCCGCTCCAGCGCGTCCAGCAGGAAGTCGAGCTGTTTGACCAGCATCAGCGGGTCACCGCCGGTGACGAGGACCTCGCGTACCTCCGCGTTCTCCGGCGCCGTCCCGCAGTACCGGGCTATCAGTTCGAGTTCGTCCTCGCGCAGGGTGAAGGTGTCGTACTGGCCGCGGATGCACCAGCGGCAGTGCGCCGCACACACGCTCGTCGGCTCGACCAGCACGGTACGCCGGTACAGCTTCTCCACCCCGCGCAGCACCCTGCCCTCGAAGAGCGCCTCGACCTCGGAGTGGTAGTGCCGGTCGACCTCCAAGGGCTTGCTCGACGGCTCGGCCGGGTCCACGAGGTACTGCCGCCGCAGGAAGTCGGCCGGGGTCCCGGCCAGCTTCTCGCGCAGGAACGGCGAGGTCTTCTCGTGGAACACTCCGTTGGTCGCTCCGGCCATGACGTGCTGCCTCCTCGCAATCAGGGCTTGCCCACGGGGTCGGGGCGGTGACCGCCACACGGCGGTGTGCATCCGGTCCGCCTTCCGCGGGGGTGCGCCTTCGCACCCCGGTCGGTCATGGTTCTCCCCGCTGCGGTCGGATCAGAGGTTCCATCGTGGTGGGGGAACGGGTCGCGCGCGGGCGCGCGACGGCCGGGTCCGCCCCGCGAGCCGCCCTGGTGACGCGCGGGATCACGCGGCGAAACAGGGCTCACTGCGGTTTTCCTACGGGACCCGGGGCAGCGGATCACCCACCGGCCGGTCTCGTGCCCGAGCTCCGTAGCGCATCCGCCGCAGCGCCGTCGCGGCGCGGTTGACCAGCGTGCCCGGTGCCGCGCTCACCGCAAGAGGTGTTCGCCGGCCGTCGGGACGCCGGACCACTATGGGTGACCGAGGAACGCGTTCGAGCGTCCTCGGCAGAGCAGCGGCTCGACTTGGAAAGGACCGCTATGTCAGGCAACACCACTCTGAGCAGCCCCGCACGTACCGTCGCGGACGCACTGTCCGGGACCGGCGAGCACCTGGTGGCTTCCCGGGAACTGTCGGAGATCATCGGTGCCACCGTCGAGGACTGGCGGCGGTTCGCCAGGAACTGGGACGACCTCAAGATCGACACGTTCATGGCGGACGGGGGTACCTATCGCTACCGCCGCTACGGCCAGTACGAATACAGCCCGAGCACCGAAGAGCTCACTCTCCTGCCGCACGAACCGTACCGGCAGGAGAAGTTCTTCAACCACCTCAACGGTGGCGTCGACCGGGTGTACGAGCCGCTCACCGACGCCTTCACCAGCGACCCGCTGCTGCCCCGTCTGCTGACCTCGCTCGGCCGGATCTTCACCGAGGTCGACGACACCCGCCGGTGGCTGATCAAGCTGCATCCGGTGCGCATCATCGCCGGCGAGAAGATAGGCCGGCCCGCACCCGAGGGCCGCCACCGCGACGGTGTCACCTTCGTCGGCTCGCTGCTGATCGACCGGCTCAACGTCACCGGTGGTGAGAGCACCACGTACGACGAGAAGCAGAACCTGCTGCGCACCGTCACCCTGTCCGAGCCCGGTGACCTGCTGCTCGGGGACGACCAGCGCACCTATCACCAGGTCACGCCGATCGAAGCGGTCGACCCGGGTCAGGTGGGACACCGTGACGTCCTCGTGCTCAACTACTGTGCGCTGCCCGGGAGGCTGTCATGATCACCCGCGCCCTGGGCAGCCACGGCCTCACCGCCTCGGCCATCGGCCTGGGCTGCATGGGCATGTCGCAGGATTACGGGCCCGCCGACGACAGTGAGTCCGTACGCACCATCCAGCAGGCGGTCGACCTCGGGGTGACGCTCATCGACACCTCGATGAGCTACGGCGCCGGGCACAACGAGGAGCTCGTCGGCCGCGCCGTTGCCGGCAGGCGTGATCAGGTCGTACTGGCCACGAAATTCGGCATCTGGCGGGAGAAGCAAGGGGACCCGCCCAGCCTCGACGCCCGTCCGGACCGGATCCGCACCTTCTGCGAGGACTCGCTCGCGCGCCTGGGCACCGACTGCATCGACCTGTACTACCTGCACCGGGTCGACCCGACGGTGCCGGTGGAGGAGAGCGTCGGAGCCATGGCCGAGCTGGTGGCCGAAGGCAAGGTGCGCTACCTCGGTCTCTCCGAGAGCAGCCCGGAGGAGCTGGAGCGGGCCGCGGCCGCGGCCCCGATCAGTGCCATCCAGTACGAGTGGTCGCTGTTCTGGCGGGAGCTGGAGGACGATGTGGTGCCTCTCGCACGGCGGCTCGGCATCGGCATCGTCGGCTTCAGCCCGCTCGGCCGGGGCTACCTCACCGGCAAGCTCAAGCTGGAGGAGCTGGGCACCGACGACGACCGCCTTCCCGACCAGCGTTTCCAGGGCGACGCGTTGGCGACCAACAACGCAAGCCTCGCCGAGCTGGCGAAGCTGAGTGAGGAACTCGGCATCACCCCGGGACAGCTGGCTCTCGCCTGGCTGCTGGCACAGGGTGACGACGTAGCAGCCATCCCTGGTACACGCAGCCCGGTCAGGCTCGCGGAGAACGTCGCCGCGGCGGACGTGACCCTGTCCCCCGAGGTCCTCGAACGGCTCGACGCCGTCGTGTCCCGCTCGGCGTGGGCGGGGGACAGGTTCTCCTACGCCGTCCCCCGCACTTCCCGCACGTAACCTCGGCGCCTGGGCCCGGTGACGGCCGGCTCAAGCGGTGCTCACGAGATGTGCCGTAAGGGGCTGTCGGCCTCCCACATGGTCGGCAGGTACCCCTCGCGCAATTCCTTGGCCAGGACCGACAGCGACAGCCGAGGATCGGTGAGCGCCCGGGTCGCCACCGCGGCCAGCGCCGCGGGCAGCCCTTCGCACAGGGCCAGGATCTCGCGCATGGCACCCGGCTCGGCCATGGCGCGGGCCGCGCCCAACCGGCGCTGAAGCAAGGTCAGCGAGTCGGCCTCCGGCAGTGTGTCCACGATGAGCGGCCGGGCCCCTTCCGAGGCGACCAGCCCGCAGAGCGGGTCGCGGCTGGTCACCAGCGCCGCGCAACCGCGCGAACCGGGCAGCAGCGGACGCACCTGGTCGGTGCTGACAGCGTTGTCGAGTACCATCAGCACGCGCTTGCCGGTCAGCAGGCTGCGCAACAGCGCCGACCGGCTGACCAGGCTGTCCGGCACTTGTCCGGGCCCGACCCCCAGCGCGAGCAGGAAGTCGCGCACCACGTCGCCCGGGCGGGAGTCGCCCAATTCGGCGTAGAGCTGCCCGTCGGGGAACTTCTCGGCGACGCGGTGCGCCCAGTGCACCGCGAGGCTGGACTTGCCGACCCCCGGCCTGCCCGGCAGGGTCGCGATCACCACTGCCGGCTGGGCCTGGCCCTGCTCCCAGATCGCGTCGAGGTGGGCAAGCTCCTCGCTCCGGCCGGAGAAGCCGTTGACGTCGGCCGGAAGCTGGGTCGGAACCGGCTGCGACGGGTCCACGCTCGCCTGCAACGGCGGCACCGACACCAACTGCGCCCGCGCGGGCACACCACGCAGGATGGCCTGATGCGTCTCGCGCACCAACTCCCCCGGGTCTACGCCCAGTTCGTCGGCCAGCTGGTTGCGCAGCGTCTCGAACAGCTCCAGCGCGACGGCGGGCTGGCCGGAGCCCGCCAGTGCGGTCATCAGCCGGGCGTGCACGGACTCGTGCAGGGGGTTGGACTCCGCGAAGCGGTACAGCGGAGTGAGCACCTCCTCGTGCCGGCCGATGCCGGCCGCGGAGTCGGCGTACTCCAGCAGCGCCGTCTCCAGCTCGCGCCGGAGCCCCGCCATCATGGGCAGCTCCTGCACCCCGGGCAGGTCCGCGAGCGGCTTGTCCCGCAACAGGCCCATGGCCTGCCGATAGGTGATCACCGCGGCCTCGGTCCGGCCCGCCTCGCAGTCGCGCCGGGCGGAGGCCACCAGCCGGCGGAAGACCAGCAGATCGAGCTGGCCGTCGTCCACCTGCAGTGCGTACCCACCGTTCATCGAGACCAGCACCGGTTCCTTCCGGTCCCTGGGCTGGATCCGCCGACGCAGCCGCGACATCTGCGAACGGACCAGGTCCACCTTGGGGACCGGCCCCTCGCCCCAGGCGGCGTCGATCAGGGAATCCAGGCTGATCGGGACGCCGGGTGAGATCGCGAGCAGCGCGAGCATCGTGCGCTGCCGTTCCGAACCGAGATTGACCGGCTCGCCGTCGACCGAGATCGACTGCGGCCCGAGCACACGGAGACACAGGTCGTGGGCGAGCATCGGCCCCAGTGACCCGACGCGCACGAGCTCGTGCGTCTCGGCCGGGGACAGCTCCAAGGCCGCCGCGATACGGCGGAGCGTGCTGACCCTCGGCCGCGTCACCCGCCGTTGCTCCAGGTCGCGGAGGCCGGCCACGCTGATCTTGGCGCGCTCCGCCATTTCCCGCTGGGTGAGACCAGCGTTCCGTCTCAATTGATGAATGAGTTCAGCGAGCTCCCAGGGCGCCTCGTTACCGAACATCGAGCCCCCTGGCGCCTATGTCCTGTAAACGCGAAGATGCCCAATGTAAACATCGCATAAACACCCCGTAGAATCGACGCGCTAAGCACATGCCCCGTGAGTTCGATTTCGCGAAGCCGTGGTCGGCCGGCTCCGGATCCGAAGAATGGCACCGGGCATGCGCTGGTCAAGGACTGGTCAAGCCTCAAGCTAGCACAGCGACACGTGAATCGGGGGCCCCGGCGGAAGGTTTAATTCCTTGCATACGAAGCCGCCCCGACCGGTACCCATGCACCACCGGCCCAGCGAGGGAGAACACCGAACTTGGACGACCACACGAAATCGCTGGGCCGGCACCGGTTTTCCACCGGTGAACTCAATGCATGCCGTCCGGGCCCACTCGGTTCGCCAATACCGACCCGCGCGTAGGGTTTCGGAGTTGCCCCGATATTCCGGACACCGAACCGTTTTCGACCTGCCGGGTCACCTGGCACATACGCACACACCTGGGCCGAGTCATCCGGTCTGCCGTCGCCCTGCCGGAGGCGGCGGCCCCCAGGACGAGGCCGCCGACCCCGCGGCGCGACGGACACATACCGAACCGGCTGTCACCGGACGGACGCCGAGCTGTCACGGGAAGCCCGTGCGACTCATGGGCGGGCCCCATTGCGCAGACCCGAGCGCGCCGGTCATCGGAGCCGGGAGTCCGGGTTCCACCGGAAACCGCAGGTTTCTGCGCCGAACGCCTCGCATGAATCTACCGCCCGGCCCCTCTTCCCCGGGGCACCGACGGCGTACGGAACGCGCCCCGTGGTCCGAATCGGTGACCGATACTCCTCTCCCCTTCGTGCCGCAGCCCGTCATGCGGAGCGCATTCGTCGCGGCCGGATTCCCGGACTCCGCACCACCGCACGCGAAGCCGTGGTCGCAGCGCGGCGCTGCCGGCCGAACACGATCAGCGACAGTGGAGCCACCGCCTCCGGGAATTGGCGGGGTCCGCACCGGGAGCCGCGCAGGGCGGCACAGCCGCGGTGGCCGGAAGAGCTTTTGCGACCAGGAAAGATGCCACCGGCCCGGCGGCGGGAAGGCCACTGTCCGCCGGTACGCCACGGAGTGACCGAATGGGATGAGCGGTGCGGCCGGGAAACGGTACAAGCGGATATTCACTGCCGGTCGCGGGAAATAATTCCCGTTTCCGAATGGGCGGAAGTAACACCCCGCGAATCCGGTGGAGTAAACGGCTACAAGAATTACTTCCACCCGGGAAAACATCGGACAGGTACGTGGCACATTACTCTCGGCACCGGATGTCCGAAGCACTCGGAAAGCAGCCACCGGCCCTGGACGAACGAAGCAGGGGAATCCAACTTCACGCAGCGGCTCGGGTCCGGCATGTCGCAGAAGGCTCGGAGGGAGCCCTCGTGGCCCATGGCGTCAATGACGGAGCCGGCCTGCGGGATGCAGGCCGGCTCCGTGGCGACGGTCGTGAAGGAGGTCCAGGTACTGACTTGGTGCTGACTTCGTGCCGGCCTCTCCGGGCGAGTGGTTCACCCGCGCCCGCGAGCCCTGGTCCCCGCCATCAGCGCCACGTACACCACCAGCGAGGCGGCCAGGCCCACCGCCCAGCCGTAGTCCGCGAGCGGCTTGAGGAAGGGGAGCAGCCCGTCGGCGGGGAACGGGCCCTTTCCCGGTGCGGAGTACGAGCCGCCGACCGCGAGCAGGCCGCCCGTGGCGAAGGCGAGGACGGCCCGCCAGTTCCAGCCGGCCGTGTACCAGTAGCGGCCGCCGGGCCGGTAGAGGGCGGCGAGGTCGAGGACGGTACGGCGGACGAGCCAGTAGTCGGCGATGAGGATGCCGGCGACGGTGCCGAGGAGGCCGCCGACCACGCCGAGCCAGGTGAAGATGTAGAGCTCGGGCGTGGCGGTGAGCTTCCAGGGGAGGACGAGGACGCCGATCACGCCGGTGATCAGCGCGCCGCGGCGGAAGGTGAGGAAGCGCGGGGCGAGGTTGGCCAGGTCGTACGCCGGGGAGACGACGTTGGCCGCGATGTTGACGCTCACCGTCGCGATCAGGACCGTGACCAGCGCGAAGAGCAGGCCGAAGACGTTGTCGGCCTTGCCCGCGAGGGCTACCGGATCCCAGATCGGCACGCCGTACACCGCCTGGGAGCCGGAGGTGACCAGGACGGAGAGCAGCGCGAAGGCGGTCATGGTGGTGGGCAGGCCGAGGGTCTGGCCCCAGACCTGGGCCCGCTGCCCGGCCCCGAAGCGGGTGAAGTCGGGGATGTTCAGGGAGAGCGTCGCCCAGAAGCCGATCATGCCCATGAGGGACGGGAAGAAGACCGGCCAGAAGTCGGCGCCCCAGCCCAGCTTGCTCGGCTGGTCCAGGAGCGGGCCGAGGCCGCCCGCCTTCGCGGCGATCCAGATGAGCAGGACCACCGCGCCGACCAGTACGAAGGGCGCCGCCCAGTTCTCGAAGCGGCGCAGGGTCTCCATGCCCCGCGCGATGATGGCCAGTTCGAGCGCCCAGAAGACGGCGAAGCAGAGCCAGAGCGTCCAGGGATACCCGGCGACAGGCGCAGCCTTCTCCCACCCCCCACCGAAGATCTTGCCGAGCAGGATGTAGATGCCCTGGCCGCCGATCCAGGTCTGGATGCCGAACCAGCAGCAGGCCACGGCGGCCCGCAGCAGCGCGGGGAGGTTCGCCCCGCGCAGCCCGAAGGAGGCGCGGGCCAGGACGGGGAACGGTATGCCGTACTTGGGTCCGGCGTGCCCCGTGAGCAGCATCGGGAACAGCACGATGACGTTGGCGAGGGCGATGGTCAGGACCGCCTGCTTCCCGTCCATGCCGAGTGCCACCAGGCCGGAGGCCAGCGTCCAGGAGGGGATGTTGTGGGCCATGCCGACCCAGAGCGCGGCGAAGTTGTACGTGGTCCAGTGGCGGTCGGCGGCGGGCACGGGGCGCAGGTCGGCGTTGCTGAACGGGCCGTCGGCGGGTATCGCGTCCGGCGGGAGTTCGACGCGGCCGTCGGCGCCGGGCGGCCCGTCGTCGCGGCTGCCCGGTGGCACGGCAGGGCTTCTCACCCCGCCGCCAGGGCCGGGATGACCTGGGTGCCGTACGTGTCGATGGTGGCTTCCTTGTTGTCGTGCATGGCGTACAGGGCGAACTGGTCGACGCCCAGGCCGCGGAGGGTGCGGAGCTTCTCGATGTGGGCCTCGGGCGGGCCGAGGACGCAGAAGCGGTCGACGATCTCGTCGGGGACGAAGGCGGTGTCCGGGTTGCCGGCCCGGCCGTGGTGGGCGTAGTCGTACTTCTCGCGGGTCTTGATGTACGCGGTCAGTTCCTCCGGGACCATGCCGGAGTGCTCGCCGTAGCGGCTCACCAGGTCGGCGACGTGGTTGCCGACCATGCCGCCGAACCACCGGCACTGCTCGCGGGCGTGTGCCAGGTCCGCGCCGATGTACGCGGGGGCCGCCACGCAGATCGTCAGCGCGTCGGGGTCGCGCCCGGCCTCGGTGGCCGCGTCCCGTACCGCCTTGACCATCCATTCGGTGAGGAAGGGGTCGGCGAGCTGGAGGATGAAGCCGTCGGCGAGGCGGCCGGCCATGGCCAGCGCCTTGGGCCCGTACGCGGCCATCCAGACCGGCAGTTTCCCGTCGCGGACCCACGGCAGCCGCAGCGGCTGCCCGTCGACGGTGGCCTCGCGGCCCTCGGCGAGGTCGCGGATGACGGTGATGGCCTCGCCGAGGCGGGCGAGGGTGTTCGGGCGGCGCCCGGCCACCCGCATCGCCGAGTCGCCGCGCCCGATGCCGCAGACGGTGCGGTTGCCGTACATCTCGTTGAGGGTGGCGAAGGTGGAGGCGGTGACCTCCCAGGTGCGGGTGCCCGGGTTGGTGACCATCGGTCCGACGGTCAGCCGCTCGGTGTGTTCCAGGATGCGGCTGTGGATGACGAACGGCTCCTGCCAGAGCACGGCGGAGTCGAAGGTCCAGCCGTAGCGGAAGCCCTGCCGTTCGGCGCGGCGCATGAGCCCGACCACGGCGGAGCCGGGCGGATCGGTCTGCAGGACGACTCCGAAGTCCATCTCTTCAACTCCCTGGTGTAGAGCCGGTGATGATGACCGACGTCCCGGGTGGTGCTCGGGCGGGGTCAGGAGAGGTACTGGCAGGTGGCCCGCGGGGTGTACTGGCCGTGGCCCGCGTGGCCGGTGAACTCGCGTCGGTCGATGACGAGTTCGCCGCGGGAGAGGACAGTCTCCACCTGACCGGTGACCCGCCGCCCCTCGTACGCGGAGTAGTCCACGTTCATGTGGTGGGTTTCGGCCGACATGACCTGCTCGGCGTGCGGGTCGTAGATCACGATGTCGGCGTCGGCGCCGGGTGTGATGGTGCCCTTCTTCGGATACAGCCCGAACATCCGCGCGGGCGTGGCGCAGGCGATCTCGATCCAGCGGCGGCGGCTGATGTGGCCGTCCAGTACGGCCTGATGGAGCAGGTCCATGCGGTTCTCGACGCCCGGCATGCCATTCGGGATCTTCGAGAAGTCGCCGCGGCCCAGCTCCTTCTGGCCACGGAAGCAGAAGGGGCAGTGGTCGGTGGAGACGACCTGGAGGTCGTTGGTGCGCAGGCCGCGCCAGAGCGCGGCCTGGTGTTCGCGCGGCCGCAGTGGTGTGCTGCAGACGTACTTCGCGCCCTCGAAGTCCGGCTCGGCGAGGTTGTCGGTGGAGAGGAAGAGGTACTGCGGGCAGGTCTCGCCGAAGACGGGCAGGCCCTTGTCGCGGGCCTGCGTCAGCTCGGCGACGGCTTCCTCGGCCGAGACGTGGACGACGTAGAGCGGGGACCCGGCGACCCTGGCGAGCTGGATCGTCCGGTGCGTGGCCTCGGCCTCCAGCAGCGCGCGCCGCACCTCGCCGTGGTAGCGCGGATCGGTCCGGCCCTCGGCCAGCGCCTGCTGGACGAGCACGTCGATGGCGATGCCGTTCTCGGCGTGCATCATCACCAGTCCGCCGTTCCCGGCGGCCCGCTGCATCGCGCGCAGGATCTGCCCGTCGTCGCTGTAGAACACCCCGGGGTAGGCCGTGAACAGCTTGAAGGAGGTCAGTCCTTCTGCGACCAGCAGATCCATCTCCTTCAGTACATGCTCGTTCACGTCGGAGAGGATCATGTGGAAGCCGTAGTCGATCGCGCACCGGCCGTCTGCTTTGGCGTGCCAGGCGTCCAGGCCCTCGCGCAGCGAGTTCCCCTTGCCCTGGATCGCGAAGTCGATGATCGTCGTGGTGCCGCCCCACGCCGCCGCGCGGGTGCCCGTCTCGAAGGTGTCCGAGGCGAAGGTGCCGCCGAAGGGCATCTCCATATGCGTGTGAGCGTCGACGCCACCCGGGATGACGTACTTGTAGGCAGCGTCGATCACCCGGTCCGCGGTCCACTCCTGCGTACCCGGGGCCGCGAGGGCCGCGATACGGCCATGCTCGATGAGCACGTCAGCGTGGACCTCATCGGCTGCCGTGATGACGAGGCCACCAGTGATCAGCGTGCGGGTCATCCTTCGCCCCTCCCTGTGCCGGGCGCCCGTCCGCCTTCCCGGCCTGCTTGTCGATGGGTCTGAGTGTGCGCCTCACCTGCCGCGCCCCGGCATCATGTCGGCGTGTCGGGTGCGTCGCCCACGAGGCACCCCTGGTCACCTTCGCCAACGGGACTCCTGAACGGGCTCGCTCCCCCCCCGGCCAGGACGCCTGCGTGGCTCTCGTCGGCGGCGGTGATGACCAGGCCGACCCGGATGAGCGTCCGTGCCATGGCTGTCGCCCCCTCCCCGCTACTCGCGTCGCGGCACGGGATTCAGGGTCGTCGCACGCCGGGCGGCTGGCAATACCGCAGAGCCTGAACCCTCAGCCCTGACGGTGGCCGGCGTGGCACACCGGCCGCCCGCCGGATGACCGACGGCGGCGTGGCACGCGCCGATGACAAGGCAGGCACGCCACAGCCGGGCCCGGTGCTCGCTGTCGGTCGGGACACCGGGGTGCCTTGGCTCAGCCTCGTGCGTCCATCAAGGCGGTGACATAGGCGTCCAGCCGTTCCGCCACGACTCGCGTCGTCAGCTCCGTCCTGCCTGCCTCCCGCCATGGCTGCGCCACCTGCCGCACTTCTTCCGAGCACGCCAAGGCGTCTCGCACCTGCCAGTACAGCCGCTCGCTCGCGGCCGCGGCCAGCGCCCCGCCGGCCTCCTCGTACGCCTCGGCGAACCGCAGCCCCCACACCGGGCCATGCAGCAGCGCGAGATTGGTGGAGCAGTGCGCCACATCGAGATCTGCCGGGCCCCAGGAGGTCGCTGCCCAGTCGACGACGCCGGTGATCCGGGCACCGGCCGACCGTGAAGGCGGCACGTCGAACAGCACATTGCCGGGTTGGAAGTCCCGGTGCAGGAATCGCCCTTCATAGGGTGGCGCGGGTTCGCGGATCACGTCGATCGCTGCGGCCCATGCCGCCTCGTCGGCGCCCTTCGGCATGACGACGGTGTCGGCGGTCGTCAACGTCACATACTCACGGGGCGGCTCGAGGGGGCGCACCGCGTGGATCGCCACGAGTTGACGGGCCAGCAGGGGGACGCGCGTCCTCAATCCCTCGTCGCCGAGGACCGTCCGGCCCGCCAGATGGGTCATCAGGAGCGATGGATACTCGCAGTGCGCTGCAGTCGGATCGACCGCGATCAGCCCAGGAGCCGGCACGCCGGTGCTCGTGAGGAGGGTCAGGGCGTCGGCCTCCCGGTTCAGCCAGTCCTCGGCGTGCCCCACGTAGCGCGGGTCGACGAAGCTCCGCAGTACCACGTCACGGGTGGCTCCGTGCCGCGTGCCGATGGTCAGCCTCAGCATGTCGGCAGTGATGCCGCCGCGCAGCGCCTCGGCTTCGACGATCCGTTCGCCGACATCCAGGTGCCGGCGCACCCAAGCCAGTGTCAGCGGTCGGACAGCCGCCGCCTCACCGTGGTCGGTCACCGTGCCACCTCATCATCCGGCCGGTGACCCGCGCAAAGGTCTTCGTCGGAGGTGGTGGCAACACTGCTCTGCCCCTCTCGCGGCTGCGGCAGGCGAAAATCTCGCCGGAGTCCTGATGTGTCCGGCGGCGGCATCCCGTTCGGGAGAGCGGGCCAAGGCCTCCTTCAGTGCGGCGCGCGCGTTCTCGCTCAGGGGCGCTGGGTGGCGGGTGAGCCGTCCGGTGGCAGCCGGGCGCCGGCACGTCCGGCGAGTGCGAGCCCGATGCGCTCCAGGACGTGGCCAACCGCATGGTGAAGCGCGTACGGGGCGGTCAGCTGCGCGAACGACTCGGCGAGCGTGCGACGCGGGCATCAGGCGTGTTCGGGTGCCGGCACCCGGCCGCGCTCACCGATCAGCGGCCAGCACTGCCGCGAGGCCCTCTTGCAGGTCTTTGACGAAGTACTCGGGAACCTCCAGCGACGGGAAATGTCCCCCGGTTTCGGGCGACCTCCACCGGACGATCCGCCGGTACCGCTCCTGTGCCCAGGGCCGCGGACACTTCTCGACGTCGCGGGGGTACATGGTGAGTGCCGACGGGACGTCGACCCGGAGTTCGGGGTCGAGCGAGTTGTGGCTTTCGTAGTAGATGCGGGCCGTCGATGCGCCGGTCCGCGTCAGCCAGTACAGGGTGACGTCGTCGAGGACGCGGTCTCTGGAGATCGTCTCGAACGGGCTGTCCCCGGTGTCCGACCACTCGGCGAACTTGTCGAGGATCCAGGCAAGAAGCCCGACCGGTGAGTCGACGAGCGAGTAGCCGATGGTCTGCGGCCGGGTGGCCTGCTGCTTCGCGTACGCCGCGCGGTGGCGCCAGAAATCGCGGGTCTCCTCGGTCCACTTGCGCTCGGCCGCCGTCAGCCCGTCCGTTGACAACCCGGGCGGCGCCTCCGCGAACGTGGTGTGGATGCCGAGGACGTGCTCCGGGAACCTGCCGCCGAGGACCGTGGTGATATTGCCTCCCCAGTCGCCGCCGTGGGCTACGAACTTGCCGTAGCCGAGCCTTCCCATCAGCTCCACCCATGCGGCAGCGATCTTCTCGGTCCCCCACCCGGTGGTGGCCGGCCTGTCGCTGTAACCGAAGCCTGGCAGCGAGGGAACCACGACGTGGAACGCCGGCGCGTCCGCGTCTTTCGGATCTGCCAGCTCGTCCACTACATCGACGAACCGGACAATGCTGTCCGGCCAGCCGTGCGTCAGGAGCAGAGGAGTGGCATCCGCGCGCGCGGACCGGCGGTGCAGGAAGTGGATGCCCAGATCGTCGATGGTCGTGCGGAACTGGCCGATCCGGTTGAGGAGCGCTTCGAACGACCGCCAGTCGTACCCGGTGCGCCAGTAGTTCACGACGTCGACGAGGTCGGCGAGCGGAACGCCCTGTTCCCACCGGCGGGGGCCGGGCGCGGCGCCATGGACCGTCTCGGCCTCCGGCAGTCGCGCCGCGGCCAGTCGCGCGCGCAGATCGTCGAGGTCGGCGTCGGTCGCGTGGGTTTCACATGCTTGCACGTCGCTGGTCGGACGGGGCATGAGGCCTCCTGGCCGTCGTGGAACCGGCTACGACCTGTCGCGAACCGGCTATGACGGTTCTAGCAGGACTCCGAAGCACGCCGCAACCGGCTAAGGTGGTTCCATGCGTGCCGGATTCCCTGACTTCCGCCTCGGTAAGGTGCTGGCGACCAGCTTCACCGGGACTCTGTCGGAGCGTCATGGCGTCCCCGTGGAGCGCATCCCCACGCCGCGCCGACTCATCGACTGGCTGACGGTGAGCGGCCTCGCCGTGGACTCCTGCACCACCGCCCAACTCGACCTCGCCCGGGAACTGAGGGAGTCGATCCACGCCGCCGCGACAGCGGCCGCGGTCCAGGACGCTCTCCCCGCATCGGCTGTCCACGTCATCAATGACTGCAGCGCCCAGGGTCGGGCCGCGGCGATCCTGACGGCCGAGGGCAAGCGGCGATGGCGGCTCAGCTCGGCCTCCTGTGTGGAGGACGCCCTCAGCGTGATCGCCGCCGACGCGATCAGCATCATCGCGGGCGAACGCGACGGAAAACTGGCCCTGTGTGCCTCACCGACCTGCCGAGCCGCCTTCTTCGACGCCAGCCGGAGCCGCACCCGCAGATGGTGCGACATGAACACCTGCGGGAATCGTCAGAAGAAAGCACGCTTCCACGCCAACCAGCGCAGAAACCCCGGATCAGCGGAGTGATCATTACCTCGGTGCACCCAAGTGGGCCGGTGCCGTCCCAGGCCGCCGCCTGGGCGCCGGTCGCGAAGGTGCCGGAGGGCGCCGTCCCGCCGGAACGGGCGCTCTCGTCATCCTGCGGCCGTCACGCAGAGTGGATGGTCGGTACGTGGTGTCGCCCTCTCCGGCTCGGAGTGCATATGTGCCGTTATGCCGGGAACATGGACGGTAACCGTGAGGCGCGAGGAGGCGGCATGGACAAGCAATCCCGGCCCGAGCCCGATGATCTCCGTACTCCGGACCGCAGTCTGCACAGCGGTCCGGCGGCGGACGTGAGCCCGGAGGACCTGGTGATGGCGACCGGGCGTGATCTCACGCCGAAGAATCTGGAATGGGCGCGCCGCAAGCTGGCCGACGAGGGGCGCGCGGCCGTGGAGAAGATCCTGCCCTGAAGGTGGTGGAGGCGGGAGGGCCTGCCGGCGGCTGCCGACGGGCCCTCCGGCGCGTGCGGCCGGGTCAGCCCACGGGCTGCGGCCGCGGGACCCGGAACGCTGCAGTACCGATTCCTCCGGGTGCCGACAGGCTCCGGGGAACGGCAGCCGGAGCCGGCTCCGCCGTCCTGTGGTGGCGAATGAGGTCCGCCTCCGTGTAGCGGCGGCAGTCGTGGTGCCACCGGAGGATGCCGGACAGCCAGTCGTGCATCTCGGAAATGTAGTTGCCGAGGGACTGTCTGGCCTCCTCCGACAGGCCGAAGTCGGCGTAGAGCACCGGGAGTTCATGGGCCACGATGTGCTCGAACTGGTCCAGCCGGCTGTTCATGAGGTCGTCGACGATGCGCAGTCCGGTGGGATAGTCGACGTCGAAGAAGTTCTGGACCACGAGGATCGCGTTGTGCACCTCGCCCTCGTACTCGATCTCCTTCTGGTACGAGAAGACGTCGTTGAGCAGGCAGGCGTAGTCGATGACGGCGTTCTCCAGCGCCCGCCACGGCCCGCTCTCGTAGATCTCCTGGGGGACGGCGTTGCCGTGGCTGATCCGGGAGAGGTTCAACGTCATGTCGGAGCCGAAGGTGTGCCGGCGCATCTCGATGTAGTCGACCGGGTCGGGGATGCGGTTCTGCACCATGTTGTCCAGCTCCCAGAGCCAGCTCCTGGTCATCACCCGTACCGCATCACGGAAGCGGCGGCGGTTGTCCGCGCTCATCGGGCCGGCCGTGCGCTGCCACAGATCGGCCAGGCCGCGTTCGAGTGCGTGCGTGGCCGGCGGGGGCGGGCTGCAGTCCAGCGGCATGCAGGCCGCCAGCCGCTCGTCCATCGCCTTCGCCCCGGCCAGGTCGCCCCGGCGGCCGAAGACCACGGGGTAGTAGTCGTCGCCGTACGTGCCCCAGGCCAGCCAGGCCGAGCTGAGGTCCAGCTCCTCCAGGGTGGCGTCCGGGTCCAGGCCGGCGGCGCACAGCGGCAGGTCGTAGTCGAGGAGCTTCTCCTCGGTCCAGACGCGCGAACCGGGAATGCCGGGCTGCTCGTCCAGGATGCCCGTCCGGTGGGCCCACGCCACGAGGTTGCGCCGGGAGGTGTCCAGGTGCGGGCAGAGCTTGGCGGGCAGCGGCTGTCTGAAATGCGGCAGCCGGGACGGGCCGACCTTCCGGAACGGTACGTGGGTGAAGGTGCGGGCGCGGGCCGCCTCGGCGCGCGCCGTGGTCGGCGCGCCCTGGGTGACGTTCAGCGCGGAGAGGCCGAGGGCGCCCAGCGGCAGCGAGAAGAAGCGCGGCGGCGCGGCGGAGGTGCCCTCCTCCCCCGCGCCGTTCATGTACCGGCTGGAGACCATGTGCCATTCCTGGCCGCCCGACTGCCAGTCCTGGAGGCCCTTGACGTAGGCCAGGACCGCGGCCTGCTCGTCCGGGCCGAGGGCGTGCTCGGCGAAGAGCGGCTCCAGCTCGGTGAGCGCGGTGTGCTCGAACTGCTGGAGCCGGGAGGTCAGCAGGTCGTTGACGGCTTCGGCGGCCTCCTGGGTCGAGCAGCCCAGGAAGCGCTCCAGGACCAGGATGCCGTTGCTCAGCTCGCCTTCGTCCTCGACCTCGCGCTGGTAGGAGAAGATGTCGTTGCGCAGGTGCACGGCGTCGGAGAAGGCGTCGCGCAGCACCCGCAGCGGCCGGGAGCCCGCGACGCGGGCGGGGACCTCGGCCCGCGCCGCGTACTCGATCAGCCCGGCCGACCAGGGGGCACCGCCGACCTTGCGGCGCATTTCGATGTACTCCACCGGGTTCGCCACCCGGTGTGCGTTGATGTTCGACAGCTCCCAGAGGGATTCGTTGAGGAGGTTGACCGTGCTCTCCGCGAACCGCTCGCGCCACTTCGGGGACATCGCGGGGACCGTACGGGTCCACAGGTCGGCGAGCCCGGCCTCGACGGGGTTGGTCGGCTCGGGCATGCCCTGGGCGAGGTCCATCGGCATGAAGGCGGGCAGCCGGTCGAGGTAGGCCTTGCCGCCGGCGCGGTCGCCGGTGCGCTTGAAGATCTCCAGGAAGTGGTCGTCGAAGAAGAACACCCAGACGTACCAGTCGGTGACCAGGGCGAGGTCGTCGGCGGTGCAGTCGGGGTGGGTGTAGGCGCACAGCAGGGCGTAGTCGTGCGCGTCGAGGTCGCGCTGCTCCCAGATGCCGGACCCTTCGAGCATGTTCATCTCGCGCGCCCATTGCCTGCTGTGCGTGCGGGCCGCTTCGAGGTGCGGGTTCAGGCGCGCCGGATACGGCGTGTAGAAGTCCGGCAGTTGGAAGGGCTGTGTCACGGGTCCCCGGCCTTTCTCGACGGTGCCGGGGGGCAGGCATGACGGGCACCCGCGAACGGATGCCCGCGCCCCCCGGCGTGCGTCCGGGGACTACCCATCCGGCGGCCCGAAAAGCGGGATACCGGAGGAGTCACCCGTACGAGTGATCGAGATACAGCCGTACCGGATCAGGCGTCAGCGGACGTTGATCGCGGCCCAGGCGGCGTTCACCGCCTTGTACTCGGCGCTGGTGGCGCCGTAGAGGTCGGTCGCCGCCGACAGCGTGGCGGTGCGGGCCGCCGCGTAGTTGGTCGTGGAGGTCATGTACGTGGTCAGCGCGCGGTACCAGATCTTCTCGACCTTGGCGCGGCCGATCCCGGTGACGGCCTTGCCGTCGTAGGTCGGGCTGTTGTAGCTCACGCCGTTGATGGTCTTGGCGCCGCTGCCCTCGGAGAGCAGGTAGTACCAGTGGTTGGCCGGGCCCGAGGAGTAGTGGACGTCGATCCGGCCCAGGTCCTTGGACCAGTAGTCGCGCGAGGCGCCGTCCTTGCTGGGCTTGTCCATGTAGCGCAGCGGGGTGCCGTCCCCGTTGATGTCGATCTTCTCGCCGATGAGGTAGTCGCCCGGGTCCTTGGTGTTCTTGGCGTACCACTCCACGGAGGTGCCGAAGATGTCGGAGGTGGCCTCGTTCAGGCCGCCGGACTCGCCGCTGTAGCGCAGGCCCGCGGTGTTCGAGGTGACGCCGTGGCTCATTTCGTGCGCCGCCACGTCCAGGGAGGTGAGCGGGTTGGCGTTGCCCGACCCGTCGCCGTAGGTCATGCAGAAGCAGCTGTCGGACCAGAAGGCGTTGACGTAGTTGTTGCCGTAGTGGACCCGGCTGTACGCGCCGACGCCGTCGCCCTTGATGCCGCTGCGGCCCAGTACGTTCTTGTAGAAGTCCCAGGTGGTGGCGGCGCCGTAGTGGGCGTCGACGGCGGCGGACTGGCGGCCGCCGCCCCAGACGTCGTCGGCGTCGTTGAAGAGGGTGCCGGTCCCGGAAGTGCCCTGGTTCAGGTCGTACGTGCGGTGGCCGCCGCGGGCGCCGTCCTTGAGGTCGAACGTCGCGCCGTTGGGCGTGGTGCCGAGGGTGACGGTGCCGTTGTAGTCGCCCGTGCCGGTGCCGGTCTCGATGCGCTCGTCGGCGAAGAGCTGCTTGCCGGTGGCGGCGTCGGTGACGACGTGCAGCTCGCTCGGGGTGCCGTCCTTCTGGACGCCCTCGACGACGGTCTCGTACGCGAGGACCGGCTTGCCGGTGGCCGCCCAGATCACCTTGCGCGGCGCCCGCTCGGCGTCGGCCTCGGTGTTCTCCTCGGCCGCCGAGGCCTTCAGCGCGGTCTTCTCCGCGCTCGCCGCGGGGAGTTCGGCCTTGGTGGTCGGCACGGCTATTCGGGCCGTGGTGGCCTTGGTGACCTTGCGCGCGCCGCTCTTCTTCTCGTGGACGACGAGGTCACCGCCGAGGACCGGCAGGCCGTCGTAGGTCCGCTCGTAGCGGGTGTGCACCGTGCCGTCGGCGTCCTTGATGACGTCCCGGGCGACGAGCTTCTCCTTGCCGCCGAGGCCGATGGCCCGGGCGGTGGCGCCGGACTGGGCGTCCTGGACGGCGGCGGCGCGCTGGCCGGCCGACAGGGCGACGGCGCCGGTCTCCTGGCCGGTCTGCGCGCCGGCCGGTGCGCTCTGCACGCCGAGTACGACGGTGGCCGCCGACGCGACCAGGGCCGCGGCGCGGAGGGCGTACGTGCGTCTGTGGGAGGTGCCTCTCACTCGGTCTCCTTGGTACGGGGCCGCGGGGTGGCGGCCCGTCGAGGGGGGCGGGCGGCCATGGGTCGTGGCCGCCGCTGTACGAGTCGTACGGAGTGGTGCGGGTGGTGCCGAGGCGGAGCGGGGTTCCGCCTCCGAACAGGCGGAACCAGACCCTCCCGTTGTGAAGCAGCGGTCGGGACGGACAGAGCGTGCCACCTTCCGACCGTTTCGAACAGATCAGCAACGTAAATTTGACCGCCCGTTATCCGTACAGCGATCACCGCGTCACGGTCACCGGCCTCGCAGATGCTCCGCCGCCGGCGAGCCGACATGGTCCAGGAGGTCCCGCGGCCGGCCGGTGACCAGGACCCCGCCGCCCCGGCGGCCGCCCTCCGCCGAGGCCGGTCACCCGGTCCGCGTGCCGGACGACGACCATGTCGTGCTCGATGACCAGCACCGTGCTGCCCGCGTCGACCAGCCGGTCCAGCAGCGCCGGCAGCCCGTCCACGTCGGCCCTGTGCAGCCCGGTGCTCGGCTCGTCGAAGACGTACGTCATGCCGGTCAGGCTGGAGCCGAGGTGGCGTGCGGTCTTCAGCCGCCGGCTCTCGCCGCCGGAGAGGGTGCCGGTCTCCCGGTCCGGGCTCAGGTGACCGAGGCCGCTGTCGGCGATGCGTGCCGGCCCCGCCACCCGCGTCGTGCGGGCTGCTTCGTCGAGCCGTGCGCCGTCGCACTCCGGGGAGACGTCCTCGCGCACGAAGCGGCGCACGGCGTCCCGCAGCCGGTCGCTCAGGCCGGAGGGGTCGCGGTGGACGTACTGCCGCTGGAAGCCGACGACCAGCCCCTCGTAGGAGTTGTCGTTCGACGCGCGGGCCCGCCCGACCTTGCGCCCGGTGTCGCCGCGGTCCGCCGGGCGCGCGCTGCCCGCGGCCGACGCGGCCTCCTACATGGCCGAGTCGGTCACCGGTCACCGTGCCCGGCACCGTGCGGTGGTCACCCCGCACACCTCGTCCGAGGACGCGGCGCGGCGGGTGCCGCCGGGCAGCGGCGTGCTGGAACCGCTGCCCGACGGCCGTTGCCGGCTGCTCACCGGCGGTGATGCGCTGGACTGGCTCGCCTTCCGGCTCGCCCTGCTCGGCGTGGCGTTCGAGGTGCACGAACCGCCCGAGCTGATCGCGTACCTGCGGAAGCCGGGCGGCCGGATGGTGGCCGCCGCGTCGGGCGGCGGCCCCGCCTGACCGTGCGTACGGTCACCAGATCGCGTCGACCCACTCCGGGTGGTCGATGAACGGGTTCCTGTTGTGCTGGTACGTGTCGAAGATGACCTCGTTGCGGTTCTTCTCGAAGTCGTCCGGCGGGTCCTGCTCGCTCCAGGTCTTCAGGACGCTGAGCCGGCCGATGGCGGGCGCCGAGCCGTTGTCCACCTTGTCGTTGGGCTCCAGGTCGGGGAAGCCGTCGTCGCCGTCGTAGCGGACGGCCATGTAGAGGATCATGCGGGCGACGTCGCCCTTGACCGCGTCGCGGGGCTCGAAGGAGTCGCCGTCGGTGTAGTTGCCGGGCGCCTCGCCGACCTCGCTGCCGCCGTTGTCGAAGTCCTTGTTGCCGCGGGTGCTGTTGACCGAGACATCGGTCGGGCGGAGGTGGTGGATGTCGGTGCCGGGCCCTGTGGCGGTGCCGAAGTCGCCGTGCGACTTGGCCCAGACGTGCTCGCGGTTCCACTGGTCGGGGTCGCCGCCGTTGTCGTCCTTGCTCTGCGAACGGCCGGTGTAGAGCAGGATGACGTTCGAGGAGTTCTCGGGGTCCTGGTCGGTGGCCTTCAGGGCGTCCCAGACCTGGCTGTAGCTGAGCTTGCTGACGCCGGAGCTGATGATGGTGTGCAGCGCGGACTTGAGCTCCGGGCCGGTCTTGCCGAGCGCGTCCTTGTAGTACGTGTCGTCGTACGCGGTGGTGACGTACGCCGCGGCGGAGGCGGCGGGGGTACGCGGGGCCGGTTCGGGCGCTGCGGTGGCCGGTACCTGGACGGCCAGGCCGAGCAGGGCGGTACCGGTGAGTGCCGTGACGATTCTGCGCCGAGCGGTGGTACGGGATGTGTCCACGAGTGGTGTCCTCTCCCCCATGCGCGTGGACCGGTCCGCCGGAGTGTGGGGGGTGCGGACCGGGGCCGGCCGGTGAATGACCGGCCGCAGGCAGCCTGCCACCGTCACAATTCCCACCGGGTGACCATTGCGGTGTGATTATGTGTCAAGAAAGTGGAGATCTACATGCGTAGAGCGGCAGGGACCGGAGAAGACCGGTCCTGCCCGGTCAGCGCGAGATCTCCGCGAGTTGCGGGAACTCCTGCGAGAGCAGCACGCACACCAGCGAGACCAGCACCGCGGCCACGATCACCCCGAGGCAGCCCAGCACGTCCCGCAGCGTGCTCGCGAGCGGGCCGAGCCGGGGGCGCAGCGGTGCGGGCGGCAGCCGGCGCGGCGCGCTACCCCTGGACGCGGTCGACATGGGAGTCGTCCGAGGCGGCGCCGGCGTTCCTGGGCCGTGGCACGCCGTCCGCACGCGGCACGCCGTTCGTCCCGTCCATCCCGTACTGCGCGGCCTGGAGTTCGTACATGGCGCGGTACAGGCCGCCCGGTTCGGACATCAGCTCGCGGTGGGTGCCGGCACCGGCCAGCCGGCCGTGGTCCAGTACGTAGATCAGGTCGGCGGTGGCGGTGGCCGCCAGCCGGTGGGTGATCAGCAGGACGGTCGTGCCGTCGTCGGCGAGCGAGCGCAGCGACCGGAAGGCCTCGACCTCGGCCTGCGGATCGAGGGCCGCGGTCGGCTCGTCGACGATCAGCAGTGGCGCGCCGCGGTACCGGGCGCGTGCGCTGCCGAGCCGCTGCCACTGGCCGCCGGAGAGGTCCGTACCGCGCTCGAAGCCCTTGACCACCAGGCTGTCCCAGCCGTGCGGCAGCCCCTCGACCAGGCCGGCGGCGCCCGCCTCGGACGCGGCCCGCTCGATGCGTTCCTGGTCGGGCAGCTGGTCGCTGCGGCCGATGTGGACGTTGGCGCGTGCGGTCATGGGCCAGCGCGGGAAGTCCTGTCCCAACACCGCCACCTGGTCGAACACCGCGTCCCTGTCCGCCTCGCGCAGATCGACGCCGTTCCAGGTGAGCCGTCCGGCGGTCGGCAGGTACAGGCCCGCGACGAGCTTGGCGAGCGTCGTCTTGCCCGAGCCGTTCGCACCGACCAGGGCGACGACCTTGCCGTGCGGGATCGTCAGGCTGACGTCGCGCAGCGCGGGTTCCGGTGCGCCGGGGTAGGTGAAGCTCACGTCCGTCAGCCGGATCTCGGTGAGCGGCCGCGGGACCGGGGTGCCGCCGGCCGGGATGGCATGCCGCTCGGCGCCCTCGCAGGCGTCCTGGAGATCCTTGAGGTACATGGCCTCTTCGTAGAGGCGGTTGACCTGGAGGACGAGGGCGGTCAGGCCCGCGCCCGCGCTGCGTACCGCGATCACGGCCGTGCCGGCCACCGCCAGCGGCATGCCGCCGCCGGTGAGCAGCAGCCACAGGACGCCGTAGGCGGCAACCGTGGCGAGGCCGGAGACGGCGGCCGCCACGGTCTGGGTGACGGCCTCGGCGGTGGCCAGCCGCTGCTGTTCCCGCTCCATCGTCGCGGACATGTCGTCGTAGGCGTCGGTCAGCATCCGGCCCGCGCCGTGCGCGCGCAGTTCGGGGGCGCAGTCGTGGTCGGTGATCTTCTGGGTGACGACGGAGATCGCGCGCCGGTGCTCGATCCAGGCGTGCCGCGAGGCGTACTGCCGGCGCGCCGAGAGGACCGCCCCCCACCCCTTGGGCGCGGCAATCAGCACCAGCATCAGGACGAGCAGCGGGTGCAGACAGGCCAGTACGACGGCGGAGGCGAGCAGCGCGATCAGGGCGTTGACGACCGTGACGGAGGACCGGAGCATCATGCGGACGGAGTCGGTGCCGAAGCGCCCGGCGTCCAGCGTGCGGTGGAAGTCGGCGTCCTCCAGCGCCGCCAGCTCCACCCGGACGGCGCCGCGGTAGAAGCGGGCGGTGCAGACCCGCTCGACCTTGGGCTCCAGGCGTCCGGAGGCGGCGACCGAGACCGCCGAGAGGAGCGCGGCCACGGCCGCGACGGCGCAGCCGGCGAGCAGCGCCGGCAGCGCCTGGCGTAATCGCTCCACGGTCGGCCCGCCGGCGAACAGCGCGACCAGCACCCGGTTGGTCGCCACCAGGACGAACGCGCGGGTCAGCCCCTGCCCCACCTCGGCACCGAGCAGTGCCAGCAGGGCGCGCGGGTCCTCCCGCCAGGCGGCCCGGCCCACGAGGGCCGCCATCGCGGGGAACTGCCGTGCCATCTGCCAGAACGTCAGCCGCAGCAGCGGCTGTTCGTGCCGGGTGAACGACAGGTCGTAGCGCAGCGCGCCGCCGAACATCAGCCGTTCACTGCGCGTCACGGGCAGCGCACCCGGCTTCCCTCGCCGGATGCGCCTCATTCCTCGGCTCACGGGCCCCACCCCCACAACCGTCCGCCACCGTCACCGGACGCCTGTTCTCATTGTCCGGGGGCCGCGCGCAACGGGGACCTGTTTTCGGCTCGGTGCGCAGGGGGCACGGAGTGCCGCGATCAGCGGGGTGGCCTGCCCCGTCACATATTGATCATGTGCCCCGCGAGTCCGTGCACGGCTTCCTTGACGGCCTCGCCGAGGGTCGGGTGCGCGTGCACGTTCCTGGCCACCTCGTGGACGGTCAGGTCCCACTGCTGAGCCAGCGTCAGTTCCGGGAGCAGTTCGGTCACTTCGGGGCCGATGAGATGGGCGCCGAGCAGCTCGCCGTACCGGGCGTCGCTGAGGATCTTGACGAATCCGGTGCTGTCGCCGAGGCCGTGCGCCTTGCCGTTCGCGGTGAACGGGAACTTGGCGACCTGGACGTCGAAGCCCTGCTCGCGGGCCTGCTCCTCGGTCCATCCGAAGCTGGCGATCTGTGGCTGGCAGTACGTCGCGCGCGGGATCATGACGTAGTCCAGCTCCATCGTCTCGGCGTCCGCGATCGTCTCCGCGGCGACGATGCCCATGGCCTCGGCGGCGTGCGCGAGCATCAGCTTCGCGGTGACGTCGCCGATGGCGAAGAGGTGCGGCACGCTCGTACGGCAGCGCCCGTCGACATCGATGGCGCCGCGCTCGGTGAGCTTCACGCCGGTGTTCTCCAGGCCGTAGCCCTCGACGCGCGGCTGGAAGCCGATCGCCTGGAGGACCTTGCCGGTCTCCAGGGTCTGCTGCTGCCCGCCCGTGCTGACGTGCACCTTCACCGTGCCGCTGCCGTCGTCGTCGATGCCCTCGACGCGGGTCCCGGTCAGCAGCTTGATGCCCAGGCGCTTGTACCGCTTGGCCAGCTCGGCGGAGACCTCGGCGTCCTCCAGGGGCACCAGCCGGTCCAGGAACTCCACGATCGTGACGTCCACGCCGTAGTTGCGCAGCACGTAGGCGAACTCCACGCCGATCGCGCCGGCCCCCGCGATGACGATGCTGCGCGGCAGCTCCGCGCTGAGGATCTGCTCCTCGTACGTCACCACCCGCTCGCTCAGGGAGGTGCCCGGCAGCAGCTTGGTGGTGGCGCCCGCGGCGATGATGCAGTGGTCGAAGGTGACGGTCTCGGAGCCGCCGCCGGACAGCGCGACCTGGAGGGTGTGCGGGTCGGCGAAGGTGCCGCGGCCCTCGTACTGCGTGATCTTGTTCTTCTTCATGAGGTAGTGCACGCCCTTGACGCGCCCGTCCGCGACCTTGCGGCTGCGGGTGTAGGCCGCGCCGTAGTCGAAGGTCACCTCGCCACTGGACCGGATGCCGAAGGTCTTCGCCTCCTGCGTGAAGAGGTGCGCCAGCTCGGCGTTGCGCAGCAGGGCCTTGGAGGGGATGCAGCCCACGTTGAGGCAGACCCCGCCCCAGTACTTCTCCTCGATGACCGCCACGCTGCGGCCGAGCTGGGCCGCGCGGATCGCGGCGACGTACCCACCGGGGCCCGCGCCGAGGACGACGACGTCAAAGTGTGCACTCATACGGGCAGCGTAGGTCGGCTCCTGCGGCGTGCGCAGGGCATTGAAGATCCACGATGCGCCCGGCGCCGGACCGGGCCACCCTGGAGGAGGCCCCGACGCCCGGCCGCCCACCCTCCTGGAGGCCCCGGTGGACATGCAGGCAGCCGACGACCTGACCGTGACGGCGCTGGTGACCGACGCGATCGCCGCACCGTCGATGCACAACGCCCAGCCCTGGCGGTTCAGCTGCTCACCCGGCTGCCGCACGCTGCGGCTGTGGGCGGACCCGGAGCGCGCGCTGCCGCAGGCGGACCCCGACGACCGCGCGCTGCACATCGGCTGCGGGGCCGCCCTGTTCAACCTGCGGGTGTCGGCCGCCCACGCCGGCCTGCCCGTCCGTACGACGCTGCTGCCCGACCCCGAGCGGCCCGCGCTGCTGGCCGCCGTGGAGCTGGCGGCCGAAGGGGAGGCGGACGGGGGTACGGAGCGGCTGCGCCGGCTGCACCCGGCGGTCCACGAGCGGCACACCAGCCGGTACCCCTTCGAGGAGACCGGCCTGAGCGCCGCCCAGCTCACCGCGTTGCGGCACGCCGCCGAGCAGGAGGGCGCGACGCTCTCCTTCCCGGTCGGCTGGCACCTGCAGCTGGTGCTGGAGCTGGCCGACGAGGGCGAGCTGCGGGACCGTACGGCGGTGCGGGACGACGCGGCCGGGGGCGGCGCGGGCGCCGGTACGGACCCGCCGGCCGGCGGCGCGGGCGACGACCGGGAACCGGCACCGGCCCGCCCGGACCTCGCGCAGTGGACCCGGATCGGCGCGGCGGCGGAGACGGCGGACGACGGGGTGCCCGCGTACGCCTTCGGGCCGCGGCGGCGCGGCGGGCGGGCCCCGGTGCGGGACTTCGCGGCCGGTACGGAGGTGCCGGGACGGGAGACCGCCGCCTTCGAGAGCCATCCGCACCTCGCGCTGCTCAGCACCGAGCGGGACCGCCCCGAGGACTGGCTGCGCGCGGGCCAGGCGATGCAGCGCACCCTCCTCGCGGCCACCCTGGACGGGCTCTCCAGTTCGTTCGTCACGCAGTCCCTGGAGTGGCCGGAGCTGCGCTGGCCGCTGCGGGAGCCGGTCTCCGGGCACGGCCTGGTCCAGATGGTCCTGCGCTTCGGGTACGGGCCGCGGGGTACGGCGACGCCCCGGCGTCCGGTGGAGGAAGTCCTGGAGTTCGACCCGGCGTAGGCCGTCCGGCCAGACGGGACCTGCGCCGTACGGCGGGACACGGCGTAGGCCGCTCGGCGCACCGCGTCCGGAAAGGGGGAAGCCCCGGCCAGACGGGGGAAGCCGGCCGGGGCTGGTGTGGGGGGCGCGGCCGCGGTTGCCGCGGGTGCGCCGGAGAGCGAGGCCGTCGGCGGTGCCGTGTCCGTCCCTCACTTCCCTTGAATAGTAAACCATCGTTAGCGGCCGGGGCGAATCGGGGGCCGCCGGGTGGCACGGGGGGACGGGCCGCGGGCCGTATCGGGCCGTACGGCACCTCGCGACGGCGCCGCGTGGCCGTCGTGATCGGCTTGATCCGGTCCGCCGTGGGCGTACGCCGGTGAGGTGGCGTGTGCCCGGTCCGGGCGCATGTACGCCCGACAGCGCCGGTCGCCCCCTGAGGTGTGCGTGTTCACTCCGTCACAGCGGGTCGGCAAACGGGTTGCCGATGGTTGGCGCGGCGGCGAGCGGGAATGACCGCTCCCGTCGGCAGGCCGTGCGTGATCGCACCGGCCACGGGTGGAGGGGGCGACGCAGTGACCGGAGTCCCTCCGCCACCGTCAAGGGAGGGAGTGGGAGCCATGCACGCGAGCAGGAACCGCGCCACGCGCGTCGAGTACGCGCTGCCGCGGGAGGTCGCGTCGGCCCGCTGGGCCAGGAGGCTGACCAGTGGTTTCCTCGGCCATCCGGCGATGCCCGCCGGGGTGTCGGGCCGGGTGGACGAAGCGGTACTGATCGTGTCCGAGCTGGTCACCAACGCGGTACGGCACGGCAACAGCCGCTGCCGGCTGCGGCTCAGCGCCGCGTCGAGCGGCGTCACCATCGAGGTGCACGACGACGACCCGCGCACCCCCACCGTCAAGCCGCTCACCGAAGAGGCGGTCGGCGGCCGGGGCATGGCCATCGTGGAGCTGCTGGCCCGGCAGTTCGACATCACCGCGGACCGCGGTGGCGGCAAGACCGTACGGGCGGTCCTCGCGGGCACGTGAAGGGCCGCGGGCAGTGCGCCGTCGCCGTGCCGCGCAGGCACCACCGGGGCCGGGACCCCGCCCCGACATCCGCGACGACATCCGCGACGACGACCGCGCGAGCCGCCGCCCGGCCCTGCCGCTCAGCCGGCCTTGCGGCGTGACGCGGTCCGTTTCGCCGGGGTCTTCTTCGCCGCCGTCTTCTTCGCCGAGCCGCCCTGTCCGGCGGCCGCACTCTTCTTCGAGGTCTTCGAGGTCTTCGAGGTGTCCGGCTTCGCGGCAGCCGGCTTCTTGGCCGCGGCCTTCTTCCCGGCCGGCTTCGTGGCGGACCGCGCGGCGGCCTTACGGGCCGGCCGCTCCGTACCGCCCTCCGCCGCCTTGCCGTCCTCCCCGTCCTCGCCGGACTTCCGGCGCAGCCGGGTGACGGACCCGCCGGAGCCCTCCTCCTCGTCCGTGCCGCGCTCCTGCTGAGCGGCCCGCACGCTGTCCTCCAGTGCCGCCATCAGGTCGATGACCTTGCCGCCGCGCCGGGGGCCTTCCGAGGGCACGGCCGGCTCGCCGCCCTCCAGCTTCGCGGAGACCAGCTCCTCGACCGCGTCCCGGTAGTCGTCGTGCAGCTCGGCCGGGTCCAGCTCGCCGAGCGAGTCCATCAGGGTCTCGGCGAGGGTCAGCTCGTTCTCCCGGATCTGGACGTTCTCCTTGGGGGCCAGCCCCTGCGGGGAGCGGATCTGGTCCGGCCACAGCAGCGCGTGCATGACGATCGCGTCGTCGTGCACCCGCAGCATGGCCAGCGTCTCGCGGTTGCGCAGCGCCACCTTGCCGATGGCGACCTTCTGGTGATGCACCAGCGCGTCGCGCAGCAGGACGTACGGCTTGGCGGCGGACGGGCCGTTGGCGCCGAGGTAGTACGCCTTGTCCATCTGGAGCGGGTCGATGTCGGCGGCGTCGACGAACGCCAGGATGGTCAGCGTCTTGGCGGTGGGCAGCGGCAGCTGGGCGAGGTCGGCGTCGGTGAGCGGGACGATCATGTCGGAGGCGGCCTGGTACCCCTTGCCGATCTCGTCCTGGGACACCTCCTCGCCGTCCAGCTCGCACACCTTGCGGTAGCGGATGCGGCCGCCGTCCTTCTCGTGGATCTGGACGAAGGAGACCGCCGAGGCGCTGTCCGTCGCGCTGTACATCTTCACCGGGATGCTGACCAGGCCGAAGGAGATCGACCCGTTCCAGATGGATCTCATGCGCGCACCCCTTGACGTTCGTCCTTTATGTCATGATTCGTGGGACTCTCAGGGTATGCCGATCACCGAGATCGAGGGACGCCGGCTGACGGTCACCCGTCTGGACAAGGTGCTCTACCCGGCCACCGGGACGACCAAGGGCGAGGTGCTGCACTACTACGCGCTGACCGCGGGCGCGATGCTCGCCCACCTCCACGACCGCCCGGTCTCCTTCCTGCGCTACCCCGACGGCCCGGACGGCGAGACGTTCTTCACCAAGAACGTCCCGCCCGGTACGCCCGCCTGGGTGAAGACCGTCGATCTGACCCGCCGGAGCGGCAAGACCGGCCGCCAGGTGGTGCTCCAGGACACCGCGTCCCTGATGTGGGCGGCGAACCTGGTCGTCGAGCTGCACACCCCGCAGTGGCGCACGGACGACCCCGGGGTGGCCGACCGGCTGGTGCTGGACCTGGACCCCGGCGCGCCGGCCACGGTCGTCGACTGCTGCGCGGTCGCCGGATGGCTGCGCGAGCGGCTGTCGGCCGACGGCCTGAACGTGTACGCCAAGACCTCCGGGTCCAAGGGGCTGCACCTGCTCGTGCCCATCGAGCCCACCCCGTCGGACGACGTCACCGCGTACGCCAAGGGCATCGCGGTGGAGGCCGAGCACGCACTGCCCGAGCGGGTGGTGCACCGGATGACCAAGGCGCTGCGGCCGGGCAAGGTCTTCATCGACTTCAGCCAGAACAGCGCGGCGAAGACCACGGCCACGCCGTACACGGTGCGCGCCCGCGCCGAGCCGACCGTCTCCACGCCGGTGACCTGGGACGAGATCGACGGCTGTACGGACCCCGCCGACCTGCACTTCCTCATCGGCGACATCGCGGAGCGCCGGGAGCGGTACGGCGACCTGCTCGGCCCGCTGATCAACCTCAACCGCGCGAAGCCGCTGCCGCATACGAAGCGGCGGCGGTGAGGGGGCGGTCAGTCCAGCCGCGTGAGGTCGGGGCGGAGGCGGTGCCAGGTGGGGTGGCGGAGGCGGCCCTGCGACGTCCAGCCGGAGTGGCCGACCTCGGCGACCAGCCGTGGCTCCACCCAGTGCGCGCCCGGCACCTCCACGGGGCCGGTGAACGGGGACGTACCGCGCGCGAGGACCTCGAAGTACCGGGCCAGCTCGCGCCGTTCGTGGCCGGAGAGCCCGGAGCCGACCGAGCCCGCGTACCGCAGCCCGTCCGCCTCCTCGATCCCCGCCAGCACGGAGCCGGGCAGCCCGGTGATCCCGCCGCGCCCCTCCCACCAGCCGCCGATCACCACGTCGAGGGTGTGGACGTGCTTGGTCTTGCGCCAGTCGGCGGACCGCAGGCCGGGGGTGTAGGGGGAGCCGAGCCGCTTGGCGACCACCCCCTCCAGGCCGTTGCGCAGCGTCGTCTCCCACACCTCGGAGCCCTGACCCACGACATGGCCGGGGGTGGACCACGCCGGGGCCGCCAGTTCCAAGCCGGACAGCAGCTCCCTGCGCTCCTCGTACGGGGCGTCCAGCAGCGGCCGTCCGTCCAGGTACAGCAGGTCGAAGAGGACGAGGTGGACGGGGTGGCCGGTCAGCAGCCGGCCGGCGCGGCGCGCGTCCGAGACGTTCATACGGCGCTGGAGCCGCCCGAAGTCCGGCCGCCCCTCCTCGTCGAGCACGACGACCTCGCCGTCCAGGACGGCGGGCCTGCCGCGCAGCGCGTCGCCGAGGGCGGTCAGCTCGGGGTAGGTCCGGGTGGCGTCGTTGCCCGCGCGGGTGACGAGCCGCAGGGACCCGTCGCCCGGTGCCTCCGCGAGGCAGCGCACGCCGTCCCACTTCACCTCGTACGCCCAGGCCGGGTCGGCGCCGTCGGCGGGCAGCGGCCCTGGCGTGGCGAGCATGGGCCGCAGCCCGGGCGGAGGTATGGCCATACCTCCGATGATCAGCGGTCGGGCCGACCCTCGCGACTTCGGCCGACGTCGTCGGCGGGTCCCCGCCGTAGGGTTCGCGCCGGTCCCCGACTGTCCCACCGCGTGGGCCGCTCGCGCAGTTCCCCGCGCCCCTGGGGGGCGCGGGGAACTGCGCGAACCCCTGCGGCGGTCAGCCGGTGAGCTGTTTACGTGCCTCCTGGAGCGCTTCCGCGAGGAGCCCCGCGCCCTCCTCCGCCTCCGCGACGGTCAGCGACAGCGGGGGCGCGATGCGCAGGGCGGCGCCGTTCAGGCCGCCCTTGCCGATGAGCAGTCCGCGTTCGCGCGCCGCTTCCGTGACGGCCGCGGCGGCCCGGGGTGACGGCTCGTCCGTGCCCGGCTCGACCAGCTCGATGCCGATCATCAGACCGCGCCCGCGTACCTCGCGTACGACGTCCAGGCCGGCGGTCACCGCCCGCAGCCGCTCGATGAGCAGGCCCCCGACGCGCCGGGCGTTGCCCTGGAGGTCGTGCTCGAGGAGGTAGGTGAGGTTGGCCAGGCCCGCCGCCATGGTGACCGGGCTGCCGCCGAAGGTCGAGATGGAGTGGGCGGAGAGGCAGTTCATCACCTCGGCGCGGGCCACCACGCCGCCGATGGACATGCCGTTGCCGATGCCCTTGGCGAAGGTCAGCAGGTCGGGCGGGCCGCTCGCGGCGTGCGCCTGCCAGCCCCAGAAGTGGTCACCCGTACGGCCCCAGCCGGTCTGCACCTCGTCGCTGATCCAGAGGATGCCGCGCTCGGCCAGTACCTCGCGGAACGCCGCGTACAGCCCGTCGGGCGGTGCGGTGAAGCCGCCGACGCCCTGGACGGGCTCGGCGATCAGCGCGGCCACCCCGCCCGCCGTCTGCTGGAGCACGTCCTTGAGGTCCGCGACGCACGCCTCGATGTACTGCGCGTCGCTGAGGTGCGCGAACGGGCCGCGGCTGCGCACCCCGCCGTGCACCCACAGCGTCTGGAGCGGCGAGAGGCTGGTCGGCGACCAGCTCTGGTTGCCGGTGATGCCGACGGCCGAGAAGGACCGGCCGTGGTAGCTGTTGCGCATCGCCAGGATCTGGTTCGAGCGGCGGTACGCGGTCGCCAGCAGCAGCGCCGCGTCGTTGGCCTCCGTACCGGACGTGGTGAAGAAGACCCGCGCGTCGGGGATGCCGGACAGGGCCGTGATCCGCTCCGCCAGCTCCACCATCGGGCGGGAGAGGTAGAGGGTCGAGGTGTGGACGATGCGGCCGGCCTGCTCGGCGACGGCCTTGGTGACCTCGGGCAGCGCGTGTGCGGTCATCGTGGTGAGGATGCCGCCGAAGAAGTCGAGGTAGCGGTTGCCGTCCGAGTCCCAGACGTGCCGGCCCTCGCCGTGGGTCAGCTCGATGGGGCGGTCGTAGAGCAGGCTCAGCCACTCGGGGAGGACGGAGCGGTGCCGGGCGTGCAGGTTCGCGGCGTCGTTGAGGTGATCGGTCACGGCCGGACCAGCCCTTCGTAGGCGTCGGGACGGCGGTCGCGGTAGAACGCCCACTGCTGCCGGACCTCGTCGATCAGCCCGAAGTCCAGGTCGCGGACGACCAGTTCCTCCTTGCTGTCACTGGCCACGTCGCCGACGAACTGCCCGCGCGGGTCGACGAAGTAGCTGGTGCCGTAGAAGTCGTTGTCGCCGTACTCCTCGACACCGACACGGTTGATCGCGGCGACGAAGTACTCGTTGGCGACCGCGGCGGCCGGCTGCTCCAGCTGCCAGAGGTAGGCGGAGAGGCCGCGGGAGGTGGCGGAGGGGTTGAAGACCAGCTGCGCGCCGTTCAGGCCGAGCTGCCGCCAGCCCTCGGGGAAGTGCCGGTCGTAGCAGATGTAGACGCCGACCTTGCCGACCGCGGTGTCGAACACCGGCCAGCCCTTGTTGCCCGGTTTGAAGTAGTACTTCTCCCAGAACCCCTTGACCTGTGGGATGTGGTGCTTGCGGTACGTACCGAGGACGTGGCCGTCGGCGTCGATGACGGCGGCGGTGTTGTAGTAGAAGCCGGACTGCTCGACCTCGAAGACCGGGACGACGATCACCATGCCGGTCTCGCGGGCCAGCTCCTGCATCCGGCGGACGGTCGGACCGTCGGGCACCGGCTCGGCCCAGCGGTAGTGCTCCGGCTCCTGCACCTGGCAGAAGTACGGGGCGTTGAAGACCTCCTGGAAGCCGATCACCTTCGCGCCCTGTGCGGCCGCGGCGCGGGCGTGCTCCTCATGTTTGGCGATCATCGATTCGGTATCGCCGGTCCAGGTCGCCTGCACGATTGCGGCACGTACAACATCGGCCATGAGCTGCTCCTTTGTCAGGGCGTCAGACAACCGGTACGCGCGGGCTCTACGCGTGTGGAGGTGACCGTAGGCCGCCTTCCGCACCGTGGCAAGACCATCTCTGCCGCGCCGTCCGGCCGATTCCGCGCCCGCCGGGAACGGGTGCACGAGCGACCGTGCACCGTGGTGCGCACGGGTCAGCGGACACCGATGAGGCGGTCGGACACCCCGGCCGTCCGCAGCGCGTGCACGAGATCCCGCCGGCGGTGCTCGGAGACCGAATCCGCCGCCTCCAGCAGCAGCGGCAGCAGCACCTCGGGCGCGTCCGTGGTGCCCGCGAGACCGGCCGCCTCCGCCGCGGTCCGCGCCCGGACCATCGCGGCCAGCAGCTCCCGCGCCTCGGCCGTACGGCCCGCCGCCCGCAGCGCCAGCGCGGCGTCCCCCACCTCGCCGACCGGACGGGCCACGCCCTGCCGCAGCAGGCTCACGCAGTCCTGGACGCGGCCCGCGGCGGCCAGCGCCCCGGCCGCGGCGGCCAGCGGCTCCGGCGGCAGACAGGCCACCTCCCACAGCAGCGTGGACACATCGGCGGCGAGGCCGCTGCGCTCCAGCTCCTCGGCGATGTACGGCAGTTCCTCGGCGGGGCGGCGCGCCGCCGCGCACAGGACGGCGTGCGCCTCGCCGCCGCGCTCGGCGGCCCGCAGCTCCGCGAGGTGGGTCACGGCGGAGGTGACGGCCTGGCGCGCCTGGGGCGGCAGCGGCGGCAGGGACGACGGTCCGCTACCAGAACCGGCCGCCGGCCGCTCGCCCTGCTTGGCCGATTCCCGACCGTCGCCCTCTCCGGCGCCTCTTCTCGCGGCCGGTGGCTCCTGCTCCGCCTCGGGGGGCTCCGCCACGAACTCGTACGCCGCGGGGGGATCGGGCTCGTACACGGCGTCCTCGGCCACCGGCACGTACGCCGCCGGCCCCCCGACCAGGGGGGCGTGCGGTGCGAGGGCCCCCTCGGCGGACTCCGGGACGACCGCCCCTTCGGCCCCCTCGCCCCCTTCCTGCTCTGCGATCCGCTGCCGCAGCTCCCGCACGCGGGCCTGCGCGCGGGCCACGTCGTCGGCGGCCCAGGCCAGTTCGCCGCTGAGCGCGGCCGTGTCCGTCGCGGGGTCGGCCTGTTCCAGCGCGGCGCGCAGGTCACGCTCGCGGTCGGTGGCGTGGCGGAGTTCGCCGAGCATGGCGTCCAGGCGCTCGCGGACCACTTCCGGGCCGCCGGTCAGCGCGTCGTACGCGGCCATCGCCGTGCCGTGCAGCTGCCGGGCACGGGCCCCGGCCTCGGCCGCGGCCTGTTCGCCGTGGCGCCCGGCCAGGTCGTGCAGGAGCGACTCGACCACGTCCCACGGCGGCACCTCGCGCCCCTCCAGGCAGGCCCGCAGCCCCTCGGGGTCGCGCTGCGCGAACACGCCGTACCAGCCTTCGGCCGGGTCCAGCGCGGCCGTCAGCTCGCCCAGGAAGTACGCGAAACCGTCCACGGAGTCCCGCAGTCGTGCCTCTGCCATGCCGTCCCCTCTCCCCCCGTGGCCACCCGCGCGCCGCCGCGCCGGTGCCGCGATCGCACACCAGCCGTGTCACGTCCTCTGTCACAGAGCGACTACGGGGAGTTTTCCATTCCTGACGGGGGGAGGGCGCGGGGATCACGGAAACACGGCGTGATCACCACGGTCGACAGGGAAACTTGCAAGTTTTCCTGTCGTCTTCCTACGCTGGCGTCATGCCAGGCAGGGAGCACGAGGAACTCGCCACGGACCTCGGCGCGGCCGTCGGGCTGCTGATGCGCCGGCTGCGCGCCGAGTCGCCGGGCGACGGGATCACGCCGACCCAGCGCGCGGTCTGCGCCCGGCTGGACCTCGAAGGCCCCGCCACCACGGCGGCGCTGGCCAGGGCGGAGCTGGTCCGTCCGCAGTCGATGCGGATGACGCTGGCAGCGCTGGAGGAGCGCGGCGTCGTCGCGCGCAGCCCGCACCCCACCGACGGCCGCCAGGTCGTCTTCGCGCTCACCGAGGAGGGCCGCCGGGTACTGGCCGGTCTCCGGCGGGCCAAGCAGGACTGGCTCGGCGTGGCCCTCGCCGAGCACACCACCCCCGAGGAGCGGCGCGTACTGGCCGAAGCGGCCGCGCTGCTGAAACGACTGACGGAGAACTGACCATGACCGCCACCACGCTCGACCCGAAGACCGCCCTGGTCCTCATCGACCTCCAGAAGGGCATCGTCGCGCTGCCCACCGCACACCCCGCCGCCGAGGTCGTCGAGCGGAGCGCGCGGCTGGCCGCCGCGTTCCGCGACCGCGGCCTGCCCGTCGTGCTGGTCAACGTCACCGGCGGCGCCCCCGGCCGCACCGAGGGCCCGGCCCGCGCCGGCAACCCGCCGGCCGACTGGGCCGACCTGGTCCCCGAGCTCGATCAGCAGCCGTCCGACCTCCTCGTCACCAAGAAGACCTGGGGCGCCTTCCACGGCACCGCGCTGGACATGGAGCTGCGCCGCCTCGGCGTCACGCAGATCGTGCTGGGCGGTATCGCGACCAGCATCGGCGTGGAGTCCACGGCCCGCAGCGCGTACGAGCACGGCTACCACGTGACCGTCGCGACCGACGCGGTGACGGACATGGACGCCGAAGCGCACCGCAACAGCGTGGCGAAGATCTTCCCGCGGCTGGGCGAGACGGACACCACCGACGCGATCCTCGAGCTGCTGGGCTGACCGCCGACGGGCCGCCCGCCCGGCGGCTCACGCCCCCGCTCTCAGCCGCGGCCACTTCTCGTGCCACCGCAGGTCGTCCTCCAGCTGCGAGGCGAGGGAGACCAGCCGGGCCTCGCCGCCCTCCGGGCCCAGGAGCTGGGCGCCGAGCGGCAGTCCGGCCGAGCTGAAGCCCGCCGGCACGCTCACGCCCGGCCAGCCGAGCACGTTCCACGGCCAGGCGTACGGGCAGGCCGCGATCATCGCCCGGTCGGTGCGCCAGCCGTTCATCGCGACGAGCGTGCCGACCCGCGGCGGCGGAGTGGCGGTGGTCGGTGTGAGCACGACGTCGTACCGGCCGAAGATCGCGCCCACCCGCTTCTGCTGGCGCGCCTCGGCGGCCCGCGCCAGTTTCAGCGCGCGCCCGCTCAGCAGCCGGCCCAGCCGCGCGGCGTCCCGGGTCCTGCGGTCCAGCAGGGAGCGGTCCGGCACCCGTTCGGTCCACTCCCGTACGCCCGTGGTCGCGCGCGGTACGAAGGCGAGGCCGATCAGCCCGTAGTCCGGCTCGGCCTCCTCGACGAAGTGGCCGAGGCGGGCGAGGGTGCGGGCGAGGTCCGTCACGGCGGCGCGTACTTCGGGGTGGAGCGGGCGCGGCGTGCCGGTCCAGGCGGCCTTCCAGGACAGCGCGATGCGCAGCCGTCCCGGGTCCCGGCCGACCGCGGCGCGGACCGCGACCGGCGCCGGGCGGTGCAGGTCGTGCCGGTGGCTGCCGCTGGACACGTCCAGCAGCAGCGCCGCGTCCTCGACCGTACGGGCCAGCGGGCCGAGGGTGGTGATGCCCTGGAACGCCTCCGGTTCGGGCCAGGTGGAGATCCGGCCGCGCTGCGGTTTGATGCCGACCAGGTGGGTCCAGGCCGCGGGTATGCGGACCGAGCCCGCGCCGTCCGTGCCGAGCGCGGCGGGGACGAGCCCGGCGGCGACCGCGGCGGCCGAACCGCCCGAGGAGCCGCCGGGGGTGTGCGCAGGACTCCAGGGATTACGGGTGTCGCCGAAGGCCGGGCCTTCGGTGAACGGCCACTGGCCCAGTTCGCAGGCGTTGGTCTTGCCGACCACGATCGCGCCGGCCGCGCGCAGCCGCCGTACCACCTCGGAGTCCTCGGTCTTGGGCGGGAAGGTGCCCACGCAGCCGAACGCGGTGGGCTCGCCCGCCACATCGGTGTCGTCCTTGACCGCGACCGGCACGCCGAGCAGCGGCAGCCGCTCCCCCGCCGCGAGCCTGCGGTCGGCGGCCTCGGCCTCGGCGAGCGCCGCCTCGGCCCGTACGAGCCGGAAGGCGTTCACGGTGCCCCTGGTCGCCTCGATGCGCTCCAGCGAGCGGCCGACCAGCTCCACTGACGTGGTGTCACCGTCACTGAGTGCCCTGGCCTGTTCGGCCAGCCCCTCGAACCTGTCCCCCATTGCCCTCACGCCTGCCTCTCGCCCTGACGTTCCGTTCCGACGGAGGGGCGCAGAGTAACCACGTGCCCGAGCCGGTATCAACCGTCTCCGGCGCGCTGCGAACACCGGAGACGGCTGTTCCGTATACGGTCAGCGGCCGTTCGCGTGGCCGTGGGGGTGGACGACCATGGCCGAGCCGCCGCCGCGGCGCACCTTCTCGGCGGCCGCGAGCCAGCGTCCGTCCGGCAGCCGCTGGACGCCGGTGGCCGCGCCGATCTCGGGGTTCTTCTTGAAGGAGTGGCCGAGCGCTTCCAGTTCCTTGCGCAGCTCGCCGTCGTACAGGCCCGGTTCGAGCTCGGTCTGCGCGGCGTTGCGCTGGCTGGCGCGGGGCGCGGCGATGGCGTCGACGAGCGGCAGGCCGCGGTCGAGGTGGCCGAGAAGCGTCTGCAGAACTGTCGTGATGATGGTGGCTCCGCCGGGCGAGCCGACGGCCAGCACCGGCTTGCCGTGGTCGAGGACGACGGTCGGCGACATGGAGGAACGGGGCCGCTTGGCGGGGCCGGGGAGGTTCGGGTCGGGGACGCCGGGGGTCGCCGGGGTGAAGGAGAAGTCGGTCAGTTCGTTGTTGAGGAGGAAGCCGCGGCCGGGGACGGTGATGCCGCTGCCGCCGGTCTGCTCGATGGTGAGGGTGTAGGCGACGACGTTGCCCCACTTGTCGGCGACGGTGAGGTGGGTGGTGCTGTCGCCCTCGTACGTGGTCGGTGCGGCCTTGTCGCCGGCCGCGCAGGGCTCCGGGTGACGCGGGTCGCCGGGCGCGACCGGGCTCTTCAGCACCGCGTCGTCCTTGATCAGGCAGGCCCGGGAGTCGGCGAACTTCTGCGAGGTCAGTTCCTTGGTGGGCACCTGCTGCGCGGCCGGGTCGCCGACCCAGCGGCCGCGGTCGGCGAACGCGATGCGGCTGGCCTCGATGTAGCGGTGCAGGTACTGCTTCTCGCTCAGCTTCGCTACGTCGTAGTTCTCCAGGATGTTGAGCGCCTCGGCGACGCTCGTGCCTCCGGAGGAGGACGGCGCCATGCCGTAGACGTCCAGGCCGCGGTACTTCGTCTTCGTCGGCGCCTGGACCTTGGTCTCGTACGCGTCCAGGTCGGCGGCGGTCAGGTCGCCGGGCCGCACCTTGCGGGTGGCACCCGGACGCACGGGCGGCTGCTCGACGGTGCGGGTGATGTCCTCGCCCAGCCGTCCGCGGTACAGCGCGTCCACGCCCTTCTTCGCCAACTCGTCGTAGGTGCGCGCGAGATCGGTGTTGCGCATCGTGGAGCCGACCACCGGGAGCTGCCCGCCGGGCAGGAACAGCTTCGCGCTGGCGGGGAAGTCGCGGAAGCGGTCGGCGTTGTCCGCGGTCTGCTTCCGGAAGGTCTCGTCGACGGTGAAGCCGTCGCGGGCGATACGGGTGGCGGGCGCGAGGACCTGGCCGAGGGACCGGCTGCCCCACTTGTCCAGCGCCTTGTCCCAGGTGGCGGGCGTACCGGGGGTGCCGACGCTCAGGCCGCTGGTGACGGCCTCGTCGAAGGGGATCGGCTTGCCGTTCTCCAGGAAGAGGTCCTTGCCGGCGGTCAGCGGCGCGGTCTCGCGGCCGTCGATCGTCTGCACGGAGCGCTTCTTGGCGTTGTAGTAGACGAAGTAGCCGCCGCCTCCGACGCCCGCGGAGTACGGCTCGGTGACACCCAGCGCCGCCGCGGTGGCGACCGCCGCGTCCACGGCGTTGCCGCCCTTCCTCAGTACCTCGATGCCGGCCGCCGAGGCGTCGGGGTCGACGCTGGAGACCGCGCCGCCGGAGCCCACCGCGACCGGGGTCTTGGGCGGGGCTTCGGTCGCGGGGGCCGCCGCGGGCCGGGCACTGGCCGGCACGGAGGCCAGCGAACCGGCCAGCGCGGCCGTCACGGCCAGCACCGACAGGCGTCGGACATGCGTCATCTCTGCCATCCCTCCATCGGACCCTCCATCGGTATCGCGCCAGGGGCCGGAGCCTACCCGCGGCCCCACGGGCGCGACAGGGCGACGAACCGGGACAACCGCACCAGTACTCGGCCGCCTCTCGATGCCCACCCGAACGGCCGCTACCCTCCCGGCCCATGGACAACCCCCTCCTCCCCGTCATCGCCGCCGCCGCTGCCCTGCTCCTCGGTCTCGCGGGCGGCTGGGCCTTACGGTCCGCCGCGAGCCGCCGCCGACTGGCCCGCGAGCGCGCCTTCTTCGGGCTGCCGGACGGCGCCGAGTGCGTCCTGGTCACCCACCGGGACAGCACCTCGGCGCACTGGAGCATCCCCCGCCACGACGCGCTGGCGCTGCTCGGGCTCGCCTCCGTCATCGAGACCTGCGGGGCGCACGCCGAGGTGGCGCCGCACGACACCGGGCTCCAGGGCTTCGGCGCGCGCACGGAGTTCTGCGTCGGCGACCCGACCGCGCACCGGCGGCTCGCCGCCCATCTGGCGAACCTGCTGCCGGGCGTGCGGGTGCAGCCGGGCGACGCCTCGGGGGCCGGGCGCGGGACGTTCACCGTCGGCGGGACGAGTTACGCGATGGAGCCGGGCGCCGTGGAGTACGTGCTGCTGGCGCGGCTGACGGCGGGCGAGGGCGGCCGACCGGTGTTCCTGGCTGCGGGCCAGCGGCCGGTCACGCACCGCGCCGCCGTCCGCCACCTGGTGCGCAACCGGGCCCGGCTGGCCCGCAGGCACGGCGCCGACGGGCAGTTCTGTCTGCTGCTGAAGGTGGTCAACTCGCAGTCGTACGGGCCGGACGTGGTGGAGCAGGTCGCGGAGGTGACGAAGGAGGCGCTGACGAAGGCGGCCGCACACAAGGCATGAGATCTTTACTGTTGCGTAACCTACCGACGGGTTACCTCCGGTAACGGCCGCACCTTACTCTCCAGTCACTTCGACACCGACCCCTCCGGTGTTCCCCCACGCCGAGACTGGAGCAGTAGATGACGCCCTCCCGCACGACGCTGCGCGCCGCGATCGGTACCGTCTCCGCGGCCGTCCTCGCCACCACCCTCACGGCCACGGCCCCCGCCGCCCAGGCGGCACCGGCCGCCGCCACCGCCCCCGCTTCCGTGCGGTTCGTCGACATCGAGGGCGACGGCGGCATCACGCTCAAGGCCAACGTCTTCACGCCCGGCGACGCCGACGGCGGCGAGAAGTACCCGGTGATCGTCCTGCCCACCAGCTGGGGCATGCCGCAGATCGAGTACGTCGCACAGGCCAAGAAGCTGGCGGACTCCGGGTACGTCGTCGTCGGGTACAACTCGCGCGGCTTCTGGCAGTCCGGCGGGAACATCGAGACCGCGGGCCCGCAGGACGTCGCCGACGCCCGCAAGGTCGTCGACTGGGCGCTCGCCCACACCCCGGCCGACCCGGACAAGGTCGGTATGGCCGGGGTGAGTTACGGCGCCGGGATCTCCCTGCTCGCCGCTGCCTTCGACCCGCGCATCAAGGCGGTCGGGGCGCTCAGCGGCTGGGCGAACCTGATCGACTCCATCTACAGCGGGCGCACCCAGCACGCCCAGGCCGCCGGGCTGCTGGCCGGCGCCGGCCGGATCACCGGGCGGCCCAGCGCCGAACTCCAGACGATCATGAAGGACTTCCTCGGCTCCAACCTGGACAAGGAGGACGAGATGATCGCGTGGGGGAAGAAGCGCTCCCCCGCGGCCTACCTCGACCGGATCAACGAGAACGGCGCGGCGATCATGCTGGGCAACGCCTGGGGCGACTCGATCTTCCCGCCGAACCAGTACGCCGACTTCTTCGAGAAGCTCAAGGGCCCCAAGCGGCTGGAGTTCCGGCCCGGCGACCACGCCACCGCGGAGGCCACCGGCCTGCTCGGGCTGCCCAACGACACCTGGACGCACACCAAGCGCTGGTTCGACCACTACCTCAAGGGCGCCGACAACGGCGTCGACCGCGAGTCCCCGGTGCTGCTCAAGTCCCGCTCCACCGGCGCCTACGAGGGGTACGCGAGCTGGAAGGACGTGCCCTCGGCCCAGCGGCGGATCCCGCTGAACGGCACGCACGAGATCGCCACGAACCGCAACAGCGGCGCGGACGGCGGCACCATCTTCCTCTCCAGCATGCTGGACCAGCTCTTCCGGCTCCCGCCGACGGCCTCGATCCCACTGCTGCCCCGCTCGGCCGCGGCCGTCTGGCGGTCCGAGCGGTACGAGACACAACAGCGGGTGCGCGGCACCACGAAGCTGCACACCACGGTCACCAGCACCGCCGGGAGCGGTACCGCCGTCGCCTACCTCTACGACGTCGGCCCGCTCGGCACCGGCAAGCTCATCACCCACGCGCCGTTCACCTTCCACGACAAGCAGCCGGGCGAGCCGTTCGCGATGGACCTGGACCTCTTCTCCACCGCGTACGACGTGCCCGCCGGGCACCGGCTGGCGCTCGTCGTGGACTCCGTCGACCCGCTCTACATCGAGCACAACCCGGACGGCGCGAAGCTCACCTTCTCCTCGCCGGCCGCCGACCCGTCGTGGGTGTCGGTACCGGTGCGGGACTGACACCGGCCGGGGGACGCGCCGTCAGAGCGGGGGATTGCCCGGCATCAGATTGCCCGGCTCGGCGGCGCCGACCTCGCCCTCGACCTTCGGGTTGCGCCGCTGGCGCCTGCCCACCCAGTTGGCGAGCCAGGACAGCAGCATGCACATCCCGATGTAGATCGGGGAGATGACCAGGACGACGGGGATGAACGGCAGGTCGTAGTCGAGGTTGGAGGCGATCAGCTTCCCCGCGTGCAGGAACTCCTCGTAGGTGATGAGGAAGCCGAGCGAGGTGTCCTTCAGCGCGACGACGAGCTGGCTGATGATCGTGGGCAGCATGGCCCGGACCGCCTGCGGGACCAGGACGTGCGTCATGACCTGTGTCTTGCGCATGCCCAGCGCGTACGCCGCCTCGCGCTGGCCGCGCTCGACGGAGTTGACGCCGGAGCGGAAGACCTCGGCGAGCACCGAGCCGTTGTAGAGCGTCAGACCGACGACCAGCGCGGTCAGCGGCTCGGCCCGCAGCGCCACGTAGATGAAGAAGATCATCACCAGCACGGGCATGGCACGGAAGAACTCCACCAGCAGGGTGCACAGCCGGCGGACCGGCCGGTGGTCGGAGAGCCGCCCCGCGGCCAGCACCGCGCCCAGCGCGAGCGAGAGCACCGCCGCGACCGCGAACGCCTTGAGCGTGTTGCCCAGCCCCCGCAGCAGCAGCTCCTGGATGCCCTGGTACTCGAAGGGCGTCCACTTCCGCCCCTCGAACTGGCCCGTGTCGACCAGGAGGTAGCAGACCCAGGCGAGGACGGCGAGGATCACCAGGGTCGCCATGACGCCGTAGAGGCGGTGGCGGGCGCGGGTTCTCGGGCCCGGTACGTCGTAGAGGGCGGTGCTGCTCATCGGACGACTCCCCAGCGCTTCTCCAGCACGTTGAACAGCGCGCTGATGGTCAGGGTCACGATCAGATAGCCGACGGCGATCCAGAGGAAGGACCAGATGATGCTGTAGCCCAGCTCGTTGAGGGTCTTGTAGGTGCCGAGCAGCTCGACGACGCTGAAGGAGCCGGCGATCGCGGAGTTCTTGGCCAGCGCGATCAGGGTGGAGCCGACGGGCGGGACGACCGTACGGAACGCCTGCGGCAGCACCACCGTGCCCAGCGTCTGCCCGAACGTCATGCCCAGGCTCCGGGCCGCCTCCCCCTGGCCCGTCGGCACGGTGTTGATGCCGGAGCGCACCGCCTCGCAGATGAAGGCGGAGGTGTAGCAGCCCAGCGCCAGGATCGCGAAGACGTCGAAGGGCAGTGCCAGACCGAAGCGCGGCAGGCCGAGCAGCACCGCGAAGAACAGCAGCGTCAGCGGGGTGTTGCGGAGCACCGTCACCCACACCGTGCCGAAGACGCGCAGCGAGCCGACCGGTGCGACCCGGAAGCCCGCCATGATCACGCCGAGTACGAGGGCGAGCAACGAGGCGAAGACGGTGAGCTCGACGGTGCCGAGCAGGCCCTTGCCGTAGAGGGACCAGTTGTGGGTCAGTACGTCCATGGGTGACGGGGCTCCCTCAGCTCACCGTGTAGCGGTCGATCCTGGGCGGCTTCGGCGCGGGCACTCCGGACAGCCCGAGGGTGGCGTCATAGGCCTTCTTCCAGTTGCCGTTCTTCTCGTCGGCGGCGAGCGCGTCGTCCAGCGCGAAGCGCAGCGCCGGGTCGTTCAGCGGGAGGCCGACGCCGTAGGGCTCCTTCGAGAACGGCTTGCCGACCAGCTTCATCTCGTCGGGCGCCTTGGCGGCGTAGCCGAGCAGGATCGCGTCGTCGGTGGTGACCGCGTCGACCTGGTAGGTGAGCAGGTTGTCGACGCAGACGGAGTAGGTGTCGTACGCGACGAGCACCGCCTCGGGGTAGTCGGCCTTGATGCGCTGGTACGGGGTCGAGCCGGCGGCGGAGCAGACCCGCTTGCCGGCCAGGTCCCCCGGTCCCTTGATGTCCCGCTCGTCCTTGCGTACCAGCAGGCCCTGGCCCGCCAGGTAGTACGGGCCCGCGAAGCCGACCTGCTTCTTGCGCAGGTCGTTGATGGTGTAGGTGCCGACGTAGTAGTCGATCTGGCCGTTCTGGAGGGCGGTCTCGCGGTTGGCCGAGGCGATCGTCCGGTAGTCCAGGGTCCTGGGGTCGAAGCCGAGCGCGGCGGAGAGCATCTTGGCGATCTCGATGTCGAAGCCGCGGTACTCGCCGGAGGCCGGGTCGCGTTCGCCCAGGTAGGGCTGGTCCTCCTTGACGCCGACGACCAGGTGGCCGCGGCTCTCGGCCTTCTTCCAGGTCGACGAGTCGGGCAGCTGGAAGCGGGTCTGTACCGGGTACTTCGGGAGCTCGTCGCCGCGCGGGCCCTTGGCGGGCGGGCTGCCGGGCTTGCCGCAGGCGGCGGCGAGGACGGCGAGCAGGCCGAGCAGCACGGCCGCCGCGGCCCGAGGAAACGTCTTCACTGCGGTCACCCCCCGCTTCAGTGCTTGAGGATCTTGGAGAGGAAGTCCTTGGCGCGGTCGCTCTCCGGCGCGGTGAAGAAGTCCTCGGGGGTGCGGTCCTCCACCACGCAGCCGTCCGCCATGAACACCACGCGGTTGGCGGCCGAGCGCGCGAAACCCATCTCGTGGGTGACCACGACCATCGTCATGCCGTCCCGGGCGAGCTGCCGCATGACCTCCAGCACCTCGTTGATCATCTCCGGGTCCAGCGCCGAGGTCGGCTCGTCGAAGAGGAGCGCCTTGGGTTCCATGGCCAGCGCGCGGGCGATGGCCACCCGCTGCTGCTGGCCGCCGGACAGCTGGGCCGGGTACTTGTCGGCGTGGGCCGCGAGCCCGACCCGGTCCAGGAGTTCACGGGCCCGCTGCTCGGCCTCCTCCTTCCGCTTCCTGCGTACCTTCACCGGCGCGAGCACGACGTTGGCCAGCACCGTCTTGTGCGCGAAGAGGTTGAAGGACTGGAAGACCATGCCGACGTCCGCGCGCAGCCGGGCCAGCTCGCGGCCTTCTTCGGGGAGCGGTCGGCCGTCCAGGGTGATGGAGCCGGACTGGATCGGTTCGAGGCGGTTGATCGTGCGGCAGAGGGTCGACTTGCCGGAGCCGGAGGGGCCGATGACGACGACCACCTCGCCGCGGCCGACGGTGAGGTCGATGTCCTGGAGGACGTGGAGGTTCCCGTAGTACTTGTTGACCCTGCGCATCTCGATCAGCGCGTCACCGGCCATATGCAGCCCTGCTCACTCTCGTCCGTACCAGCAGAGAGTTCGCAAACTACCCCAATCAACACCTCACGGGCGATCGGGGACACGCCCGGAACGGCAGCGGGAAATCCCCGCCGGATGGGCGGTTTTCTCCCGAGTCCCTAGGTACACAGAACGCGCCTGCGTACCTAGCCTGTCGGGCATGGGTGAGCACCGGCCTGTCTTCCAGCGCATCGCCGACGACCTGCGGCGGCAGATCGACGAGGGCGTCCTCGCGGTCGGCGCCCGCATCCCCTCCCGCGCCGAGCTGAAGCGGGCTTACGAGGCCAGCGACCAGACCGTGGACCGGGCGGTACGGATGCTGAAGGCGGCAGGGTACGCGGAAGGCCAGTTCGGGCGCGGGGTGTTCGTCGCGGACCGGGCGCCGCTGGGCACCCTGCTGCGCTCCACCGGCGCGGTCGACTCCCCCTTCGCCGCGCGTATCACCCTTGCGAAGTGTCCGGACGGCACGCCGTTGACGTGGGAGGCGACGTCCACGACCGAGCGGGCGACGGAGCCGGTGGCCCGGCGGCTGGGGATCGCGCAGGGCGACCCGGTGGTCTGCTCGGCCTACGAATACCTCGCCGACCGCCAGCCCGTGCAGCTCGCCACCAGCTGGGAGCCGCTGGCCATCACCGAGGGCACGGATGTGGTGTTCCCGGAGTGCGGGCCCTACGCGCGCCGCGGCGTGCGCGGACGGATGGCCGCGATCGGCATCCGGGTGGTACGCGCCGAGGAGCGGGTCGGCTCACGGCCGGCCTCCAGCGCCGAGGCGGAGTCCCTGGGCTGCCCGGCGGGCAGCTGCGTCACGGTCGTCGAGCGCACCCACTTCGACGCGGACGGGCGTGCGGTGGAGACCTCGGACATCGTCGTACGGGCCGACCGCTGGCAGCTGGCGTACGACATCGCGTTCGTCTAGCCGGGGCACCGACGGCCGCTCAGCTGCCGGCGACCTCGGTGTAGAGGCGGGAGAGTTCGGGGGCGCCGCTGGCCGCCCATTCCAGGCCCGCGGCCACGACGTCCACCTCACGCCCGGAGGGCATCCGCACCACCGGCTGCCCGTCGGGCCACATCTTCCAGGCGGCGCCCCGGACCGTGCGCACGAGGACCGTGCCGAGGTAGAGACCCGCGTCGTTGCCGAGCCAGGGCTCCACCTCCGGGTCCTCGCGCCAGACCGGGCGCAGCTGGTCCAGGTCCGCCAACGACCGCGGGGAGTCGTCCAGTTCGACGCCCTCCGACTCGGCCTGGGCACGTAGCAGCTCGCACTCCGACAGCAGTTCGGCGATGGCCTCCGGGTCGGCGTTCACCCCGCCGGGGGCTACGGGATGCTTGCGCCACTTGTCCAGGAAAGACATGTTCATGTGGTGCAGCGTCCCACTCCCACCCGGGCGGCGGCCACAGGCGCGCGGTGCCCGGGTCGTCCGGTCGTCACTCCGTCCTTCCTTGACGCCCCCCACCCGTCTCTCTACGTTCATGGCGCTCGTGTCGGCTCGACCGGATCGTGCTCATCCCCTGGCTCACCCGCCTCCCGAGGAGACGTCTGATGCGCGTACGACAATGGAGCACCACCGTTCCGTTCGCTCTCGCCCTCACGGTCGCGGGGACCGCCGTCCCGGCGACCGCCGCCGTTCCACAACGCGACGCCGCGCCCCGGCCGTTGGCGAGACTCTTCGACAACACCGCGGTCAGCGACGACACCAGAACCGGCGGCGCGGACTTCGACGGCGCCGGCAACTCCCTGTCGGCCCAGGACCTCGCCGCGGCCGGCTGGACGCCCGGCCGGCCGCTGGACATCGACGCGACCCGGCTGACCTGGCCGCGCACCGCGCCCGGCAAGCCGGACAACGTACGGGCCGACGGGCAGGCGGTCCTCCTGCCGGGCAGCGGCACCGCACTGACCTTCCTGGTCGCCGCGACCGGCGGGGACGTCACCGGCACCGGCACGGTCCGGTACCAGGACGGGTCGCGCAGCACGTACGAGCTGACCGCGCCCGACTGGCGGACCGGGCCGCTCAGCACCAAGGCGGTGGCGCTCCCGCACGTGAACTCCGCGGCAGGACAGCGCGCGGAAACGGTCCGGCTGTACGCGGTGACGGTGCCGGTGCGTCGCGGTCTGAAGGTGCGCTCGGTCGTCCTTCCCAAGGACCCCGGGCCCGGCCGTGACCTGCATGTCTTCTCGGCGGCGCTGCGCCGTGACACCCCTGGCTGGACCGGGAGTTGGGCGGCCAGCAGCGCCGGCTACACCAAGGTCGGGCCGTGGCGGGACCAGACGCTGCGGCTGGTGGTGCACGCCGGGGCCGGCGGCAAGCAGGCCCGCATCCGGCTGGAGAACACCTTCGCGGCCACACCCGTGGACATCGGCGCGGCGAGCGTCGCCGTCCAGGGCAGCGGCGCGCAGGCGGCCGGCAAGCCCGTACCGCTCACCTTCGGCGGCGAGCGCGGCACCCGTATCCCCGCCGGAGCACAGGCCTTCAGCGATCCCGTCCGGTTCACCGTCCCCGCCGACACCAACCTCCTGGTGAGCTTCCACCTCGCCGGTCCGGTCGGCGCCGCGCCCGTGCACAAGGAGGCCATCCAGCGGTCGTACGTGACCGCGACCGGCAGCGGGGACCGTACCCGCGACGCGGACGCGGCGGCCTTCACCGGCACCCTCACCACCTGGCCGTTCCTCTCCGGCGTCGACGTCACCGGCGGACCGGGGTCGATCGTGGCGCTGGGCGACTCGATCACCGACGGCGTGAAGTCGACGCAGGGCGCCAACCGGCGCTGGCCGGACACCCTGGCGCGGCGTTTCCAGAACCAGACCGCACTGCCCAAATACGGCGTGATCAACCACGGCATCTCGGCGAACCGCATCGTCACCGACCGCTACAAGGGCGACGGGATCAGCACCGACACCGGCGGCGTCAGCGCGCAGCACCGGCTGGAGCGGGACGTACTGGCCCAGACCTCGGCCCGTACCGTCGTGGTCTTCGAGGGGATCAACGACGTGCGGTCCGGCACCTCGGCCGCCGAGGTGATCGAGGGCCTCCGGAACATCGCGCGGCGGGCGCACGAGCGGGGGCTGCGCGTGGTCGCCGCGACGGTCGCGCCCTGCGAGGGCTACCCCGACTGCTACCCGGAGGTCGACCAGCGGCGGCAGGCGGTCAACGCGTTCATCCGGAACAGCGGCGGGACCGTCGACGCCGTACTGGACTTCGACGCGGTCATCCGTGACCCGCAGCGGCCGCAGCGGATGCTGCCGGCCTACGACAGCGGCGACCACCTGCACCCCGGCGACGAGGGGCTCAAGGCCCTCGCGGAGTCGGTGGAGCTGCGCAAGCTCGTGCCGTGACGGCGGCGCGGGGGCGTCGGCGGACGCCCCCGCCCGGCCCTCACACGTCCAGGTCGACGACCACCGGCGCGTGGTCCGAAGCGCCCTTGCCCTTGCGCTCCTCGCGGTCGACGTAGGAGTCGGAGACGGCCTTGGCGAACGGCTCGTTGCCGTAGACCAGGTCGATGCGCATGCCGCGGTTCTTCGGGAAGCACAGGGCGCGGTAGTCCCAGTACGTGAAGGGACGGTCGTACTTCAGGGGGCGCGGCACGATGTCCGTCAGGCCCGCGCCCCGCAGGTCGGCGAGGGCCGCGCGCTCGGCCGGCGTGACGTGCGTGGCGCCTTCGAAGGCCGTGATGTCGTGGACGTCGTCGTCCGTCGGCGCGACGTTGTAGTCACCGAGGACGGCGAACGGGCGGCTGCCGGCGGCGTCGCCCGCGACCGCGGCCTTCAGCGCCTCGAACCACTGGAGCTTGTAGGCGTAGTGCGGGTGCTCGACCTCGCGGCCGTTGGGGACGTACACCGACCAGACGCGGACCGGGCCGCAGGTCGCCGAGACGGCGCGCGGCTCGGCGACGCCGTCGTACGTCGGGTCGCCGGGCAGGCCCTCGACCACGTCCGCCAGGCCCGCCTTGGACAGGATGGCCACGCCGTTCCACCGGCCCGTGGCGTGCACCGCCGCCTCGTACCCCAGCTCGCGCAGTTCGTCGAAGGGGAACTGCTCCTTGGAGCACTTGGTCTCCTGCACGCACAGCACGTCCGTGCCGGTGTTCTCCAGCCAGGCCAGCAGCCGGGGAAGGCGGGCGGTGATCGAATTGACGTTCCAGGTCGCGATGCGCATGAGTGCCAACCTACCGTCCGCCTCCGACAGTCGCCGTCCTCAGCCCAGGGACGCGGCCTGACCAGGGGTGAGGCGGCCGTGGTCGGTGCCGCCGAGCTGGTCGATCATGCGGTCGTAGACCGGCCGGGCGTGGTCCTGGAGCAGGCTGTCGTGGACGTCGATGGCGTGCCGCGGCTTGACCTCGCGCACGTAGTCGATGATCTCGGAGACCTTGTTCCAGGGGGCGTGCACGGGCAGCAGCAGGGTGTCGACCGGGCGGCCCGGGACGGTGAGCGCGTCGCCGGGGTGGAAGACGGTGCCGTCGACGAAGTAGCCGACGTTGGTGATCCGCGGGATGTCGGGGTGGATCACGGCGTGCAGCTGCCCGTGCACCTCCACCTCGAAGCCGGCCGCGGTGAAGGTGTCGCCCTCGCCGACGGTGTGCACCCGGCCGGGGAACGCGGCCGAGATCTGCTCGGCGACGGATGACAGGGTCCAGATCTCGGCGGCGGGGTTGGCCTCCATGGCGGCCCGCAGCCGGTCCTCGGCGAAGTGGTCGGGGTGCTCGTGGGTGATCAGGATCGCGTCCGCGCCGACGGCCGCGTCCTGCTCGCTGAAGCCACCGGGGTCGATGACCAGGGTCCGCCCGTCCTTGGCCAGCCGGACACAGGCGTGGGTCTTCTTGGTGAGTTCGAGTGCCATGGCCCCATCCTGCCGCGCGGACCTGTGCGACCGCGGAACCGGCGGGGTCGGTCCTCCGGCAGGGTCACTCCTCCGGCGTGGTCTCCTCGCGGATGACGCGCTGGGCGATCGTGAAGGCGGCGCCCGCGGCCGGCATACCGGCGTAGACCGCGGTGTGGATCAGGGTCTCCTTGATCTCCGCGGGGGTGAGGCCGTTGCGGAGCGCGGCGCGGACGTGGACGGCCAGGTCGTCCAGATGGCCGCCGGTGACCAGTGCGGTGAGCGTGATGACGCTGCGGGTACGGCGGTCCAGGCCCGACCGGGTCCACACCTCGCCCCAGGTGAAGCGGGTGAGGAAGTCCTGGAAGTCGCCGGTGAAGTCGTCGGCGGCGGCCTCCGCGCGGTCCACGTGCGCGTCGCCCAGCACCGCGCGGCGGACCTTCATGCCCTCCTCGTACGAGCCGGTGCGCACCATCTGGGGCTGCTCGGCGGCGGCTTCGATGGCGACGGCCGGCGGCTGGGGCTGTGCCTGCGGCGGGGCCGGGTCGAGGACGGGCTTGGGCGGGGTCGCGCCGAGCGCGGCCTGGCCGGCCGGCTTGTCCTGCCAGGCGGTGGAGAAGTGCCGGATGAGCAGTTCGGTGACGGCGGCCGGCTGCTCGACCGGGGCGAGGTGGGAGGTGCCGGGCACCAGGGCGAGACCCGCGTCCTGTATGCCGGCGACGAGGGTGCGGGCGTCGGCGGTCGGGGTGACCAGGTCCTCGGAGCCGACGACCACGAGGGTGGGCGCCGAGATCCGGCCGAGCTCGTTGCGGATGTCGAAGGCGGCCAGCGCCTCGCAGGCGGCGATGTAGCAGCCGGGGTCGGTGGTGCGCACCATCTGTACGGCCCACTCGATGATGGCGGGCTGGGCCGCGGCGAAGCCGGGCGTGAACCACCGCTCGGGCGCGCTGCGGGCGATCGGATCGAGGCCGTTGGTGCGGATCACCACGCCGCGCTGCCGCCAGGCGTCGGCGGTGCCGAAGCGGGGGGAGGCCGAGACCAGCGCGAGCGAGGTGAGGCGCTGGGGGTGGGCGAGCGCGAGCTGGGCGCCGATGGCCGCACCCATGGCGCAGCCGGCGTAGCCGAAGCGGTCGATGCCGAGGCCGTCGAGGGTGGCGATCAGGCGGTCGGCGAGCTCGGCGACCGAGGCGGCGGGGTAAGCGGGAGAGCCGCCGTGGCCCGGCAGGTCGAAGCGGATGACGCGCCACTGGCGGGTCAGTTCGGGTATCTGCCGGTCCCACATGTGCCAGGTGGTGCCCAGTGAGGCACCCAGGACGAGTACGGGCGCGTCGTCGGGGCCGTCGATCCGGTGCTGCAGGGTCTTCTCGCTCACCCGGCCACGCTACCCAATCAAACCGCCCACTCCTGACACCCGGGTCAGCAATCGGACGTCACCGTGGCCGGATCAGTCGGTCATGGCGGTGGAATCGGCTCATACCCGGCTGGCCGGGATCGCCCGAGTGTGATCAGGTCGGCGTTCTCCATCAGAGTTTCGCCACCGGAACCCGGCCGTCCGCGCTGTCCGCTGCGGCCGGCGGCGGCTCAGAACCTGGTCGTGGACACCACGTACACCACGGGGTGGCCGTCCTCGGCGAAGTCGACCGTTATCCGCTGCGTGGGCCGCGGCGCCTTCTGCTCGTGCACCATGCCCGCGTAGCCGTCCCCGATCGTGAAGTCCCACTTGACCCGCTTCGCCTGCTCCGGCGAGATCGTGACGTCGTCCTTCTTCAGGTCGGCGCGGGTGCGCCCGTAGTTCCCCAGGAACTGGTCCAGGCCCTCCTGGGAGGTACGGAACGTCACGTACAGCGAGCTGGTCCGGAAGGAGTTCGTCTCGAAGAAGGCGACCGGGTACGAGTAGGCCGGTATCCGCACGTCGTAGATGCGCCGCTGCACCTTGGAGGGCCAGTGCCAGGTGAGGCCCGCCATGGCGGCCCGCTCCTCCTTCTCCTGGCCGCTGTCGCGGCTCTGCGCGGCGGAGATCGCGAGGTACCCGGCCGGGATGACGATCAGCAGGAAGACGACGAACGCGGTCAGCCAGCGGCGGCGCCGGCTCGGCGGCGGCGCGTGTGCCCCGCCCTCGGGGGCTGCGGGCCCGTCGGGGCCGGAGGGGCCGGACGGCCCGGGGCGGCCCGGGTCGTCGGCGGCCCCGTCGCGGTCGGGGCGCTCGGGGTGCTCGCTCACAGGTGCCTGTTCCAGGTCGGTCATCGGCGGCCGGCCCGCTCGTAGCGTTCGTAGCGCTCCACGCGGCGGCGGTTGGCGCGGCGGAAGCGGCGGGCCACCAGCCGGGCGAGGTCGGCCGCGCCGACCATGCCGGCCTCGGGGCCGAGCTGGGCCAGCGCGATACGGGCCTCGGGGCGGTAGCCGCGCCCGGTGAGGGTGCGCCGGAAGGCGTCCCGGGCCGGGCCGATGAGCAGGTCGTCGGCGGCGCTGACGCCGCCGCCGATGACGAAGCAGGACGGGTCGAGCGCGGCGGCGAGGTTGGCGATGCCCACGCCCAGCCACTGGCCGATCTCCGCGAGCAGTTCGACGCACATCGCGTCGCCCTCGCGGGCCAGCTCGGTGATCAGCGGTCCGGTGATGTCCGGGATGTGCCCGCCGACCCGCTCGATGATGTTGTACGCGACCGGGGAGTCGGCGGCGGCCAGCTCGCGCGCCTCGCGCACCAGGGCGTTGCCGGAGCTGTACTGCTCCCAGCAGCCTCGGTTGCCGCACGGGCAGCGGTGGCCGCTCGGCACGACCTGCATGTGCCCGAACTCGCCGGCCACGCCGTACTTGCCCCGCTTGACCTGGCCGTCCTCCAGGATCGCGCCGCCGATGCCGGTACCGAGCGTGATCATCACGAGGTGGTCCTCGTTGCGCCCGGCGCCGAAGCGCCACTCGGCCCAGGCCGCGGTGTTGGCGTCGTTGTCGACCATGACGGGCACCGCGAGGCGGCCCGCGAGCCGGTCGCGCAGCGGCTCGTTGCGCCAGTTCAGATGCGGGGCGAAGAGGACGCGGCTGCGGTCGGCGTCGACCCAGCCGGCCGCGCCGATGCCCACCGCGTGCACGTCGTGCCGGTCGGAGAGGTCCAGCACCAGTTCGGTGATGGTGTCTTCGACGACCTTGGGGCTCTTGGACTTGTCCGGCGTCTCGGTGCGGACCTTCTCCAGGATGTTCCCGTCGGCGTCCACGACGCCTGCCATGACCTTCGTGCCGCCGATGTCGATGCCGACGGTGGGCACGCGGGGCGCGCTGAGGTGCGAACGGCGTTCCCGGGTGCCGACCGTGCGCAGCACGGTCGCCCGCGCCGATCCACGGTGCACCCTGTCCCGGTACGTACTCATGCTCGGCTCGTCACGTCCCTGTGCGGTCTCGGGAGGCCATGGGCCTCGGGTCACATCCGGGCAGGCGCAGCCCACCTGCCGTGCGATTGTGCATCAAAGCCGCCCCACGGCGCACCGCAACCCTCTGACCTGTGGGCTTTCTCAAAGTCCGGGATCTTCGGGAACCGCGGGCGCCGGTGCGCCGCGGGCTGCCGGGCCGCCGCCCGGTCAGTCCTGGCCGAGCCAGAGGTCGGGGCCGAAGACCTCGTAGTGGACCGCCTCGGCGGGGACGCCGCGGCGCAGCAGGTCACCGCGGACGGCGCGCAGGAACGGCAGCGGGCCGCACAGGTAGGCGGTCAGCCCCTCGGGCAGGCCCAGGTCGGCGACGGTGGGCCGGCCGGCCGTGGCCTCGGGCGCCGCGTCGCCGGGCTCCTCGTAGAAGAGGTGCAGCTCGGCGGCCGGGAGCGCGCCGGCCAGTGCGCGCAGCTCGTCCCGGTGGGCGTGGGCCTCCGGGCTGCGGTCGCCGTGCAGCACGACCACCGGGCGGGTGGAGCCGGTGGCGGCGAGGTGGCCGAGGATGGCCAGCACGGGCGTGCTGCCGATGCCGGCGGAGGCCAGCAGCAGCGGGCCTTCCCCCTCGGGCAGCACCACGTCGCCGAAGGGCGCGGAGACGGAGAGCACGTCACCGGGGCGCGCGTGCGCGTGCAGCCAGGAGGAGACCTCGCCCGCCGGGTCGCCCGCCGCCCGCTTGACGGTGATCCGCCACTGGGGGCCGCCGGGGGCTGCGGAGAGGCTGTACTGGCGGATCTGCCGGGCACCGTCGGGCAGCTCCACCCGGACGCTGACGTACTGGCCGGGGGTGAAGGGGCCGGCGGGGCCGCCGTCGGCGGGCCGCAGGAGGAAGGAGACCACGTCGGGGGTCTCCTCGTGCCGCTCGGCGATCTCCATGGGCCGCCAGGTGCCGCCTTCGGGGACGCCGGCCTCCTGGTAGAGGCGGGTCTCGGTGGCGATCAGGGCGTTGGCCATCAGCCAGTAGACCTCGTCCCAGGCGGCGGCGACCTCGGGGGCCACGGCGTCGCCGAGCACCTCGGCGATGGCCGCGAAGAGGTGCTGGTGGACGAGTTTGTACTGCTCGGAGGTGATGCCGAGGGAGGCGTGCTTGTGGGCGATACGGCCGAGCAGCGCGTCGGGCCGTGCGTCGGGGCGCTCCAGGAGCAGTCCGGCGAAGGCGGCGATCGACCCGGCGAGGGCCTGCTGCTGCTCGCCGGTGGCCTGGTTCCCGCGGTTGAAGAGGTCGCGCAGCAGTTCCGGCCGGTCGGTGAAGAGCTTGCGGTAGAAGAGCTCGGTGATCTCACCGATGGCCGCGCCGACCGCGGGGAGGGTGGCGCGGACGACGGAGCGGGACTGTTCCGAGAGCACGACGACTCCTTAATTTGCTTCTTGGATTCGCATTTATCTGCGTGGGTGGCCGCATCCCTGCGGTGGACCTACGGAATCCGGGGCCGCGCCCGGGTCACTCCGGCGGGCGGTCCGCCAGGCCGACCAGCACCGGGCCGGTCGGCGAGGAGACCAGGTCGGCCACGGTGAGCGGGTCGAGGGTGGCGTAGAACGCCTCCTGCGCCTCACGCAGCGCGCGCCGCAGCCGGCAGGCACCACGCAGTGGACAAGGGGCGTCGCCCTCGCAGGTCACGACCTCGCCCGGGCCCTCCAACTCGCGTACCAGCCAGCCCACCGAGGCCTGCCGGCCGAGCACGGTCAGCCCGAGCCCGCCGCCGCGGCCCCGCCGGGCCTCGACGACACCGAGGTGCTGGAGGCGCGTGACGGCCTTCGCCGTGTGGGTGTACGGGACGTTCATCGCGTCCGCGACCTCACGGGTGGCCGGGTACGCGCCTTCTTCGGAAACCGCCAGGCGCATCACGGCACGGAGCGCCAGGTCGGTGAACTTCGTCAGCCGCACGACCGCACCGTATCAAATACACATACAAGAATCGCCTTTGGGGCGTGTGGCCGGGAATGCCCCTTTGAGGCGCTGCACCGCCCCCGCGTCCGGCAGTTGGGGGACCCGAAGAAAGCCCAGGTCACAGGCGTTTTTCTGGGGCGGTATGCCCCTGACGGGCGTACTCGACGGGCCGCGGTGGCCGCAGTGGGTTGTGATGGGACACGTTGATGTTCCGCCCTCTGTGAGGAGAACGCTATGCGCATCCGTACCACCGCAGCTGCGGCCGTCCTGGCCACTGCCGCCATCGTCGGTGGCGCCGGCGCCGCCGCCGCCGACTCGGGCGCTCAGGGCAGCAGCCACCAGTCGCCGGGGCTCATCTCCGGCCCCGTCCAGGTGCCGGTCCACGTGCCCCTCAACGTCTGCGGCACGGGGGTCCACGTGATCTCGCTGCTCAACCCCACGAGCGGGCAGTGCGCCAACAAGTGACCTGACGCCTCGTCCCACCGTGGTGCCGGCCCCTCGTGGGCCGGCACCACCCTTCTGACGTCAGGCCCCCGCCGTCACCGCTTCAATCACCGCGGAGCGCCGTACCAGCGCCACTTCGTGAGCCGCGGACGGCCGGGCAGCTCCGTACGGCCGGTGCACCACAGCAGCGCCGACCAGCGGTCGGGGCCGTCGGGCGCGTCCGGGAAGAGCCGGGCCAGCACCCGGCCGCACAGATCCTCCGGCGGCGTGAAGGCGAGACCGAGTCCCTCGGCGATGTCGTGCGTATGGACCAGGGTCTCGACGACCCCCATCGCCGCGAATCCCTCCGGGTCGGACACCCCGAAGACATGGTAGGCGCGCTTGTCCGGCGACGCCGTGCGGACGACGGCTGCCAGGATCCCCCCGCTCGCCTCCAGCAGCCCGAGCAGCCCGGCCGGGCCCGCCGCGCGGTCGGCGAAGAACGCGTTCCCCGGACCGCCGGGCCGTGCCTGCGTCCACCGGAACGGCACGTGCGTGTCCACCGGCGGCACGTCCGGGCTCAGTTGGGCCGCGTAGGCGAAGTGGTCGTCCGCGAGGTGCTCGGCGGTCTCCCAGCAGTCCCATTCCAGGGAGCCGGCCGGCACGCTCCAGTCCGCGGCGACCGCGCTGCGCAAGGTGCTGACCGCCAGGCGTACGGCCTGCTCGACGTCGGCGGCGATGACGGGGCCGACGGGTGTTCCGGTTGAGTGGGACATGACCGGACGCTACCAACGCCCACCCGTTCGGAGTACATGTTTTACCGGCCGTCAGGTGGTACCGGACGACGCACCGGAGGAGAGTCGGACCATGGCTGCGCACGCACGGGACGAACGGCAGTACGACGTCGTGGTCATCGGCGGCGGGGCGGCGGGGCTCAGCGGCGCGCTGACCCTGGCACGGGCACGCCGCTCCGTCCTGGTGCTCGACGACGGCCGGCCGCGCAACGCGACGGCGGAGCGTACCCACAACTTCCTGTCCCGCGACGGCACTCCCCCGGCCGAGCTGCTGGCGGCCGGCCGCGCCGAGGTGACCGCGCACGGCGGCGAGATCGCACCGGGCGTGGCGGTGGCGGCCGAACGGCGGGCCGGCTGCTTCCGCGTCTCCCTGGAGTCGGGTCCGCCGGTCACGGCCCGCCGGCTGCTGGTCGCCACCGGCCTCGTCGACGAGCTGCCCGACGTGCCGGGGCTGGCGGAGCGGTGGGGCCGGGACGTGCTGCACTGCCCGTACTGCCACGGCTGGGAGGTACGGGACCGGGCGATCGGGGTGCTGGCCACCGGGCCGCTCGCCGCCCGGCAGGCCCTGATGTGGCGCCAGTGGAGCGCCGATGTGACGCTGCTGCTGCACCTCTCGCCGGAGCCCGGCGCCGAGGAGTACGAGCGGCTGGCCGCCCGCGGCGTCTGCGTGGTGCCGGGGCCGGCGGCCGGCCTGGAGGCGGTGGACGGCCGGCTGGCCGGGGTGCGGCTGGCGGACGGCCGGCGGGTGCCCTGTCAGGCTCTGGTGGTCGAGCCGCGGTTCACCGCACGCGCCGGTGTCCTCGCGTCCCTGGGGGTGGCCGCCGAGGAGGAGCGGTCGGCCGGGGAGGTGGTGGGCAGCTCCGTACCGGCGGCTCCCTCGGGCGCCACGGACGTCCCCGGGGTGTGGGTGGCCGGCAACGTCACCTCCCTGAGCGACCAGGTCATCGGTGCCGCGGCGGCAGGGGTACAGGCCGCCCAGGAGATCAACTCGGACCTGGTCGACGAGGACACCCGGCAGGCGGTCGCGGCCCGCCGGGGGCCGGGCTGAGAATGTCCCGATTCCCTGGGCACCCGGCCGGGCGGCTACGCTCGGGCTGGCGGACACAAGATCCGTAACGGCTTCTCGGAGTGAACAGGGGGCGGGCGATGCGCGAGGACGCACTCGTACAGGTCGGCACCGGTACGTACCTGGTGCACGGCTCGAACACGAACTGGGTGATCCTGGAGGACGGCGACGCCGTGACGCTGGTGGACACCGGCTACCCCGGCGACCACGACCAGGTGGTGGCGTCGCTGGCCGCGCTGGGCCACCGGCCGTCCGCCGTGGCGGCGATCCTGGTCACCCACGCGCACAGCGACCACATCGGCTCGGCCGACCGGTTCGCGCGCGACCACCGGGTCCCGGTACTGATGCACGAGGCGGAGGTGCCGCACGCACGGCGGGAGTTCCTGCACCAGGTGTCGGTCGGAGAGGTGGCGAAGAACGCCTGGCGGCCCGGCGTCCTCCCCTGGATCGTGCACGCCGTACGGTCGGGCGGCCTCACGGACGTACGGGTGACCGACCCGCAGCCGTTCCCCGGGGACGGCGCGCTGGACCTGCCGGGCCGCCCGGTACCGGTGCACACGCCGGGGCACACCGGCGGGCACTGCGCGTACCACCTGCCGGAGACCGGCGTGGTGATCACCGGCGACGGGCTGGTGACCGGCCACCCCACGGCACGGCTGCGCGGCCCGCAGCTCCTCCCCCGGATGTTCGACACCGACCGCGCGCGGGCGCTGGAGTCGCTGGCGATCGTGGAGAAGCTGGACGCCGACGTCGTGCTGCCCGGGCACGGCCCGGTGCACCGTGGCGCGGCCGCCGCGGCGGCGCGGCACGCCAGGGAACTGGAGCTGTCGAAGCGCTGACGTACCGCGGGCGGCGCCGTGCGGCCGTCGCGCGCCGTCAGTCCGTCACGCGCAGGACGAGCTTGCCGCGGGTGCGGCCCGTCTCGCCGCGGCGGTGCGCCTCGGCCGCGTGCGCCAGCGGGAGCACGTCCTCCACCGCCACCTTCACCACGCCCTCGTCGATCAGCTCGGCGATCCTGGTCAGGGCCGCGCCGTCCGGTTCCACGAGGAAGCCGCACGCCCGCAGGCCCAGCTGGCGGGCGGTGTCCACCAGCTCGGGCGCGACGCCGGAGGGCACGGCGATCAGCAGGCCGCCGGAGCGGAGCGTGCCCAGCGACCGGGTGCTGGTGTCGTCCTTGTCGTCGCCGACCAGGTCGATGACGACGTCGACGTCGCTCACCGCCTCCTCGAACCGTACGGCGGTGTAGTCGACCAGCTCGTCCGCGCCCAGGCCGCGCAGCCAGTCGTGCTTGGCAGCGCTCGCGGTGCCGATGACATGGGCACCGAGGTACTTGGCGAACTGCACGGCGAAGTGGCCGACGCCGCCGGCCGCCGCGTGGACCAGCACCCGCTGCCCCGGGGTCACCTGGGCCGCGTCGACCAGCGTCTGCCAGGCGGTGAGCGCGGCGAGCGGCACCGCCGCCGCGTGCTCGTGGTCCAGCAGGGCCGGCTTGCGGGCGAACTGCCGGGAGGGGGCCGTGACGTACTCGGCGTAGGCGGCGGCCTGGCGCGGGAACCACGGCATCCCGTACACCTCGTCGCCCACCGCGAGGGTGTGCACGCCGAAGCCGACCGCCTCGACCACGCCGGAGACGTCCCAGCCCACGGTGAACGGCGGGTCGCCGAGCACGCCGAGGCCGCCGCTCTGGCGGGTCTTCCAGTCGATGGGGTTCACGCCGGCCGCGTGCACCCGTACGAGCACCTCGGTCGGCAGCGGTTCGGGCCGCGTCACCTCGGTCATCCGCAGCACGTCCGGGCCGCCGAGGGCGTCCTGGGTGATCGCGCGCATGGTGGTCTCGCCACTCGGGGCACTGGTCATGTCGGGCCTCCTGTGCGGGTGCGGTACGGGGCGGGCGCCGCGGGGCGCGGACGCCCGCACCGCGAAGCTACCGCCGGGAACCGGTGCCCTCGCGGAAGCCGCCCCGCGCGCCGCACCGGTACCCGCGTACCCTCGCCGCGCTCCCGGCCCGTACGCCGCACAGGCTCTCAGTGCCGGGGGTGGCCGCCCAGGTGCTCCGGGGACGGCGCGCGCTCCAGTTCGTGGCTGAGCTGCTCCAGCTCGCTGCCGCCGGCCATCTGGCGGGTCAGCTCCTCCAGCGCGATCTCCGACTTCAGGTGGCTGCCGGCCATGGTGCCGCGCTTGAGGAGGACGAAGCGGTCACCGACGAGGTAGGCGTGGTGCGGGTTGTGGGTGATCAGCACCACGCCGAGGCCCGCGTCCCGGGCGGCGGCGACGTACTTGAGGACCACGCCGGACTGCTTGACGCCGAGCGCCGCGGTCGGCTCGTCCAGGACGAGCACCTTCGCGCCGAAGTAGACCGCGCGGGCGATGGCCACGCACTGCCGCTCACCGCCGGAGAGAGTACCGATGGGCTGGTCCACGTCGCGCAGGTCGATGCCCATGCGCAGCAGCTCGGACCGGGTGGTCTCGCGCATCGTCCGGGCGTCGAGGTGCCGGAAGGGGCCGACGCCCTTCGTCGGCTCGGAGCCGAGGAAGAAGTTCCGCCAGACCGGCATCAGGGGGACGACGGCGAGGTCCTGGTAGACGGTGGCGATGCCGCGGTCCAGGGCCTCGCGCGGGGAGGAGAGCCGGGTCTCCTCGCCCTCGACGGTGAAGGTGCCGGCGTCGTGCTGGTGCAGCCCCGCGATGATCTTGATGAGGGTGGACTTGCCGGCGCCGTTGTCACCGAGGACGCAGGAGATCTCACCGGGGTGCACCTCCAGCGAGACCCCTTCGAGGGCCTTGACGTTGCCGTAGAACTTGCTGACGTCCCTCAGCTCGACGAGCGGCGTACGGGACGCGTCGGTACGGGCGTCCCCGTCGGTCGCGGTACTCACTTGTTCGCCTCCGCTCGCTTGCGTACCCAGGCGTTCAGGAGCGTGGCGAGCAGCAGCATCGCTCCGAGGAAGAACTTGTACCAGTCCGGGTTCCACTGGGCGTACACGATGCCCTTGCTGGTCATGCCGAAGATGAAGGCACCGACCGCGGCGCCGATCGCCGAGCCGTAGCCGCCGGTCATCAGGCAGCCGCCGACGGCCGCCGCGATGATGTAGAGGAACTCGTTGCCGACGCCGTCGCCGGACTGGATCGCGTCGTAGGAGAACAGCAGGTGCTGTCCCGAGACCCAGGCGGCGAAGGCGACGCCCATGTAGAGGCCGATCTTGGTCTTGGTGACCGGGACGCCGACCGCGCGGGCCGCGTCCGCGTTGCCGCCCACCGCGAAGATCCAGTTGCCGACGCGGGTGCGGAGCAGGATCCAGGTGGCGAGCGCGATCAGCGCGATCCACCAGATGATCGTGACCTGGATGTCCACGCCGCCGATCGTGAGGTGGGAGGCGAAGAGCACCCGGGCCGACTCGAAGCCCTCCATGTCGGCGATGGACTTCGTGGAGACCGTGCCGCTGATCAGCTTGGTGAAGCCGAGGTTCAGGCCGGTCAGCATGAAGAACGTACCGAGCGTGATGATGAAGCTGGGCAGCTTCGTCCGGGTCAGCAGCACGCCGTTGAACACCCCGATGGCGAGGGTGACCAGCAGGGACACCCCGACGCCCACCCAGGTGTTGGCGGTCATCTGGTAGCTGAACATCGACGAGACCAGCGCCGAGCTGACGACCATCACGCCGGCCGACAGGTCGAACTCGCCGCCGATCATCAGCAGCGCGACCGGTACGGCCATGATGCCGATCGTCGAGGAGGCGTACAGCACCGTCGAGAGGCTGCCGGCCCGCAGGAAGGTGTCGGCAGCGAACGAGAAGAACAGGAAGACGGCGATCGCGCCGACCACCGCGCCCAGCTCGGGGCGGCCCATCAGGCGGCGGGCGAGCGAGCGGTGCACGAGGCGCTCGTCCGGGCCCTCGGTCGGCTTCGTGGGCTGCGGTTCCGCTGGTGGTGCGGCGGTGCTCATCGGGTCCCCCGCTTCGTGTATTCGGCCAGCGCGCCGGCGTCCTTCCTGGTGACCACCTGAGGTCCGGTGAGCACGGGACGGCCGCCGCCGAGGACGTCGGAGTTGTACTTGTACAGCCAGAGCAGGTCCACCGCCTGGTAGCCCTGGAGGTAGGGCTGCTGGTCGACGGCGAAGCCCAGCGAGCCGTCCTTCAGGCCGTCGGCGACCTGCGCGTTCAGGTCGAAGGTGTCGATCTCGGCGTCGCTGTTCGCCTGCTCCTTGGCCTTCACCGCGGTGGCGGCGAAGGGCGCGCCCAGCGTGACCACGGAGTCGATCTTCGGGTCGGCCTGGAGCTGGGACTCCACGGAGGACTGCACGTCGGGCATGTTGGTGCCCTCCACGTACAGCCGCTTCAGCGTGCCGTCGAAGGTCTTCTCGGCGCCGTCGCAGCGCTGCTCGTGGCCCACGTTGCCCTGCTCGTGCAGGACGCACAGGGCCTTCTTCTTGTGGCGCTTGTTCAGCTCCTCGCCGACCGCCTCACCCGCGATGGACTCGTCCTGGCCGACGTGGGTGAGCGCGCCGTACTTCTCGGAGACCTCGGAACCGGAGTTCACGGTGATCACCGGGATGCCGGCCTTCTCGGCCTTGGCCAGCGCGCCCTTCATGGCGTCCGGCTTGGCGAGCGTGACGATCAGCCCGTCGACCTTCTGGTCGATGTAGGACTGCACGAGCTGCGCCTGCCGGCTGCCCTCCTCGTCGTGCCCGTAGACGAACTTGATGTTGTCCTTGGCGGCCGCCTGCTCGGCGCCGTTCTGCACGATGTCCCAGAAGGTGTCGCCGTCACCCGAGTGGCTGACCATGGCGAAGGTCCACTTCGGGGTGTTCACGGCCGCCCGGCCGCCGGCCGCCTGGGCCTCGCGCGCCTCCTCGGCCCGCTTGCCGCCGGTGGCGCTGCAGCCCGCCAGGGCCAGGCCGAGCACCCCTGCCAGCACCGCGCCGAGCGCGCGTGCCCCTGTCCGAACCCTTGCCACGAGGTCGTGCCCTTCTCGTTGGATCGCTGGATCGCTTCTCTTCGGATCGGTGGATCGCTGTGGATCTCACTGTCCGTGGTCATTCCGTGGGCCCGACGGATCGGGCCCAACCGCCAAGTATCCGTTATGCCTGTTCGTCCTGGGGTCAGCGGGTCCCGCGAGCGGTGTACTTCTCCAGCGCGGGTACGTCCTTGCCGGTGACGACGGCGGGCCCGGTGAGCACCGGACGGCCGCCGCCCAGTACGTTCGCATTGGTCCGGTTCAGCCAGAGCAGATCGACCGCTTCGTACCCCTGGAGGTAGGGCTGCTGGTCGACGGCGAAGGTGATGTCCTTCGCCTTCAGGCTCCTGACCACGGCGGCGTTCAGGTCGAAGGTCGCGATCTGCGCGGCGCTGCCGGCCTGCTCCCGGGCCTTGACCGAGATCGCCGCGAGGGGTGCGCCCAGCGTGACGATCGCGTCGACGTCCTTGTCCGACTGGAGCTTCGCCTCGATCGACGACTGCGAGGACGGGGCGTTGGTCCCGTCGACGTTCAGGTTCTCGACCGTACCGTCGAAAGCTTTCTTCACACCGGCGCAGCGGTCCTCCAGGGAGACGTTGCCCTGCTCGTGGATGACGCACAGCGCCTTCTTGCGGTCCCGCGCGTTCAGCTCCTCGCCGACCGCCCGGCCCGCGACGGACTCGTCCTGGCCGATGTGGGTGAGGGCGCCGTACGGCGCGGAGAACTCACCGCCGGAGTTGATGGTGATCACCGGTATGCCGGCTTTCACGGCGGCCCGGACGGCCGACTTCAGGGCCTGCGGCTTGGCAAGCGTCACGATCAGCCCGTCGACCTTCTGGTCGGTCATGCTGCGGACCAGCTCCGCCTGGCGGGACCCCTCCTTGTCGTTGGCGTAGAGGAATGTCACACCGTCCTTCCTCGCCGCCTGTTCGGCGCCGGTCTGGACGATGTCCCAGAAGGTGTCGCCCTCGCCGGAGTGGCTGACCATGCCGATCGTCATGCGGGGCGCGCCGGCGGCCTTCCCGGAGGCGCCGGACGCGGCCCCCTCGGACCGCTTCCCTCCGGAGCCGCTGCAGCCGGCGGCGAGCGCGAGCGCCGCGAGGACCGCCGCGGCGGCGCGCACCCTCCGGCGGGTCGTACGGGTCGTACGTACGGTACGCATCGTGGACCGCCTCCGTTCCCCCGCCGCCCGGTTGCGGCAGGAGGAGTTCTAGCGGCGTGCGACACACCACGTCAATGGTTTGTCAGAACATTCGTACGCGATACGCCGCGAGCGGGCACGGCGGGGCCGTCACCGGGTGGTCGCCTCCACCTCGCGCAACTCCCGCAGCAGTTCGCTCTGCCCGGCCAGCAGCTCGGTCAGGATGCGCCGGGCGGCCCGCAGCAGGTCCGCGACGTCGCCGCCCGCCAGCGCGTAGATCACCGTCGAGCCCTGCCGGGTGGCCGTGACGATGCCCGACCGCCGCAGCACCGCCAGTTGCTGGGAGAGGCTGGGCGGCTCGACGTCGATCGCCGCCCGCAGCTCCCGGACCGGCATCGGGCCGTCCTGGAGCAGCTCCAGCACCCGGATCCGCACCGGATGCCCCAGCATCCGGAAGAACTCGGCCTTCGCCTGGTAAAGGGGCACCTGCACCGTGGTCAGCTCCCGTCCGTCACCTCCGTGCGACGAGTCCACCACCGTCCACGTCCGGCGCACCCGCTGCCGCACTCCTTGAGGACACTGTCCCACTGTGTGCCCGTGCCGATGAATACCGGCTGCGGAGCACTGGGGATTCCCCGGCCGGCTCCGGTCCGGCACATCCCGGCCCCCGTGGCCTCAGGGCCGTACGAGGAGCTGGAACTCGAAGGCGTACCGCGAGGCGCGGTAGACGTGCGAGCCGAATTCGACGGGGCGGCCGGTGTCGTCGAAGGTCGTGCGCTGCATCGTGAGCAGCGGGGCGCCCTCCTCCTCGGCCAGCCGCTCGGCCTCCGCCGCGTCGGCCACCCGGGCGCCGACCGCCTGCCGGGCGCTGTGCAGGGTGATCCCGGCGCCGCGCATGAGGCGGTACAGGCCGGTGGTCTCCAGCTGCTCGGTCTCCAGGTCGATCAGCCCGAGGGGGAGGTGGTTGCGCAGGTGCGCCATGGGCTCGCCGTGGGTGAGCCGGAGCCGTTCGACGAGCGCGACCTCCGCGCCCTCGGCGACGCCGAGCGCGGCGGCGACCTCGGCGGTGGCCTCGGTGGTGGTGTTGAGCAGCACCTTCGTGGCGGGCTTCTGGCCGGCCGCCTCCAGGTCGTCGTAGAGACTGCTCAGCTCCAGCGGGCGCTTGACCTGGCTGTGCACGACCTGGGTGCCGATGCCGCGGCGGCGGACGAGCAGCCCCTTGTCCACCAGCGACTGGATGGCCTGCCGGACGGTCGGCCGGGACAGGCCCAGCCGGCCCGCCAGCTCGATCTCGTTGCCGAGCAGACTGCCCGGGGCCAGCTTGCCGGTCTCGATCGCGGCCTCCAGCTGCTGGGACAGCTGGAAGTACAGCGGGACCGGGCTGCTCCGGTCGACGCTGAACTGGACAGGGCCCTCGGCGCCCTCGGTCACTGCTTCTCGTTTCCCCACGCGGTCGAGGGTATCCGCCCACGCCCATGACGGGAAGTCCAGAGGTCACAATGTCCTGACATAGGATTGCTGCGCTCCGGCCTCTCCGGCTCCCGGCCCGACGGTACGTTCCTGCACGGGCGCGCGGCGGCCGGCCGGCTCCTGACGCCTGGCCATCTCCGCGTCCTGACGCGCCCGGATCGCGAGAAACGGGTGGCCACAGAGGTGGCAGACGGCACAATGGACGGATGCCGGAGTACGCCGAACTGCACCTGTCCGACCAGACGTTGGTCCGCCTCACCCTCGCCCCCGTCGGGACGCCGGCGCCCACCGTGCCGGCCGCCCGGCCGGATCTGCCCGACGGCGCGGGCACCGTCGAGCCGGTGGGCCGGGCCCGCGAGCGGGTGGCCGCGCTCGCCGGGGACGGGCTGCGCGCGGTGCTCAGCCCGCTCGGCCCGCTCCTCCAGGAGGTCCACGACTCCGTCGCGCGCACGGAGAACCCCCCGCACGACCTCTCCGTGGAGTTCGGCGTGCAGATCGGGCAGGACCTCAAGCTCGGCATCGCCGGGGGCAGCACCCAGGCCGCCATGAAGATCACCGCCAGCTGGCAGCTGCCGGGCACCGCCCCCCAGGACGGCTGAGCGTGCGGTGGTTCGGCGCGGGCCCGGACGCCACCGGGGAGGACGCCGCGCCGGACGAGCGGGCCGGGCTGGTCACGGTGTACGGCACGGACGACGGCCCGGCGGGCGGCGGACAGCGGCCCGCGCGGCCGGCGCCCGCCGCCGCGCCGTTCGCGGCCACCCCGGTCGGCGGCGGCGCGCTCGGCACGTACCCCGCCGGTTCCCGTACGGCGCCGCGGAGCGGTGTCCGCACGGTCGGCGCCGGCGTCTGCCTCACCCCGCGGCACGTCCTCACCTGCGCCCATGTCGTCAACCTCGCGGTCGGCCGGGACCGCCTGGAGCACGCGCACCCCGGCGCCGTGGAGCTGACGGTCGGCTTCCCCGGCGCCGCCCACGGCGCCCGCGGCACCGCCCGGCTCACCCACTGGATACCGCCGCGCGACGAGCAGTGCCCCGAGCGCCCCTCCCCCGTACCGCCCGGTGCCCGGCGCTGGCGCGGCGACCTCGCCGTACTGGAGCTGGCCTGCGACCCGCCGCCCGGCGTCGCGCCGCCCCGCTGGGCCCCGATGTCCGGCTCCCAGACGGTGCGCGCCCGGTACGGCACCGGCGATCCCGAGCACACCGCGTACGGCCGGGTCGCCTCCTTCGAGGGCGGCATCGGCTACGTGCACGGGGGTTCCACCGGCGCGGCGATCCGCGGCGGTTACAGCGGCGGCCCGGTCTGGTCGGTGGCCGACCAGCGCGCCGTCGGGCTGGTCGTCGCCATGGTCACGCACGGCACCGGACCGTACGACCCCACCATGACCAACAGGCTCAGCTGGTCGTTCTCCTGGCAGGTCGTCAAGGAGGAGCTGACCGCCGCGGGCGCGGGCGGCCTGCTGCCGGAGTGCGCGGACCGGGTGCACCGGCAGCGCGCCCCCGACCGGCTCCGCGAGGACCTCCGCCTCCTCCTGGACCGCGCGCTGCCCGACGAGGCACACGTCCGCAAGCACGCGGCACGCTTCGCCGAACGGTGCCGCCTGCCGCACCCCGAGGACGGCTCGCTGCCGACCCTGGAGGAGTGGACGGAGGTACTGATGACCGTCGACCGGGCGGTGCCCGCGCTCGCCGAGGTGCTCACCCCGTACGACCCGGCGGGCGCCCGCGCGCTCCGCGACCTGGCCCGGCTCACCCCGCGCCTGGCCGACCGCTGGATGTCGCCGTTCGAGGAGCAGGCGCTGCTGCACCTGCTCGGCACGCTCCCGGACGACGTCCGGCGGCGCGTCCCCGAGGCCACCCGCAGCGCGTTCCCGTACCCGCTCCCCGACGAGGTCGTGGACGGCACGGGCCTGAGCGACCCCAGGGTCTTCGCCGCGTACGCGCGGCGCTGGGTGACCGCCCTGGAGAGCCGCGCGGGCGACGGTCGGCAGGTGCCGGCCGGTACCCCGGGCGTGCCCGCCCTGCTGCGCGCGGTGGAGTTCGTCGCCGCCCTCAGCAATCCGCTGGACCGGCGCGACGCACTGCGGCGGTGGAACGAGCGGATGGCGGGCCACCTGGGCATCGACGGCGCCACGCTGGCCGACCGGCGCGCCGACGCCGACCAGTGGGCACAGACCTCGGTGAGCGCGCCCCCGCGGCTGGTGGTCGAGCTGACCGGCGGCACGGGCCACGGCCGCACCCGCCGGTACGACGTGGGGTTCTGGACGGACGTGGGAGACGGGCGGCTCCAGCCCGCCGCGGGCGCGGGCGCCGACCCGCTGGCCCCGGCCGAGATCGTCAAGATCCTGCACAAGCACCTCGACCGGCTGGCCGGTGCCTCGGTCGGGCAGGCCTGGCCGACCGTCGAACTGATCGTGGAACACGGCGACCTGGAGATCGACCTGGACTCCCTGGGCGCGGCGGACGCGGGCCCGCTGCCGCCCAAGGTGGTCGGCACCCGCTACCCGATGGTGCTGCGCTGCCCCAGCATCCGGCGGCTGGCCGACAGCGACGGGGTGTGGCGGCGGCGCTGGCGGGCATTGGGCAGGAAAGGCGCGCTGCGGCTGGACGCGGCGCACGACGACCCGGGCCGGGTGGCCGGCCTGCTGGACGAGGACCTGGACGCGTCCGTCGTGGTGATCGGCACCCCGCACGGCACCCGCGCCAGGACCGCCACGTGGTGCCTGGCCTGCGGGGTGCCGGTACTGCTGTGGGACCGGGCCGGGCACGCCGCCGACGGCGCCGGCGTCTTCCGGCTCGACCCGCCCTCGCGGGTGCACCAACTCCCCGACACAGTGCGGGAGTACCGCGCCAAGGCCCGCAGCTCCCCCGACGAGCACCGGGCCCGGCCGGTCCTGGTGTGGGACGACCCGGGCCGCCCGCTGCCGCTGACCGCGCATCTGACCGACCCCTCCGAGCGAGCGGAACTGTAGGAAGCCCAGGGAGCCATGAGCACCGAGAACGCATCCGCCGATCCCCACCAGGCCCCGGACGCCGCCGTCCCCGGGCCCGCCCGGCCGGTCCGCGGCTCCGGCGCCGCGGACGGCTGGCGGCTGTTCCGCGGCGACGGCGTGGCCCGCCGGCCCGCGATGCCCGAGGCGCCGCCCTGGCGCCGCTTCGGCCACGCCCGTACGGAGGCGTCCGGCGGCGCGGGCCCGGGCGGCGGCCCGTACCTGATCGGCCCGGAGCAGGCCGACGTGGTGAGCGCCGCGCTGCACCTGCGCCGCCCGCTGCTGGTCACCGGCCACCCCGGTACGGGCAAGTCCTCGCTCGCCCAGGCCGTCGCGCACGAGCTGTCGCTCGGCCCGGTGCTGCACTGGCCGGTCAACAGCCGCGCCACGCTGCAGGACGCGCTGTACCGCTACGACGCGGTGGGCCGGCTGCGCGAGGCGTCGCTCCGCCGGGACCGGGACGAACCGGAGCCGCACATCGGCACGTTCGTCCGGCTCGGCCCGCTCGGCACGGCCCTCGCGCCCCGCGACCGGCCGCGCGTGCTGCTCGTCGACGAGCTGGACAAGGGCGACGTGGACCTGCCCAACGATCTGCTCGCGGTCTTCGAGAGCGGCGAGTTCGAGATCCCGGAGCTGGCCCGGCTGCCCGAGGACCAGGCCGACGTGGACGTGCTCACCGCCGATCCGGGCGTGACCGAGCCGGTGCACCGCGGCCGGGTCCACTGCCGGGAGTTCCCGGTCGTGGTGATCACCAGCAACGGCGAGCGGGACTTCCCGCCCGCCTTCCTGCGCCGCTGCGTCCGGCTGGACCTGCCCGACCCGGACGAGACCCGGCTGCGCGAGATCATCGCCGCCCATCTCGGCCCGGACGTCCTGCCCGAGGTCGACGACCTGCTCACCGCGTTCCTCAACCGCCGCGCGCTCGGCGAACTCGCCACCGACCAGCTGCTCAACGCCGTCTTCCTGCGCGCGGGCGGCGTGGACATCGACGCCGAGGCGGTACGCAAGGCCGTACTGCACCGGCTCGGCGGGACGGTGTAACCACGATGCCGGAGCGGGCCCGCCGCATCCTGGGCGACAGCGGACTGCCGCTGTCGCCGCAGGAGTTGCTGGACGCGCTCTGGCTGGCCACCCGGTTGCCCGCGCCCGAGGAGGAGACCGGGGCCCCGGAGCCGCCGTCCGAGGACGGCGGCACGCCACCGGAGTCCGGCGGCACCGAGCGGCCGGCCGGGCCCGCCGGGCCGGCGTCCGGGCTGCCGAGCCGCGCCCCGGGCCGCACCGCCCACCCCTCACCGCCCGCCCGTACGCCCCGCCGCGCGGACGCCGGACACGGCCTGCACGGCGGCTCGCAGCACACTCCCCCGCCCGGCCGGAAAGGCGGCCGCCCGGCGATGTCCGTACGCGCCCCCCGAAGGCAAGGCCGTCACCGACGCGCTCGCCCTCTCCCGCGCCCTGCGCCCACTCCAGCAGCAGCGCCCGAGCCCGGTCCGTACGGAGGTCGACGAGGCCGCGACGGTCGACGCGATGGCCGAGACCGGGCTCCCGGACGTCGCGATCCTCCCGGCCCGCGAACGCTGGCTGGATCTGGCCCTGGTCATCGACGACGGCACGTCCATGCTGCTGTGGCAGCGGCTCTGCGGCGAGCTGCGCGGCGTGCTGGAACGACTCGGCGCCTTCCGGGACGTCCGCGTGTACGGGCTGCACACCCGCGGCGGCGGACGGCCTGCGCTGCGCGGCAGCCCGTTCGGGGACGGCCCGGCCAACGGCGATCCGGCGGTGCTCGCCGACCCCTCCGGCGCCACGATGGTGCTCGTCGTCACCGACGGCATCGGCTCGGCGTGGCGCAGCGGCCTCATGACGGACGTGCTCGCCGGGTGGGGCCAGTGCGGCCCGACCGCCGTGCTCCAGGTGCTGCCGCCGCAGATGTGGAAGGGCTCGGGGGTACGCGCCGACCGGTGGGAGGTCACCTCGCGCGGCCGGGCCTCGGCCAACGCCACCTGGCAGGTCACCGCCTCCGGACTGCCGCCGGAGCTGGCCTCCTTCCGGGGCGTGCCGATCCCCGTACTGGCCCCGCGCCCGGCCTCGGTCGCGGAGTGGGCCCGGCTGGTCGCCTCGCCCGGCGGCACGGCCGTACTGCCCCTGCTGCGCACCGCGCCGGCGGCGGACGACGGGCTCGGCGAGGTCACCGCCGCGGCGTCCGCTCCGCCGCCGGGCGCCGACGCCGCGGCCTCGGCCGTGCTGCGCTTCCGGGACACCGTCTCGCCCGAGGCGTACCGTCTCGCCGCCCACCTCGCGGCGCTCGCACCGGTGTCGGTGCCGGCCATGCGGCTGGTGCAGGAGTCGGTGCCCTGGCCGGCCGAGACCGCGCACCTCGCGGAGGTCTTCTCCGGAGGGCTGCTGCGCGCGGTGCCGCGCCCGGCGGAGTACGACGTGCCCGAGCGGCTGCGGCAGTTCGACTTCCCCGCCGCGACGAAGGCCATACTGTTCGACACCGTCCCCACCGCCGAACTGCTGGAGACCGGGCTGACGGTGGGCCGCCGGATGGACGAACTGGTCGGCCGCTCCCCCGACTTCCCCGCCTGGCTCGCCCACCCGCACGGCCCCGACCGGCTGCCGGCCCACGCCAGGGCCTTCGCCTGGGTGAACGACGCGCTGCTGGTCCGGCTGGGGATCGGACGCGCCGACACCACCCTGCCGCGGCGGCCGGCGCACGCGCCCTGGCAGGAGACCCCGGCGGACACCGGCCGGCCCCGCGTCACCCCGCCGTCGCCCGTCCGTGTCCCCCCGGCCGCCGCCAGGCAGCCGGCGCGCGGCGTCCTCCCCGGCCCGCGCGTCCCCGACGGCGCCGCCTCCGTACCCTGGCCCGGTGCCGTACCCCTGGACGGCGCGCGCGGTGAGCTGCTGCTGAAGGCGGCGGTGCTGGAATCGCTGGACCGCGGCCCGCACGCGCACAGCGAGCTGCCCTCCTATCTCTTCCTCGCGCCGCCCGGCGGCGGCAAGACGACGCTGCTGCGGCAGCTGGCGGCGCGCGCCCAGGAGCTGGGCGCGCCGCTGGCCTGGCTGGACCTGGACGGCCCGGACGGCACGTACGCCTCGGTCACCGAACTGGCGCTGGAGGCCGCCCGCCAGTTCCACCTGCCCGTCCCCCGGCAGCCGGCGCTCACCTTCCCCTCCTTCGCCGGGCTGCTCATCGCCTTCGCCCTGGCGCCCGCGCCGCGGCCGCTGCGGGAGCTGGGCGAGGCGGCACGCGGCGTGCTCGGGCGCTTCCCGCTCGGCGACATCGCCGGGACCGTGCGCAAGGGCCTGCAGACCGGCCTCGACGCGCTCGCCGACGGGCAGCCGCCGCCCGGCATCGGGACGCTGCTGCCGCTGATCGGCGAGCCGCGGCTGCGGCTGCGGTCCCTGGAGCGGGCGCTGGCCGCGGTCGCCCGGCGCAGCGGCGGCACCCACCGCGACCTGCTGGAGCACCTGCGGCGGCAGCTCGCGGGCCGCCCGGGCGACGCGGGGATCGTCGACGAGGTGCTGCTCCGGGCACTGCTGTCGGACCTGCGGACGGCCTACCGAGACGGCTCCCCGCACCGGCGCGCCACGCACTGCCTGCTGCTGCTGGACAACGCCGACTGCCCGGTGGGCGAGGAGTTCCTCCAGGCGCTGGCCGAGGCGCGGGCGCTGGACAGCGGGTTCACCCCGGCCTGGGACCCGCTGCTGGCCGTGGCCACCGCCGGGACCGTGCCCCGGCAGGTCGACCCGGAGCAGCTGGCCGGGCCCGACCTGCGGTACCAGCTCACCCACTGGCGGCTGACGCACCGTCAAGAGACCCGGACGGCGGACGACCTGGTGGTCGCGCAGCTCGCCGGGGCGTCCCTGGAGGAGGTCACCGAGCTGGCCGCCGAGATGCTGGACAGCACCCGCGGCCTGCCCCGGCCACCCGTCGCGCGCCCGGCTGCCTGGCTCGGCCGCCTCGTGCACGACCTGACGCGCGGCCACCCCGGCGCGGTCGCCGCGCTGCTGGACGCGCTGCCCCTCTTCCCCGAGGACACCGACTGGGCGTACCGGCTGCGCAGGCTGCTCACCCCGGCCGGACAGCGGCCCGACGGCGACGGCTGGGACCTCGCCGGGGACCTGCTCGACACACTGCTCCGGGACGTGCCTCCGGAGGTCCGGGAGCTGCTGCCGCGGGCCGCCGCCGCGGTCGACCTGGACCACGCCTTCACCGCCTGGGGGCTGTGGGGCGACACCGGCACGGGCACGCAGGGCGCGCTGGCGCACTTCCGTTCGCACGGCCTGCTCACCCCGCCGGTGCAGGACAGCCAGTCCGACCAGCTGCACCCCTTGCTGCGCCACCTGCTCCTGCGCGATCTGGCGGGGCGGCCGGAGAACGACGCGTTCACCTGGTGGCACGCGCACGACGCACTGCGGCTGCGGGCCCGCGACCACGGCCAGGGCGCGGTCGCCGCGTACCACGCGCTGGCACTGGGCGACCTGCCCGCCGCAGCCGCGTTCCTCGGCCGGGTCTTCGAAGGGACGACCGACCCGGCCGCCAGGAACGAGGCGTTCGACCTGGTCCGGCGTGCGCCCGTGCGCGACTACGTCCTCTTCTCCGAGGACTCACCGGTCCGCAGGTACCACCGCCTCGTCCGCCCGTTCGCCCAGTCCGACCCGTCGGTGCTGATGGCACGGGCCCTGAGCGCCGCCTGGCTCGGCCCGGAGCCGGCCCGGCCCCCGGCCGGCCCGCCGGCGGCCGCCGACCGCCCCGGCGCCCTGCCCGGCCACCCCTACTTCGACCCGCTGACCGACCCGTACGGCACCCTGCTCCCCGCCCTGACGAACGCCCTCGCCGTCCTCGACGTCCGCTACCCGGGCGGCTGGGGCACGGCCTGCGCGGCCCGCTACGACCCGGACGGCTGACGCCGCGCCGGGGCGGCGGGCGCCGGGGTCACTTCATCCATTCGTCCTCGTACTTCTCGTACGTGCCGTCGTGCGTCGCCAGGTGGACGAACTGGTCGACGTACTCCTTGAACTGGGTGTCCTTGCGCGGCAGTGCGTAGGCCTTCTCGGCGAAGGTGAAGGGCTTGTCCGGGTGCACGGAGCACAGTTCGGGGTGCAGCTTCGACTGATAGAGGGTTTCGCTGGCGTCGGTCATCATCACGTCGGCCCGGCCCTCGACGATCTCGTCGAAGATCGTGTTGTTGTCGTTGTGGACCTTGATCTTCGCCTTCTCGATGTGGGCCCTGGCGAACTCCTCGTTGGTCCCGCCCGGGTTCACGACGACCGTCGTCTCCGGCTCGTCGATGTCCTTCAGCGTGCGGTACTTCTTCTTGTCCTCGCAGCGCACGATCGGCGTCTTGCCGTCCGTGCGGGTCGGCTCGCTGAAGGCGAGCTTGCGGGCGCGCGGCAGGGTGATCGAGACGCCGCCCACGGCTATGTCGCAGCGTCCGCCGTCGAGGTCGGCGACCAGGCTCGCCCAGGTGGTGGGCACGAACGTCGCCTTGGCGTCCAGGCTCTTCGCCAGGTCCCGCGCCATGTCGATGTCGATGCCGCTGTACTTCTCGGTCTTACGGTCGTAGGACGTGAAGGGGCGGTAGTCGCCGGTGGTGCAGACCCGCAGGGTGCCGCGGCGCGGGACGGTGTCCAGGAGGCTGGGCGCGGGCTCGGCCACCACCTTCTTCTTCGTGGCCTTCGCCGCCGGCGCGGCGGACGCGTCCGGCGAGGCGTCGCCGGCGAAGGCGGTGGGCGCGGCGGCGGTGGCGGCGAGAAGGCAGGCGAGGGCGGACAGCGTGACGGCACGCTTCATGGCGGACTCCTGATGCGGCGGGGGCTGCGGGCAAGCTCAAGGGCCGGCCTGGCCGACCGGGCCAGGCAAGATCAAGAGCTTAAGCCCGCACCGCCTTTCAGCGCACGCGTACCGGGAGGCGGACGGGGCCGCGCATGAGGATGCCGGGCCGCCAGGCCAGCGTGCCGGGGTCGGCGTCCAGGGCCAGGTCCGGGCAGCGTTCCAGGAGGGTGCGGACGGCGATCCGGCCCTCCAGGCGGGCCAGCGGGGCGCCGAGGCAGTAGTGGATGCCGTGCCCGAAGGCCAGGTGGCCGCGGGTGTCGCGGGTGATGTCGAAACGGTCGGCGGTCTCGAACCGGGCAGCGTCCCGCGCGGCCGAGGACAGCCCGACGACCACCGTGTCCCCGGCGGGCAGCACCGTGCCGCCGATCTCCACCGGCTCGCCGGCGTACCGCCAGGTGCTGGTCTCCACGGGCCCGTCGTACCGCAGCATCTCCTCGACGGCGTTGTCGAGCAGACCGAAGTCGGCACGGAGCGCGGCGAGCTGGTCCGGATGGCGGAGCAGCGCGAGCACGCCGTTGGCGATCAATCCCACGGTGGTTTCGTGACCGGCCACGAGCAGGAGGAAGGCCATGCCCACCAGTTCCTCGCCGGAGAGCCGGTCGCCGTCCTCGTCGGTGGTCCGGACGAGCGTGCTGAAGAGGTCGGGGCCCGGGGAGCGCCGCTTGGCCTCGACGAGCTGTGCCATGTAGCGGGCGAGCTCGGCCTCCGCGCCGTTCCCGCCGTCCCTGCCGGACGGCCCGTTCGCGGTGACGAACGCGTTCGACCAGTGCCGGAAACGTTCCCGGTCCAGGTCCGGCACGCCGAGCAGCTCGCAGATCACCGTCATGGGCAGCGGGTAGGCGAGCGATTCGACGAGGTCGGCGCGGCCGTCCTGCGCCGCCTTCGCCAGCATGGTGTCGATCAGGCCGTCGGTGATCTGCTGGACGGCCGGGCGCAGCGCGTCGACGGCACCGGGGGTGAAGGCCCTGCTGACCAGTCTCCGCAGCCGGGTGTGGCGTGGCGGGTCGCTCTGCAGCATGTTGGCGAGGAGCTGGCCGGCGCCTGCCGCCGGCTGCCACTGCGGGTGGGCGGACCAGTCCTTTCTCAGCCGTGGGTCCACGAGGGCGGCTCTGGCCTCGTCGTGGCCGACGATCAGCCAGACCTCCTGGCCGTCGGACAGCCGCACCCGGTGCACCGGGCCCCGGGCGCGGAGTGCGGCGTAGTGCGGGTGCGGGTCGCTGTTGAAGTCCGGTACGAGCGTGTCGAGTTCGACGATGTCGGTCACGTGTGCTCCCCCTTGCCGCCGGGCCACCGGTAATTCGGTTGGTCACGTCCGGCACACGAGGCTACGGTGGTGTCATGCCTCACCACCAGATCTACGGCTGACACCGCCCCGGCGGCGGTTCCGTCCCGCCGCGCCGCCCGCCCGCGCCCGCATTCGCCCTGGCGCCGGGCCGCTGTGTCCTGCCCTCCGTAGACCTGAAGTGAGTGATCTTTCATGACCTCTCGTACGTCTCGTACCTCCCGTACCTCCGGTACGTCGCCGCGCCGTGCGCACATCGCGATGATCGGTAATCCCGTCATCAGCCACACCCTCCCCGGCATCGAGATCATCCGGGAGCTGGTGGCCCGCGGCCATCGCGTCACGTACGCCAACGACCCGTTCCTGGGCGACCTGGTGACCGCGACCGGCGCCGAGCTGCGCCCGTACCGCTCCACCCTGCCCCCGGTGACCGGCGGCACCTGGCCCGAGGACCCGGTCGGGGGGATGACCGTCTTCCTCGACGACGCCGTCCAGATGCTGCCGCAGCTGCACGAGCTGTACGACGACGACCCCGCCGACCTGTACCTGTACGACATCGGCGGCTACGCGGGCCGCGCGCTCGCCGAGTCCCAGGGGCGGCCCACGCTCCAGCTCTCGCCCACGTACGTGGGGTGGAGCGGCACGGGCGAGGACGACATCGACGCGCAGATCCGGGCACTCCCCGGGGCCGACGCGTACTTCGCGAAGTTCGCCGACTGGCTGGCCGGCAACGGGGCCACGACGCGGGAACCCGGCGAGTTCTCCGGGCGCCCCGCGCGGGCGGTGGCGATGATCCCGCGGGCCATGCAGCCGCACGCCGACAAGGTCGACACCGAAGCGGTGACCTTCGTCGGGCCCTGTTTCGGCGACCGGAGCGACCAGGGCACCTGGACCCGCCCCGCGGACGCCGGGAAGGTCCTGCTGATCTCGCTGGGCTCGGCCTACACCCGGCTGCCGGAGTTCTACCGGCGGTGCCTCGCGGCCTTCGGGGACCTGCCGGACTGGCACGTCGTCCTGCAGATCGGGAAGCACACCGACCCGGCGGAGCTGGGCACGGTCCCGTCGAACGTCGAAGTGCATTCCTGGGTGCCTCAGTTGGCGATCCTGGAGCAGGCCGACGCGTTCGTCACGCACGCCGGGATGGGCGGCTCCAGTGAGGGGCTGTACGCGGGCCTGCCGATGATCGCGGTGCCGCAGAGCGCCGATCAGTTCGGCAACGCGGACCAGCTGGTGTCGCTGGGCGTGGCCCGGCGGATCGACACCGCGGACGCCACTCCTGAGGCGCTGCGCACCGCGCTGCTGACGCTGACCTCCGATCCGGAGGTGGCCCGGCGGTCGGCGGAGCTGCGTGCCGAGCTCCGCACCGAGGGCGGTACGGCGCGGGCCGCCGATGTCGCGGAGTCGTTGCTGCCCTGACCGGGCGGAGGGCCGGTGCCGGTCGGTACCGGCCCTCCCACGGCGCCGGCTCCGGGCCGCCACCTATCTCCAGCGCGCTGCCGGTGATCATGTCTTCCTGGCCGCCGGCCAGGCCCCGGCGGCCGGCCTCGGCCAGGACGCCGTGCCCCGCGCCCGCTTCCGCCCGGCCCAGCTCGCCCGGCCGTCCGCACGGCGGCCCTGGGGCTGTCACGGATGCTGCGCGGGGGCGTCCGAGCCCTACGTGCCTCAGGCGTCGTACAGGTCCAGTGAGCCGAGGCCCGGCGTCATGGACGGCGGGGCGGCGTCGGTGAGGAGCGGGAGGAGGGCGGCGGCGCGCTTGGTGACCGTGTCGCGGTCGCCGGCGGAGAGCGCGGAGCCCATGCCGACCGCGACCGCGCCGGCGGCGATCCACTCCGGGGCGTTCTCGACCGTCACCCCGCCCGTCGGCACCAGCGGCGCCTGCGGCAGCGCCGCGCGCACGTCCCTGAGCCAGCCGGGGCTGTGGCCGGAGGCCGGGAAGAGCTTCAGCGCGTCGGCGCCCAGCTCCAGGCCGTGGACGATCTCGGTGGGTGTGCTGACGCCGGCGAAGACCGGGACGCCGTACCGATGGCCCGTACGGATCACCTCGGCGTCCAGATGGGGCGAGACCAGGAAGCGGGCGCCCGCGTCCACGGCCATCCGTGCGGAGGCCGCGTCCAGGACCGTGCCCGCGCCTATGATCGCGTCGTCGCCCAGCTCACGCGTGAGCGTGGTGACCGCCTCCAGCGCGAACGGCGTGGTCAGAGAGATCTCCAGGCTGGTGATGCCGGCCGACAGCAGTGTGTCGGCGGTGGCGCTGGCCTCGTCGTAGGTCTCACTGCGGACGATGGCGAAAACGCGCTGAGCCAGTGCGGCCCGGGTGATCTCCCAGCGGTACACGACAGCTCGCCGCCCTTTCCTGATCCGTCCCGCACACGGCTTCGTGGCCGTGCCCCCCGGGAACTGTTCCGGTGCGCCGGTGGTCGGGCTCCGCCGCAGGTGGCCGCCTTGAGGCCACTTTCGCCGCCGATGCCCGCCCGGTCGCTGTTTCCACCGAAACGCTACCGGCAACGGCTGACAATCCCTCAGTGGGGGGTGCGCCCCGGATGTCTGGCGCCGCCCGCGGGCCCGGTACGCCGGAGTACGGGCCGTCGGGCGCGACTTCGGACGCGACGGGAAGCGGCCAGGGAACGCGGCGGCGGCCGGGGCGCACGCCCCGGCCGCCGCACTGGTCCCGGCCGCGTCAGCAGCCGCGGTCCACCAGGTCGAAGGTCTCGTAGTGGTCGGCGGTGTAGTAGTCCTCGTCGGTCTGCTCGCCGGTGACGATGCGGCGGGCGCCGCGGTCCGGGGAGCCCGGGGTCTCGACGGTGTACTCGTGGTAGTAGCCGCTGGGCTGCTGCGGCAGGACGCCTTCCCGGTTGGAGAAGACGCCGCCGTCCTGCGGATAGGGGTAGGGGCCGCCCTCGGCGATGAGGTCCAGCGTCTCGTGGGCCTCGGCGGGCAGCTTCGAGTAGCAGATGTCGCCGACGGCGGCCGCGTGGACGGGCGCGGCGTGCGACACCGCGGCGGCGGGAGCGGTGGCGGTGGGCGTCGCGGCGACGGCGGGGCCCGCGAGGAACAGGGCCGAGGCGAGGGCGCCGAGGGCGCCGATCCGGGTGATCCGTGGGGGGATTCTCATGGCGTACAGCATGACGCGCGTAGACATGTTCCTGTCAATGCAAGTGCCGGAAATTCGCCGGGAGTTCACAGGAGAAGGGCGGGCAGGGACGGCGGACCGGTGAGCGCGTCGCCGTTTTTGCCTCAGAGGCAAAACTTTTGCCCCTTCGGTCCGGTCTGGCTATACCAGAGTCATGACCGAACCTCTGGACCACGAGGCCGACAGCCCGGCCGAGGAGCTGCCCGTCGTCGCGCCACGCCTGCGTGACCTGCGGCGACGCGCCGGCCTCACGCTGGAGACCGCGGCCCGGCGGGTCGGTCTGTCCCCCGCGCACCTCTCCCGCCTGGAGACCGGGCGCCGCCAGCCTTCGCTGCCGATGCTGCTCTCCTTGGCGCGGACGTACGCCACCACGGTATCCGACCTGCTCGGCGAGACGGCACCGGAGCGGGAGCCCGTGTTCCGGGGCGCCGAGGCCGAGCCCTCGGAGGCCGGCGGCTGGACGTACTGGCCGATGGGCGGCGCCGGGCGGGCGATGCAGGCCCTGCGGGTCTTCGTCCCGGCGCACGACGGCCAGGCCGGGCTGGTGCGGGTGCACCCCGGCGAGGAGTGGCTGTACGTCCTCAAGGGGCGCCTGCGGCTCACCCTCGGCGAGACGGTACAGCTCCTGGACCCCGGGGACGCGGCGCACTTCGACTCGCTCACCCCGCACCGCATCGCCGCCGCCGACGGCAGCGGCGCGGAGCTCCTCTTCGTCCACACCCTCATGCAGAGCGCCACGGCCGAGCTGTGCCTGGGCGGCAGTGCCCGCCGCGGCCTGTGACCCGCTCCCCAGGAAGGACCAGCACCGTGACCGAGCAGCCCGCCTCCCCGCCGGCGTCCGCCGGGGCCCGCAGGAACGACGTCGAGGACCGGGCCCCGCGCGGCCTGTCCGTACGCGTCTTCCTCTACGTCGTCGGCACGCACGTCCTCCTGGCGTTCCTCAGCTTCATCGTGGTCATGCTGAGGTCCGCCACCTGAGGACACCTGAGGAGCCGCGCCGCGCCTACCGCGTCACCACCCCCGGGTAGAAGTCCCGCCGCCGGCCGCTGCCGTCCCTCAGCCGGTACAGCAGGCTCGACGGGTACTCCACGACCCAGTAGCTCGCCGTCGCGAACGGCACCGCCACCAGCAGGACGACCGCCACGGCGCCCCAGAAGCCGCCCGGGCGGCCCGGCAGCAGCCCCCACCGGAACAGCTGGAGCATGACCGGCTCGTGCCAGATGAAGAGGCTGTAGCTGACCAGGCCGAGGTGGGTGAGCCAGCGGGCCCGCAGCAGCCCGTGCCAGCGCACCGTGCCACGTACGTGCAGGACACCGAGGAGCAGCGCCACCCACAGCAGCGAGGCGAGCGGGTGGTAGAAGGTGAACGTGACGTTCTCCGGCCGGGAGTCCCAGGACAGCCAGTACACCCCGGCCACCGCCAGGACGGCGAGGGCCGTTCCCGGTACGGGCCGCAGCCGGCCCCGCCCGCCGAGCGCGACCGTCAGGACCGCGAGGCCCATGCCGGCCGCGAAGCCGCCGAACCGGGCCTGCGGGCCGAAGTACACCGTCCAGTCGGTGTGCGGGACGCCGTACCCGTACCGCGCGACGGCCACCCACACCACCGGCAGTACGAACAGCACCAGGCAGCCCCCGGCGCACACCGCGGCGCGCGCGCCGCGGCGGCGCAGCGGACGGCAGGCCCGTACGGCGAGCGGCCCCAGCGCGACGAGCACGAGGTAGAACGCGACTTCCAGGGACAGCGACCAGGCCGGGCCGAGGGTGTAGAAGATCTGCCGCTGGTCGAAGACGTGGGTGAAGGTGAGGTGCTCGGCCAGGTCGAGCCAGTTGCCGCCCGGGCCGGGGTTACGGCTCGCCCAGACGACGAGGACGGCGAGGAAGTACAGCGGGACGATCCGCACCGCACGGCGGAAGAGGAAGAGCCGGCCGGGGCGGGTGGTGCCGCCGTCGATCGCGGCCCGTGCGTACGAGAGCGTGAGCAGGTAGGCGGAGACCACGAAGAAGAAGTCGATGACTTCGAGGGAGAGCAGCGCGGCGAGGTACGGGCCGGCCACCGGCGGGTGCGCGCCGGCCGCGTCGTACACGTGGTACTGCTGCCAGACGTGGAAGACCACCGTGCTCAGCGCGGCGATACCGCGGAAGCCCTGAAGTTCCTTCGCCTTGCTCCGGACCGCCGTCGACTCCTCGCCGCGTGCACCGGATCGCGTCACCGTCACGGGCGCTCCCCCGCCGCCGCGGTCTGTGCGGCCGCCGCGCGCGGGGTGACCCGCCACCGCCGGTCCCCCAGCGCCTCCTTCACGCAGGCCTGGCGCGCGAGCAGGTTCTTGAAGTGTGTGTAGAAGAACGTCGAGAGGACCGCGTAGCTCCAGAACCAGCCGAGGCTGCGGCGCAGTTCGGGCGCGGCCAGCCGCCAGGCGAACGCCGCCTGCACCAGGCCCGCCGAGAGCGTGCAGGCCGTCGCCAGCAGACAGACCGGCACGGTCCAGTCCAGCCCGCCCGGGCCGCCGGCCTGCCACACCGCGTACATCAGGACGGGCAGCATCTGGAGCGTCAGCCAGGGCTGGACCTCGCGCCAGCCCAGCAGCACGAGCAGCCCGGCCTTCTGGCGGGGCGTGAACCGCGGCGACCGCAGGCTGCGCCACAGGTGCTTGAGCGAGACCTGGAGCCAGCCCTGCGCCCAGCGCGAGCGCTGGTTCCACAGCGGCTTGAGCATGGTGGGGGCCAGCTCCCGGGAGATCAGGGTGCGGTCGACGGCGAAGCGTGCGCCCTCGCCCAGCGCGCGCATCGTGGAGTCGATGTCCTCGGTGAGCATCGAGCCGTGCATACGGGTGCGGGCGAGCAGGTCGGTGCGCCAGAAGCCGTTGGAGCCGCCGAAGACGCCGAAGCCGTAGAGCCGGGTGCGGCCGGGGTGGCTGACCGCGTAGATCGCCTCGAACTCCACGGCCACCAGCTTCGCCACCCAGGAGCTGTCGCCGTTGCGTACCACGCAGTGGCCCTGGACGACGTCGTAGCCGTGCGAGAGCCAGTGCCAGGCGTGCCGGAAGGCGTCCCGGGCCGGGTGATGGTCCGCGTCGAAGATCCCGACGAACTCGCCGCGCACCCGGGTCACCGCCGCGTTGACGTTCTGCGCCTTGGAGGTGGAGCCCGCGACCGGCAGCAGCACCAGCCGGGGATCGCGCGCCGCGATCTCACGCAGGGTGTCCTCGATCGGCAGCGGGTGCGGCGTGTTGTACGCGAGCACCACCTCGAAGTCGTCGGGGTAGTCCAGGCGGAGGAAGGACTCCACGGTGTCGACGATGGTCGCGGCCTCGTTCGGCAGGTACGCGGCGATGATCGCGGCGGCGGGCGGGTACGGCTGCGCCGGCTTCTCCGGGCGGTGCGGCGCGTCCAGCGAGAAGAGGCACTCCACCACGATCAGCGCGGCCGAGACCAGCAGCCCGGCCACCACCACCCAGTACATCACCGAGCCCAGGTCCCAGCCCCAGCCGTACGTCTGCCGGTAGACGAGGAACGGCAGGCCCGCGCCGAGCAGCAGGACGGCCGGCGTGGACCAGGCCGTCAGACGGGCGCGGAGGGCGGCGCCGAAGGGGGTGCGGCGGCGGTGCGGGGCGCGCATCCAGGGGGCGTACGCCACCGGGCGCAGGTCACGGTGGCCGGCGGCCTCGGCGGCCGCGGCGAGGGCGTTCGCCATGGCCTGGTCGGGCCCGGTGCGGTCGGCGAGCGGCACGAAGCCGATGGCCGGGGTGAGCCGCACGTTCTCGTCGGCGACGACGAAGCGGGTGGCGGCGACGGCGTGCGCGAACTTCTCCAGACCGCGCCGGGCGGTCTCCTCGTCGACGCCGGGCAGCAGCATCAGCAGATGACCGGCCTCGTCCCGGCCGAAGCGGTCGCAGGTGCCGCCGAGCCGTTCCGCGACGCCGGCCAGCCGCTCGGCGACCTCGCGGCGCACGCGGTGGCCCAACCGGTGTTCCAGGGCGCTCATCTCGGCGACGGCGACCACGGCCATGACGCCCGAAGGGCCGGCGCGGCGCCCCGTGCCCGGGCGCCGGCACTCCCGGTCCAGCTCGTCCAGGAAGTGCCGGCGGGAGTACAGCCCGGTACGCGGATCCAGCAGCAGCTGTTCCACCGGTACGGGGACGCGGTGCAGCTTCGCCTCGATGCGGGCGGCGAGTTCGACCGGGTCGGAGCCGTCGGGGACGCAGTCGTCGGCACCGTGCCGCAGCAGGTCGGCGACCTCGGCGGGGCCGGACCCGGAGGTGACCATGACGAGCGGCAGCGCGCGGCCCGCGGGTGCCGCGCGGACCTCGCGGATCACCTCCAGGCCGCCGCGGTCGTCGGCCAGGGCGACCACGGCGTCCGGCGCGGTCTGCCGTACCTGCGTGCTCACCCGGCCCGGCACGACCTGCCGTACCTCGTGGCCGGTGGTTCGCAGGGTGTGCGTGAGCCGGTCGAGCCGGGGGCCCGGCATGCCGACGGCGAGTACCCGGCCGGCGACGGGGCCGGCCACGTTCACCGGTGGACTCAGCGTGCCGACGGACGAGTTGCCGGACAGGCCGGCTTCGTTCTCCGGGTGCGATATGAGCACCTTGTTGGTTCCTTCCTTGCGTGAGGCGCGCGAAGAACCGGGCCGGGCCGCGACATGGGCGGCCCCGGGCCCGGGCTGTTGTGGGTCTCTCAGCCGCGGTGGCCGGTTCTTCGGCGGGACACGCACGGGCCGGCGCAGCGGGCGCCGGCGCGGGAAGGACGTGCCTGGGGAATGCGCATCTGTGTGGTCCCATCCTGTGCGGATCGTGGGGGGAGGACCGGTTGTCCGGGTGATGTCCTGTCCGGGTGGTGCGTCGTGCTCACCGGCGCACGCGTGGGGGCGGACACCGGCTTCACCAGCCTCACCCGGCACTGTGACACCACACCTACGGATGCGTAACGCACTGATTAAGGACCCGTGTGCGCGGCCACGCGCTCACAGCGCGGCACGGACACGGGCGAACGCCTGGTCCAGGACCGCCGGATGGGCCGCGGCGTTGATCCGGAAGCAGCGGCCGTACCGCTCCCCGCCGAACGCCTCCCCCGGCAGTACGTGTACGCCGCCGCTGCGCAGCGCCTCGGCGAACCGTCCGGCGTGGTCGCCGTGCGGGAACCCCGCCCAGACCAGGTACGTGGCCTCCGGCGCCGGCACCTCGGCCGTCAGCGGAAGGTCCCGCAACGCCGTCAGGAGCTGCGTCACGCGCCGGGCGAGGTCGGCACGTCGAGGGCCGCCCAGTCGTACCGGCAGCCGCGCGCGTCCCGCGCCAGGGGAACCGGCAGCGGGGTGCGCCCGGCCTCCCGTACGACGGTGAACAGGTCGCCGTAGGCCGGGGTTTCGACGTATCACCGGGGAGCCGGGCGGCAGCTCCGGACGCAGCACCGTGCGCAGCCCGGCCGGCACGTCCGTGGTGCAGCGGACGGCCGCCACCGCGGCGCGGTGGTGCGTACGCAGACAGGTGCGGCAGGCCGCCGCCTGCTCCTCGCACAGCCCGTACCCCGTCTCCCCGAGCGCGACGGCCCGCTCCAGCGCGTCCCGCAGGAACGGGGACGTGCTGACGTCCATTTCGGCGACGCCCAGGCGCCTTGGAGCTCTTCCCCGGCGGCCGGTTCTTGAACACGGTACCCACGCTGGATCTTCCAGCAGGTGCTGAGCGAGGGCGGGCAGCGCCTGGTGCGCCGGCGCGTTGCACACCAGGTCGCCGTCCTGCGGTCCTTCCAGCGGGTAGGGGTGGAAGACGCTGTCGTGCTGGAAGCCCTCAGGATCGAGATGGATCACCTGCATGCCGCGGGCGCGGGCGGCGACCTGGCGGCGGTCCGCGTGCAGTCCGATCACCAGCAGCGCCTTGGCGCCGTCGACGAACTCCACGTCGGGGACCATCTGGTCGTAACGGCGGACGAAACATTCGGCCAGTCCGGCGCGGGCGGCGAGCACGTCGAAGTTGTGGGTGAGGACCGGGCCGGTCATGTACCCGGCGTCGTGCAGCTCCTTCAGCGCGTGCAGGGCGGGGTGGGGCGGGCCTGGAAGCAGGCGCGGTACATCTCCACGTATTCCTCGGTCTTCTCCTCCGAGGAGGTGAGGAACTCCCGCAGCAGCGGGTCGTCCTGCGGACGCAGGACGAAGTCGTGGGTGCCGGGGCGTCGTCCTCCCGGGTGGTGACTCGATAGATCTCGTGCAGCCGGTGCAGGGCGGGGATGCCGGCCTCCCAGCTCGTGCCGCACCCGATCTCGACCTGGAAGGGCAGGTAGTCGGCCAGCGGCGACAGGTCGGGGATGCGCTGGAAAGTGCCAGGGGTGGCCTTGTGGCGGATGCCGCTGGCCAGCACCTCCCACGGGCGGCGGCGCAGTGCCGGCGGCGGGGCATAGTCGGCGGAGGTGATCTGCACGTCCAGGGAGGTGTATCCGCCTGGCAGGATGTGGCCCGCGCGGAGGTCTTCGGGGTGCGGGCGGGTGTGCAGCATCCGGTGTGACGTGCAGGTCGCTGTGCGTGAACGTGCTTCCCCCGGCGTCCAGCCGCCGTCGCGCAGGGCGGCGCGGACCGCGTCCCAGTGCACGTCGATCTCCTCAGCCGGTGCGGCGGCGTGGTGGTACAGGTACAACTGGCGCAGCGCCAGCGCGGATGCGCCGGTGGTGGGGGCGAGCCCGTACCGGTAGCGGTAGTGCACCATGCGGCGCCGTGCGTCGCCGGACTGCCACGCGGACTGTGTGGCGGTCTCCTGCTGCTGGGTGCGGCGCCAGATTCCTTCCTCTACGTCGCGGGGCCGGTCGGCGCCGGAGGTAGCGAAGTGCCTGTGCCACAGCTGTTCCTGCTCGGGAGTGAGCTGGTCGACCACGATGAAAGGCATGTCCATGAGGGGACCTCTCGCTGTGAGGAGGAGTTGTACTCCAGGCCCGGGCGCTGGTGCTCGCTGCGGCCGGGACCACTACAGCACCAGGTCCGCCCGGAGGCTGCCCAGCCGGTGAAGCACGGCGCACGGCGGCGAACCACAGCAGCAGGCCCCGGTGGGGGCCCGGCGAAAACCCGGCGAATTGCGCGATGCTGTTCCTGTCGGCTGGCGCGCCCCGTAGGCTCAACAGTTTCGATGGTCATGGCGGAAGGGCCCGGAATCGGACAGGCCGGGAAGCGGCTGCCCAAGCAGCCGAATGTGCTCCTGAGTGACTTAATGGAACGCGCGGAGCTGTCCAATGCCCAGCTCGCGCAGAAGGTGACCGCGCGGCACGGGCTGCGGGGCACCGGCACATCAATCCTGATGAAAGCCGGGTGCGGCGCTGGCGACGCGGCGAACACCCGAGGGCGCCCGTGCCGCAGCTGATCGCGGATGTGCTCGGCGCACACCTCGCTCTCCCCCTCACGCCTGCGGACGTGGGCTTTCCAGGGCCGCAGCAGCCCCCTGGCTACGGCGCTGACGTGCCCTGGCAGCACGCCGCCACCATCGCCGCCATCGCTCGCCTGACCCGGAGTGATCTGATGCTGCCGCATAACCGCACCACCGACGACGCCGCCCAGATCCAGGCCGCCAAAGCATTGCTGGAACCGTTGCGGCGCTGGCCCTCCGCGAAACCAGCCGCCCTGCGGGAAAGGCCGTTGCCAGGGAGCTTGGCACCGCCCAGGTCGAGGCCGTCGAACAACTCACCGCTTCTTTCCGGGATGCAGACAACCGGCACGGCGGTGTGCTCTCCCGCCGGGCGGCCGTAGCGCAGATGAGCGAGAGCAACGATCTGCTGGCGACCTGCTCCTACACCGAGGACACCGGGCGCCGACTGTTCCGCGCCGTGGCCGACCTGGGCAGCGTCGCTGGATGGATGTCCTTCGACGCCGGACGGCACTCCAGCGCCCAACGGCTCTTCGTCGCCGCGGTGCACGCGGCCAGCGAGGGCGGGGACCGGCAGCTGGGAGCGCACATCCTCCAATGCATGGCCCGGCAGATGTCCCACCTCGGACACGTCGAGGACGCCCTCGAACTGGTCGCCCTCGCGCAGTACGGCGCACGTCGGCACGCCAGCCCCGGAACCCGCGCCGTCCTCGCCGCCCTCCAGTCCCGCTTCAGCGCCATGTGCGGCGAGCTAGAAGAAAACCGGCGAGCCGCCAGGGAGACCGAAGACGCCTTCACCCGGATCGTCCCCGACGACGAACCGCCGCACACCCGCTTCTTTGACGAAGCGGAGCTGTCGGCCGCTCTCGGCGTCGCCCACCAGATCGCCGCCAAGCAAGCCACTGGCAGGCATCGCGCCGAACGTGCCGAGCAGTCCCTCGCCATGCTGGCCAATGCGCTGCGGCTGCGTCCCGAGGGACGCCTACGGTCCAAGACGTTTGACCACATCGGCCTCGCTCGTACCCATCTGGCTGTTGGTGAACTTGCCGGGGCCTATCAGGAGGCGACCACCGCGCTCACGATCGCCGAGGGGCTGCACAGCACACGCGTCGCGGACCGGCTCAGTGAGCTGTACGAGGAGACCGAGCCGCACGCTTCCGACAGCGCCATCAGCGATCTGCGGGACCGCCTGGAACACGCGGTCGCCGCCGCACACTGAACCGCCTGCCGCGGTGCCGTTACAAGGTCCTGCAAAGCAACACCGCCGGAGGCGACATCCGGCGCGGAGCTGCGGCACCAGCGCCTCGGGAGTGCCGGGGTGTCCGGCGGCGCGCTCGGGGACGACGCTGACCTCGACGAGACCGGGGTGTGCTCGGCGCTGACCAAGGCGCCAGGCGGCAGCTCAGCACCGAACGCGCCCTGTACGGTCAGTCGATCGGTCCCCAGGCCCGATGCGGCACATGCCCGGAGGCGTTCCGCCCGGCGCCCACCGTTGGCGGCGCGCCGGGGCGCCTCGCTCGCAGAAGGCACACCGCCACGACGAGGACGATCGCCACAGGAAGGAGGAGCATGGCGGCGAACATCAGGGTGATGACCGCTACCGCGGTCTTTCCATCCTGCACGGCGCCGATGCCGGTGGCGGCGAAGGCGCCACCGAGGACGATCGGCGGCAGCAGCCAGGGCCACGGATGCGGTTCGGGAACGGGCTGGGAAGTCCGTCCCTCCTGGAAGGCGGCGTACCAGTAGCGGGCGCCCCACCAGGCGACGGCGTACGCCGACAGCGCAGCCGAGCCGAAGCCGATCAACGGCCCGGGCTGCTTGTACATACTCACGGCCGTGGCGCTCAGCGCCACGCCCATCAGGGCCATGAACGGCGTGAGGAGCGACCCCATGACCAGGCGATGTCGGCGGTTGCCACTGAGAGCGCTGGAGCGCAAGAACATGATCAGCACCCTAACCATGCGTGCTTGGTAGTTCTCACGCGGGCCTCGGGCGTCGCTCGGACCAGCAGGCCACGGCCGTGAACGCCGAGGCGCCGAGCGCCAGGACGGAGGCCGCGGTCCAGCCGAGGGGCCCGGCTCCGAGAAGGGCGTAGTCGGTCAGGAGCGAGACAGGGAGCGCGAGGAAGGCCCAGCCCAGGGCCGTGGCGCGCACCAGGCCGTTCGTCCGGCCGCTCAGCGCCGACCAGATGGCCAGGCCGAGCAGCAGCCGGCGGCAGCACACGCATGTCTCGGTGCTCTCGCGGATGGATCCGCTCGCGAGCGGATCGGGGTGGTAGCGGAAGGTGGGCAGGTCGGCGCTCACGGATGCAGTCTGCGCGCGAGGCAGCCTCATGATCAAGCGGTGAGGTCGTATTCCCGTTGGCCGGGTGTCGGATGGAGTGATCGCCGCGGCAATCGAGCCCCTGGACGGCTTCGCACGAACACTCCGGCTTCCCGGGACGACTCACTGACCGGCACCGCCGGGTGCACCACCCGCGAGATCGGCCTCGACACCGGCATGAGCCGCGCCCAGGTCTTGCCTGCTCAGCGGCGTGGTGCCGGTAGGAGGCTTGGGAGGTGGAACGGCTTCGGGGGAGCTGGCGGCGTTGTTACCGAGGTATTTAGTTCGCTACCGCGGCGGGGTCAGCGTCGCTGGGGCGAGTGTTACCTGCGGGGACTGAGCTGGACGGTCGACACAAGTCGATCCAGCCGCTGGGCGAGCGGCTGCCGGATGGTGCGCACCAGCTTGCCCCGGCCGCGAGGCACGCGGCGGCCACTTGCCGCACCCCTCAAGGCAAGACATAGAAAGGTCGCTGGCTCAACGCCCGGGGGCAGCACGATAGGCGGTCACGGCCTGGCCGAGTGCCGGAGCCAGCAAGCCCGCCGCTGCGACCCACCACCGCCAAGCCCCGTCCTCGTGCACGAGCAACAGCACACCCATGCACACCAGCGCCGTCACCAGCCCGGCCAGCAGTGATTTCGACACCGTCGTCGGCCAGCCGGCCCCGAAGTCGAGAAGCTCGGTACGCCGCCCCGGGTCAGCATGCGCCGGTACCGGCGGAGCCTCGCGGACGAACTGGTCGGCGGCCTGCGCCGGCACCGCCCCCGGCAATTGCCAGCCGTCATCGCCGACGAACTCCGCCAGAACGTCCTTGCCCCGCCGTCGGACGGGATGCCACAGCAACCATCCCTTCGCGTTCAAGAGAGCGGCAGCCGCATGAACGGTAGACATCTGCGAGTGGAACGGCAGTCGGTACTCGTCACCCTCCACTTCCAGGAGCACGCACGCCAACCGCCGGCTCCTCTCCCGGCGCCTACGCTCGGCGGCCGGGCCGACGCCCTCGCCCTGTGGGGCATCGACGTGCTGTCCCGTACCCGTCACGGTGACGCGGCTGGCCACCCACCCGGAGTCGACGGTGCGCGACGGGCGCCGCATACTGCCCTGCACCCACCAGCCGATGACCAGCGCCAGCGTCACCAGCAGCCAGAATGCGGCAACCGCCGATGCCGTTCCCCACTCCACGGTTCTTCCGGCCAACTGCCGTTCGACCTCGGAGCGCTGGTCGTCGCCGACGGCACCCAGCTCCGGACGGTCCGGTGCGTACCCCACGTACAGTTCACTGCCGATATCCTTCCGGCGATAGACGTCCGCGGTGAAGGTCGCCGGCACACTGGGCCGCCCGGCATCGGCCGCAGGGAGCAACACGCGGTAATCGGCCGTCGCGCCTTCTCGTCGCCCCCGTCCCTGGACCTCTTCGTTCTCGATCGCGACGATGGGGCGCTTCTCTATCGTCACGCCGGCCTCGACCAGCGCGGCATTCTTCTCGGGGTAGCGCGGATCGGCGGCGCCCAGAGCGATCCACAGGGCCAGCAGTGTGGGAACGGACGCGAGAACAGCGACATAGCGGATTGCCTGTCCCCGCCCCCCGGCCAGCCGTGCGGGGACCGTGCCCGGGCCCTGCCCCGGCGTCACCGACGCCGCCCGCGCGGCGTTCGCGTACGACTGCGAGCGCGACAGGCTTCCGGCACGTACCGCCGCCGTTCCGACGATCAGCACACACGCGCCGAGACACCCCGCGCAGCCCCAGACCACGAAGTCACGGAGCCGGCCGGAACCGAGGAAGAGCCATACGGCGGTCAGCACCACTAGCGCGATCGGTGCCACAACGGCCACCAGTTGGCCGCTTCGCCTCCATATCGCCCCGCGCGTCCCGGCTTCCCCCGCCTTCCCCGAGCCCACCTGCGCCAACCAGTTCGGCATTCGCCTGTCGTCGCTGTTGTCGTTCACGCAGGTTTCCAACGCGCGCCCCCGTGTTGCTGGCCTGTGGCTGCTCTCGGTGATCCTCCTCAGGAGGGCTCCTGCCGGTCAAGCCCGGTCAGCGCCGTGGTATCAAGGGCTCCGCGGCGGGCGTGAAGGCCGCTGTGCTTGCGGTCCCGTCACGGGGCCCTCCTCGACGACGCGGCGACCAGTGGCGCGCTCGTCCGGTTCACCACCTATCACGAGGCCGCCGGGTGACGTGACGGCACTCAGCACGCAGCCCCGGCTCATCGCTGTGTTCCAGCGTCGGGGGATGGCAGCCGTCCGGATCGCCCGCGTCTCGTTGTCGATGCTGCGGGCGTGATGCATGGGGTGCTCACTCGTACTCGTACAATTCACGGCTGTCGTTGTACGCCTCGTCGAGTACGAGGCGGTAGTGTTCCGCGTCGCCGGGCTTGATGTGCCGCTGGTCGACCCACCGGTCGTAGAGGTCGAGGATCTGGTGGTGGCCGTCCGCGAAGTACTTGCGGTGCGCGCTCACGGCAGGGCGCGCGGCGATCGTGCCAGCGGCGGGGGTGGTGGTGATCTGATGGGACGCCGCGCGGTAGGCGCCCTTGCTGGCCTTGAACGCGGCGTCGTCGAACGCTGTCAGGTCGCCGGGCTCGCCACGGTCCCAAAGATCCTTGCGGGTGGTCATCAAGGCGGCGATCATCCGACCGGCCGCTTTCAGCTCCAGTTCCGTGCCCAGCGGCGCGTACTTCTTCCCGTGCACAGCGGGCTGTACGGCGTCTTGGTCCAGGCGCTCCAGGTAGTAGGCCAGATAGGCGCGCTCGGCGTCGTACAGCACGGCGAAGGACTCGGGGTTGCTCGCCAGTGCGCGTACGACGTTGGTGAGGGCTTGACTGTCCCAGCGCCGGCTGAAGACGGCGTGGGCCTCGCCGGGGTATGGGTAGGCTGCGGCCCAATTGCCGCTCTCGTGCATGTCCTCGTAGTGTGCCTCCTCGCTCAGCACTGCCGGGATGGTCTTGTGGGTCGTACCGGTGATGTCCCGATGCGCATCGGCGATGTAGGCGGCGAGAATGCGGGCCAGGTAGGGCTTGAGGCCGTCCGGGACATCCGTTTCCCCGTATTCCTCGCCGACGGTCATCACGGCTGCGTGCGCGACGCGCGCCATGGGCATGGTGTGCAGCCGCCCCTCGCCCGCCGCGGCCGCCACCAGCGCGCGCCCGGCCACCTCCACGCCGTCCTTGCCACCGCACAGCGGCTTCTCCTGGCTGCCGAGCAGCTTCTTCACCCGCCCGATGCGGGCCAGGTCCTGGCCAGGGTCCAGGGCGCGGGTTGCCGCGCGGGGGTCCTTCGCCAGTTCGCGGGCCGAGGCCGGAGCAGCCTGGCAGCTGGGCCCTCCGGCCTTGGTGAGGGCCGGTACCAGGGCGGCGGCCGCGCCCAGGACGAGAATGACCGCCAGGATCCCGAGCCATCCGCGGCGGCTGATGTTCGGTATGCGCTTGTTTGCGCCGATCTCCATCACTGGCCCCCGTGCTGCTCGTCCGTGGCGTATGACGCTGATCATTCTCAGGGGGACTCGCGCAGGTCAAGCCGGGCCAGCGTCGTGGTACCAAAGCAGGAATCGAAGCGACGGGCGTCGAGAGAGCCACGACCAGAAAGAACTGATGGAAACCGAAAGGCAGCACATACCGTCCTCACGTACCGCGAAGCCGCTGGACGAGCCCGTGCTGCGTCCGAGGGGCCAATCGCGTCCAGGGCTGGACATCGTCCGCAACTGCCGGGTCGGCTATGACGGTTCTGCACTGGTGTTTGAGGACCGAGGCGGTACACGACGCAGCTTTCCCGTAGGAAAGAGCGGCATTGTACGAGCCGTCCTGGTGGACTCCCAGGCGCCGGACGTCAGTGGCCGGGTAGGACCGCCGATTCCGGGCGGCTGGGGCGAACTGCTGTTCTGCGACGCGACGGACAGCGTGGTGGCCCGGCTGCGCCTGGACCACTGGGTACCGGAGGCCGACCGTCTTGCCGTCCGGCCGACTGGCGGCGAGCGGCTACTGGCGCGCAGCGGCGCTGCGGCGTTGCTGAAGAAGGCGGGCATCCCGGTCACGATCGTCCAGGAGCGGCAGCAGGTCACTGGTCCCACGATGCGGGTGCCGAATGCGCTTCCCACCTGGTACGCGGCAGTGCGAGGCGTTGCTGTGGTGATCTGGGCGGTGTCGTGGGCGCTGGGGCTGATGTTGAAGTCTGACGCGCCGTGGCTGCTTGTGCCGGCGGCCGCAGCGGCACTGGCCGGGCCTGCGGCGTACCTGGCGGTCCGAGCGGCGTCCCGCAAGCAGAAGGCGGGCCGCGAGGGCATCCGTATCGCACCCGCGCCCGCGCAGAAGTCCGGAGCATCGGTGCGGTTCTGCACCACGGCATCGGTTTATATCGAGGCGCGCGACCTCGTACTCGTGGACGGTGCCGGAGGCGAGCGCCGACTGGCACGCTCCGGTGCGCACGGGGTCACTTCGCTGGTGCTGCGGACGGGCCACAAGGGTAGTGAGCGGCTCGGTGTGGAGTTGGCCGGGCCGGACGGACAGGTGCGGGCCGCGCTGCCGTGGCAGTGGTGGTTCGCCGGCTCCGAGGGCGAGCAGCGCTGGCAAGAGCTCAAGGCGGCCACCGGCTTGCCGGTCGAGGAACGTGCCCTGCGGAAGGGCGCGTCGTGGCCGGCTGATCCCGTGGCTCAGGCCGATGCCCACCTGATGCGGCCGCTACCGGGGCCGTTGGCCCGTTCGGCGAGTGCCTTTCCCGAGTCGACGCTGGGCGGCGCGAACAAGTGGATCATGGCCATGATGGCCGTCTTCAGCCTCGGTGCTGGGGCGACCCTGTTCGGCTCGCCGCATCTTCGCGTGGGCGTGCTGGTGCTGTCCGTGCTGGCGTTGTGCGGAGCGCTGCTGCCTGCCCTTGCGCACCACGTAGTCGGTCGTGTGCGGCTGGATCGCCCTGCACCGGGGCTAGAGCCCGTCGAGTGACGGAGCTGGAGGGTCGCCCACATCCGATCCGCCCCGACGTGGGAGCCGTCGAGCAGCAGACCGGCCTACTCGATCACGGGCGGTGGCGGCCAGACCGCACGCATCTGCACGGCTGCGCTGGAGGAGTCCTTCAGGGCCGGATCTGGCCCAGGAGCACCATGGCGACCTCCGCCACCGCCAGGGCTGCCAGGCCGTAGCCGACGAACCGGGGGCCGCCGCGCGGCAGGAAGAGCCCCACAAGGGTGGCCACCGCGATCACCGGCACCCCTGCCCACCCCAGCACCATCACCGCTGGTACGAACGGGGAGTTGTTGATGCCCCCTGAACAGGAGTTGCACATCACGGCAAGCAGCGGGCCCGCGAATGCCGTAAAGAAGGCGACAAACACGATCAGCAACGCGAGAAACGCCCGCCACAGCCACTCAGCTACCAGCGTCCGACGCACTCCGGGGCGACCGACGTCGTCCAGCTCCGGGGATACAGGATCAGGCGCGGCAGACATCTTTCCCATACGAGGACGCTAGAGCGGTCCCGCCGGTGTCCGGTATCCGTCGGCGTACTCACTCGCCCGCCAACCAGGAGCCCGAGGCGGAAGGCCCGGCAGCGTGCTCCGCTCAAGAAGATAAGCATCCGTACCCACGCTGCGGGCGCCACCTCGTTAGAGGGCCCTCCCATGAGGACGACCTTCGCGCTCCTGGCTGCGCTCACCGCCGTCTCCGCGACGGGTGCGGATGGAGACCCGGGGACCCGGCGGCGCTCTCCCGGCGCCTGACGGACCGCGCGCGTGGGTGTATGACCGGATGGTGGACCTGCCCGGCCACCACCCTCTTCCTGACCGGCTACACCCATGCGTGAAGATTCCCCCGTCGGCGACCGACACATCGCCAGGAACCTGGGCCCCGCGCACCTCCGGACATGGCGCACTGGCACCGACGCGAAGCGGACGACGGTGGCCCGCCTCGACCAGCCCCCGCCTGATCGACCCGGCCCCCACACCGCCTGAAGGTGGCGACCGCCGCACACTCACACACAGAACCAGGTGTACCTGACCATGCTCGATGTCCACGACCCGCACCAGCGCTCGGTGATCAGATTGGCCCTGCCCGCCACCGCGGGCCAGCACGCCGGCGTCCTCGGCGATGCCCAAGAGTTCGGGCGCACCGTCCGCCCGGACACCGGGGAGGTGTGACAGATGGGCCTGTTCGACAAGCTGACCGGCACGCGGTACCCCGACAGCGGAATCGCACCGCGCTCGGCCGCCGACCTCCGGGCCGCGCTGCTCGATCTGAACCAGCCGGACAACCCCTGGGTCGTACGCAATGCCACCACCAAGGGCGTCGATCTGGTGGCGGAGTGGCGGACGAGGGAACCGGCCTGGCAGGCGTTCTTCGTCCAGCACCGGCTGAGCCGTGAGGTGCAGATTTCACATGCGCCTGGCCGCCGCAGACCGTGTGGTGCGCGCTGTCGACCAGCAGTGGGAGGTCACCTGGGTCGGTGACACCCCCAGGCGGGCGGTGCCACGCCAATACGGCCGCGGACCGGCGAAGACGGTCTCCCGGCACTGGACGATCGGCGAGGGACCGGACGGCCGCCTTCAGGCGACGGAGACATTCCGTTTCAACAGCTCGGACATGAAAGATCCTCTACGGGACGCGGTCCTTGCAGCCGGATGGACCTGGCGCGGGGTGATCTTCGGCAATCTGTGAGCAGCCGACGGACATCAGGATCTGACACGGCTATCAGTGAAGTAAACGGCGATGGGTGTAGCTCGCAGGCTCTAAGAACCGGAGGCAGGGTAGCGCGCTGTGGTGGGGCGGTGCGGTCGGGTCTCAGTGCGATGGTGCCGACAGGGCGCGTCGGTCGGGTTCTTGTTGAGGCGGTGCTGGATTGGCGACCCAAGGCTTCCACGTGTGCCGACCCCGCCGGCCGGATGCTCAGTACGGCAACGACCGGGCCGGGACGCTGTTCATCTCCCTGGTTGCACGGGCACGATGTCGACCGCGCTCACGCTCTCAGTGCTCGACAGGTCGTCGGCACGCCTTCAGCGCTCGACTTGTCGTACCTCACGACCGAATTCCACTTCTTGCCGTTCTCTGTCCATTAGTTCTCCATGCTGTGCTCCTTTGGCAAGATCCGCCCTGAGCAGGACGGGCTCTACAGGTTATGGGCGGGGTCTGACACACGGCGATGGTGGCAGGTCAGCCGTCCGGGCTGGCGCCGGCTGTCCCCGTTGTGGGGTGGGCGAGCGCGGCCGCCGGAGCAGAGGGGCGGGTGATGGCGGGAACCTGTGGCGGCGCCGCACGCCAAAATGGACTTCGACGAGAAGATCAAGGACACCCTGACTCGCGAAACTGGAAGTACATGGCAACACGCCGCAGGGGCTCGGTGAGGCCCGATTGACGCACTTCGGGTGTAGCCGAATCTCAAACCGAAACCCTAGGAGGAGCACCCAGTGTCGGTATATGCAGAACTAAGCCGAAAAGAATCCAGAGGCATGAAGCTTGTCGCCACGTTCACGTTGCTTCCGGTACTCTGCATGGCCTTCGTCGACATCGGCGGAAGGGTCAGCGACATCGACTGGTTCACCCGCGATTTCGTGGCATGGCCCCTCATGCTCGCACCGGCGGGATTTCTGTTCGTGTTCGTAACGTACCGGGAATCAACCTTTAGTTCACCGAGCGGCTCGCACCTTAACCGGACGACCAAGGTCGTTTCTGGCATGTACCTGGTCTTGAACCTCATCACGGCGCTCGCTTACAGCTGGCTGGCCGTGTTTTCCGTACTCATCTGCCTCTCGATCCTAGTGACAGGTCCAATTCTGAAAAGGCGAGCACCTAGGTGACCGATTCCGATCTCGCGCAGCAACCGCCCGGAGCGCTGCTACTGCTGCCCCATGGCCAGCGGATCGTCCTTGAGCCCGCTGAGCTTGAGGTCGCGGTCGCCGGCCATCATGGCCGCGTACTTGGCGGTGTCGGGCAGAGCGCGTCGATGGCCTGCTCGGTCTCCGGCTCCATGCTGACGTCCAGACGCCGGTTGATGGCCTGGAGTCGGAGCGACCGCGCTTCGGGGCCACGTGATGCTGGGAAAGTGCCCTGGGGCTGATGCGGGAACACCTGGATGACCTGGGCCAGGAACGTGTCCCCAGTGAGACCATGCCCCATCACACGCAGGGCCACCGTGTGCGGCGCGGGATGATCCCCACATGGAGAACGTCATAGATGTCGATGAGGTGGCTGCCGTCCTGGCTGAGCGGGCCGTGGCCTGGAGGTCGACCAGCCTCGAAGTAGGCCAGCTGTCCTGGAGAGATACAGCGGCGCCCTGGCCACGACCTACAGACAGGGCTCGGGAGCAGGACCCCGACTCGGTCGGTGGTGATATCCGGTCCGGCGGGAGCCGAACTGTCGGTTGTGGTCTTCCGGGGCGGCTGGGCCGACGTGGACTTCATCGCCGACAGTGACGACGCCGGCTGTCTCCCGGCTTCGGACATCACCTCGGCCTCCACCTTCGGGACTCGGATGGATCAGTGGGTGAGGCGAGCCTTCGGCGTCCTCAGCACTCAGTGAAGGGCTCCGACCAAGCAGCCCCGGACTGCTCGGTCCGCGGCTGCTCGCTTCGTACGCCCACAGCTGCCGGCAAGGACCGCAAGTTCCGTCGCCGACTGCGCACTGTCGTGCAGCGCCCCATAGCCACAACAACCGACCCAAGCAGACGGCAAACACCTGCCTGGTTCGGACACATGCCTAGGTTGTGATGGCGAAGATTCACAGGTGAGGGTCGGGACCAGGCAGAATCACGTAGTGGACGATGGCGCTACGGGTCGTGATGACGCGTACCGTCTCGTCCATTTCGTACCTGTCGGCCTGCGGCCACGACCACGGGACCTGGCAGGCCCGTTCCAGCGCGGCACGCAGCTCCTCCCGGTCCGGGAGAGGAAGGCCGCGGATCACCCGGCCCACCGAGGCTGCGAACCGCGCCGGGATCGCGGTCACCGTCCGAAGACCTCCGACATGCTCATCGCGCCGTCTTCCGGTCGCCCGGCAGCGTTCCAACGACGGTAGGCGCCGCGCGCCAGCTCCAAAGCGCGCTCCTCGCGGTGGGGCCCCGCCGGTGTCTCCGCCGCCTGCAACACCCGCGCCACGTACTCATCCACCGGCAGTCCATACCGGTCGGCGGACCGGTTGACCTTGGCCGCCAGGTCCTCATCCACGGAGACCGTCAACTTAGCCATGCGTTGAGAGTAGCGAGCGGCGCTCCGCCGCGGCAGGGGAGCTCACACGGGTGTTACGAAGGACGGATCGTTTCCCAGGAGTGATGCCGAGCGCGGGCGCGGAGCAGAGGGGCCAGTGATGGCGGGGACCTGTGGCGGCGCCGCACAGGCTCAGACCGGGTCGTAGACGGTCACAGGCACGCCGCGGCGGGCCAGGTGGTCGTGCAGCAGGGGCAAGATCTGGTCCCACGATCCGCCGGCCAGACCACAACCGATGCGCGGCATATGGACGCTGGCCTCCCACTGCAAGCAGTGGCTGCCCACCTCTTCCAGCGCCTGAGCAATCGCTTCATAGCGCACCGGCGCATCGGTGCGGCCGCGCCGTGCTGTTCCGTGCTGGCCGATCATGTTCGCCACCCGCAGGTCGACGTCGACGTCGACGAACTGCACCGCTCCCAATCGGAAGCCGGCCTCTGTTCCCTGTCGTGCCCAGGCCCGATATGCCGTCTCCGGACCGGGCCAGCGGCGCGAGATCGCGGTGACAAAACCCCTGCCCCAGCCACCCTGATCATTGCAAACATGGACCAGCAGTTTTCTCCCCCCGCCCAGCGGGGCTGTCGCATCACCCGTCACGTACCGCACCAGTTCAGCTATCCGGTCAGCCTAGAAGACCCCACCGGCACCGTGCCTCCAGGCGCTAGGCCAGCGGCTGGCGAAGGAGTCGCCGTCAGGAGCCCTTCAGCCGCGCGGCCATCTGTTGGCCAACCGCCTGGGCGCCCGGGCACGGGATCCCTGACACGACGACACAACAAGGGACGGCGATGACCCGGACCACCCCGCCGCGGCCCCTGGACATCGAGCAGATCTTCCCCGAGCTGGCGGCCCACCGTGCGACCAGTACCCGCCTCCACCCCCGGCCCGGGGCGCCGAAACCCCACGACAGCTCCATCGGCGGGCCGCTGTTGTGGCCGGCGGACGAGCCCTGGCCCACCTGCCAACACGCGCACCCGCGCAGCCGGGGCCGACGAGTACCGGATGTGTATCGCGAGCGGGCCATGCTGCGCGAGGCGGAGAATCTTGCTCCCGGGACCGGTTTCAGCGAAGAGGACCGGGCGCTGCTGGCCGGCCTGCGCGAAGAGCACCAGGTCTCCGACGTCGGTGAGACCGCGCCGGTCCCGCTGTTGCCGGTAGCCCAGTTCTTCACCAAGGGCGTCCCCGGGCTGGAGGCACCGCGAGGTACCGATCTGGTTCAGGTGTTGTGGTGCCCGTTTGATGGTCACGGCCCACAGGGGACGGTCGCCGTCGACGTGCGGTGGCGCGACTCCTCACGGTGTGGGCAGGTCCTGGCGACGCCCCCGCTCCCGGAGGTCGTCGGATTCGACGGCTACGTACCGGAGCCCTGTGCCATCGCCCCCGAACAGGTCGTGGAGCACGAATACATCGAACTGCTCGACGCCGACCTGCAAGAGCGCATCGAGGAATGGGAGATGCGGCTTGAAGAGGAGGCCGAGGACGATGACGAGGGCCTCCTCAGCTACCAGGGCGACCTGTCCATCGCCCCCGGGTGGAAGGTCGGAGGCTTCGCGGCGTGGAACGTGACCGGCCCGGCAGAGATCACCTGCTCGTGCGGCAGTCCCATGCGGCTCTTCCTCACCATCGCCACCTATGAATGGGGCGGCATCGTCTCCAGCTGGACCCCGCTGGAAGACCGCCGGACTCCCGCCCCTCAGGACAACAAGCACCCCACGGCGGTCCTTCCTGGCAGGGACGGCGCGCTGAACGTCTTCGCGTGCGCGACCGACCCCCGGCACGAACACCTACTCGTTCCGCAGTGACCTGACCGTTGGGCTTGCTCACGATCAGCAGCTCGCCCTCCGAAGCTACGCCCGGAGCACCCGCACGCCCGCCGCGGCAAAGGCGGCCGCCAGGAGCTTGTGCTGGGGCGTACGAAGCTCGATCGCCTCCCCGGTGTGCAGAAACACATCCAGCGAGCCGTCGGCGAGCCACGGCGCCGGGACGGTGTGCACCGCGCCGAGGACGTCGGCCGGGGCGACGTCCAGGGCGGCGTCGGCCGGGCCGCGCAGTTGCAGGGCTGAGTCGGTGAGCGCCGCAGCGCCGGCGCGGACGGGACCGCGGTCCCAAGCGGCCGGCCCCGTGACTGTGTCGTCGGCTGCATCCCCGTTCAGGCCGACGTTTACCGCGTAGTGGGTGCCGGCAGGGAGAGTGGCCGCTGCTGTCCGGGCCCCCGCGCGCAGGGTGCGCCGTTCGCGTAGGCGTGCCACCAGGACGAAGGGCAGCAGCAGGAGGACGATGCCCAGCGCCCCCGCGGCGGGTGGATCGGAACAAGGTGCTCGGCAAACTGCAGGACCCCGCCGTCCTGGTGCGGGTGCAGATTCTGGTGCGCTGCTCCTCTACGCGGGCCGGGCGCCAAGCAGCGGCTGAGCCATATCGCGGCCGCGCTGGATGTATGGGCCGGCGGCAACCGGCTCCTGCACACCGGGCAGCGGCTGGGCCCCTGGCGGATCGGTCCGGACAACGCGCCCTACCGCAAGAGTTTTGACAAGCGGTGGAGGACGGGACAGATCACCGGTCCGCGCCCCTCGTGGGTGCGGGTGGATGAGCTGGCCGGACTGCTCAAGCCGCCCACCCGGCATTGCGTGCTGCCGGTCTTGGCCAGCGACCTTCCCACCTGCACCCCGGGCACGAGCGGCGTGATGCTGCAGGGCTGGTATCAGGGCCCGGACGGGCGGGAACGGCTGATCGCCTCGCCCCTGCCGGAGACCCTGTTCAGCCTGCGGGTGGGCAAGAGCAATTACGGCAAGACCGAACAGGCGTTGTGCCAGTTCAAGGGGGCTGGCGCACGCCGGCGAGGGAGGCCTGTACATCGACCCGCATGGCGATGCCTACCTCCGGGCCAGAAAGTACCTGGCCCACAGCGCGATCATGCGGCGGGTGTGGCACCTGGACCTGACCGGCCGCCACGGCGACCAGGCCCGCATCGGCACCTGGAATCCGCTGGGCGCCGAGCGCGGCCAGGACCCCGAGCGGGTACAGCAGGCGGTCGTGGACGCCTGCGCCTCCGTGCTGGGCTGGAGCGATGCCACCCATCCGCGGGCGCTGACGGTGCTGACCAAGTGTGTGGAGGCCCTGGTGGAGGTCAACCGCCAGGCGGTGGCCGAGCAGCATCCGGAGCGCCAGACGACGTTGCTGCAGGTCCCGACGCTGCTGGGGGACGCTCTCTTCCGTGCCTGGGTCATCGGCTCACTGCCGGCGGAGACAGCCCGCTGGTGAAAGAGCGAGTTCCCCACGCTGCCGGCGGAGGCCATGCCCACCGTCACCAACCCCATCGCGCGGCTGGCGGCCAACAAGGTCCCCCGGGCGCTGCTGGGCAGCCCGATGAGCAGCTACAGCGTCCGGACCGCGATGGATGAGGGCAAGCTGGTGTGGATCCGCCCCTCCGCTTCCGGCCCCACCGACCGGCTGCTGGTCAACCTGTTGTTCCAGGACCTGTACCGGGCCACGCTCGCCCGCCGGGAAATGCCCGAGGAGCACCGCCGTCCCTTCCATGTCTTCGTCGATGAGCTGATCAGCATCGACGGGGCCTCCGGCAGCGTGCTGGCCGGGATCAGCGAGGAGCTGCGGTCATTCGGGGCCCGGCTGCATACCATGACTCAGCTGCTGCAGCAGGTGAGTACCGCGACACGGGAGTCGATCGTGCAGAACTCCTCGACCCTGTCCAGCACCGCAGGCTCCCGGGACGCGGTGATGCTGATCGCCAAGGAGTGGGACGACCTGGTGGATCCAGGCGAGATCACCACCCTGCCGCGCTTCCACCACTACCTGACCCTCACCAGCAACGGCCGCCGGCTCGGGCCACTGCGCATCCGTGGCCCGAGCTGGAGGAGGTCTTCTCCAGCCTGGCCCGGTCGAAGAAGATCCAGGCGCTGCAGCGCGCAGCCGACACCAATCTCGCAGCGGCCGCGGTCGGTGAACTGGCCGAGCGAGCCCGCGCGCACGACGCCGCATTCGCCGGGTCCTCGCGAGGACAGCGGGCTGCGGCGGTCCCCTGGAGAAGGCACCGGCCGCGGCGGACGGGGAAGGTCCGGTCTCCCCGGAGGTGTTCTGACGCCGCCCGGCGGCTGACGTGACCACAGGCCAGAACTATCTCCGTAAGGGCTCACAGCTCAGATGTCTGTGAGCCCTCAGCCTGCGGCAGCAATGAGACGGATCTTGAAGAGCGCCGCCCACACGACCTGCGGCAATGCCGACTTGGCGTCACTTTCTGGCCGATAACTATCGGGCCATGGTGTACGCGACGCGAGCCTCGATAGCTTCCTGTTCCATGACCGAAACCCACCACGAATGCCCGGACCTGGACCGGCTACTGCGCCTCATCGGCATCCTGGGATCCCCGGCCGACCCTGGCTTTTGGGACCGCTGGCAGACCGAGGACGGCGGCTACGGCTTCAAGAAGATCAAGGCGGGCATCGCCCAGCTCGCCCAGCCCGCCGACGAGCGGCACAGCTACTGGGCGCGGGACTTCGCCGACTACGTCCTGATGCTCTTCGCCACCGAGACCCCAGAGGAGGAAAGAAAGCTGGCCGACGAGATCGGGCGCCACATCACCTCGGGCTCGCACATGGCCGTCGGCACCCAGTTCCTCGCGGATTTGCGCGCCACTGCCTGGCAGGTGTGGCGCGACCACCACGGCGTCGACTCCGCTGCCGTAATCCGGCAGTGGGGGCAGGTGCCCTACCCCGGCGAACGCTCGTAAGCCCTGTTCGCTACTTTGCGCCGTAGGCCATAGGTAGGAAACCGAGGCATACCAGCGGAGCGGTACGGCTCGTCGCTGGTGTCTGAACTCTTGATCAGTAACTGTCTGTGGTCAACGGAAGCGAGCCAGGGAACAGCGTTCGGCCAGCCTCCGACGGCCGGCAGGGGCTAGCTGACCGGCCGTCGAGTCCGCCAGACGGGAGTCGCTGCCTGCGCAAGGCGCCGGCACAGCCGGCCGGGGCAATCCTTCAGTGCGGCTTCGTGCTTGAGCGGCGGAACTGGGCGGCTTTGGCGCGGTTCCCGCACGTGGCCATCGAGCACCAGCGTCGACGGCGTGCCGCTGACCGGTCGACGAACAGGGCGCTGCACGGTGCCGACGCACAGACTCGTACGGTGTCGCGTGCGCTCGTGCCCATGAGTTCCGCGGCGTCGAGCGCGATGTGGCACAGGGCGTCCCGCGCATCGGACGGTGCGGTTGCGGTCCGCAGAACCGGAATGCGCTCACGTACATCGAGATACGGCGGGCGGTCGGCCGCGCGTGCCAACCACGCGTTGATGACCTGCGCCGACTCCGCCGGGACGCGCTCCTCGGCCAGGACCGCTCTGATTCCCTGATCGATTGCCTCGCGCAGTTCCTTGGCCTGCCGGAGCAGCCCGTGGTCCACGGCCAGGGGGTGCGCGCTGATTTCCGCGGCAACGAACCACTCCGCGAGGTCTGCAGGGCTTTCCAGGAGCTCCCGCCAAGTGGTGGCGCGCTCTCGGACCGTGTTGACGAAGTCGACGCCGGGGCGCCCGCCGAACCACGCCCAGGGTCGAGTGCCTTCAAGCTGACTCCCGTTCATAACCACATGATAGGTTACCCGCTCAGTAACCGAATAACCGGTTATGTAGTTACCCAGGAAGGAAGGAGCGGTCCGATGGTTCACGGACCAGGGACAACGGAGGCCCGCTCGGCAGGGGCCCGGATATGGCTGCTGGCGCTGGGGATGTTCGCGATCGGCACCGACCTGTTCATCGTCTCCGGGCTGCTCCCCGCAGTCGGGCACGACCTACGCCTGTCAACCGCCGCCGCCGGCCAGACAGTGACCGCCTTCGCGATCACCTACGCCATCGCGGCGCCGGTCCTCGCCGGCGTCACGTCGAAGGTGGACCGGCGGGTTCTGCTCTTCGCCGTCCTGCTCGTCTTCGCCGTCGGCAACGCCCTCTCGGCGCTCGCGCCGTCCTTCGCCGTTCTACTGACCAGCCGGATCGTCGCGGGAGCGGGCGCGGCGCTGTTCGCGGCGACCGCATCGGCGGTAGCTGCGCGGATCGCCGTGCCGGAGCGACGCGGCCGGGCGCTGGCGATCGTGTACGCGGGCATGACCAGCGCCATCGCTCTCGGCGTCCCCCTGGGGAACGCGATCGGAAACCTGTCGTCCTGGCGGTGGGCCTTCACCTTCGTCGTCCTCCTGGCCCTCATCACCGCGGTCGGGCTGTGGTTCACCCTTCCGCCCCTGCCCGGCTCCGCGGGGACCGGCATCCGCGACCGGCTCACGGCCATCCGCATCGGGCGGGTCCCCACAGCCATGCTGACGACCATCCTGTGGGTGGTCGGAACATTCGTGGTCTACACCTACCTCGGCAGCATCCTGGTCACCGTCACTCATGCCAGCGCTTCCGACCGCACCTGGCTGTTGCTCGCCTTCGGTATCGGCAGCTTCGCCGGAGTCATGGCCGGGGGCCGCCTCGCGGATCGCACCAGCCCCACCGCCGGCCTGACAGTGACGATCGCGTTGCTCGCGGTCGTCCTGGCAGGGCTCGGCATCGCCGTGCACTCCCTCCCCGGAGCCGCTGTGGCACTCGCCATCTGGGGGCTGGTCCACTGGGCGAGCTTCCCGCTCATCCAGCACCGGCTCCTGGCCATCGGCGGCCGCAACGCCGACATGCTCCTGGCCCTCAACAACAGCGCCGTCTATATCGGTCAGACCGTGGCCGCCGTCGTCGGCGGTCTTCTGGTGGGAGCAGGGCTGCTCTCCCGGCTCCCGCTGGCCGGAGCCGCCTTCGAAGTCCTGGCCCTGCTCGCTCTCGCGCTCAGCGCGGGTGCACACCGCTCAGCCACTCACCCGGAAACGGACGTGGCGCATGCCGAACGCCAGACCGCCACGAGCTGAAACGCTGCCCACTTGAGGCCTTACGGCCCGGTACCGCAAGCCCCGATCACCACAGACGCCGGACAGCGTCGGCGCACGGAAGGTGATCGAATCCAACCTGGAAATCGCCGCAGGCTCCTGACCCCGCTTACCTCCTCCGGCAAACGATCACTGCGTGAGCGGGAAGCGATCTTTCGCCTCCTCCTGTCGCCGCAGGCTGTACGTACTCGTGAACACCCCGTGGTTGCGGCGGCCGTAGCCGATCTGCCCCTCGCCACCCCCTTCTCGTGGGCGCCCTCGATGCCCGGCCAGCGTGCCGCTGGTTAGGTGCTGCCGGCTTCATCCCTTCCAGCACTTCGCCACGGCCTGCGCGTGAGCCACCCGGTGGTCGAGCCTGTCGCCCCGGGCCCGGAATCGGCCGCGCGCGGACTCGGTCATGGCCGACCGGCCGAAGAGCGCACCCTGCCGTTTCCAGGCCGTCCGCAGCGGGGCACCGATGTCGTCGGCGGGCAGGTCGGCCAGCGCCAGGCCGACCTGCCACAGCAGGACCAATGGCAGCAGCGCCAGACACAGGAGCAACGACGGAACCGTCCCCTCCCGTCCGTGCAGCACCGTCCCATCGGGCAGGTGAATCTCGCACAAGGGCCGCCATCGCTTCTTCCGCGGCGGCAGGCGCAGTTCGGCCAAGCGCCCCCGCCGCCTCAGCCGGCCGCGGCACGGTCGAGGTCGATGTAGAGGCGGATGCCTTGACGGCCCTTGGTGCGGCGGCGCACCCGGACCGATCCCTGGATCTCCTTGGGATGGCGGACGTGGATGCCGCCGCACGGGATGACGATGTCGCCCGACCGCCACACGAACACGTCGTGGGTGTCCGGCAGCGGGGTGACGGTGGCCTCCGGGGAGGAGGCCAGCAGCTCCCGCACGCGGTCCTCGACGACGGCCGCCGCCTCGCCGGGGATGGCGCAGCCGAAGTCGAAGCGGGCGGAGTCGTCGCTGATGTGACAGCCGCGGGTGGACCGGGTCCGCCCCTGCGACTCCAGGTATCGCCGGTGGCGTGGAAGAGGAAGTGCGCCAGGGTGTGCATCTGCATGTTGCGGAACCGCCGGTCCCAGTCGATCTCCATCGTCACCTGGTCACCGGGGGTCAGCGTGCACGGCTCGGCGAACTCGTGGCAGACGCCCGACGAGCCTCCGACGCTGATCCCGCGTGCCGCGAGGCCCGTACGGCCTGGCACGCCTGGGCGTCGCTGCCGCGGTGGACACCGCTCATGCGGGTCCGGGCGGCGTCGATGTTCGGTCTTCACGCGGGTCACGTCGGGGATCCCGGGGTCGGACACGAGGTGGACGGGGTGCCCCAGGAGCCGTCCGGTGACGGCCAGGCCGAGGCCCCGCGAGCCGGAGGTGGACTCGACCACCGGCTGCCCCTCGGCCGGCAGGCCCCGTTCCCGCGCCAGGAGCAGCAGGCCCAGCCCCAGGAGGGACTTGAAGCTGGTCTCGGTGGCGGTGCTGCCGTGTACGGCACGCAGCCGTGACCGGCCGGCCGGCGGCCCGCAGTCGATCGTCGTGACCCGGGCCAGCTCCTCGATGACCTCGTAGGGGTCTTCTCGCTGTGCGACGGGGTGCACGGTGCTCACTTCGAGCCCTCCAGAAGGTTCTTGGCCCAGTAGATGGAGACCAGCAGGAGCGCGATCCCGCCCAGCTGGACCAGGCTCAGCCGCTGGTCGAAGAGGAAGAATCCGTAGCCGGCGGCGGCGACGGGCTGCAGGAGCACGAAGAGCGCGGTCAGTTGGAGCGGCAGGAACTTCACCGCGTGTGCCATGAGGGTCTGGCCGAACACCTGCGAGGTGATCGCCAGGCCGATGAGCAGCAGCCAGCCCTGTGCGCCGGTGGGCCAGATCTTCTCCCCGAGCAGGCCGGCGACGGCGAAGCACGCCACGGCGCAGACCAGGCTGAGGGTGGCCATGATGCGGGTGGCCTCGTGGCGGTCGCGCAGCCCCTTGGCCACGACCAGGAACAGGGCGTAGAACACCGCCGTGGCCAGGGCCAGGAGGTCGCCGCGCAGGTGCGTGGGGTCGAGGCCGGTGCCGAGGATGACCAGGACGTACAGGCCGCCGAGGGCGAGGACCGCGGGGAAGGCGAGCTTCCAGGGCAGCCGGTCGCCCCAGAGGAAGAAGGCGAGCGGCGCGATGACGAACGGCATCAGGTTGGCGAGGAGGTTGGCCTCCGCCAGCGAGGTGGAGAGGAAGGAGATGTTCCACAGGCACAGGTCGGCCGCGAGGAACAGCCCGCCCAGCGCGACGAGCGCGAGGTCCCGCCCGCTCATGCGCGTGCGCCGCCGTACGCCCCCGGCCCTCTTCTCCGCCGGCGAGCGGCGCGTCATGGCGACGGAGACCGCGAGGAGCATGGGCGTGGCGAACAGGGAGCGGTAGGCGCCGGTGGCCACGGGGCCGACCTCGCTGACCCGGACGAAGACGCCGCCCAGGGCCAGGCAGCACACGGCGACCAGCACCATGATCTGGTAGCGGGCCCGGCCGGCCTTCCGGGATTCCGGTGGGGTCCCGCCCGTACCGTGCCCGGTGTCCGGGGTCTCCGGCGCCTGCCGGTCGTGGCCGGGGGTCGTGGTCGCGCCGCTCATGGACGGCTCGCCTCCTCGAGGGTGAACGTGGACCCGGTGTAGCCGTGGGCGTCCAGCGCGCCGCGGCACCCCGCGACCCGTGCGTCGTGGTCGGACTGGTGCCGGGAGAAGACGAGGCCGGCCAGCGTGCCGCTGTGGGCGACGCGGATACCGAGCGCCCCGAAGTCCCGCTGGAGCGCGGTCAGATCGCTGAGCGACTCCTTCGGCAGCCGGTCGTTGTGCAGCTCCGCGCTGCGTGTGGCGATCCGCGCGGCGGCCGGTCCGTCGCCGGCGCGCAGGGCCGTGTCCAGTTCGCCGAAGAGCTGCTCGTGGACGTCCGCCGTGCCCGGGTCCTCGGGGAGTTGGCGGTGGAAGTCCTCGGTGTGCACGTAACCGCCCTCGTCCACGCCGACGATCGTCCACCGCAGGTCGGTGTGGTACGCGGTGATCAGCTGCTGGGAGCGCTGGGCGCACGCCGCGATGCCGGGGTGCACCAGGTAGTCGCCGTACTCCAGTCGGCGCGCTGCGGACAGGGCGAGGGCGTGGGCGGCCTCTTCCGGGATGTCGGGGCACGCCTCGGAGAGGCACAGCAGCGCGCCGGCGAGTATGTCGGTGGTGGAACTGGCGTGCCCTTTCGCCACCGGAATGTCGGACTCGATCTCCAGTACGCCGCCGTGGCCGCGCTGCCGCAGATCGGTGCTGAGCGAGGTGTGGACGCGCAGTGCCTTGACCCGGCCGGCGGGTCTGACGGTGAGCGGGGCCGCCCCGGACCGGTTCTCCCGTCCGATGCGGGCCTGGCAGCGGAGTTCTTCCACCGGGGCCGTGAAAAGGAAATGGCCGTATCCGGCCGCTCCGCGCGTATACCTCTGGAGTAATTCCCCGAAGGTGCCGTGGACGGTACGAGTAATCCTGGTCCGCATGGCGAGAAGTTGTACTCGAAAGCCGGGCCCCACGGCAATCCAACAATTCCTTTGTGCAGCCAGAAAGAACCCTTTGAGGCCACCGAATGTCGCGCATAACCGGATTAATATGAACCACGTTGAGGTGATGTGACCGCCTTTGCCCCCACCGCCGTCCCGGCAGGCCCGCGGGACGCCCGCCGCGCGACGGGCCCGCATGTTGCCCACTTCACTTCAACTCCCTACTGTGCGCCTGTGCTTGAGCCACGCCCTCTCCGCGTCCTGCGCGCCGTCGCCCGGACCGGTTCCTTCGCGTCGGCCGCGCGCCCTGGACTGCACCCAGCCGGCCGTACGCCGGCAGATAACGGCACTGGAGAATTCCGCACGGTCCCCGCTGGTCGTACGCAGCGCGAATGCCGGAGATTCCGGAGAGGAAATATGGCTCACCGCGGCCGGAGAAATCCTGAACGGCCGTTCCGGGCGTATTCTGACCCGGCTGCACGCCGCCGAGGAGGAATGGGCGTACCTCACCGAGGCACGCCTCGGCCGGGTCCGGCTCGTGTCCTTCCTCAGCGGTATGTCGGACCTGGTGCCGACGGCGCCGGCAGGGCTGCGCGCCGCCCGTCCCGGCCCCGAGGTGACCTTCGCCGAGGCCGCGCCGCCGCGCTCCGTGGAGATGCTGCGCGAGGGTGACTGCGACATCGCGCTCGCCTTCCGCTGTCCGGAGCTCCCCAGGGCCGGCCGCCCCCCCCAGCGGACGACTGGGACGGCCTGGTCGTCCATCCCCTGCCGACCGACCGCCTGGTCGTCGCGGTCCCCTCGGGGCACCGCCTCGCGGGCACCGCGGACACCGGGGAGATCACGCCGGCGCAGCTGGCCGACCAGACCTGGATAGCGGGGTGCGCGCGGTGTCACGGCCATCTGGTCGACCTCTGCCCGGCCGAGGGCTTCGCACCCCGGATCGACATGGTGACCGACGACCACCTCACCGCGGTCGCCCTCGTCCGCACGGGGCTGGGCGTGGCCGTCCTGCCGGAGCTCGCCCTCACCCCGGCGACCGGCGCCGTCCGGCTGCTGCGGCTCGCGCCGGCGGTGCCCCGCGAGATCGCCGCGCCGCCCCTGCCGGAGTACGCCGCCCTGCCCGCGGTCCGGGCCATGCTCGCCGAACTGACGTCCGCCGCCACCGTCCAGGCCGCCGCTCTGCCGTCCCTGTCCGCCCTCCCCGGCCGGGCACCTGACGGCACCGCCGCCCGTGCGGTCCGGGAGACACCGACGGCACCCGTCGGCCGGCGTTGCCGCCCCGCCGGCCCGTGCTGCCGCCACACTGGAGGGGACCACGCGGGGCGCCGCCCCGCCCGCCGTCCGAGGAGGCCGCCCATGGCCCGTTCCGCGTCCGACGTCCTCGACACCGCCGTACGGGAACTGACCCCCGCACCCGGCGCCAACCCCCTCGTCCCCGCCATCGCCGCGGGCGAGGCCCCGCGCGAGGTGTTCGCCACGCTCGCCCTGGAGCAGCACCACGTCATCACCTCGGACCGCCGCAGCTTCCGCCACCTCGCGGGGCGGGCCGCCGCCGAGCCGCCGGTCGCCGCCTTCTTCACCCACCTCGCCGACGGCGAGCGCATCGTGCTGGAGCACGTCCGCACCCTCGCCACCGCCTGCGGCCTGAAGGAGCAGGAGACCGCCGGGTACGAACCGCGGCCCGGCTGCCAGGCCTACCCCGCCTACGCGGCCTGGCTCGCCCTCGGCGCCGAACCGGCCGACGCCGTACTGGCCTTCGCCGCCAACTTCCGGGCCTGGGGCGACTACTGCCGCGCCGTCGGACAGGCGATGCGGCACCGCTACGGCTTCACCGACGAGGCCTGCGCCTTCTTCGACTTCTTCGCGACCCCCGCACCGGACCTGACCGACCGCGCCCTGACCGCGCTCCGGCACGGCCTGGACTCCGGGGCCCTGGACATCCCCCTGGCCCACCGCTACGGCCGTCTCCTCCAGGCGTACGAGGAGATGTTCTGGCGGACGGCGGCGGAAGCGTGAGTCACGCCAGCCAGTGCCGGCCGTACAGCGTCCTCGCCTCGCGCAGGTTCTCGGTGACGTTCTCCGCGACGGCCTCCGTGTGCGGGCTGTACGGATGCTCCCACTGGGCCCACAGCAGGTGCACCAGCGCGTAGGTCGCGAGGAAGAGGTAGTGGGGGTGGGTGTAGGTCTTCAGGCTCGCCGTGCTGCTGTAGAAGGGGGAGAAGGACTCGCCGTGGTACCGCTCGTTCCTGGCCGTGTAGAGAAGTCCGCCGAGGAGCAGCCGCGACCGGGCCCGCGCGCTCAGCAGCACCTCTTCCGCTCCGATCCGCAGCCGCTCACCGGCCAGCGCGCGGCGCAGCAGCATCGCCCGCCGGCGGTTGGCGTCCAGGTCGGCGCCCGGGGCGTGCGCCAGGTCGAGGAAGGTTCTGAGCTCGGCAGCGGTCGCGTCCTGGGCGCCGCCCGTCAGCCGCTGCCCGACCCTTCTGCCCTTCTCGGTGGCGGCCTCCAGGACGACCTTCTTGAAGAGGTACTCGCACGTCTGGCTCGGCACCTCCGCGGTCATCGCCTCGAACACCGCACCGTCCAGCGCCACGTGGTCGCTGACGTACCGCAGGGACTCGGTGATGTTGCGGCGCCTGCCCGTCCTGGTGGCCACGGTCCGGACGGCCGTCGATTCGAAGACCTTCCACACCGAGTCGAAGGCCAGGTCGGGCCGGTGCGGCAGCGCGTCGTACGCCTCCAGCAGATGGGAGACCTGGGTGTTGTACCAGGGGTCGTCCGAGTAGGCGAGGCCCAGGGGCACGAAGAGCCGGGAGCCCGTGCGGGAGACCCGGTCCCGGAACTGCTGCTCGACGGGGAGGCTGCGGCGTTCCGCCAGCACCCCCGTGCGGCTCCACTCCTCGATGATGCGCAGTCTCTCGCGCCGGTGATGCGTCCTGTCGCCCATCGACCGTTCCCCCCGTGATCGTTCCCCTACTGCCTGGCCGGCTCATCATGCGGCATGGCGGCCCGTTGCGGGCGGGACAGGAGGAAAGACCCGTTCCCCGGCCGGGGAACGGGTCTTCGCGGCGGCGCTTCCTACGGGCGTACGAGCAGCTCGCCCGTGGGCTCCGTCAGGGCGCCGGCGTCGTTGATCTTCCGGCCGCGGAGCCAGGTGGAGCGGACCACGCCGTGCAGGGTCCTGCCCGCATAGGCGGTGATCTTGTTGCGGTGCTGGAGGTGCGCCGGGTCGACCGTGAAGGTCGCCTCCGGGTCCAGGACCGCGAAGTCGGCGTCGCGGCCCGGGGCGATGGCGCCCTTGCGGTCCAGGCCGACCAGGGCCGCGGGGGCCGCCGCCATCCAGCGGACCACGTCCTCCAGCGAGTGGCCGCGGGCCCGCGCCGCCGTCCAGATCGCGGGCAGGCCGAGCTGGAGGGAGGAGATGCCGCCCCAGGCGTCGCCGAAGTCCGGGGTCTTCAGGTCGGTGGTGGAGGGCGAGTGGTCGGAGACGATGCAGTCGATCGTGCCGTCGGCCAGGCCCTGCCACAGCGCGTCCTGGTTCGCGGACTCACGGATCGGCGGGCAGCACTTGAACTCCGTCGCGCCGTCCGGGATTTCCTCGGCGGTCAGGGTGAGGAAGTGCGGGCAGGTCTCGACCGTGAGCTTGACGCCCTCCGCCTTGGCCGCCGCGATGAGCGGCAGCGCGTCGGAGGAGGAGAGGTGCAGGACGTGCACCCGGGCGTCCAGGCGCTTGGCCAGCGCGATCAGGCCGGCGATCGCCTCGTCCTCGGAGACCCGCGGGCGGGAGGCGAGGAAGTCGGCGTACTTGGGACCGCTGACCGGCGGCGCGCTCTCCAGGTGGCCCGGGTCCTCCGCGTGCACGATCAGCAGGCCGTCGAAGCCGGCGATCTCCCCCATGGCGGCGGCCAGCTGCTCCTGGTCCAGCTGCGGGAACTCGTCCACGCCGGAGGGCGAGAGGAAGCACTTGAAGCCGAAGACGCCGGCGTCGTACAGCGGACGCAGGTCCTTGACGTTGCCCGGTACGGCGCCGCCCCAGAAGCCGACGTCGATGTGCGCCTTGGACCGGGCGACCTCGCGCTTGATGTCGAGGTTCTCGGCCGTGGTGGTCGGCGGGAGGCTGTTGAGCGGCATGTCCACGAGGGTGGTGATGCCGCCGGCCGCGGCCGCGCGGGTGGCGGTCCAGAAGCCCTCCCACTCCGTACGGCCCGGGTCGTTGACGTGGACGTGGGTGTCGACGAGCCCGGGGAGGAGGACGTCGTCGCCGAAGTCCTCGACCCGCGCCCCGGCGGGGGGCTCGGCGTCGTGCGGCAGCACCTCGGCGATCCTGCCGTCCCTGACCGTGACGGACGCCGCGCGCGTCCCCTCCGGTGTGATGACTCGCGTGGAGCGGAGCATCAGCTCTGCGTCGGACACCCGGTCCCCTTCCTCGTGTACGTGTTCCTCGTGGTGCATGCAGTGACGGGATCTTCCGCACTGCGGAATTCAACGAACTGTTGAAGAGTCTTCACTTCGGGCGGCGGCCCGTCAAGACCCCTCAGGAGCCCTCGGCGGCCGCCACCCGCACCTCGTCCGCCGCGGGCGCCGGAGTGGCCGATACCTCCCTGACCTGCGAGGGGATGATCGAGTCCGGGATCGCGCCGCCGACCACCCGGCCGTTCCGGGACACCGCGTAGTACAGCGCTCCGGCCACGCCCATGCCGAACACCCAGGAGAACGGCGCGACGGCACCGAAGGCGGGCACCAGCGCGAGCACGGCGGAGACCGCGGCGGACGGCACGAAGGCGAGGACCGCCTTGGGGTTGTAGCCCTTGCGGTAGTGGTACGCGCCCGCCGCGTCGGCCGCGAACAGCGCGTCCACGTCGATCCGGCCGCGGCGGATGAGGTAGTAGTCCACCAGCAGGATCGCCACCAGCGGCCCGAGGAACGCGCCGAGGCCGCCCAGGAAGTACTGGATCACCAGCGCCGAGGAGTACAGCTTCCACGGCAGCACCACGACCGCGAGGACCGCCGTGATCAGCCCGCCGCGCTTGAAGTTCAGGTACTTGGGCGCGAGGTTGGCGAAGTCGTACGCGGGCGAGACGAAGTTGGCGACGACGTTGATGCCGATCGTGGCCACGATGAAGGAGAGGGCGCCGATCACCGTCACGACCGGGTTGTCGATCTTCTCGATCACCTTCACCGGGTCATAGATCGCCTCGCCGAACACCGAGATCGTGCCCGCCGTGACGAGGACGGCGACCACCGCGAAGGCGGTGAAGTTCACCGGCAGGCCGATGAGGTTGCCGCGCCGGTAGGAACGGTGGTCGGGCGTGAACCGCGCGAAGTCGGCGTAGTTCAGGACGAGCGTGAGGAAGGTGGCGACCGTGAGGCTGACCGCGATCAGGCTCTCGCGCGCCTGCTCCGCGCCGCTCAGGCCGGTCAGGCTGCGGGTGAGCGAGATGTCGCCGCCGGCCTCGACCAGCAGGTAGACGGCGAGCGCGAGGACGACGAGCCAGACCACCGGCCCGGTCGCGTAGTCCTGGACCTTGCGGATGAACTCCATGCCGCGGGTCAGCAGGACCGCCTGGAGCCCCCACATGAGCATGAACGAGGCCCAGCCCAGCGTGGACAGGCCCAGGAACGAGTTGTGGTGGTACGCGGCGAGGCCCGGCGCCACCTGGATCGCGAGCAGCACCACCGCCGTGGAGGCGAGCCAGGTCTGGATGCCGTACCAGGCGACGGCCATCACGGCCCGGAGGAGCGCGGGGATGTTCGCGCCGTACACGCCCCAGCTCGCCCGTGCGAGCACGGGGTACGGGACGCCGGTGCGGTGGCCCGCGTGCCCCATGCGGTTCATCAGCCAGTACACGATCGTGATGCCGGCCAGCAGCGCGAGGAAGACCTCCCAGGCCGGCAGGCCGAGCACGAAGAGACTGGACGCGAAGGCGTAGTTGCTGATCGCGTGGGTGTCGGACATCCACAGCGCGAAGACGCTGTACGTGCCCCACTTGCGCTCCGGGGCCGGGGCCAGGTCCTCGTTGAAGAGGCGGGGGTCCGGCTGCGGGGGTGGTGATGCCACATGAGCCTCCCGGGGTGGGACCCAGATACTGCAGACATCAGATGCCTGATGTCTAGAGACAGAGCTACAGCTCAGATGTCAGATGCCTGATGTCTCCGCGGAAAAATCTGCGTTACGCGCGGACGGAACGACCGAAAGGGACAGATGCGTACTGAGCGGCCAGGAGCCGATGCGCTTCGGACGCGGTGCGGCGAAACTCCGTACGGCGCTGGTGGCGAGCCCCAGCCCGGCCACCGCCTCGGCGAACTTCACGGCGGCCGCGACGCCGTCGACGACCGGTACGCCCAGCTCGCCCGAGACCCGCTCCTGGAGCCCGG